>NZ_CP096886.1:862500-1795000 GCF_024195245.1 Rossellomorea sp. KS-H15a | reverse complement strand
ATGAGGAACTCACTTGCCAGGAACAGGAGCTCCAGCCGTTTATCGATTTCTTCATCACTGGTAACGAGCTCTTCATACAGTTTATAAATCTCAGGTTCTATTTGCTTGACCTGGTTCCATACGGTTACCTCAGGGTGGAACCCGTTTTCAATAACCGCCAGTCGCGCTAAATGATGCAAAGAGTGGACGATGTGATTGTATGCATCCAAATAATGTTTGCTTTCAAAGAATTCTTTACCGTCCATATACCGGCGGATCAATTTGGCAAATTCCATGCCCATTTTGATCTTTCTGCCATAGAAAGGAAAGTCTCGCAACTCGGTTTTAAGATTCTGGATAAACTCGTTGCGGTCAAACAGGACTTTCCCATTGAATAGCCAATCGATCACTTTCCGGTTTGATCCGAGTAAGATCCACTCATTCAGCTTGGCTTCTGTCACGATATGTAATGCTGCCTTTTGTTCTTTATAAGAATAATGCTTGATGAACACAGGCTCTTCCGCTTCCTTCACAATCAGGAACAGGACGATATCAAAGGTATCGGTCAAGGGACTTGATTTCTTGCTTTGTTCTATTAGAAGCGCTCCTAAAGTATTGGGGTGACTTGTACGCTCTTGGTATAACGGTCGTAAAATGTCTTCCATTTCATACTCCTCCACATCACTCATTGGTTGGTTACTATTTCGACATTCAAAGGGGATTTCCTTCTCTGAATATAGTCATTTTTCGACAAAATGGTTTCGCATCCCTCTACTACCAACAAATATGGTATAGTATTTTTTTAGGAGGGACAAACAAATGGCTAAGAAATATTCAAGTAAGATCAATAAAATCCGTACGTTTGCCTTAAGTTTAGTTTTCATCGGATTTATCATTATGTACGTCGGTATATATTTTAGAGAACATCCGTGGGTTATGACAACATTCATGCTACTGGGTTTTCTGGGAATCATCGGAAGTACGGTTGTCTACTTCTGGATCGGGATGCTGTCGACGAAGGCCGTACAGGTGACATGCCCCAATTGCGGTAAGGTCACCAAGGTCCTTGGGCGTGTAGATATGTGCATGTATTGTAACGAGCCCCTGACTCTTGACCCGAACCTTGAAGGGGAAGAATTCGATGAGGACTATAATAAAAGGAAAAGATAAAGCTGAATGAGAAAAGACCTTCAACGGAAGGTCTTTTTTGATGCCTAAAATAAAAGAAGAATGGTTCTAATTAGAACCATTCTTCTCTAATGTGTCTCCTTAACAGAACAGTCAGAGCACGTGCCGTAAATTTCCATACGATGGTTGTTCACCTTGAATCCCGTGACATGGGAAGCCAGTTGTTCCACTTCATCAAGTCCAGGGTAATGAAAGTCTACGATTTTACCGCAGCCATCGCAAATGACATGATAATGATCGGTCGTCACAAAGTCAAAGCGACTGGAGGCATCCCCGTATGTCAGTTCTTTCACTAAACCTACTTCACGGAATACACGCAAATTATTATAAACGGTCGCCACACTCATGTTAGGGAATTTCCCTTCGAGCGCTTTATATATGTCATCGGCAGTTGGATGGGCCATTGAATCAATGAGATACTCTAATATCGCATGACGTTGAGGAGTGATACGGACTCCCGTTTCCTTCAATGTCGAAATCGCTTCTTTCAATTGTCCTTCTTCAGACATCGTCATGCACCTCTTTTCATAAGAATTATTATTTTATAATCTTTATAAATAGTGTACTAATCAACCGTCCATTTTGTCAATCTTTCACCCTGCTACTCGTGGAGGTTTTTCTCCTGCTCACCAAGCTGCTGGTTGATGTATCTGCCTGCTACGAAGAGGTAGTCAGAAAGCCGGTTCAGATACGAAAGGACTAATGGATTGATGTCTTCATCAATTCCTACAGCTTCTCTTTCAGCTCTCCTGACAATCGTTCTTGCTGTATGCAGGGCGGCACCGGCCGGTTGACCACCGGGAAGGATGAAGTTTCGTAGAGGTGTGAGAGATCCGTCCATCCTATCGATTTGATCTTCCAATTCCTTGATATGTGTTTCATCAAGCTTCCATTTCACTTCTTTTCCAGCGGGAGTAGCAAGTTCTGCCCCGACATGGAAAAGGATCGTTTGCACCTTGTGAAGAAACTCTTCGAATTCTTCTTTACCATCAAAGTATTCAGCCTTGATATAACTTAGACCAAGACCTATCATGGAGTTCGCTTCATCGCAGGTTCCGTAGGCCTCCACACGTTGATCCTTTTTCGATACGCGGGTTCCATAAACCAGGGAAGTCGTCCCTTTGTCTCCAGATTTCGTATAAATTTTCATATTAATAACCCCTCTCTGCATCAATCACGTTAATAAAGTTATCCCTCTTATTACTATATGTAGATAAATTCTTTTTAAAGATTTCAAGTGCCCTTGGCATGTACTTTTTTGTAATGCTTGAAAGGTGAGGTGTCACCGTGATGCCTTCCGTTTTCCAAAAAGGATGATGTTCAGCTAACGGCTCTTGATCAAATACATCCAGATACATATGTTGAATCAACTTCTTTTCTGTTACTTCAAGAAGGACGGATTCTTCAACAAGGTCACCCCGGCCAATATTGATGAATACAGCAGACTCCTTCATCTGTTCAAAATGATCAACGTCCAGTATTCTCTTTGTCCGGTTTGTACTTGGAAGCACAGAAACAATGTAATCGGCTTCGGGGAGCTGATCCATGAAGGTCTCCAAGGTGAACATGCTGTCAAAATGCTTTCCGGGTGAGCCGGTGGAATTCACTCCACTTACGTTCATTTGAAATGCCTTTGCCAGTCGGGCGATTTCCCCTCCAATGGCTCCCGCTCCAAGAATAAGGAGAGATGCTTCATGAAGTTCAGTGGTAGGTAACCTTCTGCTCCACACGGCATCTTTCTCCTGCTCCCATACTGATTGAAGCTGTTTTGCATGCTGAAGCATCAAGCCGATCGTGAACTCTGCCATGGGGATCTTGTGGATTCCCCTTGCATTGGTGACAAGGATCCCCCTTCTTTTGATTGCTTCAAACGGCATTTTTTCGAGTCCCGCCGAAGTGACCATGATCCATTTGCATTTCTTGCTTCTTTCAATATGATCACTCGTTAAATCTTCCCCCATCGTAACGATCACTTCCGCATCGGGAAGCTCACTTTCCGCTTGGTTGATTTTTTTATAAAAAAGGAACTCAACCCCAGGGAAGCTATTCGTTAAATCTGAGACGAATTCTTCTTTAGGTTGAAATGTAAAGATGATTTTCATGTAGTTGCCTCCCATCCCTATTGCCCATTATTTTACCATATAGGAGAGGGTTCTCCCTAGTTTCGAGCATCCCCATGAGCATAAAAAAAGAGGATCGACCTGGTCGATCCTGCTACACGGATGAGACTGACTTATTTGAGGAGGTTGCCCTACTCTTACTATATGTCCTTACAGCTTTTGTGAATGGACAAAAGCCTCAAACCCGATAAAATAGGCTGTAAAATAGGCTTAGGAAAGGTTTTCTTGTATATATTGAAGAGCTTCTTCGACATGCCCCTTCACTTTCACCTTCCGCCATTCCTTGGAGAGGTTCCCTTCTTTATCAATGATGAAGGTGGAACGCTCGATTCCCATGTATTCTTTCCCGAAGTTTTTCTTCAGCTTCCACACTCCGTATTCCTCTGCCACTTTATGATCTTCATCCACAAGCAGGAGGAACGGGAGTCCATGCTTGTCCACGAATTTCTCATGTTTATCGACGGGATCCGGACTCACCCCAAGGATGACGGCATCAAGATCTTCAAAGTTCTCATGCTGATCCCTGAAATCACACGCTTCTGTTGTACACCCTGGTGTCATGTCCTTCGGATAAAAATAAAGGACCACGTTTTTTCCTTGATAATCAGATAGCTTCACCTTTTCTCCATTGCTTGCCAGTAATTCGAATTCAGGTGCTTTTTGACCAACTGTCATACATCTTCCCCTCCTAATGGTTATCGTTCTGACTTTAGCGTACCCAATAGGAGGGAAAAACTCAAACCATACGCTACTTGTTCTCATAGTGTAAAAAGGACTTCACGACAAAGGCTGCCGGAATCGTATAGCCGAGCCAGGACTCGATAAGGGCGATCCCTCTCCCGATCCCAACAGGGGTTACATCTCCATACCCCACTGAGAAGAGGGTAATGCCGCTGAAATACATCGTAGTAAAAAAATGATCGAGGAAGTCTCCGGAAAGTGGTCTCCCCGCCTCGACTAGAATCTGGATGCCCTCGATCTCAAGGAGCATGAATAATAACCCGAACCCGATCATGATCGTGATATAGCACATTCCCAAAAAGAGAAAATGATGAAGGGAAACATGGTGTTCTTTCCATCGTGAAGGATAAAATAATGCCCGCAGACTCATGACCATGCAAAAAAGAATGAAAAATCCAATGATATAAAGCATGTACATACCCTCTTTTTTCTGCTTGTCTTAGTATATGTACGCTTTTCATCGTGAAATCATTCTAGTTACCTGCTCCCCTGTACCGTTTCACGCCTTCATTCCAAAGGAAGATGGAAAAAATGAAAAAACCGATTCCGACAAATGGAGTCAGGAACGAATACGAATACCATTCCGTCTTTTCAAGGAAAAAGGCGGATGGATATACGCCAACGAACGCAAAAGGAAGGATCCAGGTCAGTACAAACCGGATGACGCTATTGTAAATATCGACCGGATATCTTCCATAGTTTCCGATATTGTACATCATCGGCATGATGGACGTTTTCGCATCCGACCAGAACGCAATGCTTGCAAGAGCAATGAAGATCCCTGCATAGACGAGGGCTCCCCCCAGGACAAAAACGATGAATAGAACCGGCTCATACCATTCGAAGGTGATATCAAGCCTCCCACCTGCGTAGTACATGACGGCCATTCCCGTGATGACGCCAAAAAGGGACTCCAGCTCCATCCGCTCCAATATCACTTGAAATAAACTGTGGATGGGCCTCGTCAGGATCCGGTCGAACTCACCCTTCACTACATACCGGTCGTTAAAGTCCCAGATATTGAAGAAGGAACTGAACAGGGCGAACGGTACAAGGAAAAATCCATAGATAAATATAATTTCATCCCTTGTCCATCCGCTCAACAGCTGCGTGTGACCGAAAACAACAAGGATGAATACAAGATTGACAGCTTGAAATAGTAAATCGGATAATATCTCGACAATCAGATCGGCCCGGTACTGCAACCTGATCTTCATGTATTGGGCGACATATTGAAAAAACATCTTCACATAAAACATCGGTCACCCTCCCTGTATGATCATTTGTTTTTTTGCCATGACCCAAAGCACTTTAATCGGTATAAGGAGAAGCAGCGACCAAAGGCCCTGCATCATGATTGCATTGAAGGCTTCCGACGTGGAAAAGCCATTGGTGAAAATCATGCTCGGGACATAACTGATGCTTTGAAAGGGCAGATACTCCATCACATTTTGGGCCCACAGGGGGAAAAAGTGAATCGGAAGAAGGAGTCCCGAGAATAAATCGATGACGACCCGTTTGGCCCTGATGAGACCGTCGTTATTAAATAAGAAAAAGGTTGTGATCCCTGTCAGCAAATTGATTTGGGTATTGATGATGAAACTGAAAAGGATCGAAATGGCGAATAATCCGATCGTGTCAAAGCCTGTCCCGATTTGAAGCGGGAAAATCAGGCTTACGATGATCATCCCCGGAAACGAGAAAAACACCAAACGGAAGATTCCCTCTCCCAGTCCCTGCATCGTCTTCATGCCGAGATAGTTATATGGCCTGATGAATTCAACGGCCACTTTCCCCTCTTTGATTTCCTGCGCAATTTCACGATCGATATTATTAAAATAAAATGCCCTGGCCATCCACGATACGGCCACATAGGTCGTCATCTGAATGATTGATAATCCTTCAATATCCTGCTTTCCACCATAAATGGCCTGCCACAGGAAATAGTACGCACCGATATTAATACTGTAAATCAAGATTCCACTATAATAATTTGTGCGGTAGGCAAGCATCATCAGAAATCGGATGCGAATCATTTCGATATACTTAGCCATGATCCTTCACCCCGCACACGAGCAGACTCACAGCTTGTTTTTCACCACTCAACTTGTCACAGCCCCTTTTTCATAGATGTTTCGGATGATTTCCTCAGTAGTCGTTTCTTCTATCTTCATATCTTTCACTTTGAAGTTTGCCACGACATCTGTAATGAGCTGTGAGATGACTTCTTCATCGGCATCTGTTATCGCAGCGTAGGATTGCTTTTTCTCATCAAAACTCCAAGAGATGTTCTGGTTTTTAGTAAGAGCGGATAAAGCAGACAGAGAGGTTTCATCCAGGAACTGAAAAACGACCTCTTTCTGATCTCCCCAGTTTTCTTTCAGCCGACTCAGTTCACCATCGTAAATGATCTTCCCTTCATCGAGCATCACGACCCGTTCACACAGCGCTTCGATATCGGATAAATCGTGGGTCGTAAGTAAAATGGTTGTGTTGTATTTCTCATTGATTTCCTTTAAGAACTGACGGATTTTCAATTTTACGAGGACATCCAATCCGATTGTCGGTTCATCCAGGAAGAGAAGTGATGGATTATGAACAAGTGCGGCGGCGAGTTCACACCGCATCCGCTGTCCAAGGGATAATTTACGGACAGGTTTGTCCAGGAGCGGAGCGATATCCAGTGTGTCAATCACATGACCCATATGCTCCTTGTATTGTTGATCCGGCACTTTATACACCTTTTTCAGCAGTTGAAAGGACTCCTGCACGGCAATATCCCACCAGAGCTGGGAACGCTGGCCGAATACGACACCGATCGTCTGTACGAACTTTTCCCGGTCCCTATGGGGATTCATCCCATTGACGGTTAACTCTCCCCCGGTCGGAGTCAGGATCCCGGTCAGCATTTTGATGGTGGTCGACTTCCCGGCCCCATTTTCACCAATATAACCGACCATCTCACCCTGTTTCACATTAAATGAAATATCGTTCACCGCCGGAACGACTTTATAATTACGCGTAAATAAATCCCTGAAAGCACCCTTCAGCCCTGATCGACTGGAAAAAGCCTTGAATTCTTTACGCAAATGCTTCACTTCAATTGCGTTCATCTTGCGTCCTCCTACATTCTTTTAAAATAGGTTTGTCTTTTAGAAACAAAGAATAGTGTACCACAGTAGGCTGATTCTCTTTGAACAGTCTGCTTGAAATTTAGTGTACCCATCGACTCCCTATTTGCTAAAGTGGAAAAGACCGTACTACAATAGAAGGGTGGTTCATAGACAAATACACATTAACCGGGAGGAAAATATGAAATTCACTGAATCAGAAACTTTACATACAGAAGCATTGGAGCATATAGTCGGAGGCGTGAACAGCCCATCCCGCTCCTATAAAGCAGTTGGCGGCGGATCACCTGTTGCCATGGAAAGAGGAAAAGGCGCATATTTCTGGGACGTGGACGGGAACAAATATATCGATTATCTGGCTGCATACGGTCCCATCATCACGGGACATGCCCACCCTCATATCACCGAAGCGATCACAAGAGCGGCGGAAAACGGTGTCCTTTATGGAACTCCTACCCGCCACGAAGTGAAATTTGCGAAAATGATCAAAGAAGCCATGCCTTACATGGACAAAGTCCGCTTCGTCAATTCAGGTACCGAAGCCGTGATGACCACGATCCGTGTGGCAAGAGCCTATACAGGGAAAGACAAAGTCATCAAGTTCGCGGGCTGTTACCATGGCCACTCTGATCTGGTACTAGTTGCAGCCGGTTCTGGTCCGTCTACCCTGGGAACGCCGGATTCTGCAGGGGTTCCGAAAAGCATCGCGCAGGAAGTCATCACTGTTCCATTCAATGACATCGAGCCGTTTAAAGAAGCGATGGAAAAATGGGGAGATCAAATCGCTGCTGTCCTTGTGGAACCGATCGTCGGAAACTTCGGGATCGTGGAACCGAAGGAAGGCTTCCTCGAGCAGGTAAATGAAATCGCCCATGCTTCCCATTCCCTTGTCATCTATGATGAAGTCATCACAGCATTCCGCTTTACTTACGGCGGTGCCCAGGACATGCTGAAAGTAAAACCTGACTTGACTGCACTCGGAAAAATCATCGGTGGAGGACTTCCGATCGGAGCGTACGGCGGGAAGAAAGAAATCATGGAACAGGTGGCGCCACTCGGTCCTGCCTACCAGGCTGGAACGATGGCCGGAAACCCAGCCTCCATCCTTTCAGGGATTGCCTGTCTGGAAGTATTAAAAGAAGACGGCGTGTACGAGAAATTAGATCAACTTGGGGAAATGCTTGAAAATGGGATTTTAGCTGCGGCAGAAAAGCATAACACCCCCATCTCCATCAACAGGCTGAAGGGAGCCCTCACTCTCTACTTCACAACTGAAAAAGTGGAGAACTATGAGCAGGCAGAAGCAACCGATGGAGAAATGTTTGCAAAGTTCTTCAAACTTATGCTTAATCAGGGCATCAATCTTGCGCCATCTAAATATGAAGCATGGTTCCTGACGACGGCCCATACGGAAGAGGATATCAAGGTGACACTCGAAGCTGTAGAACGTGCCTTTGCACAACTGTAAACACCATCAAAAGACTGCATGCCACAAGCGTGCAGTCTTTTTTTGATAAGCAATACTAATTCTTTACCTTTTTGCATATCAATGAATTTTGGGGAGTTTGATCCCCATCATAAAAAGGTACATATTTTGTAAAAACTTATTCGGATTTGCCTATTGATATTACTTGTAAGTACATGTATAGTACAGTATTGTTTATAAAAACGTTACACAAGAAAGGATTCTAATTCCATGAAACTTGGTGCTCGCATCCTTAAAACGGGAATTGCGATTGTATTAGCTTTGCTTGTATCCCAGCTGCTCGGCATACCTTCTCCGGTGTTCGCTGGAATTGCGGCGGTCTTTGCCGTCCAGCCCACCATTTATCGTTCTTATCTATCCATTATCGAACAAATTCAGGGGAACCTGATCGGTGCCGGGATTGCCGTCATATTTGTACTATTATTTGGAAGCAATCCATTGATTGTAGGTCTCGCTGCTGTTATCGCCATTGCTATCATTCTAAAATTAAAGCTGCAGAACACAATCGGCCTTGCATTGGTGACGATGATTGCGATCATGGAAGTGACGGATCAGGACTTCATCCAGTTTGCCTTCATCCGTTTCTCCACCATCATGATCGGGGTCTTCTCATCATTCCTGGTGAATCTTGTCTTCCTGCCGCCAAAATATGAAACCAAGCTTTATCATAAAGTATCCGATTCAACGGAGGAGATCCTGAAGTGGATCAGGTTAAGTATGAGGCACGCAACGGAGTTCCACCTTTTGAAAAAGGATCTGGAACGAATTAAAGAAAAGTTGATAAAGGTCGACCAACTGTATCTTCTATATAAAGAAGAACGGGATTATTTCAAGAAAAATTCGATTGTCAAAAGCCGTAAGCTCGTGATCTTCCGACAAATGATTTCTTCAACGAATCGTAGTTTCGAGATATTGAAGCGCCTGAATCGGTATGAAAACGAAATCTATCAATTGCCCGACGAATTGCGGGCTGTCATTAAAAATCAACTTGATTGTTTACTGACCTATCATGAACAGCTACTATTGAAGTTCCTTGGCAAGATGCATCCCCATGCAGAATCGGAAGCCCAGCAGGATGTATGCCTGCACCGGAAAGAGCTGATGAGAATCATGCTTGAAGAGGTCAATCACCATACAAAGGATGACAACATCCATAACTTCCACCTGCTTCATATTTTCTCTGCCATTTTTGAATACGATGAACATCTGGAGCATTTGGAAAAACTGATTACAAGTTTTCAGTCGTATCATAAAGAGGATAACGAAGTAATGATCGGGGAAGAAGAAGAATAGATGGAAAAACGGAGCAAAGACTGATGTCCTTTGCTCCGTTTTTTATTAGTTTTTCATTTTTGGATCCAGTGCATCCCGGAGTCCATCCCCCATCAGGTTGAAGCCTAATACAGTCAGCATGATGGCGAGTCCCGGGAAGATCATCGTCCAAGGGGCCTGAAGCATATACTGTCTTGCATCGGACAGCATTTTTCCCCATTCAGGTTCAGGTGCCTGGGCTCCAAGACCAAGGAAACCAAGTGCTGCCGCTTCAATGATGGCCGTCGCAATGGCAAGTGTTCCCTGCACGATGATCGGAGCCATACTATTCGGCAGTACATGACTGAAAAGAATCCTGAAGTCGCTCATCCCGATTGCTTTTGCAGCCATGACATACTCTTCCTGCTTCACACTCAGTACCCGTGAACGGATGAGTCGACCGAAATTCGGTATATTGATAATGGCAATGGCAATCAATGCATTTCGGAGTGACGGCCCAAGGGCTGCCACAACAGCGATTGCAAGCAGGATGCTTGGAAAGGCAAGCATGATGTCAAAAATACGGGAAATGATCGTATCGACCCATCTGCCATAATAACCCGCTACGATCCCCAGTAAACTTCCGATCACTGAAGAACCGATGACGGCGAAGAAACCGACCCATAACGAGATACGCGCACCATGGATGATACGCGATAAAATATCCCGTCCAAAATCATCCGTTCCCAACCAATGTTCTGAGGACGGGGCCTGCAGTCGTTTGGATAAATCCTGCTCATTGATCCCCTGGGGTGCAATGAGTGGTGCTGCAATCGCCAGGATGACAAAGAAAAGGACGATACAAAATCCGACTAAAGCAATTTTATTCTTTGTGAAGCTTTTCCAGGCTTCCTTCCAGGGAGAAACCGTTTCTTCTTCCAGGGAAGGATGAAGCTCTTTTTGCGGTTCTGCTAATTCTGCCATGAGAGTTCACCTCTTTCTTCATTGATGTTAGTTGTATTTAATACGCGGATCGACAGCCGCATACAGTAAGTCGACAATCAAGTTAATCGTGACAAAGATGGTGGCGACAACCAATATTCCGGATTGAACGACTGGGTAATCACGGTAACCGATCGCTTCGTAAATATAACGTCCGATTCCAGGCCAGCCGAAGATGGTCTCGGTCAAGATCGCACCACCGAGGAGAAGACCCATCTGTAAACCAATGACGGTCAGCACCGGGATGATGGCATTTTTCAAAGAATGCTTGTACACGACCCAGAACATTTTCAATCCCTTGGCACGGGCTGTGCGAATATAATCCGAACGCATAACTTCCAACATACTTGAGCGTGTCATCCGGGCAATAATGGCCATCGGGATGGTCGCTAAGGCTATCCCCGGCAGAATGATGTGCTTCAATACGTCACCAAGCTGATCGAAACGGCCCTGCATGATTGTATCGAGAATATAAAAGTTGGTTATTGAATCCACGGGATTCCGTATATTCTCCCTTCCTGTTGTAGGCAGGATGTCAAGCTGGATACCGAATGTCCATTGCTCCATCAGTCCTAACCAGAAGATCGGCATGGAAACACCGATAAGAGCCAGGATCATGGCCGTATAGTCGAACCAGGAGTTTTGGAACCATGCACTGATGATCCCTGCATTCACACCTATGACAATTGCGATGATGATGGCCACGATGGCAAGCTCAGCTGTAGCTGCCAGATAAGGCCAGATTTCGGTTGAAACTTCCGTCTTTGTTCGAAGGGAGCTCCCTAAATCCCCGGTCAATAACCCTTTTAAATAATCGATGTATTGGATATACCAGGCATTGTCGAGACCGAGCTGATCCCTTAATGCTGCAACGGCTTCCTTCGTAGCCTGCTGCCCCAGTATCACCTGAGCGGGATCTCCCGGAATGGCACGGATGATCGAAAAAACGATAAGAGTCATCCCGAGTAATACGGGAATGAGCTGCAGTAGTCGACGAATGGTGTATTGGAACATTTTGTTCACCTCTCTGAGTGGAGATTCTGATTTCGATAAAAATAATATGATTGCTTGTCGGGGCTAAACAGTCGGCTCCGCTTTTCTATGTACAAAGGGGAGAAATCTGCGATGTCTCCCCTTTGGTTTGTTGCTTATTACTCCATGTCTACTGCGCCTAACCAGTCGGAACCGGTTGGATGCGGCTTGAAGTTTTTAAGTGCTGCGCTTCCTGCAAGCAGCGGTGTAGAGTGAGCAAGTGGTACCCACGGAGCATCCTCATGGATGATTTCCTGGGCTTTCTTATACAGCTCTTCACGTTTTCCAGGATCTACTTCTGTTTGGGCATCGATCAGGATTTTGTGTACCTCATCGTTTTTGTAGTAAGAGTAGTTGTTGCTTCCGATATTGTCTTGATCAAGTAAAACATATAGGAAGTTATCAGCGTCTCCATTATCCCCGGTCCAGCCGAGTAAGAATGCATCCGCTTCTCCATTTTTCGCTTTTTCAAGGTAAGTAGCCCACTCGTATGAAACGATTTTGGCTTCGATTCCTACTTCAGCAAGATCCGCTTGAATCGCTTCTGCTACTTTTTGGCCATCCGGCATGTATGGACGTGGTACTGGCATTGCCCATAGTTCCATTTTGAAGCCATCTTTCTTACCTGCTTCAGCAAGAAGTTCTTTCGCTTTTTCAGGGTTGTACTCATAAGGCTCGATATCATCATTGTATCCGCCGATTACAGGAGGCATCGGGTTTTTCGCCATTTCCGCTTTTCCTTCGAAGAATGCATCAATGATCTCCTGCTTGTTGATGGCATAGTTGATTGCCTGACGTACTTTAGGATCATTGAAAGGTTCGCGAGTTGATGTTAATCCTAAGTATCCAACGTTCATGGATGGACGTTCGAATAATTGCAGGTTGTCATCGCCTTCGACTTTACTTGCATCACTTGGGTTTACACCATCAGCAAGATCGATTTCACCTGAAATCAGCGCATTCAGACGGGCTGAGTTTTCAGGGATCGATTTGAATACGACTTGATCTAATTTTGGTAGATCTTTATTCCAGTAGTCTTCGTTTTTCTCGATGACGATTTTGTCATTACGCTTCCACTCAACAAATTTGAAAGGACCTGTCCCCGCATCTGTCGGCGCTTCAGCAAGCTTGTCACCAAGTTCATCAATTGCTTTCGGGCTTACGATCGCAAATGGGCTCATGGCAATGTTTTTCAAGAATGGTGCTTGAGGACGCTTTAATACGAATTCGACCGTCATGTCGTCAGCCGCTTTCACTTCCTTGATTACGTGACCTTCCTCACCTTTAAAACCGCCAAACATAGAACCGTAGTAAGGGAATTGATCTGCATTCCCGTTCATCCAGCGTTCGAAGTTTTTCACAACGGCATCTGCATTGAAATCTGTGCCGTCCTGGAATTTCACTCCCTCACGCAGCATGAATTTGTAGTTCAACCCATCATCGGATACTTCCCACTTTTCAGCTAATCCCGGGTTTACTTCTGTATCCTGCTCTCCGAATTTAACAAGTGTTTCGAAGATGTTTTTCGTTACTTTAAATGATTCCCCGTCCGTTACTGTTCCCGGATCAAGAGCGACAGAGTCTCCCCCGCGACCGAAGATCAATACTTTGGGATCTCCATTATCTCCACTGTTGCCGCTGTCACCTGATGATTTTTCATCTCCTCCACATCCGTAAAGCGCGGATGATACGAGCAGGATGAGCAGCATTAAAATTGACCAGCTTTTTTTCCTCAACTAAATCCCCTCCTGAATAATGTTTATATACTTATGAGACTTGTCTTCTAGTAAAGATGACAAGCTACATAATGCCCTGGTTGGTGTTCCTTGAATTCCGGCACTTTCTGTTTGCAGATGTCCGTTGCATGCGGGCACCTGGTATGGAATGTGCAGCCGCTAGGTGGATTGGACGGACTCGGGATGTCCCCCTGTAAGAGAATGGTTTCCCTTTTGAAATCCGGATCCGGTACGGGTACCGCCGACAGGAGCGCCTGGGTGTATGGATGAAGAGGCTTTTCATAGAGATTCTCACTATCGCTCAGCTCCACCATTTTTCCGAGATACATAACGCCCACACGGTCGCTTATATGTCTGACTACACCGAGATCATGCGCGATGAAGATATAGGTGAGTCCGAATTCTTTTTGTAGATCCTGCATCAGATTCAATACCTGGGACTGAATGGATACGTCCAGGGCCGACACAGGCTCATCGGCTATGATGAGTTTCGGCTTCGTCATGAGCGCCCTGGCAATCCCGATCCTCTGCCTTTGTCCTCCACTGAATTGATGCGGATAACGTTTCGCATGATAGCTGCTTAAGCCGACGATGTTGAGGAGTTCATGAACCCTTTCTTTTCTTTCCTTGGCAGAACCCATTCCATGAACCTTGAGTGGTTCTTCGAGGATCTTTTCTACCGTATGTCTGGGATTCAAGGATGCAAAAGGATCCTGAAAGACCATTTGCATCTCCCGGCGAATCTTCCTCATGTCCGAGTTTGATAGACTTGTAAGCTCACGGTCTTCAAATGTCACTTTGCCTTCGGATGGGTCGATGAGTCTCATGAGCATCCTGCCCGTCGTCGACTTCCCACATCCACTTTCCCCTACGATTCCAAGGGTTTCTCCTTTATTGACGGTAAAAGAAACCCCGTCCACCGCTTTAACAGAACTGACTGGTCGTCCAAGGATCCCCCCTGTTATCGGGAAATGTTTCTTAAGATTCTCAACCTTTAGCAACGGTTCCGTCATAAACTCCCTCCTCCGCTTCATCGAACAGGAAGCATCGTGTGCAATGTCCTTGTGATGTTTCATATAATTCCGGTGTTTCCACTAAACAGCGATCGAATGCTGCATCACAGCGGGCTGCAAATCGACAGCCTGTCTTGATCGATCCCGGCTTTGGAACATTCCCCTGGATCGAATGCAATCGCTGCTGCTTGATGCGCATGTCGGGTACAGATTGTATCAAGCCTTTCGTGTAAGGATGCTGAGGGTTCTTGAAGATTTCTTCAACAGTGCCCTCTTCCACCACCTTGCCTGAGTACATGACAACGACCCGTTCACATGTTTCTGCCACAACCCCTAAATCATGTGTGATCAGGAGAACGGCTGTGTTCAGTTCCTTATTTAACCGCTTCATCAATTTTAAAATTTGGGCCTGGATCGTCACGTCCAATGCCGTTGTAGGTTCGTCTGCTATCAGGACGCGGGGATCGCACACCATCGCCATGGCGATCATGACCCTTTGTCTCATCCCTCCGGATAATTGGTGAGGGTATTCCTTGATTAATTCTTCAGATCTCGGCAAGCCGACCATCTTCATGATGTCGACGGCCTTTTCCCTTGCCTGTTTCTTTCCTACTTTCGTATGTATGCGTATTGCTTCGATTAATTGATCTCCTATGGTAAAGACGGGGTTCAACGATGTCATCGGTTCCTGGAAAATCATCGCTATGTCATTGCCCCGGATATCTCTCATCCGCTTCTCGGAAGCCTGTGTCAGGTCTTCATCTTTATACAGGATTTTTCCGCCGACGATTTTCCCTGGCGGCTTTGGTACGAGACCCATGATGGATAAGGAGGTGACACTTTTCCCGCATCCACTTTCCCCGACAATCCCGAGCACCTCCCCTTCGTTCACATGAAAACTGACTCCATCGACTGCAGGAACTTCTCCATCATCCGTAAAAAAGGAGGTCCTTAGATCTTCCACTTTCAGTAAAGGACGCTGTTCGCTCATTCAAATCCTCCTCTTCGAAACTATCTCTCTTTTCTTAATAGTGCTTATTTTCTAAATTTTTATATGTCTCTTATTATACAAGATGTTACAAATGTTGCAATCCATTTTCAGAATTTTTCTACAAGAAGTCGATATTCCCACTTCCATTCAATATATGTCCAATTAACCCTTTCATTCCTTCCATATAAAGTTATTTAGCACTACTTTATTCACGACACACCTGAAATAAGTTTGATATGTTTTTTGAAAATACAAAAAAAGTCATGACATTTATCACAGGAATCGTGATATGTCATGACTTTCACTATTATTGGTCGAGTTGTTGCACTTGGAAGAGCTTGTAGTAGTGACCTTGCTTCTTCATTAAATCTTCGTGTGTCCCCATTTCGACAACTTCCCCATGCTCCATGTGGATGATCCGGTCCGCATGAGTGATCGTGGAGAGTCGATGGGCCACGATAAAGGTCGTCCGGTCTTTTGCCAGGACTTCAAGGGATTCCTGGATGAGGTGTTCGCTTTCTAAATCAAGGGCAGACGTCGCTTCATCCAGGATGAGGATCGGCGGATTCTTCAGGAATACCCTTGCAATCGCCACCCTTTGCTTCTGACCGCCTGACAGCTTCACGCCACGCTCCCCTACGCGGGTATCGTAGCCTTGGGGCAATTTCATGATGAAGTCATGGGCATTCGCCGCTTTCGCCGCCTCGATGACCTCTTCATCCGTCGCTTCGGGATTACCGAACTTAATATTCATCTTGACAGACTCACTGAAGAGAATATTGTCCTGCAGTACCATTCCGATGTTGTCCCGCAAAGATCTGACCTGGAACCTCCTGAGGTCCGTACCGTCTAAAAGGATCTCCCCTTCCGTCACATCATAGAAGCGGGGTATCAGACTGACGAAGGATGATTTACCCCCTCCGCTCATACCGACCAGCGCAACGGTTTCCCCCGTCTTAATATCCAGGTTGAGGTTCCGGAGCACTCTCTCTTCATCCGATTCATAACGGAAAGAGACATTGTTGAACTGGATATCCCCCTGTACATTTTCACACGGAACAGCACCCGGTTCATCATCGATATCATACTTTTCATCCATGAATTCAAAGACACGATCCATGGAAGCAATCGATTGAGTCAGTGTTGTAGATGAGTTCACCAGTCGTCTGAGCGGGCCATACAGGCGGTCGATATATGCAATGAAGGCAGCCATCGTACCAATGGTAAGATCTCCATTGATCACTTGCAGCCCTGCATAACCAATGATGATCAATGGTGAGATATCCGTGATCGTATTGACGACCGCAAACGCCTTCGCATTCCAGCTTGTCTGCTTTAAAGCCTTCGTCAGGAAATTATGATTCTGATCCTGGAATTGCTTCTGTTCATAATCTTCAACAGCAAAGCTCTTGATGACAGCCATCCCCTGGACCCGTTCATGCAGATGGCTTTGAACTTCTGCAAGCGCCTGGGAGCGATCTCTCGTCAACCCCCTGAGCCTTCCGAAGAAATAGCGGACACTGAAGGCGTAGAATGGAAAAGCGATGAGGGACACAAGGGTGAGCGATACATCCATCGTGAACATGATGGACAAGGCAATCACAATGGTGGCCGCATCCAGCCAAAGATTCATCAGCCCTGTGATGACGAAATTCTTCGTCTGCTCCACATCATTGATGACCCTTGAAATGACTTCCCCCGCCCTTGTATTCGAATAGTACTTAAAACTGAGCCGCTGAATATGCGAGAAAAGATAATCCCTCAAATCATACAGGATCTTGTTGCCGGTCCACTGTGCAAAGTACTGCCTGTAATACTCCACCGGCGGCCGCACGAGAAGGAACAGGACGAGCATGATTCCCATGATCATGAGCAGCTGACTTGTCTTTTCATCGGCCGTCAGTCCTTTAGCCCCGATGATATCATCAATGACATATTTGATTAATACGGGGATCAATAAAGGGATGGTGAATTTAATGATGCCTATGATTAATGTACCTATGATCTGCCACTTATAAGGTTTGACAAACTGAAGGTACCGTTTGATACTATCCAAGTGATTACTCCTTTCTAAGGTGTATGCGTTTAGTTTACCCCAATAAAAAGGGGTGACCCTGTACGGAAAGAAGCACTGCAGCTCCCCCTGATCTCATGATCGATCAGGAGAAGGTTGCTCCTTACCGGGTCAGCCCTTTTACACCTATACAACTTTCCTAAAAATCCATTTACCCTCTGTGCGTCAAATATCGCTCGTACCAAATATCGATAAAGTCCGGGGCGAATGGCCCTTTTCTCTGTCTGATCCAGCGGACAAGCTTGTCGACATTCCGCTTAAGGATGTGATCGATCACATCCGGGTAACCGTAAAGCTTTCGATGAGCTTCATACTCATCTTCATCGAGCAATGTATATGTCATGTCGGGAAACACTTTGATATCCAAGTCGTAATCGATATACTTGATCGCCTCATGATCATATACAAATGGTGAGCTTAAATTACAATAATAATAAATACCGTCCTCACGAATCATACAAATAATGTTAAACCATAGCTCAGAATGGAAATAGCAGATGGCCGGCTCTCGTGTCATCCATGTCCTTCCGTCTGACTCCGTCACCATCGTCCGGTCATTTCCACCGATGATCTGATTGGTCGTCCCTTTCAGGACCGTCGTCTCATTCCAGATGCGGTGAATGTTTCCATCATGCTTGAAGCTATGTATTTGTACAGATTTTCCTTCAGTGGGAACCGCCATCGTATCCCCTTCTTTCATTTCAGAATTACCTTTATATATGCTTGTCTATTTTATCATTATAACGTTTCCTCAGAAAATTTAAAACAAAAGGGCTATCCTTAAAGAAAATATCCTTTAAGAATGGCCCGAATTTGATCTTTACTGGGGTCTAATATAGAAATGGCAGAGGTGCTCCTCCTGATTTTATGATGTGACACCGCTTTGTTCCTTTTGATAGGAACGGATCACTTCATCGGTCTGCTCTTGGAAGGTTTTCTGAATTTCCCTGAGATCCTTCTTCTTCCTTAGAATTTCCTTCTGTATCGATTCTACCTTTGTCATCTCCTGAAGCTGGATCAATTCTTCCTCCAACGCCTGGCAACGCTCTATCTCGGACTGAAGATATAACAACTTATCCATTGTACACAGCTGTACCGAAACCAACTCATTAAATCGTTGCTGCAACACTTCGACCAACTCCTCTAAACAAGCTCTCCTAACACATTCTCCCTTCCCATCACAAACCCTTTGACTTTTTCTGTCATAATCGTGAAAGTTTTGTCGATGGAGGGACGGACCTCCATTTTCAGAGGTTATATGGAGTAGAAGTGTTGTTATATAAAGCTTTGTATGATTATGAGTGTTGTTTTGGGAGGTCCGTCCCTCCAAAATGAAAAAGCACCCATCGAAATGGGTGCTTTTTCTGTCAAGAACAATGGGATTATTGTTGTTGACCGTATTTTCCAGAAGCTTTCGCTTTGTTAGCTTCTGCTTGTTGGTTTTGTTGCTTTACGTGTTGAGCTGCTGTCGTTTCAGAAGCGAACTCAGTACCGTATTGTTGTTGCTGAGCTTGACCAGCTTGAGCGTTTTGTTGTTTCACGTGTTGAACGCTTGTACCAGATTGAGTTTTGTTTGGTTGTTTTGCCATTGTAATCACCTCCACGCTTATTAAGATAACCAAGCGTGGATTTCACTATTCGATTTTTTTCAGGAAAAACGTTCCATTAGACAAGGAGAGAACGACCACCGTCCACGATAATGGTTTGACCCCTGATCATGGAAGAATCATCTGAAACGAGGAACATGACTGACTTCACAAGATCATCGATTTCGACCATCCGTCCTGCCGGTGTTTTGCTGCGGGCATCCTCAAGAAGTTCTTCACGGTTAGGGAAGTGTTTGAGTGCATCCGTGTCGATTGCGCCGCCTGATACGGCATTTACGATAATGTCACGTGGTGCAAGCTCAACGGCAAGATAGCGCGTCAATGCTTCCACGGCAGCTTTTGAAACCCCTACCGTAGTGTAATTATCCAGGTAACGGATGGATCCCAAAGAGCTGATGCTCACAATGCGTCCGCCCTTGTCCATTAATTTTGCTGCTTCCTGTGCACAGAATAATAGAGCTTTACTGTTAATATTCATCGTCCAGTCCCAGTGAGACTCTTCAAGCTCCATGACAGGGCGTAATACTCCTGAAGCCGCGTTGCTTACCAATACATCCAACCGGCCGAACTCTTCTTTAATCTGTTCGAACATGGATTTGATTTTATCGACATCCCCGACATTCGCACGGACCACAAATGCTTTTCGTCCCAGTTTTTCAACTTGTTCAGCCGTTTCCAGGGCACCTTTTTTACTGCGGGCGTAATTGACGACGATATCGTACCCTTTTTCTGCAAGTTGGATGGCGATTTCCCTTCCAAGACCGCGGCTGCTTCCTGTTACTAATGCTACTTTTTGACTCATATTACTTCATCCTTTCAATTTCATTTTCCAATTGGTCCAAAGCATAAAGCGACCCTGAACACACAAACTAATAAGAACATATCAGTTAAATGGAGGAATGAGTTATGTATGTAGGCAGAGATATGACCGAGCTTTCCATGATACCAAAAGATGAATGGAAAAAAAGCGAGCTTGCTTTCTTTCACCATTCACTACAACAAATAGTACCTTATTTGAATACAGAAGGACAATCGATTCATCGGGAAATTATCGAAGAAATCGAAAACCGCGGTGGATTGAAGCGGGGCGAAGCCGATTATACACATGGAACGAAGATAAGTTACGACTGAAATAAAGGAGCAGCGGGACCCGCTGCTCCTTTCTATTTCTGCAGTATCCCTGCTCCTGTTTCCTGCCAGATTTTCTGGTGTGATACAGGAAATGCATACTTTTCCATTTCCAACGGAGTAACGGCGATCAGTTCGCTTCCTTCTAACGTATTGCTGTTTACAGATCCCACATACACCTCGATATCCCAAACGATGTGAGAGAAGATATGCTGGATCTTTGTCACAACTCCGGCCTTTAAAGAGCAATCCACTTTATACTCCTCTTCCATGAGTTGGAGCAATTGCTTCCTTCCGCTGCTTGCATTTCCTACTTCAAAATTAGGGAATTCCCATAAATTAGCGAGCAGGCCCTTCCCGGGGCGTTTATGGATCAAAACCCGATCATCTTCTGTGAACAGGACCGCTGCCGCCATATTAAGCTTGCGAGCAGATTTTTTCTTCGATTTAATGGGGAGTTCAGTCTGAACACCTTCATCAAAAGCCTGGCAGTGCTCACGTACGGGGCAAAGCAGACAGGATGGGGATGTCGGTGTACAGATCAGGGCACCAAGTTCCATCAATGCCTGGTTGAAAAAGGAAGGGTTTTCTCTTGAAATCAGCTCCCTCACTGCTTCTTCAAACACTTTTCTGGATGAAGGCTTGGCGATATCAAGCCATATGGACAAAATACGTGAAAATACCCTCATCACATTTCCGTCCACTGCAGGCTCAGGTTTGCTGTAAGCAATACTTAAAATCGCTCCCGCCGTGTATGGACCGACCCCTTTTAAAGAAGAAATTTCTTTCGGCGTATCCGGAACGACTCCTGCATACTTTTCATTCACTTCTTTCACAGCTGTTTGCAGATTCCTGACTCTCGAATAATAACCGAGGCCTTCCCACGCTTTCAGCACATCCTCTTCATCTGCAGAGGCAAGGGCAGCTATTGAAGGAAATTTCTCGATGAATCGGTTAAAATAAGGTATGACCGTATCCACCCTCGTTTGCTGAAGCATGATCTCTGACACCCAAACTTTATATGGGTCTTGATCCTTCCTCCACGGCAAATCGCGTTGTTCTCTTGAAAACCATGAAATCAAATCATTCTGAAATTCCTCACGGTTTATGGTCTGTAAGTGTTTCAGTGGCTCTTCTATCAATTTTGTACCTCCAGGATGTTAATTGTTGCATTGAATAGGGAATAAATAATTAGTACTCTGTTTTTAAACAGACAAGCTTTATTTCTTGTAACCCACCACAAATACATTCGTCCAATAATCCAAATAATAAATGACGACGGGACATCCGTAAACGTTTTAACGCATGGAAATGGGATTCTGTCGGAACCACAAAGGTTTCGATATAGCGATTCGAATCATCTTCAGCCTTCTCCCAATGGAAGTTGAGAGCATCATAATGTGGTAATGACTCTGCGATATCGGTCATAATTTGCTTATATCGAGGGTTTGAATTCTGCTTGATTTCATATTCCAAATGTATGTGCAAAGTGTTTTTCATTGAAATAATCTCCTTTTAACCATATCATGTTCACCAATGAAACGTCATAAACAAATCTTAGAAATGCGAGCCAAGGGAGGACTTTTTTTGGATACAGGCACTCATATCGTCATGGGCTTCGCTCTCGGCGGATTGGCTACTTTAGATCCCGTCGTAGCTGAAAGCGCAGCCACTTCTCAAAGTGTGTTGGTCGCAGCCGTGATCGGCTCTCAAATTCCTGACATCGATACCGTATTGAAATTGCGCAATAATGCGGTTTATATTCGTCACCACCGGGGGGCCACCCACAGTATTCCTGCGGTCGTTCTCTGGCCGCTCTTAATTGTTGCTTGTCTTTATCCGTTTTTTCCAGGTGCTGATTTGCTTCATCTATGGATTTGGACATTTGTGGCCGTATTCCTTCATGTATTTGTCGACATTTTCAACGCGTATGGAACCCAGGCCATCAGGCCGATCTCGTCGAAATGGGTCGCTTTAGGGGTCATTAACACGTTTGATGCGATCATATTCGCCATACATGTAGTCGGCTTGATTTTGTGGGGTCTTGGTTTTCCACCGGGAAAAACCTTTTTGGTCATGTACATTGTCATTTTTGCTTACTATGTATTGAGATTTCAGGTTCAAAAAGCCGTGAAAAATGCAGTGAAGCGAAGAATCCCCCAGGCTGAAAAGATCATCGTTTCACCGACGATCCGATTTTTCCAGTGGCGCCTGGCGATCGTTACGAAGGAACATTATTATGTAGCACGGGCATTCAGGCGGTCGATTACGATCTTTGATAAATTTCAACGCGTGGAGATCCCTGACAGTCCAATCATCAAAGCCGCGAGGAAAGATAAAAACCTGGCAGCATTCCTTTCCTTTTCCCCGGTTTACCGCTGGGAAGTGGATGAATACGATGACCATTATGAAGTACGTTTCATCGATCTGCGATATCGAAATAACGGACACTACCCATTCGTCGCCCTCGTGCAGCTCGATAAAGACCTGAACATCGTCAGCTCGTACACAGGATGGGTATTCAGCGAAGAAAAACTCCGCTCAAAAGTGGACATCGACATTTTAATTGATTAAAGCAGTGAGGGACGGACCTTAAAAGGTCCGTCCCTACTTTAATGTACTAAATCATCATCTTCTTTATCGTCGATCAGGTGTTTGTATTTCGGGTTTTGTGCGGCGAATTCATGGATTTGCTCACCGTATGTATTGACCCATTGTCGAACGACTTTCTCCGTCACTGCTTTCCCTTTGTAATCGTAACCTGCTTTTGCGTATGTTGCTTCGAAATCTTCCCATACGAGTTCAATCCAGGTCCTCGCTTTTTCATACGAAAGCTTATTATTTTTTTCAACTAACAATTGTGTTAATTCGTGGAATGTAGACTCCATTTTGTCTCCTCCTTTTCCAAATATTTAGTTTGTACTTTTATGATAATGTCGACCATTTCACCCATACTAAAGGTACGTGGTTAAGCTTAGTTGTGAATCTTTGCTTCTTCACGGTATAAGTCAGTACATTTCACCTTTTAGGAGGCACATTATGCGAAATAAATCGACAGGGTTCCCCAACATGAACAACAATAAATTTGAAGGTGAACCGAGAGCAAAGGCGGAATATGCATCTAAAAGGGCTAACGGCACCATCAACACCCATCCTCAAGAACGCATGAAATCTTCTGGACAAAGAGATCACGACTCACTTTAATACAGTGAAATTTGATTAGGGGGTAGTCACGATGGGAAACATGAAAAACAACTTCTACCGAAATAAGTACAGCAGTCCATTTAACAAGGCATTCTACAATCCGAAGCATGCCCATTCTCAGGCAAATGGACAAACCACACAAACTCAAGACTTAATCATTCTGGAGAACCAGACACGTAAGCGTTCCTAGATCTTCCGAGGTCCGTCCATCTTGACGGACCTCTTCATTATTTCTTTTCCCCGGCTAAAAGGGAAATGGGCAAAGCTTCTTCTTTCCCGTCTCCGCCCAATCGGTATCCCCAGGCGAAAACTCCATTCAGATAGTCCACTTTAAAATAAGTGCCCGGATCTCCTTCAATTCCATAAATCCCACCAGGCTTATAAGCATCTGGATCCATGAGATAAGCCTGCGCCATAAGGGCCTTTCGCTCCAATACGGCAAACTCATTCACAATCCCAAGCTGTTCAGCCTTTCTAGCCTTCTCCTTCAACGAAGCAATCTCCTGCTTCAACTCATGCTCCGTCATCTCACTATATCTTCTCTCTTGTTCCATTCTCATCACCTCTACTAATAGTAGTATAGAGAAAATGATACAATAAGAAAAGCGCAAGCGGCTTGGTCAGCCCCGACAAACATAAGAAAGGATGATTAAACATGAAGACAGCCATCATCACAGGTGGAGGCTCTGGCCTCGGGAAAGAATTGGGGAAACTCTTTAGCCAGCAAGGATATCATATCCTCCTGCTTGGTCGAACAGAAGACCGTCTAAAGGAAGCTGGAACAGAAATTGAACATATAGGCGGACAAGTCTCATATGCCACGTTGGATATACGCTCCACTCATGACATTCACCAATTCTGCAGGGATCACCTTAATGATCGTAAGGTTGAATTACTCATACATAACGCAGGAGTAGGCTATTTCGGTCCTTTAGAGGAGTCAAGTGACGATGAGTTAATTAGTATGTTTGAAACCAATGCCCTTGGGCCAATACGGTTAACGAAGGCACTGCTGCCTCAACTGAAGAAGAAAAGCACCATCATCAATATTATTTCTACAGCCGGCCTTAGAGGAAAGAAAAACGAGTCCTTGTATGTAGCAAGCAAGTTCGCCCTAAGAGGGTTCGGCGAAAGCCTTCAAAAGGAATACGAAGCCACGGACCTACGCATCGTGAATGCTTATATGGGTGGAATGGATACTCCATTCTGGGAAAACAGTGACCATATCAGTGACCCGTCAAGACTCCGCTCTCCTAAAGAAGTAGCAGAGACGATCGTAAATGAATTTCAGGAAAAAGATGAAATCGTCATCGAATCAAAAAAATAAACAGCAAAAGGCAGCCATCGATGATCGAAGGCTGCCTGGATTTAAGGAGCAAACGGGAAAAACATAAAGGCCACAAAAAATAATAGCATAGGAACCAAAAACAATGCGAATACATCAATGACCACGACAAAGGCGATCCATACCCAGCGGATGCCATCCTTTCGTTTTAAAAATTGCTGAATCATCCTGATATTGACCAGGATCAAGAAGATTGCCACTCCCAGAAGGAAGAATGGAACGACCCATTTCCCCATATCCTCAGCAAACCCATGGTTGAACCACTCCTGCCTGCCCAATGAAAAGTAGTCCGATTGCACTTTTATAATCAATTCACCGATGAGAAATAAGAGGGCGGTGCCTATCACTATTCCTCCAGTGTAAAGCTTGAATTTTCTCCCTGTCCCAATAATAAGAGGCAGGGTAACAACAACAAACAGGATCGCGGCTATCTCCACTGAACTCTCCCTTTCCCCATCCTTTTAGTAATGAAAAAAATCACTCTTCATTTTCTTTTAATTCTTCCAACAGCCTTTCAATGTCTTCCATTGAAAACCCTTTTCGATACAACGTTTGCTTCATTTTCTGTACATACTCATATCCATCGTATTTTGAACTGAGTTTTCTGTGAGCCTTCAACCCCTGATGATAAACCGCATCCCATCTCTCATCATCATCCCGATCGGATTCGACCGTTTCCCAGACGATTTTCATGACTGAGCCAGGATACCCTTTCCTCATCATGTTTTGTTCAATCTTTTGCTTGGCAATCATCTTGGAATCTTTCCGATACTTATGAAGGAGCTTTTCTGTCAGGGCTACCGCTTTGTCTACCTGCTTTTCTTGTGTGAAAGCGGCCAGGGCTTCTTCAATATGGGAATCCCCCACGCCCTTTCTTCTCAATTCCCCCCGGATCCAAGTCGGCCCCTTATCAGCCGTATTCATTTGGGTCCCGACAAACGCGTGGGCGAATTCTAAATCATTGATGTATTTAATCTCATTTAATTTATGAATGACTTCCTGGATGATCCCTTCCTCCGGGTCCCCTTCCTGCAGGTGATCACGGATTTCCTTTTCCGTTCTCATCCGGTAGGCCAGATACTGAATGGCTTTATTAAATGCTTTTTTGACATCGTCTTCATATTGAAGCTCCGAAATCTCGAGCTCATCTACCTCCAGCCCTTTTCTGAGCTGAAACTTGGCAAGAATCGCTTCATCGACACTGAAAGAATATTTTCCATCTATAAATAAATTGTAACGCTCATCGTTCTTCACTTGCTTCGTTATTTTCGTAATCTTACCCATATTTTCCACCTCCTCTTAATCCTAACACATTCAACATATGTTTTTTATTCTGAAGATAGGTAAAATAATAAGTATAACTGGAGGGATGATGATGAAGATTGCCATAACAGGTGGAACAGGTTTTGTCGGCCAGGCTCTGACTGAGGAACTTCTCAAACACCAACATGAAGTGATGATCCTGACCCGAAATCCGGATAAATACGATGCTCGGCCAGGTGTGACGTATGTGAAATGGCTCTCCGATGGGGCAAGACCCGAAGAGGAGCTCGAAGGAATTCACTCCTTCATTAATCTTGCGGGAGAATCCATCAATAGCGGAAGATGGACCGAAGAACGCAAGAAACGGATCATCAACAGCCGGATCAACTCAACCCGGGAAGTCATCAATATTATAAAAGCATTGAAAGACAAGCCTGCCTCCCTTATCAATGCAAGCGCAATCGGCTATTACCCTTCTTCCAAGACGAATACGTATACGGAAGCCTCAACCGAGACAGCTGACAATTTCCTTGGGGAAACCGTTCAAATATGGGAAAAGGAAGCAGCCAAAGCCACCCAAATCGGCATACGGGTAGCCTATACACGATTCGGCATCATTCTCGGCAAGGGGGAAGGTGCCCTTCCACGGATTGCCCTTCCCTATAAAATGTTTGTCGGAGGGACTGTCGGTTCTGGTGAACAGTGGATGTCATGGGTTCACATCAACGATATCGCTAGAGCCGTGCATTTTGTAGCCGAAACAGAGGGGATTGCAGGACCTGTTAATGTCACCGCTCCTTCTCCCGTCACTATGAAAGAATTCGGAAAGACACTCGGGACGGTCCTTGGCAGGCCACACTGGATACCGGTCCCTTCCCTTGCTTTAAAAGTGGCGATGGGTGAAATGAGCGAACTCGTACTGGAAGGACAAAGAGTCTTACCGGCTGTCCTCTCAGAACACGGTTTTCAATTTCAATATCCGGAATTGAAAAGTGCCCTCATTGATATTTATCAGTAAGTCACAGGTATGTCCCTTCCTTTTCACGGCAAAAATAGAAATAATCTTGAAAAGAAGGGATGTACATAGAAATGGATAATAAGAAAAAGAAAGACAAAAACAAGTCGGTTCTATCAAGTGCTCAGGAAGTCACGTACTCAAGGGAGTTCAAAGCAGCAGATCGTGCAGGCGGTTTCAGTTCCAAAGCCCACAGATAGACAATTATTACCTAACTAAAAGCCCTTACTTTGAAGAAAGATAAAGGTACAGGTCCCACAGGATCCTGTACCTTTATTTTTTAACCAAAAGGGGATGTTGATATTGGGAAGATCACGCGGCCATAGCAAAAGAGGAAATAAAAACAGCCTGCCACAAACACCCGCTCAGCTCAAATCTGATGGTGTTGACGAAGAGTTCTCACGAGAACTTGCCGATCAGGCAGATATGGAAGCACAAGCCCGGGCGAACGCTGCAAACCAGCGTGCACGAGTGAAGAAAAACCAATAGTGAATCCCGTTCGTTAAAAAGTCGGGTTTGAGGAATTCAGCTTTAAAGAGCCCCACGCTGTGACAGCATGGGGCTCTTTCATTTCCAAACGTTCTCATACAACAATCGGCTTTTTGTGCTTTCTGTCATGTTGAGTGATCATTTGTTTCAAGTAAGGAATCATCCAATGGTCAGCTCCCCAATAGTAGGCGCCCCTACCTGTAAAGAGGAGGATGATGGCCGCTGTGTAAAGGATGGGGTTCGTGCTGACAGTCCCTGCCAGTAAGAAATTCAGGTTCATAAATGCACCTGCGAGAAGGGCCGGCAGCGTCATGAAGCCGACAATCAGCCCTACCCCTACCAACATTTCTCCCCAAGGAATCAAGACATTGAACAGTTCTACGTTCGGCAAAGCGAATCCTTTCAAGAATTCTGCATACCAGCCTTGTACGGCTGGATGATCTCCTGTCGCATTAGCCAAAGCCCCCTGCAAAAAGCCGCTTGCATCAAAACCGTCATTCACCTTATGCCACCCAGCTTCAAGCCACTGAACTCCCAACCAAATCCTCAACACTGTCCAAACCGCGCTAACTTTTTGATTTTCCCACCATCTCATGATGGATCATCTCCTTTTGGATGTATAATTTGTGAAACTATTCACAAATATATTTACGTTAAGATGACCTGTTGTGATTTATATCGTGTTATTGTGAAATGTTTCACATATTCTTTACACTCTTAATATACCTCTTCTCCCCCCTTAATACAATAGGCTTTCGTGTCGTTCACAAAGGTGTCAAAATCCTGGAGTTTAGGAAGAGTTCAGCTGCTGAAATTGAAGCGAAAATCAGCAGCTGAATTTCCTTTCTTATTTGACTGTTAACGTTCAGCCAATCTTCACCTGTCAGAATTCAACGGAATTTTAACAGGTGAACAAGCGGGAGTCTGTAGTTAACGCTCTCGACTCAAATCAATGATTCGGATTAAATTTTCACTATCATCTTGGTAAATGGCATATCTTCCTGGTGGAATATCACATGGAGTTTTAATGAAATGGAGCTTTTCCTGATGTTTTTCATAATATTCATCTACGCTGTCTACAATAAAAATTCCCCCTGGACCTAATTCAGGCTCATCATTTTCGATCATTAGTTGAACATCCGTTCCCGGCAGCCTAAGGGCAAGGGTATGATCTCCTTCCCTCCAGGCCTCTTCAAACCCTAATGTGTCTCGATAATAAATAAGGGATTTCTTTAAATCTGTTACAGGATGACATAGAAAAGCCAGTTTCATATACTCCACCTCAATTGATATTTTTACCAAAACATAACTTGGTTATGTATAACGTAACTTAGTTACAAATTATTGTCAATATGATATGATACATATATGAAAAATTGGATACCTGTACCAGGAAGTAAAAAGGAAACGATTATTAGATTAGCACTGGAACAATTTAAAGAGAAAGGGTATGAAGGGGTCAATATCAAGGATTTAGCGAAGGAGGCGAATATGACGACCGGGGTGATTTATCATCATTTTGGTTCGAAAGCACAGTTATATACCGTGATCAGACATGATGTTGAACAGCGAATTATAGACCGGATGGAAGGGGCAGCAGACACAGTCATCGATCCCGTCAAAAAACTTGAAACTGCCTTATTAGCAGGGCTCGATGCCTCCATTAAGTTAAACGTTTGCCTACTATTAAGCGAGGAAAATCCCCATTCAATTGATAAAATAGAAGAATTTGTACTTCATCTTCTTGAAGAAACCATCACTGGACTGGAATTCATTGTCCTTCCTTCCTGGCGTTCTATATTAGAAGCTGTAGAAAATAATAAAATTGACCAAGATCATGGAAGGAAGCTATTAATGTGGCTTTTTCACAAAAAGATGTAAAAGTGTCGCCCCCCTCTTTTACATCACCAAACTAAAAACCGAAACTTTCTAATTTCCCACACGTACTACATAATAGAGATAGATATCCGTTTACGGGGGATGAAATGATGAAGTCAGAGAACAAGCTTTGGAGAATGTGGAAGGTATTATCACTCGCCTTATCCATAGTGGTCAGGGTCTACTGGTACCGGCTGCGGGGTAAGTCCCAATGGGAAAAAGAAAAGCTTTGGGAACAAATCGGGAAAGAGTTCAAGGAAACCCTTTTTGAACTGAATGGCGTGTTGATCAAAGTTGGACAACTGTTAAGTATACGGGAGGATCTGCTTCCGAAAGGGTTCATTAATCAAATTCAGGACTTGGTTGACCATGTGCCTCCTTCACCTTGGGAGAAAATTGAATCGGTTCTTCAACTGGAATGGGATGCTACCGTTACTTCCAAAGTCAAGAGCATCGACCAGGAAGCCATCGCTTCCGCTTCTATCGGGGAAGTGTACAAAGCGACACTGCTTGATGGCACGCAAGCGGCCATCAAGGTGCAGCGACCGGAGATCCCCTCACTTGTGAAGACCGATTTCCGGACATTGTCCATCATCATCTGGTTTGCCCGGCATTTTGCTCCCGTGCCGAAGGGGTTCATTAATTTTAAAATGCTATATAGAGAATTGAAGCAGGTCATCGAGCAGGAGCTCGACTTTTCCAAAGAAATGAGTACCGCCATTTCTTTTAAGCAGAGGTTTAAAGATCATGCCAATGTGAAGATCCCAACTATGTATCCTGAACTCTGTACAGATAAAGTATTGGTGATGGAATGGGTCGATGGGGTTCGATTGAATGATAGAGAAGCGATTGATTTGTATGGACTGAATGGCCAGAATCTTGCACAGGAACTATTCCGTCTCTTCCTCCCTCAGTGGCTCGAGCCCGGAATTTTCCATGCCGATCCCCATGCCGGGAACATTCTGCTTCAGCCGGATGGCACTTTCGTTTTATTGGATTACGGGATGATCGGGGAAATTTCAAAAAGGGACTCGGCCCATTTCCAAGCTCTCCTCGAAGGTGTTCTTCTAAAGAATTTCCGGAAAGCATCAGAAGCTCTTGCCGAATTGGGGTTCCTGCTTCCAGACGCCAGCCCGAAGACGATTGAGCCTGTGCTGAAGGAATTTGTCACCCTTGATATGGAGCAGTTTAAACAGATGGACCTGATATCAGTAAAGAAGGAAATCAACGAAATGGTGAAATCACTTCCTGTGCAGGTTCCGACCCGCTTTATCTTTTTAGGGCGATCCTTCGCCACCATCGAAGGACTTGTCCACACATTGAGCCCGGATGAAGAAACCCTTGATGTCGTTAAACCAGCCTTTATGGATTGGGTGAGGGATGGGAACACGAACAAATGGGAGCTTCTTATGAAATGGGTCAGCGCCCAACCTCTTTTTCAGACCGTTCAGAAAGTAAGGCAGTTGTTGGATCTACCTGAAAAGGCACTGGAACAAAAGGATCATCATCAGCTAAACGGGTTTCAATTTAAACTATTTCAAAGTCAAAAGAAGCAGGCTTTTGTCCTTTTACTTGCAGGATGCATCGGGGGATTCACAGGACTTGCGCTCGGTATGGAGGTCATCTGGCAAGGAAGCTTTGGCCTAGCCGCTTTTGGTGTCGCAGGGTATTGGATTATTGCCAGAAGGCAACGAAACTGGTTGAAAAAACTCAAAAATGGACAACTGTAGTGAGAGTTGTCCATTTAAATGAAAAGCTCAGAGTCGACTCTGAGCTTTTTTCCTTTATTAATATACTTTCTAAGTACGTTTCTATTCAGCCCTCTGAAATTCACTCTTTGATACTGAACTCTTCATCACAGAATCCATAAAGGTTTGAATCGATGCGTAGTCGTCATACAGAAACAGTAAGGTGTCACCCGGCTGTGACATCTCCCACGCCATGAACAAGGCATGGATTTCCTCCGGTTGCACATGAATCGTTGGATGTCCTTTGGATTCATCCACCCCTCTGGTCAGCAAATGGATGGTTTCTCCCGGGGTCCTTCCCCTTAAATTCAGATCTTCCTTAATAATGAAGATATCAGAATGCTTTCCAAAAATCCTTCCCATTTCCTGAATCGTTTCATCTTTTCGATCTCCCGCAGCTGAGCCAACCGTGATGACCCTTCCATCCTTCAGATGGGCAATGGTATCGTATAATGCCCTTAAGCCTGCCGGATTATGGGCGTAGTCCACAATGATGGTCCTTCCTTGTACGATTTGAACATTGAATCGTCCACGATTCTGATTTTCAGTCGGCAGAAAACTGATCACTTTGCTCCGAAGTTCGGAGAGTGGGCGCCCTAAGGAATGTGCGGCGGCAAGAGAACCAAGCACATTCAAGACATTATACCTGGCAGCACCATTGATGGTGATGGGAATATGAGAGACCGGCAAAAACCGTTCCGTCTTCCCCTCACATGTATGCATGATCCATCCTTCATCCATGTACCAAGCCTCATTCCCATTTTCAATATGCTTCTGTATCACTGGATTTGAAAGAGATAATGAGAAATAGACAATCTTTCCATACGTTTGAGTGGCCATTTGGACACATCGCGGGTCATCCGCATTCAATACGCACGATCCTCCTGGTAAAACCACTTCAGCTACTGTCTGCTTCAGCTTTGTTAAATCCTCCAGCGTATCTATACCATTCAATCCCAGATGATCTTCACTGATATTGGTAACGATGGCCACATCACAGTGCCTGAAAGCGAGACCTTCCCTCAGCATGCCGCCTCTGGCCGTTTCAAGTACAGCAACGTCTACACCAGGGTGGGAGAGGACTTTCCTGGCGCTTTTTGGACCGCTGCAATCGCCTTCATCGATTTGTTGTTCGGCGATCCAAACGCCGTCAGAGCAAGTAAAGCCGACGGTTACATCCTCCTTTTGTAATAAGTGAGAGACCAACCGGCAAGTCGTTGTCTTACCGTTCGTTCCTGTCACAGCGACTATCGGGATGGCCGCTTCCTCGCGATTTTCGAATAAATAGTCAACGATTGCTCCCCCGACGTCCCGGCTTTTTCCTTCTGAAGGATAATGGTGCATCCTGATCCCAGGCGCAGCATTCACTTCAAGGATGGCAGCAGCTCCCTTTTCGAATGGGACGGTTACATCTGTTGAAAGGATATCGATTCCGGCAATGTCCAGACCGATGGCAACCGCAGCTCCTTCTGCCATCTTGCGGTAATGAGGATGAACATCATCCGTCACGTCAATGGCTGAACCACCGGTTGAAAGGTTCGCATTCCCCAGTACCTCAAGACTTTGTCCCATTTTAAGGACCGTATCCAGGGAGTGTCCCTCCTTCTCCAAATGTACAACGGTTCGTTCATCCAGTGGAATTCTGCTCATGGCTTTCTCATGTCCTTCTCCACGCAAAGGATTTTTGTTTTCATTTTCAATTAATTCCTTGATTGTTTTTCTCCCGTCACCTATTACCGTTGGAGGCTGGCGGAGACTTGCTGCAATGAGTTCATTATTCACGACAAGGAAACGGTAGTCCTTTCCTTTATAGTAACGTTCAATGATATAGTCAGTCCCTTCACTGTATACACAGCGGAAGGCCGTTAACAGATCAAGTTCATTCTGGATATCCGTTACGATATTTTGTCCCTGGCGCCCATTGACAGGTTTGATTACGAGTGGGAATCCGATCTTTCCCGCAGACTGAAGAAGCTCGTATTCATTTGAAACGACATCCCCCTCAGGAACTGGCAGACCTGCACTCTTCAATAACATTTTCGTCGCATCTTTATCACAGGAGTCCTCTACAGCAAGATAAGAGGATTGACTTGAAATGGTCGCCTGTACGAATTTTTGTTTCTTACCTGTCCCGAGCCTTAAATGGCTGTTTGTTCCCGTTCTTTCGACTGGTATCTTACGGGCTTTGGCAGCTTGGAAGATGGCCTCTGTACTCGGCCCCATTTTATGCAGATGATATAGATCGGAAGTTTCTGATATGTAAGGTTCGGCGCTGACCTCTTTATGTTCGAGGATGGCTTCTACGATTTCCATGGCTGCTGTAAACGCATAATATCCGGACTTCTTCTCCACATAATCGTATGTCACGAAATAAATTCCTTTCCGTTCGCTCGTGATCGTTTTGCCGCGTTTTACAGTGATTCCCGCCATATGCTGGATTTCGAGTGCAATATGTTCAAGGATGTGGCCCATCCACGTCCCTTCATGCAAGCGTTCCACAAATCCCCCTGCATACCCCCTTGAACAGGTGTGTGTGAACAGGGATGGCATGACCTTCAGCAATGTGTCGGTAAACCCTTTCAATCGATTGGAGGGCTTCTCTTCGAACTCCTCTATGTCGAGCTCAATGCAGATCGTCGGCTTGAAGCTGTATAAGTTAGGACCGGATAAGTAGTTGACGCGATTGATTTTCATTTAATTGTTCTCTCCTTAAGATAAAATTAATTCCCTTTTGGTTAAATCAAAGATCGCGCCCTCACCCAATGTGTGAAAACGAATATCTGATATGGTCATGTTCTCTTTATTTTCAGCAACATCTATATAGGAAGACGTTTTCCCATCGAAAATGCTCACATTGAATTCACCGATCACTTCAAATTGATTCCGTTCACTGTTGACCCAAATCGCTGTATTTTCATCGATCCCCACCCCGATAATTTGAGGATTTAATGCAATCGCCCTCATCAGCCTTGAAAATCGGTCACGCTGGGAAAAGTGCTGATCTATTATGACGTCTTCGAGAAACCCGAAGCCAGAGCCCATTTCGAGGATAGATACATCCTGCTTTTTTGAGATTTTGGATGAAATGATCATCAGCCGGCTCATGACGGCAGCCCCGGCACTGGTCCCGCCTATGACCAGACCTTCCTTCCATTCCTTGATACAGTGTTTATAGAAGGTTGTCCCCCCCAGCAGGCTCGTGAGTCTGAGTTGATCTCCGCCTGTCATGAATAACCCCGACAGGGAAGAAAGCTGCTCGATCAATTCAGGATCATCCGCTTTCTCACGGGAATCCAGATGGAGCAATAGTGGTTTTGTTCCTTGTAGCGTCTGAAACAAGCTTGCGTATTCATTTCCTACCTCTTCCGGATAAGCTGTAGCAGTCGTAACGATCCCAATCGGACCTTGTCTATTTTGACATAATGAAGTGAACTTCGATAAGATGACCTTCTCATCCGTTTTATCCTCGTTGCCCCCAATGATCAGCAAATCACCTTTTGCCATCCTCCATCAACCTCTTCGCTCTCATTTAATTTCCAAAAATAGTTCAGAAAATTAAAAATATATTTTGTATTCAACAAAGCATCTATACCCTTGTTTACCATTGATTAAACCTATATAAAAATAGAAAAAGACCAGGTCCATCCTTTAATAAAGATGAAAACCTGGCCATCCTGCTATAAGATCACTTTCTTCGATTTTAAATATATAGTAAAATATTTACAGGAGGGATACCATGACAAATCGTAAAGAATCATTTAATGATGTGATCGACCATATGTCTAAAATCGAAGGGGCACCCGTGGATCCCGAAATGGGCAGTCTTCCACTTGGGATCCGGATTATCGGTTATGTAATCATTGGGTTCACGGGCCTTATGACTTTAACTGTCCTTATTTTCGGCTTGTTTGATTGAAATTTGTTCCTTTATGATTCAGGGTGATACTGATACTCCCCCAGTTCTATCCGGTTATTCCCTATAAAATGGACTCCCTCCGCTTCCAGGGACAGCCTTTGGGTCATCATTTGCTCCCCATCACGAAATCCGATTTCCCCTTTGCTGTTTAGAACCCTGTGCCAGGGGAGTTTATACTTTTCACTCATGGAGTGCAGGATCCTCACGACCTGCCTCGCAGCCCTCGGACTTCCTGCCTGCTCAGCAATTTGTCCGTACGTCATGACCTTTCCCGGAGGAATTCCGGCTATGATGTTCACCGCACGTTCGGTAAACGGCTTCATGCTTGTTCACCTCTCCTTCTTCCTCTCAATTTTGTTTCACCCTTATTGTAATAGGAAGCCCCCCCCATAAAGGAAATCGCACCTTCAGCAAGTCACCTTCCTAGAAGATTCGCTCCCTTTATATTAAACTGTAGATGAATGAAAAGAAGGACGTGATAAGAATTATGGATATTAAACTGATTGCATTGGATATGGATGGGACACTCGTCAACCATGAGGGCGAGGTATCCCCTGAAAACGAACAAGCCATTCAGCGGGCAAAGGAAAAGGGGATTCACGTTGTACTGAGTACCGGACGTTCTCTTTTTACTTGCAGGGACATTTCAGATGAGCTTGGTCGCTCATCGTACCTCGTTACCGTGAATGGCGGAGAAATCTACGATCATGAATACAATCTTGTAGACCGCATCCCTCTTGATATCGATCTTGTAAAGCAGTTATGGGCGCTTAAAGAAGAGCATGATGTGTATTTCTGGTCTTCCACTTCCCAAGGCTTATTCAATAGCAGGAAACCTTTTGAGCAGGATATCGAATCGTATGATTGGTTGAAGTTTGGCTTTGATATCCAGGATGATGATGTCCGCAAAGTCATGTGGGACGAACTGGTGAAGAATGAAGCACTCGAAATTACGAACTCCTCACCCACCAATATCGAAATCAATCCAGCAGGGGTCAATAAGGCGGCTGCCCTGGTGAAGGTGTGTAAGTGGCTGGACCTTTCAATGGATCAAGTCATGGCAGTCGGGGACAGTATGAATGACATCGCCATGATCCGGGAAGCAGGATTCGGTGTGGCGATGGGCAACGCTCAGGAAGCAGTGAAAGAAGCAGCGGACTGGGTGACAGGGATCAATACTGATCACGGTGTCGCTCAGGCAATCGATAAAGTACTGAAGGAAAAAAACTAACTCGTTAAAAAAGTGCCTGATTCTCTATCGAATCAGGCACTTTCTCTTTCCACTGGGTCTATTCCTTTCCTGTTACGTCTATACTAATGGAAAAAACAAGGATTGTACCCCACTATGTACCTAATACTGATCGTCGTCGTTTATTTACTTTTCGCAAAGTTCTTTATTGATTGGAAACGCTGGAAGGATTTTTATCCAACGGTTCAGTTTTATATTATCTGCAACCTTACGTATAACATGATATTTTATAACCACACCTTATGGAAGTATAAAGCGGTGACGGTGGACTGGCTGAATCATACGTTGATCGATCTTGTTTTTACCTTTTTCATCATTCCTGTGGTGATTATGATCTACCTCCGTTATTTTCCCTATCGGAAAAAGAAGACGGTTTACGTCTCGAGCTGGATTGTTTACTTTACGTTTCTCGAGTATTTATTTCATAAAAAAGGGCTGTTCCTTTACGAAAATGGTTGGAACTTAGGATGGTCTGCTGTATTTAACATCATCATGTTTACCATTTTGGGATTGCATCACAAAAAACCGCTGCTTGCACTCATCCTTTCTGTTCCCATCATCGGCATCCTTTTGTTGATTTTCCATCCATCTTTTCATGAACTAAAGTGAGGGTGTTTTGATGACTTCCTTTTCTACACCTATTTTCATAGTCTCGATTCTCGTCGTGTATATAACGATGGCCACTTATATCGCCATATTGAAGCGAAAAGAATAAAGAGCAAGGAGCATCCGATCCCGGATGCTCCTTTCCCATTTTATTTCACGATGATCTCATCATTTTCAACTGATACAATCAGTTCCGTTACGCCTTCCTCATCAAGAAGGAAGTCGGCAATCTTATCTTCCACTCTTTCCTGGATCACCCGGCGCAATGGTCTTGCACCAAATTCAGGATGATATCCGAGTTCCACGAGTCTGCGCTTCGCTTCTCCGTCTATTTTCACTGTAATCCCCTGCTCCTTGAGCTCATCCTGCAACTCATTCAGCATCAGATCAAGAATTTGCAGTAACTCTGCCTTGTCGAGTGATTCGAATTCAATGATACTGTCGAATCGGTTAAGGAACTCAGGCTTAAAGTAGGCACCCAGTGATTGTAGAATATTCGTTTCTTTAATGGCATCTGTGCCTCCGGTATTGAAACCGACGACGGCTTCCTTCTTATCCGTCACCCCGGCGTTACTTGTCATGATGATCACAGTCTCTTTGAAGCTCACCGTTCTGCCTTGACTATCCGTAAGACGACCGTCTTCAAGAATCTGAAGGAACATATGCTGAACATCGGGGTGCGCTTTTTCAATCTCATCCAGAAGTATGATGGAGTAAGGATTCCTTCTTACTTTTTCCGTCAGTTGTCCGGATTCTTCGTGACCCACATAGCCAGGAGGGGATCCGATCAGTTTAGACACAGAGTGTTTCTCCATATACTCACTCATATCCAAACGAAGCATGGAATCTTTAGATCCAAACAACTCTTCTGCCAATGTCTTCGTTAATTCTGTTTTCCCTACACCCGTCGGTCCCACAAATAGGAATGTTCCGATTGGACGGTGCTTCGCTTTCAAGCCTGCCCGGCTGCGTCTGATGGCTTTCGCCACTTTATTCACGGCTTCATCCTGTCCGATCACTTTATGGGCAAGGTTTTCTTCAAGGGATTTCATCCGCTTACGGTCATCACTTTGAAGCTTCCCTACAGGGATGCCTGTTTTGGTTTCAATGATCGCCTGGATCAAGTCCTTTTCTACAAGTGCCTTTGAATCAGATGATTCCCGGCCAAGCTGTTTCTCCAAGGACGCTTCCTCATCCCTTAGGATTGCTGCCTGCTCATAGTTTTCTTCTTTCGTTGCCTGCTCTTTCTTTACTTTTACTTCATGTAATTTTTTGTGAAGGGCCGTTTTATCCTTGCCTTCAGATAGAAGGTTCACTTTTGAACCTGCCTCATCCATCAGATCAATCGCTTTATCCGGCAGGAATCGGTCCTGTATATAACGGTGTGACAATTTCACACATGCCTCGATGCTTTCGTCTGTGAATTCCACCCCATGATAGTCTTCATAGCGGGTTTTTAAACCCTTAAGAATTTCAATGGATTCTTCCGGTGTAGGCTCATTGACCATGACAGGCTGGAAACGACGTTCGAGTGCCGCATCTTTTTCGATTTGACGGTACTCTTTAAGGGTTGTCGCCCCAATTACCTGTAGTTCACCGCGGGCAAGCGCAGGTTTTAGGATATTCCCTGCATCCATGGATCCTTCTGCAGAACCTGCTCCCACCAATTGATGGATCTCATCGATGAATAGCATGACGTTCTCTCGACTCTGCAATTCGTTAATGATGGCTTTCAACCGTTCCTCGAATGATCCCCGTACACCTGTACCTGCTGTCAAGGAAGCAACATCCATCACATATACTTCTTTGTTTAATAATTTTGACGGCACATCTCCTGCTACGATTTTACGTGCCAATCCTTCCGCAATGGCCGTTTTCCCGACGCCGGGCTCACCAATCAGTACCGGATTGTTTTTATTGCGGCGGTTCAGAATTTCAATCACACGATCCACTTCTTTGTCACGACCGATAACCGGATCGATCAAGCCGGCTTTAGCTGCTCCAGTGACATTACGCCCGAACTGGTCGAGGATGCCGTTTCCGCCATTCCCCTCTTTCGCTTGAGCTGATGAAGATGGCTGATGCTGGCTTTGGAATCCATGGTCGGGACTTCCGCCCATGCTCATACCTTTGAATAATTCATCAAACGGGAAACCTCCGTGAATGCCAGAAGGGGTTTGCTGCTTTTGAAAGCAAGCAGAACACATTTTCATACTGGATTTCTTACCATTCAGTTGCGTATAGACTTCAACTGTTGCTTGATTATGATGACATACTTGGCATTTCATGAACATGACCTCCTGTTGTCTTCTTATATATTAAATGGTTTGTTAGTTGGTTTATAGGTAAGGTCATACTATAATTTGACTATGTTTGACTTTGACTTTTTTTGACCTTATAAACATAGTATACTTTGACCTTTTTTGACTTTCAACATTTTTGCTTATGGGAATTTTTTCTTGGATTCTACTTTCCCGTTGATTGAAGAGTATAATAGGGTGGAATAGAGAAATCAACTAATTGATTTATGGATATTCCACTCCTGAAATACACAAAAAAAAGCCGGCATGTCCGCCGACTCTATTAATACCAATGCTCCCATTTGTCTTTGTAGCACTCATGCTTCTTTTTATGGCATGTGCATTTTTTAATTTTCTTCAGTTCGTCCAGAATGTCTTTTAGAAGATCTTTGATATCTTGATCCTTGTCTTTTTTACATTCATCATGCTTGTAGGATTCACATGGTTTTTTATACATACGCTGATTCACCACCTTTTCTAATATTGGGATCATATTCATCACGCTGGCCATTCCCCCTAAGTTTCCAAGTGCACCAAGTGCATCCAGAGAACCCTTGCCTTTAGAATCTAACAGCCCTTTAAGATGATCCTCATCCAGTAATGAACTTAATTTTTCTTTTGCTGATTCCAAATCCAGTTTACTTCCATCTTCTTTTGTGTACTGATGGATTAAATCCATCAGTCCTTCCAGTGGATTGTTCTTTTCACTCATTCATTTCCCCTCCATCTATTTACGTTTTTCAATGTAATGGTATTCTTTGAAAACAAGATTCCTCTTCTTGTTTCCAAGGAAAGATCAATCTTTACATCTTAGCTAATGGCACTAACGGCAAGTAGAACCAAAATAGCGATTCCAACAATCAATGCTGCTAGAGGGTTGATTGCAAGTAGTACTAGAAAAGCCACAATTAACAGAACTAATAGCAAGCTGTAAAAATCAAATTCGTCATGAGAATGACCAGCCCCCATCCATAATCACCTCACCTATTCAGTACTTTTAAATCACCTTACATGGCTATCTTATGTACGTATTGCTAGTTTCGAATGATATAAACGTCTATTTTCTAGTAAAAAGGGCTATTTAAACCATAAAAAAATGCTAGACCTAAAGAGCAGGTCTAGCATTTTCACGTTACTTCATCTACTATCCTTATACTAATTCACGATCCCAATGACGATGTGCTGCGATGGCTGCGGTGAATTCCTCTGCAAATGATTTCATGTCTTCCCCGGTTACAACACCTGAACCCTTCACACCTGCTTCCTCCAGCCAGTGTAAACCTTCATGGGTGGCACCGATCGGTTTAAAGTGAGAATACGCTTCTTTAACAAAATAGGTGGTATCTTGAGAGAATTTCTTATCTACGTTTTCTCCACCTGCAACGTACAGGCTGTCGAATAAGACCGATTCTCCTGTTAAGAATGTATGGTCCACTTCAAGCTCTGTACCGTCATCACCTTTCTTTGTCCCCAGTTTATCACTGATGATTTCAGGCTGTACCCCTTCTTCCTTAAGGGCAGAGAGGACACGGCTCACTTCTTCCCCTTTGAAGCCATTTCCTACGATGACACCGACTTTACGGGTGGCCGGCTTCTTTTTCGTATTTTCCTGACTTAAAGCCGGTGAAGATTTCGTTACCTTCGATCCTTCTCCTTCAGGTACTTCTATATTGATCGCTTCCGCAAAACCTTTTGCCAGGTCCATACTGACATTTGCAAACATATCGACGATCTGTTTCTGAACCGATTTGCTTTTCACTTTTCCGAGTTCAAAGCTGAAGGCTTGAACGATATGCTCTTTCTCCGGCTCACTCATGCTGTTCCAGAATAGTGTTGCCTGAGAGAAGTGATCCTTGAAGCTTTCACTTCTTGTACGTACTTTCCTACCCTCCATCTTTTCCTGATAGTGGGTGTACCCGCCTTCTTCCTGCGAAACGGGGGCCGGTGTATTATGAGCCAGTGAATTGTTGTGATAGCTGACCTGTCCTTTATTGATCGTATGGCGGCCGTATCCATCACGCTGGTTATTGTGGAAAGGACACACAGGTCTATTGATCGGAAGCTCGTGGAAGTTCGGTCCCCCAAGACGGATCAATTGTGTATCCGTATAGGAGAATAAGCGTCCCTGCAACAACGGATCATTGGAGAAATCGATTCCAGGCACGACAGATCCAGGGTGGAATGCCGCCTGCTCCGTTTCGGCAAACACATTGTCCACATTGCGGTTTAACGTCATTTTCCCGACGATCTTCACAGGGATTTCCTCTTCCGGCCATAGCTTCGTAGGGTCAAGGACATCAAAGTCAAAGTTAAACTCATCTTCCTCCTTGATGAGCTGAACACCCAGTTCATACTCCGGATAGTCCCCTCCCTCGATGGATTCGTATAGATCACGGCGGTGGAAATCAGGGTCTTTCCCGTTAATCTTCTGTGCTTCATCCCAAACGAGTGAGTGTGCTCCGAGTACAGGTTTCCAGTGGAATTTCACGAAATGGGCTTTCCCTTCCTCGTTCACCAGACGGAATGTATGGACACCGAAGCCTTCCATCATACGGAAACTGCGGGGAATCGCCCGATCGGACATGGCCCACATCACCATATGAGCGGACTCCTGATTGTTTGCAATAAAGTCCCAGAATGTGTCGTGGGCAGATGCAGCCTGAGGCATTTCATTATGTGGCTCAGGTTTAAGAGCATGAACTAGATCCGGGAACTTGATCGCATCCTGAATGAAGAATACCGGAATATTGTTCCCGACCAGATCATAATTCCCTTCTTCTGTATAAAATTTAGTGGCAAATCCCCGGGCATCACGCACAGCCTCCGCAGAACCCCTGGATCCCGCCACTGTGGAAAAGCGGACAAATACAGGTGTCTTCGTCGACGTGTCCTGAAGAAATTTAGCCCTTGTATATTCTTTCATAGAGTCATAAAGTTCGAACTCCCCATGTGCCGCAAATCCCCGGGCATGGACAATCCTTTCAGGGATGCGTTCATGGTCGAAGTGGGTCATCTTCTCACGGAAATGGAAATCCTCCATTAAAGTAGGTCCACGCTCTCCGGCTTTCAGTGAAAACTCATCCTCTGATACCTTCAGCCCTTGATTGGTTGTCAGATGCTTTCCTTCGTCATCCACTCTATACTGTTCAAGCTGTTCATCTTTACTTTTACCATTCACCTTCGTATGACGCTCGTCTCCCATTCTTTCATCCCTCTCATGTTTATTAATGTTTACTATGTAAAACATTCTGATTATCTAGTACCCTTGATGGATTGATGTAAACATTTATTGGAAGGTCGGGATTTATGATTTTTAATTTTTTCATTCTTTCCTTTACTGCGTAACATTGTTCTGCTAAACTGAAATTACAGTAACGTAACAATGTTTTGTTTCGAAAAGAGGAGACCCAATGGAAACCGATTTTATTTCTAAAAAGGAAGTACTGGAACTGACCGGGATATCCTACGGACAGCTTTACCGCTGGAAACGTAAGAATATCATCCCGGAAGGATGGTTCATCAAGAAATCCAGTTACACCGGTCAGGAGACGTTCTTCCCAAGGGAGAAGATGCTTGCCCGGATCGATGCAATCAAAGAAATGAAAGATGATTACTCCCTGGATGAGCTCTCGGATTTCTTTTCACCTAATCCCGCGAGGATCGAAGTCAGTGAAGAAGAACTATCGTCGCTCAACATTCTTTCAGAACACACCATGGCTTTCTGTACATCCCTATTACCAATAAAAAAAGCGTACGAATTCCAGGACATCCTGCATATGGTGATCATCGAAAAATGCCATAGGACAGAGATTCCTAAAGAAGCTCAGCAAACCCTTTATCTTTTTCTTCATGAGACGTTTACACCACTGAAAGAATCTTCCCTTGAGCTGATCGGTATCCGGAAAGGTGAGGCGTATATGTGGATGCTCCTGCCCCTCCCTTCAGATTTCCTTCTGGACCATACGGCTCAAGTCGTATTGAGATTCGATCTGCAACAAATGATGGAAGAATTGAAAATCACATTAACGAATACGAAGGGGATCTGACGTCCCTTTAATTGGAGGAGAAATGCATGAATACAGTGGAAAAGAGAAAGCTTCATGATTTGAAGATCAGCGGGTCCGGAACATCCGGCGGTGGCCAATTTGATGAAGTGAAGATCAGTGGAAGTGGAAAAATCGCAGGGGATATCGACTGCCGTGAAATGAGAATATCGGGTTCCGGCACCGTTGCAGGTGATGTAAAAGCAGGCCTGATCAAAACCAGCGGCTCTTCCTCCATCGAAGGAGACACGAAAGCCGAAACGATTACAACCAGCGGGAGTTCCAAATATGAAGGGTCCGTGATGGCATCCGAAATGACGATAAGTGGATCCAGTAAGGTGACCCGGAATCTGATCGTTGAAAAATTCAAGGTGAGCGGCTCATGCAAGGTAGGCGGGAAAATTCAGGGCGGATTGATCAGGGCGAGCGGATCGTTAACGGTTGGAGAGGATTGTGAAGTCGAAACCTTCTCAACCTCAGGCTCTGTACACATTGATGGATTGCTGAACGCCGACAATGTCCAGATTGAAATCAACCATGAATCTTCCATTAAAGAAATCGGCGGCGAAAAAATTTCAGTGACTCACCACCATTCAAGCAAACTACTCAAACAGGTAGTCAACTTCTTTCTGCAAAAGGAAGATTACTTATCTTCCGAACTAATCGAAGGGGACGAAGTCTATCTTGAAAATACGAAGGCAAAACTCGTTCGCGGAAAAAACGTCGTGATCAAGGAGAATTGTGAAATCGATACGGTAGAATACTCCGGCACCATCGAGGTACACAAGGATAGCTCGATCAGAAATAAAGTGAAAATCTGACGGATCAGTGACAGGGTATGGCTCGGCCATCCCTGTTTTTTCAATTTTCATCACACTCATTACATCCCCTTCATCTCCACATAATCGAAATTTCATATTTTTATTCTGAATGTTCTGCTATATTAATAGGTATATAGTACAATCCTGCTAGGATATTGGAGGACTTTATGGAACGTTTGACGGATCACCTCATCATCATCTCTTTCGATTGTTTATCTGCCTTGGATTTTTCGATTCTAAAAGGACTCCCCCACTTCCAGGAGCTGCTTTCACATGGTTCTTACTGCAAAAGGGTTGAAACCATCTATCCTTCTGTCACGTATCCCTGTCACGCCACAATTGTCACCGGAAAGTACCCCAATCGTCACGGTATAGTGAATAATACACTCCTCCAGCCTGGCAGGGACTCGCCGGACTGGCATTGGCATCGGAAATCCATTAAGGGTACCACCCTCTATGACGAAGCAAAGAAGGCGGGGATGACCACCGCTGCCCTCCTTTGGCCGGTGACAGCCAAAGCGGATATCGATTATAATATGCCGGAAATCTTCGCCAATCGTTCCTGGCATAATCAAATCCTCGTTTCACTTTTGAATGGGAGCCCCCTCTTCCAACTGCAGATGAATCGTCTTTTTGGCCATATGCGCAATGGCCTGAATCAACCTGAGCTGGATGATTTCGTCCTTGAATCGACGCTTGAAACAATCAAAAGGAAACCAGACTTATTGCTTGTACACTTTACGGATCTTGATACCAAGCGGCATTACCACGGTTTCTCTTCAGACGAAGCAAATGCAGCGCTCCGCCGCCATGACGACAGATTGGGAAGGATCGTAGGAGCGTTAAGGGACAACGGCATCTATGATAAGTCGACGATCGTAGCCCTTGGTGATCATAGTGCCCTCGATGAATCGAAGGCCGTCCAACTCAACACCCTCCTAAAGGAACAGGGGTTCATCACCGTAAACCGGCGCGGGAAGATCACTGACTGGAAAGCGTATTGCAAAGGGTGTGATGGTTCTGCCTATGTGTATACAAAGGATCCCGATTCAAAGCAGAAAGTGAAGGACCTTTTGGAGCTAATACAACCTGATCCAGCGAGTGGAATCGAATCCATCCTCACTCGAGAGGAAGCTGCCGGGAAAGGGGCCGATGAACAGTGTTCGTTCATGCTCGAAGCCAGACTCGGGTTTTATTTCAAAGATGCATTGGATGGTTCCTTCATCCATACGATCACTCCGGAAGATGTGAAGGAAAAGCGTTACACGTACGGCTCCCACGGCTATTCTCCGGAAAAGGAGAACTACTCCACGATCTTCATGGCGGCGGGAAAAGGAATTCGTCCTCACCTCGAGATTTCTTCCATGGGTCTCATTGATGAAGGACCGACATTTGCCAGATTGCTCGGACTCACCTTAGAAGATATTGACGGAAAAACGATTGAAGAAGTATTGGATATCTAATGAAGATTCTGTTTCCTTAGGGGGAAAAACCATGAAACGTTTTTCAAAAGAAGAAAGCAGCTGGATTTTTTATGATTGGGCCAATTCAGCGTATTCCATCATCATTTCCACCGCCGTCTTTCCGCTCTTTTATAAAGCGGCCGCTACAAATGCAGGTGTCAGTGCCGCTAATTCAACGGCTTATTTGGGATACACCATTGCCATTGCGACCTTCATCCTGGCCATGATTGGTCCCATCCTTGGTACCATCGCCGATTATGAGGGATATAAGAAGAGGTTCTTTTCCTTCTTCTTTGCACTGGGTGTGACATTCACCCTCCTCCTCGCTTTCGTCCCGAGCGATCAATGGCTGCTTCTTTTAGTCTTTTATACAGTGGCAGCAGTCGGATCCGCCGGGTCGAACGTCTTCTACGATGCCTTTTTGACCGACGTAACGACGGAAGAACGGATGAATCGTGTATCATCACGGGGATTTGGATTTGGGTATATCGGGAGCACGATACCGTTCATCCTAAGCATCGCCATCATCATCTTATCCCAGAACGGGACCATTCCCATCTCCGTTACCGTCGCTAGTAAGATTGCCTTTGTGATCACCGCTTTATGGTGGGGTCTCTTCTCTATACCGTTATTAAAGAATGTCCATCAGCGCTACTTCATCCAACGGGAAAAAAGCCCAGTCGCGAACAGCTTCAAACGTCTTGGCAAAACGATGAAAGAAATCAGGAAATATCGGGCACTCTTTTTATTCCTGCTTGCTTACTTCTTTTATATTGACGGTGTCGGCACCATCATTACCATGTCCACGGCGTACGGATCGGATCTTGGTATCACCTCCACCAACCTTTTGATCATCCTCTTTGTGACCCAGGTGGTGGCTGGACCATTCGCAATCCTCTATGGAAGGATGGCTGAAAAATTCACGGGTAAAAAGATGCTGTATGTGGGCATTTCCGTGTATATCATCGTGTGCATATACGCCTATTTTCTAGAGACAACCATGGATTTCTGGATATTGGCCATGCTCGTCGCATCTTCTCAAGGGGGCATCCAGGCACTGAGCAGGGCTTATTTTGCAAAGCTGATACCGAAGAAAAACGCCAACGAATTCTTCGGGTTTTATAATATTTTTGGTAAGTTTGCATCGATTCTCGGACCGTTATTAGTGGCTGTCACCGCACAAATGACCGGCGCGTCCAACAGTGGAGTATTCAGCCTTGTCATCCTCTTTATCATAGGGATTGTGATCCTTGCTTTCGTACCCGAACCGACAGAGGCTGACGTCGAGAAGTCAGCCATCGTATAAAGAAAAAAGGGCCTGAACGCTTATGTTCAGGCTCTTTCTTAAGCTTTTCAATTAGAAAGTATGTGCTGCATCTTTCGCGCGCGCAATCGCATCTTCCTTGATTTCCTGTGCTTTATCCGGCATTGCCGCATGTCCCTCCACAAAAACTCCCTCAAAGGAAGGTACACCAAAGAATTGCATGATAAGGCTTAAATAACGATGCCCCATTTCCATGCCTGCTGCCGGTCCTTCAGAGTAAATACCGCCCCTGGCCTGGATATGTATCGCTTTCTTGTCCGTCAATAATCCAACCGGCCCCTGCTCCGTATACTTGAATGATTTCCCTGCCACTGCCACGGAATCGATATATGCTTTCATCACCGGTGGAAATGAAAAATTCCAGAAAGGGGTCACAAATACGTATTTATCAGCCCCGATGAACTGATCGGATAGTTCATTAAGGCGGTTTACTTTCTTCTGCTCTTCCATGGAAAGCTCCTCAAATCCTTTACCTGATTGAAGCTTCCCCCAACCGCTGAAGACATCCGCATCGATATGGGGAATATGCTCCCGGTACAAATCGAGGTGAATTACCTCATCTTCCCGGTTCACATCCCTATACGTATCCATAAATGCTTTCGCAACCGCCATGCTGTACGATTGGGTATCGTCATGGGGATGCGCGGTAATGTATAACACCTTTGCCATTCATCATCCATCCTTTCTTCTATTAACTCACAATCGTATTTTGTGAAGATATGAATGGAATTATCCTTTTTCACTGTAAAAAAAGAATGCTGCCCTGTAGGACAGCATTCGATGCTTACTCTTCTTCTCCTGGTACTTCAAACGGGTTCCCCCCGATATGTTTTCTCATTTCGTCTGTTAGTTCAAATGGAGTGTTTTCTTGTGTTTCCCCTGCTGCGAAATGGTGACTGCCATCAAAGTGAAATGGTTTACCTTCCAATGTCGACACCTCCGTTTTACTGTAGTATGACCATTATGTACAGGCCCATACAGAACAGACCTTTTACCCAGTAGTATTTACTTATTATAATATGCTTTACTTCCAGAAGATATCCTTTTTTCCCATTTTATATTGATATTTTTTATTTTCTAATACTACGACCTGTTCATGGGATGTTGTTGCCACACGCTTTGTTTCCTCCACTAGATGCTGAATGAGACCATGGCACTGCTCCGCCCCTTTCACAAGGAGGGGCACGCCGATCCAATCAATCTTCAGTTCCCTTGAGAAGAAACCTCCCGCTGTCATAGCTGGCGGGACGGTTGGCGAAGTGTTGGAAATGATGATCTTCTCCTCTTGTCCGTATCGACGAAGTAAGATATCACTTAGATCGGTTAAGGCAGGGACCACATACTTGGAATTCCTTCGTCCGATCGTATAGACGGGACACCCTTCTTCGTCCGTTCCGTGATATAGAATATGCCCCGTGTCTTTTTTTGTAAGTTGGTTAAAATATGGAACAGAAAGGATCTCTTCCTTCGTCAACTTCCCCGGTTTCAGTATTTGTAAATGATAGGCTGCAGCCATGGACGTGGTATGAGTCCCACCGAAATCGTTGTAAATATAAATCATCTGATCACCTTTAAGAGATTCGTTTTCTTCAGTATGAACGGTCGGGGTAGAGAGTATCCCTTTTCATCTTGATTCAATAAAAAAAACCTGCTCCCAAAAATGGGAAAGCAGGAATTCACTGCCTGAATCAACCACCCGCAGGAGCGGGACCGGCTGCAGGTGCTGCTGTACGCTGACCAAGTTCCTGGTCCAGTACGAGTAGAGCGGCGGGATTATCTCCGGCAAGTTTCAACCGATCGACAATCGTCAGCGCCTGAGCTTCTTCATCAATCTGTTCTCTCAGAAATTCCTGAATGATGACAGCAGTCTGTTGATCATTTTGGGCGGCATAATTGTATGCTTGTTGATAAGAGTTGGTAACGAATCGCTCATGCTCCAGCACTTTTTGAAACGTTTGAAGAGGGGTGCCATACTCTTTCGGCTGCGCAGGGAGCTGCTGAAGCTCGACTAGCCCTCCCCTGTCTGTCACATAGTCGATAAGCTTCAACATATGTGTTCGCTCTTCTTCCGACTGTAGTCTCAGCCAACTGGCCATCCCTGTATAATTCTGATTCGCCATATAGGCGGACATGGCAAGATAGAGAGTAGTAGACACGTGCTCGATTCCAATCAAATTATTTAAGAGCTTTTGAATTTGTTCGTTCAGCATACCCTTCCTCCTTAAAATATATTGACTCTTCATTTTATTGAAGGAAAGTAATAATTATGATGGATTCATTAAACCTACATATGGTGATGTTGTTTCCCCTCGAGGAACCGCTTTTGTTTTCTTCTAACCACAAATTCTTCGAGGGTCCCGGAACCACACACGACTCCAAGAACGATGAACACCAGTCCGAACAGGTGATAGACTGTCACGGTTTCACCAAGAAAAATCGCCGCTCCAAGAAGGGAGAAAAAGGTATTGAGATTCAGGAAAATCGATGTTTCGGCAGCCCCTATTTTACCAATCGAATGATTGTAAATCATATGTCCAACTGCTGTGGCCAATATGGCTGAGGCAAAAAACAATACCCATATTTCGACCGGTGCATCACCTAATTGCTTCAGTCCTCCCGGCTCAGTGATCAGGCTGATGACAAACAGAATGGCAGAACCGAACACAAGCATATACCCCGTCAACAACCGGGGATCCAACGTCTTGGCGGCACGGCTTATGATGATGAAGCTCAACGCCTGAGAAAAAATGGAGATGAAAATGAACAAATCTCCCATCTTCAGACCACCGATTCCTTCTCCTCCCGACAATACAATGATCGTCACACCGACACTGCCTGAAAGAAACCCTATGATCTTGATCATGGTCGGCCGGTTCCTGAGGATGATCGTCGCCATTAGAGCCGTTAATAATGGCCCCGTTCCAAGGATCAGGCCCCCATTTGTAGACGATGTTCCCGTTAACCCGACTGATAAAAAATAATGATGACTGACCACATTTAACAGACCACCGGTAATGATGAACAGAAATTCCTTTCCTGTCGGCTTCCTGATCTCTCCCATCAGGCCAAGGAGAATAAATACTGTAACACCTGCTGTGAAAATGCGAAGCGAGGTGATCGTAACAGGTGTAAATTCGCTTACAAGCGTTTTTAACGCCGGCACATTAAAGCCCCATATGAGCATGATGAACACAAGGATGATATACGTTTGCCATTTTTTCAATACGTCGGAGCCTTCTTTCTATATCGGATATTTCATCCAATCATAGCACCCGAAAGCCATTACGACTAGAGATAGAAATCCTTTTTTGGAAACAAAAGGGACATTTCAGCCCTGATATAGACAGCACCTTTTTTTCTCCCCGACCCAAGACTATGCTATAGTATAGGTCGAAAGGGGTTTTTTAACATGTCAAATCAAGAACTGCCACCAAAAACATGTTCCATCGAGCGTTTAGTCACGAAAGCGGAAGACGTCGAAAAAGTGCTTCAAGGAACGAAAACGGCGACCCGCCGAAACGGAAGATACGCGGATGTCGGGGAAATCATGGAGCTTCAAGGAACGAAATACATAGTGAACAGCGTCTATTCACAGTCACTCGGCGAACTGACAGACGAACACGCCAAGCAAGAAGGGTTTCAAACAGTGGAGGATTATAAAAATGCCATCCTCTCTTATCATCCAGGAATGCCGTGGCACCCCGGCATGAAAGTATGGGTCCACGAATTTAGCTTAGTGACAGAATAGAGCACTTCACATGGAGCAACTGCTATATAGAACATTGATCTATCTTCATGTCATAAGTGTCGTGGCTTCCATCGGGCCATTCTTCTTACTTCTCTTGACGATGAACAAGTTACGGACCGCGTCCCCGTCCATCCTGCCTTCGTACCTGGATACATTCCGATTCACCGTGCAGCTTTCCAAGCATTCAGGGCACGTCCTTGTCGGAACGGGGATCCTCCTCGTACTTCTGGGACCATGGACATGGACGACGCCGTGGATCGTCATGACCCTCGTCATCATGCTCTGTTCTCTCTTCTTTCTGGCACGGGCATTTTCGCCGACTTTAAGGAAATTCGAAGAGGAAGATGCGGACAGGGAAAAGCTTGTTGGAAAGTTACATCGGACCGTTTGGATTTATCTCATTCTCCTCCTGGCCATGCTGTGGTTTATGGTGGTGAAACCGGGGATGTGGATGTAATTTTTTGCGTGTACCAGGTACAGTCGGGGACGATTGTACCTGGTACACGCTTTTTAGGTTCGAATCCTACTCATTCCCCTTATTACTCTTCGAATCCAAAACCTTCATAAAGTAGGCCGTCGGAAGTAACAGACCGATCGCCGCTTCAAGCAGCGCAAAGAACCTGAGATGACCCGTCGGGATATAATCCCCGTAACCGACCGACAAAATCGTCACTCCGCTATAGTAGAGATAGTTAAGGAATGTGTGCTCCACCGGCTCCCCACTCGGCGAGCTTATCCTGAGCATAGGATTGTCAAACGACAGGGCATAGTAGAGGACAGCAAACGCGATCATGATACTGAGAAGCACAAAGAACAGCTTCAAAAAAAGTGCTGTACTGAAATAACTATACTTAAAGTGCTTATCTTTAAAGAAATAAATTAAGTTGGCCAAAATAAATAGAATGGCTCCTACTGTAACGATGGTTGCCAAAACGTGTGAATCCTCCTCTTGTCAATGTAGTATGTTTCATTTACCACGTTCGGTTTGTTTAAAACTTAAGACTTCAAATTCTTATTCCTCATCCACAAAATCCACATATGATGTACCAACCCTCTTTTTAAGAAAGGTGAGAATGACATTGAATCTGCCATACACTATGTATAGACCCGCTCACGGCGGTGGAGGGCATGCAAGTTGGGGAAACGGGCACGGCCACGCGACTTGGGGACACGGAACAAGCTGGAACCCGGGAGGCAATTGGAATCACGGGGGAACCTGGGGATATCACGGTTGGGGTTACCCCGGATTTGCTGCGGGGACAGTGACTGGTTTAGCGGTTGGGGCCGCCGCGTCACCCGGTCCTTACCCGGTGCCGGTTCCTGCTTATCCCTATCCGTATCCTTACCCTTATCCCTATCCACTGCCTTATCCCCAATCATAATCAAACCAAAATCCCCGATCCTGAGTGGAGTCGGGGATTTTCTGGTGGTTGGATTTTTTGATCGCATAGAAGATGAGCATGTATTCTCTATTAACCATGAAATTCCTCCCATGGAATAGAGTTAACGGCTCACGCGACTGCTGGACGTTTTTCTATTGAAAAAATGTGGTATAATAGATTAGTTATCAAATTATTCATAGATTCGTATACACAAGGAGGAAGCAATATGGATTTGTTATTTCCACTTGGACTAGCCATATCCACTGGTGCAATCATTGCCCTTTTAAAAATCATAGCCATCGATATCATTTTATCTGGAGATAATGCCATCGTCATTGCCATGGCAACAAGGAGATTACCGAAGGACCTTCAGAACAAGGCCATTTTCTGGGGAACGGCGGGCGCCGTCATCCTGCGTATTTTCTTTGCTGCCATCATCGTTTATTTACTTCAGATTCCTTATGTGCATCTCATAGGAGGAGTCCTGTTACTATGGATTGCCTACCAGGTGCTCGTTGAAGATGAAGAGGAAGCCAATATCAAATCACACACCGGACTTAGACAGGCCATCATGACCATCATTGTCGCAGACGCCGCCATGAGTCTTGATAATGTCGTTGCTGTTGCAGGTGCCGCACATGGACATATCGGTATGATCGCCCTAGGCGTCTTCATCTCGATTCCGATCATGATATTCGGATCGAAAGCCATTGTGAAAATCCTTGAAAGATTCCGCTGGATCGCTTACCTTGGTGCAGGGATCCTTGCCTACACAGCAGGTGAAATGATCGTGTCGGATGAAAAATTCTTAGACTTGATCAATATCGAACATGGACTGATTACTACCATCATCACCATCGTACTGACCGCCGCGATTCTTATTGGTGGGTTCCTGGCAAATAAACGTTCTCAATCTGATCACAAAAATGTTCACCAATATAATGCATAACCCTCGAAGATGTCTGCAATTGCAGGCATCTTTTTTGTTTCTTGAAAGTACTTTCTGGAAAGACTAATTGTCAGTTAAGAAAGAAGGAGGACGTGCGTATTGGATTTCTTCATGAGCCAGGATTCACTAACCGCTGTGGAATGGATTTCCCGTGCTGCTATAGGATTCATCTTTTTACTTATCATAACCAAATTGATGGGACAACGCTCCATTTCTCAGCTGCGATTCCTTGATTTTGTCATGGCACTTTTAATCGGGAATATTATGGCTCACCCCTTGTCTGACGAAGGGTTAGGAATGAAGGGATCTATGCTCACTATGGGAACATTGGTGATTCTCTATCTACTTGGGGTTTACCTCAGTCTTCATTCAACCTTCATACGAAAAATACTCGATCCTTCACCTATTTCTATAATACATAATGGGGAAATCTTATATAAAAATCTTAAGAAAGCAAGGATTCCTATAGAAAGCCTGTTATCTGAATTAAGGAAGCAGCAAATCGAAGAAGTTCATAAAGTTGCGATCGCCCTGTGGGAGCCTGGAGGAGAGATTTCATTTTTTCTCAAACCACAGTATCAGCCCGTTACACATCTGGATGTCGCACTCCCTATTAAAACATTTGACCTCCCCATCCCCATTATTGAGGATGGCAGAGTCAATCAATCGGAATTAATGAAGCTGAATAAAGACGAATCCTGGCTGCACGATCAATTAAGAAATTCTTATGATGCAACAGTACATGACATCTTGCTGGCAACGATAGATAAGCAGGATCAGATAAAAATCTATCTGTATAAATGAACAATCCCTCTATCCTCTGGGGGAGCATTACCTTTATGATTTCATCATCTGCTTAACCAATTCTTTATTCCTTTTCTTGAATGCTTCGTTATGGGAAGAGACCATGGCGAATTCATTGGCGCCTGGCTGAATGAATTGTTTGGCTTTATTGACCGCGTTTGCTGCATCCTGGAAAGCCCCGGCAATCAGGTTCACTTTCCCTTCATGTTTCAGGATATCGCCTGCTGCATAAAGTCCTTCTATGGAGGATTCGCTCGTTGCCGTGCCTGCTATATAATACTCATCGATCATGTCGATATCGAGTGAACTATTCTTAAGTAAAGATGTATCGATTTCATATCCATGATTGATGATCACTTCATCGATCGACAGGTAGGAAACTTCATTTGTCTGGTGATTCGTCAACTCTACCCTTTCAATCGAATCATGGTCGTCACCTGCAATCAACTTAGAAATGGACGTATTTAGTAAGCAGGTAGCCGAGCTGTTCATGAGCTGTGCGCATTGTGCTTCATGTCCTTTGAGGGCGTCTTTTCGATAGGCAATGTATACCTTCTCAGCCACCGGCTCGAGTTCATTTGCCCAGTCGATTGCTGAGTTGCCTCCACCTGAGATGATGACGGTCTTTCCTCTGAATCGTTTCAGTGATTTCACCGTATAGTGTAGATTGGTAATTTCGAAACGTTCAGCTCCTTCGATGTCTAGCTTTTGAGGATTTATGATCCCGCTTCCCACTGCGACGATGACCGTTTTTGAATAATGCTTTTTACCGGAACATCCCTCAAGAATAAAGATTCCTTCTTCATTGCGTGTGATCGATTCAACCTTTTCATTCAGGACGACAGTCGGATCGAATGTCAGCCCTTGTTGAACAATCTGCTCAATAAGTTTTGCACCCGGTACAGGAGTCATTCCCCCTACATCCCAAATCATCTTCTCGGGATATACATGTATCTTTCCACCTAAGTCAGGCTGAAATTCAATAATTTTTGTCTTCATTTCTCTAAGACCGCTATAAAAAGCTGAGTAAAGGCCAGCCGGCCCTCCACCGATGACCGTTACATCAAATAGTTCCTTCTCCATTTCCGTTCACTCCTTGAGTAACCAAACTTTAATTGATTATCATTCTCAATTAAATCCTATCTCTTTTTCATCCACTTGACAACCAAATTTTCTGTTGACATTGGGAAAAAAGGATTATAGTATTGAAATTGTTCGAGAATGAGAATCATTATCAATATTTTTTTATAAATGGAGGTCATAATATGGTTCGCCTCTGTACAGACGAATTAAACATTGGTTACGGGGACCGCCTGATTGTGAAAAATCTCAGCGTCGACATCCCGGATAAAAAGATCACAACCATCATCGGATCCAATGGTTGTGGAAAGTCCACCCTGTTGAAAGCGATTACCCGCATCATCCCCCACCACTCCGGCACTGTCCTGTTGGATGGTGAAAACATTTCAAAAGGAAATACAAAGGAATTGGCAAAAAAGATGGCCATTCTCCCGCAAACACCTGAAAGTGCAAGTGGTTTGACGGTTGGTGAGTTGGTGTCGTACGGACGGTTCCCCCACCAAAAAGGAATGGGACGGCTGACGAAAAAGGATTATGACGTAATCAACTGGGCACTTGAAGTGACTGGGACTCTCGAATTCAAGTATAGAGAAGTCGATGCCTTATCAGGCGGTCAGCGCCAACGTGTGTGGATCGCCATGGCTCTTGCCCAGGAAACGGACATCATTTTCCTCGATGAACCTACTACATATTTAGACATGGCCCACCAGCTCGAAGTACTTGAACTGTTACAAAAGCTCAACCTGGAACAGGAACGCACCATCGTAATGGTCCTGCATGATTTAAACCAGGCAGCCCGGTTTGCCGATTATATCGTAGCGTTAAAAGAAGGTGAAATCGTCCAATCCGGAAGTTGCGAAGAAGTCATCACCCATGACGTATTGAAAAAGGTATTTCACATTGATGCCGAAATTGGAAGAGATCCCCTAACAAATAAACCAATGTGCATCACATACAATTTACTCAAAGGAGAAGATCAACATGAAAAAATGGCTCATTCCGTTTACTCTGATATTAGTGTTATTGGTTAGTGCCTGCAGCAATGGTGCAACAAAAGAAGAAGGTTCAGAATCAAAGGAAAAGGAAAGTAAATCCGATACCATCACCTATCAATCAGAAAATGGTCCCGTAGAAGTACCTGCTGACCCACAGCGTGTCGTCGTCCTATCCTCATTTACCGGTAACGTGATGGCACTTAATGTGAATCTGGTCGGCGTCGACTCCTGGTCCAAATTGAATCCACGATGGGATAAAGAACTCGAAGGCGTGGAAGAAGTAACCGATGAAAGTCTCGAAAAGATCATCGAACTGGATCCCGATCTGATCATCGGTTTATCCAATATCAAGAATGTCGATAAATTAAAAGAAATCGCTCCTACGGTTACATACACATATGGAAAAGTAGACTATTTAACGCAGCACATTGAAATTGGGAAACTATTAAACAAGGAAGAAGAAGCTCAGAAATGGGTGGATGATTTCAAGAAGCGTGCTCGAGCTGCCGGAGATGATATCAAAGCAAAAATCGGTGAAGACGCGACTGTTTCTGTCATTGAAAGTTTCAATAAGCAATTATACGTTTACGGCAACAACTGGGGACGCGGTACAGAAATCCTTTATCAGGAAATGGATTTGAAGATGCCTGAAAAAGTAAAAGAACAGGCGTTGGAACCGGGATATTTTGCCCTTTCGACTGAGGTGATGCCTGAGTTTGCCGGAGACTACCTGATTATAAGTAAAGATCCTAAAGCGGATAACTCCTTTATGGAAACCGAAACATACAAAAACATTCCTGCCGTGAAGAACAACCAGGTATTTGAAGTGAATATGATGGAATTTTACTTTAATGATCCTCTTACACTGGATTACCAGTTGGACTTCTTCAAAGACAAATTTCTAGGTAATTAATTCTTAAAGGGGGATTCTTATGATGAGAATTCCCCTTTTCCATACTTTAAAAAGAAAAGATGATGGATGATGCTCACTCAAAATCAACGAATTCCATTTATATTTAAATTGATCGGTACAACCTTTCTTTTTGCAGCTGCCTTCTTGGTATCTGTTACATTCGGAGCTGCTGAAACAACGGTGAGGGATGTCTTTCATGCCCTCACCTTCTCAGCCGAGGGAGATAAGATTAATATCCTCCAAGAGATCCGCTTCCCCCGGGAAGTTGCCGCCATTGTGGTCGGGGCGGCCCTGGCCGTATCAGGGGCCATCATGCAGGGCATGACACGGAATCCCCTGGCCGATCCCGGTTTACTCGGCTTGACAGCCGGAGCGAATGCTTCATTGGCAGTCGCCCTCGCATTCCTCCCCTCCATCAGTTATGTCGGGATCATGATTGCCTGCTTCATAGGTTCTGCCGCAGGGGCCATTATGGTATTCGGGATCAGCTCCATGAAAAGGGGCGGTTTCTCCCCCTTTAGGATCGTACTGGCAGGAGCTGCCGTATCTGCTTTTTTATTTGCCATTGCAGAAGGGATCGGCTTGTATTTCAAGCTATCGAAAGATGTCTCCATGTGGACAGCAGGTGGAATGATCGGTACTACCTGGTCTCAGCTGCAAGTGATCGTTCCGTTCATCATGATTGGTATATTAGTGTCCTTACTTTTATCCAGGCAGTTGACAATCTTGAGTTTGAATGAAGAAGTGGCGGTAGGCTTGGGACAGCGGACGGCGGTTGTGAAAAGTGTCCTGTTCATTGTGATTGTCCTGCTTGCAGGTGCCGCCGTTGCACTGGTGGGGAATATGGTGTTCATAGGATTGATGATTCCCCATATGGTCCGGGCGGTTGTCGGGACAGATTACCGTTTCATTATTCCGATCTCCTCCCTGTTTGGAGCTTCTTTCATGCTAATGGCCGACACACTTGGACGCACGATCAATGCTCCATACGAAACACCCGTGGCAGCGATCGTCGCGATGATGGGACTTCCGTTCTTCCTGTTCATCGTACATAAAGGAGGGAAAGGATTCTCATGATACATCCGGACTTGATTAAAAAACAACGATGGTTGCTTATAGCTTTTTTCATCCTTATTGTCACAACAGCCTTTATCAGCATCGGACTGGGCTATTCTTCCGTATCGTATGGCAGACTACTCCCCACTCTGTTGGGTGATGGGACATTCAAAGAAGAATTCATCCTTTTCTCCATACGTTTACCGAGGATCATCATCACGATTCTCGCTGGGATGGCCCTTGCCTTATCCGGTTCCATCCTGCAGGGGATGACCCGGAATGACCTGGCCGATCCCGGTATCATCGGAATCAATTCAGGTGCAGGTGTTGCTATTGCCATCTTCTTTTTATTTTTCCCAATCGATGCGGGGTCATTTGCTTATCTGCTTCCGGTTGTGGCTTTCTGCGGGGCACTCCTTATAGCCTGCTTGATTTACTTATTTTCATATAGTAAGAGAAACGGGATACAGCCTGTCCGGCTTATCTTAGTGGGAGTTGGATTCTCAATGGCCATGTCGGGGCTCATGGTCATTCTGATTTCGAGTGCTGAACGGGCAAAGGTGGATTTCATTGCCAAATGGCTGGCGGGGAATATATGGGGTGCCGACTGGCCGTTCATATGGGCGATTCTCCCTTGGCTTGTGGTCCTCATTCCATTTGCCCTTTATAAATCCCAGATGCTTAACCTGCTGGGATTGAGTGAACCCGTTTCTGTGGGGGTTGGCGTCTCGATCAACCGTGAGCGGTTCCTGATGCTGATCGTGGCAGTTGCCCTGGCAGCCTCTGCCGTTTCCGTTACAGGAGGGATCGCCTTTATCGGTCTGATGGCCCCTCATATGGCAAAAGCGATGGTCGGGCCACGGAACCAACTGTTCATCCCCATCGCCATATTACTCGGAGGCTGGCTCCTGCTCCTCGCCGATACCATCGGCCGGAACATCCTCCAACCCGACGGAATCCCCGCCGGCATCATGATCGCCCTCATCGGTGCCCCCTACTTTATGTACCTGTTACTAAGGAGGGACGGACCTCACTTTTCAAGTTAAAATGTGATTATGACGGGCTTCGTGCTTAAAAAAGGTAGGTCCGTCCCTCCACAAAAAGGCAGATCCCCCACTTTCATGTGGGGATCTGCCTTTTTCTTTATAGGATATGAGTGGCGATCAATCGATCGAGTTTTCGCATGGCCACTTTTTTGTTGACGCTTAGTTTCAGCTTTCGGAATTCCCTACCTCGCTGTTGGAGTAACAGCTCTGTTACTATATTCCTCCTCCACCTCGACCTCCACGGGCTTCTTACTCCAAAACGTTGCAAGGATCGGTCCTGAAATATTATGCCATACAGCGGCAATGACACTCGGCAGGGCAGCGAGGGGACCAAAGTGGGCAGTGGCAAGGGCAACCCCGAGTCCGGAGTTCTGCATCCCCACTTCAATGGAGATAGCGCGTCTCGTTCCTTCATCAAGCTTCATCAGGACACCGGTTCCGTATCCCAAGCCAAGTCCAAATAGATTATGAAGGATCACAGCCGTGAAAATGATCGCGCCGGAAGAAGCGATATTTTCAACATTTGCAGAAACGACGGCTGAAACGATGATGATGATTGCGAGAACTGAAATAAGCGGGATGACGTTCAGGCTTTTTTCCACGGTACCTGGGAATAGCTTTCGTATCACTAACCCAAAAGTGATCGGCAGGATGATTACCTGCACGATTGAAAGAAACATGGCGACGGGATCGACGGGGAGCCACTGACCAGCGAGACCGAGAAGGATGAGTGGAGTGGCAATCGGCGCCAAAAGAGTCGACAGTGAAGTCATGGCGACGGATAACGCCAGATTCCCTTTCGCAAGATAGACCATGACGTTGGATGCCGTCCCGCCGGGAACAGACCCCAATAATACCAAACCGGCAGCCAGTTCAGCCGGCAGACCAAGTATGTAAGCAATTAAAAATGCACCCAGTGGCATGATGAGGAATTGTGCCAGGACCCCAGTGATGACAGGAAGAGGTTTTTTTAGTACCAGTTCAAAATCAACGGGCTTCAGAGTGAGCCCCATTCCAAACATCACAACACCCAATAGAATCGTAATATATGCTCCTAAAGATAGAAAGGGAGCAGGAATAAAATAAGCGACAGCCGCTACCAGGATGACCCATACTGCAAAGTACTTCCCTGCCAGATTACTGATGGTTTCAAGTAGTTTCATTTGGCTTCCTCCTTCTTTTTATGTACCAGCTTATGAGGGTTGAAGATTCCATCGGGATCAAGTGCCCGCTTTATTTTCTCCATGACCTTCAAGGCTCCCCCGTGTTCCCGCTCTTGATATTTCATCTTCCCTACACCCACTCCATGTTCGCCTGTGCATGTGCCATTCCGTTCAAGGGCGTATTCAACGATCAGTTCGTTATAGATGCCGGCTCTCTTCACCTCTTCCGGATCATTCAAGTCAATCATGAGTGAGGTATGATAATTCCCATCTCCCACATGCCCGAGAATCCCTCCGATGAGCTCTAATTCTTGAAGCTGTTTCCGTGCATGCTGAACAGCTCCCGATAATTCTGAAATGGGTACGCAAACATCCGTCACCATGAGTTTCCTTCCCGGATGCCCATGCACATAAGCATAGGCGAGATTATGTCTCGCTTCCCACAATTTGTTCCTTGCTGCCGTATCCTCTTCAAAGACAATGTCTTCACACTGATGATCGGCCACGATTTCTTTCGTGAATTCAACGTCTTGATTCAGACCCGCTTCATTTCCATGAAACTCAAGGAACAGAGTCGGTTTTTCCTTATAGTCCGTATCACTGAACCGGTTCACTTGAATCATGGACGGCTCATCTACAAGCTCACACCTGGCAATCGGGATTCCCGCCTGCAGGATTGAAACAACGGCTTCCACTGCATCATCCACATCTTTGAAAGAAGCACGTGCTGCCACGATGTGTTCAGGGATGCCATATACGCGGAGGGTCAATTCCGTGATGCATCCCAGCGTCCCTTCCGACCCTACGAATAAGCTATTCAAGTGATAACCCGAGGAGGACTTCTGTGCCATATTCCCGGTGTGGATCAGGTCTCCATCGGGGAGTACCACTTCGAGATCACGTACCTGATCACGCATGACACCGTATTTAACCGAAGTCGTCCCACTCGCATTCGTCGCAGCCATCCCGCCGAGGGTCGCATCTGCACCGGGATCCACTGAGAAGAAGAGGCCATATTTCTTTAATTCTTTATTCAGCTGGGTGCGCGTCACACCGGGTTGAACCTTTACAAGGAAATCCCTTTCCCTTACCTCAAGAATCTTATTCATCTCGGAAAAATCGATCGTGATCCCTTTGTCATACGGGATGACGTGCCCTTCAAGACTGGTACCAAGTCCAAAAGGAATGATGGGGATTTGATGATCGGATGCCACTTTCACGACCGCCCTCACTTCTTCACTGCTACGGGGGAACACCACCACATCCGGCGGACTTGGAGAGTGATAGGACTCATCTTTCCCATGCTGATCCAAAATCGTTTCATTCATCGTCACCTGGCCTTCGCCAACAACCTCCCTTAATTCATCCAACAAACGACTATCCTTCACACTCATAAGCCCTCTCTCCTTCAAAATGTATAATGTATCGAATTATACCTAATAATCAGAATATTTCAATAGTAAATTGGGATTCTTTTAAAGGTAACCATTTGAGGGACGGACCTCCAAAAGCGGTCATTTTACAGAGGAATCCTTATCATACCGGGATTTTGGCAAGGTCCGTCCCTCCAAAAAAAGTGGTATCGGAAGAGTTCCGATACCACTTTTTTGTCATTTTTGCTCTTGTTTTAGTTTTTCGTTCAGGAGGGTGAACATTTTTTCGAGGTTTTCTTTGGGTACGGTTTTGTATTGGTCCCCGATGCTTGCTTCAAATACACATTCATTTTTGCTTACTTCTTTCACGTAGCCGGTTAAGCCGATCCCCGTTTCTTCATACACTTCGATCAGAATGGCTTCGATCTGCTTTTGAGGGTAGTGGAAGAAGACGTGAAACATATTCGAAACAGGCGTTTCAGGCAGGGTCCTGATCCCCTTACAACCATTCAAATAAGCAGCCAGTTCCTTCGCTCCTTCATAATACTGATCCATCTTATCGACACGTTGATCGAAATAGTAGTCTGCGCTGATGATGTATGGATAAAGACTGATCAGATCACCGCCATGGCGCCTTTTCCACACCTTGGATTCGTCAGTGAATTCCTCGTCGCCTGCAAGGATCGCTCCTGCAATACCTCCGAATCCCTTATAGAAAGAAATATAGACACTATCAAATAACTCACAGATTTCTGCAGCACTCTTCCCGTAAAAAGGGAGCACTTCATAGAGTCGTGCCCCGTCCAAATGAAGCTTGATCCCTTTACCCCGGCAATATTGAGAAATGGCAACAAGGGTTTCATACTCAGGCAGCTGTCCTCCTATTTCCCGTTGAGGCAGCTCCAATAATAAGCATGCAATCTCTTCTTTCAAACCAACAACATCTTCAAGAGTAATCAATGAGTCCTTATCCGCCAATAAAATAGGCTCGATCCCGTGTAATTTCTTCAATCCATCCTCCTCATGTATTTCCAGGTGGCATAATGGATGGTACGCCACTCTCTGCACCCCTTTTTGATCACACCAAATGCGGAGGGCGATCTGCTGGGCCATCGTCCCGCTCGGAAAGAAGACGGCCTGTTCTTTCCCCAGGCTCTCCGCCATCTTTTGTTGAAAGTCTTCTATGATTTTTCCTGATCCATATATATCGCTGTCCAAATCACCATCGAAACCCTCAAGTGCCTCCCTCAGGACATGAAGATCCCTTTTCCCATGGCCCTGTAAAGGATGTTTAGCATTTTTATACGCTTCATATAACGTTTTTTCCCCCATCAAGATTCCCCCTTCTATGATTTCATCGCCTCGGCAATGAATCCCTTGATCCGTTTCTTGTATTCTTCTTCTTGTACCGTGAACCCTTCTGTATGTCCTGCCCCTGGTACGATCCATAATTCTTTCAGACCCTTCGCAGCCTTATACAATCGATTGGCCATCTCCGTCGGGACCAGTTCATCCTGATCGCCGTGAATGATGAAGAGGGGCAAATGGTTCTTCTTCACCTGTTCCAATGCCGATGCTTCCTTGAATGAATATCCTGCTCTCACTTTTGTCACCACACCCGTGATGTTCATAATCGGAAACGCAGGTAACCGATAAAGATATTTCAACTGATGGGCAAGCTCCTCGTCCACTGAAGTATATCCACTGTCTGCAATGATTCCCTTTACCTCATCAGGAAGGTCTTCCCCACTCGTCATCAACACGGTCGCAGCTCCCATTGAAAAGCCATGGAGAAAGATGGTGTCCTGCCCTTTTTCATTGATCAGCAAATCAATCCACCTTTTCACATCCAGTCGATCGTCCCAGCCGTATCCGATATAGTCCCCTTCACTCTTTCCATGCCCCCGTGCGTCAGGCTTCAGGATATTGTATCCCTCTTCATAATAGAATCTGGTGATCTCCGGCATTTGCTCACTGTTTCCTTTATATCCATGAGCAAGGATCACCGTTTTCCCATTTGGCGACTCGTTCTCGAGGTATTGGGCTCTAAGGGTCAACCCATCCTCCGATTCAACCTCAACCGTTTGAAAATCCCGTTTACTTGTCCAGTTTCTTAATTCTTCCAACCTCTCCTGTTCTTCCTCCAATGCACTGACTGCCTCGACCGCTTCTTCCGTCCCGCCGTAAAGCTCTACTGCTTCATTGCTGCGGTTGATGGCTACATCGTAAAAGTAGTTGCCGGCAACAGTCAGACCAATGAGTAGAAACAACATCAAACTGCTGACAATCCACAGAATTTTCTTTTTCATGGCACGTTCTCCTTCATACAAGTAGTTATCTCTATTTTACTTGAAGGCTGCCTAAGTTTCACAGAAAAAAGATCTGCTTACATGTTTCTTCACTGAAAAAAAAAACGCCCAGGTTCACTGAGCGTCTCTGTTGAAGCCTAAGCCATGACATTACTGCCTTCACTCCACCTGTTCATCTGCGCTTTTTCAATGAACCCTGCTCGTTCAGCGTATATCCGGATCACATCACGAATTTCTTCAGGCAAGTATTTTTCATTTCGGCCGTGACCGAGGGATTCATAACCGGACCCCCGCTGTAAATAATCAGAAGAGGCAACGGAATACCATTTCTCATCCTCCAAGGGCGTACCGCCGATGAGGATTTCAGAGATTCGCCGTCCTTCTTGAATAATTTCTGCACCGGACACATGAAGTCTGCCGACGAATTTCCCCCTGAACCCCGGACCTCTTCCATCAGCCAAGCAGACCTGGGCATCCATAGAATCCTCGATCGCCTTCCGGATATGCTTTCCCTGGATTTCGAAGGAGGTCGGATTCAATGGGGATGGACAAATCTCGATGAGTTTCTTATGACTGATATTTTGAAATGCCCCGGCGTTCACAATACCACTATTGATTAATCCGAAATCGCATTTCAGCATGTCCTGCAGACCGTCGGCAATCAAATTCGTCATCGGATTCTCTTCCATCACATCATGCCAAAGGGGCCGGTCGAGTGTGTAAAGCGGCCTGCTTAACACCTCGATCGCTTTTTCTTTATTTCTTTTCATAATATCGATTACCTCATGATCAGGTGGATAGGGCTGAGTCGAGATCGTTTCACCGCGTATCAGTTCAACTCCCTCATTTGTTACATCCACTTCGATCAGACCCACATATTCCCCATAGCAGCCCGCACTGTTCAACACAGTACCATTCACACTCTTTGCCCGCGCATAAAGCTGATGATCATGAGCTGACAGAATCATATCCACTTCATCCAGCTCATTCGCAAGTTCCTCGTCAATTTCTGTACCCACATGATTCAGGAGAATACAGACGTCATATGTTCCACGGTGACGAACGAGTTCCTCCTTGATGGCTTTTTTATAATCCGTAATATATACCCCGAGACCCTCATTGAAACCCTGCAAGTCAGGGGATGCACCCGTTATGAAAATTCGGAGGCCGTTTTTCTCTAGAATGACGCTTGACTTCACTCCGCTGATGGGTGCTTTGTCTTTTCTGTACAGATTGTTGCTGATAAAAGGGATCGGACTACTACCCGCCATATGTTCAAGGGTATCGAAGCCGTTGAACATCTCATTGTTCCCGATGGTCAATGCATCATAGCCGACACTTCTAAGCAGTTCAATTGCAGCCATCCCCTTTGTTCCCTGAAGCTCGATGCTTTTGAAATCGGCAAAATCTCCCCCGTCCAGCACAATCGTATTTTCATCTTTATATTCTTTGATCAGTGTCGCTGCTCTCGCGAATGCCTCAAAGTGGCTGTGTACATCATTTGTATGTAATATTTTCAGTTTCATTTTTACCCCCACCAATGTTTGTCAGAAAACTCTCTCTATTTAATAGTATAGGAATTTATGATTGTGTAAAGGCTTTTTATGGAAAAAAAGAGAACTTATCTTCCATGCAATGGGAGGTAAGCTCTACACTTAAGATTCTTCAGTTTGATCATCTACCAGCTCTGTATAGACAACAAGTCGTTCAACGTAGTTATGAATGTCATGATCGAAATAACCTGTGCATGTGATCAGATTCAGCATCCTTTTCTCACTCGGTCCAAAAATCTTTCGAAGCGGTGCATCATCTTTATCATAGGCGACCTTTTCCTTCACCACGAATGTAAGGGTTTCTCCAGATTCCCCCTGAAGATGGATCTTATCACCGGGCTCAAGCGTCTTCAGCTCAAAAAAAACAGCCGTCTTTTTCTCATCATCTACATGTCCTGCAAGAACGGCATTCCCTTTTTCGCCCGGTTGAAAGCCAGGTTCAAACCACGCTACATCCTTTCCGTTCTTCGGAAGCTCCATATTCCCGTTCTTATCAAGCCCAAACTCCTTAATCGGCGCCTCAAGTCCTAGCTTAGGGATCGACAGGACAGATGGTTTGATCTTGTTCTCTTCTTCTACTGCTTCAGGCGTTTTGGCTTGAACAGGTTGTTCAACGGTGGATGATTGAACAACGGTATCCGGAACGGTTTTAGGCTCTTCGGCAGCACATGCCGCCAGAAGAGCCAAAAGGGGAATAGTCAGTAATTGTTTTTTCATTATTTTTGCAGTTGTCTGCGTGTGACAAATAGTAGAGCCGCTCCACCTAATACAACTGTTGCAAGGACAATTGGAAGATTGGAAGATTGTTCAGTCGCTGCTCCGCCCATCCCTGTTTCAGGCATGCTTCCAGGCATCATCGTATAATCCTTCAATACAAGCACTTCTAATTGATCGGCCGTATTAATGGCAAATACGCTGTATACCGTGTTTTCTTCAAGCATCGTACCGGATAGATCCAACACTTGATCTCCTTCAGGTGTTCTGATTTCTAAATCATACGTTCCCGGATCTAATTCCTTGTAATCTGTGATTGCTTTGAATTCTGCCCCGCTGAAAAGTGCATCTCCACCTACAGGACCTACATCAACGGTCGGTGCATCAGGAGATAGATGTCCAACACGTACCTTGGTCATCCCTTCCGTCACGTCCATGGAATCTTGTGCCACGACTAATTCCAGGTTTTCCAATGTGTTAGCAGCCGCTACAGTGTATGCCATACCCGCTTCGACCGTAAGATCTTGAGAAATGACCGGATCTTCGCTTCCCATGGTCCCTGCAGCATAAATTTCAACTTTATGGTCTCCGGCAGGAAGATTCATATAATCCGTCGCTGCTTTAAATTCCGCACCTTCCACCACGGCATTTCCGTCAACATATACATCGACAGCCGGGGCATCCGGAGAAGCATGTACGATACGAACCATCGCATCATTTTCTGCTGCAAACGCACCTCCTGCCAGTGATAGGAAAAGCATTGCCGTTACAAAAATCGTAAAAATCTTTTTCATTTCATCCACTCCTTTTGTTTTGTACAAGTTTTGTATTTTACTTGTACATTAAATGTATAATCATATGAAAAAGATTTCAACTTTGAACTGCACTACTCAGCACATTCACTCTTCCACTTTATAAATAGGCGGTTCCTCATTCAAACATAGGTACCCGGGGATCCTTGTCATAGCAATGGACAAGCATGCTATGAAGCTGTCCACGATGGTGATAAAGATGAGCTACGACCTCCACCAGCCATTCGAATCTTGTATATGTCACTCCCCAATAGGCCGTGGTCTCTTCCACCAGCATATCTTCAGTCCAAGCCGCCACCTGTTTATTCAGATAGTGAAAATTCTGCCGTAGTTCCACTCTCATGTCATCGAGGGTATGGATAGATTTACTCCTATAAAAAGAGTCCATTTCTTCTCGGCTGGCTTCCCCGGCGATGAGGTCATCCGCCATGCAGATGAGAGAAATATGCGAAAGCAGCTCCCCTATGGAATGCTTGGAAGGAGTCGATCTCATGTTGAGGTCTTCCTCTTTAAGGCCGTCCATGATTTTTATGATTGACTCTACGGCTACTTCGATTTGATGCAGGGTGCTTCGACAATATACATTCATATTCATTCTCCTTATGACCTTTTACCTCTCATTATACAAGGAGATACCCATTGACACATTCCATTCGGTGCATATAGAATGTGAAATAATCATTTTTCATAAATAAATATATTCGCATACTCGTATAATATTGGAAATATGGTCCAAAAGTTTCTACCAAACTACCGTAAATGGTTTGACTACGAGAGAGAGCAGCGACAGCAGTCCCTGCTCTTCTCTCTCTTTAAGTCAAACCCAGGATGAATCCCGGGGTTTTTCTATTCGATAAGGAGAGGATCACATGAGTACACAAAAAGAATCACTAAAGAAACGGATTGCAGCGGCCAATAAAGATATCCCTGCTGACGTGGTCATAAAAAACGCGAAAATCATCGATGTCTTCAACCTGGAAATCACGGACGGGGATGTCGCAATAACTGACGGGATTTTTTTCGGCATCGGGACATTCGAAGGAAAACAAGTGATTGATGCTAAGGGGAAATATATGAGCCCCTCCTTTATCGATGCACATGTCCATATCGAATCCTCCATGGTCACCCCTTCTGAGTTCGCTAAAGTCGTTCTCCCACACGGCGTCACGACCGTCATCACTGATCCACATGAAATAGCCAATGTATCCGGTGAAGACGGCATCCGGTTCATGCTGGACGATTCGGAACACATTCCATTAGACGTCTTCACCATGCTTCCATCCTGTGTCCCTGCCACACCTTTTGAACATTCAGGGGCCACTTTGACAGCACATGAATTGACCCCTTTTTATCAGCATGAACGTGTCCTCGGACTGGCAGAAGTGATGGATTACCCATCTCTGCAAAAACGGGAAGACTCGATTGTGGACAAAATGATCGCCACCGCTTCATTCACACACAATATGGACGGCCATCTGGCCGGACTTGATACGAATGCCATCAATGTATATAAATCAGCAGGCATCCGGACCGATCATGAGTGTACCTCCGTTCAAGAAGCAAAGGAACGCTTGCGGAGAGGGATGTACCTTTTGATTCGGGAAGGGAGTGTCGCAAAGGACCTCTTGTCCCTCATCGGTGTCGTCAATGATAGAAATGCACGCCGATGCCTCTTTTGTACAGATGATAAACATCTGGATGACTTAATCGAAGAAGGCAGTATCGATCATAATATCCGGTTAGCCATCGGGGAAGGCCTCGATCCACTATTGGCGATTGCCATGGCATCCCTGCATGCCGCCGAATGTTACGGCCTACATCAAAAAGGAGCCGTTGCACCGGGCTACGAAGCGGATTTTGTCCTGCTTGAAAACCTTGAAACAGTGACCATATCTGATGTGTTCAAAGCTGGAAAAGCAGTTGCTAAAGATGGGAAGTACATTGGAAATACAATGGTCAAAACGGTTTCTGACCCATCCCTGACGTCAACCGTCCATATTCCTGATATCACTGAAGAAAATCTGAAAATCAAAATCGGAGCTGCTAAAAAAGCCAATATCATTGAAATTAATCCCAATCAGCTTCGAACCAATAAAAAAATCGAAACGGTACAAGTAGAAAACGGGAGCTTCAAAGCCTCCCCCATACATGATCACCTTAAAATCGTCGTCGTGGAAAGACATAATCACACAGGCAACATTGGATTAGGCATCGTCAAGGGCTTCGGACTGAAGGATGGAGCCATCGCCACCACCATCGCCCATGATTCCCATAACATTGTGGCAACGGGGACCAATGACGGGGATATCCTGATGGCTGTGAAGGCACTGGAAAAAATGAACGGCGGCCTTGTCATGGTGAAGGACGGACGGACCATTGCCTCCCTTCCTTTAGCCATAGCAGGTTTAATGTTTGAAGGGGACTATGAAGACGTTGCAAGGGGAATTCATCAGTTGAAGGATACCTTCGTTGAAATGGGATTCTCCGGGGACTTTAATCCGTTCTTAACCCTCTCTTTCCTCACTCTGCCTGTGATCCCGGAATTGAAGCTGACGGATTTAGGATTGTTCGATGTGGGGGATTGCCGGCATATCGAGGTGAGTGTGGAAGGATGATACGTGGAGTTGGACGGTTTGGTTGTTTTTTGTTTGACTGTTGAATTCGGTGATGAGTTTGTCTGTTGAATATCCCGCAGTTTTCAGCAGCTGACATCCACTTCCAACACTAAAAGGTGCCAGGCACAGAATCTTCATTCCGTGCCTGGCACCTTTTTAAAATATCTTATTTACTTCCCTTCCCCGCTTCTTCAAACTCTTTTTCTTCCACTTCGTTTGAAGCTGCTGCTTCCTTGTCTCCTGACTCGGAAATGGCAGGCTGGTAATGCGTCGGTTGAGTCCTGTTTGCATACGACTTCAGTAATTCCCCAACATCGATGCCTGTCATTTCACGCAATGGCTCCTGCATGTCAAGCATCGTTCTTGTGATGCTTTTACCAAAGGAAGGAACTCCTTGACCATTACCTGAATCGATGATCTTGACTGAATCGATATTGTTCAGAGGCTGAGCGATCTTCTCTGCGAATATCGGCAGCATTTCAATGAGTTTCTCGGTGATGATGACATCTCCGTGTTTCTCCATGGCCTCAGCCAGGAGTTTACGGGATTCAGCTTCTGCTTTACCGCGTTCACGGATGACATCGGCTTCGGCCGACCCTTCTTCCCTGCGGATCTTCGCTTTTGCTTCCCCGTCGATTTCCGATTTTCGTGCTTCCGCTTCCGCCTTACGAGTCGTTTCGTAATAATCTGCATCTGCTTTCGTTTTACGGACTTTCGATTCTTCCGCCTCAAGCTTAACTGCGCGCTCACGTTCAAGGAATTGAAGGGTCAGCTCTTCTTCTTTTACTTCCTTGGCAAGTTTCGCTTTTTCAAGCTCATAGGACTGTTCGGACTTCGCTCTTGCGCGTTCGGTTTCTTCTTTGAAAGCAGCATCTTTGATGTCTTTTTCCTTTTTCGATTCTGCAATCGTGATTTGGCGTTTGTATTCTTCTTCTTTCGCTTCCTGGTCGGTTTGGGCACGGTGGATACGCGTTTCACGTTCTGTGTTCGCCTCAGCGATTTCAGCTTGTTTCCTCACCTCAGCGATACGCGGACGACCAAGATTTTCTAAGTATCCATTTTGTTCGTCAGCATCCCTTATGTCCGTCAAACCGAGTGACGTGATTTTGAAGCCCATCAGATCAAGCTGTTTCTGGGCGATTTCCGACACATCGGCATTGAATTTTTCACGGTTGCTGTTTATGTCTTCCACGGTCATTTTTGAAAGAATCGCGCGGAGGTTACTTCCCAGCACCTCGATGATTTCATCTTCAATTTCTTTTTGATCCTTACCGAGGAACTGCTCGGCGTAGTTTGCGATCCCGTTCAAGGTATCGGCAACCTTCACCATGGCCACGGCATCGGCCACGATCGGCACTCCTCCATTTGTGTACACTCTTGGTGTCGATAGTTTCAATTGGAATGATGTAAGGTTAACAGGAGTGGACGTCTGGAAACGTCTTAATCTGTATCCCCCCCCACGGATGATTTTCATGGAACGGCCTTCCTGGTCGGTGAAAATATTCGATTCCTTCTCAGGATCCCCCAGTTTCGGTCCGGTAATGATCAGTGCCTGGTTCGATTTCGCCGTACGATAGCGGAACCTCATCCAGAAGTAATAGGCGATCCCCACAATTGCTGCAATAACCAGAACAGGAATCAGGAAAACGAAAAATCCAATCACACTCAATGATCCTAGCATTCTGACAACCCCTCTCGACAATTTGTTTAAACCAGCATGCTGTCTGATTTAATTTTAAATAAAAGTGCTAGCTACACTACTATATACGGATCTGAATACGAAAAAGTTTCAATAAATTAGGCGAATCTCCTATTTTTATATAAATGGAGATCTATTTCTTCCCTTTTATCTTCTTTTCACAATAAATAATCATCAGGAAATGATCGTCTATGATAAAATAAAACCGTTCAACAATTTAATCATTGCTCATTGGTGGAAATGATTTCAGGTCATTTCCTTAAAAGGGAAGTTGGTGAAAATCCAACGCGGTCCCGCCACTGTAAAGCTGAGATTTCATATGTATCCACTGTTTCACTTTGAAATGGGAAGGAATTTGAAATCGGAGACGCTGAGCCAGGAGACCTGCCAATTGAGAAGAACACGAAAGTCCTACGGGAGATAGGAGGGTGTTGCGCAAATGAAACGTCACAAAGGAAATCATAGGTTCCTGGACGCTCGCTTGGAGTAACCGCATCTTCTTTTACAAAAAGGAAGATGCTTTTTTATTTCGTCAAAAAGGAAGCAGGGAGATGAAAATATGGAACAAGCTTTTTCAGTTGAGCGTTCACGAACCGTACAGACAAGATTGGTACTGCCCCCGGATACCAATCATATGCAAACCATCTTTGGAGGGAAAGTTCTATCATATATTGATGAAATCGCTGCACTGTCAGCCATGAAGCATTCGAGTTCTGTGGTGGTAACGGCTTCGATCGATTCGGTCGATTTCCTGTCATCCGCAACTGTCGGGGATGCACTCAGCCTAGAGGCGATTGTAACTTCCACGGGAAGGACTTCGATGGAGGTGTACGTAAAAGTTTTCTCTTCGAATCTATTGACAGGTATCAAAACCTTGACGACGGAATCATTCCTTACCATGGTTGCGGTGGATGAAAACGGTAAGCCGAAACCGGTGCCGAAAGTGATACCGGAAACAGAAGAGGAGAAGAGATTGTTCAAATCAGCTGTTCTGAGGAAGGAACATCGAAAAAACCGGGCATTGATAAAATAAGTTTTTGGGTATGAACAGCACGCTGTTCATACCCTTTTTCAACAATAAGTAGTGTCTTACCAGTAAAAGAAAACCGAGCAGATGATGACGGCGATCCAGGCTGCGGATGACCAAATTCCTGCCCGCATTAAATCCTTGTCGGTAAAATAACCGTACGAGTAGCTGATGAGATGAACCGGGGACTGGGTGACGAGAAAAAAGCCCGGGACACATGCCATAAACATCGGCATGGCAATTTGCATAGGTGATAAACCCGGGATGGTATGTCCGATCGTGATGCTGAGGGGGAGCATGATGGTCAAAAACCCCAGGATATTGACGAATACGATCCGAATGATACTGGTACATAAAATGAGGAGTAGGATAATCACCCAGGGTTGGCGGCCTGTAAGCAAAGCGTTCAATTCTTCAGCCATCCATTCAATCGTGCCTGTCTCGACCAACATCCCAGATACCATTAGAGTTGAGGCAAAAAAGAGCATCAGATCCCAATCAATTGATTCGCTCGCCTCATCCCATCTCCATACTCCTGCGACAGGGATGACGGTCATACATGCGCCCAGAAGGCCGATCTGAGGAATGGAATATCCATGCAGAGGCTGTGAAATCCACAGGATCAACGTTCCCACGATTATACTCATGATTTTTTTTTCGTTCATGCTCACCGGCCCAAGCTCACCGATTCTTTTTTCGATCAATGCCAATAACAGCTTTCGGTCAATCTTCTCAGGGGGAAAGATCATTAAGAATATTCCCCACAATATCACGATAAAAAGCAGCACCGGTATTCCAAAAATCAGGAACCATCTTATATAATTCAGATCGCTTGAAACGTCGCTCAGGATCCCGAAAGCGTAAATAGTGGAACTGGCCCCAGTCGCGACAAACGCCCCTGAAATGGCAGCAAGATAGGCAACCCCTATAAACAGCGACTTGCCCAGATAATGGACATCCGCTATTTTTCGCAGACTTTTCATCAGGCTGTCGAGTACCGATGATAACAGGCTGCCCTTCCCTACATTCGACGGTATCAGGACAGACAGGACAGTCATGAGCAGAAACGAAATGAAAATCAACGCTTTCCCCGACCCTCCAGAGAGCTTTAACGTATAAAGCGATACCCTGCTTGCCAGACCTGTTTTAATGAATGCAGCTGAGATAATGAATGTAGAAAACAAGAGCCAAACGATACCCGAACTGAAATAACTCAATGTCTGTTCATAACTGAAAAAATGAAACGAAATCAGCAGAATGAGTAGCAGCGAGCTGAATGCAAGTGGAAAGACTTTGCCTATCCAGAGGATCTGAATGATGATGAGTGCAGCGATAGCCTTCCATGTTTCATCCCACTCAAAAAATGGGAGAAAGAATAAGGCATATAATAGAAACGTGATAACCAGTAACAGTTGTTTTTTCATGACGATTACTCCCATCTTTCAATCAAAGGAAAAAGCCACCGGCGATGGGGTGACTTTTCCTTTTCATCAATAACTGTCAGTGAATGATCGTTGAATCCTGCTTATTACCTAGGGCATATCGGGCAGCTGAAGAACCGGCTGTTTCCCATAAACAGTCCCCGACATCAATCCTGACCCTTCAGAATAATTGTGATAAAATATCCCTCTTCCTTACATGTCTTTTGAAATAGGGTCGACAGGATTCTTCTCTTTCTTTTTAAATGCTTTGATCAGCAATGGATAAAACAGTGATAACAGCGTCAATATAGCCAGGGCGATGGCAATCGGTGTATCAAAGAAGATACCGAGGCTGCCATTTGACGAAAGAACGGCCATCCTGAAGTTCTGCTCCATATCTGCTCCGACGATCAATGCCAGAACAAGCGGGGCAATCGGAAAATCCATGACTTTCAGAAATAAACCGAATACTCCAAAAATTAATAACAGGAAGAAATCCACTGCACTGTAACTGAGCGTGTAGGTTCCGATAAATGCAAGAATCACAATGACCGGATACAACACTTTTGCAGGCGTATCCAGTATTTTCACTAACAGACCGACAAGCAGAATATTAATAATAACAAGGGCTATATTCCCGATAAACATACTATTGATCAGCGTCCATACCGTATTGGGATCATTCTCAAACAAAAGCGGTCCAGGTTTCATCCCAAGCATTACCAGGGCTCCAAGCATGACAGCAGTTGTCCCCGAACCTGGGATACCCATCGTCAACAGCGGGATCATCGCCCCGACAGAGGCTGCATTATTAGCAGATTCAGGTGCTGCAAGCCCTTCTACTGCACCCTTCCCGAATTCTTCAGGATGTTTGGAAATTTGCTTCTCTGTTGAGTAGCTGATCATGGATGCGATCGATCCCCCGGCTCCCGGAAGGACACCAACCACAAATCCAAGTGGTCCGCTTCTTAAAATCGGCCATAATGAGCGTTTCCACTGCTTTTTCGTAAACCAGATCTTACCGACTTTCTTTTTCTCTTTTTTCTCCTGATCGATCGTCAAATAATTGTAAAGGACTTCCCCGACTGCATATACACCGATGATCACGATTAGAAAATCGATTCCTTCACTTAAATGCGAGCTTCCGAAGGTGAATCGATAGACGCCGCTCTGAGTATCAATGCCCACCGTACTGAGCATCAGCCCAAGGAACATCGCGATGAAGCCCTTCACCATTTTCCCTACCGATAAAGCAACAATCGCCGAAAGAGTCAGCAGCATTAATAAAAAGTATTCAGCAGGACCGAATTTCAGGGCAAAGCTTGCAAGCGGCTCGGCAAGGAAGATAAATCCGATGACGGCCATCATCCCGCCGATGAAAGACGCGACTGCCGATATGGCCATGGCCTGTCCTGCCTCACCCTTCTGAGCCATCGGATACCCGTCGAATGTGGCAGCAATGGCTGAACCGTCACCTGGTGTATTTAATAGAATCGAACTCCTCGACCCACCATACATCGCCCCGTAATAGATGGCAGCCATCAGTATGATGGCACTGACGGGCTCCATGCCAAATGTAATCGGGATTAAGACGGCCACGGCTGTTGCCGGTCCCAGTCCGGGGAGCATGCCGACGATCGTCCCAAGAAATCCTCCGATGACAACCCACATTATATTTATTGGTTCCAATGCAGTCGTTAATCCCTGCATAAAGTTGCTAAAATCCATCTAGTGCACCTCCTATGGAAGACTGACTCCTAATAAAATGCTGAATGCATACCATGATAGAAAAGAAAAACTGATCGCCACCAACACGTTGACGACAATTTTTTTTCCGTTGACCGTAAATAATAAAGCGCCCAAAAATAATATAGTAGAAAATAAGAATCCAATCCGTTCAAATATGAACGCATAAACAGCTCCGTATAAAACAGTCAGGGCAATCAATTTCGGTGTTCTCCCTTTTAGCATGAGCTTTATTTCTTCATTATGGATATGCAGGCTCTTCCACTCCTGAAATAAGTAAACCGCACTGAATACCAGCATGAATACACTTAAACCGACAGGAAAATAGAGCGGACCGTTTGGATTCCCGAGATTTGCCTTGGGCAAATTGATGGATGCTATTAAAAAAAAGAAGCTTAAAAGAATTAAAAAAATCGGCATCCCGAGTTTGATTGCTCTCATGCACTTCAACCTCCTTTAAGAGAGTAGACCGGTGGGCGACACTCATTCGTCTCCCAACCGTCACTTACTTTACTTTTTCAACCCGGAGTTCTCCACTAGATCGGAATATAATTTTTCCTGTTCCTTCATGAATTCCTTTGTTTCCTTGCTGTCCTTATAAAAATCATCCCAGTCATTGTTTTCAAGCATCTTCTTCCATTCATCCGTTTTGACCATTTCGCCGATTTTTTCATCCCAATAGGCGATTTCATCTTCTGTCATATCCCCAGGACCCATGATGCCTCTCCAGTGAGGGAACACCATGTCCACTCCTTCTTCCGTCCAGGTTGGAACGTCATCCAGCCCTTCAAGCCTTTTTTCAGAGGATACCGCAAGAATTTTAAGCTTCCCTGCCAAGTGTTGCTCTTTCACTTCTGAAAGGGAAGTCGTTACTGCATCCACATGTCCCCCGAGCAGTGCCGTCACGACGTCGCCGCCGCCTTCATAGACAAGAAAGTCAAGATTAGTAGGATCGATCCCCTTCTCACTTGCGGCCTGTACAATCGACAGGTGGTCATCGTTCCCAAGTCCAGGACCGACCCCTATTTTAATTGATTTAGGGTCTTTCTTCATTTGTTCCAGCAATTCATTTGCCGTTTCATACTTTGAATCCACAGGGACTGTAAGAGCTTGCCACTCTGTTGCCAGTGTCGCAATCGGCGTAAATTGTTCGTAGGATAGATCGCTTTGTCCCAATAATTTATTTGTCAGTACCAGACTTGAATTGATTGCAAGATGATGGGCATCCTTCTTCTCAAGATACTTCCATCCCGCTTCTCCGCCTCCGCCCGGTTTGTTGATGACATTGATGTTTTTATCCACAATGTCGTTGTCACGCAAAACCTTCTGGACAGAACGAGCTGTTAAATCCCAGCCTCCGCCCGGAGAAGCCGGTGCAATGATTTCAATATTCTTTGACGGAAATTCCTTATCTCCCGAAGCAGAGCTGGAACAAGCTGTCATTAACGTCATTACACAAATAATCAATACGAAGCCAAACCTTTTCATTTTTTCTGCACCCCTTTTATCTTGTTTGTACTCACCAGAAACATCCCCTGTTAAAACGGTGAAATACGTTAATTTAATCCTAGTTGCCGAATGAGTTTATGTAAACGTTTCCAAAATATTATGTTTTAAAAAACTTGTGGGGATTTTGTTCATTTTGTTCACCGGTTTCTGGCCTTCTGCAAATAAAGAAGTCTGCCACATCGATTTAAGTGATCACTTAAATCGATGTGGCAGACACAATCTCTCTCGGAAACTATTTCACTGCATTCTCACTTCCAATTCGGTATCTTCTTTCGGGACGTCCGACGATCCCATAGACATGCTCGACAGTGGCATCTTTTATCCCCACCAGATATTCGAGATATCTCCGTGCGGTTGTCCGGGATGCCCCCATCTTTTCGCCGACTCTTTCTGAGGTGATCCCTTCTTTTTCCTCTTGCAGGATGGATGTCACTTTATGAAGAGTCAAATAATCGATGCCCGGCGGAAGATCGTATCTTTTTTCGGCAGGTTTCTTTTTTTCCTTCCCAAAGAATTGGTCCAAGATTTGCTGATTGACCTCTTCAGCAGAATCAAGCATCACTTTTTTCTGGAGATAAGACGTGATGGCTTCTTGGAATTTCTCCAGTGTCACCGGTTTGATCAAATAATGTTCGACACCGTACCGGAGTGCCTTTTCTAAAAAAGCCTTATCTTTCGCAGCTGTGATCATGATGACATCAACGGAAGGATAATCAGAGCGGATTTTATGCAGTAATTCAGTACCAAGCTGATCAGGCATATATACATCAAGTAGAAGCAAATCAACATATTGTTCATCAAGAATCGTCAATGTTTCCTTAGCATTCATCGCTTTACCGACTAATGTCAGCTGCTCATTCTTCGCCAGAAATTCTTCATGTATTTGTGCAATGCGAAAATCATCTTCGGCAATGACCACTTTAATCATACCTATTCCCCTTTTGTGTGTGATTTCGGCAGGATGACAGTGAAAACCGTCCCTTTATCCTTTTTGGAATCCCATTCGATTGTACCCCCGAGCAGGGACAGTTCTTCCTGGACGTTTGCAAGTCCATACCCCCGGTGGTCACCCTTGGATGAGACTCCTTTCTGAAGAATACGTCCCTCTTCTTCTTCAGATATCCCTTTTCCGTTATCAGCGATTTCAAAGATGATATCGTTGCCAATGTCGGTAACGAAAAAAGAAACGACTTTGATCTTTTGGTTTTGGTCCATCACCGCTTCGAATGCATTATCAATCAGATTCCCTAATATAACGATAAGGGGTGAAAGACCGATGAATACAGGAAGCGGGGAAAGCGAACTTTCACTGTCGATTTGGAAATCTATTTTCTTTTCTGATGCCTTTGCAATCTTCCCTAATAGAATGGCCTGAACTTTCTCATCCAGGATACTCTGAAAGAATATGGTCGAATGATACTCCTGCAGATCCGATTCCTCGGTGAGGAATGTGATGGCTTCTTCATATTTATGGAGCTGAAGCAACCCGAGAAGTACATGCAGTTTGTTTTTAAATTCGTGCGTTTGTGCCCGTAAGTCCTGAGAATATTGCTGAACTTCCGAAAGGGCATCCACCATTTGTTTAATTTCTGTCCGGTCCCTAAAGCTGAACACAGTTCCTGCCTTCTGATTATTTTCGATGATAGGCTGGGCATTGACGATCATCGTCTTTTCTTTATATTGAAGTTCGATGTTGGAAATATGCAAAGAAGAAGCCAGCATGTCGGGCATCGTTTGAGAAGAAATGACTTCTGTAACGAATTTACCCTCAACATTTTGCTTAATATCAAGTAACTCACGGGCAGATTGATTCATCATCGTAATCACACCTTGTGTGTCGATGGCTAAAATCCCTTCCTTTACAGATTGCAGAACCGCATTTCTTTCTCTGAAGAGTGCACTGATCTGATACGGTTCCAGACCGAGTGTATCCCTTCTGATACTCCTGGCCAAAAACAGACTGCCGAACACCCCGAGGATCAGGACACCCCCTGAAAGAGCAAGCATTGTGCGGATTTCATAGGCAATCTTATTCCGAATGGTTTTCATATCAAACTCCACCGTTACGGTGCCTTCGACTTTTTTGTAGTTGTCATACCGGATCATGACCGGGACAATCCCCTTTAACACTTCTTCGTCGCCATCCCCGGTATGAATCAGATTATTACTTCCGAATACCAGTGCACGATAACGGTCTTCTGGATCCCCATCCCCAATCGCTTGTCCGACAAAACTGAATATCTGTCCGTCCCTGTTTTCAATCAGGACAGCAGAAGCATCCACCTGGTCACGGATTTGTTCCGTGACCACACTTAGATCTTCAACTGGCTCTTCATTCTTAAAAGAATCCTGAATCACCGGCATATACGAAAGTGTCTTGGCTGTTTGCATCGCCAGATCTTCTGCCTGAGCAACGTCTTCCTGTGATTCCCTGTATGCAAACATCCATGTAAGCAGCCCGATCACGATCAGCAGAAGCGAAATGACCAAGCCCAATATTTTGATCTGAAGCGGCACCTTAAGAAGTCTATTCATCCAAATACCCCTGATTATACTGAATTTTCTATTATATTAATATATCATACTCATTACTTGATAAGGAACTTATAAAAAGTCTTCCTTTACAAAAGAAAAGAACACAGAAAGAACTGTGCCTTGATACTGTAAAAAAAGAACACTCAGAAATCATTGAAGATTTCTGAGTGTTTTCTATATCAGGTACGGAATGACCATGTATAAAAGAGAAGAGACAGCCATCAGACTAAATCCCATTGTATAGTAGGGACGGCTTTCTTTCATTGAAATGTATACATTGATGATCATAGTGGCCAGGAAAATTAGCGGAAACCATAAGGAACGATCTGGGTCCGGTTCAAACCCAGCGTAAACGGTAACCACTCCACCAAATAATAAGAATAGGATAGATACAACCAAAAAAATCTTTCCACCTTGTTTTTCCTTCATCCTAATTCAACCTACTTCCTCCTACTGTTTCAAAGTGAAAAGGTCCTTCGATACAGCTACTGTTCTTTCATGATGTTTTTCTTCCGCCTTTTTCTTCACCTTCCCACCTTCCCCTTCAATCAAGGACCTCCTAAGGATCGAACTAATCCAGTTCACACACAAGATCAAGATGGCGAATAGCGTCAGTGGGACGACGACAAGCATCGGGCGCAGGAAGATCTGCTGGATGTTGATGGCGATCGTCGCTGCCCATTCGTTTGTTTCGGAAAAGTAAACCGGGATGCTTTCCATGATGCCAAAGTTGGCGATCTTAAGGCCACCAAGACACATATGAAGAATTCCGAGCTGTATGAGCAGAGCAAGGGTCTGGGAAACCTGCTCTGAAAATAACACGATTGAGTGTCTTCTGAACTGTGGAAGCAGGTGCTGCTTGATCAGATGGAATCTTCCTGCCCCCATCGTTCGTGATACCTGTATGAATTCGCTCTTCATAAAGAGCTTCATCTCTTCTCCTAAATAGATTCCGAGAGACGGGATCGTCACAGCGGCAATCGCAACCACCTGAATGACGAAGTACCGGTTGGACGGCAGGACCTCGGAATGAAAGGCTCCTTCGAGGGGAACGAGTAACGCAAATACGATAATGGCGAGAGGAATATATTGGAACGACTCTCCCAGCCCTTTAATAAACCTTCCCAGAAATGCAGGAAGGAAGGTATACAGTACAGCAAAGAAAAACCCTAAAACCATACGTAATAAGGCGATGGCTAGAGAAGCAAAAATGGTATATTTCGCTCCGACTAATAAGAGCAACAGAAAGTTCCTCCCCAGTTTATCACTCCCTAAAGGAGGCATTTCACTCGGGGTGAACGGCGGTGCTGCTATCACTCTCCCATTCTCATCCGAGAGATAGTCCACAACCTCATCATAACCGGGATTCAGTACGGGTACCAGGAAGCTGACAGCAATAAAGGCTATCAGGATCAGGAACGGAAATGCCAATCGTTTGGCCATCCAGCTATTCACTATTCTGTTCCCCTCCTTTCAACCATTTTGATAGAATGTTAGAACCTATCGTAAAGACGATAAAGAACGGGACAAAAATGAGAAGCATCCCAAGGAAGAATGCAGCCGGTGAACTGGTCGCCGTTCGCAGCAGCACCTGCATGAATCCATTGATGTTAAATAGAAGTTCAATGATTAATAGGTTTGAAAGCATCAGTAGAAAGATCGGCTTCAGATGAAAGAAGAAGTGTACCCATACATTCCGGAACAGATGATGCCAAACCGTATAGGCCCTCCTGAATCCTTTTGAATACGAAAACTCCACATAGGGTTTATTTTCTTCTTCTTTTAACTGAAACAAAAACTGTTTTAATAAGAACACGGCCGGAATCACCGACAAGCAAAGAATAGGTAAAAAGTAGATCCGCTCTTCACCCAGGGCATAAATATCGAACACCAACAGATTCGTCTTTTTGAATAACCAGATGATAAAAAGTTGAAATAGAACGACAATGAACACATCCGGCAAAGCATCCAGTCCATTGATAATCTTAGTAGAGAAACGATATGCTTTCCGGGGTAATAACATGAGAGAATAGCTGAATAGCACTGACAGGCAGACCGCTAAGAAGAACGAACTGAAAAGAATCAAAAACGAGTAAAAATACGTCTTGGAAAAGACTTCAGTGATGCTGTATTGCTTATTTCCCTCTCCCCAATAAATGTAGATCGATGAGGGATGCATGATGTCAATCCAGGTCTGTTGCAGTCTGTGCCCATATGCTGCCAGGTTAATCAAAAGCTCTGTATCATATGCGAGTAGCGAACCGATCCCGCTAAGTAAATATAAACCCAACACGACAACCAAAAAATGAAAGGGAATCTCAAACACCCTTTTCATAACATCCCTCCATACAACTTCCAAATTGATACATTTTTTCTATATTTATGTTACAATACTGTAATATAATTGTAAACACAATTCTGAAAATGAAGAGATGAAGGGGACTCCAATATGAAGGGAAAATGGGTACTACTGAGTCTTGCAATGCTGGTCTTACTTAGTCTATTATCTGGTTGCCGAATTAGTTTCACTGCCGCCAAGGAAAATCAGCCCCACAAACCTCAAAATATTATGATGGATGCATCCGTCTCGTTTAAACCACATCAGATCATTATAAGAGGTGACACCGACCTGCCGCAGGGCTCTGTTTTGTATATTATGCTCAAACCCTATGACGAAACTGTGTCACTTGAAGAAATCCAGACCTATCAGGTTGAACCTGAAGATATCGCCCTTGCTTCAACTGCGAAAGTGGGTAAGGAAGGATCGATTGAATTAACCGTTTTGAAATGGCCCGATCCCAATAAAAGGTACCGCCTGGATCTTATGTTCATTCCGGATAACCAGCCTGAGGACATCAAGCTCGGAGAAAACCTAATAACCAATGAAGACTATATAGAAATCTCTGAAAATGGAAAAACACTTACCGGACTTCTATTGTACGTCAATGTTTTAAAGGAAGACGAAGTGATTGGAGGTACGATGGATTTCATTCCGAAACATAGCACACCATAAAAAAGCTTGAGGAACGGTTTCCTCAAGCTTTTTCATCGCATTAGTCAAGGGACCTTACATAATCGGCAATCTTGGACATTTCGATTTGACTCAGCTCCGATTTCCCCTCATATTGATGGCCCAGGATGGATTCCTCAATGGTCCCGGCACTACCATCATGAAGATATGGGCCAGTCGCCCATACTCCCACCAGACTTGGTGTATCAAAACTTTTTCCATCACGAGGATTTGTGAATTTCGCCCGTGGATCACCTTTCGTTGACATGTCATACCGGTTGGCTGTCCCGATATCATGTAGATAGTCTGTCACATCCGTTGTCAGCTTCCCATCCTCACCTGTTGCTTTCACACTATCCGTAAACTGACTTCCGCTATGACAGGAGATGCAGGATGCTTTTCCTTCAAAGAGAGCCTTTCCCTCTTTCGCCGAGCTGGTTAATTCCCCATTTTCCTTATAAGGACTCTGTGGAACGGGGAAAGATTGCGGTTCCTTCAGAAAGGCGAATAAATCATCATACATCTTCTCAACATTCGCCGGCAGTTCTTCACCAGGCTCATATTTCATCATGCCGCCCATTTCACCCTGGACCGTCAGGAGATAATCCGTAAAGTCATCCCGGCTGCCGTCCCAAAGGAAGAGACCATTTTCTGACGTTTGCACATTGGTCGGGACATTCCTTTGCCCCTTTCCAGTCATGAGAGTCAGGCCATTGATCTCCCCATCACTGTGACAGGACGCACAGCTCATCCAGTTGTTGCCGGTAATATCTGCTTCAAATTCTTCACTGTTGGCGCTGTAAAATATCGTTTTCCCCTTACGGATTTGCGGATCTAACGGATCCTTTTTAATCAAGGAAATATTGTCATTGAGCTTCTTCGCCCTCGAATGTACAGATTCACCTCCAGAGTCAATGGTTGCAAGGTCGTGACTCATGGCATTATGGACGTAGAGGGTTTCACCATCCTTATTCAATAGGATCCCACGGGGATTGTCCCCTTCGATCCTTCTTAGAATCTGGGTGGCATTCCCACCGCGCTTCAGATCAAAAACAACTAAGTCTTCACTTCCCGACATCACCACATATGCTTTCGATCCATCTTTTTGGAAGGCGACATCATAAGGATTTGATACGATCATCGTCTCATTTTTTGAATCCAGCACGTTGATTTCATCAAACAATTCTTTTCTCTCATTGACCAATTCTTCATCTTTTTCCACATCTATGATAGAAATGGCAGGGAAAATTGTTTCCTCAAATTGAATGGGCGTATCGACATTGGTCACCAAGTGGGGGATCCATGCTGTTTTCCCATCGGGTGCAATCACAAATTGCTCAAGGGTATTCGGGATACCCTGGCTCTTTTTCCGGTCAGAAACATCAGGCGAGTCTGCCAGTTTAAAGGTTTTTGCAACCTTTTTCTTTTCTGCATCCAGCACGGATATTTCACCGGATAAATAATGAGGGATGTATATCTTCTTCCCATCCGCTGTTTCAGCCAACGTTCTTGGTCGATCGTGCACTGGGATCGTCTCAGTTACGTCCCCACTCTTCACGTCAACCATCATGATCGTGCTTTCCCGATAATTGGCTACATACAGGGTCTTACCATTTTGGCTTGTCAGGAGTCCAAAAGGTTCCTTTCCCACTTCATAGGAATCTACTACTTTCCCTTCTTCCAGTGAGATGACATCAATCTTATTATCATACCTGCACGATACATACAGGCGATCTTCATCCGGTGATAAAGCCAATTGAACCGGCTCTTTCCCGACAGGAATTTCTTCTTCAACCTTCTGTGTTTTCTCATTCACAATGGAAACCGTATTGGCATCAAGATTGGCAATGTAAAGCTCGGTTCCTTCTTTGTTTTGGAGGATGTTATCGCTATTGACTGCTTCTTTCCGAACTGTATCGAAGCTCGGGGTGTCTTTGGTTGTCGTTTGAATCGAACATGCAACAAGCGTTCCTGCTAAGAGAAACGCCGTCGCATATCCTATTATCTTCTTCATAGGATCCCTTCTTTATCGTTTTTCGACCGTAACAGGAAGCAATACGGGCGCGATCCCATTTTTGCCATGTCCGGCTTGAACTTGTGGAACATTGTCCCCATCGGTATTTCCAGATGAATCCTTGCTGTTGTAATAATCCCCGGTATCCCAGAATTCACTTGCCTGCATTCCTTCTTCAAGGGACGGACCATCGATGACCGTATCATAGAAATCACTGTAGCGTGAGGTGATCATATCGATTTCAAGGCTTTCAGGTGTTTCAGAATCCGATTCCCGATTGCTTAAGTTTTGCAGGGCGACACGGTAGGTGGCAGACAATGCGCCTGCTGTATACGGGGTATACTCCATTTTCCCTTCCGATGTTTCATATGCATTCAATTCGTCATCCCAAAGCCCGGAATCCAAAGCTTCATAAATAGAGCGGGCTGCCTCGCGATATTTCTCATCATCGGTGGCTAAATAAGCTGCTGTCAAGCCTCTAATCGCACCTAGTTGAGCATCCAATGTTACATCCTTATCTGCACCTTTTTTGGTATCAAAACCTTTTGCTACAAGACCTGAATCCATGACCAGGTTGTCTATCATGAAGTCTGCCTGCTTACGGATCATTTCGAGTGCACGCTTGCCTTCAGCGGTTTTTAATCCATCAGCAGACTCCCCTGAAGCGTACCCGACAGGGAGCCCATCGATGGCACGCTGAAAGATCCTCATCGATTCCATCGTGTAACCAGCCTGAAACGTATCCATATACGTCCCTTGTTCTTTTCCATCATTTTCAGTTATGAACATTCCTTTATCATCATTGAAATGCATGGCATCAATATTCTTGAATACATGCAGCATCACGTTTTGATTGGCTGTGAACGGATCTGTTCCTTTCACATCGTTATCAGGCGAGTCATCCGTATTCTCTTTAGGTGCAGAAGGATACGGTGCACCGTCAAACAACGCCTGGAACGATGGTGTCTTGTTCGGGTTGCTTTCCCTTTGGTCCGTCATCCCATAGAATTCCGAAGTCGGCCAAAGCATCATCCACTGGTCCTGAAGGACACTGTTTGAATCTTTGATAGAAAGTGACTTTGCGTTTGGTGCCTGTTTACCATCTTCGGTGACTTCTACACTATGTGGTAAGTAAACGAATCCTTCTGAAGGATCATACTGGCTTCCGAGGCCGGCAGCCGTCAATTTCCCTGTCGTGCCATCCACAAACAATTCATTCGAAATATAATTCACTTTATTCCACATTTCTTCCGTCAGAACCGCTCCCTGGAAACCATCTGCTGAGCTGACTCCCAGTGCAATATTCTGATCATCGTCATCCTTGGACGTTTCTCCTGCCAATTCTTCATCAGCATCAATCGTATGGAAGCCGCCCATGAAATCCCCTGCCCATAGCGCCTGCTTCAAGAACGTTGCCCCATAAGCGGAAGGGACAAGGGTCTTCTCCATCTTGTTACGGTCCCAGCGGAGTGATTCGAAGTTTACTTGATACATAGGTACATAGCTTCCATCATCATTCGCTGCATACTCACTTGTATCTACTTTGCCCTTATAATGGGGATCGCCGGCAGAGTATTCAATGAACGTCGGATACATATTCCTGAAAATTTCATCTTCTGGATATCCGACGGCACCCGCCAATTCATAAAAGCGGCTTCCCAATTTTTCATCAGCTGTTTTTCCATTTTGAAGGGTTTCTACAGCTGGGCCATTGATTAAATGTAATCCGAGACCCGATTTTTCGACAACTTCATACATGGCTTCCTCAGAGTACTCATAGGATTCAACGCCGGCTGTATAATCAAATTTTGTTGGCTGATCCAATTTATTGATATCTAATATATCTAAATCCAGGCCAAGGCTTTCTGCCAGCGGCTCGCCGGATAATTCAAATTCTGCATACGCAAACATATTCCCGGCAGTATCGAACGTATAATCAGAGACGTTCACCTTGCTTGCTCCCGTTTTCTTTTCTCCGTCTGATTTTGACGCTTCTTCCTTATCACTGACACATCCGGCAAGTAAAAGTGAAGATGCCAAAACGGACGCGGATAATACTTTCCATGGTCTGTTCATTCTATGTAACCCCTCTCAACGATCACGAATCACTCGAGAATGATTCTCATTACTGTTTATTAGTATAGTTTAATTGAGAAAGAATCTCAATAAGATTTTTCATAAAAAAGAAATCGATTTCATTTTTTAAAATCATTATCCATTAATTTGAAACTTTGTCCTTTTCAGAACCGTACTCTTTATATAAGGAAAAAAAGAAAGAGTGATAAAAGTGAAGAAAAATATTGTACTATTCGATCTGATGATTTATGTTGCCCTCCCTCTGTTTGTATGGAATATCATGAGGGATTACACCGGAGATTATTACGCCATGCTCCTTTCCTCTGTTCCAGGAATCATTTATACCGTCTACCGATTCATCGAGATGAAGAAAGTGAATACATTCGGCCTGTTCATTCTGTTCACTTTGATTGTCGGTACCCTGATAGACGTACTGGCAGGTTCGTCTTTACAGCTTCTTTGGAATAATGTCTATTACGCTGCCGGGATCAGCTTATTTTTCCTCATGACCATGATCATCAGAAGGCCCATCACCTTATACTTTGGTCTTGATTTCGCAGAGCTCCAGGGTCATGACCGTACGTTTAGTAAGAGACTTTTCTATAAGAAACCTCTGTACACCTTATTTCAGTTGATCACGCTTTGCTTCGCACTGAGGAGTGGGATTCTCGCTGTCGTGAAAGCATGGCTCATTTTGGAGTATGGTGTAGAGGCATTTGATAAAGGGATCATCCTGCGACAGGCGTTCAGCTGGATCATGACGGGTATCACCGTTGCCGGATTCTTCTATATCGGGAAGATCATCAACGATTCCCCTCATTTGGTGAAGGAAGTGCAGGATGAGCTTGAAGAAGAAAAGGCCATTTAGCCTATTGGATGTTTCTGCCTTCAGACCTCCGTCTTGTCCCAATCCTATAGAACAATGTGAATATTTTTCCTATAATGGATAATAAAATGTTCACTCCGAGGTGTACTATGATTGAAGGTAAATTGATTAAATTTCATCGGGAAGAATCAGGATTGACCCAGGAGCAGCTTGCACAGGGGATCTGTTCCACTACACATCTAAGTAAAATCGAAAGGGGAATCACAGAATACTCAAGTGAAATCACCGATCTACTTGCTAAAAGGCTCGGAGTCGATATGATAGCGGAGCGTTCGCGATATGAATCCTTGCAACATGCATTGGCCAAATGGAACGATGCGATCATCATGATCCGGACCCATGAAATCCACCAACTTAAATCAGAAATCGAACAAGAGCCTTTACGATTTTTATCCGATTTCTTTTTTCAATATCACTTATTATTAGCAAGGTATCATCTGTTCTTGGATAACCCTCCAAGAGCAAACGAAATCCTGACCATGATCAAATCGAAACAGGACTCTCTTTCCCCTTATGAGTCCAATTTATTACTCCATGTGAGAGGAATCTATTTTTACTCAATAAGAAAATTTGACTGCTGCATCCAGTCCTTAAAACAGATTGATGATGAATACCCGAATGCTGAATATTATTTTCATCTGGCAACAGCCTATCATTCCATCCATTCCAATACGTTCGCCTATTATTACGGCCAAAGGGCCCTGCAGTTTTTTCAAAAATCATTAAATATCCTCAGAGTCATCGATTCTGAAATTCTCATATTAATTCAATTGAACGCGAAGGAACCTTTCGATATGGAACAGACCAAACAACAGTATGATAAACTCCTTAGAGTCTGTGAATCTGTCAACTCCATGGAAAGGGCACATAAAATCCATAATAACCTGGGATTCGAATATTTCCGGAGAAAGCGATATAAGGAATCGAAAACATCGTATGAAAGGGCTCTGGAGCTCACTACAGAGAACACCCCTGCTTCTTCTTATTTAGTCACACTCAGTGGATACATCCTTTCCTGTATGAAAGGAAACCTTCTTTCTGAAGAAGAGCTCAACCATCTGGCAAACAGTGGACTGAAGAAAGCCAGGGAGCACCAGGATCCCACCTTTGTGTTCTTTGAAATCTATCTGCTCACCTTGAAAACAAATGAAGAAGAACTCTATGAGTATATGGAAAAAACCGCCCTCCCCCACTTTAAAAGGACGGGCAGTCAGTTGATGTACCAGCATTATGAAAGGCAACTCTTTTTATATTATGTTAAAACCGGACAGACCGAAAAAGGGTTCGAGCTCGCATCCGAAAAGATGACGAATGAAATCAGTTACTATGAATTGGAATGATCCCTAAAGATGCATGAATAAAAACACTTCCCATTATTGGGTTCAACTTCCCAATCCCTCCTTCATATACTATCGTGAAAGGAGGCGATCAGAATGGATCGATTCATTCTTTTATTAGTAGCAGGTATTCTTTCCGGTTTCGCATTGTTAAGGGCACCACTTAACGGAACATTTTTAGAAAGCGTGTCACCTGTAACAGACATCATCGGTATTTTAGCTATTCTCGTATTCTCACTCTTCTTAATCTATAAAGGGATTATGGCGATGCTCGGTAAGTAAATGAAGAGACCCGGATTCATTCCGGGTCTCTTTTATCTGTTTGAGAAAACCAAAGGTTCAAAAGTTCCTGGTACTCCTCTGAATTTATTTCACTTTTCTTTACATTCCCTTTCTTCCATTGAGTAAAGGAAGTCTCCGTCAAGGTCACACTTCCGTCATCCGTTCGTTTTGTCAGTAACCGATGTTTATTAAAGGGTGAGGCGGGATGCTCTTCCACTGTGACTCGGACGTCGTCAAGGAAACGCACATCCCTGATCGTTCGTTTAGAATCAAATGCATACCCGATTCTCCAATCGGTGTCTTTATGCTTCAATTTCATTTCTAATCTATAATCCCCATAAGCTGTTTCACCTGCACGTATCCTGAATTCCCCATTGCCCGAAGAGACCGTCTCCCCCGATAATGGTACGGGTTTCATCGGAATATTCCCTCCGAAGCCCCCATCCAGAATATAATCCTGTTTTTCGTGACACACCTTAACGGCAACATGTGTCCTTCCGATGCGACCGAACGCTCCTGAAGCATGATCATAGACCGCTCCCTGTATTAAGGAAGCTTCGAATCCGTTTTCTATCAGGAATAAATAAAGGAGTGAATTTAGTTCATAACAGAGACCTCCCTCATTCAAAATGAGCATTTTATTCACCAGATGCTCTTTGGTCAGAATACGGGATCTTTCTTCAATAATGCATACATTTTCAAATGGAATATAAAGCGCCATTTTTTCTAATATGATATCCAGATCCTGAAAGCTTACGGGATCTGGACTTGAATATTGAATCCTTTTGCGGAATAGTTTGTCTAGACTGTTGATGGCGGGCACATCCTTTCTTTGAAGCTAGTCTTTAAAGTTTACCTGCTTCTCATAGACGTTTTCAAGGAAAGACATGATCGCCTGACATTCATTTTGGGATTAAGGTGCTAAATCTCCTTGATTTCGGTCAAAATGCACTAAAGCTTAATCCGCAGTTTCTCGGCTTTCGCCCTGGATACACATGTTAATATCGAGTGATGTTCACTCCTCTCACTGTCACTTAAGAAAGAATCACCGTGCTCGACTTCACCCTCCAATACGTTCACCTCACAGGTTCCGCAACGACCGACCCGGCAGGAATATGGCGCATTGACCCCACCCTTGAGAAGGGCTTCTAATAATGTCATATCCTTTGGCACTTTAATGGTCGGGCCATTTTCTACTTCTACCAAAAAGTCCTGACGTTTCATTATCTGCAGTGGAGTAAAACGTTCAAAGTGAATGCTTGATCGGGGATATCCAATTTTCAGGGCACTTGCAGTAAATCCTTCGATAAAAGAAGTTGGACCGCAGAAATACACATGAGTTCCGATTCTATGTTCCCAGAGGCTTTGATCAGTCAATCTCCTTTCTCTTGAAAAATAAAAATGACTCTCATTGGGATACACTTTCATTAAATACGTAAAAAACGGGCAGTCTTCCTCGGACTTTGCCGCATAATGAAGTTCAAAGGAGCGTCCCTCCTTTTTAAGTTCTGCCATCATGGACAGGAAAGGCGTGATCCCGATTCCCGCTGCATAGAAAACATGGTGCTTCGCACGGAAGCTCAATGGGAAATGATTCTGTGGAGGACTGATGCAGAGGGTGTCTCCTGCTTTCATCTGCTCATGCCAATAACGGGACCCGCCTGTAGATTGTGCATTCAGCCGAATGGCGATGTGATAGGTGTCCCTTTGACCGGGTGGGTTCGTAAGAGAATAGGATCGTGCAATCGTCTCCCCTCCTGTCTTAATATACGTCGTGATGTGGGAACCCCCGCTAAAAGGAGGGAGAAGTTCATTCCCGGCTTGAATTAGTGAAAAACGTTTGACATAAGGTGTTTCCTGATGGATCGATTGGACAGTGACGTTTATGGTTTTAGCCTGATTCACTACTGATCACTCCCTGTTTCTGTACATGCTGCATACCCGAGATAGGCTTCATGTAAAGGAGAATAATGATCGGAAATGGATAAGGTCAAGTGACAATGAGGACAGGTCGTAATTTGACTGATTGGCTCACCATCCACTTCCATTTTCTGATGGCATTTAGAACAGAATACATGGATGCACCTGACTCCGTGACCGATATATTGTGTCTCTTCTGCTGAAAAACCATGAGCCTCTGCCATTTTTTTAAAATAGGAGAGCTTGTTCCATCCCATCGCTATGTATAGATAACTCCCCATTTTCTGATCTTCCAGCCAATGAGAAATATCCGTTTCTTCCTTATCATCCAGCAACACCGATTGATTAGGATAATCATCCTTTTTTACTCTTTGGATGATAGGAGACAGTCGCTTCATTCCTCCTTCATAACCAAGAAATATATATTTTCGTTTGCCCGGTACGAACAAAGGCTGCAGGAGTGTCTTCACATCCCCACCTTCTTTTCATTCAAGTACCCGACGACCTCTTCTTTATATAAGGTGATCCCCTTATAATCGGCTATATGGTCGGGAAGATCCTGGAGAATATGATAAAACTCATTCGTCCATTCATGATTCTTCGCAAATTCTTCAAGTGGTAGAAGATGGGTATGGATGGTAAAGAGCAGCCCATTCGAACCTGGCAAACGGAACAGCTTTTGCACCTCTACACGAAAATGAACGTATTCCCCGACGTTTTCCTTTGAAACCTTTCTTCTTCCTTTTCCCCACTCATCAAAGGTTTCCAGGGAAGTATCCAGACGATTTCCCGCCATTAGCGACCAGTTCCGCCTTACCCAGGGATCTCCCGCTTGCATCCTCATCAAGAACGTCAGGATCCGCTGATCCAATCCCTCTTCCTTAAATCCCGGAATCGGTCCGTGTACCTCCTTGAAGCTCATTCCGATAGTAAATGCAAGGGACCAGTTGGCCGGAAAACATAACTGTCCCGCATCCATATATAAATCCCCATCACGCTGCATCATAAAAATCAAATCCTCCTGTACATGACGACCGATGAAATCGAGGGGCTCTGAGGATAGCGTGGCTTCATCCCCAAATGTAAACGTTGTGTGTTCTTCTAAGATGTGATTGTGAAACGTCCATTCCCCTTCACTTCTTTCCAGGGAAAATTGCTGAGGATAATAGGTTGTCAGATGTGTCATCACCATTTCGGCTATTTCCCATTGAGCTTTCAAGGTATGCGACCGGGACTGGAAACACCTCTCAGGATGTTCGGTAAGCAGGTTCCGTTTCAGCCTGACCTCACTTGAATACGAAGTGGTTACCTCCACACAACCTGGCTCTTCCAATGGAACCGAATTATTAGAATAACGATACACATCCCCCTTAAAGGGATAAGGGAACGAATCCACTCTCATCATACAACCACCTTTTTTTCAGAAAATTCTCACTTTCATCTTATCGTATAGAGGGACGGACCTCAAGAGGTCCGTCCCTCACCCGAATTTCTCATTGTACCGGCTGAGTGTGATCAGCGGCCATATCCATTGGTAGCTGTGGTAGTGTATATAGAAGTTTCCTGGAAGACCGATGCCTGTGGGATATGCTTTGGATGTCTCATTGTCTGCGCCGTTCTTTAATTCGAGAAGCGCCATGATACCCAGATCGATGGCAGGTGTCGGTTTGTCTTCGATACAGATGAGCGACTCCAGGGCCCATGCCGTTTGTGAAGGGGTACTGAAGGGAAGGGATACGAACGTCTTTTCCTGATCGCTGTAGCAGGACTCCCCCCACCCCCCGTCTTTTCGTTGAATGCTTTCCAGCCACGTTTTTGCTTTTTGTAAATGTTTATCAGAAGAAGATACCCCCACGGCTTTCATTCCGGTGATGGCCGCCCATGTTCCATAGATGTAGCAGACGCCCCAGCGACCGTACCAGGACCCCTCCTCTTTTTGCATCAGTTTCAGCCACTCAACCCCTTTTTTTACCTCTGGATGTTCCGCGGTCAACCCTGCCCGGCTGCCCAGAAATTCAAGCGCTCTTCCGGTTAAATCAGGAGTGGAAGGGTCGATGGCTGCCGCCTCTGCCCCGTCCACCGGAAAAGAAGTAAGGATCGATTTTGTCTTGTTTTTTTCAAAAGCCGGCCATCCTCCGTCACGATTTTGCATACCGAACACCCATTCAATCCCACGGTCCCATGACTGTCTGATAAGGGGGTTACCTGCAGCTGAATACGTAAGGGCCCTGAGAGCAGCCGTTGTATCGTCCACATCAGGGTGAATGCTATTGCTCTCTGAAAAGCCCCATCCCCCGGGTTTCACCCCGGTCTCTATCGCCCAGTCCCCATATTTGAAGTGCTGCTTCTTCAGAAGGTAATCCACTGATTTGTGTATGACAGCTTCATCTGTATCCACCCCCGCTTCCTGAAGGGCATGGCTGATTAAAGCTGTGTCCCACACGGAAGAAGGAGAGTTTTGGATATGGATGCCCTTCTTCGTTTCGCATGTCATGTCCTTCAACCCCTGTAATGCCTTTACGATGATAGGGTCATTCTTCTTATATCCCAGTGCCAACATGGCATAAATCATATAAAAAGTCGCGCTGAAATAACTGAGATAGGTCCCGTCACGCTCCATCCGCTGCAACATGTACTCTAGGGCAAACTGCCTTGCCTGCTGATGAAGTTGGGAAGGCAGGCCTGCGAGTGCCTGTATGCCTTCACTTATTTTCGAAAACAATCTCCATTCCCGTTCGCTGTACCTCTCTTCCTTTACAGCACGGGACAAATCCTGTACGTGTGGGGTACTGCTTGTTTGGATCTTAAATTTATGATCTTTCAACAGTATCATCGGAGCCAAATGCACCCTTGCATAACTGCTCAAGTCCCAAAAATTCAGGGGAAATGTCTTCGGAAGCAACAGGAATTCAATGGGGATCGGCAGGAGATGCTTCCATTCATATTGACCATGCACGGCCAGCATGAATTTCGTCATCGTATGAGCCTTGTGAAAACCGCCTTTTTTCTCTATGAACCGTTTGGCTTTCAGAAGTCTTTTATCCTCCTCGTCGACCATGCCACTGAATCTCAGAGCAAAGTATGCTTCAATGGTTGAAGACAGGTTCCCTTCCTTTTCATCTTCAAAGAGCTTCCACGTTCCCTCCCTTGACTGGCATTTCCAGAGGCGGTCAACCAGCTGTCCAACCAGTTCATCCTCATCCCCTGAGAGCGTTCGCAGAAGGATGATCATATACGCATCGGTCATCACGACATTTTCAAAACAAAACGACCAGTGTCCATCTTCCCTTTGCATCTTCTGTAGATCACTTATCATATTCCGGATCGTGCTCTCTATCTTCTTTTTCATCATTCGTCCTCCCGGCTACCTTCTCTGTTGTTATGTATATGTGAAGGATGGGGGTACTAGTAGTGGGAAGCAAAGAAGAGCCTGCCACCGGTTTCCCGGGAGGCAGGCTCTTACTGGTTTTCTTCTATTTTCTGTGAGTAATAGCTTACAAGTTCAGGATATCTCTGCATTTCCTCTCTGCCGGTATCCGTGATTTGATACACGCCCCTTTTCACCCTCTCGAACCATCGGTAATAGTTCTTCTGGAGGATGGACGGTGTTTTGTCACCCGTCCCCATCTTTGTTAAATTCTTCGGGGACATGGGTCCGTGTTTTTCCAGGCAGCAGGCGATGTGAATGCAACTTTCCTTATAGGCGGTCATAATCTTCGTTTTATTGGTGCCCCCTACATTGTAATCCGCGCTCCGGCCTTCGATTTCCTTCACCAGGGCCGCCCGCTTCTTTTTACTATTTCTCATAACCGTCTTTCTGTCAAAGGCTTCCGGATGAATGACAAAATCAAGCTTGGGCGTCTTTGTCGTAAAGGAAACCGTGATCAGACCAAGTTCAAGACGCCTGACCAAATGACGTATATCATTCCACCGCTTCGACCGGGTGCGCTTCGGTTTAGGAATCGCAATATACACAAGATCCGTCAGCCGCTGCCGCTTCGTTGCCTGAATGAGGAGCTCGACATTCAAGGAAAGCTTCAACTCCACGATCACAAGCTCCCCCTCTTTCATCGCCGTCAGATCACAGTCATTCACTTCACCGTTCACCTGATATCCCTGTTTATGAAAATGTTTCTGGATCGGCTGATAAAGATCCGATTCTTTCAATTTCGTCATGGGTAAAAAACCTTTCCGGGAAAAAATTCTATAAATAAAGTATAGACTATTGGAGAGATTTTTGCAGATTCCGAGAAAGAAAGACCTTACCCCCGAATCCTCTCGATCTCGTCTGCCACAAACTGCACCGATGTCCCGACAATCACATGAATGCTATTTTCCCCCACCACATGGATCCCCGGAACCCCCGTTGCTTTGATCCGTTCCTGGTCCACAACCTCCATGTCCTTCACTTCCACTCTCAATCTGGTAATGCAATTCTCAACCGAGGTGACATTTTCATCTCCGCCGAGGCCGGCATAGATTTCTGCTGCCATGGAACTGAACCTATCTCCTTGGGTGAGGACTGTCGCCGCCTCCACCTCCTCACTATCTTCTTCACGACCCGGTGTCATTAAATTGAATTTCGCAATCATAAAGCGGAACAAGAAATAATAGAGAAGAGCAAATACCAACCCTTGAATGAGGAGCATATACGGCAGATTCGCCAGTGGGAGCCGTGAGCTCAGGACAAAATCGACGAAGCCCGCGCTGAAACCAAAGCCTGCCGTCCAGTGGAAGAAGGAAGCGATCGCAAGGGATAATCCCGTAAGCACTGCATGAGCTACATATAAAGCCGGCGCCACGAACATAAACGCAAATTCAAGAGGTTCCGTCACCCCTGTAAAAAAGGAAGCAAATCCGGCTGCAAGCATCAGTGAGGCAACCTGTTTTTTCTTACCTGGTTTTGCCGCATGATAAATGGCAAGCCCTGCTGCAGGGAGTCCGAACATCATCACAGGGAAGAATCCGGCCTGGTACATCCCCGTCACGCCTTTTTCCCCTGTCCCCGACCAGAAGTTCCCGATATCATTGATTCCCGCAACATCGAACCAGAATACGGAATTCAACGCATGATGCAATCCGGTGGGAATCAATAAACGATTAAAGAAACCGTATATACCGGCTCCCGTAAACCCGAGGCCGCTGATTTCCTTCCCAAAGGAAACAAGCGCCGTGTAAATAACCGGCCACACAAACAGCATCACACCTGAAACGACGAGCATCGCTATGGCCGACATGATTGGCACCAAACGCTTACCGCTGAAAAAGGCAAGAGCATCCGGAAGCTTCACTGAACTGAAGCGATTGTACATACTTGCCGCAACAATCCCGGACAGAATCCCGACAAATTGATTTCCTATCTTATCAAAAGCAGGGTTCACTGCCTCTTTTTCAATGCCTTGTAATAAAGCAACGGAATCCGTCGACAGCAATGTGGTAATGACAAGGTAGGCGACCAGTCCGCTCAGTGCCGCCGATCCATCCCGTGCTTTTGCCATCCCGAGTGCGACCCCGACAGCAAATAGAATCGCCATATTATCAATGATCGATGCCCCTGCCTTGATCAGGAAAGCGGCAATCGGACTGTCCGCCCCCCATCCCGAAGGATCGATCCAATACCCGATCCCCATCAGGATCGCGGCAGCAGGTAACACGGCAACGGGAAGCATCAACGAACGACCAATGCGCTGCAAGTATTTCATCATTTTGTTTTCCCCCTATCAGTCTGTTTTTGAAAGATGCCTTGTCTCTTTCATGAGGACAAAGCCCTTCTTTAAAAAATATTCCGGCATTTAGTTGTTTAGAAGTGGATGCCGGTGTGTATTGGGATAGATTGATAGGATTACTTTTAATGATTGAGATGAGGGACGGACCTTCAAGGGGGATTATGTAGGTTTGGGATTAGGATTTTCCATAATATAGAAAAATGCGCAATTACTACTTAAAACGACGCAATTAAGACGGAAATGACGCAATAAATTTAATAATGACGCAATCACCTACGAAAATGACGCAATTATTCCCTAGCCTCCTTGAGAAAGCTATTCCAAGACCCCTTTACAGGAACCATAAGATACCTTTTTATAGTATTTAAGTACCCACTGGAAGACCTTTCTATAGATGTTTCACCACCCCTCTAAAAGTGGCCGATTTCCCTCTCTTTTCAAAGATTATTCGATCCAATTCCCCCAAAACCAGCTCCCTGCCAACAGGCTACCTAACCATGAAAGGTCCGTCCCTCAAAACACACAAAAACCCCCATCAGGCATCTAGCCCGACGGAGGTCCGTCCCTCAAAAATTAAGGTAATTCAGTTGTGCCCATGAGGTAGCGGTCGCATTCGCGGGCTGCTTCCCGGCCTTCGTTGATTGCCCAGACGATGAGGCTTTGGCCACGACGCATGTCTCCTGCAGCGAAGACACCATCGACGTTTGTCATGTAGTTTCCGTACTCCGCTTTCACCGTGGAGTTGCTGTTTGTTTCGACTTCAAGCTCTTTAATCAGATCCTGTTCGGGTCCGCTGAATCCGATAGCCAGAAGGACAAGGTCCGCCGGCCATATTTTTTCAGTTCCCGGGATTTCATCACGGATCTTGTTTCCTTTTTCATCATAGCGGAGTTTCACATTGACCGTATGAACTTCCTTGATATGGCCATGTTCATCACCGACAAACTTCTTCGTCATGACAGCGTAGGCACGTGGATCATCGCCAAGGACTTCAGCCGCTTCTTTTTGACCGTATTCCACACGGTGAATGACTGGATACTGAGGCCAAGGATTGCCCACTTCATCCCGAATCGCACCTTTTTTATCATATATATCGAACTGAGTCAGGCTTTTACAATTATGCCTCACAGAAGTGGCCAGGCAGTCTGTACCTGTGTCCCCTCCACCGATGACGATGACATTCTTCCCTTCAGCAGAAATATAGTTCCCATCTTCCAGGTTCGAATCCAATAAGCTTTTCGTATTAGCGTGAAGGAATTCCATGGCATAATGAACGCCTTTCAGATCACGGCCATCGACTTGGATGTCACGGTGAACGGCTGCTCCCCCGCAAAGGATGACGGCATCAAAGTTCTCCCGAAGATTTTCCACCGTGTAGTCTTTCCCGACTTCCGTATTCGTTACAAATTCAATGCCCTCTTCTTCTAAAATATCCACACGGCGCTTCACGACCGAGTATGGAAGCTTCATTTCAGGAATCCCATACGTCAAAAGGCCGCCCACCCGATCATTTTTTTCAAAAACGGTTACAAGGTGACCTGCTTTATTCAGCTGCGCAGCGGAAGCCAATCCAGCTGGACCTGACCCGACGATGGCCACGCGCTTACCGGTCCGGAACTGAGGCGGTTCCGGAATGACCCAGCCTTCCTCAAACCCCTTCTCAATGATCGAGCGTTCCACGGTCTTGATGGCAACAGGCGGCTCATTGATTCCAAGTACACACGCCCCTTCACAAGGAGCCGGACAGGCAAAGCCGGTGAACTCCGGGAAGTTATTCATCTGATGCTCCCGCTTCAACGCCTCTTTCCATTGCCCCTGATACACAAGATCATTCCATTCGGGTATCAGGTGATACACAGGGCAGCCCGATGTCGACCCGTTGATCTCCACTCCGGACTGACAAGTAGGAACGCCGCAGTCCATGCAGCGTGCCCCTTGTTTCTTGATTTCTTCTTCCGAAAGAGGAGTGGTGTAATCGTTCCAATCTTTCGTCCGTTCTGCTGGATGTCTCTCAGCTGTTGTCTGTCTCGAATATTCCATAAATCCAGTTGCTTTTCCCATCATATCCCCCTCCCTGATTAATTCGCAGGCTCCAGTACTTTTTTCTCTTCTTTTGTACCTTCTTCAAATGCGGCCATTTCCGCATCGAATTTCTCTAATCCACTATTCTCAAGTTCACTGATCCGTTCTCTCATCTTGAGATAAGATTTCGGAATCACGCGCACAAATTTGGACACGTATGATTCCCAGTTCGCCAAAATCTTCTTTCCATTATTGCTGCTTGTATAGTGAACGTAACGCTCGATCATATCGTAGACGTCCTGCATCTCTTCCGGATCAAACAATGGCTGAACGAGGACAAGCTCCTGATTACATCTTGAACGGAAGGTTTCATCTTCATCCAGGACATACGCGACCCCACCGGACATACCGGCAGCGAAGTTCCGTCCGGTCAAACCAAGGACGACGACTTTGCCTCCAGTCATGTATTCACATCCGTGATCCCCGACGCTTTCCACGACTACCTGGGCCCCACTGTTACGGACACAGAAACGCTCTCCTGCCACTCCGTAAATATAAGCTTCCCCACCGGACGCCCCGTAGAAAGAAACGTTTCCGATGATCGTGTTCCGTTCAGGGATGAATGTAGCGGTCGGATCCGGATGGACGATGATTTTCCCGCCTGACAATCCTTTTCCGACGAAATCGTTGGAATCCCCGACAAGTCTCAGAGTCAATCCTTTAGGAATATATGCACCGAAGCTTTGCCCCGCAGAACCCTTGAAGGTCAGACGGATCGTGTCTTCAGGTAATCCTTCAGCTCCATATCGCTTGGTGATTTCACTGCCGAGCATCGTCCCGGTCACCCGGTGAATATTCCGGATCGCCGTCGTCCATTCAACCGGTTCCCCTGTTTCAATCGCTTTGCGGCAGCGTGGAATCAGTTCTTGGAAATCCAATGTCTTCTCAAGCTCATGATCCTGCTTACGGGTCGCATATCTGCCGACTTTCTCTGGTACATCCGGTTGATAAAGAAGGGCTGACAGGTCTATTCCTTTGCCTTTCCAATGATCGATTGCTTCGTTCGCTTCTAGAATATCGGTTCTTCCGATCATTTCATTGATCGTCCTGAAACCAAGCTGAGCCATGAGCTCCCTTGTTTCCTGAGCAACGAAACGCATGAAGTTCGCCACATGTTCCGGGTCCCCAGTATACTTTTTACGAAGTTCAGGGTCCTGTGTCGCAATTCCGACAGGGCATGTATTCATATGACAGACGCGCATCATGACACAGCCAAGGACCACAAGTGGCGCAGTCGAAAACCCGTATTCCTCTGCTCCAAGAAGGGATGCGACGACCACATCCCGGCCCGTCATCATCTTGCCGTCCGTCTCAACGACAATCCTGTCACGCAGTCGATTTAACAGTAAGGTCTGATGGGCTTCGGCAAGACCGATTTCCCACGGCAGTCCCGTATGTTTCAGGCTGGTTCTCGGTGCCGCACCGGTCCCTCCGTCATATCCACTGATCAACACAACGTCGGCCCTTCCTTTTGCCACACCTGCTGCAATCGTTCCGACACCTACGGCGGATACCAGCTTGACGCTGATCCTGGCCTGCGGGTTCGCATTTTTCAGGTTGTAAATCAATTCGGCCAGATCCTCTATCGAATAGATATCGTGGTGAGGCGGTGGTGAAATCAACTCTACCCCCGGTGTCGATCCCCTTACTTCAGCAACCCAAGGATAAACCTTTTTACCAGGGAGATGTCCCCCTTCACCAGGTTTGGCCCCTTGAGCGACCTTGATTTGAATCTCATCGGCATTCACAAGGTAGTGACTCGTTACGCCGAAGCGGCCTGAGGCTACTTGCTTAATCGAACTGCGGCGCGAATCTCCATTCTCATCTGGAATGAAGCGGCTAGGGTGTTCCCCGCCTTCTCCTGAATTGCTCCGTCCGCCGATTTTATTCATGGCGATCGCCAACGCTTCATGGGCTTCCTGACTGATGGAACCGAATGACATGGCACCGGTCTTGAAGCGGCGGCAGATTTCTTCGACTGATTCCACCTCTTCAATCGGCACGGGCTTCGTTTCTTTAAAGGAAAGAAGGCCGCGCAGGGATTGAAGATTCTGCTTTTCATCTGTCAGCATAGTGGAATATTTCTTAAATAATTCATAATTATTCGTCCTGCATGCATGTTGAAGAGTGTGAATCGTACTTGGATTGTACGCATGGTCCTCCCCATTTTTACGATATTGAAATTCGTCCCCGGATTCTAATGTACGCTGGTTATCTTTCCGGTCGTTGAATGCCTTTCTATGTCTTAAAAGAACTTCTTTTTCAATGATATCCATCCCGATTCCGCCGAGTCTTGATGCGGTACGGGTGAAATATTTATCGATGACATCCTGATGAATGCCGACTGCTTCAAAGATTTGGGCTCCACGGTAACTTTGGATCGTTGAAATCCCCATTTTCGATAGAACCTTGATGACCCCATCGGTTCCCGCTTTCACAAATCGCTGTACCGCTTTTTCATAAGTGGTGTCTTGAAGCTCGCCTTTTTCAATCAAATCACGCAACGTTTCATAGGACAGATACGGATTGATGGCTTCTGCACCATATCCGAGCAGGGTGGCAAAGTGATGCACTTCCCTTGGTTCCCCTGATTCCAGGAGGATACTCACGGTTGTGCGCGTCCCCTGACGGATTAAGTGATGATGCAGACCGGATACGGCAAGGAGTGACGGAATGGCCGCCTTCTCCCTCACCACCCCGCGGTCGGAAAGAATGAGGAGTGTCGCCCCGTCAGCAACGGCCTGGTCAGCTTTTTCGTAAAGAGCATCCAGGGTCCGTTCAAGCTGATCTTCTTCTTCGGTCACATCAAATAAAATCGATAAAGTGACTGCCTTGAATCCTTTTTCTTTCTGATGACGAAGCTTCTCAAGCTCTTCCCCTGTAATGATCGGTGTCTTTAAATGGATATGCCTGCAGCTCTCAGGACCAGGATTCACCAGGTTTCCTTCAGCTCCGATCGTTGTGCCGACAGATGTGATGATCTGCTCCCGGATCGCATCGATCGGTGGATTTGTCACTTGGGCAAACAATTGCTTGAAATAGTTATATAGAAGCTGAGGCTTCTTCGATAAAACGGCAAGAGGTGAATCGTATCCCATGGAACCGACCGGATCTTTTCCATCGGTCACCATCGGCTTGATGATCTTATTCAATTCCTCTGTGGTGTAACCGAATGCCTGCTGTTGCAGGAGTACTTCATCTGAATCCAATCGGGCCACTTCCTGGGTCGTTTCCGGAAGGTCCTCAAGTTCAAACTTATTATTATCGAGCCAGTGCCTGTACGGATGCTCGGACGCAACACGGAGCTTGATCTCTTCATCGGGGATGATCCGCCCTTTTTCCAGATCGACAAGAAGCATCTTTCCAGGCTGGAGACGATCCTTGTACACGATGTCATCGGCAAAAATATCAAGGGCGCCGACTTCGGAACCGAGAACAATCATGCCTCCCTTGGTTACGTAATACCTTGCAGGTCTGAGTCCATTACGGTCTAGACACGCACCGATCTGCGTCCCATCCGTGAACACGAGGGCTGCAGGTCCATCCCAAGGCTCCATTAAACAGCTGTGGTATTCGTAGAAATCTTTTTTCTTTGGATGGATGGTGTCATCATTCTCCCATGGTTCAGGAACCATCATCATGGCCGTATGTGCAAGGGATCTTCCGGATAGGTGAAGGAATTCAAAGCAGTTATCGAACATGGAGGAATCACTGCCTGTCTCATCGATAACGGGTAGGATTTTTTCCAGGTCTTCATCTTTGAAGGCACTTGAGCTGCACAGCTTTTCACGTGCACGCATCCAGTTCACGTTCCCTCGCAATGTATTGAATTCTCCATTATGGATGGTATATCTGTTCGGATGAGACCGCTGCCAGCTTGGGAAAGTGTTTGTACTAAAGCGGGAATGTACAAGAGCTAAAGCTGAACGGAACTCAGGGTGGTTGAGGTCAATATAAAAGGAATCGAGCTGTTCCGGGATGAGCATCCCTTTGTAGACGATGGTCGTGGAAGACAGACTGCAAAGATAAACGTCCTCTTGCCCCTCGACGGTTGCCACTTCTTTTTCAATTCGCTTCCGTATCACATACAACTTGCGTTCGAAATCCATCCGTGACTTTAAGTTTTCCGATGCCCCGATGAACACTTGTCGGATGAACGGTTTCGACTTCGATGCCACTTTTCCAACAAAGGAATCATTGAGCGGAACAGGCCTCCAGCCAAGTGTCTTTTGACCCTCTTCCGCAATGATGCGTTCAAAGATTTCTTTACTTTTCTGGCGCTTGTCATAGTTTTCTGGAAGGAACACCATCCCGATTCCATATTCACCTTTCCTCGGAAGGATGATGTCTTCTTTTTCACATTGCTTCTTAAAGAAGTGATGAGGGATCTGGGTCAGGATACCTGCACCGTCCCCCGTACTTGTATCGGCGGATTGTCCTCCGCGGTGCTCTAAATTACATAGGATATTGATGGCATTCTGTACGATGCTGTGACTCTTCGTCCCATCTATATTTGCAATCATTCCAATTCCACATGCTTCATGTTCTTGCGCAGGATCATACATGCCTTGCGCTACAGGAAGATTCGTTTTCATCCAATGTCCTCCTCTACTAAAGTTGTATATTTTTTGAATAAATAACCGATTGATTAAATTTTCTTAATTTTCGTTAGTATATCATGAAATTTAGAAAAAACGAAAAATTTTGTTAATGGTAAATATGTATATTTTCCAAATATATGTGCAAATCACAAGAAGAACATTGATTTATCAACAATGTCTTTAACTTAATATTCAGAATCTTTAAAAGCTTGATACAAACACAAAGAAATCGCTTACAATAATTCGTGTCCCTAAGCATATTCCATCAAAATCCCCCATGAATTTTCATACAAAAACATTACTAAAAAATTTTTTTCTCAAACAAAAATATGTCATGAATTCGGGTCTATTGGAGGAGGGACGGACCTCTAAGTATGTAAAGAATATTTTCTCATCATTCCGCTTCTGAAACTCCTTTTCTATTCCCCGCCCTTCTCCGATTCAAACTAAAAGAAAGAGGGACGGACCTTCGAACATTCGAAGGTCCGTCCCTCTTTCTTCACGCCTCTTTCATCGCTTCACTTTCTACGAGGTTCATGAAATCTGTGACGACTTTGTTATTGTTTTTCTCCCCGCCAAGTTTCAGTAGTACTTTTCCAAGGAAGTTCAAGCCTTTGTTTTCACCTTGATAAATGAATTTCGTCTGATTCTCATCGATTTTATATAGGGTGAATGCGGCCTCGATTTCAAATGCCTTGGCCAGTGTGAAGCCGATTTTATTATGCTTCTTTTCTGGGGTATTTTCGTACTCCAAGTCCTCCACTATATACGTTTCAATTCTTTTCCCCTCTTTGTATTTCTGTTGGTAGGTCGAGCCCACCACTCCTTCTTTCTGTTCGATCACCTTGTTTTCAATCACGTTCGGCATAATCCGTTGAATATTCTCAAGCTCGAATAAATGCCAAATCGTTTCGATATTGACTGGTATCGTCCGTTCTTCATGCCACCTAATCATCCCATTCATCCTCCATTCCCATTTCAAAGAAATCGTCCATTTCCTGAATAACGGTTTGTATACGTTCTATTTCCGCTTCAAGACCGCGCTTTTTCGCCTGGATCAACTCCTCCAGGTTTTCAAAGGATTCATCATTCACGACAGCGAGCATCTCCTGAATGGTAAAGTTAAATCTCCTCAAGTAAACCAGTAATCGCCCTACAAGATAAGATCCATTATCATAATAGCGATAGTTGTTTGCAGGGTTGATATACACTGGTTCAAGGAGCTTGATCTCTGCATAGTACCGCAATGTTTCCTTACTCAGTCCTGTCATCTTGGAAAACTCGCTTACCTTGTACACCCCCATCACCTCGCACTTACATCATAAACCGTGTGGTGCACTACACGGTCAACCCTTCGATAAAAAATCATCAAAAAATAAAGACCTCACCCATCCTAACGGGCAAAGGTCTCAGTGATTGGAAACCAAGGGGCTTTTCTCAGGAAGGAGCTTCTTGATTTCTTGGTATGCCTCTTCGATTGAATTCACCTTAACCGTGGTCTTTCGATCCTCTGGATATTGATTCCACATATGTAAGTACCTCGGATCGTAATAATATTCGATGAGCAGTTCCAATATCCGTTCATAGTTTCCCTTCTGCAGCTCAGCCTCGATTTCATTGGCAATCGGACTGTGAATCCTTCGCTTGATGGACCTGAATGCTTTCACAAACTCTTCGTGATGTTCGTGAAGACGGTACTCGTCTAATATATGCCTCACTCTTTCTTTCATGGGCATTTCGATGAAGATATGAAATGCCTCCTCCTTCTCCTGAATGAGGAAATCAGGAAGGAGAACCTTTCCAATTCGCTTACTTTCTGCTTCAAATAAAAGAAAAGGAGAATCCTGCTTCTTCATCAGTTCCCGAAGGAGTAGGGAATCGAATGTTTTCTGGTTATTGGCAGTCAGTCCGATTTCCCCGAATATGGACCCTCTATGGTTGGCTAGGCCTTCTATATCAAGAACCGGATATCCTTCTTCCTGAAGTTTCTTCAAAACCGCGGTCTTCCCCGCGCCTGTCCCGCCGTTCAGTACAAAAGAAGCAGGCTTCATGTCAATATCTTCAAGCCCCTTCAACACCCAGTGGCGATAAGCCCTGACCCCTCCGAGAATCCGGGAAGTCCTGATCCCCATCAGGTCAAGGAAAGTAGCGGCTGCTTTACTTCTCATACCACCCCGCCAGCAAAACACGACGATTTCACCCTCAAGTTTCTTGAACTCATTCATGAATCGGGGAAGTTTACCTGAAAAAATCTCCAGTCCCCGGTCCGTCGCCACTTCCTTACTTACCTGCTTATATAATGTCCCTACTTCCGCTCTTTCCTCATCATTGAAAACGGGTATATTCAGACTGCCCGGAATCGTCATTTCCCTGTACTCAGAAGGAGATCGTACGTCCACAAATGTATACTTATCTAAATCGCATTGATTGATCGGTAGATCTTTGAACATGTCATCCTCTCCCTTTTTACATTTCTCTTCTATTTTACACCACTTCCGTATTCATTCTTTCCCTTTTTATTCTTTTTAGAAGTATTCACTTAGTCCTTTCCTCCTGTTTACCGGCTGAATATTCAGATTTTTCACCTCATTGGTACTATATACCAGAGTAATGGAACCCCTTATAATGAAAAGGAGAAATAATATTTCATGTTTTTATTAAATTTTATGAAGTATTATTTCAATAAAATGAAAGCGGTTTCTTTGTGACCGCAAGAGAGGAGTAGAGAAATGAAAGCAGTAAAGTACATGATTATGGCCGTGATGTTGTTCTCACTGGCTCTTCCCTTTTCTACCGGGAAAGCGAAGGCCTCCGGGACGTCTGAACCGAAGCATGAGATGCGGGCTGCGTGGATTGCGACCGTGACGAATATTGACATGGCGCCTGGAATGGACAAGCAGGAATTTACGGATTGGGTGGTGAACACCCTGGACGATTTGAAAGAATTGAACTTCAATACGGTGATTTATCAAGTCAAGCCGACTGCCGATGCCTTGTATCCTTCCGAACTTGCCCCATGGTCCCAGTATATTACAGGTGATGAGCAGGGAACCGATCCGGGCTATGACCCACTTGCCATCATGTTAGACGAATCTCATAAACGAGGAATCGAAGTACACGCATGGGTCAACCCTTACCGGATCACGATGCCGAATCAAACGATCGAGTCCCTCGCGGATGACAACGTGGCCAAGCTTCACCCGGAGTGGGTACTGAAATATGGCAAGCAATATTATCTCAACCCCGGAATTCCAGAAGTACAAGATTACTTGATTGATACAGTGAAAGAACTAGTAAGCAACTACGACATAGAAGCCGTTCACATGGATGATTATTTCTATCCTTATAAAATTGCAGGAGAAAGCTTCCCAGATCAAGATACATACGAGAAATATGGCAGCACATTCGACAATATCGATGACTGGAGACGCAACAACGTCGATGAACTGGTCGCTGATATCAACACTGAAATCAAAGGTATCAAAGATTATGTCCAATTCGGGATTTCCCCATTTGGCGTGTGGAGAAATATCGCCGATGATCCGACTGGAAGCGAGACAGAAGCGGGACAAACGAATTTCGATGACCTGTATGCCGATACCCGCCAATGGATCAAGGATGGAAGCATCGACTACATCACCCCGCAAATCTACTGGTCAAGAAAACTTGCCGTCGCCAACTACTCCGTCCTACTCGATTGGTGGAGCCGGGAAGTGAACGAGTATTCCTATGAACATCCGGTGAATCTGTACATTGGGATGGCCGATTATAAGGTCGGGGACAACTTTGACCAGGAATGGTTCAATCCTTATGAACTGCCGGGGCAAATCATGGACAACCGGGCTAACGGTACGGCCCTTGGCCAAATGCATTTTTCCTTAAGACAAATTTTCGAGAACCCACTTGGATACGCTGATATTTTACGCAATGAAGTGTATACGGAAAAGGCCTTGACCCCTGCCACTCCTTGGAACAATGATGACCTTCCGAAGAAACCGAATACGGTAAAAGCGGATAAGCAGGAAAACGGTATCACCTTGAGCATTGATGACAAGAAACATTCTGACGCCAGGAAATATGTCATCTATCGCTTTGACGGCGTGAAAGAAGGAGACTACAAGAATCCTGCGAATATCGTGGATGTCGTGTACTCTCAAGAAGGAGTCGCGACGTATAAAGACACGTCTGCTGAAGAAGGTGGAATGTACACATATGGTGTTACCTCCGTATCTCCGACAGGTGTGGAAAGCAAGGATGCAAAAACAGTGAGAGTACGATAATCATAGACAGAAGCGTTTCTCCGTATTGGAGAAACGCTTCTTCTTATTTTAACTGTATGTCCTTTACCTTTTCCCTCATATGATCCGGCCACCATGCCCCACATTCATCGGATACTACACAGGCCGCACATTTCTCCAAATCGTATACCATCATCCCTTGAATGGGCGGTGAATAGAGGTGGAGAGTCACTAGATCCCCTGCACTCCCCTTCTTCATTTTGTGAACTGCTTTCTTCGGTGCGAAAAAGAAAGAACCTTCTCTATACTCCCGGTCAAATAACTCCTGAGGAAGCTTGTTATCCCTCACTTCAAAGATCGTGTTGACGGAAGTCCCATCCATCACCTGGATCCATCCTTTCGAATCTCCGTGGTCATGCGGGGCACATTCCATATCCGACCAATTCATGACAAGGAGCTCCACTGCTTCATTTTGATAAAGGAGCTTTCGGTAATAAGGTTTCCCTTCCGGAGATTCCAGGTAAGGCTGTAAATCCTCAAGAGATATATTCAGAGACTGCAAGACTTCTTTCAGTTCTTTCGTAGAAGGATGTGATAATCCATCCAATTGATTCATTATCCGTTCCTTTAAGGTCAATGCGGATCCCCCCTGATGTTATCGTTTCCTCCATAGAAACCGATGAAGGACAGAAATCATCTGACCATTGACAATGACAACTCCTATAATAATTATGACTCCACCCAGGATGCTTATGAGAAAAATTTTCTCGTGCAGGAGAAGAATGGCTGCAATGAGAGTGGTGACAGGCTCCAAGTAAAGAAACATCGACACCTTTGACGCATCCAATACTTCCAATGCCTTCGCCCAGTACCAATACGCGATCCCCGAGACGAATACACCGAGGAATATCAAGTGTGCCCACTCTACATTCGATAATTGGGAAATTCCTTCCCAGCCGCGGTTGCGAATGAGAAACGGGATGGTCAGACTGAATCCCAGCAGGCTCATATAGAAGGTAATCACGAGAGATGGAAGCTCAATGCGAAGCTTTTTCAGAAGCACGGAGTATACCGCCCAGTTCAATGTACTGAGAATCATGAGGAAATACCCAATGTTGACAGTAAATCCGATCGATTGTCCGCTCCCAGCAGTCGTTACCATCAGCACACCCGTAATCGCAATGATCATGCCCAGCGCTTTGGAGATGGTCATTTTTTCATGCAGGAACATCATGGAGAGGATCACGGTGAACACCGGGGAAAATGAAATCATCCATCCTGCCGACGATGCATCAATGTTCAGGAGTGCCGTCGCCTGGATGACTTGATGAATGAAGACTCCGAGGACCCCAAGAACGATCAAGTGAGGGACATACTTCAGAGGGATGGGGAGCCTGTATCCTTTTAGCAACAGAAGCATGAGGAGAAACAGAGCTCCGATCCCAAAGCGGAGGACGAGGAGGGTATAGGGATCAAGCGTACCCAGCACCGCTTTGGTGGATACGAAGGATATCCCCCAGAAACTGATGGACATCGTGGCATATAATGAGGCGGCAGCCTTTGTTTTCATCGGAATCATGGACGGTGCATCCTTTCTTAGCTCGTGTTCTTTTTATCAAGGTATGCTCGTCCATGGGAAAAATGTGCAGGGGATTGATTGGTTATGAAAATAAAACCGGGGAGCCGTTCCATCACGGGTCATGAGTTCTCATAAGCTGTTGATAATAAAAGCGTTGAAGTCGATAATATATTCGAAAAGTCGATAATAAAAAGCCCGAACTCGATAATATATCCAGAAGGTCGATAATAAAATGTCCAAACTCGATAATAAATCCTTTCCTTCACTCCCCTCTCCACAAAAAAAACGACCCAAATCATGATTCGGGACGTTTTTTTATCTTTAATTTTGGGTCATCCGCTCACCAAACTGAGGCAAATACTCTTTATGAACCTCAAGCATTTCATCCAGCAGCTGTTTCGCTTTCACATCACTCGTCACCAACGGATTGATGGTCATGGCAAGCAGTGCCTTTTCATAGGAACCGGTTACGGATGCTTCTGCAGCCACCTGTTCAAATGACTTGATTTGCTGCACCAGCCCATTCACAGAAACGGGCAGTTCCCCGACAGCAATCGGTCGAGGTCCCGCTTTCGTCACGACGCAGTTCACTTCCACGGCAGACTCCCTTGGCAAATCACTGATTGCTCCATCATTGCGTACATTCAATGTCTGGATATCCCCGCGGTCGTTATAGATGGACGATATGAGATTGCATGCTGCATCACTGTAATAGGCCCCTCCCCGCTCTTCAAGCTGCGGAGGCTTAACCGCTAAGCCTTCATCCTTATACAAAACCAACAGCTCATTCTCCAACTGCTGGACGACCTCCGCACGAGTCGTACCCGTCTTGAATTCCTCAAGCTGCTTTTCTAAAATATCACCCGTTTTGTAGTAATAGCGGTGATACGGACAAGGGACTACTCCCAGACTCCTGATGAATTCCGGTTCCCAGGGCAGTGGTGCAATATTCCTCATGCTGACCTGCCTCTCCGGATCGCTCATGATGTCGAGTACTTCCCCCAATACAGATTCTCCGTCTACCTGTACGTCCAATCCATAAACCATATGATTGAGTCCCGCAAATTCGATATGCACACGTTCCACATCTACGTCGAGGAGTTGTGCAAGCGTCATTCTCGTATTGATGGGAAGATTACAAACACCCACGACCTTCTGATGCGAACCGTAGCGCAGCAGCGCCTCCGTTACCATACCTGCCGGGTTCGTAAAATTGATCAGCCATGCATCAGGACACAGTTCCTGCATTTCTTTTGAAATTTCCAAAAGAACAGGGATTGTCCTCATACCCTTGAAGAGTCCGCCGGCTCCATTCGTTTCCTGCCCGATCATCCCATACTTGATCGGCAGCCGCTCGTCCTGAATCCGGGCTTTCAGCTGCCCTACCCTCATCTGGGTCGTGACAAAGTCCGCGCCCTTCAACGCCTCTTTCCGGTCCAGTGTAAGGTGGACTTCCATCGGGACCCCCGATTTCCCCACCATCCGCTTCGCTAAATTCCCGACAATATTCAGCTTCTCTCTTCCAGCTTCAATATCCACAAGCCATAATTCACGAACCGGAAGTTCATCATACCTCTTGATCAATCCTTCAACAAACTCAGGGGTATAGCTCGAGCCCCCGCCGATCGTGACGATCTTGATTCCTTTTCTCATTGCAAGTGCCTCCTGTTACCTGGCCACGAAAGCCAAAATAAAACTTATGACGAAACTGACCACGATTGCCAGTAGCATCCGCTTCTTTTTAACGGAAGCGTCTTCGACCGGCCCTTCAATTTTCAATAAAATGTATGAAAGCCCGACGGAAGCTGAAATGCCCGTAGCCAAAAACAGACTCCATTCCTTTGCCAGGCCCGTGCTCATCAATGGTTTTGAAAGAATTAAAAGTCCAATAGATACAGAGATTAATAATACAAACACACTTTTAAAACCTATTCTCTTTGGCACAACGGTTTCTGTCATGTCCATCACTCCTTATGCTAGTAAAGAAGTGGGAATCCTAGGACTCCCACTTCTGGTTTCTTATAAAAAGGCTAACGTTTGTCCAGCTCCAGGGGCTTGAGGCTCGAGGTCATAAGCCAATTCATCCCAAAAGGCAAAGGACGCCTTTCCGGATGACTCGTCTTATGCTTGTCGCCTCAGGGCGAGCCCCTTCCGCTTTTCTATGCCGCTTGTTGCTCGCTCTCTTCCATCTTCAACATTTTCTTGTCGTACATTTTCAAGAATGGGAAATAGATAGCAAATGAGATTCCGATATTGATCAGAACCATGACGATCGCTCTCCAGTCACCACCCGTTGCAAGGTACGCGCCGATTGGTGCAGGCAGTGTCCATGGCGGCATGATGTAGGTTGGAGATACCAAACCGACAGTGGTGGCCACATAGGAAATGGTTGCTGTGATCAAAGGTACAGTGATGAATGGGATGATCAAGATCGGGTTCAATACGATTGGAGCACCGAAGATGACAGGCTCGTTGATATTAAAAAGACCCGGTACAAGACATGTTTTCCCTAGTGCTTTTAAATATTTTGAACGGGAGAAGAAGACCATTGCCAGGACCAATCCAAGCGTGGCTCCTGATCCACCGATCCAGATGAACCATTGGTAGAACGTTTCCGGGGCGATATGCGGGATCGCTTGCCCGCTTGCAACCGCGTCAGCGTTGTTCACAAGGAATACTTCCCATAGTGGACGGGCCACGGTTCCGACAACGGATACTCCGTGGATCCCGAATGACCAGAAGAAATCGATCAGGAATACCGGAACCAATACCCCGAATATGCTGTCGCCGGCAGTGACCAATGGTGCGACCGCGACACCGACCAACTTATGCAGATCGACCCCTGCTAAGACAGTAACGGATGATATCAATAAAATAACGATTGCTACAGGTATAAGTGCTTCAAAGCTTCGTGAAACGGATGCCGGTACTTGCTCTGGCATTTTGATCGTGATGTTCTTCGTCTTACAGAAACGCAGGATTTCAACGGCCAGGATTGAGACGACCATGGAAACGAATAATCCCTGCCCACCGAGGTTCGTCATTGGAAGGACCCAACCTTCTCCGTCCATTACTTTCGGTGTGATGGTCAATAGAAGTGCCGCGACTGAGATCTGTGCGCCGGATAATGGATCCAGCTTATAGCTTTTCGAGAGATTGTATCCAATCCCGAATGCCACATAGAGTGACATGATGAACATGGTCAGACGGTACGGAATCAGGATATCGACAATATTGTCTGCTGCCCACTGTTTGATGTCCCCGAATATCCATGCGTCAGGCAGTGGCGGAAACGCTAAGATCAGAAAGAATGAACCGACGATAATAAATGGCAGTGCTGAAATAACCCCATCCCGGATTGCTTGCAAATGCCTTTGTTCAGAGAGTCTGGCCATTGGACCTGACAAATTATTCTCCAGAAAGTTCACAAACGTTTGCATGTTACTACCCCCTTGTTTCCTATTAAATTAGTTTGTTAATTCTTTTACCGTTTTCAGTAAAGTCGGCCCGCCCAGTGGCGTGTAAGCCTGTGGCGGAATCGGCCCGCATGGAACATTGGCCTCATCGGCGGCTTTCTTCACTTGATCAAATCGATGTCTGATCTGTGGTGCTACCATGCATACATCCCACCCCTTAAAAATTTCCTCGGATACTTCCCCTGTTCCGATAGCATGGACTTCCATTTCAATCCCCTCTTTTGTTCCTTCTTTTTTCAGGGCATTGACGACGATCGCACTGGACATTCCTCCAGAGCATACGAATAATACTTTCATCCCTATTCCTCCTCCTCTTTCATTCGCTGGACCACTTCATGTGTATGAATAATTTGCTCGTAAACGCCATGTCCTTTTTTCATGCATAATGCCACGAATAAAGCGTCGATCACGACGAGTTGAGCAATTCTTGCCGTCATGGTACCGATTCGGATATTATGTTCCTCCTCAGAAATCGTCAGTACGATATCGGCGAGCTTTCTTGCCGGTGATTTACCGTGCTGTGTCAGGAGTACGATTGTGGCTCCCTTTTCCTGTGCGACATTCATCAGCTTCAAAATTTCTTTTGTCTGACCGGATGTTGAAACGACGAAGAGAACGTCTCTCTCTGTTAAGTTCGCTGCCATCATCATCTGGACATGGATATCACTTGCCTGAAACGCCAGGTAGTTCAATCTCAACAGCTTCTGGGTGAAATCTTCCGCTACCACTGCGGAACCCCCCACTCCATACAGATAGACTCTTTCGGCTTCATGGAACGCATTGACCGCCCTGCCGAGTTCATCGATGGAAAAAAGCTTTTCCGTATTCTTGATGGCTTGATAGGTATTGACCAATACTTTATTGAAGACGGTTTCAAGATTATCTTCAAAGGAAAGGAGCGTATTGATGTCATGACTCTTCGTTTCTTCGATGTTCGTGCTTTTTGCGAGCTCGATCTTCAAGCCGCTGAAACTGTTGATCCCGATCCGTTTGCAGAACCGGATGATGGCGGCTTCACTGCTGCCGCATGAGTGTGATAGTTGCTTTGTGGTCATCTCCATCACTTTCTCCGGAAATTCGAGCACATATTGAGCAACTGCTATTTCAGACGGGGTAAAGCTCTCCATCTGACTTTTGATGTGTTTTAAAACCTGAAATTCTGTCATGGTCACCTCCAAAAAATGATTGTCTTGAAAAGGCTTTCAGTTTAATATGATTATATGCGATAATGAAATTAAATTTCAATATTATTTTAAAATATTTAAACTTTTATTTTACAAAATTAGTAGAAAAGAGTTCTAAAAAGGTTCAGGGAGGAATACACGATGGCAGAGATCCGCAACGTGGAAATGGAAATATTCGAGATCATATCAAACGGTGGGAATGCGAAGAGTACGGCTTATGAAGCCCTCGCTAAAGCCCATGAAGGAAAATTCGATGAGGCGGAAGAGATGATAAAGAACGCCCATGACGAACTGAATAAAGCCCATAAGACGCAAACAAGCCTGATACAGGCCGAAATCAACGGGGAAGAATTTGAAAAATCACTTCTTATGATTCATGCACAGGATCACTTGATGACGTCGATCAGTGAAATCTCATTAATTGAACAAATGATTCCTATGTTAAAGAGAATCCATGCACTCGAAAACCAATCGAATTAAGGAGGAGTCACGATGAGTAAAAGACTGGGAGTTTCAATCTATCCGAATCATTCTGTAACTGAAAAAGATAAAGAGTATTTGGCCCTTGCCGCATCTTACGGATTTCAACGTGTGTTTACCTGCTTATTATCCGTTGAAGGAGACAAGGAAGGCATCATTGCGAACTTCAAAGATACGATCAAGTTTGCCCGTGAGAAAAATATGGAGGTCATCGCAGACATCAGCCCACGTATTTTCAAAGAGCTGGATATTTCTTACGATGATCTATCCTTTTTTGCCGACCTGGGTGCTCACGGTATCCGCCTTGACCTCGGATATACCGGTCATGAGGAATCTATGATGTCGTACAACTCCTATGATTTAAAAATTGAATTAAACATGAGCAATGCCACGAAATACATCGATAACATCATGACGTATCAGCCCAATAAGGATCAATTATTAGGGTGCCATAACTTCTATCCGCACCGCTACTCCGGCTTATCTTATCCTTTCTTTATCGACTGCAGCCAGAAATTCAAAGATTTCGGCATGAGAACGGCAGCCTTTGTGTCTTCCGCTGATGCCACATTCGGTCCATGGCCTGTCACAGAAGGATTGCCTACACTGGAGATGCACCGATCCCTTCCTATTGATGTGCAGGCGAAGCATCTGTTTGCCACTGGATTGATCGACGACGTCATCATCAGCAATGCTTATGCATCGGAACGTGAGATGCAGCTGCTTAGTGAACTGAATACATCGAAGCTCACTTTCAGCGTCGAAACCCATGACACGACAACGGACCTAGAGAAAACGATCATCTTTGAAGAACCTCATTTTTACCGTGGAGATGTATCGGATTATATGATCCGTTCCACTCAAAGCCGCGTCAAATACAGAGGAAGAGAATTTGCGCCACATAACAACGTCGACATCAAGCGTGGAGACATTATCATTGAAAACGACCTGTATGCCCAATACGCGGGAGAACTTCAGATCGCCCTCAAGGATATGGAGAACTCCGGTAAGACGAACGTGGTGGGCAGGATCCGTGAAGAAGAAATATTCCTGTTGGATTATCTGAACCCTTGGGGCAAATTTGCCTTCCAGCCACGTGAGAAGGTTTAAGAGATGACTAGAATAATAGGAATCGATGCAGGCGGAACGAAGGTTCAGGGACTTGTCATGGATATGGAGAAAAATATCCTTTTCCAAAGTTTATCCGGACACGGGAATCCGTCCGTCTCGTATGAGGAAGCATTGCAGAACCTCTCATCTGTCGTTCAACAATGCCTGAACCATACTAGAGAAGCGGCCACACATATTGTGATCGGGATGGCAGGCGGAGGGTCGGGAAATCTATCACAAAGGATTCAGTCAGAATTGAGCAGGATGACTTCCCTTCCCATCATTCTTATAAACGATGCCACTCTTGCCTATTTCAGTTTGATCGGTAACCGGAATGGTGTGATGACGATCGCGGGCACGGGATCGATTTGTTACGGAAGGAACGGAAAAAGAGAAGGAACGACCGGGGGCTGGGGCCACTTACTTGGAGACGAGGGCAGTGCCTACCATATTGCCATCGAAGCTAGCAAAAGGATCGTCAGGGAAATGGACTCAGGACTCCCGCTCTCTCCCCTTTCCCAGAGTATACTGAAAAACATCAACGCTACTGACGCTCAAGGATTGAAAGGATTCATCTATTCTTCCTCCAAAGGGGAGATTGCCCGGCTTGCGAAAGTGATTCACGAGGAAGCACAGGCCGGGGATGACTATTCCCTTCATTTATTAAAGAGAGCAGGCGAACTCCTTGCCGGGCAGACTATCGCATTAATCGAGAAGTTACACCTTGAATCACATCCTGTTATCGCATTAAAAGGCAGTGTGCTTGAACACAATCCGGTTGTTCAGTCCATTTTTAAAGAAACGGTTTCAAAACGATTTAACCAACCTACTTTCATCACCGATTCCATATCCCCTGCTACAGGCGCAGTGGATATCATTGAAGCAATCCAATTGGGGAGGTATGTATGATGAGTAAACGTTTAGCAGTCGGGCTGATGTCCGGTACGTCCGTTGACGCGGTGGATGCCGCCCTTGTTTCCATCGAAGGAGCAGGGACGGACACCGTGGTGGAGCTTGTCCAGTATTCAACTACGCCTTTTTCACAACCGGTGAAAAAGAAAATCTTTGATGTCATGAGTCTTGATCATTCTTCCACCCCTCTTTTATCCAGCCTGCATTTTGAGCTTGGAGACGTATACGCCGATGCCGTAGAGAAAGTATGTGCGGAGGCAGGCATCTCTGTTGACGATCTCAGCTTTATCGGATCACATGGACAAACGGTCTATCATCAGCCCTTTCATACGGAAGATTCGGTTGCTTCCACTCTTCAAATCGGAGAACCGAGCGTGATTGCCTACAGGACCCACACACAGGTGGTATCCAATTTCCGTTCCATGGATATGGCTGCAGGAGGAGAAGGGGCACCCCTTGTCCCTTATACAGAGTTCCTGCTCTACCGGAAAAAGGATGGGGGCAGGCTCCTCCAGAACATCGGGGGAATCGGGAATGTGACCGTCCTGCCGAAAGACTGCTCCCTTGAAGAGGTGTTTGCTTTTGACACAGGTCCCGGGAATATGGTGATCGATGGACTGTGCGGGAAGTTATTCGGCTTGTCTTATGACGAGGATGGATCGATTGCCGCCAGGGGAACGGTTCACCCTGAAGCAGCACGGAAATGGATGGAGTGGGAAAAGGATTTCTTTCAGAAAGCGCCTCCCAAGTCCACCGGCAGGGAACTGTTTGGTGAAGTGTTCGTGAACCGTATCCTTCGGGAACACAGCGATATCCCGAAAGAAGATTTGATTTCGACGGCAACCTACTTTACCGCCCTCTCCATTTCGGATGCTTATAAAACATTCGTCTTCCCTCGGCATCCGATCAATGAGGTCATCATCGGTGGCGGGGGAAGCTATAACGGGACCCTTCTCCAAATGATGAAGGAACTACTCCCTGAAGTGACAATCCTCATTCAGGAAGATATCGGTTACTCCTCCGACGCCAAGGAAGCGATTGCCTTTGCACTATTAGCCAACGAAACACTGCACGGCAAACCAGGCAACGTCCCTGGGGCAACCGGAGCGAAAAAACCCGTCATCCTCGGGTCGATCACACCAAGCCCCATCATCACAACATAATGTATCAGGAGGGACGGACCTTAACCCCAGTCGGGTACCGTCTCTCTAGTCATTTTATGAACAACTTTGAAAAAAATCGCTAATAAAGGTGGAAACCACTATGATCACCCCTGATATCAAGAATCAGCTCGTCAGCATCGTCGGTGAAGACAATTACCGTGATACCCCTGCTGAAAAACTTGTCTATTCCTATGATGCAACACCCAACTATCAATCCATGCCCGATGCCATTATCGTTCCCAGGTCAACCGGGGAAGTATCAGCAATCGTGAAGATCTGCAATGAACACGGCATCCCCATTGTCCCGCGGGGATCCGGCACGAATCTTTGCGCGGGTACGTGCCCAACTGAAGGCGGACTTGTTCTACTTTTCACCCATATGAACAACATCCTCGAATTGGATGAAGAAAATTTAACGATCACCGTCCAGCCTGGGGTTGTTACACTTGATTTGATTCACGCCGTTGAAGCCAAGGGACTCTTCTATCCTCCAGACCCGAGCTCCATGAAAATCTCCACCATCGGAGGGAATATCAATGAAAACTCCGGTGGCTTGAGAGGGTTGAAATATGGCGTCACCCGGGATTATGTACTAGCCCTTGAAGCGGTGCTCCCAAATGGTGATATCATCCGTACCGGCGGGAAACTCGCAAAAGATGTGGCCGGGTATGACTTGACCCGCCTGTTTGTGGGGTCGGAAGGAACCCTTTGTGTCATCACGGAAGCGACATTAAAGCTCGTTCCCATGCCAGAGACGAAACAGACGATGCTTGCCCTTTATCAGGACATAGAAGCAGCTGCTAAAAGTGTGTCGAGCATCATCTCGAATCGGATCATTCCGACTACCTTGGAATTTCTGGACCAGCCTACATTGGAAGTGGTAGAGGATTTTGCCAAAATCGGCCTGCCTACCGATGTGAAAGCCGTCCTGCTGATTGAACAGGATGGTCCTCCTGAAGTGGTGGCACGAGATATGAAGCGCATCGAAGAAGTGTGTGTGGAAAACGATGCCGTATCCGTCCAACTCGCAAAAACGGATATCGAAGCAGATGCCCTTCGCACTGCCCGGCGTTCTGCCCTCTCGGCTCTTGCCAGACTAAAGCCGACGACAATCTTGGAAGATGCGACGGTACCACGTTCCGAAATTGCCAAGATGGTGAAAGCGATCAATGATATAGCCGAACGTCATGGGGTGAAGATTTGCACCTTTGGACATGCAGGAGACGGAAACCTTCACCCGACCGTCGCGACAGATGCCAGGGACCACAATGAAATGGAGCGGGTCGAAGCGGCATTTGAAGAAATCTTCGCTCAAGCCATTGAATTGGGCGGCACCATTACAGGAGAACACGGCGTCGGCATGATGAAAGCCCCTTACCTCGAATGGAAACTTGGTGCTGAAGGAATCAACGCCATGAAGATGATCAAGCAGTCATTCGATCCGAATAACATTATGAATCCCAATAAGGTATTTGCTAAAGAAACGAGAAAACGTGTGGTGATTTCAAGATGACGACCGTCCAGGAAAAGCAAAAGATACAACAAGAGTTCAAAACACGTATGAATGAAGATGAACTATTAAATTGCATGAGATGCGGGTTCTGTCTTCCCTCCTGCCCTACCTATATCGAATCGGGGTTCAAGGAATCACACTCCCCCCGGGGGCGCATCGCCCTGATGAAGGCAGTCGTCGATGGTGTGATTGAACCTGACGAAGAAGTCGAACGTACTCTGGACCTGTGTCTCGGATGCAGGGCTTGTGAACCCGTCTGCCCTTCAGGCGTCAATTATGGACACTTACTCGAGGAAGCACGGGATATCATCAATCAAAATAAAAAACACTCCCTTCCTGCCCGGCTTGTCCGAAAGACTGTTTTTGAAGGATTATTTCCCCACCCAGATAGAATGAGGATGGTTACGAACCTTCTCGGAATCTATCAGCGTTCGGGTTTGCAGAAGGCTGTTCATACAACAGGGGTGATGAAGCTGTTCCCTGAAAGCCTGGCAACCATGGAACGGGTCCTTCCTCAAGTTCCTAGATTGAAAGAGATGAAGGAACGCCCGACTTCCCTTTCCTCGATTGGTGAGGTCCGTAAAAAAGTCGCTTTCTTTTCCGGCTGCTTGATGGATACGATGTTTCTGGAAACAAATAAGGCCACAACGAAACTCCTTCAACTGGCAGGCTGTGACATCGTGATTCCGAAGACGCAAACCTGCTGTGGGGCTTTGCATGGACACAGCGGAGAGAAGGATGCAGCGAAAGAGCTGGCCAAACGGAACATTGAGGCATTTGAAGATGAAGGCGTCGATTACATCATCACCAACGCAGGGGGATGTGGAGCATTTCTAGTTGATTATGATCACCTGCTGAAAGACGATCCCGAGTGGAAAGAACGCGCCGTCATATTCAAAGAGAAGATCAAGGATATCTCTTCGATTCTGGTAGAATTGGAGTTTCATAAAAAGACATTGAATGTGGCACCACAACGGATCACGTACCAGGATTCCTGTCACTTAAGAAACGTTCAGAGAACCTTCTTGGAACCAAGGGTACTTCTCCAATCCGTGGAAGGTGCCGATTACATTGAGATGAAACAAGCCGACCACTGCTGCGGCTCAGCTGGGATATACAACATCGTCGAATCCGACATGTCCATGAAGATCCTCGATCACAAAATGGAAAACGTCGAAGACACCCGGGCCACCACCATCATCACATCCAATCCGGGCTGCCTCCTCCAAATGAAACTCGGCATCGAACGGGAAGGTCTATCAGATAAAATGCGAGCCATCCACATCGTCGACTTCCTATTAGAAGCAGTCGACTGAGAGGGACGGACCTCCACAACCATCCTTTTGCTTCCGCAAAAGAAATGATTGGAGGTCCGTCCCTCGATTTTTATCTTTTTTTGATTTTAAAGAAAGAAAAGTAGACGAGAAAGGATAGGATGATTCCATAGGCTGCAAGCAGTGTGAGGGCATTGGTGACATTGGTTGTGAGCCAGATGATGATGGTGGCTATGGCGACGAGTACAGCACTGATTGTGATGAGCCTGTTCATGGGAGGCCTCCTTTATGAGTAGAGTAGGTTCTATTGGTATATACGATTGAGATGAGGGAAGGTTTCTTTTTTGTTTTTTGAGCAGGAGATTTTGAGGTTTTGATTCAGCTGCTGATTTTACTCTGATATTCAGCAGCTGAATATCTCTTCGAAATCAGCAGGTGAATATCCCCTCGGATTCAGCTGCTGACTGATCAAGAATTTTCAGCAACTGAATTCTTCCATTTATTCACCTGCTGACCCCACCCCCACCCATCAAAAAAACACCGGACACCCCCAACAGGCATCCGATGTCTCCCATTCTCACTGACTCGCAATCTCATAAATCTTCAAATTCCCATAAATCAACCGTACATCAGGGACCTCTACGTCCTGACTCTCGGCAGCCTCCAGTAGGTAACCGTATAAATGATCGGCCTCCACTGATAGACTCTTCTCCATATCACGCTGCAGGGAAGATTTCATGCTGTAGCCCATCCCGCTGATTTTATCGTAAAGAGCGTCTTCAATCTTTTCTGCAAGTGGCGCCCCCAACTTCCTCATGACCATCGCTGCCTGAGAAAGGACCGTCTTGATCCGCCCCTCTCCTTCAGCGGTCTCCCGGATCGGACCGATCGGGGCACGATAGAGGGATGTAACTCCTGAAAGGGTGGTGATGAAGAGATATTTATGCCACATTTCCTGCTCGATGGCATCGGATAATCGGAAGTTCGCTTTCGTTCCAGAGAAAGCTTCTTCCAGTCTGGTGATTCGCTCCGTCCGATTTCCACTCCTCTCTCCAAACACCAGGTCATGGATAGGGCTTGTCTGAATGACTTTACCTGAAGCATCGAGTGTGGACTCGACAAAGCATAAGCCGCCTATCACCTTTTCTTCCCCGAACGCTTGGATCAAGTCCTCGACGTGGGACATGCCGTTTAACAATGGAAGAATCATGGTGTTCTCCCCTACAAACGGATGTAGACTATCGATGGCCCCTTCTAGGTGATACGCCTTGGTGGATAATAGGACGACGTCAAAGGGTTCTGCTTTTTCTTCTGCCTTAAGGGTCTTCGGCTGAAAGTGATGATCGCCATGAACGCTCTCGATATGAAGTCCATGTTCCTTCAGCTGATGTTCCCTTTTATCCCGCACGAGAAACGTGACGTCCTCACCTTTCTCTGCCAATCTGCCTCCAAAGTATCCTCCGACGGCCCCTGCTCCTACAACCAATATTCTCATTCCATCCGCCTCCATTCCTGTTAGATCTTCTATTACATTCTCCAATATGAAAGCGGATAAATCAAAAGTTCTGATCAGTACATTAACCCATAAACCAGAAACCGCTCATATTCGTTCTTCGCGAACTCCCCTGTTAACACAACTTCTTTTCGCAGCTGAAATAATGGATGATCCTCCAGGAAATGAACATAATCATCCGAGCTGTAGTACAGAAGAATCTCGATATCACGTGGAAAGGATTCTACTGATAATAGAATATGATTGATGACTTTAATAAAAATTTGAACTGAAAAGGGATTGAAAAAGTAGAAACGGTTGTCTGCCGGGTTTATCTCATAGTCCTCAGCCAGGCAATGGCGAAAGGAAATCGCATCGTTCCTGATTTTTGTTTTCTCGCGGTAGGTCGCAAGATTCCTCATACAATCACCGTAAAACTCGTCCTTCATTTCGACACCGATGACAGTCGATTGAAAAAGATGATGAACGAAGAAGTTCAAGCGGCCTTTCCCACATCCGAAATCCACTACCCGATCACTGCTTTCCAGTTCATACTGCCGAAATAATTCCTCTAATGCCGCGTAAGGAGTCGGTTCATACCGATGATAGTGAAAAGATCTGTGGAAGCCAATTTGACGATCGCCCGTTTTGATATTCAGTAATGTATCGTAATCATGTTCGTTCATTTTGTTCTCCTTATTGAACCTGCCATATATATGCTCTTCCATCGTACCACGATTCCTTTCAGACATAAAAAAGCAAACCCCTTTAATAGGGTTTGCTTTCATATGTCTTATACCCAGCCCAATGCCCTGACAATCGTTGCTACCAGGAATGTGACCCCGATCGCAATCGCTGTCGGAATCGCAAAGGACAGGAACGTCCATTTCTTGCTTTTCGTTTCCTTGTAGATATTCACAAGCGTCGTGCCGCAAGGGAAATGGAGCAGTGAAAAGAGCATCATATTCAGTGCCGTTAACCACGTCCACCCATGACTGACGAAAACAGCTTTTAACTCGGTCAGATCATCCAGTTCAAGCATAGCCCCTTGAGAAAGATAGGCCATGATCAGGATCGGCACCACAATTTCGTTGGCAGGCAGCCCGATGATGAAGGCGGCCAGGATGAAACCATCCATACCGAGTGCCTGCCCGAACGGATCCAGAAATTGAACAAAATGCATGAGGATGCTCGTGTCACCAATATTGATGTTGGCAATGATCCACGTGATGATCGATGCTGGTGCGGCAACGATCACCGCTCTTTTTAACACATACCAGGACTTATCTTTACTCGAGCGCAATACGGTACTCCAGATTTTCGGACGGCGGTATGGCGGTAACTCAAGCGTGTAATGAGTCGGAACGCCTCTAAGGGCTGTTTTCGATAGCACCCATGAAACCGTAATGGTCACGACAATTCCGATCAATACCATGGTCATGACCATTCCTGCCGTCACAAGGGACGCCATTCCACCGGCATACCCGGCCGCCATGAACAGGGAAGCAAGAAGGATCAGAGTCGGCCAGCGACCATTACAAGGAACAAAGTTATTCGTCAGGATGGCCAGCATCCGTTCTCTCGGTGATTCGATGATACGCGTCGACATGATGGCAGCAGCATTACATCCAAAGCCCATCGCCATCGTCAAGGATTGCTTTCCGTGGCCCCCCGCTTTCTTAAACAGGCGATCCATATTGAAGGCGACACGGGGTAAATACCCGTAATTCTCCAGAAGAGCAAAAGCCGGGAAGAAAATGGCCATCGGAGGAAGCATGACGCTGATCACCCATCCGGTACCCCTGAAAAATCCCAGAACGAGCACACCGTGAAGCCATGCTGGTGCATTCATGGCGTTAAAGAGCAGGGTCAACTTCCCTTCCATCCAGGCAAATCCTTCCGCAAGCATGCTGGATGGGATATTCGCCCCCGCAATCGTCAGATAAAAAACCGCTCCAAGCATGGCAAGCATGATGGGGAATCCCCAAATAGGTGAAGTCAGCACTTTATCCAGCTTTTCAGAATGGATCCGTTCTTTGTTTTTGTATTTTACGACTTCTTTGCAAATCCCTCTGCTCGTCGAATAAATGTTTTCTACAATTTCATCCCGCAGGTTGTCACTCGACATCCCTTTCGCTTGATTGAATAAAAACGCAAGGCCCTGATCACCATTATGTGGTTGCATTGACTGAGACATTGGAAATTCCTCCTCTCTTTCGTTCCCTCCGGAAATAATCATTCAACGAGTTGAGTATGCTTTCGTCTCCATCCAATAATCGCAGGGAAATCCAGCGAATCGGAAACTCATCCCCGATCATTTGGCGTACTTTTGGAGAAAGCTCTTCTATTTTTGCTTCGATATCCTCTGAATAGGTCATGCGGTATGGAGTGGTCGGTACATTCCCTTGGGCCATTCCGTGTACGATATCCAATAACTCCTTGATGCCCGTTTTATTTCTTGCCGATATCTTCACAACCGGTACGCCCAGTTTTTTGCTTAGTGCTTCACTGTTGACTTCGATGCCTTTTTTCTTCGCTTCATCCATCAAATTGAGGGCTACGATCACTCGATCCGTCATTTCCATCACTTGAAGGGCGAGGTTCATGTTTCTCTCAAGGGACGTTGCGTCCAGTACCACCAGCGTCACATCAGGTTTATCAAAAATGATATAATCCCGGGCCACTTCTTCATCCGCTGAATTGGAATAAAGAGAGTACGTCCCCGGTAAATCGACGATAGTGAAATCCGTATCCTTGTGATTGAACTCTCCTTCTGCGTGAATGACCGTTTTCCCCGGCCAGTTCCCTGTGTGCTGCCTTAAACCTGTCAACAGATTGAATAAGGTACTTTTCCCTGTATTCGGATTTCCTGCAAGAGCAATTCTGTATGATTCCATCTTTACGCACCTCCTATTTTCTCAACATGAATCCTTGAACTTTCTTCTTTACGAAGGGCAATCGTGGTGTCACTCACTCGAAAAGCCATCGGATCTCCCAGTGGACTTTTTTGAACGACCGCTACCTCGGACCCCCTTACAAACCCTAAATCCAATAATCTTCTTCTCATGGTACCTTCTAATGATAGTGATGTTATAAGAACGCGGTCACCTGGTTTACATTCTGAAAGAAGCAGCTTCTTGACTTCGGACATATTTCATTCCTCCGGTAAATTATATTGTCTTTATATTAAAAAGTTTCCCTTGTGCAAATTATATGTTCATCTTATTCCCTTCACCCCAAAAATGTCAAACAAAGTTTCATATTTTTATAGATTTTTTAAGTGGACGTCCATTTATGACATAAAAAAAGAAGCATCTGGCAGCCAGATACCCCTTTTTGAAACAGACATATGGAAAGCACTTATTAACCAAGATACCCCATTAGATCAAGCTCTCCCTCTTCCCAACCTTTCTCACCAACCGCTTTAACCATGAGTTCATTGATGACTTCATGTCCGATCCCGTATGTCGTTTGATTCTTATCGTTGATCTTTAACCACTTGCATCGATTCTGTACCCTTTGGAACCCGTTTCGTTCATATAAATCAGGGTCATCAGCGAATAACACAATATGGTCAATGTCCCGATCATGACAAAATTCATCCGTTTTTTTCAATAAGTGAGATCCGATCCCCTTGGAACGCATATTGGATGAAACACACACATCTATAAGGCTTAACACATTTATAGGCTTTCCATTCAGATTCATCACCCGATAATCACATGCAATCTGCCCAACCAAACGATCCTCTTTGTATGCCAGAAATCTTAAGTGAGGTTTCTGTTTGAAATAGATCCTGTTCACAGGATAATCCCCACCGAAGCACTCACATAATAACCGTTGCAAGTGATCTTGAATGTTGCCGTTTAGATCAAATTCTGAAACTGTTCTTATTTCAATAGTATTCAACCTCTCTTCCCTCCCATGTATAATCAACTCTTTTCCTTATTTACGGATACAATGAACCATTTATTTCACCATATCGAAAAAAGTTCCACCAAACACATCACATGATTAACCTCCTGAACTTATGGTAAATTAAACATGTTGGAATTTATGGATTAAGGAGTGAATATTCAATGTCTACAAAAGACCAGATCAAGCAAGACATACTTGATGCTTACCATTTCAGACATGCCACCAAGGAATTCGATCCGGACAAGAAGGTTTCCGATGACGACTTCAGGTTCATTATGGAAACGGGGAGATTGTCACCGAGCTCATTCGGGTTCGAACCTTGGAGATTTGTGGTCATCCAAAATCCTGAACTGAGGGAAAAGATCAAGAACACCGCGTGGGGAGCCTACGGAAAACTTCCGGAAGCCAGTCATTTCGTCGTGATCCTTGCAAGGACCAAGAAAGATACCAAGTACGATTCAGACTATTTACAGGATCATTTCAAAAATAAGAAGAAGATGCCTGAAGATCATTTGGCAAAGTATTTAGAACGGATCGAACAGTTCCAGAAGGTTGATTTCGATTTACTTGAAGGAGACCGTCCTCTATACGACTGGGCCGGAAAGCAGACGTATATTGCCCTTGGCAATATGATGACCGCCGCTGCCCAGATTGGTGTAGATTCCTGCCCGATCGAAGGATTTGATGTTGAGAAGATGAATACATTACTGAATGAAGAAGGCCTGCTTGAAGACGGTCACTTCGGTATTTCCGTCATGGTGGCTTTCGGTTACCGGGTCAAGGATCCAGCACCGAAATCCCGTCGACCATTTGAGGATATCGTGAAGTTCGTATAAATAAATGAAAGGAATCCCGCGTCCGTCGGGATTCCTTTTTTTCTCTTGTTAGCCTGCTTCTGTCTTAATGGCTTTTTGCAATTCTATCATTACCGTTGTCCCTTTGTTCAGTTCACTTTCCACTTCAATTTTCCCCTTCATGGAATGAACAATGATCGTGGCTGCCATCATTCCGAGGCCAGTGCCTTCATTCTTTGTTGTAAAGAACGGTTCACCGAAACGTCGAATCTGCTCATCGGTCATTCCTTTACCTGAATCAGAAATGGAAATGATTACGTTCTCCTTCTCAACCATCCCAATCGATATCTGTCCACCCCGAGGCATGGACTCTATAGCATTGGTCATGATATTCCCCATGCATTTAATAAAATTATGGCGTTGCCCTTCTACATGAATACCGTCTAAAAGTTGATATCGGAAGGAGATATGTGTAGCCTTTGGTTTGACGATTTCAATCAGCTCCATAAGTGAATCCTTTACATCGATACTTTCCGACCTTTCTGGCGTTGAATTGGTAAACGTCAAATATTCCTCTATAACATGAGTGGCCTGATCAATCCCTTTTAAAGACAACTCTATAAATTCTTTCTGTGTTTTTATGTCTTTTTCTTCTTGTACAAGCTGCAGAAATCCTTTAGATGAAGTCAATGGATTTCGGATTTCATGGGAAAGACTCGCTGCCAACCGGCTCACAAGCTGAAGCTTCTCATGTTGAGACAAAGTCTTTTTCAGCTCCATCAATTTCCGTATCATTTCCGCGATCATCACTGATATAACAGTCGCTGCCAGCGGAATGAAAACGAGATACAGATACTCATCCATCGTGATTTCAGCTTGATGAATATACCCAAACAGAAGGTTAAATATCGTCATACTGAAACAGATGATAATCATGAAGAATACTTTCACTTTTTTCTTAGCACGCAGAAATCCTTTTGAAAAGGCTGCCAAAATTAAAAAAGTGACAAAATAGTTGAGAATCACTAAATGGATAAGACCACTCCCAATGATGAAATACCGTAGCGCTATGATCATGACCATTAGAACGAAGGAAACGACCGGGCCGAAATATAAACTGGCCAGAAAAAAGGGGATCCTTCGCAAATCTACATAGACGCCATTTGCCAGCTTATGACTGAACATCACACATAATAGAATCGTGACAGTGGAAAAGATGATGACAATCTTTTTTGAAGGGTGCTTCTTTGTGGCGTCATAATAAAGGGCGAAAAGGAGTAGTCCCACTAGAATAAATAAAAAGTTCATTAATAAGTTCGTTAAGACAGAATCATGCAAATAAACACCCCTCCCTCATTTCAATCGGCAACCTTTGTCAGGAGTGAATTTCATAATCAGAGATCCGATTTTCCTCTTTTATCAATTGTGTAGAGGCCGAACTCCCCCCGATCAGCTCTCCTTTATGATTAAATAGCGGATGGCAGTTTACATCATACTCATACAATTGATCAGCTATCGGGAATACGATAACCTTTCTTAATGATGTACGGTTCTTTATTACTTCTTGTTTTACTTTCATTAATTCCCTCGTACCATGGTTGTCCCCTAATTCCACATCGTTTCTTCCAATCACAGTTACGGGGTCAAGTTCAGGATTCGGGTTGAAAATCCACGTATATCTTAGATCCAAATCAAAATGGGCAATCACCATAGGAGAATCTTGGAGGGCAAAATAAAAGGGACTTTCTTCTAATTCGAAGATGGAAACATGAAATTTCAATAAGTCTGCCAAGTTCTCTGCAAGCCGCTTACTTGGAATTCTTACACCACTTTCAATCTTTGAATAATAAGATCTGTCAATGTGAACTAAATAGGCAATGTCTTCTTGGCTATACCCCTTCATTTTTCTTAGTCTCTCTAGCCAATTTCTCTTTTGATGACTCATTCGCATCCCTCCTACAAAACCTTTCTAGTTCTATTATACTGATTCAATATTCAAAAACTATGTGACTATTTTGTCACTATTGCAAAATATCGTAAAACCGACTAAAAGCCCTACATTTAAGGAAAAATCAGAAAAATTCTTCTAGTAAAATGGAATTTCCGTCCCCGTCCATTCATAAAAAAAGAACTCCAGGAGTAAACCTGAAGTCCTATATTTAGTTCCTGAACCAATCCGCCCCCTCATCCATATGAACAAACGGAATATCAGTATCCACATTCCCCAACAATTTTTCCTGTTCAACATCCTTTCCCTTTAACCATTCGGCAAAATCGAAGATAACAGGATCCCGGTCTCCGCCAAGAGCAAACCATGCTTTCATTTCTTTCGGAAAATAAGCCGATGTATGAATCGTGCCGGCCCAGCTGCCGTAAAGATCCGAGAACACCCCTTTACCCGTATCATTCATTAATCGGAATGCACTATGAGCGTCTTGATCCCCCGTTTCCTTGATGATGCTCAATCGCCGCTTGGAATCGACCAGGTGATTTCTGTTCTCATCGGTCATCATTTCAAAATGGTTGGTGCATGCCTTGGCTTGCCGAGTCGCCACTCCACGTGGTGAGGTTTCCACGATATACGTCTCCCCACTTCGATCATACACCACATAACTGAACGAATGCCTATGAGGGATTTCCTTCAGCATGTCTACGGCCTCGGTAACATCTTTACAGGACTCAAGGATCAACCGACCAATCATGCAGCAAATGAAACCATCTCCTGGATTCTTGCGGTGCATGAAGTTATACCCCAATGAGAGGCCATGTTCGTTCATCCCGTCCATCCTGCCCGTCACGCGCTGGCTAGGGCCGATGATCGCATATCCTGTATCCGTTGGCTGAAAGAACGTATAACGTCCCTCATACGTTTTCGGATGATAATCATAATTCCTGATCAAGTAGTCTTTACCCGTCACGATCGAGCAGCCGGACTTCACATAATCCACCCGGTAGCCGCCAAACTCCTTCAGCACCCGCTCCATCGGCCACTGGAGGGCTTCTTGTAACCCAAGGAGTTCATCCCAGACCCTTGGGGCAAATCTTCTGATCGCAGTCTTTGTTTCTTCAATACTGATAGAAAACCTTGGTTTTCGTACCTTCCACTGATTCTCCCGATTTCTAACCGTTATGGAATCCTTTATCCGTTCCCCTTGCATAAACCCGAAGTCATAATGGGAACCGCGAAATTGAATCACATCGCTATGTATTGTTTTCATGCTAAAACCTCATTTTCATCAGAATCTATTCTACAAGGATAATAGAATGGATTGGAAAAGGAAAGCAATCGCATCCCTTATACACGCTTATCAACTGGAAGAAAGACAATCATCATAAAACATATGAGGAACGCCATACCCGTCACCACTAACCCAAGGAAAAAACCGATGAATGCCATAAATCCGTCTTCACCTGGATACTGGGGTACATACGTGTTCCATTGGTACAGGATAAACAAAAAAAGACCCAAATAAAAACTGCTTCCAACCGTTCCTGCTTTCCATCGTTCCCCATTCCCCCACACTTTTGTGCGCACAAGTGAACTCCATACGAGAAGACTCAACACAGTGGCAAGCACCATAATAATGAGGTGAACGTATGGAATCATCAGTAGAGTCGTACCGTACAATAGCAGCCCGGTTGCACCGAATAATAATAGATTCATCCCAAACAAGAATACACCGACTAACCAGGGATTCTGAAACCAATTAAACTTATTTAGAGATTGAATCCACTTAAATATATTGAGTCTCTCTCTCGGGATTTTCGAAAAAAAGAAAAGTCCGACAATACCCAAAATGAAAAATAATGTCACTTGTTACCCCCCAGTCATTTGTGGTTTATTTTACCATATACTTATCTTGTTTTGATATATCTTGTGATGAGTGTAGGGGTATACAATCATCCACCTGTATTCGTTCTTTTAATTCAGCTGCTGAAATCATCCAAATATTCAGCAGCTGAATTAAAAGAAGACGGCCATCAAGACCGTCCCCACATCTATCACTTCTTCTTCTCGATAATCTCATCAATGATCCCATATTCCTTTGCCTCATAGGCACTCATGAAGTAGTCACGGTCCGTATCAAATGCAACTTTCTCAACCGATTGCCCCGTTTTCTCAGCAATGATTTCATTGATATGCTCCCTTAACTTCAGGATGCGTTTCGCTGATATCTCAAGGTCTGTCGCCTGCCCCCTGGCGCCACCCAACGGCTGATGGATCATGATTTCACTATTAGGCAGGGCGAATCGCTTTCCTTTCGTGCCTGCCAAGAGCAGCATCGCGCCGAATGATGCCGCCATGCCCGTGCAGATCGTCCGGACATCGGGGCTGATGTACTCCATCGTATCGAAGATGGCGAACCCTGCGGAAGTCGATCCCCCCGGACTGTTGATATACAAAGAGATATCCTTTTCGGGATCATCCGCGGCGAGAAATAACAATTGAGCCACGATACTATTGGCCAACTGATCATTCACTTCGTCACTCACCATGATGATCCGATCCTTTAATAACCGTGAGTAAATGTCGTAGGAACGTTCTCCTTTACTTGATTGTTCAATTACATAAGGTATTGCGTTCATATATATTTCCTCCTTCATTCGTTATGCTGCCATTGAGAGGACGTTTGAAGACGATGGAGATGCAGGTGCCACCATGTGGACTGTGGTACCATTGGCAAGCAGCGTCGGGATGTAGACGAGGAGGAGACTCGGATCCTGTGCTTTCAGGCTCCGATATAAAATGGCGTTCAGCTCTTTTTGGAGATTTTCATCCCCGAATGTGTCACTTCCTCCCCATTCATCATCAACGGAGATCTTTTTCAGTTTGGCCCTGGACCGGTTCAATAAAGCCTTCACAGCTGTTTCTGTCAGGTTTAGTTGTACGGCCACTTCAGAAATTTTGTACTGAAAGGCTTCCTTTAATACGAAGGCAACCAGTTGCTTGGGAGTCAATCTGTTAGAAAGCATGCCAATCATCTCAGGACTTATCCACTCTTTTGGATGATTTTCCTCACAAGAGTCAGGCACAGATCCGATTGTTTCCCTGCTCTCTTTCCGGCCCTTGTCGATCCACAGATGATAGGCCATTTTCTTCAGTAAAGCAGGACTCCAATCCTGACGATCCGGGTAGCGGGTGAGGGCTTTATAAACAGATTCCTGGGCAAGATCCTCCCCGTCCCATTTGTCCTTTGTCAGAAAATAGCAATACCGGAACAGTTTTGGAACCATTTCTTCGATCCCTTCTTCGTCCAGGTTGAATACCGATCTCATTTGCATTATCTTCACTCCTTTGCATCCTCTCATGGCTATAACGGATAAGTAACAGAAAAAGATATGGGTAAAAGCATATTTTATTTTCATTATATCCAAGGAGAGGAGTATTCGTCATAAATTGGTTTCCTCTCCGTCACTTGTGCTAAAGTAAAATCATAAAAAATCGTTTACTGAAATGAGGTGCCCTTATGATATCAATTCTTGTCGTTGATGATGACCCCCATCTGCGAAAGCTCGTCCGCGTATATTTGGAGCAGAACGGATACCTGGTGACAGAAGCACCGGATGGCGAAGCTGCCTCCGTCATTCTTCTCCATCAAACCATCGACCTTGCCATTATCGACCTGATGATGCCGAATAAAGATGGATTTCAGTTGGCAAGTGAGATAAGGGAAGACTATGATATCCCCATCATCATGCTGACTGCGAGGGACAGCATGACGGATAAAGCGAAAGGATTTCAGTCCGGAACCGATGATTATATGGTGAAACCCTTTGAAAAAGAAGAACTCCTTTTCCGGGTACAGGCAATCCTGAGACGATTCGACAGGGCAGGTTCCCAAACCATCCGCTTGGGAGACATGACTCTTGATAAACGGTCTTATGAGGTGAAAGCCGGGAATAGGACCATGATCCTTCCCCTCAAGGAATTCGAACTGCTCTATTATCTTGCAAGCTTTACGAACAGGACATTTACGCGCGATGAACTCATCCAGCATGTATGGGGAATGGACTTTGTAGGGGACGACCGGACCATCGATGTGCACATTAAACGACTGCGTGAACGGTTTCGAGGTTCCACCAATACCTTCACGATCACAACCGTACGGGGAGTCGGCTACAAATTGGAGGTACATAAATGAAAACCCTTTATATCCGGATCGTCGTCGTCACCCTCTTGATCATGATCGTAAGCAGTGTGATCGCCTTTATCGGTTCGAATCTTTATTATCAAAGTATTTTAAAGCCTTCCAATGATGAAAAAAATACCGAAATCGCCCGGGACGTTGTGGAACTTTATGAGGCAGCTTCCATGGAGGAATCCACTTTTTTTGAAAAGACGGCAAGGTTAAGCTATCAGTTTTATGTGACCGATGGAAAAGGAACAGGGACATTTTATGGGGAGGAATTTCGTGATCGCACTCTATCTCCCAAAGTAATACGAAGCGTTCTGAACGGGACAACGTATCACGGGATGGCTGAATATCCTTCCACCACGTTTGTGACGGGGTTTTTCTCTAATGAATTATCCAATTCTATCGGTGTCCCGATTGAAATCGACGGGAAACCACATGCGTTGTTCATGAGGCCGAACGTCAAGCAGCAGTTCAATGAAATACATATTCTCCTGTCCGTCCTTCTCCTATTGACGATTGTGCTCAGTATGATGATTGTATTTTTCAGTACACGGTACTTGGTAAAGCCGATCAGGGAACTTACCGCTGCCACGAAGAAGATAGCCGGTGGAGACTTTTCCATACAGCTGCATGAAAATCGCAAGGATGAAATCGGGACCCTTGCCAAATCATTTACGAGCATGAGCCGTCAGCTCAGGCAGGTGGAAAATATGCGTCAGGAGTTCGTTTCCAATGTCTCACATGAAATTCAAACACCACTTTCTTCTTTGAAAGGCTATGCGAATCTGTTACGATCCCCTTCCTTATCCAAAGAAGATCAGGAATATTATACAAAGGTGATCGAATCCGAAAGTACGCGGTTATCAAAGCTGAGTAAACAGCTATTGACCCTTGCCTCCCTTGATAAGGATCAAGGGGTGATCAAATTAGAACCTGTAGAACTGACATCGATGGTGCAAGTTCTCATCAGTCAGACCCGATGGTTGTGGGAAGGAAAAGATCTTTCTTTATCCTTTGAAGCGGATGAGGTGACCTACAACGGACATGGGGAATTGCTGTACCAGGCTTTCGAGAACCTATTATCCAACAGCATTAAATATACTCCCAGAGGTGGGGAAATTATTATAACCCTCCTTACAGAATCAAAGGGTATCACGTTTACCATCCAGGACACTGGAATCGGTATCCCACCGGAGCATATGGAGAAGATCTTCGACCGATTCTACAAAGTGGACGAGTCCCGGAGTCACGAACGGGACAGCAGCGGCCTTGGTCTATCCATCGTCCAAAAGATCATCAGCCTCCATCATGGGGAAATCCATGTGGAGAGTGATCCAAATGAAGGAACCACTTTCAAGGTGACCCTTCCTTAATCCGTTGTTCATCTTCCGTTCATACTTCCCTTTTATCATGAAAGAGAAGTTATGAAAGGGAAGGTGATTTTTTTGTTTCTCGCATGGAAAGAAATCCGCTATGCCAAAATGAAATTCATACTGATCACAGGCATCATCACACTGATCACAAGTCTCGTCTTGTCAATATCCGGGCTTGCCAACGGCTTATCCGTTGATAATGCCTCTGCTATTAAAAATTTGTCTGCAGAAACATATATTGTTGAAAAAAGCGACTCGCATCAGCTTGAGCGATCAAATATGACAGCTGCTGATAGATCCACCGTAAAAGGAGGCTCTCCACTGGCATTGAAGATGGTCGAAATGACTCATGAAGGAGAAGCCGTGAATATCAGCCTATTTGCCTTAGATCCAACCAGCACTTTCATGCCGGACGCAGAAGAAAGTGTGAAACTCGCGCCTTACGAGGTACTTGCGGATCCCGGCTTACTAAAAGAAGGATATCAGTCCGGAGACTCTTTCACGTACCAAGGGAAAACATGGATCATTAAGGGTTTTACAAAAAAACGTTTCAGTTACGGCCATACCCCGGCCATGTTCACATCGATGGAAACGTGGAAAGATCTCCATGGAGATGATATTACGTACCAGGCACTCCTCTTCACAAATAAGGGTGGAGTGGACATTCCTTCCAAACTGGAAGCAGCACCAAAAGAGGACATTCTGTCAAACGTACCGGGTTATTCGGCGGAACAGGGCTCTTTAAAGATGATGGTCATCTTTCTGCTCATCATTTCGGCGATTGTCCTGGCAACGTTCTTCTATGTCATGACCCTGCAAAAGCTTCATCAATACGGTGTACTGAAAGCAATCGGAGCAAAGGCAGGCATTCTTCTACGAGCCCTGTTCCTTCAGATATCCATTCTTGCCGTACTTGGGATCCTGGCAGGGAATACCCTTACGTATGGATTGACACAACTCATTCCCGGAGGCGTCCCGTTTGAATTATCCTCTGGCATGATCCTGTTAAACAGCGGATTGATTTTGGTCATGGCATGGATCGGTTCACTTTTGTCCTTTAGAAGTATTATGAAAGTCGATCCATTAGAAGCAATCGGAGGGGTGAAATAAGATGACATCAATCTTGGAATTAAACGGAGTTACGAAGACATACAAACAGGGACATGAACGGCTCACGGTCCTGGATCATATTTGCATGAAAGTCAATAGTGGGGAGTTCGGTGCGATACTTGGTCCGTCCGGTTCGGGGAAAAGCACTCTCCTTTCCATCATCGGGGCGTTGACCAGTCCCACAAGTGGTGAGGTGACTCTAAACGGAAGAAATGTACACGACATGACCGGAAAAGAACAAACGGCTCTTCGTCTGAAGGAAATCGGCTTCATCTTTCAGCAATCGAACCTGGTTCCTTTTTTAACAGTGGAAGAACAACTGTTACTCGTTAGGAAGCTTACCAAGCAGAAGGACCACCTTCAGGAACGGGCATTGGATTTATTGTCTCACCTTGGACTTGAAGAACGGAAAGCTCATTATCCTGAACAACTCTCCGGAGGCGAACAGCAACGGGTCGCCATCGCCCGTGCCCTCATGAATGAACCAAAGCTGATCCTTGCCGATGAACCTACAGCAAGCCTTGACCGGGAACGGGGGAAATCCGTGGTGGAATTATTAGTAAAAGAAACGAAGGAAAGAAATATTGCTACTATTATGGTCACTCATGACGAGGCGATGATCGGAGATTGTGATTGGGTTTATCGGATGGGATAGGAAAGGAGCGTGCCTGGAAAGAATCAGGCACGCTTTTCGTGTTGCTCTAATAACCGCTTTAACTTCTCAGGATCATCCACTCTCAAAGCCACTTTAGATACCACTTCTTTTTTACCCATGAACAGCGTCGCTTCGACGGGCTCTTTAAAGATCAGGATCACTTGAGGGTGAATCTCCTCAAAGTCTTTCTGCATAAAGACCATGGTGCCTTTACCTGGTTTCTTCTCTCCCCATTCTATCTCTTCGATGTTTGACAGGGGCAGAATCAGTCGCTGCCTTAATCCCTGCACCACACGCAATTCACCATTTTCTACTTCAACAGGATGCAAACGTGTAATCTGGATTTCTGCCAGTTCGAGCAGAATACTGTACACGTTTAGAAAGAGCAGAATGAATGACAGGATAGGAAGTTTGGTATGCAACCACCAGTGAAGTCCGATTGTTTCGATGGCTACGGCATGGATGAGCATGATATTCATGGCGATGGCACTGGTCTTATGATGCATCGTCACCACCCCGTCATGAATAGGAGGTTTCTTCCTCCAGCTGAAGAAGGCGTAGTACACCATCAGAATCTCAGATGCCACGATTCGGACAAGAGGAAGTCTACTTACCTTTTTTTCTACTGAAGGAAGGAATGAAAAGATCGGACCTGTTTCCGATGATCTCATTTCGGCCCAGATGACCGGCATTCTCTTGAGCAGAAGGAAGATCAGTCCCAGTTCCGCCAGAAAGAACAAGGCCTCAAAGCTTATCCCCGAGTACAGGAGAATCGTATAGGGTGCAAAGAATTCTTCAGGAATGATGACTCTTGCCATGACCAATCCAAATACGACGAATCCGGCGGCCTGCTTCTTTGACACTTTAAATGCGGCATAAGCAAGTGCCGGTGAAATGATGACCAGATCCACTAAGGATCCAAGTACGGCGCCTCGATCAAGTTCAATGGCCAGGAACTGCTGCACGATTGGTTGATAAAGCATGACATTGCTGAAGAGGACGAGTGTTAACAGGGCAAGTGCCCATAGTGACCATTTCGAGTTTCGTAGAACCATGTTCACACCTCCAATTGACACCTATTCCATTTACTTACATTATAACTCTTTCAGCTCGTTCCGGAAATCTTCGTCTCTTAGAATATTCAGCATGAATGAATTCAAACTCCCTGAGATCTTATCTAACTCCCCTGCTCCCAACTCGTTTGTAAAGAGTGCAACCTCTGTTGAATTTCCTTCTTTATCCGTTGCATACGCAGCATTCGTGACGAGGAACTCTGTCGATCCCCCTTTTTGTCCGGCATGCTTTAACCACTCTTGATTGATGGGACTTTCCATGAGACCTTCCATGACTGAATCCAATCGATCCTGTGTTTCTTTTTCAAAAAAGTTCTTTGAATTCAACTTCCCCATGAGAGTGGAGTATTCAAAAGTGGTACTCCGGGTCAGTCTGTCAGACCAAATTTTGTCCAGACGCTTACTTGAATGCCCATTTTCAATATACAGTCCTTTTTCCCCCTCTTTTAAACGTTGTGCAATGGTTTGAGCGATTTGTATGTATTTCTCTTTTGACATCTCCTTTATCTTCGTCTCAATATAGTCATCCGTATAGGAAGGATCTTTCATCTTCAAATACGTTGGAATCAGCATGGCCCCCGTGACCGGGTAAAGCGCCTCATGTTTTTCAATGTGCAGTTCATCCAGTGATTCGTTGATCGCTTCCATTCCCAAGAGATCAATTAAATAGTCCGTGTTGGCATTGGAACTGAAAGCCATCATTCCTTTCACCACATTTTCAAGGGTAGTACTATTCCCAAGGAGAAGTCCCTTATCCTTTGAATACGCTATCCAGGCTTTATGGGCTCCCCCATCCGTATCCGGAATATAGTATCGATCAAGTTCTTCCAGAGAAATGCTGCGGGAAGGATCTAATGTCTGTTCTCCGCATCGCTTCGCATATTCAATGGCTATGATAGTCTTCATCGCACTTGCTAAAGGATACATCTCATCTTCCCTGACAGACACAAGTGTTTCACCATTCCGAACCACCGTTAAACTCCAATTTTCGTTATGCTTCAAGTAGTCTAACAGATAGTCGGCATCCCTCTTTCCCGCATGCTGTCTAATCCCAGCCACCATGACGATCAATGCGATGATCAAGATTACTCCTATGATGAATAAAGCAAGCTTCATTTTCTCCTCTCCTGTCTATTAACGGTTACTATATATACGGTGTAAAATTGGAAAATGTTTCATTTTTTTGCATGAAAAAACTTATCCATCGTTTGATGGATAGGTTTGAATCAGGCTGCCTGTTTCTTGCCTTCTACATTATTTTTCAAGAACATATACAATGATGCTCCGAAAATCACAATGTACCCAATGATGCTGTATACGTCAGGAATCTGTCCGAACAGGAAGATGCTAATGAGAGCGGAGTATACAACCGTCGAATAGAAGAAGATCGATATCTCCCTTGCCGGTGCAAACTTATACGCGATCGTGATCCCGAACTGACCGACTGTCGCAAAGACACCTGCGGATAACAGGTACACCCACTGTTTCGCGCTCATCGGTTCATAAAACCCGATGACAAACGGAAGCAGCACGACCGTCGTGAAAAAGGAAAAGTAAAAGACGACTGTATAAAACTTCTCCCTGCTCCCGAGCACCCGGAGGACCGTGTAGGCACCTGCTGCAAAAATAGCGGAAAACACCCCTGCAACGTATGGGATGACATCAAAAGAAAAAGCCGGTTTAATGATGAACAATGTCCCGATGAACGCAATGATGATCGCCACCACCTGAAAGACTCGCGTCCGTTCCTTCAAGAATAGAGCAGAAAAGATAATGGTCAAAAATGGACTCAGCTTGTTCAGCATATCGGCATCCGATAACACGAGATGATCGATCGCATAAAAGAACAGCACAATTCCAACAGCCCCTAATGAGGAACGCAGCAATAGAAGCTTTTGATTTTCTCTTTTTCCAAATAGCCTTTCCTTATGATACCGGACAAAACCGAATGCAATGAATGCAGAGACGATATTCCGAAAGAATGTTTTCTGGATCGTCGGCACATCCCCCGATAACTTGACAAATGCAGCCATCAAGGAGAAACCAAACGCTGATAATAATAAAAGTAATATGCCTTTATTTCGATTTGACATTATTTCCTCCAATGATAAACAATTTAGCAACTAAATTAGTGTATCAAAAAAAGGAGGCAAAGAAAAAAATTCGAACCACCAGCTATTATTCACCTGAAAAAGGAATGCCTTTTGAACTAGGCGGGTATAGGAACAAACTCTTCATCCTGTAGGGGATCGGATTATTCCAACCTCGTATTCATGAGGAACTTTGAAGACCGTGATCTGCTGGTCCAAGCTCAAATCGCGTTTTATGATTCTTCGGGGAATGTCATGGACACCATTGAAACGGGTACAATGTCCATTGGTGCCAATCAAACCATCCCCTCCCTCCCGCAAAGTGAAACCACGGAGGACAACAGCCTGTGGAATCGGTTTACCATTGATACGGATGAGCGTACTGCAAACATTCAATATCGCTACCGGTATAAAGACGCCAATTAAGAAGAAGCACCTGCAGGTCAGGTGCTTCTTCTTTTTATAGAAAGAGGATATTCCAGCCTACCTCTCAATACATATGGAATAATAGCACCATTTAGAGGAGGTTCTTATATGCTTGAGAAATTCGTCGATCCGCTTCCCGTCATGAATACGATTCAACCCTTTTCTGCCCACAAAGGCTCTGACTATTACGAAGTGACCATGAAGGAAGGGAAGCAGCAACTTCACCGGGACCTCCCCCCTACTTCGATTTGGGGATACAACGGACAAATACCCGGTCCAACATTCAAGGTGAAACGAAATCAAACGGTTCGGGTCTTATGGAAAAATGAGCTTCCAGAGAAGCATTTCCTCCCTATCGATACCACCGTTCATGGAGCAGGAAAAAATCAGCCCGAGGTCCGCACCGTTGTCCATCTACATGGAGGGGCGACACCTGATACGAGTGACGGTTACCCGGATGCCTGGTTTACAAAAGGGTTTAAAGAGACGGGGCCCTTCTTCGCCGGGGAAGTTTACACATATCCCAACCGGCAACAAGCTACCACACTCTGGTATCACGACCATGCGATCGGCATCACAAGGTTGAATATCTATGCCGGACTCGCCGGGGCTTATATCATCCACGATGATGAAGAGGAGGCTATGTCTCTGCCTGCTCATCCATACGATATCCCGCTTGTGATCATGGATCGGTCGTTCAATAAAGACGGTTCGCTTTATTATCCTTCCGAACCGGATCCCCCGGTTTCAGAGGTCCGTCCCTCCACTGTTTCTACTTTCTTCGGGGAAACAATCCTGGTGAATGGGAAGGTCTGGCCATTCCTTGAAGTTGAGCCAAGACGGTATCGCTTCCGATTGATCAATGCTTCGAATTCCCGGACATATCAGCTTTCTCTTTCAAACGGAAAGCCGTTCATTCAAATAGGAGCTGATCAAGGGCTACTCTCTGCCCCTGTCCATGTTTCAGAAATCTTGCTTGCCCCTGCTGAACGGGCGGATGTCATCATTGATTTTTCTAGCGCAATGGGAGAATACATCACCATTCATAACCGTGCACCGGCTCCCTTTCCAACCGGTTCGGTGCCAGACCCTGACACGACAGGAGTGCTGATGCAGTTCCGCGTAATTAAGACGCTTCAAGGTCAGGATATGAGCAGGATTCCATCGACATTACGGCATGTACCAAGATTGAAGAAAAGGCATGCCATTCAAACCAGGGATCTTTTTTTAAATATGGTACATGATCAATATGGGCGGGAGATGCATCTATTAAATCATCAATTATGGGATGATCCGATTACGGAGATGCCACGTTTAGGGAGTAGTGAAGTATGGAACTTTATCAACATTACGGAAGGGTCCCACCCCATCCACTTGCATCTGGTACGGTTTCAGGTTCTGGACCGGCAGACCATTGATAAAAAAATCTATCAAAACGAAGGAAGGATTATCCCCACTGGTCCCCGTATCAAACCAGAGCCCAATGAACAAGGATGGAAAGATACAGTTTGTGCAAACCCCTGGGAAATGACCCGGATCATTGTGGCATTCGGTCCTTACACCGGCTTGTACGTATGGCACTGTCATATACTGGAGCATGAGGATTATGAGATGATGCGACCGTATGTGGTGATAAGGTAAATAAAAAAAAGCCTCCGCACTGGAGGCAAAATCATCTTATTTCTTCATTACGGGAACCCAGACCTCGCACCTGTAATCCTCGTCATTCGGATTCCCCGGCGGATATAATTCAAATTCAGGTGCACTTCCATGCACATACCCTGTAGACGGGAACCATTCAGAGAAAATCCGTTTCCACACATCCTGGATCGCGTCAGGCATCGGACCGATCGATTCAAATACGGCCCATGTGGAAGCAGGTATCTCCTTAACCTCCAGCGGGGGATGAGTGTCAGACTTCTTTTCTGATCCGATAAAATAGGTGAACTCTTCATTAGGGTCATCAAACTCCATGCAGATTCCGAGCATTTCATCATTACCCGCAGCCTCGCAAATCTCACTGTCCAAGCCGGAAGTATTCACCTCATCCCAAAGTGTCGGAATCTCCTTTAAGTTTTGGCCATTATGGGTTGAGACTCTTTTCCCTTTTCCAATCACCTGAAAGGCTTCTTTTTCAACAATTCTATAATTCATTTCAACTTCCCCTTTTAATTGGATTTGGAAGGAGATACGCGGGAATGCTTTTAAAGGAGTTCCTGATTCTCTCACCTGGGATGGCGACACACCGTGAGCTTTACGAAACGCCTTCGAGAAGGATTCCGGTGTTTCGTACCCATACCTGAAAGCGACATCGATGACCTTCACATTCGCATGATTCAGTTCCTGTGCCGCAAGAGTCAGCCTTCTTCTCCGGATGTACTCGGCTACAGTGCAGCCTGTGACTAGTGAAAACAGCCGTTGAAAGTGAAACTTCGAGTTCAGTGAGAGCCTGGCAAGCTCCTCCATCTTGATCTCCCCTTCAAGATTTTCCTCAATATACTGAATGCAGTCATTCATCCTATGAAGCATTTCCATTTCTGATCTTCTCCCCACTACCCTAATGTACCATTCAACTAATCGGTACACCTGTCAATTTGTGCACGGTTATGACCGGTTATATTCTATTCGATAATTAGTAGCTGCTATGCTCATACTAATCTTTACCAAGACACTACTTCTACACTCTTTCACCTATTTCCTCTTTTCATTGACACGAAACCATATGGTGTTATATCATTAAAACGAAACCAATTGGTGTTATTTTCATTCACAGAAAGCAGGCGAGAAATATGAAATCAAATCAAAGCAATCAACTTCAAGATATTACCCAAACCGTCCTCTTCAATGCCCCCATTCAAAAGGTATGGGACACGGTCTCTACTTCAGAAGGCATATCTACATGGTTCATGCCGAATGATTTCCAACCAGAGGAGGGATACGAATTCCATATTCAGTCCCCTTTCGGCCCGTCTCCATGTAAGGTATTGGAAGTGGATGCGCCTCATAAGCTGACCTTTTCCTGGGATACGGATGGCTGGTTCGTCACATTTCTTTTAAAAGAGGTCGGGACACAAACGGAGTTCACATTGATTCATGGTGGCTGGAAGCATGATGATGCGGTTGTTTCTAAACCGAACGAAAAAAGCTCCGTTATCCGGGAACGAATGGCGAACGGCTGGGTCGGCATAGTGGACCAGCGCCTTCGGAAGGTTGTGGAGGAATAAGTGTCTGCCGTTAAACATGACGTTTTCCAGGCGATTGCAGACCCGACCCGCCGGGAAGTGCTTCGCCTTCTTTCGGAAAAAGAAATGCCGATTTCGGCTCTGACTTCCCACTTTCCCATGAGCCGGACCGCCATTGCAAAGCATCTTGCCATCCTGACAGAAGCCGAGTTGGTTTCAGGAGAAAAAATCGGCAGGGAAAAAATCTATCGCCTCCAGCCTGAACCCCTCGGAGAACTAAAAGACTGGTTAGCCTATTACGAACAGTTCTGGAGCAATAAACTGACCAAGCTGAAATACGTTCTGGAAGAGAATAATGAAGAATAGCGAAGAGGGACGGACCTTAAGATTCACGGTCCGTCCCTGTTTATTTTTTACAAATTAGAGAGTTGGAACTACGTCTTCCCCGTCTATTCATCTTCCCCTCTATCATATATATAGATAATGCAGCTTCGGCTTAAGGGGGGAGAACGAATTGGGAAATAGAGCTGATGATCATCATTATGGTGATCTTTCTTATCCGGATGATATGGTATCCATCGTTAAAAATGGATTGGTTCCCACACAAAAACCAAGGAAAGTGATTATCATCGGTGCAGGTATGGCCGGCTTGGTGGCAGGATCCCTTTTGAAAAAAGCAGGTCACTCCGTTACGATCCTTGAAGGGAATGACCGGATTGGCGGAAGGGTATATACGTTACGGCAACCTTTTTCAGAAGGTCAATACCTCGATGTAGGTGCCATGCGATTTCCGGAAACCCATGATTTAGTATTTGAATATATTCGTAAATTCAACTTACCCACCAATGAATTCATCAATAAGAGTGATCTCTATCTCGTAAATGGAGTCCAAACAACAGATTGGAATTACAACAAAAATCCGAATATCTTCAACTATCCCTTCCCCCCTGAAGAACAGGGCAAAACAGCCATCGAATTATTATCCTCCGCCGTAAAACCCTTTTTAGACTTGTACGAAAAAGCAAGCCCTGAGGAACAAGAACGGTTACGATTAAAGTTTGATCATTATTCATTCGATGTTTTCTTGCGGTTCAATCCAATCGGAACCTCCCTTTCCCCCGAAGCCATTCGTATCGTAAAGGTCATCCTGGGTATAGAAGGGTTTCCCGAGCTATCATTCGTTGATATTCTTCTTGATATTGTCCGAACCGTCTTCAATGATAAATTAAAGTTTTATGAAATAGATGGTGGAAACGATAAGCTTCCCTACTCTTTCTTGCCGGAGCTTCATCAGAATATCTTCTACTCCCAAAAGGTCCATGGAATTGTTCAGAAGGATGACGGCGTCGAGGTCATTACAAGAGATCGCGCGACTAACCGTTATCATCGTTTTCTGGGGGACTACACCATCGTGACGGTCCCCTATTCTGTATTCCAATTCATTGACGTCCATCCTCACGATTCCATCTCATTTCAGAAGTGGAAGGCGATACGGGAGCTGAATTATGTCTCATCTGTAAAAATCGGTTTGGAGTTTAAATCAAAATTCTGGGAGACTTTTAAAATTGGGAATATCATAACGGATCTTCCCATCCGATACACGTACCGCCCAAGCCATGGCATCGGTGTCTCAGGTCCCGGCGTCATGTTAGGCAGTTACAGCTGGGGACAGAATGCCAATCTGTGGAACAGTTTGCCTGAAGATGAGCGAATTCGCGAAGCACTTCAGGGACTGTATAAAATATACGGAGATCAGGTGTACAAAGAATTTTCAAAAGGCGCCTCATACAGTTGGGGGGAAAACCAATTCTCTGCCGGATGCTTCACCCTATTCGCCCCCAACCAGGCTACGGACTTTTCCGATTCCCTGTACTTACCGGAACACCGCATCCACTTTGCCGGAGAACACACCTCCCCTTTCCACGGCTGGGTGGAAGGGGCAATCGAATCAGCCATACGTGCCGCCTATGAAGTCAACAATAGAACGGATTGAAAAGAGGGACGGACCTTTGCTCCAAAGGTCCGCCCCTCTTTTTTAGTAGATTTTCGCCATGATGACCATGGAGATGAATACGGTCATGATGGTAAGGCTGGTTATGACGTACATTAGATTCATAGCGGTTAGGTCAATCAGACCAATCCCGAGAGTTGACATGATGATGATGAAAAAACCTAATATGGCAAAGTACGAGTAAAAGATCCCCTTTTCCCTGATCATCTTCATCCGCTCATCTTTTTCTTTGAACTGTGGATAAAGATAGTGCATACAAAAACTCATTACAGTCAATGACAGAGGAGTAAGAGCATAGTATGGAAAATCTTTAGCCATGATGCCGACAAAAAACAAAAACCCAGTCTGGATCGCCATAATCCACCCTATAATCAGATAACCTTTCGTCACGATTTCTCCCCCTTTTTCTCCTCATAAACAAAGATCTTTTCAATTGATGTTTCAAATACATGTGCCAACTGAAAAGCCAAATTCAAAGAAGGATCATACTTCCCCTTTTCAATTGAAATGATGGTTTGTCTTGATACTCCGAGTCTCGCAGCTAATCTTTCCTGTGAGTACCCAAATGTCTTTCGGTATTCTACCAGTTTATTTTTCAAAGAGAGCTACCTCCTTATATTTCCATATGATATTGTAAAGGAAACTTTACGTCAAGTATCCTTTACATATTTCAAATGAAACTTTTTTATCATTCATACGTATTTCCTACTAACGATTATAAAAAGGGATGTGGACACTTATGGAGGAAGTGATGAGGAAGCTTGAGGACTACCGGGAGATCTATTCGCAGTTAAAGGAACGTTTACGATGGAAAGTATCCGATTCACGATCATTGATGATGGTGGCTTCGTTGTATGTAACGAATAAACGTGCCTTTCACATTGATCGATTTATGGAAATCAGTGACTATATTAAAGATGAAGTGAGGGCTTTTTCGTCGTTAAAGCATGAGATCCGCTTCACTTTTGCGGGCATGCTCGATACACGTTTTGATGACTATTCATCTCGTTTCCATGAGTTTCTCTCATTATATGATTCCTTGATCGATGCTGGATTTTCAAGAGGACCATTTTCCTACATCTCGGCAATGACGATGCTTTCTGATGGTAGCCGGAGACAGGACTTCGCCGTGCATGGGATGGAAGTGTATAAAAAAATGAGGGACCAACACTTTTTTCTTACCGGACAAAGCGATTATCCATTCGCCCTGCTCCTCTCCCAAAGGGAAGGTAATCATTATGCTCTTATTGATCGAATCGAGGGCTTCTATCATCAGTTGAACTCGGCAGGGTTCAGAAAGGGAAATGACCTTCAAAGCATGAGTCATATCCTATCCCTTCACTCTGAAGGGTCTCAAGATAAGCTGGTTCAACGCTGCATTCACTTGTATGACACGTTTAAGCAAGTGGGCATCAAGCCGAAAGCCATGTTCTATCCTCAAATCGCACTGCTTTCCTTCGTGGACGAAGCTCATTCCATGGTGAACCAGGTGAAACATGTGTGGGAAGAATTGAACTCGAGCAAGGCTTTCAAGTGGCATAAAGACATCAACCTGATGATGGCCGTGAACATGCTCATCAGCGATAAGATCGAACACAATGCTGTGTTGCAAGTCAGTTTATCCACTGCGATTGAAGCGCTCATCCAGGCACAGCAGGCGACGATGATCACCACTGTTGCAACTGTATCGGTATCGACGGGTAGCGGGGATTCTTGAACATAAATAGAGGGACGGACCTTCTTCCAAAGGTCCGTCCCTCCTACGTTTATTTCACTTTAATCACGATTTTCCCTTTTGCATGGTGCGTTTCACTGAGTGCGTGAGCGTCTTTTAACCCTTGTTCGCTCAGTTGGAATGTTTCTCCGATCACGGGCTTTAATTGACCGGATTCGTACAGGTCGGCAAGCTTTGAGAGTTGTTCTCCTTTTGGATCCAACCAAAGGAATTCCGCTTTCACTCCGTACTTAGCCGCTTCGTCCTCTTTCGGGGGCTCTGCAATCGATACGAGCTTCCCATTTTCCTTGAGGACTTTATAGCTGTTCGACTGAATGTCCCCGCCCATGGTGTCCAGCACCAGGTCGAAGCCTTGTAACACTTCACTAAAGTCTTCTTCTTTATAATTGATGAACTGATCGGCACCCAATGATTTGACGAAATCCTCATTTTTACCGCTTGCCGTGGTCGCGACATGCGCTCCAAAGCTTTTGGCAATCTGAATGGCGAAGTTCCCGACGCCACCGGAACCTGCATGAATCAGCACCTTATCGCCTTCTTTGATTTCACCAAAGCCGACTAAGCATTGCCAGGCTGTCAATCCGGCAAGTGGGATGGCCGCCGCTTCTTCAAAGCGCATGCTTTCAGGCATTTTAGCGAGCAGGTTTTCATCCACAGCCACATATTCAGCGTAGGTACCTTCCCTTGTCGTAGCCGGCCTGGCAAATACACGATCACCTACTTCAAACCCTTTTACATTCTTCCCTTTTTCAGCGATCACTCCCGCTGCATCCCATCCCAGGATGATCGGGAATTCAAAGTCCAGCATATCTTTCAGATACCCTGCCCTCACCTTCCAATCGATGGGGTTGATGGATGTGGCATGATTTTCGAGCAGTATTTGATTGTCGCCGATTGACGGCTGGTCGATTTCCTTCTCCTGTAAAACGTCCTTGTCTCCGTACTGGTTGATGATGATGGCTTTCATATCACTACGCCCTCCTTGTTTTTGAACATACGGTTTATCTTCCCTCTTATTCAGGGTATTTAAACAATAGAAAGCCCATCGTCATAAATTATAAGTGTATTACTGGATTCTTCCCTCACACTATTGTAAATTTAAGACAAACTACATAGTCATAAGCATATGGGAATCTATCTTTCTAAAGGAGGAACACGATGCAACACTACAATCTCATCATCAATGGAGAACAAACCGGATCGGATCTTGACAAGAAAGAGGTAACCAATCCTGCGACATCGGAAGTGATCGCCACCATTCCCAATGGAGGTAAAAATGAGGCTTCGAAGGCGGTGGATGCCGCTCATGAGGCATTCAAGGAATGGTCCCAATTCTCGGCTTACGAACGAAGTGAACTCATTCGAAAATGGTATGATCTTATTAATGAAAACAAAGAGGATCTTGCACGCACGATGACCATCGAGCAAGGAAAACCGCTTAAAGAGGCACTCGGTGAAATTCAATATGCCAACGGATTCATCTCCTGGTACGCTGAAGAAGGAAAGCGGGTTTACGGGGAACAGATCCCTGCCACTCAGCGGAACAAGCGATTATTCGTCCATAAGCAGCCGGTAGGGGTCGTAGCCGTCATCACTCCGTGGAACTTCCCTGCGGCAATGATCACACGCAAGGTTGCACCGGCACTTGCCACCGGCTGTACGGTCGTGATCAAACCGGCAAACCAGACCCCTTTGACTGCATTAAAGATGGCTGCACTTGCTGAAGAAGCCGGAATCCCGAAAGGCGTTGTAAACGTCGTGACAGGAGATTCGAAATCCATCGGCGAAGCGTGGATGGAAGACACGCGAGTCCGGAAACTGACCTTCACGGGTTCAACGGAAGTCGGAAAGGTCCTGATGAAGGGATCAGCGGACACCGTTAAGAAAATATCCCTGGAGCTCGGCGGGCATGCACCTGTCATCGTAATGGCCGACTCTGATCTAGAGAAGGCAGTAGATGGGGTCATAGCCTCCAAATTCAGGAATGCCGGCCAGACCTGCGTCTGCTCCAATCGGATTTATGTCCATGAATCCATCGCAGATACTTTTTCTGAAAAACTGGTTGAAAAAGTAAAAGCGCTGAAAGTCGGAAATGGACTCGAAGAAGGCGTCGATATCGGTCCATTGATCGATGAAGATGCCATCGAGAAAGTCCGCAAGCATGTGGAAGATGCCGTAGACAAAGGTGCTTCCGTTGCCTACGGAGGAAAAGGAATAGAGGGTCTATATTTTGAGCCGACTGTTTTGACGAACGTGAACGATGACATGCTGTGCATGAATGACGAAACATTCGGACCGGTCGCTCCGATCACTACCTTCAAAACCGAAGAAGAAGCCATCGAACGGGCCAATGACTCCATTTATGGCCTCGCTGCCTATGTGTTCACCGAGAATATCACGAAGGGAATCCGGATCAGTGAACAACTTGAGTACGGTATTGTCGGATTGAACGATGGGTTGCCATCGACTCCACAAGCTCCATTCGGAGGATTCAAACAAAGCGGCCTCGGCCGTGAAGGCGGTCACCAGGGCATAGAGGAATTTTTGGAAGTGAAGTATATTTCCCTTGGATTATAAGCACAAACAAAGGCACGCATCCCCATGCGTGCCTTTGTCTATTTTTTTTGAAAACGTCCCCTAATTTCCCTGTACAGATACAATGCCCCGGCCATAAGGAATAAGAAAATGATAAAGTTCATATTTTCCGGGCCGGTAAATCCGTCAAATCCTTGCATAAATAAGAATAGCATCCCGAAAGAGAGATAGATTGCCGCCGCAATATGCTTCATGGAACCAGCTCCTACCTGCTTTTTCTATATACATATTCCAGACTTGTTGCTTGCATAACTTTAGAGAGACAAGAAATTAACATTATAGTAGGAAAATTCATTGACGACACAAATGGCCTGTGCTAGATTGTGAGTATTAATGAAATTTTAAAAAAGAAGAATTGTATGAATATATCCGCTTTTGCATATCAAAGTTTGGACCATACGGAATATGGTTAGTCATGCGAGTTCAGACTCGTCCCTGATCAGGGGCGGGTTTTTTCATGTGTGATGTAAAATGTGACGGATGGCCTATCAGTCGGTCATGAATTTGGAGGCGTATTTATGAGAAAAAAAGATGTCCTGATTTCGGGATTTATGCTTTTTTCGTTATTTTTTGGTGCAGGGAATTTAATATTCCCCCCCTATCTCGGGATGGAATCCGGAACCCACTTTGCTGCAGCGATTTCCGGATTTATTTTAACGGCAGTGTTCCTGCCCTTTTTGACGATCATTTCCGTATCCCTTTCAAAAAATGGATTATTATCGATTGGTGAAAGGGTCCACCCCGTTTTCGGGATTGTTTTTGCCGTCGTCATTTATATGTCCATAGGTGCTCTTTACGGAATCCCGAGGGCTTCCAATGTCGCGTACGAATTGGGATTTTTGCAGATCGTCAGTGTGGAAGGGCGGCTTCCCTTATTAGTATTCTCGATCGCTTTCTTTGGATTAACCTATTTGCTTAGCATTAATCCTAAAAAAGTGATTGATCTTGTCGGGCAATTCTTAACACCTATACTGCTCATCGTACTGGCTGTATTGTGCATACAGGCTTTTTTCACCTTTGATTACACTGATGCAGCAGCCAGCGAGAAATTCCAGTCAGCACCGTTCCTGAAAGGCTTCCTTGAAGGGTATTTTACAATGGACGCCGTGGCAGCCCTGGCTTTCGGCATTGTCATCATCAATGGATTGAAAGAGAAAGGAGCTTCCGGTAAAAAAGAGCTGATCCGCGGAACCATCAGCGCCGGAATGATTGCCGCCATTGGACTCGTGATGGTGTATCTTTCCCTCGGGTGGATCGGACGGGTGATTCCCCATGAAGCACCGATCAATAATGGCGCAGAAATACTCGTGTTAGCATCTCGGCAACTATTTGGATACAGCGGCAACCTCCTATTTGGTTTGATTGTAATGATTGCCTGTTTGACGACATGCATCGGACTGATTAATGCGTGCGGCCGCTTTTTTCATGAGATCTATCCAAGATACTCCTATAGAGCATATGTACTGATTTTCATCCTGATTGGGATGGCCGTGACCAACCTGGGACTGAATATGATATTAAAGGTCGCCACGCCTCTGCTTGTTCTCATTTACCCCGTGGCGATAGTACTCGTAGCCCTTTCCCTCTTTCAACACTTTTTCGGGGAAAGCAGAAGGATGTATGTATATGGTGTCAGCATAGCAGCGGTCTTTTCCTTATACGAAATGCTCGCAAGCCTCAACTTGAAAATGGAAGGAATTCAGGACGTCATCAGTCATCTTCCCTTAAGTGCAAATGGACTCGCCTGGACCACCCCCGCCCTATTCGCCGTCATCATCGGATACGGACTGGACCTCTTTCAAAAGAAAATCATTTGAGGGACGGACCTCCCTAAAAAAAGCAGCAAGCGAATGTGACCCATCACATTTCCCTTGCTGCTTTTTTATATACTGGTCCGTTTTTGATAAACGTTCATAGAATCTCCACTGAGTCCAATGGCTTCTGTTGAATGAGTCCAGCCGTATTTTTCATAATAGCCTTCGAGGTCAGTCGTCAGGTAAAGACTGTCGTACCCTTTTTTATGAGCTTCCCGGAGAGCATGGTCGAGGAGGGTCGAACCAAGACCTTCCCCCCTCTGGTCAGGATGAACATACAGACATGCCAACCACGGATACAGGTCCTGACGGCTGTTAAGATCGTTTCTTAGTAATGCGTAGGTGCCGATGATGTCCCCCTCACGCACAGCGATATAAAAACGGGGAAGGTCCGCTTCCGTCTGGCAGGAATGAAACATGCAGTCATGGTAGAACCTGTAATTATCCTCATTTCCCCATTGTCCCCAGAACACATTCACTGCTTCTTCAAACATGCTTGAACCTTTATGTAATTCAATTATTTTCATCGCGGTTTTCCTTTCTCACTTATTGAATGTTACACTACTGTATTCTTCATCCGTGACAGAAAACCTTTTTCCAAAAAGAAAAAGGCACATTCAAGAGCTGAACGTGCCTTTTATGCATTAATTAGTAAGCCCCATCGGAGTAGGTTAATTCATAGCTGTGGGAATATATCTCGAAAATATTCCCGAATGGGTCTTCCACATACACCATGCGATAAGGTTTTTCACCAGGATAATACTCACGGACCGGCATACGCTGTTTTCCTCCGTGCTGCTTGATCTTTTCGACCATGCCTTCTACATCAGGATCCTGGATACAGAAGTGGAATAATCCCGTCTTCCAGTATTCGAAGTTATTCTCCGGTTTTTCATTATGAGGGAATTCAAATAGCTCGATCCCTATTTTATCACCTGTTGCCATGTGGGCGATCCTGAACTTCTTCCAGTCGTTACCGAACACGTCGCGGCACATCTGACCGATCGCTGTGTCGTCATTCTCGACATCAGATGGTTCCATGATGACATACCAGCCGAAAACCTCTTGGTAAAATTTTATCGCTTCTTCAAGGCTCGGGACGGATAGTCCAATATGAGAAAATGATCTTGGATATGGTAACATCGTACAAGACTCCTCCTTCGTTTTGATTAGTTTCATCTAACACGACTTCATTATACGAAGATGAGTGGCTCTATGTAAGAATGCACTTTTTTGTGAGAAACTAACCTTTAGGTAAGAAAGGACTGGATATGATATGGAAACACCCATCGATCAGCACGGTAAACTGAAGTGTTCAATCGAGTACACATTGAGGAAAATCGGAGGGAAATGGAAGACCGTCATCCTCTGGCACCTCGGGACAGAGGGTACCCACCGGTACAATGAACTGCGCAGGCTCCTCCCGGGTGTCGCCCACAAAGTACTGAGCCAGCAGCTGAAAGAACTCGAAGAAGACGGCTTCATCAACCGTACCCCGTACGACACCATCCCGCCTAAAGTTGAATACTCCATGACCGACCTCGGCATGACCCTCATGCCCATCCTTCACCACATGCACGAGTGGGGGAATGAGCATGGGGAGTTTTAAAAGAAGAGAGAGGGACGGACCTCCAAGCGGGAATCTTATGTAAAGTAGAAATCCGTTTTGGAGGTCCGTCCCTCTTATTATGCTAGTGATAGAAATGCCAGCAGGATGATGAGGAGGCCCGCTACTTTATTGACGATGGGGAGATGAGGGGTGATGTTCTTTTTAAATAGGTTTACTCCTATACTCAATACAAGCCACCAGGTGACTGCGCCCATAAAGACGCCAAGCATGAGCGTAACCGCCATTCGGATAGAGCTGCTTTCATTAGAAAACCCTAAACCTGCAAACATGGCAGCAAAGTTGAGGATGGTGACAGGATTTGTGATCATTAGGAGCAATGTTGATGCAAACAATTGGCATGATGAGCTCTCCCCTTTGACTCTTACAGATTCCTGTGGGGGTTTCTTCTGAAACGTTTTGATTCCCAGATATACCAGGAAAACCAAGCCGACCATTTTAAAAAACACTTGCTGTTCCAACATGAATGCTGAAACAACAGTGAATCCAAAAGCAGCAATACTGGCATAAATAATATTGGCAGTCGCCGCACCAAGACCTGTCAAAAACCCTGCAGTGAAGCCTTGTGATAATACCCTTTGTATGCAAAGCAACCCAATTGGGCCAACTGGGGCCGAAACAGAAAATCCCAAAATGAAGCTTTTAAGTAATAACATGATGTATGGATCCTTTCTTCATAAATATCCCGTTTATAACAGATCGATCAAAAAGAGTACACTGAAAATCGTCAGGACGATACCCGCTGCTCGGTTGATCACTCTTAAAGAGGCAGACCCAATCCTGCTTCCGATCCATCCAGAAACGAAAGCAAGCCCCCACCACCAGAGCGCCGATCCTGAAAAGACGCCTGATACTACTGTCAGCACGGTGACGAAATCCTCTGAACCTGCCACCCGGAATACTCCAAAGATCGCTATAAAAGCAAGGATCGTCATTGGATTCGTGAGAGTTAATAAGAAAACCGACACAAATCCTTTCACTGAAGAATTAGTATCGGGTTCATCCAGCAGCTTTGCAGCAGGTTGTGAGGTGAATGTCTTCCACCCTAAAAGCAAAAGGAACACCCCTCCCCATAATTGAATCCAGAACTGATGATCCAGAAGAAATCCCGAAACCATTGTCAGCCCCATAACGGCAATCAAGCCGAAAAGGGCATCTGCTGTGGCTGCCCCTAATCCTGAAAGGAAACCTATCCTTTTCCCGTAAGTCAATGTCCTTTGAATGCAAAGAATTCCGATTGGCCCAACTGGTGCCGCAATGGCCACGCCAATCATAAGACTCTTAAGAAATAATAATACAGAAGTCATTGTTTCCTCTCCTTATTCTGAAGAAAACCCACCTGATGGCAGTGGCAAAATCGTACTCTCTTTAATAGAATCCATCACAATCGTGGTCTTCGTCCGGATGATCCCGTGAAGACTTTTTATTTCATGACTGATGATACGATCAAGATCTTTCGTGTTCCTGCTCCGGATTTTCAAAAGATAGTCATCTTCCCCTGCAATATGGTGGCATTCCTGGACTTCAACCAACTCATTGATCAATTGAAGAAAAGGTCCTCGGTGCTCCGGTCGTTCCAGTGATACGGCTACAAAGGCAGTGAGTTCAGATCCCAAGCTGGGAGCATCCAGGATGGCTCCAAAATGCTTGATTACACCCTTCTCTATAAGACGATTGACCCTGTCCGCCGTGGCCGGGGCACTTAGTCCGATCGTAGCTGCTAAATCAGACCACTTAAGCCTCGAATCGTGCATAATCGCATCCAAAATCTTTTTATCATAAGCATCCATAATGAAAAACCTCATTTAATTAAGTTTTTTATATAATAACTTAATTTTCATAAGTTGTGAAGAGGAGAATTCAAAAACAGGGACGGACCTCCAACAAATCCCTCAATGAATTCCATGAGAACCGTTTGGAGGTCCGTCCCTCTCACTTTCTATTCAAGCCATCCTGTCAGGAATTCTTTTTGGCTGCCTTCGTAGTATTCTTCGAAGAACTGTGCAAAGGTGTCTGAATCTACATGTTTGAATTGATACTCTTTGTAGTAAGCCGCTAAGAAGTTCAATGCTTCCGTTCTTCCTCCATTACCCTCGAAAAACTCATTCAACAGGAGCGGGCCTTTTCCGTATACAGTTGAAATATAATTCCGTTGAAATTCATTCAACGGGGTATTCAGGAACTTTTCCGGTTTCATAGTATTCAGCACTTGATTCGAAAACGCAAAGGCTTTTCCCTCGTCCTTATATGCATATGCGAGATAGAAGGAGGATAGTAACTCTGCGAGACTTTCATCAAGCCATGCATCCCGATAAGGATTGTTCGCCACTCCCTGGTAGAACCATTGATGGGCAATTTCATGGAACAATGGGTGCTCGTATCCATCAGGATCACCCGATATTTCCACGATATTCGAGTATTCCATGTCCCCATTATTTGCAATGAGATCCAATTCACCGGTCGGATTCTCTCCGATGTTTTCGTGGTAAAAAAGGAAAGAATCTGCTGCTTTTTTGAGCACATCATCCATAATGGAATCTTGTTCTTTTTTCATAAAAGCCCGGATGGCCACGTTTCGATACATCCCGACTTTCACTTTTTCTGTTTTTTGTTCCCATTCATCGGGGTTCAGGAATGCGAGATAGAAATCCCGGATGCTGCTTCCTTCGATTTCCCCTTTATTCACCGGTTCTTCCGACGCATCTTCCCCGGAGCTTGCCACCAGATATTCCTCTGGAGTTTCAAAGGAAACACGATAATTTCCATAGGTTGTATCATAGGATTCGCCTTTCGGATCGAAAGGCTCTATATCCCAACCATCTTGATACGTAGCGAGCATCGGATACCATTGTGCTAGAAAGAAGTCTTCCCCTTTCTGAGACAAACGCAATCCATCTTCCGGAAGTTTCAAGCTGTAGTCGATACTGATCGATTTCGTTTCACCAGGCTGCAGCTTTTCGTCAAGGTCGACAAGGAGCTTATTCCCATTTAAGGTGTACTGGAGATTCTCACCGGTACTGTTTATAGTGTGAATGCTGGTTTCGGCATGACCTTTCACGAAATCCGGTTTATTTTTTTCCGTAAATGCATTCGGAATGAAATAAAACCCAATATCTCGAAACGCTTCTTCTGAATGATTGGTCACCCTGATATCGGTTTCCACACTCCAGTTTTTCTCTTTATCCATTTTTATCTTCATCGTGTAATCCCCTGTTGCACCCGGGGAAACACCGGTTTTCTTCAACGTAAAAGGTTCCCTGCTTTTTCTCAGGTCTTCTCTCGTAAGTTCGGCCACTACATCTTTGGAATGATCAGGAATCCTTCCGCTTATCAGAAAGCGCTCATACTTCTCGGGCACTTCAAACGTTAATAAAGCCGTCACTCTACCTGGAAACTTCAATCTTCCACCACGGTAATTGAGTGCATCCACAATGTCCGTTTTCAAAGGATAATACTTCTTTTCCTTCTCATCCAATAGGAAATAGGCACCTGGTTTGAATGAGAGATTGCTTGAATTGGGATCACTATATTTAATGTCCCAGCTGACAGGTATCGTGATGAGCTGATGTTTCTTTTTTGCCTTTAATTCCGGTGGCGTTTTACTAGGTGACTCAATCAGGATTGTTTGCTGATCAATGTCCAGTTTTTCACCAAGCTCTGCCTGCTTTCCTGCAAGTTCTTTCGCTTTTAAAAATGCGAGGGGAGCATCCTCCTGTGGCTCATCCTCCTCTTTCTTTTCCGGTGCAAAGACCGACGTTGTTTTCCCTTCCGTTCCTTGTTCTTCCAAGGGAGATGCCACTTTGGCGGTTTCCACTTTCTGTACTTCGGGAATTCCCTTCCACACTAAGGTCATGACACCGAGGAGGAGGATGACAGCTGCCCCTGAAAGAATGTATTTGAATTGCTTTTCCACTTTCTTATCGTTGCTGTATCCTCCATTCAGTCCCTGATAAGGAGGAGTATTGGCAGCTTTCCCCGCAGGCAGGACGGCTGCGATGATCCCGGTGACGACCGGGATCGATAGGGCGGCCACATAGATCCACCAAAGGGTGAAAGGGACGCTTCCGTAAACCTTCCAGACTAACGTAAAGGCAAAAAGCAGTCCGACGACACCGGCTAGTGCCCCTGAAAACACCCCTTCCAAAATGACAAGTATCCGGACGGTACCATTTTTCCAGCCAAGAGCTTTAAACACCGATATTTCGGGCTGTCTTTCCGCTACATTCTGCCAGATGATTTCAGCCGTAGTCAGGATGGCGATCGAGAGGGCGATCCCCATTGCCACATAATGCATCGTACTCACTTCCATGGCCACGTACTCCCCTAACCAGGTCGTATACATAACTCCTTTCAATCGAAAGGTGATGAATAAGTAAAAGACAAGAAGACCTGTCGGCAGACCCATGGAAACGACGGATAAAACGGTCCGTTTCCACCTGGACACCATTGAATTGATGGCCATTCCGACCACGGATTCAGACCTTGCCACCCGTTTGTGTTTCATGGAAATTTCCCCTGAACGCATCGCTTCGTATGGTCTGATTTTTTTCACAAGATAGGCGGGAATGAGTGCACCCGCGATATAAATCGTCAGTCCGATCAATCCGATGAGGGCCACTCGAATATAGGATGTTCCCAGTTCGCTTGTCACTGAAAACCATGCCAGTATGAGCCAGCTGATAAAAGATACGACCATACCCAGCAATAGTGCTTCAAGAAGAAGGAGCCTTGAAAGCTGATTCGGACGCCAGCCCAATGAAAGCAAAACGGCAAACTCCTTTTTCCGGGCGTACATCATGATGAGATTGGAGGAAAACACATACACGATCGCCACCAGGATGACGCTCCCCACTACTCCTGACACTCCAAGCTTTGCTTCTTTAAAAATCGTGATGGAAGAACCAATCTTAATCCACGGCTGTTCGATCCAGCCAAAGCCCTTTTCCCCCTGAATGCCCGGGATATGGGTCAAAGCAGGCTGCGGGGAGGACCCTAACGTGATATCCACGATCAATCCCGTTTTCTCTTCGATTTCTTTTGCCATTTTTTGAAGGACTGCTTCACTATCTTCATTGAAGGTGTCAACCCCCTTTACGTTGACACGTATCGCTGAGATGGGTTTGTCCCCCAGAACATGAGCCGCCGCATCCAGTGTCGTCAACATCAAAGGAGGCTTCGTCAGGAAACCATAAGGATTATTTGCAGGCTTCATCGTGACGGGTGGATTGATGGGATCCCCTTTCTCATCTACTACCCAGCTGGCTTTAGAAGGAAAGTACGTTTCAACGGGCAGCTCAGTCAAGGGGTCTTTCGAAATGGTCAGCTTCTGGGCATCAAAGATCCCGATGTAGTCCAGTCGCAACCTCGGCCAGCTTGAGCTATCCTCTCCGAACGACTCAACCGGCCTGTACGCCTGGTCGACTGCCAGAAGAGAATCCTCCGGTAAGTTGTATGGTTCCACTTCATAACTGAATGCCCACCTTTCCCGAAATGGGCTGGTCACCGGTTTGTATTCCACCGGCGACGGCTTGAAGGCCATCCAACTCATACCTCCCAAACCTGATTCGAAACTTGGGTTCATGACGGAATTGACAATTTTTTTGTGCGCTTCCTCTGTCGTGAAACTCCTTTCTTCCACAACACTCCCTGTTTGCTGCTCTAAATATTTCTCCCCGCCATTCTTCTTCACTTTTTCCATCGTTGCACCCTGTTGATCGGGATCGAATGGCATATCGAGCTTTTCCACTGTATAGTGTATTTCCCCATCAACGAATTCACGGTTGCTTAGAATGACCGGTATGGAAATATCGTTCAGGTTGCCTTCCAATGGTATATCCATGACCTCGTCATTCTCTGAAAAATACCGGCTCCCTTTTCCATCCACCATAGCATTGTCCAGTCCGACAAGCTTTGCTTCCTGTTCGGGATCAATCCCTGCAACGAGGACCTGTGTACCGTAAGATAACTCACCTATTGACTCCCCAACCCCATAAGCCCGATCCATCGAATACTGTCCGCCACCCACTGTAAAATAATAGTTCCCGTCGTTAACCTCCGCTTTCACCCCGGTCTGAACCGTTTCTTTTTGATTCAACCGGTAAATTCCCGGCTCTGTTATGTTCAACTCTCCCATTTGAACGTCATTGAATACATACCCCATCACAGAGATGGGTGCTGCAATCTTGACATCGTCCATTCCCTTGATGGTTTCATATTGTTCCAGAGTGATACCTCCGTCGAGTCCACTCAAATAGTTTGGTTCCAATAGATTCATATCTTCCGTGACACTTCTGGAGTCAGGCGGCCTCACAACCATATGATAGGAAGATTTCCACCTTTTCTGCAGTTCATTCACAATCGTTCCGTTATTGGTTTGGGTCATCCCGACGAGATAACTCAGTCCGACACTTAAAAGCAGGACTCCGATGATCAGCAGGATGAACCGCTGCTTGTTGCGCCACCATGTATTCCATATAAAGCGGATCACAGGGCTCCCACCATCCGATCAGATAGAATCCTGCCATCCTTCATTTCAATGATTCGATCCGCTTTCTCAGCAAGTTCCGAGTCATGGGTGACAAAGATGACCCCACAGCCTTTTTCCTTATTGAGTGATTTTATAATTTGAAAGATGAGCTCCCCTGTTTCCGTATCCAGGTTGCCTGTCGGTTCATCGGCCAATAGCCACTTAGGCTCATGTACCAAAGCCCGTGCAATCGCGACCCTCTGCTGCTGTCCGCCAGACAGTTGTGAAGGAAGGGAATCCAGCTTATCACCAAGCCCTATGGATTCCAGCAATTCTTTCGCCCGCTGTTTTTTATCATACGGAACTTTCCTTGAGAAAAGGGGGGCCATCACATTCTCCATTGCTGTCATCGTAGGGATCAAATGGAATTGTTGAAAGATGAAACCGATGTTCTCAAACCTGAAGTCAGCCATCTCGCGCTGACTGAATTCTGTTACTTTCTTCGACTCAAATAAGATATTTCCACCTGTCGGACGGTCCAACGTCCCAATCACACTCAATAGCGTTGACTTTCCCGAACCGGATGACCCTACCACAGAAACAAATTCCCCTTGTTGAAATTCAGCCGTTACATTCAATAAAGCATGCGTCTCAACGCCTTCACCTTTATATACCTTAGATACCCCATCAACCTTGACCCCATTCACCATCCAAAAGCCCCCTTATTTTTGAATTTTTTAACAATTATAACAGAAATACTACAAACACATGACAAATATTTGAAAACATATGAGGGACGGACCTTGTTGTTTGGATGATGAGGCTATGTGCAGGGATGAGTATGACCAGATTTCTAAACGTTGCTTCCAGCCCCCTTCCCCTTTATCCTGATAATAGAAGGAGGGTTTACAATGTCTATCATTTTGAAACGAATCTATGATGAACCTCCCCGGTTAGGAGGTCACCGAATCCTGATCGACCGTGTCTGGCCCCGTGGAATATCAAAAGAAGATGCAGACCTTGAGGAGTGGATGAAAGAGATTACACCCAGTCCCTCTTTACGGAAGTGGTTTAACCACGACCCCGAAAAGTTCGAGAAGTTCAAACAAGCCTATAAAGACGAACTCCATCATGATGAAGAAAAACAAAAAATATTGCGGAAACTGAAGGAAATGTCAGAGAACGAACGCGTAGTCCTTCTCTACGGAGCAAAAGATGAGAAGCACAACCATGCCGTCGTGCTTAAAGAAGTTCTGGAGGATATGTAAGAGGGACCGACCTCCTATAAGCATACACCCCTTGGGTTCATTGCTTATGGGAGGTCCGTCCCTCACTTACGTCATATTAGCTTGAGTCGTTCTCGTCTCCAGGAAAGATAATCTCAACTCAGACGCAGGCAATGGCCTGCTGAAGTGATATCCTTGTCCTACCTGGCATCCATTCCTTTTCAGGAACAACATTTGATTTTCCGTTTCAATGCCTTCTGCGATGGTGGTGAAATTCATGTTTTGGCTCATATCGATGATGGCTTTGACAATGGATACCTGGTTGGAATCTTCCATAATATCATCTACAAACGATTTATCGATTTTAATACTATCGATTGGTAAGTGCCTTAAATTACTCAATGACGAGTAACCCGTCCCAAAGTCATCCATGGAGATCATGACGCCCACTTTTTTTAACAGATTGAGGACATTCGTCGATATTTCAAAGTCCTGCATAATGCTCTCTGTTATTTCCAGCTCAAGTCGGTCCGGCTTAAACTCATATTCTGCTAAAATTCCTTTTACCATTTCAACAAATCCGCCATCCTTCATCTGCCTGACGGAAATATTGACTGCAACAGGAATAATGCCCATCCCGGTCTCTTCCCACTCTTTGCTCTGTTTACACGCCTCTCTTAAAACCCACTCCCCGATTGGAACGATCAACCCGGTCTCTTCTGCCAGGGGAATGAATTCAGCCGGGGAAACCATCCCCAATGTAGGATGATGCCAACGTATCAAGGCTTCCACTCCAATTATGTTACGGGTAGCAAGGTCCACCTTGGGCTGATAATGAAGGCACAATTGGTCGAATTCCAATACTTTTCGTAATCCATTTTCAATCTCCATATTCCTTGAAGATGCTTTTTCAAGTTCCGGGTAATAGAATTGATAATTGTTCTTCCCTTGTTCCTTGGCTAAATACATGGCTGTGTCGGCATGTTTAATCAAACTCTCCTGATCTTTCCCATCCATTGGATACATACTGATTCCGATACTCGGGGTGACAAAGAATTCCTGTTCCTGAATGAAGATCGGCCTGATGAAACTTTGTAAAATTTCTTTCGTCGTTGCTGCAACCTCTCCTTCACTCATATTGGAGAGGATAATAATAAATTCATCTCCACCTTGTCTAAACACAATCCCCTTGTCGCTTACCACCTTTTTCAAGCGAAAGGCGACTTTCCCCAAGATAGCGTCTCCAGTAGTATGTCCTTTTGTATCATTAATGACTTTAAAGCGATCCAAATCTAAAAATAATATTGCCATCGGTTGATCAGGATGGTCACGCAATGATCCGCTTAAATGTTGTTTGAATTTATTCCGATTCGGAAGGCCAGTCAGTGAATCATAATAGGCCATCGCATGGATCGTCTTTTCCGCTTTCTTCCGATTGGTGATATCCCGGCCGATCAATTGAATAGCCATCCTTCCCCCATATAAAATGGGCATGGCGGAAATCTCCAACTCTATCTCATCACCGTTAAGGCGGTAAACGGTCAGTTCAAAACGTTCACCTGAAGTAGAACCATTGGTACCTTCCCTGATCATCCTGATATTCTCATCACTGGTAAATCGGGAAACATGTTGGTTTAGGATATCAGCCGGGCTCTCTGCACCGATCAGCCTGCTTCCCGCTTCATTGATATAATCAAAGGTTTGGTTACTGATCACTGCAATGATATCAGGTGACAAGTCGACTAAACTGCGATATTGATCTTCGCTCTCCTTGCGGTTGGTGATATCAAACAGCACACTGGTAAAAGAAGTCATTTCCCCGTGTTCATCCAAGGTCGGGATGCCCCGGTCCTGTATCCAGCGAACCTGTCCATCCGGCCTAATGATCCGGTAAATGCTCACACATGCCTGACCGGAACCAAGATTCTTCGCTCTCTCTTCCAATACTGGCATGTCTTCAGGATAAATCACTTTTTTCCACAGAAGTGTATCCTGATAGAAGTCATTTAATGGATATCCGTACAAATTTTCAATTCCAGGGGTGATCAAGAGAACATCTGATTTTAAATCATGGGACCAAATGGCCACATCCAACGTATCAAAAATATTGTTTAAATTCTTATTGCTATTGGATAATTCCCTGGAAGCACTCCAATTGCCCCTAAAAAGGATGAACAATAGAGCAAGCATACAGAACACTAAACCTGTGTGAAGGAATAGTGACCCTTCCCATTTCGTTTGATCGTTTGTCTTCCATGAAAAATCGAGGATTTCCAAGAAGATCATGGTAATAAAAAGGATGAGGACTGTTTTCTTATTTTGTGTCAATAACATTCATTACGCTCCTGAATATAAGAATTTCTTCTTATCCAAGTGTACTATTTATGGCTTTCATTCACAATACAGCTAAAAATTTCCTGTCACAATCAAAAAGAACCAGCTCTCCTAAAGAGAGCCGGCTCAAACTTTCTAATACGATACACCCGTCCGTGTGTGCGTCTTCTTAAATTCACTCATATCCGGGTCGAAATAATCTTCATTGAATGCAGGGACGAACTTACCGTCCTTCAAGTAACCGGATCCCCATGTCGGATCCAGGGTCACCCATTCCCCGTCAAGATTCGCCTCCACCCACGCATGCCTTCCCGGGAAAATACCGCCAGCCCTGCCTTCCACGAATCTCGCCTCAATATCGCTGGCACGAAGCATGGCAATCGCGAGATACGCATAATCCTGGCACACGCCGGTTTTGGATCCCAGTGTTTTCAACGCACTGTCATCCCAGTTGAAATCATCATTTTCATACTTTTTAACATCATATGAAACATTCTTTGCGACATAATCATAGATGGCTTTTGCCTTGTCCCTGTCACTTGATTTTCCTGAAGTGACGGTTTCTGCCTGCTTCTTGATTTCAGGGGAATCAGACTGAACACCGCGTGAAGGCAGGAGATCCCGCTTGTCTTCACCTGTGGATTCCACTTCAAACTTCGCAAAGCCGAAAAACCTGAAGTAATCACTGTTCTCTTCCTTGATTTCAGGCACACTGAGGGTCACTTCATACGTTCCCGGTCCAAAGCGCAGGTAAAACGAATCATCAAAAGTGAAATCTTCAACAGGGATGACATCCAATGCTTCGTCCTCCCCTTTTTTGGTCGTGATATAAATATGCGACGTTTCCGGGCCGAATTCTGCTTTCGGATCGATGCTTCCCTTAACTCTGTATTGGCCATCCGACTCCTCTCCCCCAAATTGAGGAGATTCTAGGTCCACGCCCCGCTCACGATACGTATCCGCATACTCAATGGGGCTCATCACCCGGTCGGACTCGTTATCTATAAGAAGAGTGGTCGCCGTCTGGTAGTAATTTTCACGGTCTCCATCCGGAACCAGCACTTCAAGCTCGTGCACCCCTTTTCCGTAAAACAAGGGAACATCATAGTTAAATGACCCATCCTTCACGGGGATGACATGCTTCCAATGATCTGAATCCTTCTTTAGTCTGAGCATGATCGTATCATTATCCGAAAGACTGGCAGCCTCTCCTTTTAAAGAAAAGACTTGATTGCCTTTGACATAGCTGGAATTCGTACTTAATGACAGTTCCGCATCCTGACCAAATGGTGTCATTGTCACATCCCTCTTGATCTCAGGATTCACATTATGGACGGTAAAAGATGCCGTATCATAGTAGTAATTTTCACGGTCCTTGCTCGGGAGCTGCACAGAAACGCTATACTCACCTTCCCCGTTAAAAAAATGGATATCCTGTTTGAACTTGCCGTCTTCGATCATTGTGTAATATTCGAGCTGCCTTCCTCCTGGCCCTTCTTCATTCGCCCTGACCTTAATCCAGGCAAAGTCCGATTTCAGATCTTTATACTTTTCAATTTCCCCCTTCACGCTCACCTTTCCATTTGCAGCGAATTCTTTATATACCGGCTCATCGATTGTGACGCCGATCTCCTCGCTATAGGATGTGAGTTTCAGAGGCTCCTCTTCTCCTATTTCATCATTCATTTTCTTTACTTCTTTTTCATACGGATCTTCTTCCCTTTTATCGTCTTTCTTTCCCTCGCTGCTGGCATTCGAGTCACTGCATGCCGTCACAAACAGGAAACTGCTCAACAAACACAGAACTAAAATCAAAAAAGAACGTTTCTCCCTCATGTCTTCCTCCTCTAAACTTCTTCGCTATCTACACATACGAACCAGAAAGCTATTAGTTTCTGATTCTATTTTACTATTCATTTGAGGGACGGACCTCTACTACTGATTTGTTTTAAGGTCCCCTCTTCCATTTCTAAATGTGCTTATAATAAATGATGGTCGGCTCTAGTTCCCCGTAAGGCGAGGTGGCGTAATCCGGTATGCGTCCTCCCTTTACGAACCCTAGGGAGGTGTACAAATGATTTGAAGGAGCTCCTTCTACTGTATCGAGAATGAGCAAGGTCCGTCCCTCTTCTTTTGCTCTTTTCTCTGCGGATTGCATGAGTTTTTTGGCGATGCCTTTTTGGCGGAACGCGGGGTGAACCATCATTTTGGCGATTTCGGCTCTGTGAGTACCGTTTTGTTTGGTGCAAAGATGAAGTTGCACAGTTCCTGCAATGACTTCATCCACCCAGGCTATATAAAGGATCACATGGGGACGCAGCGCATCACCCCAGAACTCCACTGCAGTAGAATGTTCCATGGGGGATAAAAAACCTATGGACGCCCCGTCGTCCACGACTGTCCTTAATAGGTGGGAAAGCTCAACTATATGCTCTTCTATGGTTGTCAGTTCTTTCATTTCCAGGTCTTTCTTCATCGTGGACACCTTCCCTTGCGAATCTATTATTATCTTTATTAAAGATTACAAATTTCATTTCAGCAACATACCTGTTAAATTTCATAACAAGCTGGAACCTTTAAACTACTATACTATTTATGTAAATTCCCCAAAAAACCAAAGTTCCCTCTCCCTACAGCCTATATCTTCGTCCATGATTTCCTCCAAATAACATACGGCCTCTAGACTCCTTGGAATCTTAATCCCCCACCTTTTCAATAACTTCCCATTCATTACCTGAGGTATCCATTTCTGATCCACGAAGTTCCGTTCAAAAAAAGCCTTGAAGGCATCTTCTTGGTTAAAAACGATGATGTGGGAGTTCCATAAATCTGAAAGATCAATCATGACAATGACCCTCGTATGCATTTCTTTCTCGGTTTTTAATTTGGACAAACGTCCAGCTCTATCAAGCAATATTTGTACGCACAAGCGTTTAATTTTAAAAGGGGTTTTGCCGGAAGAAATAAAATCCCTGCCAGCCGGCAAAGGTAAATGCCAGTATCCATGTATGAATTGAGTAGGAAAACATTTCGTTGCAACTACAATCCTCTTAACCATGGAATCCGTCCTTCTTTTCAACCCGCGAATTTTTTTATTTCTCACCTGTTCTTCTCCTCCATCATTTCTATAATCAAGTATAACGAGTAATCACCCAACCTTCTAACTTTTTTTGGAATTTCCACACTCTTGTTATACACATACTAGAACAATTCTGTTATACTTAACATATAACAAAACTAGGAGGTGACGCTTTGTTTATCCAAATTGAACCTCAATCGGATACACCGATTTATGCACAGGTAACAAACGGGATCATGGAAGGGATTGTCAGAGGTGAATTGATTCCAGGAGATATCCTTCCTTCTGTACGGAGTCTTGCCGGTGACCTTGGTGTGAACATGCATACCGTGAATAAAAGCTATCATGAATTGGAAAGCAAAGGAGTGATCCGGATTGTTCCGAAGTCGGGTGCAGTCATTTGTTCACCTTCCGAGGGAACGATTCCTCCGCAAAGGTTGAATCAGATTTCAGAAGAATTACGGCCGATCTTAGTCGAATCACTGGTCGCCGGCATGAACGAAGAAGAAATTACAGAATTAGTCGCATCGATCATTTCAAACGTTAAGGGGGATTAAAAAATGGAAATGACTCTTATTTTCGTCACGATAGGCTTTCTGGCAGCACTTCAAATGGCGGTTCCTTTCATTGTGAAGCGAACGGTGGTGTTCGGTGTAACCATACCTGTTGATGAGATAAAGAATACACAACTTCGTCATTATAAAAAACTTTATGCCATCCTGACATTGTTCGTCTCAATCATCGTGTTGGCCACCTATTTCATCTGGTCATCAATGAACACCCTCACTGAAAATGTACTGATATTTGCTGGATTGTTTATGCCCTTTGTCATCTTATTAATCTCGATGGCTCTTTATTTTTATTTTCATATGAAAGTGACGCAATTGAAAAAGCAAGAGCAGTGGTTCAAGGACCGAAAACAGGTTCGCGTTTCTGAATTGAACCTCAGAACAAAGGATGAAATGCTCCCATGGATCGTGTATGTCATTCCCATGGTCATCACAATCGGGTTAGTGGTGTTTACTTTATTAAATTACGCAAACCTCCCGGACCAGATTCCTACCCACTGGGGAGCGGATGGTAAGCCCGATGCTTTCACCGGTAAAACGTATCTTTCCGCTCTGACACTTCCTCTCGTGCTACTGGTGATGAATGCCATGTTCCTCGGGATCAATGAACTCACAAGAAATTCCGGCATCAAGCTGAGCGCCGGGAATGTCAAGGCATCCCGCGTCCGTCAGCTACGCCTTCGAAAGTACACGAGCTGGCTATTGTTCTTCATTTCCATCCTGGTGTCCATGCTGTTTACGTTCCTGCAGTTCACCACTCTGTACGAAAACAGCGTCAGTGACCTTTTGATCATCACGATGCCACTTGCATTCTCTGCACTTGTCCTGGTCGGGACAGTCATACTCGCCATTAAAGTGGGGAAAAAGGATTCAGACCTGGATGTTGAAATCATCGATGAAAGCCCCGGTGATGTGATCAACGCTGACGACGATCAATACTGGAAAGGCGGCCTCATCTACTTCAATCCCGAAGACCCTTCCATCTTTGTCGAAAAACGCTTCGGAGTGGGCTGGACCCTGAACTTCGCCAGACCCCTGGGATACATCGTCCTCATCGGACCACTACTCCTCATACTGATCGTGACGCTCCTATGACGTAGAGGGACGGACCTCAAAAATCAGGCCAGGACGTGACGCAAACGTCCTGCTGATTTGAGCTCCGTCCCTTTCTTTATGCGGTTTCCACGATTTGTATTCCTGTCGGACACTTCCATTATTCACCCGAAACCGAGGTCCGTCCCTACTAAAAAAGGCTCAATCTCTGGAAATTCGACAATTATTATGGACAGATTGTTCGGAATACTATATAAATAGTAGATGGAAACTCACAAAGAAAACGTTTACAACACGAGATGACAAGGAGGATTCTATGTTAGATGTGCTAGACAAGATTAATTCATTTTTATGGGGGACACCAAGTTTAGTGCTATTATTCGGGACAGGTCTTTTCCTGACATTTATGCTGAAAGGCCTTCAGTTCCGCAAACTGATGTATGCTTTTAAACTGGCTTTTACGAAGGAAAAACCTTCTGCATCCTCTGATCAATCTGAAGGGGATATCAGTAACTTTAAAACGCTAATGACGGCTTTATCCGCAACGATCGGAAACGGGAACATTGCCGGAGTGGCAACGGCCCTCACCATTGGGGGACCCGGGGCGATCTTCTGGATGTGGATCGTCGGCCTCCTTGGGATGGCAACGAAATACGCAGAAGCCCTGCTTGCCATGAAATACCGTGTGAAAAATAAAAATGGGGAATACTCAGGCGGTCCTATGTATTACGTAGAAAAAGGCCTAGGCAGCAAGTGGAAGTGGCTGGCCGTCGCATTCGCGTTGTTCGGTGCTTTCGCCGCTCTCGGAATCGGGAACAGCGTACAGTCGAATACGATTGCTGACGTCATGGACACAAGCTTTCACATTAACAATCTGACAACGGGTATCATTCTCGCCGTCCTCACAGGATTAATCATCTTTGGAGGGATTCAGCGGATCAGTACCGTCGCTTCCTTCTTTGTTCCGGTCATGGCGTTCCTGTACATCGGAGGTTCCCTTCTGATTATCGCCTTAAATTATGACATGATCATTCCAGCGTTTAAAATGATCTTCTTCTACGCTTTCAATCCTGTGGCAGCTGCTGGTGGATTTACAGGGATCATTATTTCAGAAGCGATTCGCAGCGGGGTATCAAGAGGAATCTTCTCAAACGAAGCAGGTCTTGGTACGGCAGCACTGATTGCCGGTAATGCGAAAACGGATCATCCGGTCAAGCAGGCTCTTGTCGCCATGACAGGAACATTCATCGTCACGATTGTCGTGTGTACGATGACCGGTCTCGTTCTCTTGATCACAGGTTTCTGGGATCCGACAGGCGGAGCGATATCAGGTGTCGAGCACGCACCAAGCCTTGATGGAGGGGCATTGACGAGCGCCGCGTTTGGACATGCTCTTGGTGTAGTCGGAGAGTATATTGTATCCTTCTCCGTCATCTTCTTTGGATTCTCCACGATTGTCGGATGGTATATGTACGGAGAGAAATGCTTCGAATATATCACGAATTACCGCTTTGCCAATTCCTACAGGCTTATTTACATTTTTGCCACCGGACTTGGTGCAGTCGCGAATCTAGACCTGGTTTGGGCCTTTGCCGACATGTCCAATGCCTTGATGATGATTCCGAACCTGATTGCCTTACTATTACTCTATAAAGTCATCGTTTCGGAGACAAATCATTATTTCAACGAATACATGCCGATGATGGAAGCTCAGCCTAAAAGAAAAGCCAGTTAAACTAAAAACCCGTTGTGATAACGTCATCACAACGGTTTTTTCATTAGTGGAACTTCATATTTACAATGGCGGCCATGGATATTGATGACTTCCTTTAACGGATACCGTTTTTGGTAATAGCGGTTCAGCCCCTCATTGTCTGCGATGCAATCGAAGCGGATGCTTTTTTTACCGGACGCTCTCATAGCATTTTCAGCCCAATCCAAAAGGCTTGTCCCAACCCCTTTTCCCGCAAAATTTCTGTGAACCGCCAATCTATGTAAGTATGCAACATCTTCCCCTGCTGCCTTTCCCCAAATATCCATATCCCACTCATTCGGTGCCGATTCAAGTGTCAGGGTGCCAATCGCCTTTCCATCCTGTTCTACGATATAGGTGGAGTCATTTTCAATGGAAGCCATGACTTCTTCTTTGTTTCCTTCAAGATCAGTCAGGTAATAATCCCACTGCGTCGTTCCTTTAGAACGTAACCATCCTGCTGCATTCACCAATAACTCCAACACTTCTTCAAAATCTTCCTTTTTCGCTAGTCTGATATCTAGAATCTCTTCTACCATGGTAAACCGCTCCCTTCCTTGTTTTACCAAATCATAACATAGTCTTAATTTCCAGGCATAAAAAAAACCATCCCTCTTCACACATAGGGATGGTTCCATTCATCAGGCATACCACTTATGCCACATATGGTCATTTCTTCCTCTGGCAAAGGCGTCCACCCGGTTTGGTCCCCAGGAAACGACTCCCGGTGATGAACGTACGCCTCCACGCGGTGCACCAAGATCCTCCCAGTTGCTCCAACGGGAACCGTTCCACCATTTGTGCCACATAGTGTTGTTGTCTCCACGGACGAAGGTGTCGATTCGATTGGTTGCCCATGAAGAGGCTGCCGGAGCCCCTTCGAATCCACGAGGAGGCGATCCGAGATCTTCCCAATTACTCCATCTTGAACCGTTCCACCACTTATGCCACATCCGGTCATTGTTTCCACGTATAAAGCAATCGATCCGATTTGGTCCCCAGGATACGGCACCCGGTGAATCCCTCAGGCCGCCCCTTGGTGCGCCAAGGTTCTCCCATTGACTCCAGTTCCGTCCGTCCCACCATTTATGCCAAAGATTATTGTCGTATCCTTGGACGAACACATCCAGCCGATTGGCTGACCAGGATGACACTGCCGGATCTCCCTTGAAGCCACGTGGAGGCCCTCCAAGGTCTTCCCATTCACTCCAGCTTCTGCCGTCCCACCATTTGTGAAAAAGGATATCTCGGTTCCCTCTGACAAAGGTATCGATCCGATTCGGCCCCCATGATACAGCAGCAGGCGAACTCTTCAGCCCTCTTCTCGGGGCTCCGAGGTCTTCCCAATTACTCCATCGCGAACCGTCCCACCATTTATGATACATTCTGTCGTTTTCACTTCTGACAAACGTATCCAGCCGGTTGGCCTGCCAGGATGCAACGGCAGGTGAACCCTTCATCCCACGCGGCGGTGCACCAAGATCCTCCCATTCCCTCCAATTGGCCCGGGAGTCAAATGGATCCGTGGTGTAGACAGGCTCTTGGATATATCCCTGATAAGGGTGATTCTGCGGATAGTAATCATACTGTGGAATGTATTGCGGATAAGTATGTGGTAAGAACATATCTTCATAATCGTTTCTCACTTCTGCTCCAAACGGGTAACACTCATACGCTGTTGGATAAACCGGATAGCGTCGTTGAAAAAACATACTGCATCCCTCCTAAAGCTTACTGTATGCAGAAGCCCAGATATTGGAGTATGTCCATCTCCCCTCAAAAAAAGAACCCTCACACCACAGGTGGTGAAGGTTCATATCACTCAGATGATATATTCTTTAAATCTCTCAGCATCACTCGTCTTGCATTCCAGGGTCAGCTTCGTTCCATTTTCTTCATATTCCGTTTCTAACACAGTGGCATTCTCATTAAAATACGATATCAATTGCCCCTTATCAAACGGAATCAACATCTGACACCGTTTATAGTCTTTAAAAATATAGCTTTTTACGACTTGAAGGAGCTCGTCGATCCCGATTCGATTTTTCGCGGAAAAATAGATGCGGTCCTTCTCTACTCTCGGCACTTCCTCATCAACCAATTCAGCCTTGTTGAATGCATAAATGATTGGAATGTCGCCGGTCCCAAGTTCATCAAGGGTTTGATCCGTCACCTTCATCAATTTCTCGTAATGAGGATCTGAATAATCCACCACATGAACAATGAGATCCGCTTCGACCACCTCTTCAAGGGTGGAACGGAATGCCTTGACCAGCTGATGGGGGAGTTTGTTTACGAACCCTACCGTATCTGTCAGAAGAAATTCCTTTTTGTCCGGTAAGGTGATGTTTCTGACCGATGTTTCCAGGGTCGCAAATAACATATCCTTCTCGAATACCTGCTTGTTCTCATTCGGATGGAAGGTTTCGACAAATGCATTCATGGTCGTCGATTTACCCGCATTCGTGTACCCGACCAGGGAAACGACGGGGATTTCACTCTTTTTACGCTGTTTCCGCTGCGTGGTTCTCAGGTCGACCAGTGAATCCAGTTCTTTATTCAAGGCCGTTATTTTTTCTTCGATCCGGCGGCGGTCAAGCTCTAGCTTCGTTTCACCGGCTCCACGGTTGGCAAGTCCCGACCCGCCACCTTGACGGCCCAGTGATTCCCTGCGTCCAACCAGACGGGGAAGCATGTATTGCAGCTGTGCCACCTCGACTTGCAACTGAGCTTCACGGGTTTTCGCCCGTTCTGCAAAGATATCGAGAATCAGCATCGTTCTGTCCATCACCCGGACATCAAGCTTTTCTTCGAGGACCCGGATCTGAGAAGGCGCAAGTTCATCGTTTGTAATCAGAACATCCGCTTCCCACTCTTCTATGAGCGGCAGCAGTTCGTCAATCTTCCCTTTTCCGATATAATGCACATGATTCGGCCGGGGCAGGTTCTGAGTCAGTTCCCCCACGACATCGATTTGCCTGGCATCGGCCAATCCTTTCAACTCTAACATCGAATACTCAAAGTCATTGTTTTTATCCTTCGTATTAACGCCTATGGCGATCGCTTTTAATCTTTCTTCCATTACATAGTCACTTCCTGTTTGTTTATTTTGGTCATATGGTGCAGAAAAAAACACAGGCCTCCGCCTGTGCTTTTTGTAAATGGATTTGAATATACCAATGGCGCAAGAAGAAGACCGCATTTTCCCCCTGCATGTTTTTCAATAAAAAAACACACTATAGCGCCTCTCGGTACGTATTCAATTCTATTTTTAAGAGAGTGCCATGCGCACTCCCTTCACCTTCATTTCACGTTAAATGAAGAATTCCTTTAAAAATAGTCAGACCAATCCCATTTACCCTGCACACAGGCAGAGCCTTTGAACATATTCAATTAAGCGTTCAAATTGCGGATACGTAGTCTGATCAAAATCAAAAGGAAAACCTCCATTTCTCATAAGTTACCCCCATTCTACCACACCCCGTGATGGATGGGAAGATATGGTTTGAGGGACGGACCTCCAAAACCATTAATTATGGATCCTCCAATGGATATTTTGAGGTCCGTCCCTCACCACGTTACCCGACTAAAGAAAAGAACCCCCAATCCTTCACCTTTTCCGATGAATTCACAACCGGATCGGGGGAAATTGGAGGTCCGTCCCTCAAGCTTACAGGATATCTTTGAAGTCCCGCGCCTGTAGGTCGAGGCGTCGGGCTGCACGGCCGATTTCTTTGAAGGCCAGGACGGCGTGTTCGTTGAGGCCCTGGTTGTTTGAAATGCCTGATTGTGACCGGATTGTTCCTTCATTGATTTTTTTGATTTCGCCTGTGATTCCTTCCACATGGGCGTTCACTTCCTGAATGGAATCCTGGACCCTTGTGGCAAGCTTTCTCACTTCACCTGCTACCACATTGAATCCTCTTCCATGTTCTCCGGCACGTGCCGCTTCAATGGCGGCATTCAGTGCAAGAAGATTGGTTTGAGTCGCAATCTCCCTGATCGTCTTGACAATATTCCCGATCGAATGTGCCTGCAGAGTAAGAGACTCCAAGGTTTTCATATTTTCATTTGAGTCCTCGACCAGTTTCCCGGTGGCAATAGCCGCTTCTTCACTTCTTGTTATCCCCTGCTCAGCTTTTTCACTTAGCTCTTCAGACATCTTCTGTAATTCAGAGGCAACCTTTCCAATCGTTGTTTCCCGTTCTGTAATATCCGTCGCGATCTTTACAACACCTTCAAGTTTTCCTTCTTCACTATATACCGGTGTATATGTAGCCTCCAACCAAAGAAGTTTCCCGGTCTTCGTGACCCGCTGAATTTTCTCCTGAAAGCTTTTCCCATTCCTTAAATCCCGCCACAACTTCTTATAATCCAGACTGCCGGCAAACTCCGTTGTACAAAATGTCTGATGGTGCATCCCAATCATTTCTTCTATATCATATTCCATCGTCCTTGCAAAATTCCCATTCACCCAGAGCACATTTCCGTTCCCATCGAATTCTATCATAGCAAGCGATTCTTCAATGGCTGCAAGTATAGCAGACTCCTTAAATACTTGAGTACTATTTCTTGATTTGGTTTTCAGCACTTCGCAACACTTCCTCTTTCTCAAAAAAATTAGTAGAGACAAAACAAATATGTACCAAAGAGATAGTAGTCGTTTTATGGAGGCTCTCCGCTTGGCAATGTGCTGGCCGGTTGCGCCACTCGCTCCTATTCACAAACAGCGCCCATTTCACCAGTGAATGATCTTCGCTTCCAACTCATATATTTGTAAGACTATCCTACTAGTTAGACCTCCATTTAACAACTATTATCCTCTGAATTTTATAAATTCTCTTCCGTTATTCAAACAAAAAAAGACCCCCACCCCACATACAACCTTTGATGCAAAGGCTGCCGTAAGATTGGAGGTCCGTCCCTCATATTATTCTGTACCCTTTCTCCACTCTTCTTCCTCGATCAACATTTTACCCGGCCAAGTGTAAGCCATGATGCCTCCGTCTGCTGTGATGTCTTCACCTGTCACGTAGGAGCTGTCGTCCGATGCGAGGAACAGGGCCACCGTCGCCATTTCTTCCGGTCTTCCCAAACGGCCCATCGGTGTGATCCACTTATTGGCCTCCCTGAATTCCTCACCCATCTTTTCCTGTTTGCTCCCGACGAGATCGTCAATCAGTGGGGTCTCGATTGTTCCGGGTGAGAGGGAATTCACTCGGATGCCATGTCTCGCATAATCAATGGCCATGGCTTTCGTAAAGTTGATGATTCCACCCTTTGCCGCATTGTAGCCAGACCGGTCCAGATCTGCCGCATGGCCGGACATGGACGCCGTATTGATAATGGATCCGCCATTTTCAAGCATAAGTGGGATTAGATACTTGCTGCATAAAAAAGTCCCTCGCAAATCGACTGCGATGATCCGATCAAATAGTTCCACAGGATATTCATGCACCTTACCACCCTGTTCATCGACCCCGGCGTTGTTAAAGAGGACATCGATCACACCAAATTTCTCCTTTATCTTTTCAGCAAGCGACGTGACACTTTCCTCACTGGAAACATCGAGATGGAATGCTTCTGCCTTTCCACCATCGCTTCTGATCCCATCGACTGTCTTATTCATTTCCTTTTCATTAATATCTGCACAAACCACCGTCGCACCTTCACGGGCGAACACTTTGGCAGTCGCTGCCCCGATCCCAGTGGCAGCTCCTGTAATCACCGCGACCTTATCTTCTAGCCTTCTCATAAAGTAATACCTCCTTGAAATATCTCATGGATAGTATTTTCCCCTTATGTGAAATAGTAAACATAGAGAGGGACGGACCTCCACAGGGCCTGTTTCATCTTCGAATGAAAGGCATTTGGAGGTCCGTCCCTATTAAAAGAACTTAGATTAACATCCCAAAGTACTGCAAACGGCGTTTTTCAACACAGATACCAGATTGCTGTTTGGAGCCAAGATCGATACCAACAACCAAGCAACAAGTAATAATACGGCAATCAGAAAGGTGACAAGTCCTAAAGACATCTAAAATCCCCCCTTTCTTTTTATAACTCTAGTAAGTGAGCTCTCTTACAAGGTTATTCTATGAAAAAATGATAGAGTTGGACCGGCAATTATAATAGAAAAGAAAAAAAGGGCCATACCCCCGTCTTAACAAAACCTTCACAAATAATGGGTATTTCGTGTGATTGAGAACACTTTCACATGGGTATACACTATACTGGAATGAACATTCATTCCGCATTACCGTTATGAAAGGCTGAATTGGTATGTCAATGGCATTAAATAAGCGGGACAGCATTGTAGCGAGTTCACTGGCTCTATTTGCAGAACGGGGTTATGACGCCACGACGATTCCCATGATTGCCTCGTCCGCAGGCGTGGGAGCAGGAACGATCTATCGCTATTTTGAAAATAAAGAAGTCCTTGGGAATACGATTTTTCAAGAATATGTGAAAATTTTTACTGAAACAGTGGAAAATGATTTCCCGTATGAGAAGTCGATACGGAATCAATTTCATCATATTTTCCAATCGATGATTCAATTTACAAAAGAACAGAGCCAGGCGCTCTACTTCATCAGGACACACAGCAGCGCCCACTTCCTCAACGAGGAAAGTCACACATGCTTCGAAGAACTGTTGAATCTATTTAAATGCTTCTTCGATTCTGGAAAAGAGAAGAAGATCATCAAGAATCTGCCTTCCACGGCTTTGATCGCCATCCTTTATGGTGCCTTTCTCGAACTTCAGCGACTTGTCCGGATCGGAGAATTGGAGCCTGATACCTCTATGCTTACTGATGTAGAGGAAAGTATGTGGGACGCTGTACGATTACATATGTGAGAAGCGATTCGTTTCTCATATCTCAAGCGGAATGAACGTTCATTCCGCAACAACCAAACTTTAATACGAGGTGAAGGAACCATGACACAACAATCTCAATACCCACAACCGAAAACGTATGGACCACTCGGGAATTTGCCCGTAATCGATAAAGAAAAGCCCCTTCAATCATTTATGAAGCTTTCCAGGGAGCTGGGACCCATCTATCAGTTCCAGTTTCCCGGCAGAATGAGCACCTTTGTTTCCAGTGCGTCCCTTGCAAAAGAAATATGCGACGAAACCCGTTTTGATAAAAAAGTCGGACCGGCCCTGCAAAAAGTGAGAGCCTTCGGTGGAGACGGACTTTTCACCAGTGAAACGACAGAGATGAATTGGAAGAAGGCGCATAATATCCTGCTGCCAAGTTTCAGCCAGCAGGCCATGAAAGGATACCACTCAAAGATGGTGGATCTCGCCACCCAGCTCATCCAAAAATGGGCACGTCTTAACCCTGCAGATGAAATCGACGTCCCCGAGGATATGACCCGTCTGACCCTGGATACCATCGGCCTCTGTGGTTTCAATTACCGTTTTAACAGCTTCTACCGGGAAACCTCCCATCCCTTTGTCGATAGTATGGTCCGGGCTCTGGATGAAGCGATGAACCAATCACAGCGCCTCGGTCTTCAAGATAAACTGATGATCAAATCGAAGAAACAATTCAGGGAAGACATCGAGTACATGTTCTCACTTGTCGACGAATTGATTGCCGACCGCAAGGCAACCGGGGATCAAGGGGAAGAAGATCTTCTCTCCTATATGTTGAAAGGAACAGATCCCGAAACAGGCGAGGCGCTCAGTGACGAGAACATCCGCTTTCAAATCATTACCTTCTTGATTGCAGGTCATGAAACCACAAGTGGACTCCTCTCCTTCGCCCTTTACTACCTGATGAACAACCGGGAAAAATTGAAAAAGGCTCAGGAGGAAGTCGATCGTGTGGTGGGAGATTCCATTCCTGACTATAAGCAAGTGAAACAGTTGAAGTATGTCCGCATGGTCTTGAATGAAACGCTGAGACTGTGGCCGACCGCCCCTGCATTTTCTGTATATGCCAAAGACGACACAACTCTTGGCGGCCAATATGATGTCAAAAAAGATGATGTGTTCACACTCGTAATCCCTGAATTACATCGGGATTCATCCGTATGGGGAGATGACGTGGAAGCCTTCATTCCTGAACGATTCGAGGACCCGTCTTCCATTCCCTATCACGCATACAAACCGTTCGGTAATGGACAGCGTGCCTGCATCGGACAGCAGTTCGCCCTTCATGAAGCGACACTGGTGCTCGGAATGGTCTTGCAGCATTTTGACCTGATCGATCATCAAGACTATCAACTGGATGTCAAAGAGACGCTGACTCTCAAGCCTGATGGATTGACGATGCGGGTTTTACCCCGTAAGCCTGCTATGGCATTCTCCATCGCTTCCTCCGAAGAAGCTACACCGGAAAAAGCGGCTACATCTGTCCAGGTAGAATCATCCCACGGCACGCCCTTGCTCGTCCTCTATGGCTCAAACATGGGAACGGCGGAAGGAATTGCCCGGGATCTGGGGGAAACAGGCCGTCAACAAGGATTCCGGACAGAGATCGCTACATTGGATGAGTACAGTGATGGACTCCCAACAGAAGGAGCGGTCATCATGGTTTCTGCTTCCTACAACGGAAACCCTCCTGACAACGCAGGTCAATTCATTTCCATGCTGAAAGAAAGTCGGCCTGATGACTTTGAAGGGGTTCATTACGCAGTGTTCGGATGTGGTGACCATAACTGGGCGACTACGTATCAGAGGATCCCTAACTTCATAGATGAACAGCTTTTTGAAAAAGGCGGACACCGCATCGCAGAAATCGGGCACGGTGATGCAAGCGATGACTTTGAAGGGGATTATGAAAAATGGGCAGACTCCCTTTGGCCGAATCTGGCTGACGAATTGAACATCGAACTGCATCAGAACGATGGATCTAATAGCTCCATTACAATGAATTATGTCAGTGACGTGAGCGACACACCACTGGCACGCACGCACCATGCCTTTACCGCAGTGGTAAATGAGAATAGAGAGTTACACCACGCAGAAAGCGGCAGGAGCACGAGACATATCACCCTCACGCTGCCAGAAGGTGTTACCTATCAGGAAGGCGACCATATCGGGGTTCTTCCGCAAAATCCGGCGTCTCTTGTCGAGCGAGTGCTCAGTCGATTCAACCTGAACGGGCAGGACTTCGTTACCTTGACGGGCGATTCTGGTAAAGCGGCGCACCTCCCTACAGAGAAGCCTGTAAAACTTTATGAATTACTGGCCAATTATGTAGAGTTCCAAGAACCCGCTACCCGTTCTCAAATCAGGACCCTGGCTGCTCATACCGTCTGCCCTCCTCACGTCGTTGAGCTCGAGGAACTGTTGAAGGATGAAACGTATAAAGAAGCGGTATTAAGTAAACGTATAACGATGCTCGACCTGGTGGAGAAGTACATGGCATGTGAAATACCGTTTGAAAGTTTCCTTGCACTTCTTCCATCATTGAAGGCACGCTATTATTCGATTTCAAGCTCACCTTTATACAAAAACGGAGAAGCAACCATCACCGTCAGCGTCGTCCGTGGAGAGGCCTGGAGCGGGCATGGTGTATACAAAGGAATCGCATCCAACTATCTTGCAGAGCGATCCCAAGGGGACAAAGTCGCCTGCTTTATCTCTACACCGCAATCGAACTTCCAGCTGCCAGAGGATGCGGAAACCCCGATTGTCATGATCGGACCAGGAACGGGAATCGCTCCATTCAGAGGATTCATCCAGGCACGCAGCGTTCTTAAGGAGCAAGGAAGATCACTCGGTGTGGCCCATCTCTACTTCGGTTGCCGCAATCCTGAGCACGACTACCTGTATCAGAGCGAATTGGAACGAGCGGAACAAGAAGGGATTGTCACCCTTCATACGGCATTCTCAAGATGCCCGGGTCAAGAAAAAGCATACGTCCAGCACCGACTTGCAGAAAATGCAGAGGAAATCCTGCCATTATTGAAAGAAGGCGGACGACTATACATCTGTGGGGACGGAAGCAAGATGGCTCCGGATGTTGAAAAGACATTAGTAGAAAGCTATATGCGTCTCTATCAAACATCGAAAGAAGAAGCTGATAAATGGCTGAGATCATTGGAAGAGGATGGTCGATACGCGAAGGATGTTTGGGCAGGGGCATGATGTAAGAGAAGCGAATCCTTATTGGGTTCGCTTTTTTTTTTGGTGATAGATTTGGACATTTCTAACATACTTTGTGAGTGTTTGGCAAACTTAAAAAAGGGAGTTTCCCATTGGAAGCTCCCTCTCCTATCATTTCCCCCCTGTAAACGAAATCCCCTTAATAAAGTACCGATTAAAGAATGCATACAACAACAGAACAGGAAGTGTAAACACCATCGATGCTGCCATGATGTAATTCCAATAGCTGACATACTGTCCTTTGAAGGTGTTCAACCCTAACGGCAACGTATACATTTCAGTATCTGTCATAACAATCAATGGAGTCATGAAGTTGTTCCAAAAGCCCATAAAGACAAAGATCGCCTGGGCAGCCAGGGCCGGTTTTGCCAATGGCAATACCACTTTAAAGAAGATACCGAAGCGGCTGAGACCATCGATTTGGGCAGCCTCTTCCAGTTCCTTCGGAAAATTGATGAAAAATTGTCTCATCATGAAGATGAAGGTCGCATTGATCATGGCCGGTACAATCATCCCTTGATACGAGTTAAGCCATCCGATTTCCTTTAAAATTAAGTAGTTCGGGATCATGGTGACCTGTGCAGGGATCATCAGGACAGCCAGGATTATGATGAACAATGCCTTTTTCCCAGGAAAACTCAATCGTGCCAAGGCATACCCCGACATGGAATTAAAAATGATATTCAAACCGGTACCGACTACAGCAATGAACAGACTGTTGAACAGCCATCTTGGAAACAGCTCTTGTTTGATGAAGATTTGTTTATAATTATCTAAAGTGAAATTTCTTGGTATGAAATTCATTGTCCCACTAATGATTTCTTCCAGCGTTTTAAATGAAGAAGACAGTGCCCATAGAAATGGGATCAGGGTCGTGATGGCATAGCCGATCAAAACGATGTACAGGAGACGTTTACTGAACGTCTTTTTCTTTGAATTCATGCTTTAGTCCCCCCATTAATAGAGTGATTCTTCTTTAGAGAATTTACGTTGTATCAATGTGGCCACCAGGATGATGAGAGCCAGTGCAAAGGCAAGGGCCGCTGCATATCCCATGGATCCCAATGATTTAAACGCATATTGATAGATTAAGAGCACGACCGTTAACGTCGAGTTATTGGGTCCTCCGGATCCCCCTGAGAAGATATACGATTGATCAAACAACTGGAACGTGCCGATGACTCCCATGATTACGACGAAGGATGTAACCGGTCTGAGGAACGGAACAGTTACATAGAAGAACTTCTGAATGGCACTCGCTCCGTCCAGTTCAGCGGCTTCGTATAACGAGTCGGGAATATCTTGAAGGGCAGCAAGATAAATGACCATAAAAAACGGAGCCGTCGCCCAAATATTCATCAGCATGATGGCATTCAAGGCTATATCGGGATCCCCCAGAAAATTGTAGGTGGGCAAACCGACTTTATCTAATATGTTATTGATCAAACCTTCTTTGTTGTACATCCACATGAAGATCAGGGTCAATACGGCTGAAGACGTTAACGTCGGCAAAAAGTAGACGATCCGGAACAGCTTCTCACCCTTTAATCCTGCATTTAACGTGGCTGCTAATACCAGTGCGAGGAAGGTTTGGGTCGGTACCACGATCAGCACATATTTCGCTGTGTTTTTCAAGGCAATGATGGCCCTGTTGTCTTCCATGATCCGGGTAAAATTGTCGAAAGCCACAAAATCGAAACTCATATCACCAAGGAGTTGAACTTTATGAAAGGATAAAAAAATGGCGTATAGAATCGGTCCAATGATAAACACGGCTAATACCAGCAGTGTCGGTGACATAAATAAGTATCCTTGTCCTGCATCTTTTAATCTCTTTTTGGAAGATGGTTTGTTCATTCTTATCCCTACTTTCTATCTGTCTCTTTAACCTACACCTATTACCTGTATTCTTTCCGCCAAGGTCTACAAGACAAGACCTAAGAAGAAAGAATACAGTCAATGGTAAAGTTGTACCTGACACGATCATGAGTGCCAGGTACCTTTAGAAAGATTATTGAATTTCGCTATTCGCCTGTTCCTGTGCTTCTTTCAGAGCTTCATCCAATGGGCGGTCTCCGAGGAAGGCTGCGATGAACTGGTTGTTAAAGTTATTCATGATGATCGGCAGATTCTTTCCTTCTGCCCAAACTGTTGCATATGGTGCTCCTGCTACGAGGGCACCCCGTAATTCATCTTTGTCATACCCCAATTTTTCAGCAACTGACTTACGTGTCGGAAGGGCAAAACCTTTGGACGTCCAAGTTTCCATTCCTTCTTTACCTGTCAGATAAGAAATCAATTCCCATGAAGCTTCCTTCTTTTCAGATGCGGCATTCATCACATATCCCACCGTGTAAGCCATTGTTCCTTTTTTTCCATCAATGGTCGGTAATTCAGCCGTTCCGTAGTCAACATCCGGGAATGTATCGGCTAAAAATGGAATCGCCCAGTTTCCTTCGATGACCATGGCCGCTTTTTGTTGTCCGAACATTTCTCCACCCCAGTTCGCTCCGACTTCTGAGGCCTGTGCAGAGGTTTTGTCTTTGTTATGCTGGTCGATGATTGGCTGAAGGGCATTCACCACTTTATCAGAAGCAAAGTTCGCTTTGTCATCCTTCACGACTTCCCCACCCGTTGCCTGTGCGATGTGGTAAAGACGGGCAAGTTCAGGTGCGACACCAAATCCATAGACGCCCTCTTTCGTCAGGGCTTTTGAAACTTCACGGAGTTCATCCCATGTTTTCGGAACTTCGACACCCGCCTCTTCAAACATCTTCTTATTATAGAAGAGCGCTAAAGTCGAGTAATCTTTCGGAAATCCGTATGTTTTCCCATCGACTTGAAATGCTTCAAGCATCGGCTTTTCGAAATCTTTCACATCGAAGTCTTCCGTCACATAATCATCCAGTGGTTCCACGACCCCGGTATCAATCAGGGCAGGTGCTTCCAGGGCATCGAGATAAAAGACATCAGGTCCTTCGCCACCGATTAGTCTTGTTTTCAAGACATCCATGTACTGCTCAGAAATGACTTCGTGCTTCACATCGATATTTGGATGCTTCTCTTCAAAGTCAGCAAGGGTTTGCTTCAGGAGCTTTTGCTCTGAAGGATTCCCTCCCCAGCCGGCTAAGGTGATTTCGACCTTATCACCATTTTCCCCACCGTTTGAACTTGCTTTCTCATCCGAACCGCTGCAGCCCGCAAGCACTGATCCCACTAACATCGTCGTAATCCCTAAACTCGCCATCCACTTTGTTTTCACCATTTCTTCCAACCCCTTTATTGATTTATGAAAAATAGGAAGCTTATTCCCAGGTGTACCTAGACTGTTTGTTTTTCTTTTACAATGTCATAGCCCGTTGTGTTTTCCATAATGGTGGTATCTACTATGTCACCATTTCGCACCACGGAGAGAGAAAGCACTCCATCACCAATCGCTATATTTTGAACCGTTAAGGTATTCATCCCATTGAGTAAAATCGGATATAAATGGATCTCTTTTTGAAGGCTGTTCGGGAAAAGTCCCAATAAAGATTGAACAAACACAAGAGGTGTCCCTGCTGCCCATGCTTGCGGAGAACATGCGACAGGATACTTTACTGCCTTTCCGATTGTTGACTCGTATCCACAGAATAATTCGGGAAGACGGTCGTATTCGAAATGATGGGACGCCTCAATCAGCCCACTCATGACCTTCTTGGCTTCAGCCGTTAATCCCAGCTTGCTTAATCCGAGCAAAGTCATACTATTATCATGAGGCCAGACACTTCCATCATGGTAGCTCATCGGGTTATAGCCAGCTTCCCCTTTCCCCATCGTACGGATTCCGTAACCGGTAAACATGCTGTCACCTGTTAATGTTTGACTGACTTTTTCAGCGCGATCACCTGTCATTATCCCGGAAAACAACACATGCCCAGGATTCGATGTAATCGTACCTACCTTTTCTTTCTTTCGATCAAGGGCAATGGCGTAGAATTCAAGGTCATCCATCCAAAACTCCTGTTCAAATCGTTCTTGGAGGTTTTTCGCTTCTGCCTTTAATCTGGAAGCTGTCTCATGGTCCTCTAGTGCTTCATAAATGGCAGCCAGTCCCCGTTTTGCCTGGTACACATAGCCTTGGACCTCTACCAACGCGATTGGCGTATCCGCGTAGTCCCCGTTTCGGTGAACGATGGAATCCCCTGAATCCTTCCAGCCCTGATTGGCAATTCCTTTGGAAGATTCCTGGTGATACTCAAGGAAAAGATCTCCATCACGATCTCCATATTGATCGATCCACTTCAAAGCGCTCTTTACGTTGTCTGAGAGCTTTCGGAATGTGCCAAAATCACCCGTCCATTTCACATACTCCGTTAGAAGGACAAGGAATAACGGTGTGGCATCAATCGTCCCGTAATAAGGCGTGAACGGAATCTGGTTCGTATTTGCAAGCTCTCCGTAGCGAATTTCGTGCATGATCTTCCCTGGTTGTTCGTCTCTCCACGGATCCACCTTCGTTCCTTGTTCGCTCGCCATCGTAAACAGGGTGCCTTTTGCAACCTGTGGCTGGAAGGCAATCATTTGCAGTGCCGCAATAAGACTATCCCGGCCAAATGGTACCCCGAACCAAGGCAGACCAGCTACAGGAAACTGACCGTATCCAGTGTCGTTCAATAACACCCTAAGATCGGATAACCCTCTGTCCACCAGACGCTGAAGTGGTTCGTAATCGGTTTCTACCGTTGTTAACCCAGCAGACCATTCTTTATAAGAAACTCTTAATCTTTGTAGAGCCTCTTCGACCGGTAAAATGTCATCTCTCGATTCTCCATTTTCCAGGGGCACAATCATAAATGTAATGGATCGCTCTTCCTCATGCTGAAGCTCTACCTGGAATGTGACCTCTCCAGTTTCATTTACATTTTTCTCTTTGGCATCCCAGTGAATGTTGGTTGCGCGATCGATACCGTCTGCTCCTTCGTATTGGAAGACGAGGGATTGATCTTCCACTTTCTGTCCCGTTCTTTTCCCTACCTTTCCCGTTTGAAAGCCACGTACGATGAACATATCGTTAAAGTCCACATCGACTTCTATATTCAACTCAAAGGAGACCGGCTTTGGATAATAGTTTTTTGTTTTGATCGTTTCATATAACACATCATCATAAATAAAGCGCTTACGTTCGATCTCGACGGACTCTCGCCACAGAATAAGATGGCCCTCCTCTTCCTGGTGGGGATTTGTCGATAGAATCGTAGACATATAGTTTTCAGATCCATCCGAATGTAATAGAATCGGTTTTTGATGATTGATTTTCACATTTAACTTGCTTAAATACCTGGTATCATTCTTGTATAAGCCCAGTCCGTAACTATGCTCTGATGTGATATCTCCCTGTTCATCTGTAAGAAGAAATAAGTTGTTTTCTTTAATCACTCTGTAATTCATATCGGTTCCTCCTACTTTCATACATTGTTTTAACGGTTTCCGAAACGTTTTGGTAAAAGAGTAAAAAAATATTCATTTCATCCAAAACGTTTCGGATTCCCACCGAATAATGGCTGGTCTTTGAAATTACACACCAACTATTATTCGATTATTCGGTTGGTACTTTCCCTCTCAATCAACTTTGTTTCCAGCACCATTCGATGGGTTTCAGATTGATTCGTTAACAAATCCAATAATAATTTCGCAGCTTCATAGCCCAATTGAAACTTATTTTGTCGGATGGTCGTAAGCTTCGGGCTTACGTACGAAGCAAGCAGGATATCATCATATCCAACAATCGAAAGATCTTCCGGAATTTTCAAATCCAACTCTTTCGCAACATTCATTGCCCCGATGGCCATTAAATCACTGGAGCAAAAGATGGCTGTGATTTCCGGGTTTGAGGAAAGCAATCCATGCGCTGCTGTCCTTCCGCTTTCTTCAGTAAATGCACCGTTTACGATGTAGGCGGGTTTACTTTCTATTTGTGCTTGATGCAAGGCGGCATGATAACCTTCCAGTCGCTGCTGACTGACAAACGCAAACTCGTGCCCATTGATCATCCCGATATTCCTGTGGCCCTGGTCGATTAAATGCCGGACCGCTTTTTCAGCCCCTAAGACATTATCTGTTGTCACATGACTTACATTTGAAGACTCAAGGGGGATATCGATCAATACACAGGGAATATCACTTTCCACCACTTCATGTAGATAAGGATCATCGGTTCTGATCCCCTGGATGATCACTCCATCCACTCTTCGTTCCCTGCAAAGCTGAGTGTAGGTCTTTTCTCGTTGCTTCGATGAATTCGTATTAAATAATACAAGGTCGTAATCAGAACCTGACACAAAATCATTAATGCCCGCAAGAACTTCCACGATAAAATTATCCTTCACACTTTCCTTCGTGAATCCGGAAACGAGTAATCCAATCGTTTTCGATTTCTTCATCACCAGACTCCGTGCAATGGAATTCGGGCTGTAATTCAATTCTTTTGCCACTTGGGCAATCTTCTTTCTTGTATCTTCATTGACATCCGAGTATCCATTCAACGCCCTTGAAACCGTCGTAACGGACACCCCAGCTACTCTTGCAATATCTTTAATCGTAGTCACTTGCACATCTCCCAAAACGTTTCGGATTTCCTTTATCTGAATAATACAACAGGTTGAAAACGATTACAATATTATTTTTCTATAACGTTGGTTGGGGACACGTAAGATTCCGGCTATATCCGGAGAAGGCTTTCGGAAACCCGACCAATAAAAAACAGCGAATCCAAATGAATTCGCTGCCTCTTCCTCATCTTTTCCTAACCGGTATCCATATTTCACTTCTAAACGCTTCAGACGTAACATCTTTACTTTCATTCCACAATATCTCCGGTCCTTCTGCTTGTTCATAGCTTGAAGTTGGAAACCATTCAGAATAGATTCTCCCCCATACCTGCTGCAGAGTATCCGGAAATGGACCGACCGCTTCAAAAACTGCCCAAGTTAGACGAGGGACATCAAGTTTCGATAATCCGTCGGTACATTCCTCTGTTGTCGCTGCCCCAATATAATGATCAAGCTCACCCTTCTCTTCCATCCTGCCCTCGGAAAAGTTGACAGATGCACTAATCAATCCTTGTGGTTCAACATTAGATAGGCTCTTTAACCTCTTGATCATGTCTTCATCCAAGCTCTGCCACATGCCTGCAATGTCAGGATTCACCCCATTAAACACGATGGGTACTCGTTTCATGATTCCTACAATGGAGAACGGTTCTTTCTCTACGATTCGATAATTCATTTCATTGCCTCCTTTAATAGATAACTGGAAGGTCATCGGTGGAAATGATTTGATGGAATGGCCCTTTGCTTGTGACGGAGTGATCCCGTGCATTTTTTGAAAGACCCTAGTAAAGGAATCGGGTGATGCGTAGCCATATTTTAAGGCTATATCAATCACCTTTACATTTCCGTTTTGCAGTTCAAGTGCCGCCATGGTCAAACGACGTCGTCGGATATATTCCGACAGTGAAATCCCGGCAAGGAATGAAAACATCCGTTTAAAGTGATATTCCGAGCAATAGGCACGCCTGGCCACTTTCTCATAATCGATTTCTTCCGTCAGGTTTTCTTCAATATAGTGTAAAGCGTCATTCATCGTCTTCAATGTATCCATTTCCATGACCTCCTTCTTCATAAGAATAGCAAGAATGAAACCTATCAACCCGACATATCGTGCCCCATGTTGCAGGATGTAAAAAAGACCTCCTCACAGGAGAAGGTCACTACATTTATTTCCTTGCTTCATGTACCTTAAGCATCTTCCCTTTTACCGTCGTTTTCTTCATGGCCTGCAAAACCAACGGCCCTTTTCCATTGAGGATCTCCACATACGACAGGTTTTCCTGGATGGTGATGATGCCGATGTCTTCAGCTGTCACGCCATCGATTTTCGCAATCGTTCCGACAAAATCGACTGCCCTGATTTTCTTTTTCTTCCCGCCATTGAAATAGAGCTTCATGATATCTCTATTCAGCTGCTGACTTTTGTCCATTTTAAAATCGGGTTCCTCAGAAAGCTTCCGTTCAAACTCTTGTTTCGTCCTATCCACAGCTTCCCGCGTAGGTGCCGTAAGCTTAGGGATCTTAAATCCGATATACCCCTCAATTTCATCAAGGAATTTCTCTTCATAAGGAGTGCAGAACGTAATTGCTTTACCTGTCTGTCCTGCTCTCCCCGTTCTCCCGGTACGGTGGACATAGCTTTCCTTTTCCATGGGCATATCATAATTAATCACGTGGGTGATGTTCTCAATATCGATCCCCCGCGCCGCCACGTCCGTTGCCACCAGGTATCGGAAATCTCCCCTCTTAAAATCGTCCATGACTTCAAATCTGGCTTCCTGGATCATGCCGCCATGGATTTTATCCACAGGGTAGCCCGACCGGTCCAGCTCTTCACATAATGTGTCGACATTTTCCTTCGTCCGGCAAAAGATGATGCAGCTATCCGGGTTTTCTACAGTGGTCACATTTTTCAGAAGGGACATTTTATCCTCTTCCCTCACTTCTAGAACCGAATGCTCGATTTTATCCGTCGTGATTCCCGTTGCCTTGATTTCAATATGAACCGGTTGCTTCATATATTTATGACAGAGTGCTTCGACATCCTCTGGTAAGGTCGCAGAAAATGTCAGGGTCACCCGATCAGCCGGCAGTTCCTGAATGATCGCTTTTACTTGATCGATAAAGCCCATGTTAAGCATTTCATCGGCTTCATCAATGACAAGGTACGTCAATTTATCCAGTGGAAAGGTACCTTTTTCAATATGGTCGAGGACACGGCCCGGTGTACCGACGACGATATGATTTTTCTGCTTCAACTCAAGCTTTTGGCGATGGAAAGGGGATTTCCCGTATACGGCTGCCGCTTTAATCCGCTTATATCTCCCAATATTCGTAATATCTTCTTTGACTTGAACCGCAAGCTCCCGTGTCGGGGTCAAAATAAGCGCCTGAGGTTTATTTTCCTCCCACTCCACCATCTCGCATAGGGGAATCCCGAAAGAAGCCGTCTTTCCGCTCCCCGTTTGAGAACGGACAACAAGATCATTTCTCTCTAAAGCAAGTGGGAGTACCTTGGATTGTACGTCTGTAGGAGCTTCATATCCTAAACCGGACAGCGCCCTGACAATCTCTCCACTGAGCTTATAATCCTTAAACTGTTTGATTGACATATCATAACCTCATTTAGTTTTTCTTATTTTCATAGGAAAGTACACATTCTATTCACAAAATCACGTCCACATAAATTCTTTTCAAATTTATTTAGGCAATCCCCCAATAGTGTGTTATGCTTTACCTAACCATTTTTAACTTGTAACATGTTGTCTCCGGGACCGACGAACGCTGTCGGTCCCTTTTTATATCTAAAGCGCAGGCGGCTCGTTCAGAGGCGACAAGCATAAGATGAATAGGCTGGGAAGGCGCTCTTTGCCTTCCTGGCCTATTTAGCTTATGACCTCGAGCCTCTAGCCGCCGGAGCTAGCAGTCACCTAAAGCGGAGGCGGCTCGCCCAGAGGCGACAAGCATAAGGCGAACAGGCCGGAAAGCCGCTCTTTGCCTTTTTGGCCTGTTTGACTTATGACCTCGAGCCTCTAGCCGCCGGAGCTAGCAGTCACCTAAAACACAGGTGGCCCCAGATCCACCCAAAACGTCTCATCACCAATAAAAAAAGGACCCTCCTGAGAGAGTCCTTTTTTCTTAAAAGCTATTACGCTTTAACAACGTTAGTCGCTTGAAGTCCACGTTGACCTTGCTCAGTGTCAAATGTAACTTTTTGACCTTCGTCTAAAGATTTAAATCCTTCGCCTTGGATAGCTGAGAAATGTACGAATACATCTTCTCCACCTTCGATTTCGATGAAACCGAAACCTTTTTCTGCGTTAAACCATTTTACTGTACCTTCTTGCATGTGTGTATCCTCCTGTGTGGATATTGAATCCACGTTTTATTACTATCGTTGCTCAAGTTAGATATCAAAGGCGAAAAGTTTAAAACTTATTCTTTCCTTACAGACCGAACAAAAATAATTCTTACTAAGACTAACAGATAATCTGATAAAAAGCAAATCCATCCGAAAATTCACTCCCACTCTCTCTACTTAAAGGAATATACCGTTCCTTTGTCGAAAGTAAAGATATAAAGGGGATGGCCGAATGAATAAAAGTACATTACTAAAAAAGCTGAATCAAACAAGTCGCGGAAACTTTTTCACGATCGAACTTCCTGTGCAATCCAGGGAAGAAGCGGAAACCATCAAAAATGTGGCAGCTGAATTAGAAAGAGAAGGAAAGATCAAAATCAGGGAATGTGAGTTGAAGGAAACGTTCATCTACATTCAGGGAATAATAAAATACGCATTGACGTAACTAAAATGGTGCCTAATTGCAGGCACTTTTTTTTGCAAAAAAAAGGACCCTCAGAGAGAGTCCTTCTTTTTAAAGCAATTAGATTTTGTTAACGTTAGTCGCTTGAAGTCCGCGTTGACCTTGCTCAGTTTCGAATGAAACTTTTTGACCTTCGTCTAAAGATTTAAATCCTTCGCCTTGGATAGCTGAGAAATGTACGAATACATCTTCTCCACCTTCGATTTCGATAAAACCGAAACCTTTTTCTGCGTTAAACCATTTTACTGTACCTTCTTGCATGTGTGTATCCTCCTGTGTGGACATTGTATCCACAATTTATTACTATTATTGCTCAATTAGATATCAAAGGCGAAAAGTTTAAATACTTTCATTCCTTACAGACCGAACAAAAATAATTCTTTCTTAGAATAACAGGAAATCGTAAAAATAGCAAATTCTTTTTACATTTTTAAAAAATGCTTTAGGGAAAGTCGTGTTTCACCACTCTCATTAAATATAGAAAGAAGATGATATTTCCCTGTTTTTTCCTACCTCCAGAAAAAAAGCCCATTCCCAAAAGGAAATGGACGTGCATTCTTAGTCTTCCTGCTTGTTTCCGTGTTTTACACCTTTACTCGTATAAGGCTTATTGCTCTTTTTCTTATTGGCGCCTGCCTGCCACCGGTTCCAGCCTTTTTTGCCGGTGCCCTGGCCTGTTCCGCTCTTTTTCTTAGGTTTACTCATTTTTTCACTCCGTTATGATCAGGTTCGTTCTTTCAAGTTCGTCCCCATATCATAACACGGATTAGTCGGTCAGGGTACTTCTTGTTTATTCCACTTCTTTTTTCTGCCCGGTATAAATGTGGATCGCATCCCTCAGGAATTCGGCCACTCCCTCTTGTTCCCCATCATAATAGGCCTTGAATCGTTCATCGTCCACGTACATCTGGGAGAGTCCTGCATGGGCTTCCTTGCTGTAGTGACCCCAATAGAAGGAAATCCACTGTCTGTGAAGATCAGCCGCTTTCTGTGCCATTTCACTTCCAGGATCACCGTCTTGAAATGCTTCTCCCAGTATTTTTTTGATTTCCTGCTCGAGTCCCGTGACCTTTTCATACTCTTCCTCTGACATGTTCATGACTTTCGCGTTGGATTCATCCACACTCTTGTCACCATATTTCCCCCTCACTTCTTTCCCATACTTTTTCTCATTCTCTTCCACCATTTTTTCTTTGAATCCATTAAATTTTTCTTTATCCGACATGGTCATTCTCCCTTCTTTTACACCTAGTGTTTTATCGACATTCGCAATCAGTTGATCAAGCTGATCGCGTCTGTTCAGTAATATTTTCCGGTGTTCCCGTAATGCAAGTGTTGCGTCAAAGGCGGGATCATCGAGAATATCCTTGATTTCATCTAGTCCAACACTTAATTCTTTGTAAAAGAGGATCTGCTGCAGGCGATCGACTTCCTCCTGTCCGTAAATCCTGTATCCTGACGAATTGATCCTGGCCGGCTTCAGAAGCTCAATTTCATCATAATAACGGATAGTCCTTGTGCTCACCCCAGCGATCTCCCCCAATTTTTTGACGGTATATTCCATGATGTCACCTCCTGACATTTCTTACTTTACAGGTTGACGCAGCGTGAATGTAAAGGGATTTCTTCCAAAAAGGGCGAATGTTGATTTCCTTGAAAATAACGTGCCAGTCCGATATTCTTAGTATAATCACTTTGAGTATAAGGTTGTGTTGAATATGCGAATTAATAAATATATCAGTGAAGCTGGGAAGGCGTCGAGACGCGGTGCCGACAAGTTGATCACGGAAGGCAGGGTCACGATCAATGGACGTGTGGCGAAGATCGGTGACCAGGTGAACCCAGGTGACGATGTGTTGGTGAGCGGAGCACCTGTAAGGGTCGCCCGGAATAATGTATACATCGCTCTGAATAAGCCTGTTGGAATAACGAGTACAACAGAAAAAGGGGTCAAGGGGAATATCGTGGATCTCGTTAATCATCCCCTGCGAATATTCAATATCGGCCGCCTGGACAAGGACTCCGATGGACTGATTCTCCTGACGAACGACGGGGATATCGTCAATGAAATCCTCCGTGCGGAAAATCAGCATGAGAAAGAATATATTGTCACGGTTGACCGCCCGATTTCAGAAGACTTCCTCAAGCAGATGTCAGAGGGCGTCAAGATTCTTGGAACGAAAACACTGCCATGTAAAGTGGAGCAGATTTCGAAATATGTATTTCAGATCACCCTCACCCAAGGGTTGAACCGACAGATCCGCCGCATGTGTGAAGCTCTTGGATATGAGGTATACCGATTGCAGCGTACACGGATCATGAATATTCAATTGGGAAATCTTCCTGTTGGCCAATGGCGGGATCTTTCCAAGAAAGAGAAGAATCGATTATTTCAGGATTTGGATTACGAACCGAAGGAATGGTAATGTAGTATCTTAAATTTATTTTTCTAATAAGAAGGAAGTCAGAAGGGAATCCCCCTCTGACTTCCTTTTATCGTTCTGCCTTTAGATGACTACGTTCGAACCCCAGGTACCGTGTCCCCTGGAAAGTCAAATCCCCCTCGTCCCCTTCGACGAGCATCCCATAATCCGTATCTTTCACTTTTAATTCGACCCTGTCCCCGCTTTCCACTTCAAAGGTGATGTAATAATGGCTATAGGCCCTGCTTTCTCCTCCGCCCTTTACGGCTGTACGTTTACCGAGCACTTTTGCCCATACATTCAAGGTAGGCGATTGATTATTCTGACTCCACTGTGTCACTCCTTTTACGGCAGAAAACAAAATGAACGATATCACAATCACAAAGATGATCCCAATAAAAATCGGGACCGCTTGAAATATAAAATCTCCACCACCATACATACTCTTTTCTCCCCTTTGACTCTTTTTCTACATTTTAACATTTTAATACGTATATGAGTGCCGGATGCTGATGATGACAAATAAAAAAGCCAGCCCCCACTGTGATGTTGTGAGGTGCTGACGAATCATTCACCCTGTCGGATGCTTCATCTTATCTATGATCATCGTGAAATAATTCTTTTTCACCGGTCCTGGTGCGTGGGGGATTTCGTATAATGCAGGTTCTTTTTTCTCCATTAGTTTTGAAGAATATACTTCCGTCCCCTCCATCATACGGCGAATGGAAGAGGTCAATTCTTCACTCGGACTATCCTTCAATAAGTACCCGTCTGCACCGGTTTCCTGTACCTTTTCCAGATATCCCTCTTTAGGGAATGTTGCGAGTACCAGCAGTCGACATTCCGGCACTTTCAGAGGTCCGTCCCTCAAGAGATGTTCGATATCGAGAATCAGGATGTCTGGCTGCAGGTGGTGGATGAGCTCTAGTGCATGGTCCCTGTCCCTCGCCTTCCCCACTACTTCCATGTCTTCTTCAAGGTTGAGCAGAGAGCCGATTGTCCTTAACACCCATTCTTTATCCTCGGCTATTACAATGCGAATCATATGCGTCCTCTCCTTTAAACACCGTATCAAGTAAAGACTCCCCTTATATGAATCTTCATAAGGAGAGTGGGTATTGTTTATAATTCAGGTTTGGCTTCTGTAGCAATGCGCGCGTTCGATTTCCTTGAGGATTTAATCCCTCTAAAGCTTACAAACGTCTTATTTTCTTCGTCCCATAGTTTAAAGCGAAGGGATTTCAGGCTTGTTGCCAGAGAAATCGTCGGTACATTCTGTAATGGCACCGTGTTTTCGTGAGCTTCTTCCAGCTTATAATTCGGCACTCTTGGACTTAAGTGGTGGACATGGTGATATCCGATGTTCCCGGTCAGGAACTGCATGATTTTCGGGAGCTTATAGAATGAGCTCCCCTCAACAGCCGCCAGGACATACTGCCACTCTTTGTCTTCTTCAAAATACGAATCTTCAAAGGTATGCTGTACATAGAACAACCAGATCCCGATTGATCCTGAGATCATGAAGATCGAACCTTGAACGAGTAAGAATTCCTGCCATCCAAGCATGACAGAGAGTAGTGCGATGAGTGCGACGATGATCACATTGACTAAATACGTGTTATTGCGCTCTTTCTTACGTGCATTTTTGCGATTAAATCGATTTTTCAAAAGGAATACATAAATCGGTCCTAATACGAACATGACGAGCGGATTGCGGTAAAACCGATACGCTAAACGAGTTTTCAAAGGTGCTGCTACATATTCATCGATTGTAAGGGTCCAGATGTCACCGGTTCCCCGTTTATCCAAATTTCCGCTTGTCGCATGATGCACGGCATGATCGTGTCCCCACTGATCGAACGGGAACAGAGTCAGGACACCCATGGCCGTTCCGACTGCCCGGTTGGCTTTACGGCTTTTAAAGAAAGAGAAATGGGTGCAATCATGAAAGATGATGAAGATCCTGGTCAAGAATCCGGCGGCAATCACGATTGGAACGAGTGCGAGCCAGTATGATACCGACAGACTTTGATACGCAAGGAACCATAATAGAAAGAACGGTCCAAGCGTGTTGATCATCTGCCATACACTTTCTTTCGTTGTAGACTTTTCATAAGGGGCAACTTCTTTTTTCAACGTTTTTATATTTGTCATGTCATTATTCCCTTCGTTTAAGGCGTTGGATTCATTATAGGATAAGGGGGATCATCGTGTTAGTAGTAGGTGTCATATGCTGGGCATGACAAATGTCATAAGGGAGAAAATGTCATGCGTTTACATTACCTGAAACCCTTGATAATACTGACTTCCTCTCACTCATCGTAACGTTCAATTTACCTTTATTATTTTTGAGAAAAAGAATTATATTCTTGTTTTGGTGAAAAAGTGTCATAAAAAAAGAGCGTGGTCTCCCACACTCTTTACGCGCATACTAGTATCTGTCTGACAAATCTTCCTTTACTTACTTCACAACGGTCGACAATATCGAAGCCCGCATTTTCAACGTTTCTATCCACATCTTCCAACGTCACGACCACGACCTTTTCAGCGAATCGCCTCGCACTCTTGAGCATTTCAAGTTGTTCATCATCCGTTATGACGGAGCAGAGATTATAAGGTAGATCAATGACAGCGACATCGTAGCTGCCGGTTACATCATTGATGTCTCTTAATGACACTTCCCCTTCCAATCCAAAATGAGCGATATTCTCCCTTACTCCGTCAAGGATCAACGGATTGCGATCACTGCCTACAATGTCGATACCCATGGACAGGGCTTCTACCAGGACTGTCCCGATTCCACAGCATGGATCGATCATCTTGATGCCTTCGGTTTCCGGCGCCGCAATGTTCACGACGGCTCTTGCCACACGGGTACTCAGTGCAGTGGAATAGCTGTGAGGCTTTTTTACATGATGAAGCCATATCGCTTCATTTTTCATATAAGCCCCAAACACCCAGCGTTCACCGGTGTTGATGACACCGTACCAAATATGGGGATCGACAAGTTCCGCTTCGCCTTTCAGATGCATGCCGATTTCCTTCTCGATCCTCCGCAGTTTCTTAAAGCCGACTCTGTCCCCATCAGGATTTTGTACAAACACGACCTTGAATCCATCCACTGCGTCTAATCGCTCTATGTGATGAAGTAATTCTTCCCATTCAGCACCTTCGCATATGATCTCCAGTCTCTCCCGGATGAAAGGGCTTCTGCTTGGATCGACCTTCACTGTACTTTCAAGAATACTAGATTCAGAAGCCTCTCCGAACAGGCTGCGTCTTTCCAACGCACATAAGGACTCTTCGTTCGGCTCCCATGAAAACGTATATAAATAGTGTTTCGTTTCTATTGTAATCAACTCCGTGTGAGGTTTTGCATTTCTCCATTGTATCACAAAAAAGGAAGGGACCCCTTCACAGGGTCTCCTCCCTCCTTATTGACGGAATCAGATTTCCATTTCCCAGCGCTCTGCTTGTGTCTGTTTCAACTGTTTTTCCGTTTCTTCCGGATAAACAGTACGGAATTTGTGGTTTTCAGCAGGGATGATTTCAATCATCTTTTGAATCATATCTTCAGGATCGAACTGATCTTCCAGCCCTTTCTGCTGTTCAAGAATATCTTCTTTCCGGGTGAAGTTCTTCTCGTCATCGAACCATTTCCAGATTTCTTCCCCGCTCCGCTTATTGAATCCGGTTTCGAAGGCACCTGGATTGATGGTTGCGACCTTCACTCCAAATTCTTCAAGCTCGGACTTCAAGGTTTGGGCAATCCCTTCAATCGCGTGTTTCGTTGCCGTATACGGACCGACATAAGGTGTTGCTGAAATCCCGGCCATGGAACTCATGAACACGATTTTCCCACTGCCTTTCCTCACAAGATTTTTGGCGGCCAACTGAACCGTTTCCAAGGTGGCGAACACGTTCACTTCAAAGAGGGCACGAAAACGATCCATCGGCACTTCCCCGAGTGGTCCTCCTTCATTGATGGCTGCATTGGCTACGAAGACATCGAACTCATACTTCGATATTTGCTCGCGGTCCCTTGCATTCGTTATATCAAGCTTAAATACCTCCATATCCAATCCTTGTTCATCCGCTTCCCTCATGAGGTTGGTCTTTTGCGAGGTTAGTTCTGTCGTCGCAATGACACGGTGGCCCTTCTTCGCAAGACCAAGAGACGCTCCCTTCGCGAGACCGCTTCCCGCGCCAGTAATGAAAATTGTTTTATCCATTCTGTTTCCTCCTTGGCAATCTGGTATGGTATGTTCTTCCCTTTAACAGAATCAGTAAAACTTTATCAATATAAAAGGGACCGACTACGGTCGGTCCCTCATGATGAATTACTCCATCTCTTTAATATATTCTTTCACCACTTCATACACATACCCCTGGTTCGCAGCTGCTGTGTCGGGATTATATGCTCCACCATTCGTTTTGTTATTTGAGAGAATACGGATTCCAAGGAAAGGTACATCGTATGCCCCGGCGATCTGTGCCGCAGCTGCCCCTTCCATTTCCTCTACGGATGTACCGTATTTCTCATGGAACCATTGGATACGGTCCACTTCGTTATTCCACACGTCAGCAGAGCCAATTGTGCCTTCGACGACCTTGCCTTTTTTATATGTGTCCTTTACGGCGTTAGCAGCCGCAAGCAGTGTCTTGTCTCCATCGTAATAACGAATTTTTTCTGCATTCGGGTCTTCCCCGGCACTTCCTTCAGACGCCATCAGGTCCATCGGCTTCCAGGCAGTGGGTTCGATTCCTTCTTCATCTGCCATGCTCCCTGTTTTTAACGAACCGAGATTGACGGTTCTTTCACCGAGTACGATATCAAACACGTTCAATGCAGGATCATGACCGCCTGATGTCCCTTGGTTGATGATGGCGACTGGATCGTATTTTTCAATGGCGACAGCCGTGGCTGCTGCTGTATTTTCCATTCCTTTACCCGTCTTTGCGACGATGACCGGGTAATCGTCCAATGTTCCTTTATAAAAAACGAATGAGCCGGATGTTTCTTCGTTCACATTCTCAAGTTTCCCTGCAAACTTTTCTGCTTCAATGGGCATCGGCCCCTGAATCAGAATCGGCTGTTCTTCCTTTTTTTCTTTCGCTTCCGTTTGTTTCGTTGAGCTGCATCCCGTAAATAAGGATAATCCTAGTACAGATACTGCTGCGAGTGATGCGATTTTCTTTTTCATGTGAATCTCTCCCTTTTCTTGGTGATTGGATCCCGCTGATTTTGGTCAAAAGAAAAAGACCTGTCATGGTAGAGTGCATCTACGTTCCAGATCTCAGAAGTCAAAGTAAAAGCAAAACGGCAAAAAAACCGTAAAAACCGAATACTTCAACCCGTAGTCCGGTTCTTATAATGGGAACCGGGTAGAAACGCTCAGACCATATTACTGAGGATATACGAGTAACGATATGTAATGGTGGTACGGTGTAACTATAACAAACCCTTTTCTTTTAATCAACCTAAATACGAATTTTATTTTAATTAATTTAGTTATTGTTCGTGTTTAAAAGAATGTCTCTCTGTCAGTTTGAAAGCGTTAAATTTGAAATCCTATTGTAGAATACTATAATAAAAGAAAAAATGAAGAGGTGAAGACGATGAAAATCGGTCTTATCGGATTAGGGGACATCGCAAAGAAAGCTTATCTTCCTGTCCTATCTGAAAAAGAAGGCATTGAATTGGTCCTTTGCACAAGAAATGCCAAGACGCTACATGCACTTGGAGATAAATATCGAGTGGAGAAAAGGGTTCAGACGGTTGAAGAACTGATAGCAGCAAACATCGATGCTGCCTTCGTCAGTACTGCCACTGAAGCCCACTATGAAATATCGGAGAAGCTCCTTGAGAACGGCATTCATGTATACATAGACAAACCGATCTCCCTCAACTTCAGGGAAACCGAACGAATCGTTCAACTTACAAAAGAGAACGGGAAGATTGCCATGGTTGGATTCAACCGACGCTTCATTCCAAAGGTAAAGGAACTGAAAGAGCACGGGAAACCGAGCTTCTTGTTGATGCAGAAAAATAGGTTTGCTGCACCGGACAAGGCAAGAAGATTTGTTGTCGAAGATTTCATTCATGTAGTAGACACTCTCCGCTTCCTGATGGATTCAACTGTAAAAGATGTAAAGGTTCAGTCATTGAAAAAAGGAGATCTCCTTCACCATCTCGTCATACAGCTCATCGGTGAAGACTGTACGGCAGTCGGCATCATGAATCGTGACGGAGGCGTGACGGAAGAAATCATCGAATACTCTGCAGGCCATCACAAATATGTCGTCAACAGCCTTGTTGAAACGACACATTATCATAACAAAGAAATGAGTGTTTCCTCCTTTGGGGATTGGGAACCCACGCTGTATAAACGGGGATTCTATGATTTGGTCGATCACTTCCTCGAATGTGTGGAAAAAGGGCAGGAACCGGACCCTTCCATCGAGGATTCTTTGATCACCCATGAGATTTGTGAAAGAATTGTGGGAATGGTCGACTAATTGAACGAAGGGGAGCCTTGCCATAGTGGGAGGGGCACGTAACCCACCCCCTATATCTCGCCAAAGAGAGGTTTTCTATTCAATAATAGTAGCCATAATCATGCAAAGGCCCAAGTGGTTCACCACTTGGGCCTTTGCATGTAAGCATATGGATTACCTCCACCTCTTCACCAACGCCTCAATATCCCCCGGATGTGTACGGCAGCAACCACCAATGATACGGGCTCCTGCTTCATACAAAACTACTGAATCCTCATCAAACGCACAATAGGCTTCCTCCCCATTCCACGTTTTAGTCTCAGCTTCGTACGTTTCACCTGAGTTGGGGTACACAATGATTGGCTTATCAGTATGCTTGTTTAGTACGCTCATCGCAAGCTTAGCCGCGGGAATCGGTGTACAATTCACACCAATCGCAGCGATTTGTTCATGATCATTGAACACACGCGCGCACTCTTCAATCCCCGTTCCATCACTTATCGTCTCTCCATCCTTTAATGAAAAAGACAGCCATGCCCAAGTTTCCGGAAATTCTTTTAAAAGCGAAGCGAGTACTTTTGCTTCCTGGAAAGATGGGATGGTTTCGAATGCCAGCACATCAGCACCCGCCTCCACTAATGCCTTGATTCTCGGATAATGGAAATCTGCTAAAAGTTGATCACTTACACCATAGTCCCCTACATATTCAGAGCCGTCAGCAAGGTATGCCCCGTAAGGTCCTACAGAACCGGCGACGATTGGTTTCGGACGATCCCAATTCACCTTCTTTTCCTTCCAAAATTCATCCCGAGCCTGTCTGGCAAGAGTAACTGTTTTCTTAATTAACTCCAGCGCTTCAGGTTTCTCTATTCCACGCTTCAGAAAACCATCCACCGATGCCTGGTAGCTGGCTGTAATCGCACAATCGGCTCCCGCACGGAAATAATCAGCATGAACCTTCTGAATCGCTTCCGGTTCTTCTAGGAGTACACGGGCTGACCAAAGGGGATCATTTAAATCACAGCCATGTGATTCCAGCTCTGTGGCTAATGCTCCATCCAAAATCATCAGGGAATGTGTTTGTAAAATCTCCTCAATGGGATTCAGCTTCAGTTGCTTCGACATGATCTGTACCTCTTTTCTTCACGTATTGTGTTAGATAATAACTTCCATAGCAAAGGGCGATAAACGGGATCCCGCAATAAAGGGCAATCCTCTGAGTGGGATCAAAGGCAATGCCGATACAGGAAGCGAGACAAAGCAGAAATGACGTAACGGGAACCAGTGGATAGAGCGGCGTCCGATAGGCCAGGTCTTTCACATCGTTTCCTTCCCTTATGTATTGTCTTCGAAATAGAAATTGGGCAGCACTGATGCTCATCCACACGATCACGACGGCAAGACCTGAGACCGAAACCAATACGATGTAGACCGTCCCCGGTGCAATGATGCTTGAAAGCAAGGACAGTCCCCCTCCAAGCATGCTACATACAATCGCATTAAGAGGGATCCCCCTATCAGTCAATTTGGCAAAAATCGGGGAGATCGTTTGCTTATCAGCCAGAGACCATAGCATTCTGGAGGAAGCATACAGACCTGAGTTTGCCGCTGATAAGATAGCCGTGATAATGACAAAATTCATGATATCTGCGGCAAAAGGAATTCCAATCCGTCCAAGCACTGCGACAAAAGGGCTTTCCAATACACCGGCTGACTGGCTCGGTAATAATGCAGATAATACGACAATCGTCCCTACATAAAAGAGAATCAATCTCACAAGCGTAGTGCGGATGGCTTTAGGAATCGATCTGGATGGATTCTCTGTTTCTCCCGCCGCTACTCCGATCAGTTCTGTTCCTGAAAAAGCAAAATTCACGGCAAGCATGGTCATCAAGATGGCAAATGCCCCGTTCGGAAATAACCCTGAATCGGTGATATTCGAGAAAAATGGAACGGGCTCTGAATGACCAAGGGGGATGAACCCGAAGATCGCCCCTGCCCCAATCACAATAAACCCCACAATCGCAATCACTTTCACTAAAGAAAACCAAAATTCAGATTCAGCAAAAAAACGCACCGACAATGCATTAAGGAAAAAAATCAACGCAGCGAAGACCGCGCTCCAAATCCACACACTAATCGAAGGGAACCAGCGCTGCATCATCAAGCCGGCCGCCGTGAACTCCGACCCCAATGCCACCGTCCATGTCAGCCAATATAACCAGCCCACTGTATAACCGGTCCCCGGACCAATGAATTTTGCAGCATAACTATGAAAGGATCCGGTCTCCGGCATATGGACAGATAGCTCGCCTAAACACAGCATCACGAGATACACCACCAGCGCACCGATTAAATATGCAAGGATGGTCCCAAATGGACCAGCCTGATGAATGGTATAACCCGAACTCAAGAAAAGCCCGGTTCCGATCACCCCTCCAAGACTCAGCATCACTAAATGCCGTGTCTTCATCTTTCTTTTGAAACTCTGTCCTGCGTTTTCCATACAAACACCCTTCCTTCTAAGTTAATTGAGGAATGAGTGAACAAACAAAAAACGCACCCTGAACGAGTGCGTCACCGACAAATAAAAGATTGCTCCTATCTATCAGGGTTTGAATCACCCGCTGGAATTAGCACAGTATCTTCGCAGACCTGTTGCTGAGGCTTCAAAGGGCCAGTCCCTCCACCTCTCTGGATAAGAAAATATTTTGATTTTTTAAAACTTTATCAATATATCGGAATAATGTCAATACCCTGAAACGGATGAATAGCCCAGCCCATCCAATGGTTACATTGAGGAATAAAAAGGGAACAACTAAGTAAAAAAGGAGAAACCGCCATGCCAGAAGGTCCAGAAATCAGAAGAGCTGCCGATAACGTTGAGCGTGCTCTTATAAATAAAACAGTGGAAGATGTTTATTTTGCTTTCCCTCATTTAGAAGACTACGAAGATCTGCTGAAGGGGTCTATCGTAAGAAGAGTCGATACGAAAGGAAAAGCCATGCTCATCCGCTTTGATAATGGATACACCATCTACTCCCACAATCAACTTTACGGAAAATGGTATATCAGAAACACCTACAATTATCCTAAAACAAATCGTCAGCTCCGATTAGCCCTACATAACGAGAAAAAATCCGCCCTTCTCTATAGTGCGTCGGATATCGAGGTTCTCAGGGACGAAGAGGTGCCATCTCACCCATTCATCTCAAAAGTCGGTCCAGACCTTTTAAGCGAAGAGGTATCCGTAGATGAGCTGGTCGGGCGGATGAAAGATAAAAGATTCCGAAACCGAAAATGGTCGATTTTATTGCTTGATCAAGGCTTTGTCGCCGGAATCGGTAATTATTTGCGATCTGAAGTTATGTTTGTTGCCGGCATACACCCTTCCCTAAGGCCTGTAGACTGTACGGAAGATCAATTAAACAAAGCTGCCCATGCCATCATGGATTTAGTAAAGCAATCGTATGAAACGGGGGGGATCACTAACGATCCCGTCCTTGCACAGAAACTGAAAGCCAAAGGTGTGAAGCGATCCCGCTATCGTCACTGGGTCTTTAACCGTGAAGGGGAATCTTGCTTCATCTGTGGAAGCGAAATCGAGAAGACGGTGGCCTCTTCAAGAAGGCTTTACCATTGTCCGGTTTGTCAGGGAATCGTATGATCGATAAAAGGGTCCGTGGCAATCTTAATGCCACGGACCCTTTTATCCGCTTAACGTCAAACCACAGTTTCTATTCCGTACTCCGGTTAATCGCTTCTTTCATTGAAATCCCTTTTAATTTCCGACGATTCAGCCACAGGGAAACATAATACGATAGGATCATGATGATGAAACTGATAATGACACTCATCCAATCCAACCTGACAGGAATCGTCACATTCATTTCTGAAGTGATGGAATTCATAAAGGCTGAAATCGAGAATATCGTCACGGGAATGCCTATCGCATACCCAAGGATGATAAACCAAATGTTATAGCCGATCATCATGTTCATGATCGACTTCTCCCGGTAGCCGATGACTTTCATGAGTGAAATTTTGAATGAATTTTCCTCGATTAATAATGAAATCAATATATAGATGATGATGACCGCAATGATGGCAGCAACAAGGGCAATCGCTACCACACCATAGTTCAACGGCTTGATCATTTCCTTGAAACCGTCAATCGTATCGGATGACTTTGTCATCGAGACAATCTGATCTTCCGGTAAGTGGAGTTCCTTGTTTGAATAAATTTCCATATAACTTCCCGAAGGATAATCATTTAATCGGTTGAATTCATCGAGTGGCATATAGATCATATTTCCAAGATAGGATTCAGCGATGTGATCAATGGTGAGAGTAAAGGATTTGTCCGTCAATTCATTTGTCACATGAATTGAATCCCCCTCTTGAATCCCCAATTTATCTGAAAGTGATTTATTCATGATCACTGAATCGAATGTCAGCCTTTCTCCGCTTCCGTCCTGCAATCGAATGGCTGTATTGTCCGGCTTCAGGCCAGTGATCATGACACTCTCCTCATCTGTCGTAAATGGTGCCACGGATCCCACCTGTCCCGATTCCGGCTCTATGGTCTGTGGAGCATTGAATAGATAGCTATACTCATAGTCATATACTTGCTGAAAATGATATGTCACCAGGTACTCCATCGAATTCTTGGTGACGAATCCGAACAACAATAATAATGTCGCAAACATCACACCTATGATTAAAAACAGTGCCCTGGGAAGGTTTCTCATGATTTCCCTGATCACGAATTTCCGGTGGAACGGCAGCTTCTTCATTTTAAACAACCGCTCAAGCCTTTTCACTTTGACCTTTCGTTCCCCACCTTTTATCAAACTCACCGGCGGGATCTTCAAGACACGGTGAACCAAGTAATAGGTAAACGGGATGAACAGCACAAGTGGCAGAAACATACTCACAAGTAAATAACCCACATGCAGTTTCACATCCAGTACAGGCAGATTATAATAAGCCGCGAAAGTGGAAAGCAATGGATGCAGGAATATCCAGCCAAAGAACGTACCGACCACGCTTCCTGTTGTGGCAAGAATTCCGGCATAAGAAAGATAATGACGGATAATTTCCCTTTTCCTGTAGCCGAGGGCATACAATGTACCGATCTGTACATATTCCTTCTTCATTAAGCGCCACAATAATATAAGAATGATCACCATACTAATGAATAAAATACCGATCGGAAGAAATTGTCCCATCTTTTTGACACCGGCAATATCCCCTTTGATGAAGGAAATGCGGTTATTATCTTTTTTATCCGTCCATTTAATGATCTGATTCGTTTGATTGATCCTCTTCTTCAGTTCTTCCGGAGAAGCATCCGGTAGACGGATACTATAGTAAATCCGGTGATTTTCCCACTTTGATAAAACAGATGGTTTCACGACGGCGACACCGAATGCATCCGGATTTTTCAGGAAACCCGATTCATCCTTTAATGGATAGATGTAATCCGGAATCGCCATATAGCCTGCAACCTGGAACGTTTCCCCTCCCAGTTCAACCTCATTTCCAATCGCCACACCATGGGCTTTGGCGAAACCTTTATCCACTAATATATCACGGTCCGAAGACAGTTTTTCCCCCTCCACTATAGTAGGAAGATTGAGGTCATCCGTCTCATCCAACAACCTGAGAGTCGAATCTTTACTATATGGAAGATCGATTGCCATCCTTTGCTCGATTTCCGCGCCACTTTCCTTTTCCAATTCTTCGATTTCATTCAAAGGCTGTTGTGTCATGAACTGCGCATCTTCTACTTTATTCTCGTTAAAAAATATCTGTAGATTATCAATGAGATTTGCTCCGGCTGCTGTGAATGCGTAAAATACGATGGAGCTGATGGCAATCAGACACCACGCTGAAAAGAACTGCGCCTTTTTTTCCATTATGGTCCGAAAAAGCTTTTTCCGAAGAGGCATCACCACTCAACCCCTTCAGCGGAGGTTTGATGTTCATTGACAAAGTCGGATTCTACCTTTCCGTCCTTCAATGTGATAACCCGGTTCGCCATGCTTTTGATTGCCTGGTTATGGGTGATGATAAGGACAGTCGTTTTAAATTCTTTATTCACTTTCTCGATCAACTGCAGAATATCTTTTGATGTGACCGAATCCAATGCTCCAGTCGGTTCATCACATAATAATAGTTTCGGAGCCTTCACGACGGCACGGGCGATTGACACCCGTTGCTGCTGCCCTCCGCTTAATTCACGGGGAAAGCGATCCTCCATCCCCGACAATCCAACAGCATGGATCACCTCCGGAATTGACATTGCCTCCCGGCTGATATTAGCCGTCAACTCGATATTTTCATAGACCGTTAAATTCGGGATCAGATTATACATTTGAAAGACAAAGCCAACGTCTTCCCTTCTATAATCCACAAGCTCTCGGTCACTCAATCGGCCGATATCTTTCTTATTGACCACAATGCTCCCGGAATCAATTGCGTCAATGCCTCCAATGGCATTCAACAATGTGGACTTCCCGGAACCCGAGGGACCGAGGATGACGACAATCTCCCCCTCCTCCACCTCTACATGAATATCCGTCAGTGCCTGAAAGGTGGTTTGACCGCTTTGGTAGGTTTTATGAACTCCATTGATGCTCAAGATGCTCATGTTCATTCCTTCTTTCCCGATTTCATTTTTCCTTCAAATAAAAATCGTATGTGTCTCGCCAACTGCTCCTTGTAAGCTTCATGATCCATTTCTTCGTTATACATATAGAACATCGTATCGGACATGGCTGCACTATAGATGGCATAAGCCGCTTCTTCAGGATCGATCTTTACGGCAAAGCAATCTGAATGGCTTTCGATTAAATTCATGACCCACTTCATCATCTCTTCATCAATGCCGAATAACCCCTGTCTCAACCGGATGCTCTCTTCCACTTCTCCCGTCATCACGTGAAACAGCTCGCGCCAAAATGCTTTCGGATAATGCTGAAAAAATGCTGCAAATCCCTGCATGGCACCAACCACACTTTCTACCAGATCTCCACCCTCTTCTGAGGAAAACGGATTTTGAAGCGCTTCTTTCATCCCCTCCGCTTCTTCAGTGAAAATCCGCAATAGCAAAGACCCCTTAGAAGGAAAATAATTATAGATGGTACCGGTCCCCACTCCTGCATCCTTCGCTATTTCAACCATGGAAGCCGTTTCGAATCCCTTTTGAGAAAAAATGTTCTTTGCTGATTCCATGATGTTCAGCTGGGTTTGCCGTTTTTTATCTTCACGTAATCCTGCCATGATCAATGCTCCTTTGGTTATAAAATATGAACGCGTTTATTTATGAATACATTCATATTTTAACTGGAAGAATATTGATTGTCAAACCGTGCTTGTCTCAGAAATAATAAAGCCCACTTCATCAAATGAAATGGGCTCGTACTTCTTACATACCATATTCCTTCCGATACTCATCATGCTTTGGCTGGAACAGTTCCTCACTGGATGGTCTCACATCCGAGAAATGATCCACATTGTAATGCCCTCTTAAAGCAAGATTATGATGGGCGATGATTTGCTCGGCCTTCAACGCTTGGGAGTCCTTGGTGGAATGGCCGTCTGCCACCAGTGTGACATCGAATCCGCTGACCGTCGCATAACGGACAGCCGTGTCGATGCAGTACTCGGTCTGACAGCCCGCAATCACGAGATGCTCTACCTCTTTTTCTTTTAAAAAGGAGAGTAACGGCGTCCCGTAAAATGAATTGGTCGCAAGCTTATCGAATACCTCGGCATGATCCGGAATCTCTAGGTCCCGATGTACCCCGAACCCTTCGCCGGTACCACCTGCGACGTCTTTATCCCTGATGAAGATGATGTGGGCGTCCACTCCCTTTGCCTTTGCGACCACTCTGTTGATGGTCTCGATCAGTTTTTCTTTTTGAAAGACAGCCTGTTCCTTTTCGTTGCCTTCCACTAATTCCTGTTGCACATCAATGACAAGTAATGCCTGCTTCACTTACAAAACCCCTTTACGATTTTAGTCCTCTTTTAAACGGATGTCGTTCGGTCATCTTTTTCATCATGAACCGCCCTAAGCCTATATGTGTATAGTTCGGCTTATCCCCCTTACAATCCTTTCATACAACAAAAAAAAGCCCGGAATCACATTCGACTCCGAGCTTCATCGCGTGTATGTCAGGGAAGCAGGACGATCTTCCCCAGCTTTCCTGAATGTTTAAAATAGGTTTGTGCTTCACGGGCTTGCTCGAGCGGGAACGTCCGGTCAATGACCGGCTTGATTTTTCCTTCCGAGATCGCAGCAAGCATGCGTTTGAACTCTTCCCTTGTCCCCAGGACCGAACCATAGAACGTGATATGCTTTAAATAAAGGGTTCTGAAGTCGAGTTGTGTTTTCTGACCACCGGCCGACCCTGATATACAGAATTTGCCGCCTTTTTTCAAGACTTCAAGGGATGTTTCGAATAGTGCATCCCCTACTACATCCAATACAGAATCAACCGGACCACCATTTACATCAAGTATTTCACCGGCAAGGTTTGGCGACTTATAGGACAATACGTGTGTCGCACCGAGCTCTTTCATCCTGTCTTCCAAAGCCAAGTCCCCTACTATGGCAATGACCTTTGCACCGAATACCCTGGAAGCAATTTGAACATTCAATGATCCCACACCGCCGTTGGCACCGGTCACGACGATCGTTTCCGAAGGCTGAGCCTTGATCTGTTCCACCATATGCCAGGCCGTCAAACCGCTGACGGAAAACACTGCACTTTCTTCATATGTGGAGAGAGGCATGTCATAACAGAGTTCCGATGGCCATACGACGTATTCAGCATATCCCCCATCATATTCAGAGCCGATGAACGACATATCGTCTGATATATGTTCGCTTCCTTCCGTGCCGCTTGAAGTGAATGGGAACAGGACAACATCTTTACCCAGCATGGTTTCGGAAACATCCGCTCCCACTTCTACCACTTCACCTGTGATATCCGAACCGGGAACCCTTGGAAACTGAACCCCTTCAGGCCTCCACCCAGACTTCTCTTCCGTTCCATATGCGCCTTCTCTCATCCAGATTTCAGTATTGTTAATGGCACACGCCTTTACTTTGACAAGAACTTCCCCCTTTTGAGGGACGGGAACCGGAATCTCAGAGACTTCGAGCTTGTTGACATCTCCATATCCTGTAACTTGAACGGCCTTCATGTGCGTTCCACCTTTCCATTTTTCTGGTTATAGTGTTGCCGAAACCCTTACCCTCAACCCCTTTAAGTTCCACAAAAGGTTCGGTAAGGACGATTCGTCGGACTCGGAAGCTTACAATACTCTTCCTGATCTGAAGAGTAAGCGTATGGATCTTCCAGAACCGAAAGCAAGTCGGTCATGACACTGAAATCATCTTCTTCCACTGCCGCCTGAAGTGCTTCTTCCACCCTGTGGTTACGCGGGATGACCGACGGATTACTCGTGCGCATCCGCTGCTTGGACGCTTCCATCGTCTCGTCCTGTCTGCTCAGCCTTTCTTTCCATCGTTCCTTCCAAGATGTAAATTCAGATGTGTTGAATACATCTGACTCTTCACGCCCCAATGTCAGGCTCCGGAACGTATTCGTAAAGTCTGACTGATGCTTATTCATGAGATCCAGCAGTTCTTCAGCCAACGCGCGATCCCCTTTTTCTTCATTGAATATCCCAAGCTTGGCCCTCATGCCGTCAAGCCAGTGTCCTTCATATAACTTAGGAAATTCCAGAACCGCCTCCTGGGCAAGCTTGAGGGATTCTTCCTGTTCAGGATGAAGGACCGGGAGCAGGCTTTCAGCAAAGCGGGCGAGGTTCCATCCAGCGATCGGCGGCTGATTCCCGTATGCATACCTTCCTTGTGCATCGATGGAACTGAAGACCGTTTTCGGATCATACGCATCCATGAAAGCACAGGGTCCGTAATCAATCGTTTCCCCGCTGATCGTCATATTGTCAGTATTCATGACTCCGTGGATGAAGCCCACCATCTGCCACTTGGCGATAAGGGCTGCCTGCCGTTTGATGACTTCCTTCAGTAGGAAAAGGTAGCGGTTTGGAGCATCCATGCCCTCTGGATAATGGCGCTCCAGGGCATAGTCTGCCAGGGCCCGAAGATCATCCACCTCTCCGAATCTTGAAGCAAACTGGAATGTCCCGACACGGAGATGACTGGCCGCCACCCTTGTCAGGATCGCACCCTCTTGTTCCGTTTCCCGGTAAATGGGATCACCCGTTGTCACTACCGCTAGACTCCTGGTAGTCGGTATTCCAAGTCCGTGCATGGCTTCACTGATGATGTGCTCCCGGAGCATGGGACCAAGTCCTGCCCGACCGTCCCCTCCACGGGAATAAGGAGTTCTTCCTCCCCCTTTAAGCTGAATATCAAATCGTTTTCCTTCCGGCGTGATCTGCTCGCCAATCAGGACAGCCCGTCCGTCACCCAGCATATTGAAATGTCCGAACTGGTGGCCCGCATAGGCTTGGGCAAGGGGCTCGGCTCCTTCAGGGATTTCATTGCCTGACAAGACACCCGCCTCCAGTTTTTCGGCATGGAGCCCTAGGGACTCAGCAACCCTATCATTTAGAACCACCAGCTTTGGGGCACGCACAGGTTCAGGAACCTGAAGGGTGAAAAATGTTCCAGGAAGGCTTTTATAGCTGTTTTTGAGATTCCAACCTGCTTTCTTTTCCATCATCGTCCTCTCCTCCTGTTCAATAAATAAAACAAAAAACCATAGACATGTTCTATGATTTTTTGGTGAAGTTCCCTTTTATCTCCCTTTCATTATACCTTTCTTTCCCCCTAATGTCCTTTATGGCCCCTCCGGAAAACACCCCAATACGAAAGGTAAATCACAACGATCAATCCCAATGAGATGAATAACCCAATCCGCTGATTAGCGTGGACCATGGCACCCGAAATCGCCAGGAGAATCAGAGCGATCCCGAGGTAGGAGGTAAAGGGATAGCCAAACATCTTAAACTTTCCATTCGCTGCATCATAAGTTGGATGGAGCTTAATATGGGATACAAGGATGATTCCCCAGTTCAAAATCAACATGACTCCGGCTGCAGTGGTGATATATTCATACACTTCATTGGGGAGGAGAAAGGAAAACAGAATCGATATACCGAGCCCGATCGCTGTGATCATCAAAGATTTCACTGCCACACCCCGATCATTTTTTTCAGCGAATCCTTTCGGCGCATCTCCATCGACAGCCAGGGAAATCATCACATTCGTAATGGAGAATAAGGCCCCGACCATCGTCGAGAAGGCCGCACTGATGATGATGATATTGAAAATCGAATCAAGGAACGGGATGTGATACGCCGAGAGCGCCGTTACAAACGGGCTTTCTGACTCGTTGATCTTGGTCCATGACACCATGCTCATGACAAAGAACAAGGAAAGAACATACACCGTCACCAGGGAAAAAAGCGTGCCCTTCCCCGCTTTCGGGACATCTTTCTTGTCACGCAGTTCATTCGAAGCGATACCAAGAACGGCAATGCCACCAAAAGAAAAAAACACGAAAATCAAAGCCGCCCATGTTCCCTTGATACCCATTGGCATAAAAGGAGAAATACCGGCATTTTTGGCAGATTGAAGCTCGGATGGTGTAATGATATGAAACAAAAGCAGGGCACCGAAAACGATGAATATAAGCAAGGTCGACAATTTGATCACGGCAAATACCGATTCGATCTTACCGAAATTACTTGCCCCCAGTAGATTGATGCCAAAACCCAGGACCGCATAAAGAATGGAGAAAATCCATAACGGGACGTGGGGAAACCAAAACTGGGTGAACGTCGATAACGCCACGATTTCACTGGACATAATCAGGATACCTGATAACCAATACATCCATCCTGAGACAAAGCCGAATGAATGTCCGAATGCCTTCTTCGCGTAAATCCTGAATGTTCCCTTTTGTGGATCATTGGTGATCATTTCCGCCAGGGCACTGAACACAAAATAAGCGGTCACTCCTGCGATCATATAGTCGATGAGAATGGACGGACCGGCCGTCTTGATGGATAACCCCGTTCCGAGAAAGAATCCTGCTCCGATGACGGACCCGATCCCGATCAGGGACAGTTGCCACCAGCTGAGCTTGGTCCCTTCCCTTTTCTCCTGCTTCTTCTGTTGGTGATGGGCTACCGTCTGGGTTAATAAATGCTCGTCCTTCATCCAACCATCCTTTCGTAAGGTTCACATACTCATAGGTTTTTCATTGACTGTTATAACTATTCAAAAAGCAGCCTTCCAGCCAATTAACATTATTGTAAAAATTAAAATTATTTTGAAATTTTTGTAATGTGAAGTTATACTAATTCTAAAAGAAGTCGGGGGTGGTTCTACTGAGAAAACTTCAATTTATGGGTCTTCCCATGCAATTTGTTCTCACGTGTATCGGGTTATTCCTGTTCAGCGGGGCGGGTTCGTTACTCGATTACGATGATGAATTAGTGATTATGCTGGGGAAATATCTACAGACGTTGCAAGAAATGGGTAAGAATTTATCGGATCCCGGCTCCATCATCATCATGGTAGGCGATCCAATGGACTCCAAAAGCTATCCGATTTACCCTATATTTTTTCAACTGTTTGGCTATTCGTTTTCTCTCTTACTCCTTGCATTCTTCCTGGCCGCCATCGCATCTTCTCTCGTAAGCTACTTGTTTATGTTTCTGCCAAAGAAAGTATATCGCATATGCTTCAGGCTACTGGACTCCCTGGACTCACTTCCGGACGTCATGATCATCGTATTCATCCAGCTGTTCATTGTCTGGTTTTTCAAGAAGACCAATATTCTGCTGTTCGACATTTATACTCTTGGCGATGAAAAGATCTATCTGCTTCCCATTGTTTGCCTTGCAATCATGCCGATTGCTTTTTTAACTAAGAATTTCTTGTTTCAGCTTCGTGAAGAAGAAGAGAAGCCATATGTAGAGTATTCGTATTCCAAAGGGTTTTCTAAAGCTTATACCATATGGGTTCATTTGTTCCGAAATGTATGGGTCCATTTCTATTATCATATAAAACCCATCTTCCTGCTCATGCTGTCGAACCTCTTGATCATCGAGATCTTATTTAACATCAATGGGTTCATGAATGTGCTTTTGGATATGTCTATCAATACTCCCACTGCGTTCTTTATAGGGATGCTTATGATTTACATACCGTTTTTCGTCGTGTTTACATTAGGTTCAGCCATTCTGAAGAAATGGTTATCCGGAGAGGAGGTCGGCTGATGAAAATCTTAAGATCATTCAGATTTTGGCTACCAATGGGCTTTCTGCTGTTGATGCTTTCATCAAGCTTTATCGCGCCATACCTTTTCCCGGATCTTCTAGAGCCCGGGCCCGCGTATTTAAAGGATGATTCCGGAAGGGTGATTGCAGACCCTCCTTATACCATGGAACAAATGGCACCTCTCGGTAGTGATAAACTTGGGAGGAATGTATTTTATTTACTTCTGGCGGGAGCAAAATACACGCTCTTGTCCGCCATCGTCATTGCTCTTCTCCGAATGGTCGGAGGGTTCGCATTTGGATTGCTGTATGCATTTCTTCCCGATGGACTGAGACAAATGATTAAAGGGGTCGGGGATACATTCAATTTTATCCCCCTTGCCATCATTGCCTTTGTACTCCTCACGCCATTGCAGGATGCTTTTGAATCCGGGGCTTTGTATTCATTTCAATTTCTGATCATTGAGGTTGTCGTGATCGCCATCATTGTCATTCCTTCACTTGGAATGTATTTGGGAGAGGAAATGAAAGAATATTTGAAGAATGATTTCATTTCAGTCTCCAGGCAAATAGGCGCAAGCAGATTTCACATCATCAAACAGCACCTGCGCCCTCAATTCAGCCGCCATGCCCTGGTCATGTTTTCAGAACAGATTTCCCAAACCCTTTACTTACTGATTCAGCTTGGAGTTCTTCACATCTGCCTGGGAGGGCTGAAAATAGCAGATTTCGGTATTGACACGCCAATTCCGGAATACTTCTCTTTCACAAATGAGTGGGCAGCCACGATGAGTATCAATATTCAGATGATCTTTCTTCATACATGGCTGGTGCTGACCCCTCTCGCATTCTTTGCCGTCTCGATCTTTTGCATCAATGAGATCACCAGATTTTTAAAAGAGGTTCTGTTGGAAGATGCGCTCCCGGTCAGTGAGGGACAGACCTCCACTGACATACCGGCATCTCCTTCTAGGCTTGAGGACCCTTTTTCATTCAGCAGTGCTTCAAAGGAGGGATTCCATTGAGTAACCGACTGCTTTACATTCTGTCTGCCTGTGTCATTCTCCTGACTGGATGCCGTGTAGAAATGGCAACGGAACTGCCTCAAAAACCCGAGGCACCATCAGGGGTCAGAATTGATTTTTCCGGAAACGTCCTGCTGAATGGAGATGAACTCATCGTCGAAGGAAAGTCCAATCTGCCGGAGGATAGCATCATGTTTGCCGGGATCAAGGATTATGGGAAATTCGAGTCTTATCCAAAGGTCATCAGTTGGCAGGCGGTAGAAGACGAAGAATATGCTGCAGAAAGCACCGGGGTGGTGGATGAAAAAGGGAACTTCCAAATCAAATTGAAACGTGTGAATCCGGACTCACGTTACAAACTAGAGGTGATCTTCAATCCAGCCATCCAAAAGTCAAAAATCCAGGAAATCTACGGCTTCTGGGGTGAAGGCATCGCACCCAACATCGGATACTTTGACTTCGAATACAACGAAAACACCTTATCCGGAATGATCCTCTCCGCCCCCATTGTAAGCATCACCGATCCGAACGGAGACGGCGCCAAATGGAACCTCACCAATATTCCGAACAAATCCAGGGCGATAAAAGAAGAATCTTGAGGGACGGACCTCTAAACGGGCCAGAAGTTCTTTGGCGGAGTGTGAAGTAGAGGTCCGTCCCTCAAAAAAAATCCCTGCCAATTATCGTTGGGCAGGGATTTTACTATGTGCAGTTCATCCGTCTTTGCTATACGTTCAATGTCAGTGTGGCAACACATTCCACGTGTACAGTATGAGGGAAAAGGTCTACAGGTTGAACGGCATCAAGGGTGTAGCCGAATGGCTCAAGCTCCTTGATATCCGTCGCGAATGTATCCGGGTTGCATGAAACGTACACGATCCGCTCCGGTTTTGCACGTCCGATCCTTCTCATCACCTTACCTCCTGCACCGGAACGCGGCGGATCCAGCATCAACAGCTGTGGGTGACCGAACGTTTCGAGCATCTGGTCGATTCCTTTCCGTGCATCCTTTGCGAGGAATGTCGTATTGGAGATTCCGTTATCATCTGCATTCCGTTTCGCCGATTCAATGGAGCTTTCCACGATCTCGATACCAGCAAGCTCCTCTACTTTGCTTGCAAATGGAAGGGAGAATGTCCCTACTCCACAGAAAAGATCGATCATCTTCTCCGTTTTCTTCGGCTGACTCATCTCAACCGCCAGGTCCACAAGCTTCTGTGCCTGAGTCGGATTCGTTTGGAAGAACGTATCGAACCATAAGCGGAAACGGTAGCCGTCCATTTCGTCATAGATGAAATCACGTCCCGAAAGCAGGTGGATTTCCTCTGCCTGGGTACGGTCAGCCCATGCCGTGTTTTCAAGCCATAATAGACTCTTCACATGTGGGAATTTCTCTTCAACACGTTTCATTAAATCTTTAACCGCATCTGAGTGGAGATCAGGTGCTTCCGTAGCGAACACAGCAAGCATTAATTCACCCGTCGCAAACGATTGGCGAACCATCAAATGGCGCAATAACCCTTCATGCTTATCTTTGTCATACCCCTGCAAGTCATGATCCTTCACCCAATCAGCGACTTCCATCGTCGCTTCCACCATCTCCTCACTTGCAATCAGGCAGGTTTCAAGTGAAATGATCTTCCGGAAATTCCCCTGCTCATGTAAACCAAGTTCTCCCTCCGGTGAGAAGGTAAACTCCATCTTATTGCGGTAACGCCAAGGGTTGTCCATTCCCATCGTGTCACGGACAAGTGCGGGATCAAACCCCTGCCCTTTAAGAGCTTCTTTCACATGATCGGTCTTGTGCTTCAGCTGACCCTCATAGTCCCAATGCTGCCACACACAACCTCCACAGCGATCAAAATGTGGACAAGGTGGCTCGATGCGCTCTGGGTTCGCCTCCAGGATTTCATCCGCCATTGCCTTACGTCTCCTGCGGTCCGGTTGATCGACCGTCACCTTCACCTTTTCCCCGATCAGGGTCTGAGGGATGGTGAGTCGCAGCTTCTTCGGATTCCCCAGCTCATTCTCACGCCAGATCACAGCCTGTCCCGAGCCTTTTTGATCTAATTCTTCTATAGTAGCAACCATCGTTTCCGGTTTGATATTCGACACTATCTACGTCCTCCTTCAAATTGCTCTCTAACTCTATACTTTATTAAAAATGGAGGCGGAATGCAACAGGGATATAGGGGCAAACAACACAAAGAAGGAGCCTTGCATGCAAGGCTCCTCTTTGATAGAAACAGACTAATAGGCTTTGTAACGTCCGAATTCACCGGTGATATAAGCTCGTCTTCCGTTGTAGACGACTTCCCAATAGCCTGAGCTGCTGTTTTTCCCTCTGACGGATCCCGTGACGGGAATGGTACGGCCTTTTCTGATGGTACCCAGATCTTTGGATGTCAAACGATCCGGACGATCTTGTATGATGGCGGCATTGGCGACTCCTATTATGGTGATTTCCCCAATGGCAATCGGCCCTCCTGTTGCAGGCGGCGGTGAGGCTTGGCCCCCCTGCTGTCCACTTCCTTCCACCTTCACATATTTCGGTGATGCGGTCACATAATACACATGCCCCCTGGAGTTCATGACTTCATACATATTGGCCCCTTCCACCTTCAGCTTCCGGACAATCGTCGGAAATCCATACCCGTACTTCAGTATTCCAGCACGGTAGGTATCATCAAAAGTAGGCCGGCTGTAAAAGTCAAGACCTTCTGCTCCTCTGTAAATACTCTCAACGCGTTTGCCGACAACATTTCCGGTGCTTGTCCCACCGGATACGGGAGGTGACCCGACGTTTCCGCCGTTGCCTGCAGCCACATATGGCACCCCGAAGAAATCACACACTCCCAGTGCCTGCTCCCTTGCCGTCTCACGTTGAAAATCCTCGTTGATCATGAGCAACGCTTCCCTCTCATTATCCATGAACCCATTCTCTACAAGCACCGCCGGCCCATCAAACTCCCTCGTCATATGAAGATTCTGCTCAATGATCCCCCGGTACACTTGCTTTGTCCCCTGTTTCAAGTACTTTGCAATGCTCTCAGCAAGTTTCCTATCCTTTGCATCATTATAATATACATGAAGCGAATGCCCTTCTGCATCCTTCCCCGGGTCATCAAACTTCCCATCGAAGGCATTGTAGTGATTGGAAACCAATGCATCCGCCCCCATGGAATTCGCGGCATCGGTTCTCGCCTGAAGCGGGGTATCTGCATCGGTCGGAGCCGTTAACAGCGTCCGGAATCCACATCTCTCCAATTCCCATTTCAAAAATAAGGTCACTTTTTCATTGAATTCATTTTCCTGGATCTGCCTTCCGATGGACGGAATATAAGGCGTCCGTTTACCAGCTGTCCCAAGACCGTGACCATCATCCAATGCTATTAAATAATCACTAGATTTTACCATATTTTGTATCCTCCTTTACTAGTAAAATATTCACAGCTTGTACAAATGGTCACGGCAAGGGGAAAAGAATAGAATCATTTCATAGAGGAATGTTTATCATTTTCATGAGAAAACATAAAAAGGCGCCTGTCCCCACTAACGGAGACAGGCACATAAACGATTAAACTATAAAAAATCAATTCTATGACTTAGAAAGTCGCAATCTGGTGAATCCCCAATGCCTTTAACCGCTCTGTGTTTTCATTTACATAAAGTCCGATATCATCGGGGAAGTGGGAATCAGAAGAGGTTGTGAACCTCACACCTGCCTCAGCCAGCACTTTCAGAAAGCTCGGGCTCGGGCACATCTCTTTAATTGGGTAGCGATAGAATAAACCGGCATTCACTTCTGTCGCTGTATTGGTATCTACCAATGCACGTGCAACCTTCTCGTAATGGGGGAGAAGAATTTCTTCATGGGGTCTGAAGTTGAAGACTTTCAGATTGTCGAGGTGGGCGACGAAGTCAAATAAGCCGCTACGGATGGCTTCTTCAACAATCTGGAAGAAGCGTCCATACAAATCTTCTAATCCATAGTGCTCAAATTGGTCTATGGCTTCAGGGTTATCAAATCCCCACCCATCCACAAAGTGAACCGAACCGATCACATAATCCCATCTATGCGTCGATAACAATTCCTTCAACTGATTATGGCAACCAGGAAAGTAGTCAGCTTCCATCCCAAGCTTCAGCTTAATGCCATGCTCTGCCCACTTCTGTTTTTGACTTTCTATGAAGTCGACATAGTCTCCCATGTTTTCGGTCATGACCTGCTTCAACCACTGGTGTTGTTTTCTCCCCAGGTCCGTTTCACTAATATCCATGTTCTTCTCGAAATAGTCTCTCGTTTCCCTGAAACGATATAAATGATCGACAATACCTACTTCTTTCAAGTTTCGTTCCTTGGCTTTCTGTAAGTATAAATCCAGCCATTCGGATGAATATGGGCCTTTTTCCAACCGCTCACTCAGAAGCTTATAGCTGGATTGAATCCAGCTTCTGTGATGGGCCTCCCCTGTTACAGGATAAAAATGCTGAAGTGCCCGGCTCGTACGTTCCAGCCATCGAAATGAGTAAGGCCCTTCTTCCAGATGTACATGATAATCGACACTCATGAGGTCTCCTCCTTATGGTGAAATCCATTTTTTAAACGTACGATGCTTACTTTTCTGCCATTCTTTGGGCATCGGTGCATCACATACCACATAGTCAAGTTTTGCCATTGGACCGATTCTGCAAAAGGAAGTCTGGTTCAATTTGGAGGAATCAACCAGCAGATAGATTTCCCTTCCCTGATTCATGACGTTTTCAGACACAAGGGATTCTTCCAAATCGTAATCGAAAATATCTGTCATGGTGACCCCTCCACAAGACAGAAACACTTTGTCAAATTGAAAATGACGGAGCATTTGAATCGTCATGGCACCTGATACGGATTTCTGTTCAGGATTGCTCATCCCGCCAAGCATGACAAGCTTCCCGTCAAAGACCTTAGCCTCAAGACTCTTATTGATGATTTCCGCCGAAGCCAGGGAATTAGTGACGATCGTCAAACGCTGAAGCCCGGCAAGAGCATTTGCCAATTGATAGGTGGTGGTACCAACATCTAGCATGATTGTATCCCCGTCTTGAATATAACGGGAGGCAAGTTTACCAATCCTCCGTTTCGCCTCCAGCTGGACGTTCATCTTTTGCCGGAACAACGGCTCTTGGACGACAGGGACGTATTTCACCGCTCCTCCATGGACGCGGGTGAGACGATTTTCTTTCTCTAGAAACGCCAGATCCTTTCGGATGGTTTCAGGTGTCACACCCATTTTTTCTGCTAATTGTGTGACATATATTTTCTCATCCTCTTGAAGGATGTCTTCTATTAATTTGTGCCGGTCCGATGCAAATGCACTCATGCCAGGGGAATCACATCCTCTTTTAAAATATATAGTGTGACTTCACTTTCTGGAGATAGACCAGAGTTTCGTTGCTGAAGTAAGTCGGCTGAAAAAGACACAGAGTTTGATTCCATGGAATAGCGGACGATGTTTCCTAATACTGCCACGTCTTTCACCACGCCTTTTATGGCATAAGAGGGACCGGATTCAGTTCTTTGAAACGCTTCCGGGCGGATGGCATACATCCCGTCTGCCTTAAGAGCCTGTCCGAACAAAGTCTTTAGATCATGTGCACCCAGGACGTTATAATGTCCTATGAATCGTGCTGAAAATTCTGTAGCAGGATTCATGTAGATATCATGAGGATGGCCGCTCTGAACCATTTGCCCATTATTCAGAAGCACAATCCGATCACTCACAACCATGGCCTCTTCCTGATCGTGGGTCACAAGAATCATCGTAATGCCTAGTCTCTGCTGAATTGAACGTAGCAGTTGTTGAAGATTCTTACGGATCTGAGCATCAAGAGCACTCAGGGGTTCATCCAACAGGAGGACTTTCGGCTCGACAACAACACTTCTCGCAAGAGCCACCCTTTGCTGCTGACCACCCGATAACTCATGGGGATATGCTTTTTCTTTACCTGTCAATCCTACCAGCTCAATCATACTCATCACTTTTTCATGAATATCGTCCTTCCCCATCTTCTTCATCTTCAATCCGAAGGCGACATTTTCATACACATTCATATTTGGAAACAAGGCATACGATTGAAACACCATTCCCACTCCTCTATACTTCGGCGAGACATGGGTTACATCTCTTCCATCAATCGAAATGGAACCTTCTTCCGGTGTGACAAGACCTGCAACCATCCTGAGGAGAGTACTCTTCCCGCAGCCGCTTGGACCCAGGAACGTCACAAGTTCCCCTTTCTCGATTTCCAGATTCATATCTTGAATGACCGTCTGGCCTTCAAAGGATTTTTGGATGTGATTCAATGTGATAAAGCTCATATTAGAACGACTCCTTTTTACGCTGGGCAAATTTCACTACCAAGCTTGATAGGATACTGATGAATACGAAATAACACACGACGATGGCACTGGAGAAATGACCACTTTTCTTTAATTGCTGATACAAATAAATTTGTACGGTTTCATAGCTGCCACCGACCAATAAGTTCGCCAGGACGAATTCCCCAAATAGAATCGAGAATGAAAGAAGGGCTGACACCAGGATGCCCGTCATGATATTGGGAACGATGATTTTCCTGAAGGCCGATACCTTGGATGCCCCCAGCAGTTCAGCCGATTCCATCAAGGATACGGCATGAATGTTTCTGAGACTATTTCGGGTACCCTGATACATATACGGCATGATCCCGATGAAATACGCACCGACCGTCACCAGGACCATGGGAACTCCCACTTTCGAATACGCCCTTAACAGCCCTACTGCCATAATGACTCCCGGCATGGCATAAGTCAGAAGTACCAGCGCCTGCAAACCTTTTTCCAAACGTGGTGCATAGACGACGATGGCAAATATCGCAGGCACCATGATTAGTGCTGAAAGAACCGTGGCTCCTCCTGAAAGCATAAGGGAACGCAGGACGGCTGAAGTGAATGCTCCGTCACTGAATAACTCTGTATACCACTTGAACGTGATCCCTTCAGGCAGAACCGTCTGATTCCATTTAGTCGAAACCGAATATAAGAACGTTGCTAATAGTGGCAAAATTAAATAAGCAAACACAATGACCAGGGGAACGAACGATAAACGGCTTTTCTTCATCCTACATCCCTCCTTACCTTCCTAGTGAGCCATTCATTGATCAACATCGCAACGATCAGGGTGACGCCCAATAACACGGCAAGGGCGCTTCCAAGTTCAGGCTGAGCAAAGATGTCTCCTGATATCAACGCCCCGATCCTGATGGTAGCAAGATTATACGTACTTCCTGTCAACGCATAGGCAGAGGCATAAGCTCCCATTGAATTCGCAAACAGTATGCTCGCTGTCCCTGCGACGCTCGGCAGCAGGATTGGAATCCCGATTCGCTTCCAGAACATAAGCGGTGATGCACCGAGAAGATAAGCCGATTCCCTCCACTGCTCCTTGATGCCATGGAATGCAGGGAACATGAGCATGACGGCCAGGGGCAATTGAAAGTAAATATAGATGAGAATGAGGCCAGTCCAAGAATACAGATTAAAATGATTCAACAAAGCCACATCCAGTTTCTCCGCTAAAATCGTAAACACACCGCTATTTCCCAATAAGACAATAAAGGCAAAGGACAATGGAATCCCTGCGAAATTGGAAGTCAGATTTGCAAGTACTAAAATCCGGTCCTGAGTCTTTTTACGGAAAAACGTAATGGCATATGCGGCAAAGAGCGCAAAGATAATCGCTACCACTGTGGATGAGAATGAAATGATAATACTGTTTTCAAACGATTTATAATAATAGGGATTCGTAAAAATCTCCAGGTAATTTTCAATAGTGAAAGATGTTTCCCCACCCTTTGTAAAGCTTGCATGAATCATTGAAACTAAAGGAACGAGTAAGAATAATAGAATAAAGGCCAACAAAGGGACCATTGTCAAAAAAATTCCGGATCTCCTCTTTTTCATTAGTATTCACTCCTTTTACACCATTGTCCCTGTGCTCAGGATGACAGGGTAGTTACCCATCACCCTGATTGGGACTACATGACCTAAACGAGGCCTGGAATCGTTATTTCCTGCATGGCAGGTGACGGTTGAATGTTTAATAGTTTACATACGAATGGTGCGATTTGAAGCTGAGGAACCTCCTCTTCATAGATTCCCGCTTCGATTTTCGGACTGATGACGAATAACGGGACTTCCCGATCTTCCCTCGTCGTTCCTCCATGCTGACCATCCTTATTCATGCCATGATCAGCAGAAATGATGATCTGATATCCTTCCTTGATCCAATCTGGAAGAATAGACGCAAGCATGACGTCCACGGCGATCACACGATTTCTGTATCCGGCTGAATCCGCCGTGTATTTGTGTCCATCATCGTCTACATTCATACTGTGAATGTAGAGGAAATCAGGATCCTTCGTCGTTTTCATATAGTTGGCATCTGCAAATAGATGAGTATCTGGATAGTGATCCTCCCAATAGAAAATTCCGTTCTGAATCGGGCCATTCCCGTCAAGCTTGATGCGGTCCGTCATTGGGTTGAATGGAGCGGAATGATAGAGCTCACTCACCCAGTGATAGCTTGCCGTTGCATTCTTCAATCCTTGTTTACTCGTTAAGTGAAAGATGCTCTCTTCCTTTGAGCCACGGACAACCTGATTGGACGTGATACCATTTTGATAGGGAGGTGTTCCTGTCAACAAGACTTCGTAAAGGGGCCGGGACATGCTCGGCACCTCGGAGATCACCTTAAATCGTGAAGCCTGTCCCTTCTCCACCAAATGATGGAGATATCCCATATTATCTACAGCCGTGTCAAAACGAAGACCGTCGATCATGATGAAGATCAGCTTATCGTTAGTTGACATGGACCAACACTTCTTCCTGCCATTTTTGCGGTAGGGCTTTTGTTGCCTTTTCCCATGCGCCTGCATCCTCTACCGGTCGTACATTCTTATACATGCTATCAGGAAGAAGCTTTGCTTTCGCATCTTCTGGCAGCTCCACATCTTCACGGATCGGTCTTGCATAACCTCGGGCAAGGTTTGCCTGTCCTTCATCAGATAGGATGTATTCACGTGTCAGCATTGCTGCGTGTGGATCTTTGGCCTTTTTATTGATGACATTCGCATATCCCGACACGACAGATGAATCTGATGGAATCACGACTTCAAAACGATCTTTATTAATTTGATCACGATAGTTCAGTGCGTTGAAATCCCACACAATCGCGACATCTGTCTCCCCTTTTTCAAGAGACGTCAAGGATGGATCCGTCGTCTGCAGGCGCTTCTGTTTCGCGAGTTTTTGGAAGAACTCGATCCCCGGTTCAATATTCTTCTCGTCTCCACCGTTGGCAAATGCTGCTGCGAGGACAGCGAATTGAGCCTGATTGGCTTTCATCACGTCACCTACATCCACCTTATAGTCACCCTTTAGGAGGTCACTCCATGAAGAAGGCGGATTCTTCACGTTATTCTTATCGATAATGAAAGCCATGGTGCCGGTATAGCCGACCACCCAGTCTCCATTGTCGTCTTTCGCCCAATCGGGGATTTCATCCCAGTGCGTCGGTTTATATGGAAGCGTCAATTCTTTCTCTTCCGCAAGGGGACCGAATGCCACACCTACATCTCCTACATCGACATTTCCTGTTTCAAACTTGGCAAGTTCCTCAGCACTCGACATGTCTGTATCTGTATGCTTGATATCATATTTTTTTGAGATATCCTTCCATGTCTGTCCCCAGTTTGCCCATGAATCAGGCATTCCGACTGAGTTCACTTCCCCTTCTTCTTTTGCCTTCTTTTCTATTTGATCCAATGATAGATTACTAGTATCGATCTTGCTTCCTTCTGCGTTATCATTTCCAGAACAGCCCGCCATAAGGAAAGCGGAAGTCACCCCAACCGTTAATACCTTTAACAATGAGTTCTTCTTCATGGATGTCTCCTCCTAGTTTTGAATCATTTTTGTTTTCTTTTGTATTACACCCTCATCATAGGGAACCAAAGTAAATAGGAGATTAACCAAACGTAAAACTATTCTGAAATAATGTTAACGTGATGTAAAGGACAGCGAAGAGATGGTTTGGGATGCTGATAAGAACCCATAAAAAAAGTGCCCGACTCCCCTTAATGGAGTCAGACACCTTTTAATCTTCTATTATTTCGCCTGCAAACGGCTGATCCGCTCATCCAAATCCGGGTGAGTCGAGAACATCGCCGATTTACGTCGTCCATTGATTTTCAACGTAGAAATCGCCGTGTCGTCTTCCCCCTTCATGCGGCTTGAGTAAGCTTTCAGCATCTGAAGGGCATGGACCATTTTATCCTTACCGGCAAGATCCGCTCCGCCTCTATCTGCGTGATACTCACGATGACGTGAATAAGCGAAGACAACTAGACTTCCCAAAATCGAGAAGACGATTTGGAATACGATCACAGCAATGAAATGCACGATCGGTGCCATTTCTTCCCTTGCAAATCGGGATGCAATCCATGCGGCGATCCGTGCGAGGAAGACAACGAATGTATTGACCACACCTTGCAGCAGGGTCATCGTCACCATATCCCCGTTCGCCACGTGGGCCACTTCATGGGCAATGACACCTTCAACCGCATCATCATCCATTTCACGAAGCAATCCAGTTGAAACGGCAACAAGGGAGCGTTTCTTAGAAGGTCCTGTTGCAAATGCATTCACTTCGGGAGAATGGTAGATTCCCACTTCCGGCATATGCATGAGTCCTGCCGCTTTTGATAGACGGTGGACTTTCTCGACAACGGCACGTTCCTCAGATGATAAAGCCCCATCCGGATTCAATACCTGTACACCCATCATCCTCTTCGCCATCCAGCGTGACATCGCTAAAGAGATGAACGATCCGGAAAAACCGATGATCGCACTGAATACGAGCAGTGCCCCTAAATCCAATCCGCCTGAAGCCGTGATGTAATTCCCCGCTCCTGTGACGGAAAAAATGATGCTAATCGTCAGTAGTACTAAAACGTTCGTTAACAGGAAATAAAATATTCGTTTCCCCATCTTTTCTCACTCCTATTTCAAGTTCAAATGAACCTGTATCTGATAATATTATAAATCCTTCATGTTCAAAATACAAGCAAAAGGTGAAATTGACGAGACTTCACCTAACCAGTAGTATAGAAGAAGATATTTGCAAAAGAGACGGGGTAATCACGATGGAAACGTTTAAACTGACACGCAAAAATATGGCCGACCTGCTGCTCTCTCTGAACGGCACTGCGAGCAGGACTCCACATGCGGTGATCGGGGCAATTTGGTCGGACCCCATTCAAAGGGAGCGTCCTCCCATCATCCAAAAAATCCTTAAACCAGTCAAAGGCGACATCGGCTTTTCCCTTAAAGAGATCGTCTCCCTGGGAAACCTGATCGAATTCACCAATTTTCCCCAAAGCACCGTCCAGAACTGGGTGAAACGGGATGTAAGAGGATTGATCGGGTCCCCCCAACTCGGTAAAAAGTACACCACCGAACAGGCCGCCATGTTATTCATCGTCGAAGACCTGAAAGCGACCCTTGATTTCGAATCAATTCGTAAGATCCTGACTCTTGTGTTCAATAATATTGAAGACCGAACCGATGACATCGTCAATCCCACGGATCTTTATCTTGCCTATGCATCCATTTTCGATCAGATCCACCACCAGTCCCTCCCGTCAATCAAAACGGCGGATGGTTCAGTGAACGAGCATATCGATGGATTCATCAAGGATGAGTGCCGGGCTATGCTGGCAACGTTTGACGGAATTGCGGAGGAAAACCTCACCAAAGTCCTTAATGTCATGATTGTATCCGTTTTGACGGTCCAGGCCGGATTTTATCAGGATGTAACGAAGAGATATGTCATGGATGCCTTATCTTAACAAAAAATGCCTGCCCCCCTTTCGATCGGGGGCAGGCATTTTTATGATCATTCCGCGACTTCAGCGGCTTTGGAATGTTGCATATGGGTGGTAAACCAGGCGATCCCACCGGCCACAGCCAAATAAGCAAACAGGATCCACAGCTGGTGCGTCAGCTGAGTAAAGTCCCCGAGGGTAATGACTTCCTGGAAGCTGCTTAATGAGTGCGCCATCGGTAAGTTCTCCCCAATGATGCGCAATATCGGTGTATTCAAGTCTCTCGGGAAGGTCCCTCCGCATGTCGCCAATTGCAGGACAAGGAAGGTGACGGCCAGAAACTTCCCGACGAAACCGAACACGGTGATCAGCATGAAGATAAATGTCATGAACGTAAAAGAAACGATGACACTCGATAGGATAAACAGCGGTATATTCACGACCTCTAAATGGAATCCAAACAAAAGGACCCCGTCGACAATGAGTGCCTGAATGGCCCCGATGAAAAACACCAATCCCAATTTATTGATGAAATGGGTCGTTCCATTTACGCGAAGATCATTGCGTCTAGCGAGTGGCAGGATATTCGCTGCCATGATTCCTCCGACGTATAACGCCAATGACAAGAAATAGGGAGCAATCCCTGTTCCATAATTCGGAACCTTGGACACATTGGATTTCACAAGATGGACGGGATCTGAGAACATGGATGATAACTCATCCGTTGAATGAACGGCTGAAGTTTTTTCTGCAGCATCCCTGAGTTTCGATGATAATTCTCCTGAGCCTGCTTCCAGGTTTGTCAATCCTTCATTCAAAGCACCGACTCCTGAAGAAAACTTGTCCGTTCCGTTGGTTAAGCGGTCGATTCCTGCAGTCAGGGTTCTGAAGCCCTTGTTCCAATCGGCAAAGCCGGAAGAGAGCGTGGATGTACCCGACGCTAAATCAGAAGCCCCGTTGGATGCATGGTTCAGTTTGTCTGCAAATTGGGAAAAACCTGCATGCAGCTTACTTTGCCCACCGGCAAGCTGTTCTGATTGTTGATGAAGTTTCACTTGTTCATTTTCAAGCTCCGAGGTGGAGGCTGACAATTTTTCCGCCTGTGATTGAATTGTTGCGAATGCAGGATCGTTTTCCGCCTCTGGATGTGATTCCTGATAGGCTTGAAGCTGGTTTTTCAGCTCTTCTGCCTCTTGGTTCGCTTCCGTTTGCTGCTCTGTAAGCCTATTCTCTGCACCTGCAAGCTGTTTCGTTTGACTCGCCAGTTGTTCGGTGCCATTATTCATTTTCTCTCCGGCTTGTGACAGGCTCTTCATCCCGCCGGCTAGTTGAGCTGAGCTTGAATCGAGATGATGAAGCCCACTTTCAAAGGAACCTGCTCCATCAGATAGTTTTTCACTGCCAGCTTGAAGAGTGAGAGAACCTTCACCAAGTGAGTCGATTCCGGCTGCAAACTTGTTCATTCCTGCCTTTTCATCTGCGATCCCTTCATGCAGCCGGTTCGCTCCATCACTCGCTTTCGTTAATCCCTTCCCTAATTCCTCAAACTTTGAGAACACTCCATCTGCATAGGATTTGGAAATCGTATCAGACAGCTTGCTTTTCATTTTTTCCGTGGCACTCGAACTGATTTGCGAGGCGACGAAATTTTTACCAGGGTTGTCCTTATAAAGTAGTTCGGCAGGCTCGGGATGTTCATCCATCAAGGTGCTCACCTTTTCCGAGAAGTCTTTAGGGATGGTCACGACCATGTAGTACGTGCCTTCTTTAAGACCTTCATTGGCCTTAGTAGAGGAAACGAACTTGTAGTTCAGATCTTCTGACTTTTTCAGTTCCTTTACAAAATCCTTCCCTGCCTCTATCGGTTCATCCTCCATTACGCTTCCCTCGTCTTCATTGACGATGGCAACAGGTAATTGTTCAAGCTTTCCGTATGGATTCCAGTAGCCTGACAGGAATAAACCCGAATAGATTAATGGAACTAAAAGAAGAAAGCCCAGGGCGATCCTTCTGTGCTTATGGCTGACCATGGCTTTTAAATCTTGTACTAATAATGTGAATCCTTTCATAACAAACTCCTTCTTATACTCATTTACATCCATTTATCATACGTGGATAAAATGATAATGTATAATACATAATGAGTTATACATATATAGCTTTCAGTCTATGAAAGGATGTGTTCTTATGGAACTACAACAGCTCCACTACTTTCAGACCGTTGCCCGACTGGAACATATGACCAGGGCTGCAGAGGAACTAAGAATTGCCCAGCCCTCACTCAGCAAGACGATTGCACGTCTGGAAGAAGATCTGGGAGTGCCGTTATTCGAACGACAGCACCGACAGATCAAACTAAACCGCTTTGGAAAACTCTTTCTTAACCGGGTAGAACGTATATTCATGGAAATCTATGAAGGAAAAAGAGAGATCAGGGAGGCGATGAACCTAGAGGAACATACCATCCGGATGGCCGTCACCATCCCAAGGGTCCTACCGGATCTGGTCGGGTCGTTCTTGAAGGATAATCCCCACGTCCGATTTCAGCAATTCGTCCACTCGATGGCTGAAATGAAAGAACAGTTAAAAAATGGTGAAGTGGATTACTGCATTTCTTCCATCCCCTTGGAAGATGATGAAGATATCGTATGGGAGCCGCTGATGACAGAGGAAATCTTCCTCATCGTCCCTCCCGGTCACTGGTTGGAAGACAGGGAGGAAATCGATTTAATCGAAGTGAAGGATGAACCGTTCATCAGCATGAATACAGGGTACGGCCTCAGGAACCTGACAGATGAGATCTGTTTACAGGCGGGATTCTCACCCGTGATTTCCTTCGAAGGAGATGAACCCGGCGTCATAGGGGACTTGGTCAGGCAAGGTCTCGGCATCGCCTTCATCCCAGCCATCTCATGGATGAATCGCCGGACACCATTTCCTCACAAAATCCGGATCAAAAGCCCAACTTGCGTGCGCACCATCGGCCTCGGCTGGTCCAAACGAAGACATTTCACGCGAACCTCCAAAGAGTTTCACCCCTTCATGATCAACTACTTCCAGCACATCGGGAAGAAGCTGAATCAACTATAAAGGGACGGACCTTCATTTTTGCAAATGAAGGTCCGTCCCTACTGGGGTTTGCCTGGAATTTAGAGGTCCGTCCCTCTCTTAATGGGAATCCAGACCTCTTCGACTGAGTTGGGATTGGCTGGGTTATAGTGTTCGTCGAAGCGTTCGAAGTGTTCGCGATCGTCTAGCTTGTATTCGGATGCAGGCATCCATTCTGTGTGAATATACTCAAGGGTTTGGTGGAAACGACTAGCGGGACCGCGGTGAAGAAATTTGGCGTACAGTCCACCTTGAAGAGTATAGGTCTCCATCCCATTCAGTCCAGTTTCAATGGACTCTACTTCTATAGCAGCCCATTTAAGAAAAGGAGTAGTAAGGTTTAAATTCCTCACATCAGTCCCTTGTTTAAATACCTTCATATTATATAGTTTTTCATCTACACGATGAGGAATCGAATTCCGATGAGGCATGAAGCTTTGCCACAGTTCTCTTGTTGCATCCTCCCCAAGGGACATCATCTTGGATTTTCCGATCAGTTTCTTAGAGTGTACATTTACGATTTCAGGTTTCATACAGTCATTCCTTTCAATTAATAATTGACTCCTTCATGAACTCCTATTGGTCTCTCTAATCTGCCAGGACTATTTTTTTGAGCTCTTCCAATCATAAGCATATACATAAAACATTCCTAACAAAAGATATGTATTGAAAAAGTAAAACAACTGATCAATGAACGGACTTCCAATCATATCGGTCAAGATTGAGAGGAGTAATTTAAAGATGAAGTAGATGAGTACGAAACTGATAAGCCCCTTTACTTCTCTCCCAATTCTTTTTCCAATCCATTTCCCGATCCAGACGGACAGAAAGAAAATACTTTCCAAAGGTTTATTCATCATTCTTCCTCCTAGATCAAATCCTCGTAATAGTCTCTCAGTAAAGAGCTACTCTTAACGTTTGTCACCTTACTATACGGGCCTATGCCAAAATGGTTTCAGTGAAATAAAAGAAGATGCCCTGATGATTCAGGCATCTTCCTACTATAAATCTATCTCAATCCATAAGCCTTTATAATTTCCTGGCTGATCTTATTCCCTTTATCATCCCAGGCACTGGCTTTCAGTGATACATTCTTGGCATTTTTCGGGTTGTTGATGATCGCTTTGAACGTATCTCCATCCCGTTCAAGCTTTACTTTCTTCCATGACTTCCCTTCGTTGAAGGACACTTCTAAGGCTGCATCTTTTACATCCCCATAACCGATGGCTCCTTCTACCTTCTCTACAGAAAGTTTGAGTTCGGTTGGACGATTCAATAGGGCGTCTCCATTCACATCTGTATCCACCTTATAGTCAAGGATCAGGAATGGCAGGTCTTCCATCCAATTCTCTGTTGCTTCTGTCCAGAATGTCCACTCCGTATGGGTGCGTGTAGAAGTGTTCCAGCGGTTTTCATCCCGTTTGGCATCTGTGACGAATCGGTATTGAGTGCGTTCTTGCGGTAAGATGTCCCAAACATTCAAGGACTGCCCTTTTCCTTCCTTCAGTAACATGTCACCTTTGTATAACTGGGTGGTCTGATTTTGGTTTGAGACATCCCAATCCGTGCCACCGGTGTTCCCTTTCCCGCCGTCAGCCCATGCAGGAACATTGATTTGAAGTGAGTTACCCTGTCTTCTCGGAGGCCAGTATCCATCTCCGAGACTCGGACGAACCACTGGCGAGAACCAGTTCTCAGAAATTTTCTCTCCTCCATCATAGGTCATCAGCGGTTGTCGCACCTGCCAGGTCTCATCGAGTACGTTTGCCTGATGATACCAACCTGTGCCTTCTGTCGCCGATACATATTCAGTCCGGGCGCTTGGCAGTGACACTTTTTGCAGGAATCCAATTGCTCTCATCGTGTGAGGGCGCAGATCATATCGGAACTCCCCGCCATCCGTTTCAACAGGTGAAGTATAATTTGTTTCGATTTTCGCTAATTGCTTCCCTTTTGGTGCATAGGTCAAATCTTTAGGAATTGAGCCTTCATGCACATCCATCAAATCATAAAGGTAAGGTGAATCGACCGTTCCTTCCACCTTTAACTTTACATTTCCTGAACGGACCGCTTTGACGAGCTTGTCCCCTTCGCTTTTACTAATACCCGCAACAGCAACAGGATTATCGGTATATTCAGGAGTTCCCGCGTATACACTGAATTCTTTGTCTTCATTATTCACAATGATCACAAGCTTTGCCCCTGCTTCAGCAGCATTTGTCGCTTGCTGGGACACGCTCACTTCTGCATTACGATCGACTACGACAGCTTTTCCTTTTGCTTTGAGGCGATCAAAGTCAGCAGCGCTCCCTTTACCCGCATAGACTGTGGACAGATTATACTTCCCATCTAACAACGTACTTCCCGCCAGTGGGATATCATCCAATTCTTTCCCTTTAAAATTAATTGTCAAGGTCGGCTTTGTCAGACGCCAGCGTGTCAGCTGCTCAAAATACCCACTCTTCACTTCTTTAGTCGGTACGGCATACATCTTATCAATCCAGACAGGCATTAAGTAAAGACTTGTCATCGGCATGTCTCCGATGGTTTGATGATATTCCAGACGCTTATAGTTCGCTTCGGCTTTCTTTGGAACGACTACTTTGATTTCCTTGGCTTTACGTGCATCAAGCTCAACCGTCTTCGGTCCGTCCAGTTTCACTTCAGGATCCCCTACAAGCGCAACCCCCATATCATCTGTATCAGCATCTACATCCATAAGTGACATGGCTGAATACGTACCAGGTGGCAATCGAAGCTCGAGTGATCCATCAACAGCCACGACTTCAGGCTCCATCTTTTCACTGAACAACACAACATAAGCAAGTCCTTTCTCCCCGTCACGATCAGTTGCATTCAGGGTCAGCGGGTAACGTTCCTCTTCCTTGACCATGGCCATTGTCGTACGGACAAGCTCTGTTCCATCTGCTTTCGCTGTCAGAAATCCTTGATAACGTGAGCCTGTTTCACCCAGAGTTGAATCGAGGGTTACGTTAACATCCACTTTTCCACCCGCTGGCACCGTGACTGATTCTTGAGAAAGAGTCAGCATACCGGCAGGAGCTTCATTTCCTTCCGCATTCGTAAAAGTGGCATCCAATTCCAGCGTCACTTCTTCTTTGCCCTCGTTGGTGTATGTGACCACCTTTTCAACTGGTTCTGCCCCATCATGCGGCCATTTGAAGAAGCCGAATGAAACGGATTCAGTCACCCTTACCTCTGCGTCGAGTGCCGCCGGGATGTCCACCCGACCTGTCCCCACATGATAAGGCTGATACCCATCAAGCTTCTTGGTCGTATTCATGAGGGCCTGTTTCAATGTTTCTCCGTCCCACTCTGGATGCTTCTCTGCTAAAATCGCTGCTGCTCCTACTACATGAGGCGTGGCCATCGAAGTACCACTCATGCTTTTATACAATCCTTCTCCACTTGAATAGTGGGAACGGGCCGCCACGATGTCTACTCCTGGTGCTGATAGATCAGGTTTCAGACCCATATCTCCATATCTCGGACCCTTGGAAGAGAAGTAGGCAAGTTCGTCCGACTTATCCACGGCTCCAACCGTCAATGCAGAATCGGCCGCCCCTGGAGAACCAATGGTCCCTTCCCCGCCTCTATTTCCTGCAGCGATGACAAATAGTGTCCCTTTTTCGTCAGTCAATCGATTGACCGCTTCTGACATTGGGTCTGTTCCATCACTCGGCATATCACTGCTAAGACTCATATTGACGATTTTGGCATGCTCAGATGCCCATTCCATTCCATCAATAATCCAGGAATCCTGTCCATATCCTTCATCACTCAAAACCTTTCCTACCAATAAACGGGCATCAGGTGCAACTCCCTTATGCTTACCGTCACCCGCTCCAGTACCGAGAACCGTCGAGGCCACATGGGTACCGTGACCATGGACGTCCTTTACTTCTTCTCCAGGCACAAAACTGACTGCTTCATCTAACTGACCTGTAATGTCGGGATGTTCCGAGTCAATCCCTGTATCCAGGACCGCCACCTTGACGCCTTCTCCTGTATACCCTTGTTCCCAAGCCTCGTCTGCTCCGATTTGCGGCACACTTTGATCGAGCGCTGCTTCCGCACGGCCGTCTAGCCAGATTTTGTCGACACCGTTTTTAAATTGAGATGTCACTTGCTTCTCATCATGTTGAACCGCCACGTCATTCCAAAAAACTTCAGCATGCTTTTTTTCTGCAGAAAGTGCGGCTCCCTGGATACTTTCCAATTCCCTTACTTTCTTGGACCCCTTTGGTGCAGCGTTGATCGATTTCGCTTTCGTTTCTTTGTATTCGACAATGACCGGTACAGCATCTGTGTTTTTGTCATCATACCCATACTCGATCAATTTTGTAATGTTAAACAAATCTTCATCCAGCTTACCCGCTGACATATAAGGCATCGCATAGTTCGGGAAGACGAAGGTTTCATCTTTGATCGTCATGACCCTGACTCCCTCACCGTTCTTCTCTGCCGGCTCCACATTGATGATTTGTTTTCCATTGTTTAACGTAGAGACTTTCACCACGTCTCCGGTTATGAGGGTGATGGTATGCTCCCCTTTTTTGCTGTCTTTTACATCAACGGTTGACTGTTCAGGATTGACGTCCTTTGTAGGGGCGCCTTTTGCATCCACTTGGAACATCGAGCCCGCAATCATCGAGGCAGCGATTGATCCGACCAGAAGCGGTTTAACGTTATGCTTTTTCATTATCATTCTCCTATTCTATTAAAGTCTTCATACAGGCTAAGGGTAGAATCTAGGTAAGAAAAAAAGAATAAAGTATGTAGTCACAACATCTGTTGCATAATTGATAGACTACGGGAAAAACAGTATGCCACCGCCTCCTTGATTGGATTTAAAAGGTATGCCCTGGAAGTCGATTGAACCTCATGTCGTTAATTGAATTGTAAGGGTGTGAACATGGATTCCTCAATTGGGGTTATTTTCCGGGACGAGAGTACTAGGATGGCCCCCGCTCCCCGGAGAGCAGGAAACAATTCTATGAAATTAGGTGCAGTTACTCAGTGGCAGGAGAAGGATATCATGGGGAGAGTAACGAAAAGTAGCTTTCCATTCCATTCTCTGAAGACTAAAGTCCTCTTATATAATCGTGAAAAACTCCATGGAATAAGCGTTCAAATCGCACATTCCCCGCTTGACCCGGGCTATCAGGATGAAACAGAAAAGAAAGAAGGCAGCACCCTGGCAGATGCTGCCTTCTTGATCATTCCCTATACCGGACTATAAACATAGGCTAATAGATACAGCCACTCACTTCGCTTCTTTCACAAGTTGGAATATTTCTTTGTCTTTTAGGCTTGTAGTTTCAGTTTCTTCAGCCGATCCTTCTTCTATTGAGGATTCCATAAGGGTTTCCACCACTTGTGTCGACCCGATCAGCATCAACTTTGCAGACAGGATCGTCAAAGTAAAGAAAACGACAGGGATGAAGGATATCCACGGATAGGTGGTCCACAGGAATTGCCACCATCCGCCGAGAAGACCCGACCATTCATGAGATAGGGAAGCCAGGAACGGATTGTCAAAAAGGTCTACCTCAAGTGATGATCCCCCTATATAAATGTTCAATACCCCAAGATGTGCAATCAACAGCATGATGATCATAAATTCCCTGATCGACACGAGAAGAATCTGCGGGAGAATAAAAGGACGAATATGATTCCTGATGTAATGACGCTTCGTTGCTCCCAGCACTTTCGCACTATCAATGAACTCGTGACTCATGATCCGGTCATATTCATTCGTAAATAGCAGGGTGAGACTCGGAAGTGAAATCACGATAAGAATGATCAGGTAAAAAATCGTTTTATCCGTAAAATCATAAGGAAATCCCTCAGGATGATGCAACGGACCGTCCAACATCATCCAATTCAATAATAAAAAAGATAATAAGGTAGGCGGAAAATAGTTGGCGGCATCCACCATGTGATCAATGATTCTCCTGAATGGTTTTAAATAAAAGTGAAGGATCAACCCCATGAACACCGAAGGCAATACTCTGCATAGCGTGATCGCCAGCGCTGCCCCAATGGTATATTTCGCGCCAACGATGATGAGAAGGAAGATATTCCGGTTAAAATTGTCGGTACCAAGGGGTGGATACTCCACTGGTGAATAGGGAGGGCTGAGAAGCTCCCCTTCTTCATTTTTCAAAAGATCCAACTTCGGCACCTCATCCCCCCACCCGACATAATAAACAAGACTTGCGGCAAACATACCAAACAAAAAGATAAAGCCTATTATGAATGACGGATTCTTCATCAATTTTTTCAGCATCATATCGCCACCTTCTGCCCGGTCTTACGATCAACGATGGTTCTGATGAGGATGAGCAGGACAAAAACCGGCAGATAGAACATGATCAGACTGAAACAGATCACATCCATTTGAGAGAATGATAGGATGAAATGAGTGATGCCATAAATATTAAATAATCTTTCAAATACGATCAATGATGATAAGAGAAACAGAATGATGGATTTGGAATGATTCAATAAACTGAACGCGATATTCCGCAGGACATGGATGAAGAAAATCCAGTGCTTGGACATCCCCCTGCTTCTGATCAGATCAACATACGTCTTCCCGTATTCATCATTCACCAACAGATAGATGATCCTGAACAACATGATCGTCGGTAAAATAGACAAAGTCACAATAGGAACGAAATACACCTTTTCCTGGGAGCCGACGATTGGAAACAGAAGCACCCCTGTTTCTTTCAAGATGAAAATGACGCTGTATTGAATGACGATCAAGATGAAGATATCAGGTGTGGACTCGAGCAAGTTAGTCGCCCTAAGGATGAACGTTGACCAGGCGGATGGCAGCAAGTGTGTGAGGTACGCAAGGAAGATGCCCATGAGGATGGATAAAAGAAAGGCAGACAAAAAAATCGAAACAGAATAGAAATACGGATCCCAGAAGGCCGGGAACATCGGATATGAGTTGTTCGATTCATTCGTGATGGTCATCGATTCAGAATGGATGAGGGAGGTCGATATCTCCACAATGTTGAGGACATATTGTTTCAAACTGAGATCCACCCCTTCATTGAACAAACCGATGAGGCCTGTCAGAAGGATGATTCCGAACAGAACGAAGACAAATTTCAAAACCATGGAACCGATCGATTTGAGATTCATAGATTGATCCTCCGAATTCATTGGATAAAGTTACCTTTACATTACCATAACAAGCCAAAAAATCCCATAAAAAAAGGTAAAGCCGCTTCTGGACTCCACCTTTCTTTCCCCTACCGATCTTTTCTTACAAGGTCCGCATACGTCTCCCGCTCGATCACGACCCGGGATTCCCCGTTATCCACAAACACAACAGCCGGTCTCGGTATCCGATTATAGTTACTCGCCATAGAATACCCGTATGCCCCCGTACTGAACACAGCCAGAATATCACCGTAATTCGTCGGCGGCAGCATCAGGTCCCAGATGAGCATGTCACCCGACTCGCAGCATTTCCCCGCGATGCTTACACGTTCCGTACATTCTTCATTCGGACGGTTTGCCAGTACCGCGTGATACTTCGCCTGATACAGCGCCGGGCGTATATTATCCGTCATCCCTCCGTCAATCGCCACATACGTGCGCACATCCGGGATGATTTTCTTTGAGCCCACTTTATACAACGTCGTACCTGCTTCCGCCACCATGCTTCGACCCGGCTCCACCCAGACTTCCGGGAGCGGGTATTCATTTTTCGCAAAATAGGTTTTCACACTATCCGTAATCCCTTTGACATAGGTCGGAATCGGCAGAGGCTGGTCTTCATCCGTGTACCGGACACCGAATCCGCCACCGATATTCAAGACAGGCATCGTAATGTCCAAGTCGATCCGGATCCGCTGCATGAAATCAGACAGCACCCGGATCGCCTGATCGAAGCCTTCCTGTTCAAAGATCTGAGATCCGATATGGGAATGGAGGCCGAGCAATGAGAAGTATGGCTTCCTGATCGCAAGCCCGATCGCCGTAGCCGCCTGACCGTTTGAAATGCTGAATCCGAACTTCGAATCTTCCTGGCCCGTCGTGATGTATTCATGAGTATGGGCTTCCACGCCAGGTGTGACCCTGATGAGGATCTGCACCTCCTGCTCCCGCTCTTTTGCCAGGTCATGGAGCAGTTCAAGTTCAAGGAAACTATCGACGACAAAGCAGCCAATTTCAGCTTCAAGTGCCATTAGAAGCTCCTCTTCGGATTTGTTGTTCCCGTGAAAATGGATGCGTGCTGCCGGGAAACCAGCTTCAAGGGCCGTATACAATTCCCCTCCTGAGACCACATCCAGGGAGAGGTTTTCTTGTTCCGCCAGGCGCACCATTTCTTTACAAAGAAATGCCTTACTCGCATAGGCCACCTGATATTTCAGACCACTTTCATGGAATGCATCCCGGAACAATTTAGCATTCCCGCGAATCATCCCTTCATCATAAACCATCAGGGGTGTCCCGTATCTTTCGACCAAATCACCCGTACCGATCCCACCGATCGTTAAATCCCCTTGAACATTCACATCAACTGTACTCATATCCCTAACTCCTTTTGACTCTCTAAAAAACACAAAAAAACCGTATGAAGCAGATGCTCATACGGTTTTTCATCAAAGGTTACGGAACCAAGATGAAGACTATGTATTAACATCTCTTCAATAGTGCTCCACAACTTTTGCATTGTGACAGTCCAGCATTTCTTCAATGCTGGCCCAACAAAAAATAGAATTGGCTATTTTCTGCTTCGGCGATCTGCCTTTCCCAACTTATCCCGGAATCCATTATTCTCAAAGAAGGTACTCATCATTCTCGCGCCTCTATTATCAGAGAGTGACTGTATATTTTTTATTGGCATAACTATATCATTCTCTTGAAATGGTTGTCAATTGGTTTTTGGATATAGCGTGATTTCGGAGTTCACATTACCATTTATTTCAAAAACACGCATAAACTATGGGGAATGACGCAATTAATTTAAAAACGACGCAATTACTTCCATAATGACGCAATCACCCTCCAAAACGACGCAATCAAGGACGATTTTTCCACAATGATGTGAATGTGATAGTCTCAAGCCCTTAAAAACCACCAATCAACGATTAAAAAAACTATTTTTAACTTCCTTAGTGAGGATTTTTCCTCTAAAATGAATTTAAAATAAACGATAGTGTATGTCATTAGAAAGGAGTGCTTCCCATCAAAGAACTGACTATCGGTATCATTTCATCCATGTTCTTTGCCGTCACCTTCATCCTGAACCGGTCCATGGAACTTGCCGGCGGAAGCTGGATGTGGAGTTCGTCCCTGCGTTTTTTGTTCATGCTCCCTTTCCTTTTCCTTATTGTAGGTTTACGGAAGAATATAAATCAAGTGTGGATTGAAATGAGGAAGAAGCCATACGAGTGGCTGACGTGGAGCTTTGTCGGGTTTGTCCTCTTTTATGGTCCTTTGACGTATGCGGCGGCATATGGACCCGGCTGGCTTGTTGCGGGGACGTGGCAATTCACGATTGTGGCCGGGATCCTGCTCGCTCCCTTGTTTTTCACATCAGGACCTGTGAGACGCAGGCTCACCATTCAAAAAAGGGCTCTCGGCATTTCCTCGATCATTCTAATCGGGGTGATGTTCATCCAACAGGAAAATGCCCGTGGGCTGTCTCTTTCAGAAATGATCACAGGAGTTTTACCGGTGATTGTCGCAGCGTTCGCTTACCCCCTTGGGAACCGTAAAATGATGGAGGTATGCGGCGGAAAACTTGATACCTTTCAACGGGTACTCGGGATGACGATCGCAAGCACTCCCTTCTGGCTGATCCTTGGAAGCTATGCATTTTTCAAAGTAGGCGTCCCCTCCACTGGTCAAGTGACACAATCCTTTATCGTCGCCGTTTGCTCAGGCGTGATTGCGACTTCCCTCTTTTTCCTTGCGACGAACATGGCAAGGCATCATCCCGGGAAACTCGCGGCAGTGGAAGCGACCCAGTCGACCCAGATCCTGTTCGTCATCATGGGAGAAGCGGCCATCCTTTCCGTTCCCCTTCCGTCAGGGTTTGCTCTCCTCGGCATCATCCTGATCATCGCCGGCATGATCATCCACACCGTCAACGTGAAAAAAATGAATGCCGGAGTCGTGAAGCCAGTAAAATCCGCTAGCTAAAAAAGGAGGAGCATCCCTCACTGGGGATACTCCTCCTTTCCGATTATTTAAATACCCGCCTTCTCATCCACTGGGTCGCAGCCCATTTGTCCCCGATGACAACCGGTGCACCGCCATGCAGCGTTAAATCGTTCAGTTCCTGATTATCATAGAAATATTCGAAGTAAACCGCCATTCCCTTTTGAGGGGAAACAGAGAGATTCAGCTTCGGGAAGTAGGTTTCCCCGCCTTCCTCTACGTCGTTCAAATACATGACAAGGGTACTGATTCTCGGATTCTTTACGGGCCTTGCCGATGCAGAGAAGAAATCGAAATGAGCCTTGTACTCCTGCCCCGGTTTATAGTTCAGGATTTGAAGACCCTCCCCATGCTCAACGGGTATATTCATAATTTGAGAGACTCGCTTTTCAACACGTGTCACGACGTCATGACTTTCTTCCAAAAAGACAGAACTGCTCGTTCTCAGTCCATCGACCGTCCGTGTATTCCCGATCTTCGAGCGCTCGACCCGATCAATTGACAATTGGATGAGTTCATCACATTCTTCATGACTCAGCACATTGCCAAGCACGACGATCAGGGGCTCCTCCATTTTCGCAATGATGTGAATGTCCCGGTCTTCCGTCTTGATCTTATTCCCCGTATGGTGAAAAATCGTTTGTTCCTTTACAGCTATTTCATTCGTATCCATTGCCAACTTTCATCAACCTCTTATCGTATTTTTAACATTCTGAATTCTTATATTGGTGGAAGCATTCTTTGAATCTTCCAGACTGGAAAAACGAAAGCAACGTTAGGCATAACTGTATATTTTATTCGGTTGTTTCCTCCTGCATGTCAAAATATGAGAGTGTATTTTTATATATTTTACACCCGGGATGAGGGGAATTCTATCTTTATTTTTTCATTTTCCGCTGAAAAATAAAGAGGATGACTCAGGTGTAGGATTGGCGTGGGTTGATGGATGTCACAGAAAGGACACGTAGTCAAAACCCATAAAAAAAGACTGCCGGATCCCATCCGACAGTCCATCCATTTATTTCTTCAATGCTTCATACTGAACCATTACTTCCTTCACGATTTCACTATCCGCATCCAATCCACTCACTTCTTTCAAAACATGAGCTGGTCCATGGTCCTTGATCATGCCCTGGATTTCCATGGCCTGTTCGTCTTCAGGATTGTCGAACAGTAGCGCTGCTGCAATCGCTTTGGCGAGATACGAATAAGACAGTCCTGCTTTTTGAGCTTCCGTGGTCGGACGGATCAAGCGGTCATCGGGACCAAGCTTCCTGATCGGCGCGCGTCCCACACGGGTCACATCATCATTCAAATAGGCATTTTTGAAGCGTTCGATGTTTTTATCAATATAAGCAAGATGGTCGTTTTCATCGAGACCATATTGCTTCACAAGGTAGGCACCTGTTTCTTTCAACGTTTCCTTCACTTGTGCAGCGATTTCTTCATCGGCCAATGTCTGATCAATGGTCGATTTCCCTTGCAGATATCCAAGGTAAGCAATGACAGCATGCCCTGTGTTCACCGTGAACAGCTTCCGCTCGATGAACGGTGCAAGATCTTCCACGATCGTCATTCCTTCAACAGGCGGGATTTCTTCGGTCGTCTCAACCACCCACTCGTAGTATGGCTCAACGAGGACGTCCAATGATCCTTGATCCTGCATCGGTACAATGCGATCCACCGCTGAATTGAAGAAGAAGACTTTGCCTTCAAGCTTTGCAGCCGTATCTTCATCAAGATTTTCCAAGATATGCTTTTTCAAAATATCCGTTGCACCGATCTGGTTTTCACATGCGATGACGTATAACGGATCATCTGAAGAGGCCACTCTCTTAGTGATCCCTTTAGCAATCAGGGGTGAGATCCGTGGCAGGATGTTCGGTCCGATTGCCGTCGTCAGGTAGGTAGACGAGACGATCGTATCGATTACTTCCCCTTCCTGATGAAGGTTGTTCAGGCCGGACACATTCTCAATCGTTTCTGTTTCCATCGTTTCCGTTGCAAGCTTCACCTCATAGCGTCCTTCTTGATTCAGTTTATTGATCACTTGTTCCGCAATATCCACAAAGGTCACATGGTAACCTGATTGGGAAAACAATGCTCCGATAAACCCTCTGCCTATGTTTCCTGCTCCAAAATGTACGGCTTGTTTCAACATCATCATTCCTTTATCAAATTAGTTTGTAAGTAGTCCAGAAAGATTTCTTCTAATTTCTTTAAAATGATCGCTTCGTTCGTGGACGAATAAATCATCATCGATCGATGATCTTCGATTAAACTTGTTGAGATCAGGCTGAGGATTTCCTGCTCCCGTCTGCTCAACTCTTCCGGGGCAAGCATCAGGAGAAGGCTCTTCATCTCCATCTCAGCACCATCCATCCCCTTGATCTTGCAAGGTTCATCCAGATGGGCCACCTGAAAGATCAGCTTATTTACGTTATGATCCCGGCAATGGAAAAGCCCCATATTCGTGTTCGGGATGCCCAGTCCGCCTTTCTTCTCCCTTTCCATCAGTTGGTCCATGACCACTTGAGGCTGTTGTAGAAGTCCATCCCGGTCTGCCTGCCCCACCATTTCACTCAGGATCCTGACGTGATTGCCCGCAGACTGCTTCCGGTATACGCGAAAATTGGTAAGGATGGCTTCCATGCTGGTATGGACATCTTTGATCTCCTGAAGGAGCATTCTCACTTCGGCTTTCCCGTCAGACTTCGGGGATGGTTTCAAATATTTTTTCCTCGTCAGCTTCTCGACGTTATTCTGGAGGTAACTTTGGATGAAACCGATGTCCTTCTCACTCAATAATGGACTCACCAGAATATATTCCACTTCCGTAAAGGGAAGCCTGACGGTGGAAATGACAATGTCGTACTCCTCGAGATCCGCATTCTGAAAATCCTTGATAGACAGGATTTCCACCTTGTTGATCATGCTCAACTCCCGCTGGATGCGGCTTGCGAGCATCTTGGACGTCCCGATTCCTGTGGGACACACCACTACAGCTTGGATATTGACCTTTTCTTCATTCATCAGCATGGCGGATCCGAAATGAAGGACGATGAACGCCACCTCATCATCTGGAAACGAGATATCCTTGAACTCCATCTCCAGACTCTTTTTCACGGCTAAAAATAAGACCGGATACTTCTTCCTGATTTCATCCGTCAGGGGATTGAAAAGATCGAGCTCCTGTTGCAAACGGAAGATGGACGGTCCCATATGGGCAAGGAGTCCCTGAAACAGAGAAAAATCATCGGACAGATCCACGTGGAGGTCTGCCGAAACATCTTTTATGATATTTTTGATAAGGTGACCAAGGAGGATACTGTCATAGTATACGACTTCTGGATCCTGCACCTTTGATCCTTTCAAAATGACCGTCAAGAATTGTACATCCAGATGGTTGATTGATACGGAAAGCCGCTGTTTCAGTTCCCCGCATATCTTGTCCATCAACAGAAACTCCCGGGGTCCCTCTTCTTCAGAGGGTTCCTTCTGCTGTAATCCGAAGCCCATTTCAGTTCGCTGGACTGTCAGGCAGATATGCACGATAAGACCGATATAATCACTGTCCGTTAACGTGATCTGCTCGTCCGCCAAATGATGATTCACCACCTGGTCGACGGCGAGTAAATAGTCCGGTTTGAAATAACCGAGAACCGGTTCATCAAGATGATGGCCCTCTTGCATCCCATACAGGGTCTCGATGATGTCTTCATAAAAATGGACCAGGAAAAAACTTGCCAGGGCATGACGCTTGTCGGCTTCTTCCGCCACGAGCTCCACCCCCACCCCTCGTTTCCTCGTCAGGGTGATCCCATACTTCTGAAGCCAATCGGCAAGCTCATCCAGGTAAGAAGACAAGGTTGTCACGCTGATCCCGAGCTGACTCGCCAGTACCTGTTTTTTAAAAGAAGGGCCTTCATGCAGAAGGATGATCAGGAGGTTCAGCTTTCGTTCCTCAGGTGTTTCGTCAGTCGGACTCACATCCGCAAGGTTTTGTATTAAACGATAGATATGCTCATTCTTCCCCTCGATGAACAGACCTTCATTGGCCGTCCTTTTCAATTCCAGATGGTACTGTTTTAAAATGCTTTCGATTGATTTCAAATTTCGCTGTACGGTTCTTCCGCTCACATTCAAAAATGCAGAAAGAGAGTACACGGTATGTTTCCCTGATGTTTTTACTATCAATTCAATAATGGATTTTTCCCTTGAGGTAATAAACATCCTTTCCCCTCTTTCCCTGGCATGAGCTTTTTTTCAAAACAAATGAGAACAGAAAGGCAGGAATCCCGCCTTTCTGAATGATTTCTCTAGTTGCTGTTGATGATGTCTTTCAGTTCCTTGGCTGACTTTGCCTGAACCATCTGGTCGACGTTTTCTTGCTCTGAGCAGACAACGGCGATGCCGGATAGGATTTCAAGATGCGTACCGTCTTTACCGGCGATACCGAAGATCATCTTCGCCTTTTCGCCATTGAAGTCGACGCCGTCCGGAACTTGAACGACCGTGAACCCGGATTTGATGACGGCTTTCTTTGCGTCTTCCGTACCGTGTGGGATCGCTACATTATTACCCATATACGTAGATGTGATTCCTTCTCTATCAATCATAGCATCTACATAGCTTTCTTCCACATACCCTGCTTTGACAAGAGCTTCCCCGGCGAACCGGATCGCTTCTTCTTTTGTGGCAAATGACTGATTCATGAAGATGTTCTCTTCCAGAAGAAGATCGTCATCGTGATCTGCATTCGGTTCAGCGTTAACGGCTTCCTCTTCTGCTTCTTCCACAACCTCTGCCTGTTCATCCGTGATCCCGTCTTGAAGACTCGCAATCAGCTTGTCGTACTCAGGACTGGATAGGAAGTTATCCACAGAGATGTGATACACATTCGGTAGTTTATTTTTTGCACGAGGCGTCAGTTCTTCTTGTGTGATGACGACCTGAGCATCTGATGGAAGATTGCTGATCGATGTATTTGTCACGCTGACATCGAGATTCGCTGCCTTCACTTTCTTACGCAGAAGGGAAGCACCCATGGCACTTGAGCCCATTCCTGCATCACAGGCAAAGACGATTTTATTTACTTCTTCAGGCAGTGTTCCTTTGCTCACATGACCTGCAACGGAACTTTTCTTACCTTTCATTTCCTGCATTTTCTTTGTAGCGCCTTCGATGTCTTCATCTGTCGTTTTGCTTGATTTCAAGACGATGGCCGATACGATGAAGGAAACGGCTGCAGCAACGAATACTGCTGCGAAGTTTGCCAGATACGCCATTCCTTCAGGAGGAGTAACGGCCGTAATGGCAATGATACTTCCAGGTGACGCTGGTGAAACCAGTCCTCCACCTAATAAAACAAGAGTAAATACTCCGCTCATTCCACCAAGGATGACGGAGATGAATAGCATCGGCTTCATTAATACGTATGGGAAGTAGATTTCATGAATCCCACCAAAGAAGTGAATGATTCCTGCTCCAGGTGCTGATTGTTTCGCCGTTCCTTTTCCAAAGAACATAAATGCAAGCAGGACACCAAGACCTGGTCCCGGGTTAGCCTCCAATAGGAATAGAATCGATTTTCCACCCTGTTGAACCTGCTCCAGCCCGATTGGTGACAGGACACCGTGGTTGATGGCATTATTTAAAAATAGAATCTTCGCTGGTTCGATCAGGATACTGGTTAATGGAAGCAGGCCTGCTGCAACCAGCCAGTCAACACCTTCAACGAGAAGACTTGTGAAGGCATCTACTGCAGGTCCGACACCTAAGAATGCCAAAATGGCAAGGATTCCCCCAAGGATACCCGCCGAGAAGTTATTCACAAGCATTTCAAATCCTGCTCTGATCTTCCCTTCGATCACTCCGTCAAACTTCTTGATCACATATGCTCCGAGCGGCCCCATAACCATGGCACCTAAGAACATTGGTGTATCCGGTGCACCGACAATGACACCCATTGTCGCGATGGCACCCACGACCCCGCCTCGCTGGTCGTGTACGAGTTTACCTCCTGTATACCCGATCAATAATGGTAACAGGTACGTAACCATCGGCCCGACCAGTTTGGCAAGGCTTTCATTTGGAAAGAACCCAGTTGGTATGAACAACGCTGTAATTAAACCCCAAGCGATAAATGCACCTATATTCGGCAGAACCATAGAACTGAGGAAGTTACCAAACTTTTGTACCGCAACTTTCATATTGGATTGCGCCACTTCTCTCATCCTTTCATGTATAAATAATGATTTCTTATTTTAATGATAGGCCTTCCAGCATGGGGGTTTCAAGAATGATGAAAACTAACTTTGTCACCCTGGTGACGACAAACCTATTGTTTCTCTGAATGGGGAAGATATTCCGGTGGTGGATCAAGAAAAAAGGGAACAGCATGGTACTGTTCCCTTTAAGCCGTTATTCCAGCTTCACCTTCACCGAATCGTCCAGGTATTTGGTGGTGCTGTAGCCGTCGATGACAAGCTCTGTCGGCACGACGTCATCACTGGAGCCATCGTTGTAAAAATCAATGGTTTGTTCCGTTTCAAAATAACGGGGCTGGTCCAGCTTCTCGTACTCATAGGAACCCGGCTCATACTTCTTGCCATCCTTGTCCATCAATATGCCATCCCCGCCACTGACTCCCATTGAGTAGTAATCTTCCTCTTCTTCCGCAGTCTTATAATATAAATAGTTTACACTTTCATACTCACGATCTTTCGGCAAGTCGTGTGTGAGGGTCACCTGTGTCGGGCTACCGATTTTGATGTCATCGATGGTGATCGTGTTACCGAGATACTCTATCGTATCCGGCAACTCTTTATTTACATCTAGTTCAATGACTTTTTGATCCTTTACAAAAAGATGAGCCGATCCAAATCGGATGGTCACCATCTTAGGATCATCAAAATAGAGAGTGTCAAAGGCCGTTTTAAAGGAATTCCATCCCTCATTATCAGAAGCTCCTCCATACATCATGCCCCCGAATTGATCCGCCTCCCATTTTTTATCTTTCGATTCAACCGACTCAAAGGTCATCATATCGATCCGACCATCCTTTTCTTGCTCCTGAAAGCTATATTCAAGAACTGTTGCAGTTGGCGCGATCGTCATTTGATCCAATCGGACCGGTATGCCTGCCACTTCCATCTTCTTATCCAGCTTATGGACACGGGATGGCTGCTTTTCGAATGGAATCTCAAAGCTCCAACCCCCTTCGGCAAATCTCATTTCCCCGCCGCCGATTAATTCGCCGGTTGAAGGATCTTCGTTTAATTGCATGAGTCGGACAATCTGTAATTTTATCGTCCCCTCGTCCACTGAGACCGGCTGGAGACTGATGGTTCCCCTATAGACATTTTTCTTATCATTATGTAGGTTTTCCTGATCCCGGGGAGGAGAATAGAAACTGGATTGCTCGTCCCTCTTCATGACATCGTATTCGTTTTCGATGATGACCCCTTCATAAGGGTTCATCATATAACGATTTTCCCCCTTCATGTCTTCTACTTCATAAAAGACGAGCGTCTGCACGTCATCCGCGACAACACTCTTGATCGTAACCTTTACACCGTCACTCTCCGACTCCAGGTCGAGACGTTCACCAAGATTGTGCTGGAGAATGGCCCGGAGCTGTTCATCATCCTCCGTGTAAGAATAGTAGAGACTAGCAAACCCACCGGTGATAAACCCTGTGACAATCAGGAGTACAAATACTCCCGCGAAGGAAAGGAGGATCGATTTCCGTTTCTTCCTCCGCTTCTGTCTCTGTGCTTCCCTTTGATCCAGTCTGTTTCTGACTCTCTCCATGACATCTGCCGGTAGATGGGTCTCTTCTGCCAATTCGGCAAGGGCGAGAGTCACTTCCTGAAATGAAGCGAGGTCTTCCTGACAATCCGTGCAATGATATATATGTATTTCAAAATCCACCTTTTCCGGTCGATCCATCGTTCTTCCTAAGTAATCCAGATAATGCTTCTGATACTTGTGGCAGCCTTCCACTTCAGGGTCCTTCCCCATCATTTCACGAAGCTTCCGTATGCCTCTGAACAAGCGGGACTTGACTTCATCTATCGAAATATCAAGAATATGGGCGGCGTTATCCTGGTCGCACCCTTTCATATAGACTAAGGCCACCGCTTCTTTGTCATCTGCACCCAGGTGATGAAATGGGTGAAAGGGATCATCATCTGAACTCACAGATGGTTCCGATACCTTTTGACATTCCTCCAGAAAAATCCTTGTAGCCGCAGCCGAATGAGCCTTCTTCCGTTTTCGCCCTTCCTCCTCCAGGCGGATAATCGAGCGGTAAAAAAGACCCTCCATTTCCTGATGATTCATATATACGCGAGCCAATGCATAGAACGAATGCCTATCCTCTTCGTACCGGGCAATGATCGATTCCATTTCCCGTTCATAGGTCCTGCTCACCGGTACAGTACCGGTTTCCAGTTTTGCCATAACCGTCTTCCCTCCTTCCTTTTTCCTACTCATAATTATTTCAAAATTCCCAATACTTCACAATGCTTTTCTTGAAAATTGATTGAGTCCTCTGGTATTCTACTTCGATTATACAAAAAGAAGGTCAGGATCACGTTAGATCCAGACCTCCTTCTTATTATTATAATCGATCGATTTCACCCAACTGGGATTGCATATCCAACTTCACCATCTCTTGTGCTTTAGAAAAGGTAAACACTTCATTCGATACCCAGTGATTATATAATTTAGCCAGGGCGTTCCGGTGATAGACCGTGCCTTTCACCTCTGTAAAGAAATAGATGATCAACAAATTGGTCACGTCGACTGGAAGGTTCTTCTTACGTTCTATCCCCTTCAACGAAAGGATATCTAATCCTCTTAAGGGACTGCCGATCACGGTTTCTGCCATGTGAAAATGATCAGCTGTCTGACAAAGTGCCACGAGATCCGGATTCAATTCTTCAAATTTCAAGTGAATTCCCCTTTATATCGTACATAGATAGTGAACGAAAGAACGTCGCACTTCAGGTCCTCTTAGATTGTAAGATTAACTACTATGTAGTATAACAAAAAAACGGCACAGGCAGACACTCCAATGTGTTAGTTTTTACTCAACCAAAACTCCATGACCTTTTCATTTGTGGAAGGATAGATCAACCTCTCCACCTGGAGCTCCGTCAGATAACACTCGGTGACCCAATCAGGCAGGTGGACACTCTTCTCCTTCCAAAGACGGGTTCGCTCCAGTGCATCCTCCACACTCATCTGCACCCATGTATCGGTGATCATATTCTCTCCATCACCGGATTCATCTTCCACCAATGGATGAAGGGAACGATTGTAGTATGGGATGCCATCACCAAAATGGCTTATGTTCCTCACCCATATGGTACTTTCCCTGGGAAGGAACCCAATCGTCCTCGTACCTGACGTTTGCATCGTATTCTCCTCCAGATAGCAGAAACAACCGTCCCAGTCACGGTCTGCCTCTTTCGGAAAGATAATTTCTGTTGTAAAAATCGTTTGACCGGTATGAAACAGATTATGAACGACACGGTTGATGAAACCCGGATCCTTCTCCTTATGTCTAGCAGGTGATTCACATGTGAATCCATTTTGATGAAAACGGATCATCTTGACGAATTGCATGTCGCCCCCTCCTTCTACGGTGAATTTTATTCAAGGGCATACCTTGCCAAATTCACTCTATAATGGAGGTAATTCCCTATATAAAATGACTTCAAACAAAGTATGAGTAAATTAAATAAAAAAAAGAGCGTTTTTATAAACGCACTTTATCTTTCAATCTACTATACTTGTTCGTTCAATGCACGTTCGAGAGTCGATGTGACCGAAACATTCTGAAATGAAATGCCCAACTGAATCGCCGTTTGGGCAATTTCCGGGCGAATTCCGGAAATGGTACTCTTCACTCCGATTAAATTCAGGCTTTCGATAATTTGAAATAGCTGGTGGGCAACCATTGTGTCTACCATTATGACCCCTGATAAATCAATAAAAAGATGCTCAACATTTTTATCGACACACTCAGCGAGGGTATTCTCAAGAATGTATCTGGCCCTTCCCGTATCGATGTCGCCGATCAAAGGCAGGACTCCGGTTTTTTTATTCAACAAGATGACTGGAGAACTCAATTCCCTGATCATTTCCTGCTGGGCATTCAACCTTCTTTGGGAATACTCGTAATTTTCTTCAGCAAATTTGGAGATAACAAGGCTGAAGGTTTTGATGATGATATTTCTTAATGACTCAAGTTCGTCAAGTGAATAATCATTGCCATACATACGAATAAACTCTTTTAATATATCTAGATATTGGTCCTGAGTCCTGAAAAACTCCCTAAGAATGAAATGTGTAGGGGTCTGCAAGTGTTCTTCATCCTTGGCAATCTCTTCGATCCATTGTTCAAAGTTGCATAGTGTATCCTGGTCCACATCTTTAAAAAGGTTACAGAATCGTTCGTGGAACGCATGGTTTTGTTCCTTCAATGTCTGGATCACTTTAAGATCTTGGGAGGCATATACGCCAGTGGGATCGCTTTTATCCAATGATTCGTACCAATTCTCCGTCAACTGCCACGTTCGTTCGCTCATAAATTCATAAAACTGTTCCGATACTTGCATATTCAACCTACTTTCTTTAAAGGATGTTCAATCGTTTAATAGTCCACTCTTAAATCATCATTTTTATCCTTATACGAGTAATGTACTATGTCCCACCTATAAAAGAAAGAAAAAAGTATGCTCAAAAGTCCGCTTCAATTTTATTAAGGCAAAGGACATGCCTTTTTAGGAGTTTTTTGGAAAGAAAGAACGACCTTTTACATTTTTTCTCAAAAACAAACGGTAATCCTTTGACGTTCACAAGACAGTAGATTTACCATTTAACGTGAACCCGTAACAGGGATCGTTATATAAATGCTTCAAAACCCATTTCATAGTTGAGCGCTCAACATGAATGTAATGAAAGAAAGAAGGCGTATGGAATATGTGTGGAATTGCAGGTTGGATTGATTGGTCCAAAGACCTTACGAATGAGGGACGGACCTTAAAGAATATGACCGATGCCATTGAGCACCGTGGACCGGATGCAGAGGGAAGTTGGCTGAAGGGTCATGCTGCACTCGGGCACCGCAGATTGATTGTCATCGATCCGGATGGCGGCAAGCAGCCCATGCTCTATCAAAACGAAAAAAACACCATTGCTTTAACGTACAACGGGGAACTTTATAACTATCTGGAGCTCCGGAAAGAGCTGACGGAGAAGAATCATCCATTTACAACGAACTCCGATACAGAGGTGCTTCTTCATGCGTATCTTGAATGGGGTGAAGACTGCGTCCGTCATTTCAACGGCATCTTTGCGTTCGGGATCTGGGATGAGGAAAAAGAAAAACTCATACTCGGTCGTGACCATTTGGGGGTAAAACCTTTATTTTATACGATAAAAGAGGACCAGATATTGTTCGGCTCCGAAATCAAAGCCTTACTTGCCCACCCTGACGTTCAGGCAGAAATTGATACAGAAGGATTATCTGAAGTATTCGGACTCGGTCCGATGAAGACACCTGGGAAAGCCATATTCAAAGATATATATGAAGTGCGTGCAGGCCATTATATGACCGTCACGAAAAATGATCGAGAAACCGTCCAATATTGGAAACTTGAAAGTAAAGAACATACGGATGATGTCGAGACGACCGTACGAACCATTCGCGGACTGCTGGAAGATACGGTCAAGAGACAGCTAATCGCAGATAAACCGCTTGTATCGATGCTCTCCGGCGGCCTCGATTCAAGTGGACTCACCGCGATTGCAGGAAAGGAGTTCAAGGAGGAAAACAAGGTGCTTCCAACCTACTCCATCGACTTCGTGAACAATGAAGAAAGCTTCAAGGAAGATTTCCTGAGGCGCGACCTTGATGAACCATGGGTAAAGCGGGTATCAGATCATGTAGGGACGGACCATACTTCGATTGTCTTTGATGCGGAGAAACTTGTGGATAATCTTCTCATCCCTATGCGTGCAAGGGACCTGCCGGGAGTCGGCGAAATCGAGACCTCCCTCTACCTTTTATTTAAGGAAATGAAAAAGGATGCCACCGTAGCATTGTCGGGGGAATCCGCAGATGAAGTGTTCTCCGGTTATCCGTGGTTCCACCAGGAGGAGTTCCTCGCTGCCGATGTGTTCCCGTGGCTCCTGAATATAGGAGGGATCGCCGGTGTCCTGAAGGAAGACTTGAAAGATAGGCTGAACATCAAGGAATATCAAAAGCAGCGCTATCAGGAAGCACTCGCTGAGCTACCCGTGTTAGAAGGCGAAAGCGATACTGAAGCAAAGCAAAGGCGGATGTCGTATATGTTCATCACCCGCTTCCTTCCGTTCATGCTTGACCGCAAAGACCGGGCGAGTATGATGACGGGCTTTGAAGTGCGTGTACCATTCTGTGATTACCGACTCGTCGAATATTTATGGAATATCCCGTTCGAGATGAAAAATATCGATGACATCGAAAAGGGCATCCTTCGCCGGGCATTCGAGGGATATCTACCCAATGATGTGCGGAATAGAAGAAAGAGTGCCTATCCTAGTACGAAGGATGATGCGTATCTCGCAGGAGTCCAGAAGTGGATGATCAATATATTGGATGATTCAACCTCCCCGATTCTCCAGTTGATCGATGTAGAAGCTGTCAGAAAGATTGCCGACGGAGAAAGCAGCCTTCCTGATTCTAGTGCAAAAGGTTTATTGGATTATTTAATCCAAGTGAATGGGTGGTTGAAAGAGTACAGCATAAAAGTGGCGATATAATCTGTAGGAGCCATGGGACAGGTCCCCCTGGCTCCTTTTTTGTTCATGGAAGCGGAAGCTGCGTCGAATTGTATAAGTATTTATCAATTTCCAGGGAAATAGTTGTAGAAGTATGTAAGATTATTGCCTATCGAATCTCCATCCAGGCTACTTGTAACAGAAATTGATTCATTTCCTGAAATTCATCCTCATTTATTTTTCTTGCCTATCCTCCCACCAAATGGAATAATATACCTATAACTAAGTGTATTTCCAAGGAGGAATGACCTATCCGCACTGCAACGGAAGTCGAACATTATTTCCACACTACTGAAATCAGCACGTTCACCATTAATGAAAACGAAGACACACTTGTGTTCAGCACGAACCTTAACGGGACCTTTAATCTTTGGGCCATGGATCTTCCCCACTTGTTCCCTTATCGGCTAACGACCATCAATCAAAATAGCAGTCTCATCCATATCCATCAAGATCAAATTGTTGCCACATTCGAGAAGGATGGGGATGAAAATCACCAATTGCACCATTTGCCTAAATCAGGCGGGACCCCAATCCCCTTCCATGAAGAGGAATCCGGTTCAACCTGTTATCACGCCTGTTTTACAGATCAGGAAATGTATTACTCTTCCAATCATGAAAACCCATTGTTGAACATTTACAAAACTGATATACAAACGGGCCATACCACCCTTATCCAACAAGGTGATCATGTTCCGATCGTTGTGGCGGCCGCCTCTTCCGACGGGTCTTATGTCTATACAGAAACGTACTCCAACACCCATGCCACTGCCTTTTACCAGACTGGCGATAGTAAAGTGCCCCTGGTACCGGATGTTCACACCGCTCATACAATCAAGGACATTTGCTTGACCAAGGAGTTTATCTATTTCACAACGAACTATGGAAAAGAATTTTCATATCTTGCTTCTTTTAACCTTTCAACCTATGAATTCCATCCTCTTTTTACATTGGATAAAGAAGAAATCACTTCGATCCGGTTCCATCAACAATCAAATAAGATCGTCATCACAGCGGAAAAAGGCGTAAGGGATCATCTATATATCTATGATTTGTCTACGGATGAGGGAGAGAGAATCGATACCCCCTGCGATGTTATCAAAAAAATAATAGTCACTAACAATGGAAACCTCTATGTGCTTGGAATTTCTGCTGACAAAACGGATACCATTTTCAAAAGGGAAGCGAACGGCTGCTGGACACAGGTGACGAATACCAAAGTACTTGGCGTGCCTGAAGGTAACATGATTAAGCCGGACATCGTCCACTACGAAAGCCATGATGGTCTGGAAATTGAAGCCCTGCTGTACAAACCGGAAAATCCCAATGGAATCACCATCCTCTGGCCGCATGGGGGACCTCAGAAAGCAGAGCGTATGATCTACAGACCTGTGCTCCAGTACCTCGTCCAAAGCGGCTACACCCTCTTCGCCCCCAACTTCCGGGGCAGTAAATGCTACGGGGCAACATTCGAGAAGATGGTGGAACAGAACTGGGGGGACGGACCTCGACACGACTGTGTCGCTGGAATGGAATGGCTCATACAAGAGGAGTTTGCTGAAAAGGGCAAAATCGTGGCGATGGGCGGAAGCTATGGCGGTTATATGAGTCTGCTTCTAGCAGGAAGACATCCCGAGTATTTCTGTGGGATTGTCGACATATTTGGCATATCGAATCTTTTAACTTTCCTAAATAATGTTCCGGCAAGTTGGAGAACCCTTATGGATCAAATGGTGGGAAATCCTGAAACAGACTATGAGAAGCTTGTAAGAGACTCACCTATTACCTATATCGACCATATGAATTCTCCGATGTTCATCATCCACGGGGAGAACGATCCGAGGGTGAAGACGGAGGAGTCGGAGCGAATCATAGATCATTTAAATCAAAGAGGGATCGATGTTAACTACTTAACATTTGACGATGAAGGACACGGATTCTCGAAGAAACAAAATGAAATGAAGGCATGTAGGGAAATTCGCGGCTTTTTGGATAGGATTACAAGCGATTCTAGAACTCCAATGGTCTAACAAAAAGGCGGTCAAATCATTGAAAAATATCAGCGTTTCACTAGTGATCATCTTATCTGCTCTACTCTTTATTGGATTAAGCCTTCCCTTCCTTCAGGGAAAGATTAAAATGACTCCCTCTATGGAATTCGTTTCCCTAAATCTTTTAAATCAAAAGAAGCATGGGTGAAAATCAATCGTTTTGGATCCAAACAATTGATTCTCTGGTCGGTTCCTTTGCTCATGTCAGGTATCCTATATCTAGTGATGGCTTCCATTTCAGAACTTTTCACCACCTTTCTAGTCTTTTTGCCATGTTCACTATTTTGCACCCTGTAGTGATTTCTTACATTTATTCTACTAAAATATAAGAAAGTTATTTGGGGAGTGCCTCCTCTTTTAGAGGTGGCACTCCCCAAACTATTCTTTAATGATAAAACTCAAACACTACACTTCCGACTATATTAGATAGAAAAGAGAACCATCCTGTTTTTCAAAGCATATAATGGAGGGATAAACTTTTTTCAAAAAGGAACGTGATAGATGTGAGAAAAAAAGCATCAAATGCTTCAAAACAAATCTTCCCGCCTGGCTGTCCAGGTCTTTTTCCACGGGGAATATGTACAAACCCCACCATTACACTGGATAAAGTGGGAACAATCAGTTGCGATGCCACGATTAGCGGAAAAGTAAGATGTGATCTTCGTCCTTTGCAGGGAGTGACGGTTAACCTTACCTCACCGTCTGATCTTTTAACATTTCAAAATCCTAACCCTGTAACCAATAGCAGGGGCGAATTCTCCACAACCGTCATTGTCGACCGTAATACCCCCGTCACGCCTAATGTCAGTATTACGGCAAGAGCCGTCGTTGTCGAAGAAACCATCACCGACACTATCACTGCAAGAGTGGAATGCCTCAATTGCTCCAATTTAATTGTCACCTCCCCTGAAGCGGTACAAGCTTTCGCATCCCAATTACAGGCTGTTACCTGCCCGGGCATCCCAATTGACGGCAGGGTGACCTGTCAAGGATTGCCGGTACCGAATGTCGAAATCGGATTTGAAGTGGATTCTCCTTCCGGTAAAGTCATCGTAACCCCAAACCCCACGCTTACGAATAATGATGGAGTATATGAAGCTACCATCCTGCCATTTCCAGGAGCACTTGAAATCGTAACCATCGTGACAACAGCTACAATCGGGGGAAATACATTCCGTTCAGAACCGGTAGAATACGAAATCAATTGTCCGGGTTGTGAAAATCTCTCAATCACATTGGACAGCCCCCCTCAAATCAGTTGCAATGGATTTCTGTCAGGCAGACTGACATGTGACGGGGAGCCTGTGGCTAATGTACCCGTTGCGCTTACAGGATCATCCGTATTGAATATTATTAACCCTAATCCCGTAACCAACGAGAACGGTGAATTCACTTCTCTAGTAACAATCAATTTTGATACAGAAGGACAGGAAGCAGACTATACGGCGTCGGCTACCTTTACGGGTATCGACGTTACGGCTTCCGGTAATGTGTTTGTCGACTGTGTTCGATGCAATAATCCATTATTAACATTAAATCAGCCATTGTCTCCAATCGGGTGCGACGGAGGGACCATCACCGGCCAATTCACCTGTAGTGGTGAACCGATCATCAATACTCCTGTCTTCTTCACGGTCATGTCTTCTGGTACCGTCACGGTGAATCCTAACCCTGCCATCACCAATGCGGATGGCATCTTTAACGCTACCATCCAGCCAGGCCTGAACGTGACAGAGACCATCACCATCCAGGCCTCCTCCATGTTCAGCGGAGAAGAAGTGACCTCGGAACCACGGAATGCCTCTGTGAACTGCGTTTGTGAGAACCCCGTCATCGAATTAGATAACCCTGGGCCGATCAGTTGCAGTGCAGTCATTACCGGCCGTGTCCTTTGCCAGGGACTTCCCGTACCGGGCGTAACCGTGAACTTGAGTAGTCCATTATTGAATTTCGAAACACCCAATCCCGTCACGGGGCCAGATGGATCCTACTCGAGTGTCGTTACGGTCCAGCCGATCACCCCGGTTCAAGAAGGTGTCCCTTATACGGCAGAAGCTGTCGTCTTCGGAATACCTGTATTTAATACGAACTTTGTACGCGCGGAATGTCTCGTGTGCGATGGACAGTCCCTCACCTTAATACCTCCCGCAGGTACAGTAGGCTGTGATGGAGCCCCATTATCAGGTAGAGTTCTGTGCGGAAATACACCAGCTCAAAATGTGGCGGTATTCTTCTCTGTCGATCCAAGTATTGCGTTTGTATCCCCAAACCCTGCCATCACGGATGCAAATGGAAATTATTCTGCCGTTATCACTCCAAATCAGGGGGCAATCGGACCAGTGGAGCTCACTGCTACAACAGCTGTAGCTGGAAACGGCATCACAGCAGGACCTTTCCAAGTTAACCTAAACTGTCCGGTCCCGCCACCTGAATGTCCATGCCGTTTCAGGTTAAATACTCAAGGCGGAGCACAGCCTGGTGCCCGTATACGTGTTGTACGATTTGATCACGTAGAGGATTATACGGGGCGGTTAAATATTACGGTCGTGCAATGTGGATCAGGTATTCAAGGAATTTGTAACCCTGCCGTCGACAATTTCAACTTTGTATTTAACGCCTCGAACGGTGACAACTTCCAATTCACCCAGGGCCGGAGAACCAGCATCTCCTGCGAGAATAATCTAACGACAGCCATCGTAGAGGGAACCATCAACGGCCGGATCAATAACGGTCCATCCCGATCTTTTGATGCCAAAATCACTGCTGTACTCAATAAAAACAATAATACGATTACGTGGACCATCTTCGCAACGGATAATACGACGACTACTTTTGAGACTCTGGTGCCATTTACCGCTCCAAGTGATCCAACATCGTTTATTATTGGATGTCCTTAACCTATAACTGGCAGCATTATTTGCTGCCAGTTTTTTGTCTTCAATTCATTTTTTCCTGTTGATAAAAAATATTTCTTGCTCTGAAACGCGTTTCATACCTTAGCATTAGATTCCAGAAGCTAAGCAATTGCTTTTCTTCTGATTGGCGTAACGCTTCAAAGGCGGCGTGACAATCTCCTTCAAAAGTGTTCATGAATGTGGACACTTTTTTTCATACTAGTATTATCCTTTCTAGCCATCTGCGTTTTCGTATCCGGATCATTCATCATGATGATGGCCAGCAGAAGTACCCCAGTATTCAGCAATAGTGCCACAAAGGAGTTGCAGTGAGGAAGAAACAGAAGAAATCCTGTATGTCGGAGTCGATTTCGTCAAAATTGGTGCGTCCATGATCATCATGAGCACGATCGGTGCGATCATCGATGTCACAATTTCGATTTCTTCCCCCATGAGGGAAATTGCCTATCACAATCCCGGTATCAGCCGAAAGGATTTATTCACATCGGGAATCAGGCTTGGGAGGGATATATTGGGGACAAGCGCCAATACGCTGTTCTTTGCTTTCTTCGGTGGCCACATGGGGCTCCTGATTTGGTTCAAGGACCTTTCCTACTCCATCGGGGACATCGTGAACTCCAAAGTATTCACCTCTGAAATGATCTTCAATGGCTCAGCAGGACTCGGAGTGGCCCTTGCAATCCCCGTAACCTCTGCCATCACAGCGTATTATCTGGTGAAGGCACGCCAAAGGGACAAATCCCCAGTCCATGACGAATCACCGATCGACAAATGAAAGGTCCGTCCCTCAGGCAGGGACGGACCTTTCATTTTACCCAAAAATGGATATCACTGGAATCCACTTGGGCAAATTGCTTATGATGGATGATAGAAACGATTGAAACCTCTGCTGTGCCCCATCCGTAAAAGTAGATAAGGAGAAACATGAATGGAGGAATACAATGGGTAAAATGAAGATCCACATTAATTGTCAAATCAACTTATCAGATGAATACGAGAACGAACCTGAAAAACTGCAGGAAGAGATCGATTTTATCCTGAACAAGTTCGGCGAAGTGGAAGAGTTCACCAAGGAACAGGATGAAAACACGCTAACCCTTAAAAGCCAATTGAAGGCACACGAACTGCAAGTGAACTTATTTGAAAAATGGGGAGAATGGGAATATGCACGGAATCTCTCCAGGGACATGAGGATGAATTTCATCGGATTTGGAGAAGTCGAGGAATGTAACAGCGGCGTGTTTGATTATGAAGCAACGAAGAAGACGTTCAAGAATCCTCTGAAGTCTTTGTTGTTTTTTGATAAATAGGAAGATGAAAACCCCGATTTTATAAAAGAATCGGGGTTTTTCCTATTACTTCATTTCATTTTCATATCTTTTGATTTTCATTTGAATTTTCTCAAGGTTTGCTTGCATATCCCTTATCTGCTGTTGGACGTTTTGTTCCTGGTCGAGCATCATGTCCAGGCGTGCAGGCAGGGTTTGATCTCCCTCCATCGTCCACTGGACAAATTCCTTGATCTTTTTGATCGGCATCCCCGTATTTTTCAGACAGAGGATCATTTCAAGGAACTTAAGGGAGCCTTCATCGAAAGTGCGGTCGCCATTTTCCGTCCTGTTAATAAAGGGTAACAACCCTTGCCGATCATAGTAATGCAGTTGCGATATCGTCATATTGTTCATCTTGGCCACTTGCCCAATTGAATAATCCATTCTGTACCTTCTCTCTACCAAGGAATAATCCCGTCGTTATTAAGGATTTTACCATGATAGTTTGTCTCACTCAAAGCGTATTTCACAATGACTTCTGCTCCTTGGGCCGTCGTTTTCCCGCCTGGGGCATTCCCGTTTAAATCAGTGGAAGTGAAACCAGGTGTGATACCCATGACTTCAGGACCCTCACTTCCCAGTTCTTTACTGAAGGATAATGTCAGTGAATTCACAGCCGTCTTGGAAGAATTATATCCGAGGATATTGAGGGGATGAACATCCCCATTGTCGAACATGGTCTGGGATGCCATATCCGTCGTAACGTTCACCATCTTACTTCCCTCCGCTTTTTTCAATAAGGGAAGATACGCTTGCATCATTTGAAATGTCCCAAAGAAGTTCACATCAAAAATGTCACGCAGCATTTCGACCTTCACTTCACTCGGTTGAATGTTGAAATCCAATGCGATTCCGGCATTATTGATCAGTAAGTCAAGGTGATCCGTCATTCCCTTAATAGTACGGACTGAGTCCTGAATGGATTGTGAACTGGAGATATCCAATTGAACAAATGTTACATTCGATTTACCAAGGGACTCCGCCGCTTTCTTCCCAAGCTCCTCGTTCCGTGCTCCTAAGAAAACTTCAAACCCATTCTCCGCCAGCTGTCGAACGACCTCATATCCAATTCCTTTATTCGCTCCTGTTACCAAAGCATATTTTGTCATATGTCTTTCCTCCATGTACTTCGTTTTGTTGTTCTAAATTCAGAATAAACCCTGAACCAAGGTTGAGGGCAAGAATATTTTTTTAATAAAATGTTTGAATATTCTATAAATGGTTAGTATAATAGAAAAAAGGTCAAGGAGCTGATTTTCATGAAGAAGTATTTGCTGAACTCACCACAGTCTGATGTAAATCACATGGATTCACTATTTGCAGAAATGATATTGGACGAGGCACTGCTGACATTTCGGAAAGAGCAAATCGCACAAGGGATTGACCAGGCATTATGTAACCGGAATAAAAAAGAATTCCTGCGGTTGACGGAGGAATTGAAGGAAATTCAGAGTGTGGGATAATTAAATATTACAATAATAATAAGAGGACCGTTCCCAACTGATTTGAAGTAGGGAATGGGTCCTCTTTTATGTTCTACTAATCGTTTTTTCTACTAAGTCTGACCTATATGATCTCACGACACATAATCAATTGTCGCACCGCCAATTTCCGCTTCCCTGCCAAACAACCGTGCGTACACACCTGTCTGATTCTGTAATAACTCCCCATGCTTCCCTTGCTCCGCGATCCGTCCATCCTCCAGGACGACGATTTGATCGGCGGACAGGACCGTGGATAAACGGTGAGAAACGATGATGATCGTTTGATTCTTTCCGGCGCGCAGCACCGCTTCGTTGATCTTCGTTTCCGTTATGGGATCAAGGGCGGAGCTTGCTTCATCCAGAATAAGAATGGGAGCATCTTTTAAAAGGGCCCTTGCAAGGGACAGACGCTGTTTCTGTCCTCCGGAAAGCAGGCTCCCCCTTTCACCGACCGAAGTATAGAGCCCTTCAGGCAATGTCTCGATCAATTCACCGAGCCCGCTGTCTTCGAGGGCTTTCAATAGCTCCTCATCCGTCGCATCCCGTTTCCCGATCCGCAGGTTATCAGCGAGTGTTCCACTCCTCAGCATGACATCCTGGGTGACAATGGCCATTTGCGAACGCAGCCACGCTGTGTCCCACTCCCTGATGTCCCTGCCATCCACTTCAATCCGCCCTACTCCCGTATCATAGAGCTTGAATAAGAGATCGACAATCGTGGATTTACCCGAGCCGCTTGGGCCGACCAATGCCCATTTTTCCCCGGCACCGATGGAAAAAGATACACCTTTTAATACATTTTCATCTATACCCGGATAAGAAAATGCGACGTCCTGAAGGCGGATGCTGCCGATTGCCCGCTCACCGGTGATGCCTTCTGACACCTCAGCTTCCGAAACTTCCTCGGCAAGCAAAACTTCCGACCGATCCAACGCCGGACCGGTCCGTCTGACAGAAAGCCAGTTTCTGAGCAGGCGCTGCATCTCATTCGCCGCAATGGTGACGAGTCCACCGGCTGTCAGCATCTGGCCACTTGTCAGTCCTTGATTCCAGATTAAGAGCGTACTGATCAAATAAACCAGTCCCAGGGCAAACCCGTTATAACTTGCAATGACCACGACCGATTGCATCCTCGCTTTCAGTTCTTTCACCGAGTGCTGCACGAAGCTGTCACGGATTGCGATTACGCTGTCCACTTCACTCTCCGACACACCCATGACCCTGGACAGATGGATCCCCGTCACGGATTCTCTCAATCGTTCAAGGTATCTCGAGGCTTCTTTCCTGGCATCCGCTGACGCCAATCGTGTCCTTGCCCCTACCATATTGGAGGTCCAATAGAAGATTACGCCAAGGACGACGCTTGTGATCATCAGATAAGGATGAATCCATAGGAGCACCAGACTGTAAATGAATACTCCCTGCACGCTTGCCATGAAAGTTGAGCCTTCCCACGCAAGGAAATTATGAAGCGTATCCGGATCATCCGACACCCTCGCAAGCACCTCTCCCGTGGAATTATGATGGTAAAAAGAATACGGGACGATCTGCAGATGGCGGAACAGACGAAGCTTCTGCCAATTCGTCACCGTCTTCGCCGTCTGGTGACAGAAATATTCGTCGATGACCATCATGACCAGATCCAGAACCGCTGAAAGGATCAAGAGCCACATCAGTCCCCAAAGCCAGTTATAATGTTCATTCGGAATGATCGTATCCACGAGCCAGCTTAAGGCAAGAGTCGGGATCAGTGCCGAAAACACCTGGCTGATCGCGATGACGACGGAATCCGCGATGACCCATTTTTTATAAGGACGGAGAAAGCTCAGCACTCTTCTACCGTCGCGATTCTTCTTCGCGCTCATCCGATCATCTCCCTCTCAAGCTCGCTGTACTGAGCTTTGTATAATTCATAGTATTTGCCTTGTTTCAAAAGCAGTTCTTCATGAGTGCCTTTTTCCGCCACAACTCCTCCATCGAGAAGAATGATGACATCGGCATTCCTTACGGTGACAAGACGGTGGGCGATGGTAATCGTGGTCCGTCCCGGAATCAGCTTTTCCAGGGAAGCCTGCACCCGCTCCTCCGTCTCTCCGTCAAGGGAAGAAGTCGCTTCATCAAAGATCAGGACAGGTGGCTGTCTGAGGATGGCACGAGCCATGGCCACCCTTTGCCTCTGACCGCCTGAAAGCTTCAATCCCCTCTCCCCGACGATGGTTTCATATCCTTCCTCCAGCGAAAGGATCAGCTCCTTCAACCCTGCGGCTTCAACAGCCTGATCCAGTTCTTCTGTCGTCGCATCGGGTTTTCCGTATAACAGATTCTGCCTTAAGGTACTATTCAATAAGAACGTCTCCTGGGATACGACCCCTACCTGCTGTCGGAAACTGTTCCGGTTATAATCAAATAAATTCTTGTCATCGATCATCACCGAACCCTGTTGCGGTTCATAGAGTCCTAACAATAGCTGGACAAGGGTGCTTTTCCCTCCGCCGCTCGTTCCGACGATCCCGATATGATTCCCCTGGTTGAGTGACAAAGAAACACCTTTTAACACCTGTTTATCCGTACCGGGATACGAAAACCATAGATTCTCCAAGTCTATTTTTCCTTTTACAGGACCAAAAGAGGGAAGCTTCTCTTCATGTTCTTCCGGCAGATCGAAATATTCATAAATCCGTTGCAGGGCAGGAATCGCCTGCTGTATTGTCAAGGCATGCTCTGCCATGGATCTTACCGGTAAAAACATGATGGGAATGAAGCTCAGGCAGGCAACGAGCGTACCGATGGTGATCGTTCCATCCCAGATCGCCCAGCCCCCGATCAGCATGACGACACCCGGTGCTGCGATATTAAAGAGATTCCCGAGGCGCCAGTTCACCTTTCCGATCAACGCTGCCCGGATCGAGAATTGCTTCCAATCACTCAGCTTCTTCTCCTGAGTGCCAATTTCTATATCCTGTGTCTGATAAGTCCTCACCAATCGAACACTTTCAATGCTTTCCTGCAGGTGCTGATACATATCCGCACTCATCTCCCGCTGGACCGCGCTCATCTTCCGCATTTTTTTACCCAAGGTGAAGGAAGGGATGATATAAATGGCATAAACCGCGAACATGACGATCGCAGCAGGCCAGAATAAAACAAACACGGTGGAAAAGGCAGCGACCGCTCCCACCACCTGCTGCAGGATACGGGGAACGACCGTATTGTTCAGGTTCTGAATCGATTCCACATCATGTGTCAGACGGAAGAGCATATCCCCCCTCGGCGTCTTCGAGAAAAACGACATCGGGGTCCGGTGCAGCTTTCTGAACGCCCGGATCTGCATATCTGTGATCACATCAAGACCGATCTTCACCTGCACGTATTCCTGCATCGTCTCGAATAGGGATTTACCGAGATACGCACCGAGAATCCCGCCTACTACCCAAACAAGAAAATTCAGATCCCCTCCGACAATGACGTCATCCACCAATCGCTTCACAAGAATTGACGGCACGATCGTAAAGAGACCGCCGATGACGGAAAACAGGAGTGCAACCATTAGCTTCCTCCAATAAGGCTTAAAATGGTTTAACGTTATTTTTAATAAGTTCATGTTGAACCCCCTCACAAAATTCTATTTTATACCAACGGAAGAAAATATTCACTATAATTTGAATACTGTATAAATTAAGTATATTCATCCTCTCCGTCCCTATCTTCGGTCGTTGGGGCGGATGGTTTCTACGACTTTTGGATGAAGAAAAAGCTGATCCCGTCTTGGCATGGGATCAGCTTTTCTCTATTCACTCTATGTAGCCACTCAGTTTCTTTCTGAGAATGTCGCCCCCTGTTACCCAATCCTGAAAGTTCACGTCCAGAACCTCTTTGCTACCGGCAATGGTTAAAAGGATTCTTGAATCAAGCGTACGTTCCCATAGGTAGCTCAGAATCTGGCGAGCCTATCGATAAATTTTAATTCAAAGATCTACAAGGTCCTCAAAATCCAATTGATAACTACGTCTATTTAGTGTAATATTACACTAAAGGAGTGATTTTTACATTGGATATCTTTTTCATGGTTTTAGTTGGCTTTCCGATTTTGTCCATCATTGCAGGAATTCTGGGATATTTCTTCTTTAGAAACCTCTTTGTCTCACCTATATTCGTCCTTCTATCTGCGCTTGTTGCCACGTTTACTGTTTTCAACGATTCGTTTCTGCTATGGGTTTTTGTGTATACCTGCTTAGCTTTTCTTTCTGGTTTAGGGATAAAAATCTTAAAAGAAAATAAGGGGGCAATATGAAAAGCTATCTTTCAGGAATGCTATTTAGTTTACTCTCATTACTTTCGTTTCTTTTCATTCGCATAGTTGACAGTTTATGGGGCTCTTTTGCTTGGTCACTCCTTCTCACGATTGTTGTATTTCTTTTCTATAAAAGGAAGAAAAATTGGGATAGAAAAGATATCATTGTGATTTCGTTCAGTACGGGTCTTTTCTATCTACTTTTTGCTTCTTTTGGTATCAGTCTATATCCACCCGAACCGATTAGAGATCTGGGTGATATCATCATGCCTTATCTGTATGCAGGTATGTTTGCGGTGTATACGATGATTGTGTTGTTTTTATCCGGAATAGTCTTTAACAAGCAGAGAAGTTGAAATCCCCCCACATGCAAAAAAGCTGAAGAGTTCACCCCTTCAGCTTTTTCTTCACTCTATTCATTTCACACCCTCAACCAGTTCACGCATAGAGTTCAACTGAGCTGTCAGCTCCAGGAACCACTCTTCGTCTCCCGTTTCGAGGGCCAGGTCGATCAGGTACTGGATCTGTTCTTTATTTTTGACATGTGTATCGGGAATTTTGTTTATTTGTCTGTTTAACAGGGGAAGGATTTTCCCTTCGATGGTTTTATTATCGCTGGTCACAATTTTCGCTTTAACAGCTTCTCCTTTGGTGTCCAGGTTCTCAATATAGCCGATGACCAGTTCTCCGGTAAGTAATTTCCCTTTGACCCAATCTCCAATTTTTAATAGTGTTTGCTCGTTTGACATTCCTTTTCACCTTCCAAACTGTAATGTTATTTGTTACATTTAGTCAAAAAGAAAGCCTTCTACGCTTTCTCCTGATGGATCATCTCGACGATGTCTTTAATCGTATAGTCCTTTAAGTAATCCCCCAGTTTTTCTTCTGCACCGAGGAAGATCTGGAACAGGACATTCTTCATATTGGCGCCGACGAGACACTTATCATTGGTAGCGGTGCATTTTGGCTGAAGGGCGCCCTCTGATGTGATTTTATAAATATCCCACAGATTAATGTCGCTCAGGTCCATGGCAAAGATGAATCCGCCGCCTGTCCCTTCTTTAGACGCAATGAATCCCTGCTTTTTCAGAAGACTGAGGACTTTACGGATCCGGACCGGATGAACCCCTGCACTTTCCGAGATCGCATCGCTTGTCGACATGCGGTCCGTCTGCAGTGCCAGATACGTCAAACTATGGATGGCTAAGGTAAAGTCGCTATTCATGGACTGCCTCCTTCCCGGATGTTACTGTAATGGTAACTTTTACAGTTCACACTGTCAAGAATCCGGTTTCCCGGTTAATTGGCCAGCTTTTGCAACTCACTGTATTCGAAGTTACGCACTTTCCTTGGGAGAAAGCTGCGAATTTCTTCGTCGTTATATCCAATCTGCAATCTTTTTTCATCCAGCATGATCGGCCGTTTCAATATGAGTGGATTTTCCCTGATTAGTTTATATAAATCCTGGAGTGGCAACGAATCAATGTCTACTTTCAACTCCTGGTACGCCTTTGATTGTTTAGAAATGATGTCCTCTGTGCCATTTTCCGTCAGGCGGAGGATTGACTTGATTTCATCAGGCGTCAATGGTTCTGTCAGCATGTTGCGTTCTACGAATTCAATGGAATGTTCCTCAAGCCACGCTCTCGCTTTGCGGCAGGACGTACAGCTTGGTGTCAGAAATAGATTGACCATGTTTTTACACACTCCTTGTTAAATGTAATAAAAAAAGTAACAGTTATAATTAAAATAAATGCACTCCTGATTTCGGGTACACTGTAATAATAATATTTACAGTTAAAGATGTCAACTCTTTTTAGAAAACTCTTTTTTGACCGTTATGATTATTCCTTACCCGATAAGCTAAATGGATAAACGTAAGATTGACCTCATTGAATTCTTCGAAGTTTTTTGACAAGAAGCTTATATAAACAAAAGAGGACTTATAAAACTGATAAAAAGAAGAATCCTTCCCCATTAGAGAAGAATTCCTTATACCACTCTATTTTCTTGAAACGGCACCTTTCGCAGAAACGGCGGCGAATGTAATCGTGATGGCACAGACAATCACGATGGCGATGACACCCTGCATCAAATCCCAAAATACCCAACCGTCTATGAGAGCGGTCCGCATGCTTTCAAACACATAGGTCGTCGGGTTGATCGTGGCGGCAATCTTTAACCACTGAGCCTCGATCAATTCAAGTGGAACAAAGGTCGTGCTTAAGAAAATGAGCGGGAAAAAGATGAATGTCCCCGCCTGGGCAGCCTGGGCATTTCTCGTCCGCAGGGCAATCCCGACGGAATACCCGGCAAAGGCAAGTCCCCAGCCAATCGCGATCAAGAGGACAAACAAAACCCCGGCAAATCCTGTTTTGACGTTCAGACCGAGTAAAAAGGCCATTCCAATGATAAGGAGCGTCTGGACGAGTAGCTGCAGCATTCCGGCAATGATCGGACCGAGGACGATGGCAAGGCGCGATGCCGGTGTCAAAAGCAGTCTTGAGAAAAAGCCGGTTTCAATATCCTTTACGATGCTCTGACCCGCTCCCCCTGCTCCACCGATGGCAGCCGATACAATCGATACGGGAAGAATGAAGGCCAGGTAATCGGCACCTTCAAAGGTCGGCAACTGGGATATCCCGCTCAGTCCTCCCTCGTACACCAGAAGGAAGAAAGCAGAAATAATCAGATTAGGAATGAATGAAAACGGGTTTCGAATGGTGGTTTTGATGTTCCGGACCGTCATGAGCCACGTGTCCTTGAATACATTATTCCCCACGGCTCTTCACCCCTTCCTTCGTCTCGCTCGTCAATTTCAGGAAGATATCATCCAGGGTAGGGGAAGACAATTGAATGTCGACAATCCCGATTTCCTCCGTGTCAAGGATTCGGACGACCTCGAGAAGCTGCCTCGTTCCCTCTTCTACATATACGAGGATCTTTTCTTGTTGAGCGAGAACATCGACTCCTTCCATTTGGGTGCGAATCAGGTTCACACTGTGTTCGATCACATCACGATCTTTCAAGGTGATGGTAATGAGATCCTGCCCGATCTCAGCCTTCAAGTCCTTCGGAGATCCCATGGCGACGATTTCGCCTTTATTGATGATACCGATCCGGTCTGCCAGGGAATCGGCTTCCTCCAAATACTGCGTTGTGAGAAAGATGGTCGTGCCCTTTTCCTTATTCAGCCGGCGAAGCTCTTTCCAGATTGCTGCCCGGCTCGAGGGATCCAGTCCCGTCGTCGGTTCGTCAAGGAATAGGATATTCGGTTCGTTGACCAGGGTGAGGGCAAGATCCAGTCTCCTTCTCATCCCCCCGGAATACCCACCGATCCTTCGCTCAGATGCTTCTGATAAATCTACAATCTCGAGAAGCTCCTGTGCCCGTCGTTTCCCTTCTTCCTTACCGAAGCCGAAAATAAACGCCTGAAGCTCCACCATCTCGCGGCCGGTCAAATCCGGGTCGACCCCCGTCTCCTGAAGGGCGACGCCGATATGCCGGCGGACGCGTTCCGGCTCCCCGATAACATCGTATCCGGCTACCTCCACTTTTCCAGAGGAAGCATTGATGAGGGTCGTCAAAATCTGGACCGTCGTCGATTTCCCAGCACCATTGGGACCTAAAAAAGCAAAAAACTCCCCTTCCTCGACATGGAAAGATACATCCTTCACTGCCTGCACATTTCCTTTTTTAAATGTTTTGGTTAGATTCTCCACTTCAATCCTGCCATTCATGAACATCCCTCCGTTCTATCTATTTCTATTCGAGGAGGGAGTTGGTTTATCCTTTATTGAGTATGTGCCGATGTGTTGGCATGCCAAGGAGACAGGCACCTTGACTCTTAAAAGTGAACCGGGGTGACTGTCCCTGTGAAACTCATAAATTCATGTGTTAAAACAACCATCTTTTCCGGTTGTTCGAGTATGGTCCAGTGCCCGCTTTCTTCTACTTCTTTAAGGATGACATTATTCAAATGTACCAAAACGTTTTCTCTCATATAGGCAGGGGGTAATATATCATGTGATCCTTGAGCAATCATGATGGGGAGGGTCCGGAATACAGGCACGGCCGGAATCAGGTTGTAATGGTGGTCAAGTTCTTTCCCAATATGCTTAAGGGCATCCTGGTTGTATGAGATCATCGTTTTCTTTTTTAATGTGTCGACTGAATACACGTAATGAGGGTCGAAAAGTTGTTCAAGTTTCCGGGAAGAATCAAGACCCAAGAGAGAAGAAAAAGAATAATACGCGAGAAGCATTTTCTTGTATAAGCCGAGTTTCCGTAAAAGGTATTCTTTGAACGCCCGATAATCCTTAGAGGTTAAACCTATGGCAGCAGTGAGAATCAGTTTATGGATGCGGTCCGGATGCTTCGACGCATAGGATAGGGCCAGGATGCTTCCCCACGACTCACCGAAAAGCGTCATTTTCTCCAGGTTGAGGGCTTTTCTGATTTCTTCGAGATTGTTGACTTCATCGTCTATGGAATATGAATGTCCTTCCTCTACTTCAGATCTTCCGCACCCGGTTTGATCATAAAAAATGATCTGAAAGCTTTTCCCTAAAGGCTCCATGTGAGGGAGGAAATAGTCAGAACTTCCACCTGGTCCTCCATGGAGGAAAACAATCGGCTCACCTTCTCCTTTTTTAGTAATAAAAACGTTCTTTCCATTTATTATGACATACTTTTCTTCCATCAATCCATTAGCCTCCTATTAATGAATACATACACACCCGCTAAAAGAGTCAACATGACCACCACAAGAATGGTTCCCTCGTAGGGATAATCAATTAAGCTATCGATGATCACGATCAACCCTAATGGAAGAAAAAAGAGAAATCCCGTTACCGTTCCTAGCAAAGACTTATTTTTGATCATCTTTTCATTGAAGCCTGCGAGCAGCCAAGTTTGTTTTTTGACACCGACTAAATATGAAACGAGGACAAGAGCAAGACCGATCACCAGCAAACCGAAGTCCATAGTGATTCCTCCCAATTTTTCATGTTAGTACATGTACGTTTCAGCTCCAGAAAGGTTCCATATTTTTACTAAAATAAGCCCCATTGGCGTACCAAGGGACCTGTCCTTACTATAGATTAAGGCATAGAGCTGACAGCAAAATAGATAAACACGGTTGCCACCATCAGAAACACCATCCAGCCATTTGAAATGGCGAGTACCCGTCTGACCATCCACACGTTTTCCAGCTTGATTTGAATCATAAACCCGATTGCTACGATGGCGATCCAAGCCAACATTCCATACGGTGAGAATAAATATCCTGAATTCATGATCCACAGGATAAAGATGATGAAGTAGACCAATATGAATACGAAAGCCAGCTTCTTCATACTGTTCCCTCCTGACCTTGCTGGGAATGTTTCGTTGGGACGTGGATTGCTCCACCCTTACCTTTCACGCGTTTCAACGTTGCCACAATCAAAAAGCTGACAATGACGAGGAGAAGCCATGAGCTTACCTTCCCAAGGTGGACAAGGCTCCAGGCTTCGGTCTGGTTCGGGTATTCCCAGGCACCGAAGAAGGTTGCGATGTTTTCAGCGATCCAGATGAAGAAACCTATAAGGACAAATGATAGAGCGAGGGGCATGTGGTAACGTGTCCCACCCACCTCATATTCGACCCACGTTTTCCAAAAGACGACGATGACAAGGCCCGAAAGCCACCAGCGGATGTCGATCCAATAATGGTGGGTAAAGAAGTTCAAGTATATCGCTGCGGCAAGAACTACGACTGTCCAAAACGGCGGCCACCGGATCAGCTCCACCTTGAGCCTCCTCCACGCCTGGCACAGGTAACTTGCTACACTTGCATACATGAATCCACTGTATAAAGGGACGCCGAACAGCTTGGAATAGCCTTCCCCTGGATAGGACCACGAGCCCATATGTACCTTGAACAGTTCAAGGGCAAGGCCGATCAGATGGAATAGGGTGATGACTTTCAGTTCATCCCGGGTTTCGAGACCCGATTTCACCATTCCCCATTGCATGACAAGACAGATCAAGAGCAGCCAGTCATACCTTGGCAGGAAGGGAAGTGGAATGATTTGCGTCAACGCTAAAGACGCAAAGATGACCACAGGAAACAAGCAGGACAGAGCCTGCTCCCAGCCGAAACGAAGGAGTTGTTTGCCCGCTCTCATGATCATGATTCTGCTTCTTCATCCCGTTGATACTCAAGCAAATCTCCCGGCTGACAATCAAGTGCCTTGCAGATCGCGTCCAGGGTAGATAAACGAACCGCCTTTGCCTTCCCGTTTTTCAGGATCGAAAGGTTAGCCATTGTGATTCCCACTTTTTCCGAAAGCTCCGTCACACTCATTTTCCGTTTCGCAAGCATCACATCTATATTGATTATAATTGCCATAATTTCACCTCAGACCGTTAAATCATTTTCAGATTTGATTTCGATGGCATTGTTCAATAGCTTCTGGAGAACGGCTGCAAAGACGGCGATCACAGCTGAGCCGAAGATAAAGATCATACCGATCACGATGACTCCAGGCGCGTCATCTGCTTCCGCCACCATATAAAAGAGCGGCATGCCCGCTGTGTAGAAGGAACCGATGACGATGGCACATGTTTTGATCTTCTTTAACGCTATGACTGATGAATCCGAGAATGCATCGTTCCGATCAATAAACGTTAACAGTTTGAATGCCTGAAACAATGCGGCGTAGAAAGGAATCGCCGATGCGTACATGACGGCAAGAATCCCATAGACCATACTGGCAAAGCTCGTGCCAGCTACATTCATTGCGAGCAGGGGTAACCCGAAGAAGCATAAAGCAGCAATGGGGGTCCCTATAAGAAAAAGAGCAATCTTCAAGAAGAGTGTTTCCCGTTTCATTCATAGCACCTCACTTGATAATATAATATGAATTTAACATGTTGTTTATTGTTTTACAATAAATTTTTATTATTTTTTAAGATATGTTTATTGATAAATAAAAAGCACCCCCTTATGCGTGGGGATGCTCACCAACCGGAATCCAGATGTCCATTTCATATTCATTGCTATCTTCATTTCCAAACAAATGCGCGTCCACCACTTCAATCTCGGGCATTCCTTTTTCAATAAGATATCCTTCCTCATCGAAGACCTTCCACAGCTTGTGGTAGGTTGCAGAAATGTTTCGGGACGGACCTGTATGCTTGAATACGACGTATTTCTGCTTCGGGAAAAGATGTACCGTCAAGTCCTTTCTTATTCTTCGAAAAGCTACAGAATCCATCTCCATCCCACAGGTGTAATAGTAGTCATCGCTTCTCGGGGGAAGGCAGACCCCTACAATCTGATCCACCTGATCCGTTGTGATGAATTCCTTCGCTTTCTCCCATAGGTCAGGGATCGGATACGCAACATCTCCACCCCAGCTTCCCGGAGCGCTATACCCGACCACAACAAAAGATTCCTTCACCACTTCTTTAAACTCCATTCCTCTCCCCCCTCTCTTCTCACCAACACTCTACTAATATAGTAGAAATTCAAGACACCCTCCTGTCCATTCTTGCTCATGATAGACAGGTGAGGGACGGACCTTTATGGGCGGGAAATCTATAGAGTAAATAGACCTTTTGGAGGTCCGTCCCTCAAAAAAAGGAGTCCAGCCATGGGGCCGGACTCCTTTAAGTGAATCTTATTCATGCGCAAGTACTGTGCGCGATTGTTTTCTTTCCTGGAAGTAGTAGAGTACGAGTGTTGCGGCAACCAGGATTCCCATGATCATGTACAGGGAACGGTAGCCGGTCAAGGGAATCAGGAGGCCAAGTACATAAGGTCCGAACCCAAGGCCTGCATCCAGGGAAATGTAATAGGTTGAAGTGGCGAGCCCCACACGCTCAGGTGGAACGGCCTTCACCGCAATCGCCTGTGTGACGGATTGCATATTACCGAATCCAAGTCCGATCAGAACACCTGAAAGAAGCAGGATCATCGTGTTACCTGCCGCACTTAATAGGAACAAGCCCGCCGCAAACAGGACAAACGCCGGCAGCATGACGGCCTTGGCACCTTTTGCATCCATCAGTCTTCCAGTGAATGGACGCGATACGAGGATCGCTACGGCATACACCACAAAGAACACGCTCGCAGCTTCCACAAGATCGATGTCGATAGCATAGAAATTAATGAACGACAGGACACTTGAGTAAGCAAGGGAAACGAATAGCACGACAAGAGCGATAGGCAGTGCCTTTGGCTCGATGAAGCTTGACAGGCTCAGGCGTTCTTTCTCCGCTTTTTTTCCAGCCGGTTTCTTGACAACCGGGATTTTCACGAACAGTGTAATGATGTAGCTGATGACCCCAAGTGCAAGACAGAAGGCAAAGATCGTTGTGAAGCTTGCATGCTGACTTAAGAAAAGACCGAAGAATGGCCCAACAGCGGTTGCGAGTGTGATACTCATACTGTAGTAACCTATTCCTTCCCCTTTCCGGCTCCCAGGGATGATTTCCGCTACGATGGTACCGGTAGCCGTACTGACCATTCCGAGTGCCACCCCGTGTAGAAAACGGGTAAGCAGCAAGAAACTGATGCCACCCTCCACGAAATACAGGCATGAGGTGGCAATGAAAGCAATCATGCCGACAAACAGCATTTTCTTATTTCCGATCGTCGTGATCATCCGACCAAGGAATAGACGTCCAATCAAGGTCCCGATGATGAAGATCCCGGTCACAAGTCCCGCCTGACTTTCCGATGCACCGAATTGATCCACGGCATAGACCGCCATGGTAACAAGCAATAAATAAAAGATTAAATAGATGAAAAAGTTGGCGATGGACATGAGCGTGAAGTCCTTCGTCCATAGCTTTGACTGTGTCTGACTCATCTGTAAAACTCCTATCTGTTCAAGTTTTCTTTGATTTTTTTCATCATTTCCATCATCTCAAGCTGTTTCTCTTCGCTAATTCCTTCCATGATGGACTGTTCAAAACGGTCGATGGTTTTGCGGGCATTCTCATACACTTCAATCCCCGCCTCCGTCAGCTGCATCCGCTTTTCCCGGCGATCCTTCCCGGGAATCCGCTCGATATAACCTGCTTCCTCCAACTGATGAACCGTCCTCGTAATCGTGGGTTTCTCCACACTCTGATAGTTGGAGATCTCCACATTGGAGGCAGGTCCGTTATGATAAAGATTATATAAAATCGTCCACTGAGCCCTATGCAGACCGTGTTCATTCAGCTGAACGTTCAATTGATTCTCAAATGGTCTGTAGAGCCTGATCAGCTCCTGAAAAAACTGTTGCTCCGATTTCATTTGGTGGATCCTCCTTTTTATATAGTTATCTTGGGTAATGGTTATCATGAGTAACTATTATATAGTAACAGATGATTGTAGGGTTGTCGAGAAAAGGGAATGCGGAGATTTAACTGGGTGGATTTCTTTTAATTGATGCTGTTTTTCAAAACTTTCTTTGTAGTAAATGGCTGGTGCGATACCACCCTGAGGAAATTTTTTCATTCGCTATAGAGATTTTAAATAGAATAATAGAAAAAAGAAGCAGCTTCTGCTACTCCTTTTTATCAACCTATTAATTTCTAGGATCCACGTAATCCGGATAATCCGTAATAATTGCATCAACGTCCATGTCGAATAAAAAATCTGCCGCTTCATGACTCCTCACTGTCCACGACCCGATTTGCATATCAAGGGAGTGAACATCTTCTACTACTTGTTCTGTGACGATACCATAGCTTGGATTGAACCATTCTGCATACTCAGAAATTTCTTTTAATGCTTCAGGTGTCGCTTGCGACTGACTCCAGGCTAAAACTCCGACTGGGACTTTTGGAAGGAGTTGATCCATCTTTTTCATAGAGTCAAAATTAAACGATTGAAGAATGATTTTTTCATTTTGCGGTGTATCGAGGTGACGTTCCTTTAATGCATCAGCTACTTGTTCCTCTATACCAGGATAAAGCTCAGGAGACTTCATTTCGATTAAGATCCCCACTTTTCCATGATAGCGATCCAGGACCTCTTCAAATGTAGGAATCTCTTCTCCTGCAAATTGTTCACCTTTCCAACTGCCTGCATCAAGACTCTTCATTTCCTCGAGTGTCAGATCCCCTACTTTTCCCGATCCATCGGTTGTGCGATCCACTGATGTGTCATGGATGACAACCAATTCACCATCTTTGCTTCGTTGAACATCGATTTCGATATAATCCGCCTTCATATCCACTGCCAGATCATAGCTTGCGATCGTATTTTCAGGTGCATAAGCTGCCGCCCCGCGGTGTGCAATATTCTCTACCTGCTTTTCCTCACCTGCTGATGGCTCTTCTGCAAACGCCAGGCTGAACGGACTCAATAACAATGAAACCGCAATTCCTGTACCAACTAACAACTTTTTGTTCATGTTCTTCATCTCCTATTCCTAATATGTATTCGACTACATTTTAGGGAAGGGATGTTAAGTGGGTATGTAGTTCGGTACCCATCTTAATAAAGGTTGTGTGAAGAAATTTCGATCTATTTCCTTAGGGATTTTTACAAAAAGGAAAAAGTACTGTGATGTAGTATTATTTGCTTATCATGCAGCCTACTTCAAAGCGTTCATCTCCCATACTTTCTCCTCTCCGGTTTCCATATCCTTCACCTTAAACTGATTCTTCCGGACCTCCTCTTCTCCTATAACAATCACATTCCGTACCCCTTCTTTATTTGCTTTCTCCAAGAGCTTTCCTAATTTCCGGCTGCTCATCTCAACTTCGACAATATAGCCTTTTTTCCTTAAATCATGTGCCACCCGTAAAGCTTCCTTCCCGGTACCAAGTGGAATGACGTAATAGTCAACGGTGGCACTTTTCTTCCCATTTTGCTTAGTCGTCATGATCGCTGCATATATGACATCCAATCCAAAGGAGATACCGACGGTCGAGACATTTTCACCTGTTCCCAATAGACCACCGATAGCATTGTCATACCGTCCTCCGCTACCGATACTTGATGTGATGGACCCATCCGTTAAGAATATTTCATAAATGGTTCCCGTGTAGATTTCCAGACCTCTTGCCAAAAAGGGATTAAACACGCATTGTTCGTTGATTTCCAGGAAGTCAAGATAGGAAGTCAGTTCCTTTAATTCATCCAATCCTTCCCTGATTTGGCCGTTTTGATCGGCGGATGATTCGAAATAGCCCCATCGGTTATTGTCCGTGGCTGTTAAAAATTGTTGGATCAATCGGTTAGTGCTGTCCGCAATGGACAGGTCAGAGAGTTCTGAGATAACCGCATCGACACCAATCTTTTCGAGTTTATCGAGGATTAAAACTGCTTGATTGATTCGATCCGCTTCCACACCGAACACTTCAAGCATTCCCGTCAGCAGTTTCCGGTTATTGTATTGAATGGTCACCTTCATATCGAGCTTTCCGAATGCATCCACGGCCATCATCATCAGCTCCGCTTCCGCCACCTGTGATTCAACGCCCACTATATCTACATCGCACTGAGTGAATTCCCGAAACCTTCCCGCCTTGATTGGTCCGTCCCTGAACACTTTTCCGATTTCATAGCGTTTGAACGGCAGGGGGATGGTCGGGTTCATGGCCGCCACCTTGGCAAAAGGAATCGTCAAATCATAGCGCAGGGCAAGGTCCCTTTCACCCCTGTCCGTTAAGGTGTACATCTCTTCCAGGATCTCAGCCCCTCCTGCATATTTCGAGGCGAGTAATTCTGTGTAATTCAGGATCGGGGTCTCGAGGGGTTTGCAGCCGTATTGGATAAAAACCTCCTCCAGCGTCCTCCTGACTTCCCTTCTGATCACTTCCGCCTCCGGTAAATAATCCTGCGTCCCTTTGACATTTTGATAATCCATTTTCTTCATCTTCATCTTTCTTCTCCTCCTTTTTTGTATAAAAAAAGAACCACACTTGATAAGCGAATAACTTAATCAAATGCGGTTCTATGGGAAATAACCTTCCTATGTGCGATTGTTAAAAATCGGATAGCAAGGTTACTCGATATGATGATGGAATTGTGTGAATGAGCGTTGCTTGTTGATGAAAGTCATTTTTATCCACCTCTTATTTTCACTTATGTTAGCACGGCAGAAGATGGTTTTCAATACAATTTGAAGATTTATCGATTTCCCCTTTTAAAGGCGTCAATGATAAGAGAAGGTGCAACTAGCCTTTCTGCCTGATTTCTTGGATCGAACTTTTTTGACCGGAAGATAACGCCGTCAGCACCATCCCAGCCATACTGATGGAACTGTCCGTTTTCGTCACAATACTCTAGTAAACTGACTTCAAACCCTGCCGCTTCAAATAACTCAATTAACAACTTATAGTTGTAAACAATCTTATGACTCGCTGCAGGATGATCTTCGGGCCCTGGACCTCCTATCTGCACGATACTTTGATAGGTTTCATCAGGGAAGTACCCATCAGGTACAGCACAGCGAATGTATCCAAATGGCTTAAGGTACTTCATACAAGTCTTTGCTGCCTGTAGCCCTTCTTCATATGTAAGGTGTTCCCAAACATGCTCAGCTAAAATAGCGGAAATGGAGTTTTCTTTAAACATGTTTTTCCACGTCGTTTCATTTAGTAAGTCTACCTCTTCTTCCTGAGTATGTAACCAACCAGGATTATTACGGTATTCTCCTGCTCCAATGACGACTTTCAGTTCTGTTTGAGTATGATTCATTAAGACAACCTCGCTTTGTTTGGATATCCAATGCAATTCGTATAGTCAAAAAACATATTGATTTCCTTCACAAATTTATTCGTTTCCTCCAGGTCAGGAAAATGGGCACTCTTCCCGAAAAGTACAAGTCTGCAGTTTGGCAGGTTGGAATGAATCAGTTTCGAAATAGGCACTCCTGTATTTCGATCGAAGACTCCGGTTAGAATGAGTGTCTGGTGCTGAATCTCCTTGAGACGGTCAAGAAGGGGGACTGCCACTGGGCTGTTAGTGAGGGCACGGCTCATCAGGCCCGTGTTAACGAGATCGCTTTCCTCCCACAACCCGCGATTTTCCCTGGCAACCTCCTGGTCTTCAAATAATAACAGGTCCACAATTTCAGGGCTCACCATCTCCCAAACCTCGTTATAGATTTCTTCAACAGTCGCTCCTGTTTGAAAATGCTCTGATAGTCGATTAAATAGATCGGATACTCCAATAGACATGAAACCAGTTATCTGCACCATTTTTTGAACATCTGTATGTAGGAGACTTGGGGCTGAGAGGATGAGGTGATGAATCTCTTCAGGAAAGGAATGGGTGATCTCAAGAGCCAGCTCTCCTCCAAATGAATATCCAAGTAGGTCGACCTTTCCGACGCCTAACCATTTTTTCAGCTCTTTGAAATCTTCAGTCAGTTCGTCAATTGAATATTGATCATCAGCGGAAGGCTTATCCGATCTCCCACAACCGCGTTGCTCATAGTAAACAATCGTCCTGGATTTCGCCAATAACGGACCAGCCGTCCTTTCAAACACATAATGATTGCCTCCAGGTCCACCGTGAATAAGAATAAGGGGGATGGTTTGATTTTCAGCGCCTTCGATTTTCACCCAGTGATTGATTCCATTAAGAGTCACTGTGAATTCTCCGTTTTTAAGATAGGACATGGTGATGTCTCCTTCGTTTCTTAAATTGAAGTGGATGTATATTCATCTTTTAAACACAGCTTAGCGATATACAGAATTTGTCCCATATGTTCGGAAAAGTGTGCAGCACATTGATGCAGAATCTCTACATTTGTCCGTTCCCTGCCTCTGACTAACTGAGTTTCGAGGAGAGACTCCTCAGACATTTCACGTATGGTATCGATTACGAATTGAAATTGATCCATAACCATCTGTTCTATATCCGCGTTTGAGACATACACAGGCCTGAATTCTTCTTCTCGGTTTCTGGTATAGTCTCCATTGCAAATCCCTTTGTGAATTCTTTCCATAATATTTCCATTGATGTGACGTATCAGCGTTGACACACTATGACCGGTGTTTCCTGGTCTCCAATTAACTTGTTCATCCGTCATTTGAGCAAGCGCTTTTAACATCCTGTTTTTTAATTCATCAAACTTGTTAAGCAACCAGTCTTTTTGAATGTACTTCTCCCCCTATCTTAAAAGAACCAAAAACCCGAGGTGAATAACGCAGTGAAGAGTAAAATATTCATACCTGTTTCCATCAACGTATAAATAGACTCTCTCTTGTCACTGAACACTTTGTTTTCGACAAAAGATTTCCATAAATTCCTCGCAACGTAAAAGATAGCCACAATGAAATATGGGTGAAAAAACCAGTATTCACTATCGAAGTCAGTCACAACATGAAAGATAAAACCGGCTAATAGTACCAACAATGTCAAATAACTTAATAGCTTATCTCCTCTTTCATGATGATCATTGACTGTTTCAGAAGAAAAGAATGACCTCCTTTTCACACCGAGCCGTTTGCTTGTCACACGATGAAAGAAGGTATCCAAAATGGCATAAATCCCTAGAATAAGTAGAACTTTCAGTAACAGTGTTGTCATGAATCCCAACAACTTCACCTCCTTTCTTTATCATTGAATATGCCACCTGTCTTTCAAGACGTGGTACTCCCTATCCAACATACTCATAAACACATCTGTCTCAAACTTCCCTTCAATCAAAGCCCCTTCACGTTCAATATTTCGAATTCCTCATAGCAAACCCTTCCTTTATAGAAGGCCACTCCTCATCAATGATCGAGTAAACAACGGCATTTCTGACATATCCTCCCGACAAAATCCTTTCTTTCCTCAAGACTCCCTCTTTCACGGCACCCAACCGCTCAATGGCTCTCTGAGAACGAAGATTCCGTTCATCGGTTTTGATCTGGACCCGCATCATCCCTAACGTTTCAAAGCAATAGCGAAGGCTCAGAAACTTGCAGTTGGAATTCACGAAGGACCTTTGATGATCTTTGCTGTACCAAGTTGAACCGAGTTCACAGGATTTTTGTGTAAGATTGATTTCGAATAATCGGGTAGACCCAATGATCTTATTCTGTTCTTTCAGCACCACTGCAAAAGGGATGGCAGTCTGCTGGTCCCGCAAACGAATGGCGGCGGTGACCCATTGTTCCATTTGATCATGCGTAGTAATTTCCGTCAGCATAAAACGCCAAATCTCAGGATCGTTTGCTTCAAGAAGAGTAGCTGAATGGTGGACCTCCAGGGGAATCAGCTTTATTTTCTCGTTTTCTAAGGTTGGCGGTGATTGAAAAATATTGGTTTTCATACGTACCTATCCTTCCCTTTTCAATACGTTTATGGTCCGTCCCTCAACCGTATTGAATCTCAAATTCTTTTACGAATACGGCATGACCGCTAATTTCGACTTCATACTCCCCATTTTCTTTCGTGATATGGACCTTCACTCTTCCGTCTTTGTTCATTTCTTTGCCTTGTTCGATCAGGAGAGTGTGAGAAGGTTGGTTTGATAGATATTCAGCGTAATAGACACCCATCACAGCTGACGCCGTGCCTGTGACCGGATCCTCTGCTGTTCCGGAATAGGCAGAAGAGAAATGCCGGCCGTGCATGTCTGCCTTTGGATCATGTGTTTCCAAGCAGAACGGATGGATCGAGGCATGAGGAATTTCTGTTAAGATTGTTGAAAATCGTTTATTTTCAGGTTTCATTTTCTGGAAGATGTGCAGTGATTTGACAGGGACTAATAGTGTCCAATTGCCGGTACTTCCATATACCATTGGCAAATCTTCATCGATATCCTCTCGCTTGAGTCCTATGGAATGAGCTAATTCGTCCAATGATCCTTGAAACTCACGGAACTGAGGTTTAGCCTGTTTCATTGAGATGGTATCGTCGCCTTCAATCTTAATCGGGAGGATACCTGCTTTTGTTTCAATTGTATAATGTGATTTATCCTCGAATAACCCTCTTGATCTTAATGCATATATTGTGCCAATAGTACCGTGTCCACACAGGTTCATTTCATTCCCTGGTGTAAAAAATCGGATCCCGAGGTCGGCAACATCGGATGCTACTGGAAAAGATGTCTCATTAAATCCGACCTTGAAAGCAATCTCCTGCATTTCTTCATCTGTAAGGCTGTCACCATGTAATACGATTCCAGCGGGATTCCCTTTGTCCGGGATGGTGGTAAATGCGTCGTAGTGTAGGATGTTTATGGGTTTCACTTTTGTTCCTCCGTGGTTCTTCAGGTGTTATTTAGAATTCACGTTATTTTGCCTTAATGCAGACACAAACATGGTCCGGATACTGATCCTCAATATCTTGCAGGTTATATAACATCGACTTAAGAAGCGTTTGAGCTTCTATGCTTTTTCTAATACTCCCTGGTAAAGACATCTCTAGGAATCCATCCCCCTCTTTTATGTCAGGTTGTTTTTCACATATTCGTATGATTGAATTAATTGTCCCTAGTGCAAGGACGGATACACTTGCACATACGATATCTTCACCATGATTTGAGAATAAGGCATGACCTGATATTGAAAAACCTCTTATCCCATCATCATGTTGTTTAAATTTTATTGTAATCATAAAAAAACTCCTAAAAGCTTAAAGCTTAAATTCCTCTATTATCTTCTCTGCAACCTCTTCCGGACTCATATCCGTATTATTAATCTTTATATAATTCTCTCTTTCTATTTCTCCTTCGAGGGAGTTCAATCGAAGCTTCTCCAGGGACGCCAGCAATCTTTTTTCAGAGTCCTCAATATTACGTTTGGACGGTTTATGCTGCAGGCGGTTCGGAGTAATGTTCCTTTGAAGCCTCACCTCAAGGTCGGATTCAAGCTCAACGAAGTATACCTCTGCCCCGTTGGATTCAAAAATGGTTGTGACCTTCTCGACCCATTTCCAGTCCTGTTCTTCGTTGAATGCCCACATGAAGGTGAAGATCATTCCGTACTGATCCGTTTTCGCAAATGATTGAAAAATTTCTTCTCTCATCATTCCGCATATTCTCCACATTTCCTCCGTAAATCCGAAGAAAGGCTGAAGCAGCTCGATGGTCATGTGGTTATGAAATAGTTTCAGTTCTGTTCTCTTTTCTAATTCCTGGCCTACCGTCATTTTCCCGACGGCCTGGGGTCCGAATAGTAAGATGAGTTTCATTGAAATGCCCCCTCTTTTGTTTCGCTCTATGAATCCGATCTGATATCAGGGCTCTGATCGGCTTTTTCAGCCTCTTTCTTCGCCGTCTCGATGTTCTCAGAATGAATATTCTTCATTCCTTCAAAAAAAGCATACCGTTCCCGGCAAAAGGCTCCGACGTTTTCACTATCCTTTAGAAGGTTGTCTACGTAATAAGTCGATTCCTTGATTCTTCGCTCCACATCAGCGAGGTCCCCCGTCACGGAACCGTGACCCGGGACATGAACATGCACCGTATGATCTCGCAGAATCGATTCAGTCTTCTTCAACGTTTTCTTATAATCTATGTAACTGCTGAATATAAACGGGAACTCAACATCAGATAAATAGTCTCCTGATAAAAAGATACCCAAGGGCTCTACAACCGTGAAGAGGCCATCGTGTGTGTGGCCCGGTGCTTTGTAGAATGTGAGTGAAAGATCACCGAGATCGAGTTTTTCACCATCACGGGAAATCGCGTGATCCACTTGAGGATAGTGGGGCTCGTAGTCTCTTTTTATATAATACCGCTGATCGAACTGATGAATCTTTTGAACGATTTCGTTTTTATATTCATGATTTTTGAGTTCTTCCGATGCGATTACCTTTGCTTCCGGGAAGGCACCTGAACCGATGATATGATCAAAATCACTGTGGGTGTAAATGATATATAGGGACTTTTCCCCTAACTCTCTATCCACATACTCACGAATGGCCTGGACTTCCTGGGGAAGCCAATTGGGATCGGTCAGGATCATCACTTCGTCAGTTTGAATGACGGCGGATGTTGTTTGATATAACGAGCTTTGAAAGACGGTTAGGTGTTCATTTGTAAAATGGATCATGGGTACCTCCTTATGTCATGTAAATCTACTCTTTTAAACTTTTGGCAAATCCGGTACTTTTAGCCACATATCCTCTGTTTCGATAGAATGCATGTGCCTTCAATCTCTCATCCCTATTTCCACTGTTCAATCCAATACCGGTAGCGCCTATATATTTTGCCCATTGCTCTGCCTCAGCCACTAATTCATGCCCAATGCCTTTATTGCGAAAAGTTGAATCGACAACGAGGGCGACAATCCGGACATAGCAACCATCCATTTCGTAATAATATCCCTTTACCAATCCGATCATCCCGGCCACTTTCTCATTACAAACAGCTACTAATGTACGGTAATCAGGGCTTGATTCAATCCGATCAAATCTAGACCTCATCCCTTCCAGGCTTGTCGGATAGCCGAGCTGATTCATTAATTCTGCTAACTCTGTCATATCGCTTTGGATCGCTTCTCTAATCTCCATACCTCTCCTCCGTCACCGCCGTAACTTGTAGATACTACGTCACTCTAAACCTCTTCTTAATCATCCTGATCTGCCCCCGATGGTTCAATTCATCTTCGAACACGTGGAACCATTTGAAGTAGTTGTTGGCAGGATGATCCCAACCATAAGGGGTAACATGTTCTAACCATTCGTCATTTGCAGCGGCTAAGAAATTCAGTGTTTTCAATCTCGTATTTTCGAGTGCATGTTCATAAAATGCCAGGTCCTTGCCTCTGATTTCTTGCTTAGCATCCTCGCCAAGAACGATGCCGACACTTAATTCTTCCCACTCTTCATCGGTCAGGTCCCTGGCTTCAAATGTCATGATCTGAAATGCTTTCTCAAGGCTTGCCATATGGTACAGGAGCATGCCGATTGAATTGCTGTTCTCATCAAAGTGGTAATCGAGTTCCTCCTGTGACAGCCCTTTGATTTCACACATTGTAGTATGTCTCGTATAGTCCATCATGGAAATCAGTCTTCCGATTTCTGGTGTGAACCCTTTTCTTTCGCTGATAAAAAATAATTCATGTTCTTGTGTATTCACGGTTTCCTCCTTGTATTGCTTTTTTATTCCATATCGCTCTCATACTTTTCTGGCAGAAGTTCCATCACATTACACTTCACTAATTCACCCCGGTAAGAAAGGATGACATCGGTTTGGGACCCGTAATCACTGATTAATTCCCGGCACATCCCACAAGGTGCGACGACCCAGCATTTCTCGATGTCTTCGTGTGGATGGGGGTGTGCTACAGCAACAATCGTTTCAAATTCGTGGTCTCCTTCAGAGATGGATTTCCCAAGGGCCATCGCTTCGCCGCATACGGTGATCCTGCCGACGTTTGCTTCGACGTGGACAGCTGCATAGACTTCTCCGGATGTTGCTCTGACGGCTGAACCGATGTGGTGCCGACCGTACCGATAATTCGTTTCTATGACTCTTTCTGCTTCTTTGATCAGTTCATAGTCTCTTTCTTCTAATGGTTTAACGTTTAACATGTTGCACTTCCTTTTTTCATATTTGTTCTAAAATCATTTCCACTATCTCATCCTGCGTCATTTCATCCGTTAATTGCACTTCTCCATCCACATGGAGATAGTCCTCCGCATTCCACCAGGCACGTAAAGAATCCTCACCGAATTCTGTCCTTTTTGAACGGGCGTTATGTCGACGGACGGTTTCTTGAAACGATAAATCGTAGTAGTAGGTATGGGCTTTTCCGTTATAAAATTGGATCAACTGCCGAAGCACATCCCCGTAGCGTTGTTCGGAAAAGATTCCTTCCACTATGACGTATTCACATTTCCCTCTGCCGTATTCTGCGATCTGCCTGATCAGTTCCATGGACAGGTTGCCGTCCCGGTCCTGTACCTTTAACATGTCGCGGCGGACGACATCTTGGGAAACAAGGAGCGTCCCCCTTCCAAAATGTTCTTGAAGACGTTTGGCGGTCGTTGTCTTTCCGCTGCCGGAATTTCCTCGTATGATGATCAATGTTGATTCCATAATTCCTCCCAGGTGGTTATAGCTCTATAGTGTATTTTTCCAGTAAATCTTTTAATGCCGGTCTTTCATTTCCATCCCTGCCCACCACGTGCGTTGCCGTGATCAATGAGTTCAATACTGCTTCTTCCGTCGCTTCTCCAATGGCGCGGAATGCAAGATCGATTTCTTCTTCATGAATCATCGGGACAGACATAAATTGAGACGTTTGGTCATGGGGGATCTTCGTTGCCGTCGAGAATCCAATGACCACTTCCCCGCTCCCGGTTGTGATGATGGAGCCTGTACGGGATAATCCTGTAATCGTCCGCTTGATGATTCGGTTGAGCTGTCTTTCGGACACGGGGAGGTCCGTCCCTGCAATGATGATGATCGAGCCTTTGTCCTGTTCTTCGCAGGATTGGAGGATTTTTTCCTTCAGTTCTTCTCCGATGGCCCTTCCGTTTATGGTCAGGTCGCTTAATATCCCGAAATTTGTCAAAACGAGGACACCCATTGTGTAGGTCCCGTGCTCCATCTTCATGATCCGTGAAGCCGTCCCGATTCCTCCTTTAAGGGAGTAACAGAGCATGCCGGTACCGGCTCCTACCGTCCCCTCTTCAACGAATGAGGAAGTGTTTTCCAACGCCTGCCGGAAATGGTCTTTCGTGATGAAACGTGCCCTAATGTCGTTTAAAAACATGTCATTGCACTCACACACCACAGGATTGACAGTCCCTGTCGTTCTGCCGATTTCCGGATTTTGTTCGAGCATGTAATCGATCAGGGCGTCGGCGGCTGTACCGATGCTTAATGTATTCGTTAATAGAATGGGAGTTTCCAAGGTTCCTAGTTCATTGATCTGAATCGTCCCCATCGTTTTGCCGAACCCGTTGATGACATGGGTGGAGGAGATGAGCTTCTCTTTGAATAGGTTTCCCTGGTGAGGCAGGATCGCCGTGACGCCCGTTTGCCTATCTTTTTCACTAAGGGTGACGTGCCCGACCGTCACTCCTTCTACATCAGTGATTGAATTGTTGGGACCCGTTTCTAACTTTCCTATATTCACTTCGTAGTCCCGGATTCTTTTTTGTGCAGGATTGTTCATCATGGCCCCCCATTAGGTGAATATTCCGAAAAATTCGGTTGTGAAGAATAGGAGTAACGTGATGGATAAATAGGCTAGCTGTGAAAGGGTGAATTTATAATCATTGGGATTCTCTGAATGTTTCTTTTCAAAGATGGCCCTGACTGTTTCCGATACCAGGCAAAAACCGAATACCATTATATACGGTTGCAAGTACCATACTCTTCCTTCTTGATCCATATTGAAAGCATGATAGATGCCTCCAATGACAATGAGGATCAGAAATGTGATTCGAATCATCCAATCCAGTTTTTTATGATGATCATTCACATGGTTATACGAGAACCTCTTCTTTCTTTTGACGTTCAGTATTTTTCTCATTCCTGCATTAAATAGGAAGATGGACAGAGCGTAGATTGATAAGAATAGGAAACTCTTTACTAAAAAATGATCCAACTAATCGTTCTCCTCCTATGTAGTCAGTTACATACCAATTATTCCAAAATATTCATATAAACTCAATCCTTTCTTGGGTAAAGACATTCCTTGCCCGGTAATCATGCGGGATTTTAAAAAATCGTGCGGGTTCTGGATTTTTCATGCTGGACTGAAGATAATCGTGCGAGACTGGATTTAATCATGCCGGTTTCAAGTGGAATCAAGCCTCAACGTCGAATCTTCTTAATTTGGAAGCACCAAAAAAAACGGCTTTGACTGATAAAGGTCTAAGCCGTTTTTCACGTTTCAACACGCGGAAATTCGATGACAAACTCCGTACCGATCCCTTCTTCACTTTCCACCGTGATGCGCCCTTGGAAGGAACGGATGATTTGATAGCTGACCATCATCCCGAGACCGGTACCCTTTTCTTTGAGAGAATAATAGGGAGAGCCAAGGCGGTCGACTTGGTTCGGGTTCATGCCGATTCCCTGGTCTTTGATGATGATCCTGATATGTCCGTCATCGGATGAGTGACAGGCGATCCAGACGGTTCCACCTTCCGGCATGGATTCCACGGCATTTTTCAGGATATTGATCAGGGTTTGGTTCAGCTTTTGAGGGTTTGCTTGGATCCAGCAGTCATCCGCTATATCGGATTTAAACTCCACCTGCTGGTTTATGTTGAATGTTTGAATGAGCGTGGTGACACGCTTTAACTGTTCACCGACATTGATGGTCCCATATGTATTGAGGGAAGGCTTGCCGAACGCCAGGAAGTCGCTGATGATTTCATTGGCACGGTCCAATTCTTCAATGGATACCTTGATATATTCCTTCTTATGTTGAGGTAAGTCCGGCTCATCGAGTAGCTGAAGAAATCCACGGGTCACCTGCATAGGGTTTCGGATTTCATGGGCAAACACACTGGTCAGCTCACTGATCATCCTGAATTTCTCCGCATCCTGGACCTCTAGCCTCAGCTGATGGGTCTCGCGGATTTTTTCAATCAATACCGTACAGAAACAGGTAACGGCCACTGTAAAAAGAAGATGGATACCTTGCACTTTCAAGACGGGGAGTGAGATTCCATTTATAAGACTGAACACCGTCATGCCACAGAGGCAATATAGGAAAGATAATCCCGCTGCAATCATCACTCTTCGATCCTTTTTCTCCCGCATAAACATTCGTTGAACGTACAAAATGACAGGCAGGGTGATAACCAGAACAAGGATTGTCGTATAGAGTCCCATGGTGATTCCCGAGGTCATGCGATAGAAGATAATCAGGACCGACAGAAAGAGCCCCGGACCTATCCCGAGGTATAATGTCCCGAGAAGGAGCGGAATAAATCGCAAATCGAGGCGGTCTCCTCCCGCATATTCCACCGGGAATGACATACATAACACGATGGACACTCCCCACAATAGGGCTACGAACATCTTGATTGTGCGGTCATTCTTTACTTTTTCCAGAATAAAGGTGAAATAACTGAATATCGGTATGATCATGAGGGTGAGCTGCAGCAGGAAATCTTTCACTATACTCATCTGGGCACCATTCGCCTTCTGTTTATATATGGTTCTATTTTAACAAAAAATCAGATGAAGATAGAGAATATTTCAACAATTTACGACATTTTCAGATTCTTTCAATATAGTCTGCCTGTCCGGCCGGATTTTCGTGAAGAAGATAATGATCCTCTGCCAGCCAGTATCTTCTCCTATACTTTTCGACCCTGGCCTGCTCATCCCCGAGATAGGTGTCCCGCCCGATGACTCTTTCGGTTCTGAGTTCGGTGGGACAGTCCAAAAAAATCACAAAGTCGAAGAAATCACGCCATTCCTTCCGCTGCAGGAAGACGCCTTCAATCAGGACCACCCTTACCCCGTCTAGGTGAATGGGTTTCGACACGACTGAGTCTGCACTGGATTCATAGATAGGTAACGTGATAGAGTCACTGCCTCCATGTAACCTTTCGAAAAGTTCTTTCCGAAGCAGTTCTATATTCCACTGAAGGGCATAATATTCATACCATTCCTCGTTCCCCGTTCCATACCGTTCGCTCTTTTCCACAATATAGTCGTCCATATGGAGGATGACCGCGTCACACTTTGCGAGTATTAATTCTTGTTTCAAACTTCGCGCCAGGGTCGTCTTTCCCGATCCACCTAAGCCATCGATCCCGACGATGAAAGGCCGATGTTTTAGATGATGTTGTCGATAGTGAGACAATAATGCTTTGGTGACTTTATGCATAATCTTTCACCTCGTATGTATCGTGCTTATCAAAATTATTCAGGGTTTGATGCGTTCTAGACCACCTATACTAGTATTACTTCACCGATAATGTATACCATTCATTCTTTCTTTTCGTAGGTTTTTCGCAAGTTCACTACATGATTGGGGTTCTTTTCCCACCTTCTCATGAGTTCGAGCTGCTTCGACTTTAAATCGGCATACGGTTCTTCCAGTACATCGACTTCGTTAAGTTTTCGTTCAAAGATGCCGGCAGCGTAAACTCTTTTATATCCGCCAAATCCTTCCCCATCATTCAGCAGCCACACCACCCTCCTGATTTTAGAGAAAAGGATCCCGCCTGTGCACATGAGACACGGTTCCACAGTAGTGTAGATCGTTAATGTCTCACCTTCTATTTTCGCTTTGAATATGGACGAACCGGCATTTCGGATGGCGTCCATTTCTGCATGGGCCGTTGCATCCTGGTGAGAATGGACACGGTTTCTCCCTGTGGAGATGATGTTCTGATTTTCATCCACGATGACAGCCCCTACCGGATACGTCTGATCGTTTAATGCTTTTTCGGCTTCCTCAAGCGCCAATTCCAGAAAGAATCGATCGTTGCGCATTTTCCCCCTCCTTATAAAACCCATATACCAATTATTTCAAATTAAGACGGATAACTCAATGAATAACTCAAAGGCTATTTTCTTTCATAAAAAAGAGGTCTGCCGCCTCCACGTTAAAACGTTAACGTGTCAGCGACAGACCTTTTTTACACGAATCTTATTCTTCTGAATCGTGATCTTCACGCTCTTCATCTTGCTTCTCAACATGGCTCTTATGGTGGCCATCTTTCTTGTTCACACCAGGAATGCCGGAGATATAGCCGACTCCTCCCGTTTCCATGATGCCCAGCGTATCTTTCATCGCTTGTTCCAATTCGTTTTTATCGACTGCTGTGATTTCTTTTTCATCAAGATCCGCTCCAGGATGTTGATAGTTACTTAGGACATAATTCGAATCTTTCATTGAATCCACCGCTCTTAATCCCGTTGCTTCAGCTCCAACCGGGACGGAAAGGATTCTGGAAAGCTTTTTCGTTTGTACATCGTACGCCCACACGAAGTTGTTCGTGTGCATGTCGCTGTCTTCTCCGATGAAGAGGGTATTCAGATCTTCTGAGAAGCTCAGGTTGTCAGGGTTTGCTACTAAATCAGGGTTTGCCGTGTTTCCTAGTGCATCCGGAGAACCTAGGTCCTCTCCTAATACAAATCCGCTCATGCTGGCAGGAACATAGCCACTGTCAATCTTCTCATCGTCACGATCCGTTTGACCTTCTTGAAGGTTCAATTCATACGTGACACCTGATTCAATCTTCGGAAGTTGAATGTCGTCCTGAACGGCTCCATCCTGCTTTTCCATGCTTCCTTCTTGATAAGAGATGGCCATGTACGCTTTATGATCTTCCGCGTTGACGGCAAGTCCCTCCATTTTGTTGAATTCAGAAGTCGCACCAAGGATGGCACCGTAACGGCGTGGTTCTAAGAAAGCCGCTTCTTTTTCTTTCCCTGGTTTCACTTTTAGATATTCGACAGAATCATGGGAATTGGTCTTAACAGCCGTAAATCCTTCAATCGGTTCTTCAGCTGTTTCGAAAATATCACTGAATGTCACTCCGCTGTCGATCATTTCTTTGATTTCTTTATCTGTACCGTGTCCAAGCTTGATCCAATTTAAATCACCAGATCCGCCTTTTTCTGTACCCGTTTGTTCGAACTTGGCAGCGTATAGAGTTCCTGCTGAGAAATCTTCCGCTTTGTCGGCTACATACATGAACATCATCGTATTGCCGCCGTCGTCTCCGAATAATGCCGTTTTGTTATCTGGAAGGACTTTCATCATTTCATGAGAGAAGCGCCCGGTGCTGTAATGTTTAACGACTGATGGCTCTCCATCATGAGATACCGAGATTTCAGGAATCCATCCATAGTTGTAAGGATTCGCCTTGGACTCATCGTTAAAATAATACTTGGCAAAGTTGCTTACTTCTTTGTAAGCATCAGAATCTTTATTTGCAAATTCCCGTGCATCCGGCTCATATTCCTCTGAACCAAGATGAGTTCCCCAGTCCGTAGTGGAACCGTTACACGGATTCCATAGTCCGTCTACACTTGAAAAATCAATCTTATGTGCTTCTTTCACTGAAAGCTTGCCCGATTTCTTATCCTGGTCAAGTTCAGAAAGGGTCATGGAAGCAGGCAGACCGGAAATCTCCTCACCGGCATTGTTCTGTGAATCGTATTCGAAATGGGAAATCATAAATGACTTGTTCCCTTTCGTCAGAAGGCTATTTGAATCTGGAGCATCCGAGATGAAATAGGAAGGATCTGTTGGAACGCTCGTATCCATGATTGGATCACCGTTCACATCAATCGGGGTTCCAGCCGGTATCATTTCCCCTTTGTTGGAGACGATTTTATCCTTTGATAGGTAGAGCTGATCATAGTTAAGAGGTAATTCTTTAACTGTTCCATCTTTATACGTCACTTTCACTGTTGCTGTTGTATAGGTTTTTACCATGTTTTTAATCGTATCAGGCGCTTTCATGGAAGAAAATTCAACACTCTCGATTTTCTTGTGTGAATCTTTCTTTTTTCCGTGCTCCCCATTATCGTGAGCCATGGCTGTTAAGGATGAAGATGCAAGTAATGCCATCGATAATCCAATTGATAGTCTTTTTTTCATCTGTAATACCTCCTCAAGTATTTGCTACTATTCTAGTAAAACATGGGATGATTAAGGCAGTATGAATACAAGAGGGGAAAATTAAAGTCTATGTAAATATTCGTTTACTTTTCCATATCAATTCATGTGTAAATGGACACGGGTCAATGTGTGGTGATTTAAGTAGAGAGATCACCACACATTCAAACGATAAAGAAAAAGCGACGGTTTTTCCCGTCGCCATTGATTAAGATTCAACTGCTGTATCCAATGCATCAAACGGTTCTTTCTCTTTCGAAGTGATCGTATAGACGGTCTTTCCTTTTTGCCATTGCACGACAGTTTCCGGATGTTCCTTGAATCCGTTGATCGTAATGACACCCTTTTCGTCTGGTGCAGGTAGGTAGTTCTTTTCAAGATAATCTACGACTTTCTTTCCCATGTCCTCCGCTCCATCATATCCATCAATGCGATACTCCGGATCTGTGGGAAAGTTGACTTTGATCAGCCAGTCACCTTCATTCCAGTATAGATACTCATGACCGGCTCCGCCTTCCTGAAGCCCTTTGATTCCATGGCCCAGATCGATGTTCGTCTGCTCGACCTTCTCATACCCTTTTATGACCGCTGCAGCGTCCTCAGCAGATTCATACTGCTGCTTTTGGATATCTTCATTTTCACTGCTGGTATCACTATTTGTTTTGTCACTACTGCCCCCAGCATCTTCATTAATCTCACTATCAGCGCCGTTTGTATTCTCGCCAACGTTGTTATCTCCATTGTTATCTTCATTCATGTCAGATGAAGTTTCCGTTTGATTTTGATCCTGCGACTGATTGCTTTCGTCCTGATCGGATGCAGTCCCGTCTCCGCTGCAGGCTGATAAAAGAAATGCACTGCCTAGAAGGAGGGCTGCAGTATTTATTTTGATCGACATTTCTGCACCACCTTTTAACGTATGTATACCACATAAGAATAGAAATATTCAAGAATTGTTGGTAATGGAGTTATCGATTGGAAGAAGAAGGGTATGGTCAAGGGTAAGCAAAATGAGGTGAAGAAACTATGAGAATGACTAAGGTGGATCTGATGACCTGTTTACTATCCAGGGATCAGCATTCTTTCAAGAGGTTTTATCAGGATTATGAAAGGTTTATGTTCCGGACAGGCTATCGGGTGACGGGATGCAGGACGGAGACGGCACAGTTGATCCTGATGGTCGTGAAAAATATCTGGGACCAACCCACTGTCATTTCCAGATCACCGGATCGCCACTTATCCGTTATTTTGCAGAAATTGATGGTAGATCATAAGTAAGACCGTCTCATTAATGGAAGAACAAAAATCCTTGAAGCGAGGAGTAAAGCCAAAGCAAGCCTGCTGAGAGCAGTAACCATCCCCTACCCTTGTGATTTCTCTGAATTTCTTCTATTCCCATGATTCCAATGGACAGACCAGCCATCAACATCATGAGTTCAACCCATTTAAATTCCTGCATCACCAGTACATAAGTGAACAAGACGAAACTCGCCAAAGAGAAAATAGTGCCTAATATCCTTAACAAAACCTCACTCCTCCTTTCCCGTGTGAAAAAGTCAATCTCTTTCATGATTTCCCCTTATTTTTGTGATACTTCTTCCTCATGCCTTTTGGTCCTTTTATATTCTTGCACGGACCGTACCAACATAATGGTCATGCCCCCGATCAGATAGATCGGCTGACTATCGAAATGATCTTCGATGATTACATCCTGGAACAGGATAAAACAGCCATATAGAACCCAAAAGCCGGTGAAGTACATGGCAAACAGCCAAAATCTTGGATACATTTTTTCTTTTTTCATGTTATCGCTCCTGTGTTTAAGTGAATATCGATATCCTCCAAAGCACCCTGCTTCACATACCGAATCAGTTTCTCCGTTTCCCCGTGAACACGTTTGACACCAGTTTCACTCCGAAACCAATTATCTTCGTTGGTATTGTCATCATCTACAGGACATAGGGTGAATGAGATCCAGTCCGGCATATACGTTTTTAGTGTCAGATGCAGCCTTCTCATGTGATAGGAAGTCGTCACGACGAGCAGGCGCTGGATATTGTGCAAATGAAATTCCCGATCCAAGACGAGTAGGGAAGCAAGCACATTTTCAAGGGTATGCAGGGAAAGGTCTTCTGTTAAGATATCTTTCTCCGAAACTCCTAATAATATTGCTTCTTCCTTTAATTGAAGTGCTTCCGTATACTCATTTTCCGGCCACTTCACACCACCGGAAAACAAAATCTTACCAGCCCTTCCCTCTTTATAAAGCTCCACCGCTTTCGGTAATCGGTACTTCACAGCTTTGCTGCTGCCTGCAACAAAGATACAATCCCCTTTCAATTGATCGTCATGAATAGAAGAGAATAATAGTTGTGACATTTGGTCCTCTGTGAGATGTTCATGGTTTAATTTAGAGATGTACATTCCGACCCTCGCTGTCTTCATTATCTTGTTATTTATTTCGATAGACTCTTTTCTTTTTTAATCGTTTGAAGTGTCAAGATCAACCCCGTAAATCCCGCTAAAAATGATGGGGGAAGACTCCACATGAGATATCTCCAATCTCCCGTGTACAAAGAGACGAAGAGAAAGAGAATGGGAAACCCGACTAATACGATGAGCGACACAAGTAAAGCCAATGAATTCATGTTTTTCATAGCTAACCTCCTCTTTCTTGATTTTAGCACTCTCTATATTTTAACATAATTTTCCTATATGTGATTCTCCCCAACAAAAAAAGAGGCACTTTGCCAATCCAGAAAAGTGCCCCTTGCTTCATCTTTTAAATAACAGGAAAAGAATAAGGAAAATGATCATTCCCAGAAATAAAAGATAGCCCATCCCCATGCTGTATACAAAATAGACTCTTACATGGAGGATGATGCGGATAATATGAAAGATCAGGATGCACAGAAGCACCATAATGACGATGTTGACCAATCTGTCCCGGTTTCGATACATAGAAATCAGCTCCAATCAAAGAGCATCGTACAAGATGAAACTTGTACCCTTTGTCTTTCTATATACCTATTTTCCTTTGCCCCTCAATATTCATCAAACCTCGATCGCCTCCAGCTGCTTACGTAAATCTGAAAGCTCATTCTCGAGTTCGTCCAGCTTCCTTTGTTGGATATCCGTGTTTCTGCCGAAAGATTCGAGCTTCTCAAGATCCCCCTGGATGCGGATATAATCTAATTTCACTTCGTTGACTTTGTATTCCAATTCTTCTTTGGTCACGTTGTCTCCCTCCTTTCATCATTTGATTGATCGAATCCTCTTGTATGAATCAAGTAAAATTGCCGTGCCAGAAATGCAGGGGTATAAGGCATATCATTCCGCAGCCACGATTCAATGGTCCCGATGATCGCCGCCGCGTCGTACCATATGAAGATTTCCTGCTGAATGCCTGCTTTTTGCACGAAAGACGCCTCTCCCCTGCTTTCGATCCTCGTTACGAGCCAGTCTGTGAAAAAGGTCAGGATCCTCTCTTTGAAAACGGGGATTCTCCTCGTCGCAAGAACCGTCTTATAAAACTTCCCATTCTGGGAGATATGTTCAAGGAACCTTTCCAGCACCTTGATATTTTCTTCATGATCCGGGTGCTCGTCCGTTTCCGGTTCTCCCAACACGCTTGAAATCTCAAGGATCATCTCATCAGCCATCTTATCAAGCATATCCGAAATATCCTGATAATGCAGGTAAAACGTCACCCGATTGATGGTAGCCGCTTCGGTCAGCCGATTGACGGTTAATTTCTCAAGATCCATCTCCTGTAACAATTGGACGAATGCGTCTTTCAACAGCTGGCGTGTGCGAAGGATCCTCGGATCGGTCTGTTTCTTCTTTTTATTCATATCATCTCCCCTTCCTCGAGACTAATTGACGATTTCATTGTTTCTGTTGAGTTTTTCGGGATTAAACAACAAGGTCATTCAGAGTGTTAACTAATCAACACAACCCACTGTACTGTTCATTGAAAGCTTCCCGGATAGCTTCTATAATTTAATTTATGTTTTGTTTAGTATACTACACAATGTAAATTAAGCACACGAAAGGAAGTGGAAAATAGTGAGTACCGCTACAAGCTCCATAAAAAAAGGCCCTGTCATGACCATTATGATTCTTGGCGCCTTTTTTACCATATTTAATCAAACGACTATGACCGTCGCCCTTCCCACGATCATGGACGTGTTTAGCATTGATGCGTCCACAGGGCAATGGCTGACGACGGGATATATGCTCGTGAACGGTGTTCTGATTCCCGTCACCGGCTTTTTAATGCAGCGCTATACGACAAGGCAGCTATTCCTGAGTGCCATGCTGATCTTTCTTGTAGGTACGATTGTTTCAGCCCTCGCACCCAATTTCCCTGTTTTGCTGACGGGACGGCTGATTCAGGCTGCATCCACAGGGATCATCATGCCGCTCTTGATGAATGTAGTACTGAAACTCTATCCACCGGAAAAAAGGGGAACCGCCATGGGAACCGTCGGCCTGGCGATCATTTTCGCTCCGGCGATCGGCCCGACACTGACAGGCTATGTCCTTGATGTGTTCCCTTGGCAGACGTTATTTTATGGAATGATTCCGTTCATTCTGATCATCATCATATGCGGATTTATTTTTCTCAGGAATGTGTCGGAAACGATTGAAAGCAAGATGGATATGATCAGCTTGATCCTTTCCACGATTGGATTCGGGGCCTTGCTTTACGGGTTCAGTGAAGCAGGAAGTGAAGGCTGGGGCAGTTTCGAGGTCATTGCTACACTGGCTGTCGGGGTTGTGGCCGTCGGGCTCTTTTCATGGAGGCAGCTGGTCACAGAACGACCATTTCTTGATCTTAAAGCATTCCGCTACAATATGTTCACGTTGACCACCCTCATTAATTGCGTGATTACGATGGTCATGTATGCAGATATGATCCTGCTTCCGTTATATCTTCAAAACGCCCGTGGGTTCACTGCGTTAGAAGCGGGATTCCTGATGCTGCCCGGTGCATTACTGATGGGGCTCTTGAGTCCTGCGGTGGGAAGATTGTTTGACCGTTTCGGGGCAAAATGGCTTTCAGTCATCGGAATCACCATTATACTGGTCACGACGTACACGTTTACGGATTTATCAGATTCCACGAGCTATATGCATCTGATCCTGATGTACGCCGGACGCCGAATAGGGATGGCCCTCTTCCTGATGCCGTTGCAGACGGCCGGGCTGAACCAGCTCCCATCAAGTCTCCATTCACATGGGACCGCCATTTCCAATACGGCAAGGCAGGTCGCCGGTGCCATTGGGACGTCCCTCCTCGTTACGATCATGACGAGCCGGACGAAAGATCATCTCCAGGACATTATGATGGAAGGCACAGGTGCATCGAAAGCCCATATGATCATGGAAGCATCGATCGGGGGCATCAACGATACCTACTTCGCAATCATGATCATCGGAGCCGTCAGCTTAGTCCTGTCCTTCTTCATCAAGAAGATAGAACAGGCACCCGAGGAGACACTCACGTCGCGTTCCAGTTAATTTGAAGAAAGGCATCATCCTTTGATGGGTGATGCCTCTTTTTGGTTATTCAGAAAAAATATTGAACGAATACCCCTCCGTAATAAATACGATGAATATAACCAGTCCGAGTAATGTAACGAGATACTCTTTCTCTCCAGATCTCCACTGCATATAGGCGTTAAATAGGAAAATAACCGCGAGGATCAACATATTCTTTAGCCCTGAAGGAAAAAATACGACATTGACAAAGAAAATAATCCACAGAATCCGTTTCCCCCATTTATGCAGGGTATTGACTTCCTCCGCTTCAGGCCTCCTCACAATATTCCATTTCTTCCTGACTGTTTTTTCACTAACATAAAAAATCAATATGAATACACCAATATACAAAATAAATTGATAGAGTCCATTCAGGATGCTATTCATCTGCGCAGGCACTCACTTTCTATGAATTTCAATTCTATAGTTGAATGTGGAACCAATAAAAGTAGCTTATTAACACCACACTGATGGCCATGATGAAAGTGTAGTGACCATTTTTAGCTTTTTTCGTGCCCCCGAAATAAAAATAAAGGGCTCCCAGCAAGAAGACGATGTATAGAATGACTTTTATAAGGAAATCCATATTCTCACCTCTTGTTTAGGATTTTTTGCTACCATGATAGCCTGTCACAATGATCAGTGTAAGTAGATTCAGGTATTCATAAGATTGGTTCGATTCATATTCCAAAGAGTATCTCTTTGAAACCTAGAATCCAGTGTATCTACGAGCTTCTCCGTCGTCTCCTCAACAAACCGAGAAATTTCATCCGGGGTTAAATAGTCAAATGGATAATTCGGATCCAAAGCGAAGGTATACGAGTCGCTAAGATAAAACTCCGTGATCCGCTTGATTTGTCTCGTAATCTGATTTTCCGGAAAGATGTCCAGGTAATCCGGGAAACGATCAATATGTTGGAAAACCCGATGGAAAATCGTTTCCTTGTTTTCCTGTAAGTACACAAAGTCCGAGCCATACCAATCCCCTTTTACCTTTTTCGTATATTCAGGCGTTCTGAGAATCGTTTGATAAACCGGTTCTTTCTTCTTTTCACGATGCATCCGGCTCCACTCCACATCCGTCACGAGATGAAGGTAGTATCCTAAGTAAAAGGACGAGCGTGGATCGGTGAAATTGTCTTCCTCCTGTATGTATTTTTCCCAAAACAATTCAGGGTTTATTTTCCCATCATCTTTAAAGTGGGTTGCGATCTTGTCAGGATAGAAGATGCCTGTCTCTGGATCTGGCAAACCACAATCCGGCCCGATATTCCCCACGACAAACTCTTTTTCAGAGGCCCGCAATCCTCTATTCAGCAGATTCTCTGCAATTCTGAAATGTGCCATCCACGTTGCCAATATGTTCAGTCCCCTTTTCTCCTTATTTTCCGAACAGCAAAAAAACACTCTTCTATAATAGACGATTGTGAAGACCGTTAAGTTTCACTAAAACCACCATTTCCCATTTATTCAAAATAATAAAAAATAAGCATTGAATTGCCCTTATTAATTTGAAATAATTGGAATTGCCATTTTAATTCCAATTACCAGAAAAGAGGATGACATATGTTGAAAAAGATACCATTCAGGCGGATACGTTGGCCTGGGTGGGTTGTGCTGATCGTAATAGGATTTTCTTTCATTTATGGGATGGCCCAGCTCGTCGATGCGATCCGGTTCGCCCCTGAATCGGAAGCAACATCTCCACCGGGCATTGAATTCAAGACGGAATCGACGGATGCAGATACGTATACAATGTCCATCGAAACTCCGGTTATGGAGGATCCACAAATCAATAAGCCTCTCAAAGACTGGATCAAGAAAGAAAAGAAAGGCTTTTTAAAAAGGGTCAAACAAAACAAGAAAGAGCTTGGAGAAGGGTACCGGGCCCACCTCATCATCCAGGCCGACAGCAGGAAATCGACACAGGATACATATAGCATCATGTTTCACTCGTACCAACTGGTCAATGATGTACGGGGAAAAGAGCAAGTGAAGACCTTTACCCTCAATGTGCCAGAAGGGAAGTTCATCAAGCTGCCGGACATCATGACGACGAATGATGAAATGATCCAGATGATCCGGACCCGTATTCAAAGGCAGCCCAATGCGAAAATGCAGGAAGCGTTAAAGGATCCGGCAACCTGGAATTGGACATTAAACGGGAAGGCACTCACCTTGTATTTCAATGATATCGAAGAAGCCGGTCCCACCAGGGTGGAAATCCCCATCCATGCCATTTTCCCCTATCTAGATGATAAGACAGCCGACACTCTGGAAGTGGCAAAGACGTCGATCGAAATGGGGGAGAAATATGTGGCCCTCACCTTTGATGACGGCCCCGATCCTCACGTGACACCACGAATTTTAAACGTACTGAAAGAACATGACGTCCAGGCAACCTTTTTCATGTTAGGCAGTCAGGCAGAGAAATACCCGGCCGTTGCGAAGAGCGTGGCAGAAGCCGGACATGAAATCGGCAATCATACGGATCATCATAAAGATTTAACGAAAATAGGAAGAGAACAGATGACTCAGGAAGTCTTGGCTTCCCGTCAGAAAATCATGGATGCGACGGAGGAAATCCCCATCATTCTGCGCCCGCCTTATGGTGCGATCAACGAAGATGTAGAAAGGATAGCGAATGATAATGGGACTTCACTCGTCCTCTGGTCCGTCGACTCACTTGATTGGAAAAACCAGAATGCGGCTGCCATCACTTCTGTCGTGCAGAAGGAAATCGCTCCCGGGGCCATCATCCTCCTCCACGATGTGCACTCCACCACGGCCGACGCGTTACCGACCCTGCTTACGACTCTTGAAAAAGAGGGTTATCATTTCCTCACCGTCTCTCAACTTCAGTCGAAGCTGGCAGCGAAAACCGCAAGCCCCTTTTACGGGAATATGAAAAAGGGATGAAGCTTGTATTATGCTTCATCCCTTTCCTTTAATCATCATTCATACCCTTACCGTCCAAGATGTGCTGTACATATTTCTCAACCCTCGACTCCCGGGTTTTCGATTGTTTCGCTTTTGAAATAAACAGGATATAGGCGCGCTGACGTCCAGGCGTCAAAGCTTCAAATGCTGTTTTCAGCTCAGGCATGTCTTCGAATTTCTGTTGAAGTTCATCTGGCACGGAATATTCTTCCGTCTTCTTCAGTTCCACTTGTAACCCTGCTTTTTCGACTTCTATCGCTTCCTGTATGTACGCTTCCAGGGTCGACTTCATTTCAATGATCTCTTCTGCACTGGTGAACCGGATCTGCCGGGCTGCCTGCACATTCTCCGTCTGTTGGATCAGAATCCCTTGAGGATCCTTGAGTAACGCTCCTTTGTGAAACAAGAGGGCACAGTAGTCTTTGAATCCATGCATCAACACGATGTTTTTTCCCTCTAACGTGTAGCAAGGATGCATCCACTTGATTTCTTCCTCCAGTTCCTCAAAGGAAAGAAGGATGCTTCTTAGCCTTTCATATTCTTCCTGCCACTGCTTCGCTTTTTTAATGAATCCATCAACCTTGCGACTTGGCTTGATCACATGCACCACTCCTTTCTTCTATTTACGCCAAAAGCCTGTGAATTCAGCTTTTTCTTGAATATTATAGGAGATCATATCCTCAAGCAGTTTGTAATTGACGGGATCTTTCCACGGGATGCGAAATAAACCTTTCGTCGCACTGTAGCCGGCTTCTTTAATGCGGTCGGCGAAATGCACCATTGTGACTTCTTCAGGTGCAACGCTTACATGATGCTTCGCAGTGGAAATCCCGATGATAAAGGTACCGTGATCCGTAAACATCGGCGTATTCCACTTGATGACAGGTTCCAATTGCGGGAATGTCTCCTGCACCCAGGTCAGGATTTCCTCCATCCGCGCACGATGATCGGGATGATCGATACCTTCTAAATAGCTTGAAAAGACGTCCATATTATTTCCTCCTTATCTCTGCTTTTCTTCGTAAGACTGTGATAAACCCGTCCAGAATATCATGGGAAATCGTGAAACCCTTTCTCTGATAAAATGCCAGGGCATCATTATTCCCATTCGAGGTGAAGACAAAATAATCCTCAACATTGTCAAAATCCGCCAACCATTCCATCGACATATTGTACAGTTTCGATCCAATTCCAAATTGTCGATACCCTTCTTTTATGTAAAACTGGGAGAGACACCCTACGTTCTCTCTTTGGACAGTCGAAAGGTCGAAAAACGTGGCAAAGTCATTCGAATAGGCTTCCTTTGGTGAGATGTTCGTATACACATAAGCGATGACTTCGTCCTGTCGATCGTGATCCTTCACGACCACCAGGTAATTATGTACGGCATTTTCTATAGACGGCAGCATCCGAGTTTCAAAATTCATGCTGTCAAACCGTTCCGGCGCAATGGATGCTTTCGACTTTTGGAAGAGCATCAGTTCATTGCAAAGATCCCGGCAGCATTCGGCCTCTTCTTCAGGAATTACTTCATATTGTAGATTCATCTTTATCATTCCCTTGTTATAAGCTTGCATCATCTCTTATGTAGATATTTCTCGATTGGTTGGCGGTTCTCCTTTATGATCAAGAAGAATCTCCACGAGAAAGTAGTTTTTCGAGGGGCAAATGGCTCTGCTAAACCATGGGGAACGTCCGCTCTCTCCTCATTATTCCAAACCCACGCAAACTACTCAAGAAAATGATCAATAATTTGTTCTACATGAGATTCTTTTTTTAAACGAAAACAAAAAAGCCCTTTGTCGTTCATAGACAAAGAGCTTCCTTTTAATGTCCGACGGCTTTATCAAGTCCGCCCGGCTGATTGTGAACAGCCAGCCTGTTCACAAGTTTATTGCTTTCTTCATTCAATCCGATCAAGGTGACCTTCACACCGTTCTGGTGATATTTGATGACCACTTTATCAATGGCCCCAACAGCTGAGTCATCCCAAAGATGGGCATCTGTAAGGTCCAATGTCACTTCCTTCACCTGTTCAGTAAAATCAAATGATTCAACGAACTCCGTTACGGAAGCAAAGAACAATTGACCCGAAACCCGATACACCTTTTTATGCGGTTGATCGGTGGATAGCGTCGTGATCTTCACTTTCGAAATCTTGGAGGCAAAGAATACGGCACTCAAAATGATTCCAACCAGTACCCCTTTTGATAAATCATGTGTAAAGAGCACGGTCACGACCGTCGCCAACATCACGACCGTATCCGTTAATGGCGTTTTGTGAAGATTCTTGATGGAAGCCCAATCGAATGTCCCGATGGAAACCATGAACATCACACCGACTAACGCAGCCATTGGAATGGTGACAAGGAAATCGTTCAATAACAGGATCAAGATCATTAAGAAAACACCGGCTACCAGAGTAGACAAACGTCCTCTCCCGCCTGACTTCACGTTGATGACTGATTGACCGATCATGGCACAACCAGCCATTCCGCCAAAGAAAGCAGAAACGATATTCGCAATCCCTTGTCCCTTTGCTTCCTGGTTCTTATCACTTGTTGTATCCGTCATATCATCCACGATGGATGCGGTCAATAAGGACTCAACCAATCCGACAATGGCAATGGAAAGCGAATAGGGAAAGATGATTTGTAACGTTTCAAAGGTAAACGGAATATCCGGGATCAGGAAGATTGGTAACGACTGAGTAAGCTGTCCCATGTCACCAACCGTTCTAACATCACTATTGATCAAAACAGCAACCACTGTGATGGCAATGATGGCCACCAACGGGGATGGAACTGCTTTGGTGAATCGTGGGAGAATATAAATAATCGCCAATGCTCCGGCAACCATCGCATACATGACCCAAGACTCTCCTACAAAGTGTGGTAATTGCGCCGTAAAGATCAGGATAGCCAAGGCATTGACAAACCCGATCATGACGGACCGCGGAACGAACTTCATTAATCGGCCTAACTTACATACACCCATAATGATCTGAATGACACCCGTCAGAATGGTGGCGGCCAATAGATACTGCAGCCCATGATCGGCCACAAGATTAACCATCACCAGAGCGGTGGCACCGGTCGCGGCGGATATCATGCCGGGACGCCCACCTACAAACGCAATGACCACGGCAATACAGAAGGAAGCGTACAATCCGACCATCGGATCGACACCTGCTATGATCGAGAACGCAATGGCTTCCGGAATCAAAGCCATGGCTACAACCGTTCCTGCCAGGACATCCCCTCGGATGTTTCCAAACCACTGAGATTTAATTGTTGATAAATTCATTATGCACCTCTTTTTCAAAAATTTTGTTGTTGACTTTCAACTCTCATGAAAGTCGGGTCCGTTAAACACAAGGGCCATTATATAACGAATCCTACCTATTGTGAAGCCTCCAATTAAACGTTCACAAACCTCGTTTTCTTTCATTTTCTTATAAATACGTTCATTTTCGACAGGATTCAACCTTCCATTAATTTTACATAAATGAGTGTAAAGGATATTTGATGATGATAGTCGAATACCTTACATATCTCGAAACAACATAGAAAGGAGATTCAATCATGTTCAATAAAATTTTATTAGCAACAGATGGGTCGGACCATTCTATTAGAGCAACTGAAAAAGCCATCGCCCTTGCCTCCTGCCAAAAAAACGGCACCATTGAAGTGGTGTATGTCATTGATGGGAGACAATCAAGAGACGATGTACTGCAGCATTGGGGGACCGATGCCGCTGATCATAGAAAGAAGAAGCTTATACTCATCGAACAGAAAATCAAACATGCGAAGATTAACTATACAACGCATTATTTACACGGGGAACCGGGTCCCACGATCGTCAAGCATGCGAACGAACACCAATTTGATGCAGTGGTTATTGGGAGCAGAGGATTGAACACTCTTCAGGAAATGGTCTTGGGAAGCGTGAGTCATAAAGTAGCGAAGAGAGTGAAGTGTCCCGTGATGATCGTAAAATGACAGAACCCCTTGGGCCCACTGGCCGAAGGGGTTCTGTTGTATCGACTATTACCTATCCGTTTTTATTCACCGGTCTCCGCAAAACGATGGATTCTTTCCCCAACCTCATCACGTACGCGCTGAAAGAATGCCCATTTCTCTTCTTCGGTACCTTCCGCCTTTGCAGGATCATCGAATCCCCAATGAACACGTTTCACATGAGGAGGTGTCATTGGACATTTATCCGCTGCATCTCCACATAGTGTGACAACAAGATCAGCGTTATTCAGGATTTCAGGATCGATGATATCAGATGTTTGATTTGTAATGTCGATATCGACCTCTTTCATCGCTTTTACCGCATTAGGATTTAAACCGTGCGCTTCGATTCCTGCGCTGTAAACATTCCACTCGTCACCTAAATGTTTTTTCGCCCAGCCTTCCGCCATTTGGCTTCGGCATGAATTCCCTGTACATAAAAAGTAGATGGTTTTCTTTGACATATTGAATCTCTCCTCTAGTGTTTGTTAGATGATTAATAACCAGATATAAAGCCCGACCAGTGTGATGAATAGGGTTGGGATGGTCAGGATGATGCCTGTTTTAAAGTACGTGCCCCAGGAGATTTTCACTCCTTTTAATGAAAGGACATGGAGCCACAATAATGTGGCCAGCGATCCAATCGGGGTGATCTTCGGTCCTAAATCCGAGCCGATGACGTTTGCATAGATCAACGCTTCACGGGTGACACCGGTCGTATCCGTACCGGCAATCGCCAGGGCATCGATCATCACTGTCGGCATATTGTTCATGATGGACGATAGGATTGCCGCGATGAATCCCATTCCGACCGTGGCCGCAAATAATCCTTGATCCGCCGTCATCTGGATGACATCCGCTAATACATTGGTCAGGCCAACGTTACGAAGGCCATAAACGACCACGTACATACCGATCGAGAAGAACATTATCGCCCAAGGAGCCCCTTTGATGACGGTTTTCGTATTGACGGCTGCACTTCTTCGGGCCATGAACAAGAAGAAGATGGCTACGATCCCTGCAATGATGGAAACCGGCAGGCCAATGAATTCACTGGCGAAATAGCCGATTAGGAGAATTGAGAGCACCACCCAGGAAAGACGGAACATCTTGATATCCTGTATGGCATCCACCGGTTTCTTAAGCTGAGAAACATCATAATTCTTCGGGATGCTCTTTCGGAAAAAGAGATAAAGGACCAATATGCTTGCCCCTAATGAAAATAGATTCGGAACGATCATGCGGGATGCAAACTCCACAAACCCGATTCCGAAGAAGTCAGCCGACACAATGTTCACCAGGTTACTCACCACTAAAGGAAGAGATGTTGTATCCGCGATGAAACCGCTGGCTATGATGAACGGAAACACAAGCTTTTCACTGAAATTCAGGTTCCGTACCATCGCAAGGACGATCGGTGTCAGGATCAGAGCCGCTCCATCGTTAGCGAAAAGAGCCGCCACTACTGCACCTAGGAGTGATACATAAACGAACATTCTCACACCGTTACCTTTTGCCGCCCTTGCCATATGCAAGGCAGCCCATTCGAAAAATCCGATTTCATCAAGGATGAGAGAAATAATAATAATAGCAATAAATGCTAATGTCGCATTCCAGACGATGCCGGTCACATCGACCACATCGCTTAAATCGACAACCCCAACAATCAGCGCGAGTAACGCTCCGCCCATTGCGGACCAACCGATGGAAAGCCCTTTTGGCTGCCAAATGACAAGCACGAGGGTGATGAGAAAAATCACAGATGCTAATATAATCATAATTCCTTTTTTACCTCCTATTATTCACATGAAATGCGTAAGCCCTGCTCCTCCAATTCCTTCAGTTTGAAGTCCTGGTTCGGCAGGTGGTCCAGGAGGCTTTGGATCATCGGGAAGTATTCACTCTCGCGGTTAAGGGAGTAAATGATCCATTGACCGCGCCGCTTCTCCCTTACAATCCCCACGTCCTTTAATTTTCTGACGTGTTGACTGATGGCGGGCTGACTTGCTTTGAAGATCTCCACAAATTCACACACACAACAGTCGTTCGTATCCAGTATCTTTACCATGGTTAACCGGGTCTTATCCCCCAGCAACTTTAAAATCGTTGCCGCTTTGTCTAACTCAGCCATCCACTCACCCCCTGAATATAAATGTATGCTTATATAATAGTTCACTTATATGTAGATGACAAGACATTTCTGTATTATTCTAAGAAAAAGGGGGCTTACATGCAAATGGAATCTATAGATGAGATGAAAAAGGATGACTGGAATCAAGTATCTACCATCTACAAAGAAGGAATCGAGACGGGGAACGCAACATTCCAAAAAGGCATTCCGTCCTGGGAAGAATGGGATGCCAGCCATATAGTAATCGGTCGCATCGTAGCGAGGTCAGAGGATTCCATATTAGGCTTGGCTGCCCTAAGTCCTGTCTCAAGCAGATGTGTATACAAAGGGGTTGCCGAAGTGAGTGTGTACGTGTCAACCCAGCATGCGGGTAAAGGGATTGGCACTCTTCTTCTCCATAGCTTAGTGAAAGAGAGTGAAAAGCACGGGTATTGGACGCTTCAAGCGGGGATATTCCCGGAAAATATGGCAAGCATCAGGCTCCATGAGAAACATGGCTTTCGTATCGTCGGCCGCAGGGAAAGGATCGGCAAGATGAACGGCGTTTGGCGGGATACGGTTTTGTTGGAGAGGAGGAGTAAAACCGTTGGTGTGGAATGAAAATTCAGGGAACTGTGAATAGTTCCGGCAAGTCTGACTACCAATCTGAACGATTAAAATCAGCTTGCCGACTATTCATTAAGGCTCGATGAGATCTGTATCCGGAGGTATATACCCCAGCTGTCTACCTATTTTCACGATTTGTCCTTTATGATGAAATTCGTGTGTGACAGTATGCGTATACAGCCATAAAGCTGAGATTTCTGCACTATCACCTTCACCGAAGGATATGTGCATAGTGTGATCCCATTTCCCTTTGAACTCCTGGAGGAATTCATGAAGCAGGTCATCAGTCTTCCTGAAAATGTCACGCATTTCCTCTACTGTGTTTACGGAATCCGCAGTGATTTTCGGAAGGGACCGACCTAGAGCACGGCTTCCCAGCCATACTCGATAGCAATCCGCTACGTGAACATGCAGATTGCGGATGGAGTCTCCTCCAAACGATTCAAGTTCTTTTACATAATCCGCTTGGGACATCGTTTCACAATAACGGAATAATAATTCTCTCGTACGGCGGATCCATTCATATTGATTTATAAAAACATCCATCTTTGGGCCTCCATTTATAGTTCCTCAATTTTTGAAAAGTGTATAGGTTAGTCATTCTATTTTCGAGCTTGTATTTCCTTTATGTATGAAAAGATATCTACTAAACCCTCTCAACCTCTAACCTGCAAGTAATCCGGAGCTTCTTTCTTCACAAAATGCTTCTCAATGAACGATAGTACTTCCTCATTTCCAGGTAAAGACACAATACCCATGGCGTCTTCAAAGGACAGCCATTTATACTCACTATGCTCTTCGTTTAACACCACTTCCTGATCATCCTGTACGAATCCTACAAACACAGGCGCAATGTATATGTAATTCCCTTCAATGGAATAGATCCGATCAAAGGTGTTGGCAGAATATAAGGAAACGTTTGTGATGCCTGTCTCTTCTTCCACTTCTCTGCATGCGGATTCCCATGCTTTCTCGCCTTCTTCGATTCCTCCGCCGATATAGCACCATGCATCTTTTAATACAGACTCGGCTCTTTTCACGAGTAATACTTTGTATTGATCATCGATTTTTTTCAATATGACGACAGCGATCCCTGTGCATCTGATCGGTACTTCGCTCATATCGTCACCCTCTCCGCTTCTGTCCACAACCGCTGGACCCTTACAAGTTCGTGACCATTAAATTCCATCCGGTAAATATCCGGTTTGGATGTACTGTGCAGGAAATCTAAATCATAGCGGGAGTCATAATGGCCCATCATCAGCGTCATGATGGCTCCGTGTGTGCCGACTGCAATTTTCTTTCCTTCATGTGTATGTAAGAGAGTATCCAATAAGGCAACGGCCCGCCTTTGACATTCGGCATTGGATTCCGCACCTTCTAAGGAAAAATTCGGGTCGTGGAACGACGCCTCCAGCAATGGTCCGAGTTCCTGGTCGGAAATCCGGTTGTTATTTGTGGAAAAGATTCGTTCCTTCAGGTCTTCTTCCACGATCACAGATTGTCCGATATGCTGACTTATCCCTTCCACCGTTTGAACTGAACGGAGGTAGGGACTTGATACCACGACGTCCATGTTTTCCTTTTTCAGCAGCTCGGTAACTTTTTGGGCATCGGCTATCCCTTTTTTCGTTAGTCCACGTGTCCGTTCAGGACCTTCTTTCGGTGAGTCGCCGTGTCTTATCATATAGATTTGGGTATTCAAACTTTGATTTCCTCCTTTCACCTCTAAAAATTTTTCTTTTTATAATGGGGATGGATCAATCTTCTCTCTTGGGTGGTCACCTAAAGTAGGTATCATGCCGGTTTCAACCATTTTCATGCGAGATCTGACACAATCATGCGGGGTTCACATTTATCATGCGGGATAGGTGATAATCGTGCCGGTTGGTCGAATTAGCTTTACACTTAAATACCCGCTCAGTCTCCTAAACTCTCCCCCGTCAGAATTTCAAACAAACGAGCAGAGTCTTCCTTTGTCAGCTTGGCATACTCATCTGTCCCCTGCATGACCTCGAGTTCATCTTTCATCGGACTGATCCACACCTGGTGCAACATGGCCTTTGTATCAATATTTGGATTTTTAAATTCATACATAAATCGATAATCAGGAGGTCGTATGAAGTCAACTTGTGCATCCTGCCAGTGGACATCACGGAGGATTCCCCTTACCTCTTCCACCTGTTTGGTATCCGTGACCTTGTTAAACTCTTCATATTCATCTTCATTTCCGACCTGCTTCTCGACGACGATGTTTTGTTTTTCATTTCCTGCAATATCAGTTGTGCAGGCTCCTAACCCAAGGATTATAAGAATCGCAATAAATATTGTGGATCCACGCCTCAACATATAGAGGTCTCCCCTTTTTCAATTTCACCTTTAGAATTCACCGTGTCTTTTCCCCACTCACAATTTTCTTCATTCTCCCAAGAAACAATAAACTTGTTCCATCCCTTGGTGACGGAGATGATTTCAACCGTGCCTCCATGGTGCTTCATGACGATGGCTTTTGCCTGTTCTTCCGTCAGGTCCGAATCGATGCCTTGGCAGCCGCCTACCAATAATAAACCTGCGATCATGAAGGAAGTCCTTTTCAACTCTACTCCTCCACTTGAGGCAGAATGGCATCATACAATTCCACCCGCACATCATAAGGATCCCCAGGCTGGTTTTCTTTTTGATAGATTTCAAGATTCCAGCTCTTCGTGGAACGGGTATACCCGTTTTCACGGATCCACTGGTGCAGCTGCTCGTAGCTCTGCCGGATGTCATGATTTGGTCCCTGGTGAAGTATCGTTCCATATGTGTGAGCCGGGATAGTCAAGCTGGTCATGTCTGTTGGAATGTCTCCATACTCCTTTACCTGCAATCCGATCCAGTAACCGTCTTCTTCCGGGGATGATTCTTCAACGATAAAGGCACCTATCTGCTGATCCGGTTGCAACGCGTTTTGGATTTCTCCCTTTCTTTCTTGTAACCTCACTGCCGCTTTCGGGATTTCCTTCACGTACTCGTCACCGGGGCATACGACCCTGAACCCCACTAATTTCACTTCTCCAACGCTTTTCAATTCTGCCATCGTTTACGCCTCCTCTATCCAATCATTAAGGTTTTCCCGGACAAATGCGATATCTTTCTGGTAGTGTTCCACATGCCCTTCTTCTATCATCTTTTGAAAAGCGGGATCCCCTTCCCGTGCTTTCCGGTGGATGGTTTGACAGATTGCTTCCAATCGGCGGATAGCCATCTGAAGATCCTCCAGTCCAAAATCTATACCATACGATTCAAAGAATCGTTTCACCCGTTCTTTGATCCTCGCTGCATCCCGTTCCCGATCGTAATGCATAGCGTCACCCGTCTCTGAATAACGTACACGGCTCAAAGGTACACAGGTGTACAATGTATAGGCGATGTCCCATCGTCTTGGACCGGGTCCGGCCACATCGAAATCGATGATTCCTACAGGATGCTGTTTGTTGAAAATGATGTTGTATATAGCGAAGTCATTGTGGCATAAAACCTCAAATGGCTCTGGTGTGTGATCGATCGGCTCCCAGCCGTCGTCGATGGGGAAATCGCTCACGGCGTCATGATAATGCCTGAGCATCTTCGCAATACCGCTCAGTACCTCATCTGACCACATGTATTCCTTTAACGGATAATTCCCGGCTTCCCCTTCGATGAAGGATAAGATTTCCCTGCCTTTCTCATCGATGCCGAGAAACGCCGGTGAGTGCCGGAATCCCTTCTTTTCTAGATGACTCAGAAGCTTGTGAATTCGGGCGCTCTCAGGCTTCAGTTCCCGACGGACAGTATCTCCGGAGCGGTAGACGGCCGAGACATTCCCGCCGGTCAGTTTTTCTTCGCGTGACATAAGCTACCTCCATGAAACCAGTTTGATCCTTCAATCCCAATTATTTCAAAAATCAGACCATTTCACAATCCCCTACTCACTTCAATGAAGAAAACCTCTCGTTTTCACAAGAGGCTCAGCTTTTCTTCGGCAAGAGGAGCGTGACGGTGGTCCCCCAACCTAATTTACTTTTTACGGTCATGCGACCGTTATAATCATTCATGAGTTTGAAGCAGATAGTGAGACCAATCCCGGTTCCTTTGTCCTTATTGGTGAAATAAGGTTCTCCGATCCGGGCTAAACGTTTTTTGGAAATACCTTTTCCATTGTCGATAATCCGGACCCGGATGCACTCATTTGTCTGATCAAGCTTAATTTTAATCATGCCTTTTTCCTCGACTGCTTCGAGACTGTTCTTGATCGTATTGAGGAGCACCTGTTTAAAGTGAGATTCATGAAAGGCAACCAGGGTGTCCGACGGGAGCGAACTCGACATGTAGATCCTTTTATTCTGCTCAGCGGCAACGGCGTCGAACAGGATCCTGACATGGTTGACTTCGTGATGGATATTGAGCTCCATGTCTTCTTCACGGAAGTCCGCCTCGTCATTCGCTTCGGGCTTTGCGAGCAGCAATAGCTCCCTCAATACTTCGTTTACCCGGTCGATTTCTTCGAGCATGATTCCTTCATACTGACTGTCCACATTCTTTTCCTTCATGAGTTGGATGAAGCCCCTCACCGTCGTCAGTGGATTTCGGATCTCATGGGCAATGCTTGCCGCGAGTTCCCCAATGACCTTGCTTTTTTCAGTGGAGAGTAGGAGCTGTTCATTCTGCTTCTGATTCGTGAAGTCGATTCCATAAAACAGGGTGTACAGTTCCTTGTCATGATAGCGCAAGGTCGAGGTGCCCCATTGGATATAATGGACTTCCCCATTGATACGTGTCAGTTTCTGCAGTTCCCCGCGAGTGATTTTCAACTGATGTGCCTTCAGGAAGTTGGAAAATCTCATGCCCATCATCTGTTCTCCGGATATCAACAATAAGGCACAAATGGAATGATTGATCTTTACGATCCGATTCTCTTTATCTAACACAACAAGATAGTTCGGGTTGATATTCATAATCTCTTCCAACAGATTGCTTTGTTTCACGAGATTGTCATTCGCCACATTCAGTTGTTCGGATTGCATTTGGAAGAAGCCGAGAAACAGGAGGATGGCGACAAGGATGGAGTTGAAACTAGAGAAATATAAAGGCAGCACACCAAAACCGCTGATGACCCCGTTTAAGAAAACAAAGAAGGAACCAAACACAAGCTTTGAATAAAAAAGACGGAAAAAGGCGTCATGCAGCTTTAATGTAAGACCAAGAAGGAAAAACGTGTGAACAAACACCAATAGCACATTAATGATAAAAGTAGAGTTAAGCATCCCGTACACGGGAATGAAATGAGAAGGGGCGAACGTCGTTTCAGGAACGAGCGCATACGAGGTGACTCCGATCTTGGTAAAATTTATCCCGTATACAACGAGACTGAATCCAACGAGGATCAGGAGAACCTTTTTATTGAAGAGCATGTGATATTTCCTTAATTCATCATGCCTTTCTACAAGGTAATACGCAAAATAATACATGACCGGCATGATCAGAATCGGACCGATCCGGAAGATCCTGAACGCATGATCAATCAATTCTTTCGAAAAATAGTCATTGGCATATAAAAAGGCAATATCAATCTGCCATAAACATAATAGGAATAAAAATAAGGATAGCGCTTTGCTTAAGGTGGATGTTGAATAGAATAATAGCGATCCTGATATGATGACAGGAATGAATGAAATGGCGACTAACAGGACAAACTCCATCTACCTCTCCCCTTTTACTATGATCATGCAGCTGTTGAATCCCTTGTGAGGTGATCATGTTATGCTTCTCCAGACGAATTTTCGCTGCAGAAGGTGTCAAGGGATGCTTTCTTATTTATATCGGATTCCGAACAATCTTGTTGAACGATATTATATGCCTTCCCTGAAATTTTCTTGGCCTATATGGCTTATTTTCAGAAGGCGCTTTCAATATTCAGGTGGGTGAATTGACCTACACCTTCTATTTTACTGAAAAACGAAAGGAAGCTATATATATTTCCCTATTAAACCACACGTTATTTTATGGTAAATAAGGATGATTTTTGGCAAAAACCATCTAAAAATCCCGCTTCCATGGAGAGAAGCGGGATCATTTGTAGATCCGGGGATCATTTCTTCTTTTCTTTCAAAAGCGAGCCAGCAACTGCCGCGATGACATCTCCTATCGCCGTCAATAGCGCAATCATTCACCCACCTCTGCCTTTTTCTTAACGAACGGGCTGATCGCCGTTCCGATCGCTAGACCAAGAAACGCAGCAATGGCATAGAAACCGATGGCCATCCCGTCCCAGCCTCCGACCATGAAGATACTATATAGAACGGTACCGAGGCAGACCAGGCCCAATAGTGAGGACAAACTTAGTACGATGTGATTACGGGTATACCTGGCCATCACGACAATCAGGCAAGCTGATAGGATAAAAAGCACGATGATTGGCATCCATCCCTCTAACATCAACATATTGCCACCCCCTAATAAATTCCTCTGTTAAACCACCAAAAGAAAAAGAGTATCACGACCACGATAAATCCCAGCAGGGCAACCACATGTTTTCTTTCCATTTTTTTCTTACCGGAATGAGCAGCAACGATACCGCCAACCAGTGGTAAGGAAATGGCGACCCACATCCAGAAACCCATCTAACTCGCTTCCATGAATGAGAGAATCTTATCTTTCAATCCACCATTACTCGTATACAGAATATACGTTTCAGAATGGGTCCTGATGACGACTCGGTCTGTGTGCCCATATGGAAGACCGATTCGGATGGCCTTCTTATCCTCACCACCATATGTATCATCCATCGATACGTCTTTGATTTCTGAAAGAGGTATGTCTATTCGACTTAACTGCCATTTGATTCGCAGATTCTCATTGTTCCTCGATACCTTTACTTCCATTCTGATCACTCCTATCTATCTATATAAATATTTACGCGATAAGGGTGCAGAAGGTTTCAAATTTCTTCCTATTTTACATTCGAAGTCTTCCTTTTATTTTCTGGTTGCTTTAACCAGTAACGAACCCCTTTTCCGGCCAGCGGTTCGTCACTATATCGCGGGATCACATGCAGGTGGCAATGGAAAATAAACTGATTGGATACCTCTCCGACATTCCAACCAAGAGTATAGCCGTCCGGGGAATACTCTTCGTCTAGGTACACTTTTGCTTGCTGTAACAACTCATATGTATCGTTCCATTCTTTTTTTGTTAACTCGAAAGCATTGGCGTGATGACTTTTCGGCACGATGACCCCGGACCCTTGCAGTACATCCTGGTGCTTGTTATGCTGCAAGAAAAAGCAGGATTCATTTTCGAATACGATGTATTGATCTTTGTCCTGTTCCGGATGGCAGAATGGACAGGTTTCTTGATTGGTCATGTGTTTCCTCCTTTCTTACTCTCAGTTCTATCGCAAGGCCTTACCAGAAACAATATGCCAGTGAAGGTGCTTCGAGTCCTGGTAGTCTCCCATATTTGTGATGACTTTACACGCACCATGCTCATTCGTGACCATTCGCGCAACTTTTTTTATGACGCCTAATAGTTCGAGCAATAATTCGTTATCCTCTTCTTCCAGTGTGAGGAGTGATGGAACATGTTTCTTGGGAATCGCCACGATATGGACAGGGTAAAACGGCCTGGTGTGATGGTAGGCAAGGACATTATCTGTTTCGAGCACCTTTTTCACTTCTGTTTTCCCGCTTAATACCTCATCACAATAAAAATCATTCGTCATGGTTTGACCTCCCTAATACAATTTCTATTTCCAATTATTTCAAACCTCCCTTCCTTTGACAATCCCAAATCCCCGTAGCGTCACTTATTTCACTTAAGTGTTCAATTTTGCAAAAACACCTCATACAAACTCTACACAGTGAAACCCCTTTCATTACTGATTAATCCGCTATATACTAGACTCATAAGATGATCATCTACTAAACAAGAATATAAATATGCAAAATCAACTAGAGGAGGATCCTCATGGTACTGGATAAAAGACGTGCACACTTATTATCCATCATTCAACATTCGCCCCACCCGGTCCCGACGAAGGAACTGGTCGCCAGGATGAACTTGTCCCAGCGGACCATTTATTACGACCTTGATCAGATCAACAGCTGGTTAAGGACAGAAGGGTTGGAACCAATCGAGAGTCAGCATGGGAAGGGGTTGTTCTTACCCCCTGAATCGAAATCGAAGTTGATGATTTCGAAGGATCAGAGTTTTGAAGATTGGCAGTATCAGTTATCGAAAGAAGAGCGCGAAGTCCTGATTAAAGCCTCCATCCTCTTGGAGGAACAGGATGCGTCGATGCAGCGGTTCATGGATCTTACGAGTATGAGCCGGGGAACGATCGCGAAGGTGATTAAAGACATTAAAAAGGAATTTCGTGAAGCCGGTCTTCACCTTTATTACAAAAAGGGATCAGGCTACCGGTTAAAGGGTCCCGAAGAGGCAAAGCGAACGATGCTTTCCACGATTCTTGCGACCATCTTCTCCCATCAGGATTGGCAGAATGTCCGGAATGAGGTTCATCGGATGATTCAGCCGGAAGCGGATACATGGTCACAGGAAACGGAGCAAAGACGCCTGGTGCGGGAAATTCTTTATGAAGCGGAAAAGGAATTGGGATTGACGCTGACCGATGAAATGGTCGAGATCCTGTCGCTTCAAATCCTGATGATCATGAAGCGGATCGAGCTGCACAGGTTCATTTCGGTCCCTGACGAGGAAAAAGAAGTGTTGAAACAGACTGAAGCCTACTGGGCAGCCCTTCATATCACCAATAAGCTGGACGTCACTTTCCCGGATGATGAGGTTTGTTTCATTACGATGAACCTGCTCGGATCGAAAGTCCAGCAGGATAACTTCAACCGCTATACGGAACAGGAATTGTCCGGGCTGAAGGAAGTCGTTCAACGGATGATCCATGATTTCCAGCTTTACTCCTGTGTCGTATTCGATGACAAACAGGGACTGGAGGAAAACCTGATCTCCCATATTAAACCGACGTTTTACCGACTTAAGTACGGTCTCTCCATCGCGAATGATCTGTCTGACAGCATTCAAACGACGTATCCGGACATCTTTCACCTGACAAAGCGGGTCATGAGGCATCTGGAACTCTATGTCGGAAAAGCGGTACCGGATGAAGAGGCAGCCTATATCACCCTTCATTTCGGAGGGTGGTTGACGAAAGAGAAGAAAAAGGTCGAGACGAAGTTCAAAGCCCTGATCGTCTGTGAAAACGGGATCGGGACATCCAATATGCTCCGGACCCAGCTCGAGAATCTGATTGCCGGGCTGAATGTCATCACGACGCTCTCCATGAGGGACTATCGAACGAACGAGTACGAGGCGGATATTATATTCTCCACCAATTATATAAAAGAAAAAGAGATTCCCGTCATCCACGTGCCCGCCATTTTGACCAATTCCGAAAAGGAACGGGTCATGCAAAGGATGAACGAGCTTTTCGACTCGAAGCCGACCGAAAAGAACCGGACCGATCTTCTGATGGATGTGATCAAGCGATACGCAACCGTCCATGAAGAAGACGCATTGAAGAAAGAACTGGTCCAGCTTTTAGAACAAACTACTCCCACGATAAAGGAGCTCAGAAAGCCTATGCTTAATGAATTACTGACAGAACAGACGATCCAGCTGAAAGACCGTGTCACGGATTGGGAGGAAGCCATCAAGGTGGCGAGTGAGCCCCTTGTCAAACAGCAATCGATCCGACCGGATTATGTGGAAGCGATGATCACGAACGTGAAGGAATTGGGTCCTTATATCGTCATCGCACCGAATATCGCCATCCCCCACGCACGTCCTGAAACAGGTGTCGAACAGCTGGGGATGAGCTTCCTGCGACTTGAGGAACCGGTTTATTTTTCCGAAAAAGAAAAGCACCGCGCCCAACTCATCATCGTGCTCGCGGCGATCGATAATCAAACGCACTTGAAAGCACTCGCACAGCTTACCGAATTATTATCAAATGAAGGCAATGTTGAAAAGTTGATTGCAGCAAACGATCAAGAAACCATCATCAAATTAATCAATCAAACAGTCGAAGTATAAATTTGAGGAGGAAATGAAAATGAAAAAAGTATTAGTGGTATGTGGAAACGGATTAGGAAGCAGCATGATCGTAGAAATGAACGTAAAGGCAGCACTGAAGGATATGGGAAAAGAAGCGGAAGTATCCCACACGGATCTGACTACAGCGAAAACGGAACAAGCGGATCTATTCCTCGGTTCTGAGGATATCGTCGAAAGCCTGGAAGATGGCCGCAAGAATGTGGTGAAGTTGAAGAACTTGATGGATAAGAATGAACTTCGCGCAGCATTGGAACAAAATATCTAGTCCACTTTTAAAAAGAAGGAGCGATACACATGATTGATATCATAATGAAGGATATACTCGGTACACCTGCGATCCTTGTCGGTCTATTCGCCTTAATCGGGCTCCTTATTCAACGGAAGAATTCGGGGGATGTCGTGTCCGGAACCCTTAAAACGGTCATGGGCTTCGTCATCCTCGGGGCGGGTGCGAATGTACTCGTCCAGTCCCTCGGGCAATTCAGCAGCATGTTCAATCATGCGTTCGAAGTCGACGGAGTCATCCCGAACAACGAAGCGATCGTGGCTCTTGCACAGGAAAGCTTCGGGACGGAAACCGCGATGATCATGCTGTTCGGTATGGTGGTCAATATTCTGATTGCACGATTCAGTCCTTTTAAATACATCTTTTTAACCGGACATCATACCATGTTCATGGCCTGCATGATCGCCGTCATCCTGACAACCGGAGGATTCACGGGAGTACCGTTGATCGTTCTCGGTTCGATCATCCTTGGGGCATTGATGGTCCTGTCACCTGCCATGCTTCAGCCATTCACACGTAAAGTCACCGGTTCCGATGACTTTGCCGTCGGTCACTTCGGCTCCATCGGGTATTTGGTGTCAGCCATGGTCGGGAAGGCAGTTGGAAAAGGAAGCAAATCCACAGAAGAAATCAAGGTACCTAAATCACTCGGTTTCCTGCGTGATACATCCGTCTCTGTTTCACTGACGATGGTCATCCTGTTCTTCGTCGTAGCAGGCGCAGCAGGCTCAGCCTTCGTCGAAGGAGAATTAAGCGGTGGACAGAACTTCCTGGTCTTCGCCTTTATGCAAGGGATCACATTCGCCGTTGGTGTGTATATCATCTTAGCAGGAGTGCGTATGCTCCTTGGTGAAATCGTACCGGCATTTAAAGGAATTGCAGATAAGGTCGTTCCAAATGCCAAACCAGCCCTTGATTGCCCGGCAATCTTCCCATTCGCAGGGAACGCCGTCATCATCGGATTTCTATTCAGCTTCATCGCCGGACTTGTGAGCATGCTTTTCCTTCCACTACTAGGATTGAAAGTTATCGTTCCGGGACTTGTCCCTCACTTCTTCACAGGGGCAGCAGCCGGAGTGTTCGGTAATGCAACCGGCGGACGCCGCGGTGCCGTCATCGGTTCCATGGCGAACGGAGTCATGATCAGCTTCCTGCCGGCCCTACTATTACCGGTGCTAAGCTCATTAGGATTCCAGGGAACCACGTTTGGGGATGCAGACTTCGGATTGGTCGGTATCGTGCTTGGAAACCTTGTCAGTCTTATTGAATCCAATATGATGGTATTCGTTTCGATCATCGTCCTTCTAGCCGTTCTATTCTTTATCAGCTTTAAGGCGAAAGGGACTGGGGAGAAGGAAGAAACGGAAGTAGCTTAAGATGAATTCAGCCACCCGCGAGTTGCGGGTGGCTTTTTCGTTGTGAGTCATGGGGACAGGTACCGCGGCGTGTGAAATCAATGACAATAGAAAAAAACCATTCTCTAAAGGAAGTTTTTCCTGTAATCTAGTCCTTGAGAAATTTTTACATATTTTTTGTAACGAATGAACGGTTTTCTGGAGTAATAGATGATTAAGTCTTTAAAAGGGTTCATTCTCTTGTGACCACAACTTTATCGAAAAGGAGGTAAGACGTGGATAAGGAAAAAGTTTATCAAGAATACGCAGATTTTATATTCAGATACCTAGTAACCCTGACAAATGACGCTCAATCTGCAGAGGAGTTGACTCAAGAAACATTTTATCAGGCCATTAAGTCCATCGACCATTTCCAAGAAAACGGAAAAGCCTCTTTTTCCACCTGGCTCTGTTCAATCGCCAAGAACGTTTGGCTGAAAGAAGTGAATCGTGAAAGGAAGAAGCACCGGTTAGTGGAATCACTAAGCAGTGAACACACTCCTGTTTACAATGTGGAAGAACAATATATTCAAAACGAAGACAAAGTCCATTTCTTTCAACAGGCTCAACAACTTAGCGAGAAAAAACGCGAACTTCTTTATCTCAGGTTATTGGGGAATTTATCGTTCAAAGACATCGGCTCAATATTGGGAGAAACAGAGAATTGGGCAAGAGTCACATTTTACCGTGCCAAACAACAGATAAGAAAGGGTGATCATTAAATGAATCATCATGTGTTTAAAGATCTGGTTCCGAGCTATCTGGAACATTTAACGAGCGAAGAGACCAATAGGCAGATGGACGTACATATGGAGCAGTGCAAAGAATGTAGAGAATATGTACATGACATGCGAGAAGAATGGATGTCAGAACATGTGCATATACAGGCAAAAGAGGATAGAAATGTGGACTACTTCAAAAAAGTACGATCAAATAACAGAAAGAAAATATTCACGATTGTCTCCTCTCTCCTATTCCTTTTCCTCATTTTGATGCTTAGCTATTACCTGCTCTTTGTAAGAATGTGGATAGCAGATGCAAGTGATGTTCAAACGACCATCCAAACACACGGAAACACGGTTACACTGACATTTACATCAAAACAAGACAACCGCTTCCTTTTACCTAGAAAAGAACAGCTGAATCAAGACTATATAGACTGGATGATTATTTATGAGAAGCGCGAAGATTTTTCAACTCCAGAAAGCCTGAAGGATGAGATTAACATTACCTATACCTTCTTGGATGAAAACATTTTATTACTGGATAATGGGAAAGAGAAAAAACTGACAGCTGATGACAAAATATCGATCCAATACAAAGACCACACGAAAGAACTATCCTTAATGGATTTATACCATTCTGACCTTTAAGCCGTGGGGACAGGTATCATGGTTTATTATGTGCTGGGTCATCTCATCACCTTGATTGAATGTTCCGTTTCAATCATCGTCCTTTTCTTCAAAAGGGAACGGGAATGGGAAAAAACAGAAGAAGCCCCCCTCCATGTTTGTGGAGGGGGGCTTCTTCTGTTACGTTTCACTTAATACATATCCTTCTGAGTAAAATTCCAAAACGCAACGGCAAGACAAGCGGCAGTCCATACTGCAAGTACGGTTAATGAAAACGGCAGTGACATCCCTTCGATTGGAGGAGCTTGGCCTTCTAAGTAATTGATTAGATCAAAATTCAAGTTCACCAAATACTTTGAGCTCGTCCAGCTTGAACCGATAGAAGATAAGAGCGTACCTGCAATCAACACAGCCATCATCGCCCCGATACCGGTTGCTGTATTCTTCACAAGCACTGAAATCATCAGGCTAATGGTGGCAACAGTCGCTGTCACGACCCATGCAAGACCTGCTGACATCAGCAAGTATTCCCACATCGGGAGGGTATGGATATAGGTCGTCGAAAATTCACCCGATGGAGAAGCTTGAAAGCCAGTCAGAATGGGTGCCGTCCAACCATCATATCCGAGGACAATCCCCGAAATCCCATAGCAGACAACCACCGTAGCCGCTATCAGCATCGATGTATACAGTAAAACGGTCAGCCATTTGGCCATCAGGATCTTCCATCGTTTGATCGGTCGGGATAGTAATGTTTTGATGGTCCCATCATTGTATTCCCCACTCACAACATCCGCCATAATGATAATGATGAGTAAAGGCAGGACCAGTGTGAGTCCCTGGGAGAAGAAGATACGGATGAATGTAGGTGCTCCAGGATAGTTCGGATTGATATTGTTGTCCAAGTAGTATTGCTTTTGCTTCAAGTCCAATTCGAGGAATTGCCTGGCCTCATCCTGGATCCCACTGGATGCCAGTCGGTTTTGCCGATCGACGATCTCCTGCTGCAGCTCCACCCGCCAGTCCAGCGTACCCTGCTTTTCTATCTTCTCTTGTATCTCTCGGTATTGTGCATATGTAAACATAGAGACGAGAATGATTAAGATCGCGATGACAACGGCAAAGCGTTTTTTAGAAGCAATTTTCATGACTTCATTATGAACCAGACCCATCATATTCGGATTAGACAATATGATCGCCCCCTGTCAAACCAATAAATAAGTCCTCCAATGTCTGGACCTTTCTTTCAATGGTCCATACCTCGATTCCAGCCTGGAGTAACGATTCATTCAGGATCGATGTTTTGCTTTCATCCATCAGTGTATGGATCGTATGATCATCGTACAATTCTGCAGATTGGACATAGGGAGATGCATTAACGATTTCAAGTGCACGAAAAGCATCATTGACTCTCCAGTCCACACCTGATGACAATTCATCCACTAAATCCCTCACCTTTCCTACCTTCACGATTCTCCCATGGCTCATGATCGCCACACGATCGGCAAGCATTTCGATTTCACTTAATATATGACTGGATACAAGAACGGAAAGACCCGTTTCATCGACCAGTTTCCTTATAAATGTACGAAGGTCCTTTATTCCCATTGGATCCAACCCGTTCGTAGGTTCATCCAAAATAAGCACTTCCGGCCGGCCCAACAATGCTTGTGCAATCCCAAGCCTCTGACGCATCCCCAATGAATAGGTCTGTACCTGGTCATCAATCCGTGCAGTCAGATCAACCAGATCAATGACCTCCTGTATTCGTTCACTGTCCACCCCAGGCAGCATCCGTGCAAACAGCTGCAGGTTTTCCCGACCGGTCAAATACTTATATAACTCTGGATTTTCTACGATCGAACCAAGACGCTGCATCGCCTGAACAAATTGCTTTCTCACATCAAAATCACAGACTTTAATAACTCCCGATGTTGGCTTGATCAGACCGACGAGCATCCGGATCGTCGTCGTTTTCCCAGCACCATTGGGACCAAGGAATCCAAATACTTCTCCTGGATAGATATCAAATGATATATTATCAATAATCGTCTTTTTCCCTATTACTTTCGTTACATTTTTCAATTGAACGGTTGGCTTTATGCTCATGTTTATCACCCTATATCTATTCTAGCGAACTTTTTTCTCAATTGCTCTTTTCAATACTCAGCATGAGTAAAAGTTGGTACAATCATAATAGAAGGAGAGATTAAGAGATGAAAAAATGGATGTGGCAACTATTTATCACCCTTTCCCTTGCACTGACCGTTCTATTTGGATATGGATTTGCGCGAGCCTATTCGGATATCGCCAACCCTCCCCAAGAGAAGATCACAGCAGAATCTGAAGAAGCCCCCGCTACACCTGGAGAAACGTATATTGCCCTTGGCGACTCATTGACAAGAGGGGTAGGATCTTCAAAAGGAGAAGGTTTTGTCCCGCTGGTAGGAGATTCACTTAAAGAAACCAATAAGGTGGATCGGTACCAAAACCTAGGTATACGGGGTGCCAGGTTGGAAGATTTACTGGCCCAGTTAGAACAGAAGGAGGTCAAGAGATCTCTTAAGGACGCCAAAATCATTTCCATCACAATTGGAGGGAACAATCTCTTTAATTCTGGTGAGATCTTAAACAATTATTCAGAAGCCACCGCCCTTGGCATTCTGAAAACGGAAATTCCTAACCTGGAAAAAACGTTTGAAACCATTCGTGATATTAATAAGGATGCCGTCATCCTCTATATGGGACTATATAATCCCTTTAAGGAATTACCGGACGGGGATTCCTTTGACTCAGTCATTCAAAAATGGAATGACTCCGCCCGCACATTAGGCTTGAAATACGACATTCAAGTGGTGGACACCTTCAATTTGGTCACGGATGCCAAACGAGATCTTTCAAGTGACAACTTCCATCCAAATGATGCAACTTATCAGGAAATGGCTGATAGCCTGTCCCTTGTGATTGACAAGAATATTATACAGTAATCACCAAAAAGCCATGGGGACAGGTACCGTGGCTTATTTTGTGCCAACGAACCTGTCCCCACGACTTTTCACCTAACCTGATACACAATCTCCAAAAGTCGGTTTGGATTTTCGGAAGAAACCTTCTCTGATAATCTTGCCGCAGCGATAATGGGTGCCCATTCGAGGATTTCATCTTTTGACAACCCGCTTTTCTCGCAATAAAGGCGAATGTACATATCAGCGAGGTCCACGGAAACCTGGGAATACAGGAGATATGTTCTGTATACATCGGCACGCCTATCCCCTGCACTGGAATCAACCCAGTCGATGATGGTGACGTTATTATCTGACAGAATTAAGTTGTATAAATGGAAATCACCGTGGCAGAGCGTTTTTTTATAGGTCATGGATTCTAGTTTTTTGAACAAAGCGGACTTTAGCTCATTATCCAGTTCTGGTGCAGATTCTATTTGGCGATACAGCTTTTCAGACATCGGTTCAATGGAATGAGCTTTGATCTGATGAATGCCCATTTGGATATCTACAGACATGCCCATATAGTACTCCGCTTTTTCCATGTTGTCAGTCAGGAGATCACCTAGTGTTCTTCCTTTAATGTGCTCCATGATGATAACCTGTTTTCCGTCAATGGTTGTGACATCTACGACTTCAGGTACGGACAGCCCGCATGAATGGGCGTATTGTTGCTTTTTTGCTTCTTTTATAGATTCCTCGCCAGGTAATGAATCGTTAAAGACCTTGTATATTTTATTTTTGTAGAGATAGACTTTAGCTGTGTTCCCTGTTGCATCGGGAGTTCCTAAGTTCATTGTGTTTCGCCCCTTATTCTTCTAGCGTCTTCTATAATATAAAGGAACTTCTTTATGAAAGAAGTTCCTGGCTTTAAGGCTTATTCCAAAAAAACGTCGTCACCACAAACGGAAGAAGCAGACCGACCACTAGTATGAGACCATTTCCAAACAGGCCGATTTTTCTGTAGATTGTTTTTTCACCAAACAAGCCTGCTACAAATCCTACGACTGCCATGATGACCGCCGGAAGTAAGAATGTGTCTTTCCCTAAAAATGCTAAAAAATAGAATACAAGACCGATAAGAAAGATAATGAATGAACCTAGACTGAATACTTTTTTCAATTGTACCCCTCCTCTTCTCTAATCTACATATGTCGGATTTATTAAAATCATTCTTTATCCGTCCTGTAATAGGATATTCAATAGAAACGAACAAACCACCCCCGATACCGCTACTACCAATCCGTTCAAACCGATTGCAGTTAAGCTCAAACCGCCCCATCCGCCAACGGCCAGACTTATGATCCAGCATAAAACAGAGATCAGGACCAGCCCAAAGAATAACTTCACATTCAAAAAGGAAGGGATCATACCATACTTCTGTAAAGCCTGTAAAACGCATGAAGCTACAGCTCCGATAACGACCAACGTTAACACGTCAATTGACATGAAGAATACCTCCCTGTCAGTTTCTGTTCTTATCCATCCAACCTATAGCATAGTCCACCATCTGTCTCATCGGTATGAAGTAGGTTCTCGCTTCCCCCACCAGCCCCTCTTTCACAGCGCCTGTTTCACTGTAAAAATCCTCAAACAACCGGTCAAAATCGTCTGATTCATTATTGATATCACGATACGTAGTCCACACTTCTTTCATGCCTTTTTTTATTTTGACATCCCATATTTTTTCTTTCACAAAGGCGTTGTTTTGCCTGTATTCAGCGAGGTGCAATGAGGTGTTTGAATTCGTCGGGGCTCCAAGGAGAAGAATGTAGCCACCCAGTTCATATATCTTTCCTAATGGGGAGTGTTCATTCATGGAAAAGTCGAGACCATGTTCTTGCGTGATGCCGGCAGCATCTTCCCCCCAGGCAGCGAATGATGTATGTGGATGGGGACTCCGGTACACCCCATCCTGCTTTCTGAACGTCTCGGGGATGAATCCCATAAACGAGGTGGGTGTTAAATCGGGATGAAAAGTCGGCATGTTTTCCCGGATGAGTTCCAGTTCCTCATCTGTATAGCCACTTCCATACTCCGCCGGATCGCAAAGATGCTCGGTTTGGGTAGGCATGACAATATTCCCGCTGGTACCGACGGCTTCCTCCAATGCCAGGATCACGGAAACCGGTCCGCCTATGACTCTGCCAATTGATTTTAAGGAAGAGTGGACGATGACGGTCATTCCTTTCGTGACACCGAGTTTCTTTAAATCTTTTACAATATGTTCTCTGGTGACGAGCCTTTCTTTTTTCATGACTTATTCACCCTTCTTCTTGGTCTCACCTTATGCGTCCCCATGAAATAACTGCTGACGCCAAGCATCATCCCACCACCGACACTTAGTAACACACCCAGGCTTGCGATATATGTAGATATATAGACTCCCAGCATAAAGAGAAGTAATCCTGTAATGAATAAAAGCGTACCTGTTTTCATGTTTGATTCCTCCGACCGTTTTTCTTGGTGGTCTTTAAATGTGGGTGCACCATACTCTTTAAAGTTAAGCTATCAGGAAAACACCGTCCTGAAGCTTTTCTACAAAGGATAATAGTGTAATTATCAGGCTTACTACATTTGATTCTCATTAGATTAAGCACCTTGAACCGGCAGATAAACCACCACTTCCTCCCCGCCATCCTCCAAGGGATGATACGTCTCCACAATATACGCTTCGTTTTTTCGTTGATATCCCTGTTCTTCTATCCACTTTTTTAAATCTTTATGAAGATTCCCGATATCTTGACCTTTCCCTAGAGCATATTCTTCGTCCAATTCGATATAAGTCATTCCGTCAGGAACGTTGTTGAGGGGTTCGTTCACTATCACCCCAACATAATAAATTCCTTCAGCATGATCACTGTCCCTTTTCGGTTCATAAACTGCAACTTCGGGACCTGTTACAGCTTGGAGTTCATCTACCCTTTCCAAGAATTGCTTTGCAAGCCTTGGCACTTCCGTACTAAAATCGGCAAAATTGCTTTTCCCTTTTAATCCAACGACTCGAAACGTTTCATTCCTTTTTTCACCATTCACGTCCATATCTCCTTTTGTTCTACTAGTCAAATTTTAACACATTTTTCCTTTTTTACGATATAAAAATAAGCTCCCCACTTAAAAAGTGAGAAGCTCCTTTCTTACATACGTCCCTTCATCTTCATCCTCTGACCAACCAAATACCCACCTGCCAACACAAAAAAAATCAAGAGCAGCCAGGCGAATCCGTCGGTGAATCCTGTCCGTTCAATGGCATAACCGAAGAGCGGAAAGCTGATCATGATCACAAAGCTCTCCATCAAACCGATCAGGGAAAGGAAAGTCGACCGTATGTTGCTTTTCAAAAAGCCCTGCACGAATGAGCTGAAGATCGGTTCGAACAGACTTAACAGCTGGGCTAGGATCAGAAACGATAGCAGGATCGCCCAGTCTGTTGCGAAGATGAATAAGGCGAAAAATACGAGAAAAAGGCCTAATCCGTAATATAGGATGTTGAAGAATTTAAATCGTTCCTCCACCTTGTACGCAATCTTTGCCATGACGACGCCGAGAAGTCCTTCGATGGTAAATACGGCACCGACGACGACGGACGAATAGCCCAGTTCTACGAAATATTCCTGTCCGTAGAAGACCATGATCACCATGACGGCACTTGCCAGGATAAAGAGGACAACTGGTGCGTGAATGATACGATTACTCCTCCACACATTGACCCCCAGCCGGAATTGATGAACCCACTGGTTGTACCAACGTCCGCTGATTTCTTCGGTCTTCTCCCGCTCCGGTTCCTTCATGAATAAAAGGGGAATCACCGCCAGGACGTGGGTGACGATTGTGGACCCGTACACCCATTCCCAGCTCACTTCCGCCATGAAGCCACCGAGGAATTTCGCGAGACTCAGGGATAACAGTGATATCGCCGTCATGCTTCCGATGACCCGTGTGTAATCCTTTTCCCGTTTGTCATTCTTCAATGTATCGTAGGCAAATGCCTGCTCGGCACCGGAATGAAGGGTGACCATGAGCCCCATGGACAGAAACGCCAAGGTGAACATGGAGAAGTTTCCGCTCAAGAGCATGAACAGTCCGTATAGGAGACTGAACAGATTCCCGATCACTAGGCTGACCTTCCTCCCGTACAAATCGGCAATCATTCCGGTTGGTACCTCGAATAACACAATGGCCAAGTGGAGAAGCGCCTCAAGGACCCCAATCTCGCCCAACGTCATCCCCTTGTCGCCAAGATAGATGACCCATAGGGCCCGGTCGAAAAACAGCTGGGCAAAAAAGAGATAAAAGTATAGTAAATAGATATTGTTTTTTGTTTTTAATATGTTCATCATTTCGATTCGTCCCCTCGTTAAAAAGCGCAGGCGGCTTGAACACCAACAGGATTTTCAGGAGCTTAAATAGCTGGCCACTCCAGAGCCGCCACCGCTACATAAAATCAAAAAAAGCCATGGGGAATAATCATTCCCCATGGCTTTCGCTATTACAGGAAATCATACATTCGTTCACACTATGAAAAATCAGCTAAAAAAGGACAGACGTGTCCCGAGGACGGCTGAAATTCCAATAATAGACATCATTAATAGTCGATATTTTTTGATGTCTACAGTGAACGTATGCATGATATTCCCTCCTTTAATATGTAAGATTCATACTTATTATATCTCTCTTCCTTTTTTTGGACAAGAGGAGAATTTATATCCCCTCCGTCCACAGCCCATACTAAGAGCCTAAACAAATTTGGAGGTGATTGGTATATGAAAAAGCCTGATCAGAATGAGATGAAATCCATGACAACAAGGACGGACCCACAGCAGGTAAAAAAGCAAATTCAAAAAGATGTCGCCGCGGGACAAGGTTCCATGACTTCACGGGAAGCAGGATCCATGCGGGATGAATGAAGCAGAGGGGCGATCTCATCGTCCCCTTTTTTCTTCCAAAAAGGAAATGATTCAAGGGAGAATGTCTCATTCAATTGTTTTATAATTATGGGAAGGAGGTGAGAAAAATGGAAAAGCAGATACTTGAAATACTGTTGGATTTACGCGGTGAGATGAAAGAAGTACGCACTGACATGAAGGAATTTCGAAGTGAGCTGAAGACGACTCAAGCTGATGTTCGCAGCATCCGTTCTGATTTAAAAGAAACTCAAGCTGACGTTCGAAGCATCCGTTCTGATTTGAAAGAAACTAAAGTTGACGTTCGCAGCATACGCTCTGACCTTAAAACAACCCAGGCTGACGTTCGCAGCATACGCTCTGACCTTAAAACAACCCAAGCTGACGTGAAGGATATCAAGGAAACCGTCAATCGAATTGAACTATCACAAACCGAGGATGTCATTACTCTGTTAAAAGTGAAGAAACAGCATACAGAATCTGAATTTCACTACTTAAATACAAGGCTGACAGACATCGATAAACGGGTATTCAACCTTGAGAACCGGGTGGAACGGTAACATATTAGAGCATGAACCCCACACATTTTTTCTCCGTCTTTCGTTTCTACTTGCCTTTCCCCTGAACGTTGTCTTTTTTCCAATTATAAGGCTTATCTGCCCAATGAAACAACAACACAAATAAGAATATAGCGAAGCTGATACTGATATTTTCAATCCACCTGATTTCTTCGTTTTTGATGAATTGGTAGAGGATCTTACCGACAAAAAAACCCAAGGGTAATTGAATACTTTTTTTAAACATGAAGAGACTCCTTTCAGCGTGCCACGTTATGGGATTCATTTCCATTTTAACACTTTTTGAAGATCTTTGTGGTGCTGAATACGAAAATAGGAAGTTCGGGGGAAATTGAGGTTTTTACCTAATCGGTCTCAAGTGGCCGATCGAAGCCTTGTACCGTTACACCTACAGCCTTCCTTCCTTCTTTCATCCATTTCCAAATGGTATAACTGTCGTTCATGGTAACGATCAAAAGAAGAATCATTCCCGGACGATGGATTTCTTGCCTCCCTTAAAAATAGATTGTGATAAAAAGGGCCACCCCTACACACATGAGGTAACAAAATACATTTGGAATGAGCCATATCAGCCTTCGTTTGGTGATTTTCAATCGGTTCACTCCTTTGCTGATTTCTTCCTGCTTAAAACAAGCCAAATGATGAAAAGTAAAAACACACTCAAAATGATTTTTCCTTTCCAGTTCCACACCAGCACCTGTTGAATCGAATACGCTTCAATGACCAGAGCCGGCATTTTTCCAATCGTGCTCGCTATAGAATAGTTCATGATCCCGACTCTACTGATGGCAGCAGCCAATGTCACCAGACCGGATGGAATAAAAGGAAAGATCCTGAGGGCAATGATCAGGCAAAAAGCTTCAACTCCCTTCGAATTCTGTAATCGTGTCAACAACCCGTTGTTTATCTCCTTATGTTGAAATAATTTCTTGATACCCTTGCGATATAAATAAAAACTGACGATGGCTCCCAGCGCTTCTCCTGCGATTGAAACAGCCAATCCTTTTTCAAATCCGAAAAAAGTAATATTCGCAGCCGTGATCACGACGCTCGGTAGGACACCTAGAACACTAATGATGATGTTTAGTAAAATACTTAATGCGATGGCATAGATGCCTAATGTGTTGAACCATTCTAAGAGGTGTGTTTCCATGCTGCTACTCTCCTTATGATGCTGTACTGTCGATCTTTCTGTTTTATGTTCAACCCATGAAACCCTTCGTTACTCCTTGAATAAATCCTTCAATGAAGTTAGGAATCTTAAAAATGCATAGTGCAAGAATAAATCCAATGCCCATTCCTTTAATGGTGAGATTCTTCTTCGTGCTTCCGATAAAGTACACGATTAATCCCATGATCAATACAATCAGTGTCAATGTTTCTCCCTCCAAATGGTACCCTTTATAGTACATTAAAACCAATGCTCACTACATAATCCTTTCTTTGCTCCCATCTTCGATTTTAAAATGGACCTCCGTCGAGCTGCCTCCATCCACATGATTGGGAATATCCGATAAGTCAAGAACCTCCTTTAGACTGACTGATTTTTTACGATTCGCCTCAATGGTGACGGTGTAGGGACCGTTTTCATTCATGAGAGAGGTGAATCTCGTCTCGGATCCTGGAAAGAACGTATCCAGGAATTCAATGTCAAAGGTCACTGGCTCCCCGCTATGATTGGAGATAAGCAAGTTACATTCCCCTGTAAATTCTTCTTCCTCTATCTTCTCAAAATCACAGGTACCCTTCCCATTGTACGAAATGGCATTAATTCCATCCGCTACGGTTTCCTGATAAACCTTTATAAGTCCAAATGGTAATAAAGAATAAACAATTGCAACGACCATCACAGTGCGGATGTGATAGTTGGAAAGACCTATTACAAGTAAAACGATTGCAAAGATAAATAGGAAAGAACCGATGATTGCCAGCACATTGTATCCATCTTGATCTTGGATAGGAAAAGACATGAACGCCATCCGTTTGTAAACCATTGGGGCATTCGGAAACGGGAAATAGAATGACATACAAAGAATCAGGATCATACCCGAAGCGATGAGATAATTTTTATTTTCAATCATGTTTTTAACTTCCTTTTTCAATCATTTCTGTACCAAATGTAGTGGTAGGAAGAAACAGATTCTACTGTCTCACTAATCATTAACCCTGGTAATCCAGGGAACAACTATCCTTTCATATGGCGCTTAAGGTCAAAAATACCTATCGTTCCACAAACCAATACGCCCATTCCTAAAAGAACAGTAAGAATCCAATTCTCTCCCCAGCTTGTTATGCACGTTATCAAATTGCAGAAGGCAATAACCAGACTTCCGTATTTCGCACTCCATTTGGCCTGTTCGGAGGATTGATCGGTGCTCAAGAAGATTCACTTCCTTTTCTTTTGTTTTCTGGGTCGGATTGGAATTTCCCCTCATGATCTCATCTGATTCCCCATCACATACACACTGAGGGCGACGGCACCCACTCCTATCACAATCCCAAACACCGTTCCCGTATAGAGACCGACATATTCAAGGGCAAAAGGAAGGATCATTGTCATAATGCCGACCACTATTGTATAGAGACCGAATATTTTCGCCAGCTTTTCTTTATTACCTTTAAAGACATCCTCCTGATACCCGGCAATGAGGTTGAGCTTTTTCTTCACCCAGATCAAGTAACCTGTGTATACAATTAATAGTCCCAGGCATATGCAAAGGATAAAGGGAGTGTACATCGGGGCATTCCTCCTATAATGAGTCAATCTTTCTAACAATCTTTCCTTTTTGGAAAACCAATCGTGTATCACACTACCAATTATTTCAAACAAACAGGTTTTAAACAATCCCCCCTGAATCATGCGGAATTCACTCACTTTCAGGCGAGATTCTGCATAATCATTCCGGATTCAGATTTATCGTGCAAGAATTGGGTTTATCGTGCGGGATTTTCGATATTCATGCCAACTTATCGAATATCCTTTATTTCACCTATCCTCTATGAACTTTTATTAAAATATTAATATCTCGAGTCGATTTCGATAGCTATCCAGATCTTTACCGGCGATTGCCTCATCCCATCCCTGTATAAAAAGAAGAGGCATCAAGAAGATTTACAGTATAATAGTCATGTATTAATGGTAATCACTAACAAAAGGAGTTGATCTATGATGAATGACGGAACGAAAGTCATTGAAGACGGCGGTGGCCAAGGTGGCGTCACTTGGAAAGTAGCCTCCCGGACTACATCGGGCAGTTATACAGTTGTCTTATATATAAGCGCGAATGGCGGCAGTCAGTGGAAAAGGGTCACATATGACAGCAGCGGAAAAATCGTGAAAGTGGTCTACGGTGACTAACAGTAAAAGGATGATGGCGCAGGCAGCCATCATCCTTTTTCCTTAACGGAAAGACTCCGCCATCTGTATCATGTCTTGTTTCGTGAGAGTGATACCGGACCTTGCGGGCATGTATTTCATTTCATATATCGCCTCGCCTTCCATCCATGTCAGCCTACTTATCTTTAAAGGGCCCTCTGTTTCAGAATAGCTTCCTTTAGAAGTACCGACCTTCACCGGTTCTTCAGATAAAGTCAGATCTAAACCAGGCTCAAGAAGTTGAAATGACATCGTGATCGTCTGCTTTTCCGGACCCATGAGAGTGACGATTTGTGCGTTTCCGTAGGGGCCTTCCTTTGTTTCCGTGTTGACATTTTCCACTTTGAAAGGAACTTTTGTGATGAATTTGAACTCTTTCCCCAGAAAATCCGGACGATCGCTTGCTTCATATAACGGCGCGCTCGCATTGTTTCCGATGATCCCTAGCTGTGTTCCGCCAAAGTATACAAAGATCGAGAGGCATGCGGTGAAAAATAGAAATGACAGGACAGGGGCAAAAATCGGCTTTTTCCAGATAGAAAACGACTTGGATGGATTAGAATGGACTTCATTTAAGATATTCTCTCTCATCTTGTTGGTAAAACCACGCCCCTTGAAGGTCTCTTCTTTCATCAACCCGCGCAATGATTTCAATTCATCCATTCCTATACACCTCACTTCGTTTAATCGTGGAACCGAGCAGGGCCTTGCCTCTTGTCAGCCGCGTTTTCACCGTATTCGTGTTGATGTCGAGACTCGCACCGATCTCGGCTAACTTCATTTCCTCAAAATAGTATAGAAAAATGACTTCCCGATATTTAACAGGCAGGTCCAAGACTTTTTGGATCAACTCTGAATTCTGCTCATTTTTGATCACGGTCTGTTCCGGTGCCCCCATTTTCCCTTTCACCATGTCATTAATCTTATTGGAGATACTGATCATCCTCGTATCCCATCTCCTTAAATAATCCTTGCAGTGGTTAATGGCAACAGAGATGATCCATGTCTTCAGGGAGGAATCTTCCCTGAATGTATCCATCTTTTGATAAAACTTGATGAAGACCTCCTGTGTCAGGTCCTCGGCCAGGCTGTGTTCCTTTACATAGGAATAAACCACATAATAGACATCATTCCCGAACTGAGTCATGGCTTCCTCAAGTAGCCGGTCTTTCTCGGATTTCGTCCGCTCTTCCATTTTAGAAAATTCACCTGCTTTGTATGTATCATTCATTAGACGTAGCCCAAATGATAAAAGTTTTGTTTTTTTACAATTTTAACCAAAAATAAAAACCTGTCGAGTCTCCTCGGGCAGGCTTTCACGGGTCAGTGCCCGCTTTTATTATTACAGAACATTCCAGATCATACAATTGTTTCTTTTGTTTGCTGGAGGGATGAGAGACTACACGCAATCAGGAACTGCGCGGAGTAGTAGGTGGTCATGATGAAGACGGCTGAAAAAGGGATCTCTGATACGAACATATTCCACGACAAAATAGAATCGGATAGAACGAACAGGAGACTCCCGGCAATGGCCCACTTGTTTCCGGTCAGGATCGCAGATAAAGCCATGATGGAAATGACGAGCATGTAGGCAATGACCGGTATGACGAGATCAGTATCCCCATCTGTTCGGAGTGCTGAAATCAGTTGCTGTCCGAATATGAACGAATACAGTGCAATCGGGAGGGCAGCTGCAAGTCGCCACTTGTTCATGCGGGATAATGTAATAAAGCCACACGAGTAGAAAAGATGTCCGACCAGAAACGCCCCGAGGCCTGCTATAAATGAAACCGCAATGAACGCATCTCCAAGCGTGCAAAAGAAGAGGCCAAAGAGGATGAAACGCAGTGCCGTTGCCGGGTTGAAAGATAACTGCCGGAAGGAAAAGACGATAATGAGAAACATGGGGATAAGCTTAAAGATCACTTTCACGGGTAATGGATCGGATGGGATGAATAAATAAAGTACTGACATGACTCCAATAAGGAGGGGAAGTGACCATTTCATCATGTGATAACACGTCCTTTTACGTTCTGTTCCTTTTGTTATATATACTCCCTTCTTGAGGCGAATTCCTTTTTGTGATACCTCTATGACAGGATTTTCTCCTATCTTTCCTGGAGAATGTAAAGATGGACGCTCCCCAAACGGATCGTCCTTCAAGCTTTTTTATTATGTCACTGGCCCTGCATGTTTTTCTTTCTTCTTCTCTTTGACGAAAAGAAGCAAAAAGTATCCACCGACAAAAACGGGGAGGGAAAGACCTGTCAATATCAGTTTCGTTTCTTCTGGAAAGGAGCTTTGTTGAATGAGTAGTTGCGGTCCATTCACAAGGATTGCCAGGATGATCATGATCCACGTTTTTGACCACAGAGACACGGCAATGATGGCCGCGAAGGCAAGAATGAGCGCAAATAGCCTTCCGATTCCTTCCATTACAACGGTAGGTGCCTCGACGTTCTGTCCAAGAAATAACAATCCCATGAACAATAAGATGGGAACTCCTCCAAGAATCGAAAATAACGTCCATTCTCTTGCTTTTGACACCGGATGGCTTGAAACATATTTAAACACCACTGAGGTACAGAATAAAAACCCAATCATGACAAGTGGATAACCGATTAATTCAAATAACGAATAGGTCAGGTCCCCGCTTAAGGCGTCACTCAATACGATAAAAGAGAAAGCGCTCACTAATACCATCACGATATACTCGAAGATACTCTTGTAATCGATGGGCATCTCTGCGGAAATTTGATTCATGTACTGCCGGGGTGTCAAACCGGTAACCTCTGATACGCTCTTTCCCCTTTTCTCCGTTTCAACCAAATGATCCTCCAGTTCCCCCACGATCTCATCTACTTCTTGTTCGTTCTTCCCGCTTGAAATCAAATAGATTCTCAGATTCCCCAGAAAGTCTTCGCTCTCTTTCGATAATGACATGCTTACTCCTCCTCCAATAATTGATTTACACTCTCAGAGACTTCTCTCCATCTTAGTTTAAAATCCTCCAACTCCTCTTTTCCTTTTGGAGTGATATAGTAATATTTCCGTTTCGGCCCGCCGGAAGGCATTTCTTTCTGACAGGCTGTCACGAGTCCTTCTTTTTTCATCCGAAGGAGCAACGGATAAATGCTTCCTTCTTTGACCATTTTGAATCCATTGGCCGCAAGCTTCTCCATCATTTCATATCCATACACTTCACTTTTTGAAATGATGGAAAGCAGGCACCCCTCCAGGATCCCCTTTAATAATTGACTCGACGACATCCTCGTTTCTCCTCTCCCACACCCCAACTACATTGCAAAGCAATATAGTTATCTAAAAAAATTCCCGGATTGGAACTATATTGCAATACAATATAGATTTAGTTTAGCGTATACTGGAAAATACTTCAACCCCAGAATCATGCCGGTTTTGAGGACAATCATGCGAGATAAGAAAGAATCGAGCGGGCTACAGAATATTCATGCGGGATTCCTACTTTTCATGCCGTTTCTAACCATAATCATGCTAGGTTATTCGGCAACAAAAAAAGCCTCGTCACATTCGACGGGCCCTTTATATCATCCTTCTAAAATACTTCTCCATCTCCCTCTCAGAGATGATCAGTCTCCTTGAAAAATCCTGCGTTCGTACGACATATTCCTTGATGCCGATATATTCGGATTCAACGACCAGATAGAAACAGGAGCCTTTTTTGACTCCCCTGAAATCACGTTTTAATTGATATCTCTTCATGTTGACTAAAGCCCGCTGATCACTGGCTTTCCTCCACTTGATACGACTGAGGAGGGATCGTCTTGATCTTCTTGATAAAATAATAATGTTTATATAATGCGAGTCCGATGAGGATGATCCGGACAAGGAGAATGTCGACGTACAGGACGGAAAGCAAAATAAAGAAGTCTGCGGTCAGATTGATCTTGATTTTTTCTTTCAGGGTCATTCCCTTTTTTTCTAGAAAGGGAACCACGTATTTTTTGTAGATGTACGTGTTTTTAAACCAGGCATCCATGCGCTTCGAGCTCTTGGAAAAGAAGTAAACCGCCAGCAAGTAAAACGGGCCACCCGGCAGAACGGGCAGGACTGTTCCGGCAACCCCGCACACTAGGGCTATGAACCCGAGCAACATGAACAGGATGCTTTTCATCTTTTTCAATGTCATGATCCATCTCCCCTACCCTTAACCGTTTTCCTTCATTGTACTATAAATATAGCAGAAAGTTGGGTGTGACGGGTTAGGAGATTATTGTTAATCCATTATCTGCCCCTATCAACACCCTGGTCTACCAAAATAAAATCCCTCTCCGTCAAAGCACCGTTTTCCTTGCGCCCAGCCTTCTTCTCAACCGAACCCGACTTCACCTCATCCTCCTCCAACAACCCCTCAAGCCCTCGCGCAATCCCCGTTAAGGAAAGAATCGTCAGGGCGAAGAAGAACATCGGGATCATAAAGATCCACCAGGCGTTGGTCAATTCGACATAGCTCATGGACATGATGCTCGCCCATTCCTGGACGAAGGGTTGCGGCGGCGGGCACATGGGGCCGTAGCACACATCGGTCCCACCGAAGAATAGGTCGAAGAATCCGAGGTGGGCGATGATGAGAAGCGCCTGGATCATGATTTTCGGAAAAATGATAAAGAGCCGCGGCTTCAAGTGTGGAAGCACATGGTTCTTGAACAGGAAAGTCTTGCTTCCACCAAGGACCCGGGCGCACGTCACGAACTCTTTGTCGAGAATCTGACGGGTTTCGTTGGCTAGGAGAATCGCCGTAGTCGGAGCCATGATCACGGCTAGGGCGAGGGACTGCCAAATGACCCGTTCGGTGAAACTTGTTTCAAATCCTTGCCTGGGTTCCCATAGCAAGGGGTAAAGCATATTGAAGGCGATGATCGATTGCGGGATAAAATAAAAGGACGTGAACATCGATTGCGTCCACTTCTTCCCCCAGGATTTTGTAAACCCTCCCAGCACCCCGATGGCAAAGGATAGGATGAAACTGATAAGGGAAATCAGGATGGCGGCCCCAATGGTATACTGCGCCCCCTCCAATACTTTGTAAAACAGGTGGTCCCCTTCCCGGTCCGTGCCAAACGGAAAGTCCGCTGAAGGAGGAAACGGGGCATCCCCGATGATATTTGCCTCATCATCATAGAGGATATATGTATTCGGAATTTTGTCATCGGTCAGATTAAAAATCATACTCCACCCGACGAGCACGACGATGAACAGTAAACAGATGCTGATGGTGACATGATGCCGATTCCACTTTCTCATAGACTCATCTCCCTTCCTATTTTTCTTGAGATCACGAACTGCATGAATTTTAAAAGGAGATAGAGTGGAACGAATAACATGATCGACGTAACCGCGAAGATCGCAGGTGTGTTATAGGAAAAGAGAAACGACGTGACCCCGAACACATTGAATAAATATTCCAAGATTAATAGATTCGACAGCATCATCCAGATGATCTGCTTGCCGTGATAGGTCAGACTGACGAGCACATTCCGCATCATATGGATGAACATGATCCGGAATCGGCCGAGACCCTTCCCCTTCGCAAGCTCCACATAGGGAAGCCCCTCTTCCTCCTTCAAAAAAGACACCATCGATCCCAGAAAAAAGAACGTCGGCAGGATCGAGAGCGTGATCGCCGGGAACAGGATGACCTGATTTTCGCCCAGGGATGCGATATCGAGGAGCAGAATACCGGATTGTTTAAAGAACCAGATGACCGATAGTTGAAGAAAACCAATCACAAAAATATCCGGCAGCGAGGCGATAAAGAAAGCGACACCTTCCACTCCTTTCCGGACCTTTTTCCCCACGGAAAAATAGAGGATCATCAGCAGGATTGAACATGTTAACGCCATACCGAGTGCCAGGAAAAAGATACGTGCACTGCTCAGGAAAGCTTTCAGGATGATGGGAAATAGTGGACGTTCGATATGCGAGACGGGGTTCGTATAAACCAGATGGTGAGGCTCGACTAGCTCCTTGCATACCTCCATCAATTCCTTTCCGTATGTAACGAGGGAAAACGCCTGAGTTGTGAACAGGCCGGATGTGGCACTGACGAGAATGATCCCGATGATAATGAGAACGGCTTCAAGGCCGGATTGTTTGAGTTGTTTCATCTTGTACCTCCAGTAATGATTCCTGCTAATCATTACCAATATACCAGATTTGAAAATTCTGTCAATTAAACCAGAAGGACTTTTGCACCTGACAAACCAAAGAAAAGAATCTTTCCAACCCTCTCATTTTTCTCTCCACTCCATCATGACGACACATGTAAGAGCCTTTACCATAATCATTCCTCCATAACTAATTTACAACACAACCGTAAAAAAGTGATCACTCACTTTTTTGTTGACTTTCCGAAAAAACCAAGTAATATTATTTGTGAGTGATTACTCACTATCATATTTCTTTCTTAAAGGAGGTTCCAACACATGACCATTTTCAAAAATAAACTGGTACTCGCATCCCCTCTAATCGCATTGGCTATCGTCTTTATTTTCTCCCTGACTTTGTTCCCATCGGTTCAACCTCAGCCGAAGAATCTGCCGATTGCAGTCGTGAATGAAGACGAGGGTGTACAGTTGCCGGATCAACCAAAGATGAATATGGGGGAAACCATCGTTGAAAAGATGCAGGGGAAATCTGCCGGTGATCTCCCCCCAGTTAAATGGGTGAGCGTGAAAAGTGAAGAAGCTGTACAAAAAGGACTGGATAACCAGGAATACTATGCAGCCCTCGTCATCCCCAATGATTTCAGTGCAAAGCAGGCTTCGTTGCGCACGCCGGACCCCACCTCCCCTGAAGTGAAAATCTACATCAATCAAGGGATGAACACAATGGCTGCCACGGCTGCGGGCCAAATCCTGAATGGCGTCGTGGACAATCTAAACAGTACGGTCCGCGAGCAACTGCTCGATGGATTCGAGAAACAGGGTGCAACGCTGACGCCGCAACAAGTTTCAAAACTTGTAACCCCTTTCACCAAGTCGGTGACGAACGTCAATGAAATCGGAACGCATAGCGCTAACGGAAATGCCCCTGTGTCATTGTTCCAACCACTCTGGATGGCAAGCATGGCAAGTGCTGCGGTCATTTATCTCGCTGTCAGCAAACGAACAGTTTCCAGCCGAAGAAAAGAGTTTAGGGCGAGATTCATGCAAATCCTGATTGGAGCGGTTGTGGCTCTTGTCATCGGATTTGGCTTGACTTGGATCGCCGACGGACTTATCGGGTTCCATATTCCTGATTTGTCGGATACTGCCTTGTTCCTGAGTATCACGTCATTCAGCTTTTTCCTGATGATATCAGCCATCCTTTCTCTCATCGGCCTTAGGGGCATGCCTCTCTTTGTATTAATGTTGTTCTTCGGGGCACCGCTTCTTGCCATGGCCCCTGAAATGATGTCATCATTTTACCGGGATTGGTTCTATTCATGGCTTCCGATGAAGTTCATGGTAGAAGGGTTACGTGAATTGTTCTTCTTCGGAAAGGGATTGACATGGAGTTCTTCCGTTTCGACGCTTGTCTGGATTGGCCTTGGAAGTATGCTCGTCATACTGGCCACTGCCTTCAAACCCAATGCTGCGGTCGAAACGACTGTAGAAGGATAATATAAAATGGTCAGGGCTTTTAGCCGCTGACCATTTTTTTCTTTCAGTCCAACTTAAAAGATCACCTTCCGATCCCGCTCATCTTTCAATATCTCCACCGCTTCCCGGAAACGTTGGGAATGGATGATTTCCCTTTCCCGCAAAAAACGAAGTCCATCATTCAAATCGGGGTCATCGCTCATATTGATGATCCATTGATATGTGGCTCTCGCCTTTTCTTCGGCGGCGATGTCTTCGTAGAGGTCGGCGATCGGGTCACCTTTTGCCTGGATATAGGAGGCGGTAAAGGGGACACCGGACGCATTTTGATAAAAAATGGCATTGTCGTGATTTACATAGTTCGCATCGAGTCCCGCGTCTTTCATTTGCTGCGGTGTGGCATCTTTGATGAGTTTATACACCATAGTGGCAATCATTTCCAAATGAGCGAATTCTTCGGTCCCGATGTCGGTCAGTAAGCCGATGACCTTATCGGGAATCGTATATCGCTGATTCAAATATCTCAGAGCTGCCGCCAGCTCTCCGTCGGCACCGCCGTATTGCTCGATCAGAAATTTGGCCAGCTTCGGATTACATGTACTGACCCGTACAGGATATTGAAGTTTTTTTTCATACACCCACATAGTGTCGATCCTCTCCTTTATTCCGTATTAGACCTGCCACGGCCAAGGGGCGTCTTTCCAGTCCCACGGATAATTTGAATAGCTGTATCCGAACCCGGTCAGGGGACCGAATTCCTTTTCGAATTTCTTTTTGATTTTTTTCCTCATCCGTACGTATTCGTTGTACTGTTTGATGGCCTCGTAATCTTCAGGATGAGTATCTAAGTACAGTGTCAGTTCGACGATGACGAAATCAACGGTCTGTAGCTCCTCCATCACTTCGTAATAATGAGCCGGAACCTGCTTCATCATGAATCACCATCCCCATTCAGTTCATAAGGGCTGTAGTAAGGATCGTAGAACGCCTTCCAGAGCGTCCCGTTCCGCAGTGCCTCCCGCGGGGTGAACTGCTCCAGATTTGCAGGCTGAAATCCCATATAGAGATTTGGAGGTGTCGAGTACACTTTTTTCTTGATCGGCGGACAAGGATCAAAAGGACTGACGTATGGATAATACGCTTTATAATTCGTATGCAAGGTATTCCCTCCTGATTTGGCAATATCTTTCTATTGTTATGCAGAAGGAACTTCAGCCATGACGGGTATGTGGAATTTGGTTCGTCCCCTCCATCCTGAAAAAGACCCCAAACCTTTTCAGGTGAGGGGTCTTCTGAAGTTCCTTCGTTTGCTTGTATTACTGAAGATGCTTTGGGGGAGGATTGACAGAGGAATGGTGTTTAATTTCCGTAAAAATGTCCTCCCCCTCCAGTTGCCGGCTGACCGGTCTGCCCGTAGTCTGCGGGACTTGAAGTAGATTGATCAGTCTCTTGACCTCTGCCTGGAGCTGGGCGAATTCCTTCATCGTAACCGGCTTTGCGCTAGGCATTAATTCCACTCCCACTTGTCCATTCGGCTCAAGGGTCGCCCATTTTACATCTGACAGTTGACTGACTCCCTGCTGCCTTAATTTCATTTCAAGCTGGTCGACTGTCAGCCGTAACTTTTTAAAGTTCTTTTCATTGATAACCCCATCTTCCATCAGAATTTTGGACTTACCGGTGATGAACTGTTCGACACGATCTGATTTCACTTGCAGGTACTCAATGACGATGAGGGTCAGGACAAGAATCAGCCCGACTCCGATCGTCGTCCAAATATTTTGACCGGCCACCGGTTGTATGAGTAATGACCCAATCCCGATCATGATGACCGTCTGGGCAAGTGTCATCTGGGAGATCGATTTTCTCCCGGCGACCCTTAGCAATAAGGTGCCCGCCAGCACTATGAGTATGGATTTCCAAATCCAATCCAAGTCCATGTCATCTCCGTCCTTTCGCTAAAAATCCCTCTTCAAGTGAAGAGGGAAAAGGGTATGTCTCTATACTATTCCTCCGTTACGCTACATTATCCTCGTAAGGTTGGTTTTCTTATGCTGCTGAACCAGACTTTTCAGGCTTGATAAAAATCAATACAAGCAGAAACATCAGGATGCCAAGGCCCCCCGCCCCGATGAGACTAATATTCAGGAGGGATTTCATCAATACGGCCATCAATGGCGGACCCGCAGCCACCCCGATGAAACGGGAAGAACTATAGAAGGAGGAAATCGTCCCCCTCTCTTCTTTCTCGATGTTTTCAGTGATCAACGCGTCCATCGTCGGCAGGAGTGCACCGATCGAGAGGCCAAGGAAGCTTGAGACAGCGAGGAGAAGAACCAGTCGCTGATCGACAAACCCGATCAAGGCGACACTGATGCTCATCAGGATCAAACTCACCGTCATGATCACCTTCATGACCTTCAACTCTCCCTTGATCTTCCTGCCAGTAATAAAGGAAGAAATGCAGAGAGCCAGTAACGGAATGGCAAGAACAAAGCCTTTTTTCACCCCATACAGTCCGTGGGTTTTCTCCAATGAATCCGATAGGAAAAACAGGACGGCAAACAGGACGAGCATAATGTAAATTCCGACGAGAAAGACAGTGAAGATCCATTTTCCCTCTTGCTTGAAAATCTTCTTCGTACTCTGGATGAAAGCTGAAAGGGCTACGGGTTCTTCCTTCTTCTTAGGAACTTTTATGAAAAAGAGAACAAGGACGATCGAAATGAGACTGAACACAGAAATAGAGAAAAACGGAAGATACCATAAATACGCAGCAAATAAAGCCCCTAAGATGGGACTCAACACTTTGCCGAATGTGTTGGACGTCTCGATCAATCCAAGACAGGAACTCGTCTTTTCATCATCATCCTTATACAAATCACCCACCAGGGGCAGGATGATCGGAGCCGCCCCGGCTGCACCGATTCCCTGGAGCACACGGCCAATAATGATCCACGTAAAAGGATCGTCCATCTTCCAGGAAGCAAAGCCTGCGACCAATCCCCCAATTAACGCAATCAGCAAACTCGGCAGGATGACCACCTTCCTGCCGAAGCGATCCGACAAATATCCCGCCACTGGAATCAGGAAGATCGACGCAATCGAATAACTTGTAATAATCATACTGGTCTGAAAAGAAGTGATCCCCACCTCTTTTTCAAATATCGGCAGAACAGGAATCAGCATGGAATTCCCCAAGGTCATGACCAAAGGAATCGATGCCATACTTACCACACACCAATTGCTAATCTTCGTCGTGCTATTGCATTGTTCTTTCAACTAAACCACCCTTTTGGATTGATCTACTATTTAATCAGTATTTGATAAAGGCCGAAAGAACATTCAATGAAACGAATGGCAAATTTGAATGGTAAAGGGATGATTACGGTCATGGCGCAAAAAAAGAAACCAACAAGAGATCCCTGTCATGAGAGGAAATACTCCTGTTGATTTCATTTACAACTCTTTTTGATCCACATTCAATTCAATCAGATTTCCATCCGGGTCTGCACAGAAGATCTGGGCAAAGCCGCTTTTGGAATGGGGTTTCTCAAGAACCTCCACATCTCTTTCCTTTAACCACCGAAGCGTCTCATGGTAGTTCTCCACACGAAGGGCAAAATGACCTTCGCGGCTGGATAAATGCTTGTCCTCCCGGATCGTCTGGGAAGACGCGTCCGCGATCAGATGAAGCTGCTGGCCCTCAATGTCATACCAGGCTCCCGGAAAACCGAAGTCCGGACGCGGAATTTCCTTTAAGCAAAGGATTTCATCGTAAAACGCTTTAGCCCTCTCAAGATCCGTCACATTCAAACTCACATGATGTAGACATTCATACTTAATCAATCGGCTCACTTCCTTCATTCGTCTTTCTGTTTATTTTACAGAAGAAACGGCCGTTAGGCGAGAGGGACGGACCTCATAAATTTTAATGAAAAGGTTGATTTAAATAAATTTCACCAGTGAAAAGGGCAGAAAATAGAGGTCCGTCCCTTAACGAAAAATAGCCAGGGCATATAGCCGCTGACCATTCTTTATAAACCTCCCGAATTCTGGTGCATATTAGCATTTTTATCCGCCTCATCGATTTTCATCGAGTGTTCCGTCAGGTCTGGAGGCGTCATCCCTGACTTTTTCTCCAAGTAAATAGCGATGCCAGAGACCAGAATGATCGGACCCAATAGGAATAACCAGATCATATGAAAACCCTCCTTTCTAAATCGCAAGGCTCTTTTCAAGAAACTCAACCCACTTCCTAAAAAGCCTCATAACACTCTCTGCAATGCTGTCCATTCATCTGGCGCTTATTCTTTGCCCCGCACTTCGGACAAGTGACGATCACTGACTGCTGATCGATCCCTCTCTTGTTGTGCATGTATTGACCCAGTGCTTTATTGGCTAGAAAGACCGTCCCCACAATGGCACAACCGATGGCCGCTAATATGATGATCAAGAATATCCCATCCACACCATTCAATCCTTTCTCGATTACTCTTACTTATCTATACGGTCGGACATGTAAAAAGTTTCAAATGGAGAGGGACGGACCTCTGAAACTCAAGCTGAAATCCCATATCCAGTGGGTTTCACCCCCAAATTGGGCTGAAAACAGAGGTCCGTCCCTCTCCCTTCGCACAACAAAAAGTCCGTCCCTACCGCAGTGAGGGACGGACCTTTGTGGAATGGGCCGGGGTTGGAAGGGTTCCTTCTCCTTCTTCTTTGTAGATGGGGAAGGAGAGGATGACGGAGGTTCCTTTGCCTGGCTTGCTTTGGACTTTGATGGTGCCTTTCATGCCTTCTGTGAGTTGGTAGACGGTCATCATGCCGAGGCCGGTCCCATTTTTGCCTTTCATGGAGAAGTAGGGTTCGCCGAGGCGCATGAGTTGTTCTTTGGTCATTCCGATCCCAGTATCGTTGATGACGATGAACACCCTTTCATTGTCCTGGTAGCTGAAAATCCGTAGCGTACCACCCGTTTCCATTGCCTCGAGTCCATTCTTCATGATGTTGATGAGGATCTGTTGGAGCTTGTTGGGATCCCCTTTAATGGAGTGATGATGAAGGATGTTCGCCTTCAGGATGATTCCTTTTTTCACCGCCAGGGGCATGATGATTTCCTGTGATCGGTTCATTTCACCCCGGATTTCCACCTCCACCTCAACCTCTGGGTGGGGACGGGCGAAGTCCAAATATTGATTGATCACCTCAGTGGCCCGGTCGATCTCCCTGACAGCGACCTTCGACAGCTCACTATTTGTACTGACATTGGTTGGATCTTCCTGTATAAGTTGGAGGAATCCCTTTACCGTGGTGAGTGGATTCCTCACTTCATGACTCATGCTTGCCGCAAGGTGACTGACCACTTGCATCTTCTCGTATTTGATCGCTTCCAATTGAAGAATATAGATGGTCCGGATAATTTCACACAGGTAAAAGACGAAGAACGTCGATCCCGTCAGGACAGCCGAATAGATCAAGAAAGAATTGTCATACCCGAAATGAAAAATTATGGACGGAATCCATAAAGACAGGACCGAGTATCCGAACGCAAAGAGCGTATACCAGTACACCCTCGTCATCCACGTTTTCCCCTCCCATCTCGGACGCATATACAGGATGAGCAGCGTGAATAGAACCGCCATGACCACGGTCACCCATAATCCAGGTCCCATCATCGGGGCACGGACCGCGATCATTGTAAGAGCGAGCCAGGGCAGTACCCGGTTCCCGCCGTATATCCCTCCAATTAAAAAAGGGATGAACCGCAAGTCATACATAAATCCATCTTCCAATCGGACACTTAATGCCAGGCTGAGTAACAGAAGAAGCGAACTGGCCAAATAGATCGACAGCGGTTTGATGTGAAGTTTATGTACTTTATTTCGGGAAAGGTAATGAAAACTTATCAGTAAAATGATGATCAATATGGCAAGAAGGTTAAGAAGCAGACCGGTCAATAGCTCAAAGTGATTCATCGGTATTTCTTCCCTACTTTCAGTAATTTTAAAAGATTTTAAAAAATCATACTTTATACTCTATTATAACTGAAATGAACGGCTTGTGTTTTATTTTTATTAGACAGAATTTTGCATGCTCGTCTTCATTCCCTCTCCTTTGTCCATAATGGGAATGAACGCTTTTTGGATAAGGAGATACCCTATGGATGGAGTTTTAATCGCTGTCGGAAGAACGGTGATCAGTTTTCTGTTATTGGTCATTGTCACGTTAGCCATTGGCAAACATATCAACTCACACAAAAATCATTATAGCTTTGCCCTGTCGATCACAGTAGGTTCCTGCATTGCCAATATGGGTTTTGATACGGAGCTTGATTTTTCAAATATCTTCATTTCTTTTATCGTGCTGGTCTTATTATTTTACTTATTTCTGATATTGTCTTCGAAAAACCGGCTATTCAGACGATGGTTATCCGGACGTCCCACGATCCTGATGGAAAAGGGGAAAATTTTGGATGAGAATATGAAAAAATTAAAGTTCACGATGGATGACTTGAATCAGCATCTCCGGGAACTTGGGGTGTTTGACATAAACGAGGTGGAATATGCCCTGTTAGAAGTGAGCGGGGTACTGTCCATCAAAAAGAAAAACCGTTTCCTGCCACTCACGAAGGCTGACATGAAGATGGATCCTTCCCCCTCTGCTTCCATCCCTATTGAATTAATGATGGAGGGTAAGATCATTCCGAAAAACCTGGCTCCCCCCTACACATTACAATGGTTGGAGAGTGAAGCGAACAAGAGAGGCATCACATTGAACGACATCTATTATGCCGTGATCAACAGCAATGGCACCTTGTTCATCGACCTTTATAAAGATCATCTCCCGGGCGGCAGTGAACGAATGGACAGATAAAGGCATATAGTATCTCAACGTCCGAATAGACCAAAGAAATGGGAGAGTGACCGTATGTATCAATACCGAACACCGGTGAATCATGTTGTCTTTCCACCTGACCCCATGTGCCATCCTTATCACAGACAATATACAGGAGGGTATGATACCCATGTGCATATGATCGAAGCACACTATTCCCAGTTGAATCGAAAAGTGCAGCGACTGCTTGAGAGGGTCGAGCGTATTGAAAGATATCTTGGGATTAAGCCGTAGTGGGCTGGACAGGTACCTCGTCTTAAGAAGACCAAGGTGCCTGTCCCCATGGCTTTACCACCCGTCAAAGCGGCAGCCGGATCACAAACCTCGTCCCCTCACCCTTCTCACTGAACACATCGATCGACCCTTCATGCATCAGGACCAATTGCTTCACGATGGAGAGTCCGATGCCGAATTCACCGTATGGATTATTCGTCCGGGACAGGTCCGCTTTATAAAAACGGCGCCAAATGGACTTGATTTCCCCGGGGTCCATGCCGATTCCGGTGTCTTGGATTTCAATGACCGTTTCGTTTCCGGAAGAAGATCCACTCAGGGTGATCGTTCCATCCGTGGTGAACTGGATGCTGTTTTTTGTAATGTTGATCAGGATTTGGACGAGGCGGTCGTAGTCGGCATGTACCACTGCCCCTTCGTCTGCAAGAACGGTGATGGTGTTGCCTTTTTCCTCTGCCTGCAGATCGAGCTGGTCCTTGATGACTTCGAAAAGATCGAGTAACGGCAGGGTCACTTTCGAAAGGACCACCTGATTGGACCGGATTTTTTCATAATCCAGATTCTCGTTCACGAGGCGGATCAGCCGCATCGTTTCCTGGCTCACAAGACCGAAGCTTTTCTCTTTCTGTTCTTCCGGGATCATATCGTTCCGGATTCCTTCCATGACTCCGCGAATCGTCGTGAGCGGGGTCCTCAGTTCGTGGGACACATCGGCCATGAACTGCCGTCTCCGATTCTCCAGGGCGTCGATTTCCTCTTTCGATGCCCTGAGTTTCGTGACCATTTCATTAAAGTCTTCAGCCAGATCACCGATTTCATCGAAGTTAGAGCTTGGAACATGTACATCGTAATCTCCCGACGACACCTTGGACGTGGCATCCCTCATCCGCTGAATCCGTTTCACATGGAGCTTCGATAGGAACAAGCTGACGAGAACGGAGATGGCGAGTGCCAGCAGGACGATATACAGCAGATATTGATTGATCTCACTGAGCATTTCCCTCGTCCCGCTGATCGGGGAAATCAGGATCAATCCGCCTGTCAGCTGGTCATTGACCACCCGGGGCATGATGACGAGGGATACCGCCTGATCAAAGCGGCCGAAATCTTTTTTCAACGGGACGGTTTCCCCGCTCTCAATCTTTTGCCATTCTTCTTTTGAAAGCTCGATACGGGGGTAGACCCCCCCACTTGAAAAAGATACTTCTCCCTGACGATTAAAGGTGATCACATCAATGTTCCGGGCGTGAAGCAGGTTGCTGTATTCGTCCAGATACAGGGGACGTCTCGGACTTGGCCGTTCAAGATCTGATAAAATTTTATCCCCATACGTCCGAAGCTCCGTCACCTTATTTTCATACACCAGGTTTTCGACATAATGGGAAAACAGGAGTCCGAGGATCATGAAGGCGATGACGAGGACGCTCGTATGACTGAGAAGCAGCTGATACAGATACCTAAACTTCATCCCCGGTCGCCGCCTCATCGAACTTATACCCTACGCCCCACACCGTATGAAGATACGGCTTGTCCTTGCTGCCGATCTTGTTCCGAAGCCGTTTGATATGTACATCCACCGTCCGCTCGTCCCCGTAGAAATCATAGCCCCATACCCGTTCAAGGAGCTGCTCCCTGGAGAACACCTGCCGCGGATGCTGGGAAAGATAATAGAGAAGTTCAAACTCTTTCGGTGTCAAATTCGTAAGGGGTACGCCTTTCAGGAACACTTCACGGGTTTCCTTGCTGATACGGAAGTCGGACGTGGCCACATCCTGAGTTTCAGTCGTTTTCTTTTCCCCTTGACCCTGGTAGCGACGGGTCACCGCCCGGATCCTCGCCATCAGGGCAAGAGGTGAAAAAGGCTTCGTCACATAATCATCGGCACCGAGCTCAAGGCCAAGCACCTGATCGGACTCACTGTCTTTCGCCGTCAGCATGATCACAGGCACCCGGGAACCTTCCTCCCTGATTTTCCGGCAAATCGTCACACCGTCCATCCCGGGCAGCATCCAGTCGAGGATGACAAGATCCCACTCGCCTTCCCGATAACGACGGTACCCCTCAGCGCCATCATGAACAAACTCACCCTTTATCTCTTCTTTAGAAAAAAACATCTCAAGCATACTTGTGACGCTTTGATTGTCTTCAACGACCAATACGTTCATGAACATCGCTCCCTTCCCGATTTCTCTCTATCTAAATTATAGTCGTTTTGACCAATTCCTTCTATTGATATCCTTCAATAGAAAAACCCCCGCGGCATAAGCGGGGATTTCCTTCCTTATAGAGATTCACTTTGAGTTTCAGAAGATGATGGATCAGGCTGCTCTGATGGGCGAGTTCCTTTCCCATGTCCCGGACCGTGATGACCTTTCCCTCCCATGTGGAAAAACAAGCCCTCTTCCTTTTTAAAAGGGAAGAAATCAAGTTTATTCGTTTCATCTGCATGATCACTCATGATTTCGTCCATCAGCTCTTTCGACGTTTTCCCGTCTGTTTTGATTCCCAGTTCTTTCGCAGCTTTCAAGATCGACGCTTCGAATACTTCCTGCTGCAGTTCATGATGATCTTTTCCTTCGGTCTCAATGCCAAGATCCTTCGCTCGTTTTGTAAGAGAGGCTTCTCTCACTTCATCAGCAAGTGTGTTCAAATCCTTACCCTCGGTCTCGACTCCAAGCTCTTTCGCTTGTTGTTTCACCAAGGCTTCCCTTACTTCTTGAGCGAGCTCTTTCCCATCTTTTCCGTCAGTCGAAATACCCAGCTCCTTCGCCTTCTTGTTCAGCTCCGCCTGGCGGATTTCGTCCATGATGCCACGTGGTTCTTTTCCATCGGTATCAATTCCCAATGCTTCCGCTCTTTTCTCAAGTTCTGCATCCATGATTTCTTTAGCGAGTTCCCGTGTATCCTTATTCTTGGTGTCGATGCCAAGTTCATCGGCTTTTTCCTTCAGCTGATCTTCATTCAACTGGAACTTCCCGGGTCCGCCATGATGACCGCCAAATACCGGCTCGGACTTTTCACGGACAACCGCCGTATCATCCGTCTTCCCGGCATCCTCCTCTGCCGCAAAAGCCGGGATGGCCCCTGCGATCCCGATTGCTAACACGCCTGCGAGTGCGAGTGCTCTCTTATTGTTCATATTGATTTCCTCCTTTTTTATAGGTTGCAGCTGCTCTATCATTATTTCCAGAAGTTATGGCCAAATCATGAACAAACCATGACCGGTTTATGAATCTTTTAAGGTTTTTTCGATCTTATACTCTTTCTTTTTCTCAGCCAGCCACGTACCATACTCCGTCTGAAGGGCCTGATCAAACAGGATGTCCTTGATTTCATCTTTGTGATCGGCAAGGACCGCCTCTTTCGCTTCCTTCTTGCCCGTCACCTTGATGATATGGTAGCCGAATTCCGTCTTCACAGGCTCACTGATTTCACCCTTTTTCATTGAAAACGCCTTATCATCAAACTCCGTCACCATCTCACCTTTGCCAAAATAACCAAGCTCCCCGCCTGAATCGGCATTCGACGTATCTGTGGAATACTCTTTCGCAAGCTCGGCAAAATCTCCGCCGTCATCAAGTTTCTTCTTCACTTCCTGTGCCGTCTTTTCATCGTCCACTAAGATATGACTGGCCTCAACCTGCTCTTTTTGCGCAAACGTATCCTTATTCACTTCGAAGTATTCCTTGATCTGATCATCCGTGATCTTGACCCGATCCTTCAGCAACTTCTCCGTCAACAGGTACGTCTTGATATTTTCTTTGACGCTGTCCAGATCCGACCCGCTTGAAGCGAGGGCCTCATTGAATGCCTCTTCACTGTCATATTGACCTTTAATATTCTCCAATTCCTTTTTAATCTCACTATCCTTAACCGTGAGATCTTTCTTCTCACTCTCAAGCTTCACGATCTTCTCCGCGATCAATGTATCAAGGGCGCCATCCCCATACTGATCCACAAGCGTCGTATACAGATCGTCTTTACTGATGGTCTCACTTCCCACTTTGGCCACTGCATCTTCTTTTGAAAAACCAAACACCGCCAGCAGCGATCCGATGAGGACAACGCCTCCGATAATGCTCCATAATGTGATCGTTTGTTTCTTTTTAGTCACTTAATCGTACTCCTTTTTTGTTTGTTTATTGGTCGTTTTTTTGGTGCCTGGTACACTTTGGAGTGATTGTACCTGGTACCAGTCACCCGATCTGTACCAGGTACACACATCACATCACACCTCACCCATTACCCATTCATCATCGAATTACTGGTAAGCTTCAGGCTCACCGTCATTTTTTTACCATCACGATAGACGGTCAAATCGATTTTATCCCCGACTTTCAAGCCACCGTACAGCTGTCTTCTCAGATCGGCGACATTCTCGACTGCTTTGCCGTCCATTTCGGTGATGGCGTCACCTTCTTTGATTCCGGCGTCCGCTGCTGCGGAGGTCGGGTCGATATTGGCGACGACCACACCGGATTCAACGGATTGAGGCAGATTCGGTAAGTATGAACGCGGGATATCTGCCAGGTTCTTCATCCCGATTCCGATATATGGGCGCTCAATTTTACCTGTTTTGATGATTTCGCTGACGATGGGCATGAAGTCCTTGCTCGGAATCGCAAAGCCGAGTCCTTCGACACCGGAGTTCGAGATTTTCGCGCTGTTGATCCCGATCAGTTCACCCTTGGAATTCAGGAGTGCGCCCCCACTGTTACCAGGGTTGATGGCTGCGTCTGTTTGAATGACGTTCAGTTCAGATTCCCCTTCGGATGTCTGAACAGGGATCGTGCGGTCGACGGCACTGACGATTCCCTGTGTTACCGTTCTTGAAAGATCCAGTCCGAGCGGGTTCCCGATGGCGATGACCTGTTCACCGGCGCGCAGGGCACTGGAGTCACCGACTTCCAGCAGGTTGTCTGCATATTTACCGTCGATCTTCACGACGGCAAGATCCGTCAGCGGGTCGGCTCCGATCAGCTCACCCTCGGTCTTTTCACCGTCATAGAGAGAAACTTCAATCTTTGATGCCCCTTCAATCACATGGTTGTTCGTGATGATGAAAGCACTATCCCCTTCTTTTTTAAAAAGGACGCCGGACCCTGTCCCAGCCGGAGTGGCCTCTGCGGCTCCCATTCGGCTTTGGCTCTGATAATTGACGATGCCGACGATGGATTGGGATGCATCCTCTACAATATTCGCTACATCGCCGCCTGCCCCGGTTGAGACCGATGTGGGCGTGATACCTGAATTTGATGATGTGTTTGCCTGTCCGTTGTCTGCCGATTGCTCGACGCTTGGCTGAGCCAGGTGCTGATAATAGTCCGTTTGTGGCAATACCGTCAGCGTCAGGACCGAACCGATGATCCCCGCACCAACCGTGTTGAGGAACCCCCTGCCTTTAAACGGCTTTTTCTGTTTCGGGGTACGCTGCATTTCTTCTTTTTGAGGGACGTCTGTATCGGTTGTTTCCGTAGAATTCATTTCTTCATTTTGATTGTTATGTTCAAACATGTTTATTTCCTCCTCGATTGATTTTGCCTGTTGAACTTTGATGTTGATTTCATCTTAGAGGGTAAATGTTACGAAACTATTAACAATCTATGTACAGGATGGGAAGTTTTTTGGAACAAGGGCTGAATGAAACGATTTCGTGAACGATTCATCATATCCCTTGGGTTTTTGTCATCGCTTTGTTTTAATTGTAATAAAGTCAAATACATAAAATGGGTGATTGTATGAAAGACAAGAATAGAGCAGAGCGAACAAAGAAAATGGTCCTTCCGAAGCGCATGAAGATTCTCTTTGTCACCGTGTTTCTTTTATTCAGCACGCTGATTGTCAGGCTCGGGATGGTTCAGATTGCGAATGGACAGTCTTATGAAAAGGCGGTTGAGAAGAAGGAAAGTGTGACGGTGGATTCACCCGTGCCACGAGGGAGCATATATGACCGGAACGGAAAGTTGATCGTCGATAATAAACCAGAGAGGGCCATCACTTTCACCCGGACGTCGGATTCGTCTCAGAAGGATTTATTGGAAGTGTCGAAGAAGCTGGCCGACATGATTGACGTCGAGACCGATTCCCTCACGACACGTGATAAAAAGGATTTCTGGATCTTGATGAATCCTTTAAAGGCGGATAAGAAAGTCTCCGCGTCAGAAATCAAACACATTCAGGGAGAGAAGGATCTCTCAACCAAAGAGGCCGATCAGAAAATCTATCAATTGAAGCTTGAACGCATCAGTGAAAAGGAATGGTCTTCTTTTTCAGAAGAAGAATATGAAGTGCTCGCAATCTATCAAACGATTTCCAAAGGGTACGCCCTTTCCCCTCAAATCGTGAAGAATAAAGGGGTGACCATCACGGAGTATGCACAGGTAAGCGCACATCTCGATGAATTGCCCGGGGTGGACGTGACCACGGATTGGACAAGGTCTTATCCCCTTGACCACACTCTCCGTTCCGTGCTCGGAGACGTGTCTTCGACCAGGGAAGGGATTCCGAAAGATTTGATCCAGGAATATCTGGCAGAAGGATATAACCGGAATGACCGCGTGGGAACCAGCTACCTGGAATTAAAGTATGAAGACCTGTTGAACGGTCAGAAGAAGAAAGTGAAAAACATCATACAAGACGGGCAGGTCGTCGGGACAAAGGTCATCCAGCAGGGACAGAGCGGAAAAGATCTCGTACTCGGCATTGATGTCGAATTGCAAAAAGCAATCGAGAAAATCGTCCAGGAAGAACTATCGAAACATATTGGAACGAAAGGATCTCCTTATCTCGACCGTGCTTTTGTCGTCATGATGAACCCATATACAGGGGAAATCGAAGCGATGGTCGGTCAGAAAGTGAAGGAAATCCATCCGAACGGGGAAATCGAATTCGAAGATTATTCATTGGGGACATACACGACGTCCTATGAATCGGGCTCCGTTGTGAAAGGTGCCACCCTCCTGACCGGTTATATGACGGATCATATCAAGCCCGGTGAAATGATTGTCGATGAACCCCTTTATATTAAAGGCACGCCAAAGAAAACGTCATGGTTCAATGTATGGGGAAATCAAACGAGGCCGATCAGTGACCTCTATGCCCTGGAGAAATCCTCCAACGCGTATATGTGGAAAGTCGCCCTCCGGATTGCCGGGAACCGCTACGTCCCTCACGCACCGATTGAACTGAAAGGTGACGCATTCCGTACGTTCAGGGAGCATTTTGCCCAAATGGGACTGGGGGTGCCGACAGGGATCGATCTCCCAGGGGAATCTCCGGGATATCAAGGAACCGCTGAACATCCGGGACTTCTCCTTGACTTTGCGATTGGGCAGTACGACACGTACACACCCCTGCAGCTGGCTCAATACGTATCGACAATCGCCAACGGAGGAAAACGCGTGCAGCCCCATCTGTTAAAAGAAGTACGTGAACCTTCCAACCAGCCACACCGGTTAGGAAGTGTCGTGTACAAGCAGGAACCAGAGGTGCTGAACCGGATCGATGCATCCAGTGAAGAAATCGAACATGTACAGAAAGGGTTTTACCGGGTCTTCCATGGTCCAGAAGGTACGGCCAATCTATTTAAGGATGCTCCGTACAATGGAGCAGGGAAATCAGGAACAGCAGAAGCATTTTACAAAGGACCGGACATGGAGAGTGCACAGCCAACCTACAACACGACCCTTATCGGATATGCACCATTCGACCATCCGGAAATTGCCTTCTCAACTGTCGTCCCTTGGTCCCATCAGGAACATGACCCTTACATCAATAAGGTCATTTCCAAACGGGTGATGGATAAATATTTTGAATTAAAAAAGGAAAAGAGCGAATAAATCAAAACAGAGGCCCCTAAGCAGAATCTACTGCTTGGGAGCCTCTGTTTTTTGATGAAAACTACAGGGACAGGTCCAGTGTGCATGTTATCGACCAGACCTCCCCGTCGATCAATGGCTCATATTCCCCTCAATTGCTCAGTCCGAAAATACCCGCTCCGGATCCTCTGCGAAAAAATACCATAATCCATCTTCACCAAGCTTCCCTTCACCCGGCAGTTCCGACGATTGGATCTGTTTCATGGCGTGTGAATAATGGCTGTATAACGTTTTCAAATCCTTCTCTTGAATATTCCATTGGAGATAAGGAGATACCGTATCGAGTAACTCAAGGATTTTGCCGAAATCGTTCTGCTCAAGGAGCTTATCGACGGATGCCTTGATGACTTTCCGCTGCCGTTCGTTCCGGCCTTCGTCGCCCATGGGGTCCTGTTTTCTCATTCGGACATAGGCGAGTGCTTCGTCGGGAGACAACGTCAGTTTCCCCTTGGAAAAGTGGTAACCGTCAAACGTGAAGTCCAGTTCATTGTCGATGGTCAGTTCTCCTACTTCATTGATGACTCCTTCGAACCCGTTCATATTTACTTTCGCATAATAGTCAATGTTGATGTCCAATAACTGTTGAACGGTCTGCACGGTGAGGCTTGTCCCTCCATATGTGTACGTATGATTCAGCTTGGTGCTTTCATCTCGACCCGGGATGGTTACTTTGGTATCCCTGGGCAGACTGACGACCTTGGTTTTGTCAGACTTCGGATCTATTTCCACTACCATCATGACATCCGGCCTTCCCTTATCATGTGGCCGTTTATCGACTCCCATCAGCAGGATGTGGATTTTATCGTCTGGGGCAGGTTCTTTCTCTTCATTTCCTGCGTCAGGAACGTCAATTGGTTCATACGTCTCATCGAAGAACGCCCCCACTTTTGAAAAAACAAAGAACAGAAGTCCACCTGATAAGACCGTCAATCCAATCAGGACGGTTATGCCTACTTTCCATTTCTTATTCATTCTTTACAGCTCCTCTTTCGTTAAAATGTTACGGTGTCCATTTGTTCTGTCAGTGCCTTCATGCTGTATCCCTTTTCCGTCAAATCTACGAGAAGCTCTTCCAAATATTCAAGGGTTACATCTTTCTCATGAAGCAGAATGATTTTCGGAGATTCTTTATAAGGAAAATCATCGATCTGTTCCATCACATTCGGAACATATTCTTCGCTTAACAGCCTCCAGTCCTCGCTGTCAATGTTCCAGTCCCACATTTGGAACCCTGCTTGATCAACGGCTTCCCGGTAGGCTGGCGTCATATTCGGCACCGATCCGTAAGGGACCCTGATCAGGTTGCTGTGAATTCCGGTGATGGACTCCAGGGTCTCTTGTCCTTTTTTCATTTCACCCACAACCGTTTGACTAGATTGATAGAATTTCGACGCATCATGGGTCACACCGTGCATGCCGACTGCATGGCCTTCTGCCGCCATGTCCTCTACGGAATCTTTGAATCTCTTCATATTCGGCTCAAGCATAAAGAATGTCGCCTTGGCATCGTAGCGTTCGAGGACGTTCAGGATGCCTTCTGTGTTTTCATTCGGACCGTCATCAAATGTGAGGTAGACCGACTGTTGTACGGCTTGTTCTTCCTGATCCTGTTGATCCTCGGATGATTCCTCCACTCCAGGCTGGTCGACCGTCGATTCCTCTTGTTGAACCGGTTCATCAACCGTTACAGAATCGACTGGTTCATCTTCCTGAGCCTCTTGTCCAGGAAGCTCTACGCTTTCCTCTGGCTCTTTCTCTTCCACATCTTCAGTTTGCTTTTCGTCAGGCTGCTGTTCTCCGGTTTTTTTTGCCATGACCTTTTCTAAGCTTTCCTGTCCCTCGTTACTTTTCGCTTCGCCTATATCCATCACCCAAATGGTCGATACTAGGATGAAGAGGGCTGACATCAGTGCGAATGTCAGCCGCACACTTTTCTTTAATCGTCTTTTCTTTAATCGTCTTTTCTTTCTGCTCATGCTTTTCACCTTTCCTCCGGCTGTTTTATTCTCTATTTATAGTAAGAGAAAAAGGGTTGGAAAGGGTTACGAGGCGGTTACAATGAAGGTGCGAAATTTGTTACTTTCTTGTTACTTTTGTCGAATGGATTTACACTATACTATTGAAAGCAAAGGCTAGGATGTGAAATATAGATGAAAAAAATGATCGTTCTCTTAACCGGGATCCTGTTTGTCACAAGCGGCTGTTCGTTATTTCAGTCCAATTCTTCTTTGATGAAGCCTCCTGAGCTTCCTGTCGAACAGCAGGAACTGAAACAGGCCATTCAAAGCTTCGTCCCTCCTCAGGCGGAGTGGCTCTCTCCAAACGAAGATAAAACGGCAGACACCATCCAGGAGACGGATCTCGATGGAGACGGGGAAGAAGAGTTGATCGTCTTCTACCGACTTCCCGAGGAAACATCTCAAATGGAGGGAATCGTCCTTGAGAATAAAGAAGGCAAATGGACGAAGGTGGCCGGAATCAAAAATATCGGGAGGGAATTGATGAAGGTGGAAGCCTCTGATTTAAACGGGGACGGAACGAAGGAACTCCTGATCGGCTTTTCCTATGCGGCAGAAGCGTCTGACTCTGCCCTAGTCGTTTATGATTTGGAAGGGAAAAAGCCTCACAAACTATTCGAATCCCAATACAGCGCCTTCTTCGCGGATGATTACAATGAAGACGGCAAGGGCGAGCTCCTGCTTTCTTCATTGATACCTAATCAGGAACATACGGTCTCCCTTTATGCCTTTCCAAAAGGAAAATCGGAGAAGGTGGATGAACTGAAGCTTGATCCGTATGTCTATCCTTACTATCACTCGGCATCGGGCTATGTCACCCCATCAGTCAAAGGGGTGATATTCGATTCCACTGTAGGGGCCCATTCCTCGACTTCGTTCATCGTCGGTGTGAAAAATAAGAAACTCGTGGAACTTGTGCCAAAAGAATTCAAAGATCAATTATTTCGGGCAACATCCGCCAACAGCGAAGACAAAAACGGGGACGGCATCCTGGAGTTTCCCCTTCTGATCGAGGCGAACCCGGACAAACCGTATGTGGACATGCCGTTCATACATGAGTACTATCAATTATCCGATGACGGCCAACCGCAGTTCACCCTGCGCTCCTATCAGAACTATCCATATCAGTATGAACTGGTGCTACCGGAAGACTGGCCTGATATCATCATCGAAGCATCCGACGGACGGAGATATGTCAAATTCCTCTCGAAAGAGGATGGTTCCCTTCTTTTTGATGTGTATGTCGCGGACAAAGACGATAAGGAATCCCTCGAAGGATGGAATGTCCTAATGGAAAGCAATCAGTTTGTCTATTTGACGAAATCACCGGTGTCCCAATTTAAGAAGTCCTTTCATCCGCTGTCTTCCGAATAGGAGCCACCGGTTTATTTTCAAATGAAATGCAGGTGTTGGAAATGAAGAGAATCATGATCATTGAAGATGAAGAATCGATCAGAGGCTTCATTGAAATCAATTTAAAACGATATGGATACAGTGTGCTTCAGGCGGACAATGCCGAGTCCGGCATCAAGCAGTTGAAAGAGGAGGGTACGGTCGTCGACATCGTCCTTCTCGATGTGATGCTGCCCGGAATGAACGGGTTCGACGCGTGCAAGGAGATCCGAGAATGGAACTCATCCATCGGCATCATCATGTTGACGGCGAAAGTACAGGAGATGGATAAAGTCCATGGATTGATGAACGGGGCCGATGATTATATCTCCAAGCCTTTCAGTCCGAATGAATTGATCGCGAGGATTGAAGCGTTACTGAGGCGGATCCGGCCTGTTGAACCGGAGGCGCCTGCTCCATCGATCTATCTGGATGAAAGCAGGCGCCTCCTGAAGTTGAAGGGAAAGGAAGTCGATTTGTCCCCGGTGGAATATGAGCTGATCAGCACCATCCTGAAAGCAAAAGGGAAAGCCATCAGCCGCCATGACCTCCTGGACCAGGTGTGGGGGATCAATTATATGGGGGATCCGAAAATCGTCGATGTCAACATCAGGAGGATCCGTCGGAAAATTGAAGCAGATCCCTCCTCCCCCCGTTATTTGTTAACCGTATGGGGGTACGGATACCGATGGGATGAATCCGGGGAAGGAAAGCATAATGGGAATTAGACGGCGATTACTCATACAGAATCTGACGCTGATCGCCATGACGATCCTATTATTCCTCGGCATTGTCACTTCCGGCATCTATCATTATTATTACAACGGCACGGCTGAAATTTTGCAAAATCATGCACAGAACTCGGCCTCATTTGCGAAGCGTTATAGTCATTTATCGACGTACAATCTGAGGGAGAATCTGCAGGATCTTCAAAGCAACTTCTCCATTGATCAGGCAGAAACACAAATTTTGAGCGGAAGCGGCAGAATCTTATCGTCCTCAAGTGGATTCATCCCAGGAGGAAAACAGGATTATCCCGACGTGAAGGATGCTTTCTCAAAAGGACAAGGAACCTGGTTCGGGACCAATACCGCAACAGGCGAACGCATCCTCGCCGTCTCGGTCCCATTAGAATCCAGCGATAAAACGATTGGCATCCTCCGCTTTGTCACATCACTCGAAGCTTTGGATAATAATTTTCAAACGATCCTGATCACCCTGTCAGCGATCGGAATCGGCATCCTCGGGATCGTATTCGTGGTCAGTACCTTTTTCTCACGAATCATCACGGAACCCGTCATCGAATTGACGAAGGTCTCGAACCGGATGGCAGAAGGAGACCTGGAAGCAAGGGTGGACGGGCAGTACAAAGATGAATTCCACACCCTGAGCCAGACGTTCAACAATATGGGGAAAGAACTCCTCAGGACGGAAAAAATGAAAAACGAATTCATCTCTTCCGTGTCCCATGAACTCCGGACTCCCCTCACCTCCATCAAGGGGTGGAGCGAGACATTGCAGACAGGGGACCCGGAGAATGTGGAAGAAACCCAAACGGGACTTTCCATCATCACGAAAGAAACGGACAGACTGATCGACATGGTGGAGGAACTGCTGGACTTCTCCCGCTATCAAAACGGGACATTCGAAATCAACCCGTCCCCTTTTCATTTTGACCAGCTTGTGAAGGAAGTTCTGTTGCAGCTGGATAAAAAGCGCCAGCAAAAAGAACAGGAGATCATCGTGATCCATGATGAACCCCTGAAACTCGTAGCTGATCAGAATAGAATCCGTCAGGTGCTTATCAACCTCATCGAGAATGCCATCAAATATTCCGGTCGAAACAGCACCATCACGGTTCGTTATGGGAAGGGAGAACATGATCTAACGTTTGAAGTCGAAGATGAGGGCGAGGGAATTGAAGAAGAGCACCTTAGGCATGTGTCCACCCTGTTTTATAAAGTGAACGAGAATACAGAAGGAGTCGGGCTTGGACTGGCGATTTGCAAACAAATCATCGAGCATCATCATGGGGAGCTTTTGATTAGAAGGAACAATCAGAAAGGGACCACGGTTGGGTTCACGCTGCCGCTGAAGGTGGGGAGAGATTGATGGATGGTGAAGAGGCAGGCTCTGAATGGGCCTGCCTTTAATGGATTGAGAATCCAGGGGGCCAGCCCCCTGGATCCTTATCGGGACACCGAACCTGTCTCCCTGTCCCACTCTCTCTTCAACTCCAGCAAAGACGGCTGACGTGCTTCCCTGTCATCGCTCACAGCCTTCAGCGCCACTTCATATAACCCGTCGCTCAGTCTCCATTTTTCCCTGGACCGATCCTTCTCCCCGCCAAACAACGCGAAGGCGGTGGCTCCCATCCCATACACATTCGTGATTTCATCGATCCCGGCACCTTCCCTGAATTCCTCGGGAGACATGAAGCGTGACGATCCCCACATCCTGCCCATCGTATTGGTATAAGGGCGTTTGGAATATAGGTCTATGTCGCAGATCAACGTCTTTTCTTTGGAAAAATCATAGAGTATGCTGCCGTCATAGAAATCGATGGCCACATATCCTTTCTCCACTGCATGGATGTGGAAATCGAGGATGGCATGGAAGACGTCTAGCCTTGTACTATCCGGAAGCTGCATGAATGTTTCCCGGGACAGGGGATACATCTTCCCCATACACTCCCCGTCGCTCCATTCAAAGATGGCCGCAAACCCACCACCGACTTCTTCTCCGCGAATCAATCTCACTAAATGGGGATGACGCAAGTCTTCATACACGTTCACGGCAGCCTTCAACGCGGTGATCGCCTCTTCCGGCTTCCCTTCATATCGCGAGGTCGGGGCACCGGCGAATTTAATGAACAGTCTCTCCTCACCGTCCCTGACCCCGAAACAGATATTGCCCGAATCCTGATCATCATAGACTTTAAAGACTTCTCCGTACTTTTTAATAAAAGAAAAGTCGAACGGTGCCTTTAATTTACACGGAATGTCATCCACGTACTGAACATAAAAGTCCTCCACATACCACGTCGGCACCGGATTCCTCATCCCGTCAAACCAGCCCAGCACTTCCTTCGCCTGCTCCTTCATGAAGGAGAATTCCTCTTCACCGAATCTCATCGCCCACGGGATGGATGACAGCATATTGCTACTGATGTAAAAGGCCATGAGCTTGAAGAAATCTTCGGGAGGCCATCCGTTAAAATAGCCGTTCAGCTGTCCCGTGGCAAAATGGGGACTCGCCGATGCACTGAAGGCGATGCGGTTGAACTCTTCCCACGGATCCCCGAAATCATGACGGTTGAAGTCGATGATGGAGAGTTCGCCGCTTTCCGAAATAACCATATTCCCGACGTGGTAATCACCGTGATGAAATGTTTGCGGTCGCCCCTTCAGGAGGTGTCTGTTTGCTTCTATGTATTCTAATATGAGATCGCCGGCTTCGATCTTAAGGGGACAATCGTGGTACTGCTGAATCTTTTTATCCACCTTGTGATTGAACTTCGTTTCCCACCGTTCTTCATCGGGCGGTGCAGGAGTGGAATGGATTTCCCTCAGGTAACGACCCGACTTCAAGCCAAGCTCATATTGCTCCGTATCCGTAAATCCAGGCAGTACCTCAGCGGCGTCCTTCCCTTCACACCATGTAAAGAGCGAATACACTTGATCGCCGTTTTCACACAACCCGAACTCCAGGGGCACAGACATCGGAATCCCCGTTTTGGCCAAACGCTCCATCGCCTCGAACTCGCTCTTCTTACTTTCATACTCAGAACGATCCGCCGTCCGGAGCAGCAGCCTTTCCCCCGTCTCGGTTTCCACAAAATATTTCTTATCACTCGACCATCCCTTGTTGATCGGGTCGACTTTTTTAAACACGTAATCCGTTTTGATATCAAGCATGTGGCACCTCCAGTGAGCCATGAGTCCCCAGGCTCCATTGTCGTTTACTAGATTGGTAACCCTAATTTTACCAGTTTATATATAAAATAGATAGCTTGTAAAGGAGGTCATGGCATCGACTCCCGGACTTTCTCCCTGACCAGATTAGAAGGATATATCTGGGTATGTTAAAATAATCCAAGTGAGCATTTTTTATAAAAGATTGGAGCTGTAATAATGAAGAAAAGCAATTGGTTGACCGTCACGACTTTATCAGCGATGGTCTTCGTCGGAATGTCTGCCTGTAGTCAATCTTCTGAGGAGGATGCCGCTAGTAAACCTCATTCCGAGGCGTCTGCAGCGAGTAATGACTCCAATGATTCACAGGCTGAATATACGACGGCATCCGGGGAAAACGAACAGGCTCAGTCAGATGAGACATCTGTTGAAGAGAGTCATCCGGAACAAGAATCAGCCGTCACAAAGGTGGAAGGAAAACAGGCATACTTAGATAAACTGGACAACATCCAGAAGGAACTGGATGCCATGCCTGATAAGAAGGATTCAGATAAAGGTGTCACGAATGCCATGAAAAACTACTATGGCGTATCCTACGAAAAGTATGACGATGCGTTGAATGAGATATACTCCCTTCTGAAAGAAAAGCTTTCTCCTGAAGTCATGGCTGAGTTAAAATCAGAACAAGTGAAATGGATCGAGGAGAAAGAGGCAAAGGCAGAGAAGGAAAGATTGAAGTATGAAGGCGGCACGTTCGAAAATGTGGCGTGGTATATTTCGTTGTATGAGTCGACGAAGGCTCGTTGTTATGAGTTGGTGGAGGAGTATATGACGGAGTAAGAGTCAGAAATGAAGGCGGGGGCTTTACTGGTCCCCTGGTCCTCTAATTCTCCATAACCACCTCTCCCTCCCCATCGGATACTCCGGAGACGATAAGCGAGTCATCTTCTGCATCGTTACCCGTCTGGAAGAAGCCAAATTAAAATCGATCGTGGAAGAATTGGATCCTTCAGCCTTCCTTGCTGTCGCAGATATCAATGAAGTACGCGGGGGACGGTTTAAGAAGAGGGACATTCATTAAAAATAGCCGTAAGAAAGGGAGCGTCGACCGGGTGTCGGCGCTCCCTTCCGTTTACTCCCACGCATAAATTCATGAACGTATGGGCTGACGAACGCATATAGTATCCCAAAGACAAAAGAGGTGGGAAACTGTGCAGACTGTAGTAAACCTATACTGTATGAAGGTGAATAGCGTCTCTGGCAATGGTTCGATCACCATTGGAGAAGCTGTTCATAACAGTCATACGTCGAATAATAAGTCCCAGGGAATCAACTCTTCCTATGGTGATACTTCCCCGACAGAATCAATGATGGAAAATGTATATATCGATCCAGATGTGAATGATCAATCATCTTTAAGCAATGCGGATTCAGTCAATGCGGGAACACCTTTGCCGGTTCCTGTACCCGTAGACCCAAGAGAAACCGAAGAGGAGGATCCTCATGCCGTATCAGATCAACATATTTAATATCAAAGTCAATGGCGTGACGCAGAACGGGAACGTCGATATCGGTCCGACGGTTCACAACAGTCATACCGCCAATGCGAAACTATTCGGAGCCAACTTTTCATTCGGTGATTTCTCGCCTACCGGCTCACAAATGAATACAGGGGTACTCGATCCGGACGTCAGCGATCAAGACCAAATCGCCAACCCGGCCATCCCTTATACCGTTCAAGTTTAGGCGTTTTCATAAGAGGTGATAATCCATGGATATGGAAAAAATGAAAAAATGGCTGGAACTGACCAACCAATACAAAAGCGATAATTTCTGGAACAGCGTATTCGAAAACAATAACCCTTCCCAGTTCTTTTCTACAGATGACGAATTCCCTCGTTATGATGTGTATCAGAACGAATCCCATGTGTGCATCATCCTGGATGCCCCGGGGATCACCCAAGATGATATTAAGTTTTCATTGAATTCCAACACAAACCTTCTGATAAAAGGGCAGATCAGACCCGTATACCCAAAAGAAATGGAAGTCAAGGCAGAACGGTTCTCAGGGGAATTCGAACGAACGATTCCCCTCCCCGAACCGGCCGAGGCTAAATCCATCAACATCCAGTTTCTCAATGGCCTCATCCAAGTGGCCTACCCCCGGAAAATAGAAGACGTTTCATTACACGGAGGCTCACAATGAAAAAATACTAAAAAGAATGTGAGAACATGTTGTATACTTACTTTCAGAAAAAACTAACTTCATACATTCAAAAAAGCATGAATGCTGAGCAAAATGAGATGAAAGACAAGATCCAGGCCCTTGAAAAGGAAATTCAATCCTTGAAACAGGGCTTAGCTTCAGACGTCAAAGACACGATCTCCAGCCAGCAGGAACCTGCAAAAATTGTGATTGAGCACTTATCCATTGAAAATGTAAACATCGATCACGCCGACCTGAGTAACAACTTCGGGAATCTCGGAATTAAAGACCTGAAGGGACAATTATACATCGGAACCACATATGACAAGTTAAAACCTCCTGCCACCATAGAAAAAGAGCTATCATCGCCTTCCCATCCCACTCAGAAGCCGGCATCCACTCATCCCTCTCCCACAATTAAAGTAACAACAAGAAAACGTTCGTAGAGACAACTGGGGACATTCCTTTGCGATGGGAATGTTTTTTTAATGGAGGAAGCGCGGGGACGGTTCTTCTGCTTCCGTTGACACGACTTTAGAAGCACGAGAACCGTCCCCGTGCTTCCCTTTTCTATTCTGTTAATGGAGGTGACGATTATGGTTTATTACAGAGGAAATCATCAAGCACCATATGCCAATCCCTCAGAATGCTATACGCGACAATATCCTGGAGGGTTTGAAACACAGTTAGATATTCTCAGGAAACAATATGCCATGCTGGATCGAAGGGTATACTCACTGTCCCAGAGGCTTGAACAAGTTGAAAAACAACTCGGGATTATTCGCTAGGAAGCGGGGGGACGGTTCTTCTGCTTCCATGGTCACGATTATAGGAGCATGAGAACCGTCCCCCTGCTCCCCTTAATACTCCTCTACTACCGATTCCCCTTCGCTTTGTTCACGATCCATCCACTTCCATTTTTCATGCAGTCTTATCCGACCATTCTTCAGTATTTCAGGAACAGAGGTGCATTGACCTCCCCTGATTTCATGATTCACGTTCACATGGTTATATCTGAACACTAAGCTGCCATCGTCCTTCACAATGCCAATCAGGGTCCCTTTTGTAATATCTCCCCCACTGTACGTAGCTGAAAGGATCTTTCCTTCTTGCTTATACTCAAACACGGTCTTTGAGGACACCTCACCATTTGTTGTATTCTCAATGGATACGAATGTACGTCCGTCATAATTGATCATGTACCGCTCCTCCTTGTTTTGCAAAATTGGATGGGAACGGACCCTTGCTTAGAAGAAGCAAGGTCCGTCCCTCTTATGTACTGCCTGGAAAAAAGACGCTGAATGTCGTTCCCACTCCAGGTTCGCTTTCCACTTTGATTTCACCCTTCATCCGCTTCACTATCTGATAGCTCACCGTGAGTCCGAGTCCCGTCCCTTTTTCCTTCGTGGAATAATAGGGCCTGCCGAGTACTTTGAGTTGTTCAGGCAGCATGCCGGTTCCGTTGTCCTGAACGATGATCCGCATCCGGCCGTCAGGATGGCGACTCGCAGCAGCCGTGATTTCCCCATTTTCTTTTACCGCCTCGATGGCATTTTTCAAAAGATTGAGGAGGACCTGCTTCACCTCCAGTTTCATCCCTCTGATCATCAAATCTTCTTCAATATTCTTATTGATTTTTATGCTGTTCATCACGGCATAGGTCGTCATGACGTCAACGGATTCATTCATCGTCTCGGACAGACTGAACACCTCGTATTCCTCCGTCTGGGGCTTTGCCAGTGAAAGGTATTGATTGATGACGTCCTGGGCGTGATCGAGTTCCTGGATGCTAATATCGATAAAGCTCTTTTGCTGATCCGTTAACGCTTCTTTCTGCAGGAGCTGCATGAACCCCCTCACCGTCGTCATGGGATTACGGATTTCGTGGGCAACAGATGCTGCCAGCTCGCTCACCACGTTAAACTTTTCCGCTTTGATGAGCTCTTTTTTGACCCTGATCTGTTCCAAGCGGTTTTCAATCAAATAGATCGACAGAATCAAGGTGATCCCTATGATGGAGGTGGAGCTTGCCATAAATAAAAGCTGCTCCGTTTCTTGGTGTGTGAGTAAATAAAGGGACCGTGTAACCGGGATGAATAAATAAAAACCTGAAATCAGGAGCATTTTGTTTTTCCAGGATAGCTTTCGATACCAGGTAGATAACGGGATCAGCAGCATACTGTAAATCGCATAATTCACGAGGAGAAACATCCATAAATGGTCCGTGAACCAGCCGATGACGAGCATGGCAAAAAATGTACTGATCCCCACTCTCTTCCCTCCATAGAGAAATGAAAGGATCACCGGTATCACTTTAAAATCGTACACATAGCCACTGGAATAAACCAGGGGAAAGGCCATCGTAAACAAGAGAACAACAAGATTCATAAGGAAAAAAGGGACGGGAAATCCTCTAGTATCGCCATCCGATTCACTCGTAAACAGTTGAAATAGAAGAATCGTAAACAGAATAAATACCACATGTAATAGTAAATGATGGACCGTTTCTACCATAATGAATCTCCTTTAGGAAAAAATATCTACTCTAACTCTTCGACACTTTCCCGGGAAATCCTCTCTATGACGTGGCGGTTCGACAGAAGCAGAGGGACGGTTCCGATGCTTCCATTTTGGAAGCACGAGAACCGTCCCTCTGCTTTTCCTCTGCTTTTACAAATATCCCTTCAGTGTTTGTTGTAATGTACCCTTTATCTCTACCAAACTGTCAAATTCGACCCCTGAATCCACTATATTTCTAACAAGTTCTACCCGGAGGCCGGTGAGGACCGCTTTGCAGCCCATCATATTGATTCCGCTTAGGATCCTCTCAAATTGAAAAAGGACATCCATTTCCATTTCGGCCGTACCTGACAAATCGATAATCAGGGTTTGAATCTTCATCGAACTGATTTCCATCAACACTTTTTCTTCCAATGCATGGACCCGGTAAGAATCGATCATTCCGATCAACGGCAATACCGCAATGGTGCTATTAACCGGGATGATCGGAACCGAAAGATTCTCCACCAATTTTCTGTGCGACCACAACTGCTCATCTTTGTAATCGGAGTAGCTGATAAAGAAATTATTCAGGAATTGATCCACGTTGTCATTAATCCTTTTTTCCAGATCAAAGAAGCTCTTTCGTGGAGATTCATCCTCTCCATCCTGCTCATCGAATTGATAAAGGAAATACCATAACGCTCTCCTTATGGCATGGACCCATTCGAGTTTGAAAGCCAGGGTAAGATCATGTTGTGCCCAGGCAATCCCCTCAATTTTCGCAAATGCAATCAGCTCTTCTTCTTTGTCTTCAACGATGTAGTGAGCGACCAGTTCGGCATTCTTTAACAGATCAATGTTTCCTTTTTCGAGAATATCACTGATTTTCCCTCTGACATTTACAGCCTCAGATAATAGTTTCTGTTGAAAGTCCTCTCTATTGGCCTTAAGGAAGTCCGTTACGATTTCCTTATCCAAGGATTTGTAACTCATCATAACCCTCTCCTTTTTCACCTGAATAGTTCTTTATTCGTGTCAACGAAAAAAAAATCCTGCTACAAAAAGGGAGAATTCAAAAAGAAGCAGAGGACGGGAACTTCCACCTTTCTACTCCACCACACCGGTCCTTATGATGACGAATTCTGTGTTTACTTTTACGTTAATGTCCTTATACATGTCATGCCATTTCTCATCCGTCAGGTCGGAATGAGATTCTTTTGTTCGGTATTCTTCACCAAAGCCAAATACGTCCGATTGTTTGGACTGTGAATACTTGATGAGCTGATCGATTTCTTTAGTGATTTTTTTACTGAGTTTTTTTTCAATCAAATCCAGGTTTTTGTTTTCCTTTAAATCAATGTCCCGATTGATTTCCTGCAAGCGCGCATTGATATGGATATTAAGGTCGAAGTCCAAGGAGGCGGGATCGATTAATTCAATATTACTTTTGCTTCTAATTGTATCCAGGGCAATCGCAATATCCGTTGATGGGGGGAGTGAGGGCATGAGCGGTTCTTTCTCCCCATTTTTAAAAGTGATCTCGAAACTCCCCGCTTTAAACCGGTCACTCACCAGTTTGACATAGAAGCTGTCACTCGGGGAAATCCTCCCCACCATCTTGTCTCCTTTCAGTAACGCCATGCCGGTAATATTGATCATTTCATCCTCTAATTTCAATAAGGGCAATACAGGGTCCACTCCAATCGAATAATAATCATGAAGCGTCTCATGAAGGGTGGGTGAAGGGATGACTTCCCCTCTTATGTTTTGCTCAATTTCCTTATATACATATTGGCCGGCATCAGAAAACTGGGGATACTTATGCTTTAAGAGATCGCCTGCATTCCCTTCTACTATAGCGAGGAATGTTAAATCACTGATGGAATGATCCCGGGAAAACGTATCGGCCAGGTTGATTAAACCATCTTTCGCCACATCCTCTCCGAACAATGCCACACGGAGCTGACCTGACTCAAGCTTCTTGGGAGATTTCAGATTGCTTTCGATTCTTGCTCCTTTACTGGTTAACGACCGACTTGAAATCACATTTGTACTATCCATCGATTGCGGATCCGTCTCAAGGATCAATGTCGTCGTATTGATCTTTTCACCTTCTCCTTTGTCATATCCCACCGTCGTGATCATCCCAATTTTCTCAAGCGTACTGGTTTCTGCACACGACGTGAGGATGAGAAGGAAGACGAGGGAAAGCGTCATGATGAAAGGCCACTTCATGATTTCACCTCTTTTCGAAAGACTTTTTTCTTCAGCCATACAATAAGAAACAAGAAGACTGGATAACAATAGACCACGAAGAAGGCAAGCTGGGCAAAAACATTATTCAACTGATTGATTTGCTGTCTGGTCACAAACAGCTGAATACAGCCAAATAAAATAAAGGATAATGCCAAAATAAAGCCCCTTCTCCTTTTTTCACCGAACATGCGTGTCAATCCTCTGGAAGCCGACCAGAGGTACAGCATCAAGTTAGGCAGGATCAGGAGCATCCAGAAGGTGATCGCCACATACTCAAATCGTTCAATAAAAGGCAGCCGGACGATTTTAAACAGGGAGAGTGTCCCCCAGATGGTCCGCTCCAATTGACCTCCGCTGAAATAGCTTAGAGTAACGAGCATGATAGCAACATAAAGAAGAGAAGTATAAAGTAATCCGATTTGCATGTACATTTGGACCTTCTTCTTCTCTTTTATAAAAGGATAAAACGAATAAATGAGTTCGAAACCGATGACGGTAAAGGTCATGGAATAAGTACCTTTCAGGATGTCAGTTGCATTGGATTCAAGGATGGGCAGCAGGTTGGACCAATGACTGAATTGAAGGGGATACCCCAGCAGACCCAAGAGCCATAAGGACAGGAACACGCTGAAGAACGAAACGCCTGCAATAATGCGAAAGCCTCCCAGTACCCCATATAGCACGAGCATCATGAGAGTCAGACTAAGGAACCAGGTCGGTACTTCCGGAAACACCCATGCTTGCAATACTTCAATATAATTTCGCATAACGACCAGGAAGGAGCCCATACAATAAAAGATGTAGAGTGCGTTCATGCAGGTGCCCAGCCATTTCCCGTATACATCCCGCTGGATCCCATATAGATCCGAGCTCTCATAGTAGTTCAGGGTTTTCACCATGATAAAGCCGATGATACAGGTCACCACCCCGGAAAGAGCGACAGAAATCCAGGCATCGTGCCCTGCATCCATATAAATAATCCGCTGAAACCCCTGCACCCCAACTCCCAATTGGACAGAATGGATGATGAACATGACCATGAAAGCATTGAGAAGTGATTGTGGTTGTGGGTGTACGTGAATCTTCATAGCTCCCTCCCATCTCCTTTAACTGGCCTCATTCATCTCCATCGTACTTACTGGAGTCCAATGGCCTGGCCTGATAAGGACGTTTTGACGTATATTTAAGGGGCAGCCTGAAGATACTGTCCGCCCAATCCCTGATCCGCACAGGATAAAAAGGCGCAAGAAACGGGCTCCCCAGGCTTGTTTGTCTCAAGAGATGAATCAGTAAGAAACAAAAAGCAAACATCGTCCCATAAAATCCCCAGAACCCTGCCAAAATAATGATCGGGAATCGAATGATGCGAATCACATTCCCCATCATGAAGCTTGGTGTGGTGAAGGAAGCCAACGCCCCGAGAGCCACGATGATAATCAGGATGTTACTGGTGAACCCCGCTTGCACAGCAGCCGTCCCGATGACGATACCTCCTACGATACCCATGGTCTGTCCCACTTTCGTCGGCAGACGGGCTCCCGCTTCCCTCAGCAATTCGATGATAAACTCCAATAACAAGGCTTCGATGATCGGTGGAAATGGGACCCTCGAACGGGATTCACTCAACGGAATCAGTAGGGGCTGCGGAATGATCTCATAGTGAAACGTCAATGAAGCAACATAGATTGCTGTAAAAAAGACCGACAGCACCATAGCAATGAACCGGAGAATGCGTAAAAAAGATGCGACCTGCCACTTTACATTCTGATCCTCCATACTTTGGAAGAACTCAACAAAGGATTGGGGGCATCCAATGACCAACGAACTTCCATCCACCAAAATGACGACCTTTCCATTCAGGAGCCAGGAACAGGCCCGATCCGGACGCTCGGTCAAGATCAACTGTGGAAAAATGCTCAAACTATTATCCTCGATCAATTGCATCAAAAGGGAACTATCCAGTACTCCGTCTATTTTAATATTGGAAATACGTTCCGTTACGGTCTGCACCATTTGTTCCGAGGCAACCCCTTCTATGTATAAGAGGGAAACGGCCGTATGGGTTTGCTTGCCCAACGTGATGGATTTATTACATAAGTTGGGGTTCACAAGATATCTCCGGATAAGCGAAATATTCGTAGATAAACTCTCATTGAATCCCAACTGTGGCCCGATGACGATGGATTCATTTTCAGGCTTTGCCAAGGAACGGCTGTCTCCTGAACGGATATTCACGGCCACTGCACTTGGATACCCTTCAAGATGAATCAGTACCGCTCCGCCGAGAAGGCTGCTGACACATGGATTCACCTGGTTCTGAAGCTCTATATTTCCGACATTCAACTTCTTTTTCAATTCGTCGGGTGTAAGTTCTTCCCCACCCAGTTGACTGATGATGTCACGGTTTAACATCGTTTTGTCAATCAGCATATCGAAATAAATGAAGGTCACGCCTGGCCTCGGATTCATCATGATAAGATCTGCGCTTTCATGAAACACAGCTTTTATTTCTTTCGTAAAAGACTCACCTGAACTTGAAATGGGAAGGTCCGGCTTTGGTTCTGTTTCGCCTCCGGTTTCCCCGGGACTTCTTTGTTTCCTGCTAAAGAACATATGTAGCCCCTCCCGTGAAGTAGTAGTACCATCATGGTCTTATCCCGATGGAAATATACTCCTTCTTTGCGGGCATAAAAAAGATGCCTGACCCATTAGCCGGTCAGACATCAGATATGATTTTCCCTCATGAGTAGTCTATGTTATCCACATTCCTATGAATCTCGAAAAAGGAGGTCCGTCCCTCTAATTCAAAGAAAGCTCTTTCCCCTTCTCACCGAGGAGCACTCCCGCTGTTACTATGGCACATATGCCGAGTATGACTAAAATCATAAACACGGTATGGAGGCTTGACTCTAATACATGGCCGCTCAGCTGATCACTCAGCCACAGGCCGGAAACCGCAATACCGATGGATTGGCCGAGGTTCCGCATGAGGTTGAACGTTCCCATGGCAGCGCCCCGGATCTTCCATTCAACAGAAGATTGAACGGCCACCGTGAAAGCGGTCAGGGACAATCCGAAGCCAAAGCCGATCATCGCCGTGACCACCATCATAAGGGGAACGGTCGTATCGGCATGGAATAAGACCAAACCGAGACAACCCGCCGTAATGACGGAAATGCCCATGACCGTGATTTTCCCTATGGAGGTTTTGGCCATCAACCTTCCTGACAGCACAGCAGCGAGAGGCCAGGTGATGGACATCGGCAGCATGGTCACTCCGGAAAGGGTGGCATTTAAACCGGTGACCCCCTGAACCCATAAAGGGATATAGAACGTGACCGCAACCAGAATGAAGCCGAGCAAAAAGCCGGCAATCGTCGAAATCGTGATAAAGCGATTCTTAAACAGCGTCAGCGGAAGCATCGGTTCTTCCGCCTTTGATTCAATCCAGAGAAACAGACTGATTCCAGCGGACGCCACAATGAGCAATGTGAGTATTCCACCTGTCATATGATTTTGTTCCTTAAGGAGAGTCAACGCATACAGAAAAGCAGTAATACTGATGGCAAACGTGAATATCCCGCTGTAATCGATTTTGTGCTTCTTCTTTTCGATGTTTTCCTTTAACGACGTCCATAATAGGAACAGTGAGACGATACCAAATGGCAGATTCATATAGAAGATCCAATGCCATGAAATCGTATCGACAATAAACCCGCCTGCTAGGGGACCAGTGATGCCGGCTATTCCCCAGACGCTGCTCATCCACCCCTGCATCTTTGCCCGCATTTCAAATGTGAACACATCCCCGATGATCGTAAACGGCAGGGTGGTGAGTGCCCCCGCCCCGATTCCCTGGATCAAACGAAACAGGACGAGCTGCTCCATGGATTGTGATAACCCGGAGAGCATGGAGCCGATCAGAAAGATGCTGACCCCGATCGTGAACATGATTCTTCTCCCGAATAAATCTGCGAGTTTTCCAAAGACGGGTGTACTGATGACAATCGCTAATAAATAGACCGAGATGACCCACGTGTACAGCTCACTCCCGCCCAGATCCTCCACAATCTTCGGCATGGCCGTACTGACGATCGTTCCTTCGATGGCGGTCAGGAACGTGGCAATTAATAGAGCAAAGACAACGGATTTTTGTTTGGTTTCTTGATTCATTTTGTCTGGTCCCTCTCTTGTATGTAAATTCCCGAAATACTAGACTAAGAGTCTTTACTATTAAGCGAAAAACACTATCACACATCTATTTTAACATGAAAGAAGCAGAGGGACGGTTCCTTTGCTTCCTGATAATCGATTATGATAACAGGAAGCAGGAGAACCGTCCCCATGCTTCCCCATGCTTCTTATCCAGCCACTTCCCCAAACTGACTATTATACAGATCTGCATAGAAACCGTTCTGTCTGAGCAATTCTGCATGCGTCCCCTGTTCAATGACAGATCCCTGATCCATGACGAGAATCAGATCCGCATCCTTGATCGTCGACAGTCGGTGAGCGATGACGAAGCTTGTTCTGCCTTCCATCAATCGGTTCATGGCTTGCTGGATCAATAGCTCGGTACGGGTATCGACGCTTGAGGTCGCTTCATCCAGAATCATGATCGGAGGATCGGCAAGGATCGCCCGTGCGATGGTGATCAGCTGCTTCTGTCCTTGAGAAATATTCGATGCTTCCTCATTCAGGACTGTATCATAACCTTCGGGAAGAGTACGGATGAAATGATCCGAATGGGCCATCTCGGACGCCTGCATGATTTCCTCTTCTGTCGCACCCGTCTTTCCGTACGCAATATTTTCCCGGATCGTCCCCTTAAACAGCCACGTATCCTGCAGCACCATCCCGAAGCTCCTTCTCAATTCACTTCGAGGGACGGACCTCGTGTCGATGCCGTCGATCTTGATTTTCCCATCATTCAATTCATAGAATCGCATGAGCAGATTGATCAGGGTCGTTTTCCCGGCTCCCGTCGGACCGACGATGGCAACCGTCTGGCCGGGCTTCACATGAATGTTCATATCGTTGATCAACAAATTCTCCCCATATCCGAAGTCCACATGTTCAAACGCAACCTCGCCTTCCGGACGGGATAAGTGCGCCACGGTTTCTTCTTTCACTTCTTCTTCCTCATCCAATAGCTCGAATACCCGTTCCGCCGCTGCCACCGTTGACTGGATGATATTCGCGATATTTGCCGTCTGGGTGATCGGCTGGGTGAACTGGCGAGTATACGTGATGAACGCCTGGATATCCCCGATGGAAATCGCCCGATTCGTCACGAGGATCCCGCCGACGACACTGATAAGCACATAGCTGATGTTTCCGATGAACATCATGATCGGCATGATGATCCCTGAAATGAACTGGGCTTTGCTTCCCGCTTCATACAGTTCATCGTTCACAGAATCAAACTCGGCACCGGCCTTCTTCTCATGGCCGAATGCTTTCACGACTTGATGTCCCGTGAACATTTCTTCAATATGGCCGTTCAGTTGACCGAGGGTCCGCTGTTGATCGGCAAAATGCTTCTGGGACCGCTTCAAGATCGGTCGGATGGCAAAGACGGAAACCGGTAAGCTTACCACGGAAATCAACGTCAATAGTGGACTGATCGATAGCATCATGATGATGATCCCGACAATCGTCACGATCGACGTGATGAACTGGGTCAGACTTTGCTGCAGCGTACTGCTGATCGTATCGATATCATTCGTCATCCGGCTAAGGGTCTCCCCGTTCGCACGGCCATCGTAATACTTCAGTGGAAGCTTCTCGATCTTTTGATTCACATCTTCCCTCAAGTCATACGCCGTCAACTGGGCGACACTCGACATAATATATTGTTGGACAAAATTGAACACACTGCTGAATACATAGAGTCCGGCAAGCAGCAGCAGGATCTCACCGATTTTTTCAAAGTCGATCCCTGCACCGGGCACTCCTTTGAACTTCGCATAGGCGCCTTCGAATAATTCCGTGATGGCGTTCCCCATGATCTTCGGGCCGATGATGGCAAAGACGGTACTTAAGATGGCGGCAAAAAGAACAGCGATCAACTGTCCGCGGCGCGGCTTAAGATAACCGAGGAGCCGTTTCAAGGTGCTCTTGAAATTCTTCGGCTTCTGCCCCATCATCATCATGTTGCCGCCCCCTGGACCGAATCCTCCTCCGTGACCTCCGCCTCTTTGAGGTTTACGTTCCTTACTCATGCCGATTCCTCCTCTGAAAGCTGTGATGCGACGATTTCCTGGTACACTGCATTGGTGTCAAGGAGCTCACGATGAGTCCCGATCCCGGCCACTTCCCCTTTATCCAACACGATGATCTGGTCGGCATCGATCACCGTGCTGACCCGTTGGGCGACGATGAGCACCGTTGCATCAACGGTTTCCTGTTTCAATGCAGCACGGAGCCTGGCATCGGTTTTGTAATCGAGGGCTGAGAAACTGTCGTCAAATAAATAGATATCCGGTTTCCGGACCAGGGCTCTAGCAATCGACAAGCGCTGTTTCTGACCTCCGGAGAGATTCGATCCACCCTGTTCGATTTCTGCCTGAAATCCCCCGTCCATCCGGCTGACGAATTCTTCCGCCTGGGCGATCCGGGCTGCCTCCGCCACTTCTTCATCATTCGCCTCTTCTTTTCCGAAGCGGATATTTTCTGCAATTGTGCCGGTAAAAAGAGTCGCTTTCTGAGGCACAAGTCCAAGCTTCGACCGGATTTCTTCCTGGGAAGCTTCCCTGATGTCCACACCATTGACCCGGATCGTGCCGCTCGCGATCTCATAAAATCGGGGGATGAGATTGATGAGCGTCGTTTTACCTGAACCGGTCCCACCAATGATGGCCGTCGTCTCACCGGGATTCGCGGTAAAACTGACATCCGACAGGGCAGGCTCTTCTGCACCCGGATAGTGAAACGTGACAGAATCGAACTCGAGGGTACCCTGTTGAACGTCTGCTGCTTTCGTTCCGTTATCTTTAAAAGAAGGCGTCATTTCAAGCACTTTGTTGATCCGCTTCGCCGACACATCAGCACGTGGCACCATGACGAACATCATGGACGCCATGACCAGAGCAAACATGATCTGCATGACGTATTGAATGAACGCCATCAAATCCCCGATCTGCATCCCGCCGTTATCGATCCGGATGCCGCCGAACCAGATGACGGCGACGACGGTCATATTCATGACGAGCATCATCACAGGCATCATGAAGGCCATGATTTTATTAACTTTAATCGATACGTCCGTCAGTTCATGATTCGTCCGCTTCAGTCGCTCCTTCTCTTCCGGTTCACGGTTGAAGGCACGGATGACGCGGATACCGGTCAAGTTCTCACGAAGCACCAGATTCAATTGATCGAGCTTTTTCTGGACGGTCTGGAACAATGGAATCCCTTTATAAAGGATCAAAAGGATTGACCCGACCAATACCGGCATCGTCAGGATGATGACGAGGGATAGCTTCGCATCCATCAACACCGCCATGATGATCCCGCCGACCAGCATGATCGGCGCACTGATGATCATCCGGAGCAGCATGATCACAACCTGCTGCACCTGGGTGATATCATTCGTCGTTCTCGTAATGAGGGATGCCGTCCCCACTTCATCGAATTCCTGGAGCGAAAATTTTTCAATATGATAGAAAAGCTTGCGACGGACATCGCGTCCCAACCCGACGGCTGCTTTAGAAGAATAGTAGCTCGCAACGATGGAGGCCACCGCACCGAGAGCTGAAACGACGAGCATGAACCCGCCAATCTTCCATATATACGGGATGTCCCCGACGACGACCCCTTTGTCGATGATGTCAGACATGAGGGTCGGTAAGTAAAGGGTCGACATGGATTGAATGAAGATCAATACGAAGATCCCTACGACCATCCATTTATATGTGGATAAGTGTTTCAAGAGCTTAATCATGTCGCATCCTCCTCTATCCCTTTTTTATCAAAATAGTCGGCAATCCTCTCATGGGCCTCCAGAAGTCCGGCGAACTCTTCTTCGGACAACGTTTCGACGGCCCCGGCCGTCAGCTGATGAATGCTGCCTTCCTGCTTGTGGATGCCTTTTAACATCGCCTCCCCCTGATGGCTGAGGGAAAGAAGCATTTCCCGGCGATTGTCTTCCACCTGCTGCCGGTGGAGGAATCCTGCCTGAACCAGCCCATCGACTGCTTGACTAAGCGTGCTTTTCGGCAGGAACGTCCTCTCCCCGATCGTCTTCTGAGTCAGCTCTCGCTCAGGGGCGATCGTCACCAATATCGTATATTGAGGGACGGATAAGCCGTTGTCTGCAGCCGTTTTCTGAACGAACCGCATCATCGTCTTATTCACCCGTGAAAAGGAGCGCAATAATTGCAGTGCAGGAGTGATCTGCTGATTCCCCATGATATGCCCTCATTTCTAATGGTTAATATAATGAACTGTTCATAATGGAACTATCTTAGTCTATTCCATTTGCCGGAGATAGTCAAAGGGAGAGATTCGACAAAATGTGGAAGAGTGCGGAGGTCCGTCCCTCACCTTTTACCATGGTGGATTCATATACTTTTTCATAAGGAGGAGTGAGGAATGAATCATGAGCTAGAGAGGAAAGGCTTGAATGGAAAAGCGGTGGCGTCTATCTTACTGGGGATCTTGTCCGTTGTGATGGTGATTTTTCCTATGGCGGGGGCGATTCTCGGTCTGATGGGGTTTACATTGGGGTTGATCGGGCGGCTTGAAGTCAAACAGAATGGCCAGGAGGGGAAGCATCTGGCCATGTTAGGGGTCATTTTTAGTCTGACGGGCATTGTATTCTCCATCTGCTGGGTGGTCATGTCCTATATGACATTTTCGAGTATGATCGCTTCTTGAGAAGGTAAGGGAACCTCCTTATTGGGGCGTTCCCTTTGTTATTTTCCTGGTGGAGGATCGAACATCATCGGGGGTTTCCGGAGATTAGCTGGAAGCAGAAGAACCGTCCCCCTGCTTCACCTTCGCTACCCCCATAGCAAAGTGGCGGAACAGGATGTTTTCGACCAGTTCTCCTTCATTCTCTTTGCAGTCCACGATCATGATGAGTTCGGAGTGAAAGCCTTTCAGCACTCTTCTTCTCTTTTTCAAAACGAGCTCTGTAAAAAGGCGAATGGCGAATCCAACCAGAAATCCGACCGCAGCCCCAATAAGTCCCCAGTAAATCGGTCCCCATGCCAGTTCAAACCCGATACTGGCGCCAATCACGGCAAAAGCCGTCGACAAGGCGGCTCCAATATCGATCAACGACGTGCCATCTGACCTCTCCAGTGTGTCAAATATCTTTCGTTCTTCCTTCATATTATCCAGGGGAACCACAAAGATGTTTTCTTGCGGTATACCTTTTTTCTCCAACGTGGCAACTGCCAACTCGATGTGAATGGTGTGCTCGAATGTTGAGAAGAGCTGCATCGTTTACTTCACCTTCTGTCCTTTTAATACATGAAACGAGGGGGACTGGTAATTTTCCAAATAATATTTTCGTTGTTCCTTTTCGTACAACTTATTATTTTCAACCGTGTTCACATAGGAATCATAAATGGAGAAACCATACAAAGAAGGAAAAAACAACAGCCATTCCGCATCCAGTACAGCCGTCGACTCCCCAATCTTGCCTAGAAATAAAAGGGAAATCGCTTCAAGACCGTGAGAATAGTAAAAAAACACCACAGTCCAAACGATGACAAAAAATGCCGTCACAATCCGATGGAGGTAAAGCTGTCCCAGACCTGGGATAAATAGCGACCAAATCACAGCCATGATCGGATTTCGCTTGTCCAGATAATTAATCTCCAATGCACCGATACTGAAGGTATTAAACCGGTGTTCTTCACGATCGGCCAAAATAAATACATTATTCAGATCTACCGTCGTCCGGTAGCTGTCCCAAACACCAAAGATGTAAACAGGTATGTAAATCAACAACCATTGTGTGTCCAAAACATCCTTTGCCTTCTCGATTTCTCCCTGAAAAGAATAGATCATCGCCAGGTTCACATTCGCTTGGATATTGACAAACACTTCCCAAATAACCAAAACAAACCCCCTGAGATACTTCGATAGTAGAAGATGCCCGAATCCCGGAAAGGCCGCACTCCACCAGGCAATGATGTAGGGGTTCCGAAGATGGATTTGAGTGGTACCCAGAAGACTTACATGAGCCCGGTACCTTCTGGCGGTGTTGTCGTTCGAGTAATTTTGCATGGGTCACCTTTTGAATAAGACGTTTTTCTAGTTTTTTCCTTAGAGTCGCGATTTATACTTAGGGTTTCCGTCATGCACCATCATTATAAAAAAATAGCCCTCTTCTATAAGAGGGAGCAAAGGGACGGTTCTTGTGCTTCCATCCACTCTTTAGACAAGAAGCTAGGTTAACACACAATCATTCCATGTTTGTCCTGCTTACACTAATATGGAAGAACAATAAAAAAATAGAGGAGGTAACCAAATGTACAAAGGTCAACAAAACTGTCACTCCGGTCAATGCGGATATCCACAAGTATCTCCTGCCATGCAGATGCCTACACAGGTGATGCCAGCCCAATATAGCCCTGTGAAACAATTCACAGAAAATCAAAACCAGGAAGTTCAAATCCCGATGGTCCACCCTAGCCACACCACTCAGGTGCAACACACTCACTATAAATACATCCATTCATTCCCGCACACCCAATCCGTCGTACAATCTACGTCCTGCGAACATGTCTGTGCACCATGTCCGCCAAGACCTAGGCATCGGAGATTTTGGTAATAAACGACCCTCTCTGTAAAGCTGTCCCGCATTCCGGACAGCTTTTCTACATAAAAAAGGAGCAAGGGGACGGTTCTTTTGCTTCCAGATTCATGTGGGAGTGGAACTATACGTGCAGGATTTGGAATCCTCATGCGGTTCACAAAAAAATCAAGCGGGGTTCACTTCATTCATGCGGGAAAACCAATCATCATGCCCCCGTGTCGAATAGTTAAAGCTACTTTTCTATTCATTCTGTTCCCTCATATACGCCCGATTCCTCCATTTAAACAAAAAATAGGTACTGAAAAATAAAATCAACCCCATCTGATTAAAAAGGAAATATACCCTAGCTATATCCCTGATAGAATCCACGGGGTACGCACCGCTCAGCAGTAACGTCGGGAAAACCGTCACCAGCATGACCAGATAATGAACCAAAATCTGGTGAATGAAGCGCCATCGTTCCACTTCATAAATGATGCTCGCCAATCCAAGGAAAAAAGCGATCAGGCCGTAAAATAAGAGACTCTTTGAAATGGTTGATGCCCCTTCGAATTGCATCCATATCAGCGAAGTGACGGTAAAAAGAATAAACGGGATGAGACCTCTAATTAATCCTTTTTTCAGTAGATTCATCGGTTTCCTCGCTCTTCTTCAAAGTATAGTCATTCCAAGCATAATACGTAATCCAAAACGCGATCACGACCACAAAAGGATAACCCCATTTATCCTCAGGAAGGATAAAGAAAAGTCCCAATGTTGTTAAAAGAAATGGTGGCATGAGGATCCAGTAACGCTTATTTTTGTAATAGTTCATAAAAGGATTCCTCCTATTAGCTTTTACTCTAGATACGAAATCGAACTGTAAAAAGTTTCATATTCAAGAAGGTCCGTCCCTCTTCAGAACAAAAAATAGGCCCTCTTCCATAAGAAAGCCTACCTTCCAAACCTCAACTCAATTTCACCGGGGAATGTAAATCGTCTGCATCCCGGTAGGACCGATAGGAAACGAATCTCTTTCCATCTTTCGATCCATCCAGATGCAAAATACGGCCAGCCCTGGTTTCCAGGTAGAAATCATGCCTGTCCAGGTTTAGTCTGAAAAAGGAAAATGAGTTCCCCAGCAGATTCTTCTTCGTTACGTGGGACTCAGGATTCAGCTGAATAAAAACCGCAAGCTCCTGTACGGACGATGACGGGATATCGGCCATCGAATAGTACGACCCTTTCACATTATCCTTTAACTTATGCATGGCTGCACGTGTCTTTTCTTTTAACTTCTTGCTGTCTAATTCCATACGTCCACTCCTCTTTCCGTTCCTATTAAGGAGAATCCCCCATCTGTATGAGAATCATCCGTCAACAAGATTAATTCCTAAGAACCTTACTGACGAGGTCCGTCCCTCAGAAGCTAAAAGATCACTTTCATTCCCTGCCAAAGCAGGACACCAAAGCCACCAATAACAAAGACAATATTAGCGACCATTGACTTCTTATTGCCATTTCTTTTATCTTCAATCGCATCAAACAACCCCTTAGAAATCCAAAAAACAATCATCACTGACCACCCAATGCGGTCATTTGTTGGATCTTCATCGAATAAATACCTTACAAAAATGAACAGGATGATAACCAGAGTGATGTTCCGAAAAGTATTCCAATTTTTTGCTGAAGCTTCTTTCTTCAATATGATCCTCCTATCCACTAATTTTCCCGATCAACCCAACAACCTCTTCCTCATCCCCTGCATCAACCGAAACCTTCTCCGCATCATCTACAATCCCTTGCGTATACTCTTCCATCGACTCCTCGATCTGCTCACTGCTCGGCCAGTGTGATGGCACATCGTACACATTGATCGTGCCGTCGCCGTTGCCGCTATAGGTGACGGTTCCGTCAGCCGACGCTTTGCCTGTTAACACGATGACGTCTTCCGGATAGGCGACGCTCTTGTCATCATAAGGATTCAGCTGCTCTCCGGCTGAAATGTGTTGCACGTTCAGTTCTTCTACGTCCCCTTTCCCAATCATCTGCAGCCAAACGCGGGCATATTCGATTTTTTCTGAAGGGTAGGTAGCAAGTGGATCCTTCGTAGTGTCCGATTCTTCTTGCACTTGTTCTTGTCCAGTAACTTCTCCCAAATCCACCGAATCGATTTCTTCATCCGTTACTGCCGTTGCGTCTTCGCTTTCCTTTTCCGGCTGTGCCTCTTCCACAACCTGCGGCTTGCCACCGCTGCAGGCCATCAACAGGAATCCTGTGGCGAGGATCATAATCATCAGCATTCGTTTCTTCAATTTTCTTCCCCCAATACTCTCTCTATAAATCCTGCTTTCCCGTCCGAATACGCTTCCCGGTCGTCAGGGAATTGGTTCGCCAGACTTTTTTTTAACTCTGCGTATTCTTCCCTCATAGCAGGGTTGGCGTTCAACCGCTCCCTGAATAGCCGCTGCTGTTCCCACCGCGGTTCCCCTTCCAGCATGAGATGCAGATGAGCGACACGCTTATCATGTTCAACCCTTATAAAAAACCTTCTCCACGGACGGTCATCAAGCTCCACCGGCACATAATGCCAATCATCCTCCGCAAGCTTTCCCGCAACTTCTTCCACTTCATGAAAGGATGGAATCTTCGCCATCACATCAATGATCGGTTTCGCCGGAAGGTCGTGGATCGACGTGCTCCCCACATGCTCGACTTCTTTGACACCATAGGGACTCAAACGCTTCATGAGTTCCTTCACTTCCGCTCTTCCTGACTCGATCCAATCCGGATTCGGAGGTACCACCTCAATCGACTCCACGGCCCATTTTGGCCAATGACTATTTTCCATAACCTGTGACCCCTTCTCCAATTCAATCTCATCCCTGATTGGTATCCCGTCATTCCCGATCAACGGAATCTCAGGCTTGATCCGTCTTGCTTTTTCCACGGCATCCCGGTGGATCATCGATATCCTGAAGCCCCTCTTTTGGTAAAATTTCAATGCAAGCAGATTGTCATTCGTCGTAATCAATGTGATGCGCTTACATCCGTTTTCGGCAGCCTCCTTTTCCACTTCTTTCATAAGCGAGGTGCCAATCCCTTTCTTTTCTTCCAAACTATCAAGTGAAATAATCTCGCATTCGGTGTCTTTATACACATATGTAATCAAACCAGTGATTCGGTTATCTTTATTCAAAACGGCAAAGCCGTCTAACGAAGCACAATCATAAACCCCGCTTGAAATCACCATCTTAGGACTTCCCCAATGCTGGTGAAAAAAATCGGTGACCTTCTCTTGCGGTAATTCTTCCAGTGAAACGATGTTCATCTGTTCTCTCCCCTTTTTGGGAAGCAAGGGGACGGTTCCCATGCTTCCATTTCGAGAAACCATTTGCGGTGGTAAGGCTTTGGAGCTCACTCACAAAAAAAACAGAAATCCCTTATGGAACTCCTGTCATCCTGAATCAAATTAAGTTCCCTGCCTTAAAAAGAAAGACTCTGAAAAAGCGAAATCGTCAAAACCAATGTAAGCAAGGAACCTGCCGCCGTAGAAAGGATGATGATTCGGTTATTCTGTTTTCGTTCAGGCTTTTGAAACTCTTGAATGGCGACAAGCCAGATCAACGTTGTAAGTAAGGCCATGATTCCAGTGGACATGGGCATATCTCCTTTTCAATCACTATACTCGAAGATACCATAGATTTAATTGTAAAAAAAGGAAAAAATAAGAATTCAGCGAACAAAAAAAGACCCATGGAATTCACTCCACAAGCCGTTATGCCATTGGATGTTCCACGATGAACGTGATCCATCCTTCCTTATATTCTGCACGGATACACCCCCCGTGCAATTCCATGATCCTCTGGGAAATCGAAAGCCCCAGTCCAGTACCCCTGTGATTTCTTCTAGCCCTGTCCCCTGTATAAAACCGTTCAAACCACGCTTCAAGATCTGTCTCTGGAGGAGCGTCTGTCCGGTTTGAAATCTTCAGGACAGCCATTTCATTCTCCACCTTCAAAGAAATGTATATATCTGAAGGTTTCAGGCTGTATTTCAGGGCATTCATCAACAGATTCTCATACACGCGCACCATTTTTTCCACATCCACCCTGACAGGTATTTCGTGATGTGGGATGGCCTTTACGATCTTCAGCTGTTCGTTTTCAAACATGGGGACGGATTCTCCTATCACCTGTTCCAGTAATCCGGCAAGCTCCACTTCATGAACATCCAACGACACGTCCGGGCTTGATAAGTGGGTATATTCAAAGAGTTCATTGATGAGGGATTCAAGACGCTTGGATTTGCCGTACGACGTCTCAAGATAGTCCGAAAGCTGCCCCTCCGTATAGTTCCCCTTTCTCAATAAATCCAAATATCCGATGATGGACGTGAGTGGCGAACGCAAATCGTGAGAAACGTTCGCGATCAGTTCATTCTTCGAAAGTTCCAGCTGCCGTTCATACTCAAACTTGCTTTCAAGCTCTGTTGACAGATAATTGATATTCTGTGCAAGCTTGCTTAATTCGTCCTGCCCTTGAATATCAATGGTGAGTCCAAGCTCACCGTTCGCCATCTCGTGGACAGAATCTGTAATCTGTTTCAAGTACATCATTCGTTTTCGTACAAGTAGCAAGAATGCCGCCACAAATACGACAATGACAAAAAGAAGGGCAAGATTGTAACCTGCCACGCTGAATTCCGTTAAATAATTTTGTTCATAAAAATGGAGCAGACCCATGGATATGAGGACCAGTACCCCATAAGCAAGCAGAAAACTGATCCCAACAGCCGCCAGGAGTTTGACGAATAATGAATTCTTTAACCGGACACCCGTTTTCCTCATATTTTATAGCCAACTCCCCATACGGTTTGGATATACACCGGCCGTTTCGGATCTTCCTCAATCTTATCCCGGATATTGGTGATGTGGACCATGACCGTGTTATCCGATTTGAGGAACACTTCTTTCCAGACGGCCTCATAGATTTGGCCGACGCTCAGCACCTGACCCCGGTTCCTTGCAAGGAGCTCGAGGATCGCAAATTCCTTTGGGGTGAGCCTGACCTCTTTTCCCCCGACGAATACTTGACGGTTCCCCGTGTCAATCGTCAGATTCCCGATCTCCAGCGTGCTTTGATTCTGTTCCGTACCGGCATTATACCTTCTATAGCGTCTGAGCTGGGACTTTACCCGTGCCGTTAGTTCAAGGGGATTGAACGGTTTTGTTAAATAATCATCAGCCCCGGATGCGAGACCCTGGATCTTATCCATATCCTCTGATTTCGCCGACAGCATGATGATCGGCATTTGACGCTCTTCCCTGATCTTCATGCAGGCATCGATGCCACTCATGTTCGGCATCATCACATCGAGGATGATCAGGTCCACTACCTCTGAAGAAAGCAGCTTCAAGGCCTCCATCGCATCTTCAGCCTGCACGGTGTCGATCCCTTCATTTTCTAAATAAACCGAGATCAGATTCCGGATGTCCGGATCATCGTCCACGATTAAGATTTTTGTCCCCATCTTTATCCCCTCACTTTTCATTACGACAGCATAACACATAAGCAGGTGGAACATTGCGGTACTCACGCGTGACGTCAATATCATCGAAATACTGATCAAACAGCGCCTTTTTCAGCAGGCTGTATTGAAACGTGATGAACGCTCCTTCTGCTTTCAACCATTTACTTGTTTTATTTAAGATAGCATTTGAAACAGGCTTCGGCAAACTGGCAAAAGGCAATCCCGAGATGACATAGTCGATGGATGTGAGCCCATAGACTTTTAAGTAGTGCTCTATGTTCTCTGCCGTATCGTTCAAGATGACGAGATTCGGTTCCTTTTCATACTTTTCTTGTAACAGTTCATAAAATGCTTGATTACTTTCGAACACGAGGATGATGGTTTCCGGCTTCCGGTACTTCAGGATCTTTTCCGTAAACACACCCGTACCCGCCCCGTATTCCACGATACATCGGGCTGTTTGAAATTGGACGGATTCCACCATCTTCTCAGCCAGATAGTCAGAACTCGGCAGCACAGCCCCGGTCTTCCGTGGAAATAACACATATTGTAGAAAAAACGCAGTCGATTTCACGTTCCATTCACTCCTTATCATGATGCTCTATAAGAAGAATAGTCGTGAAATCTTAAGAATCAGGAGTGGAATTTCTTAAGATTTCTTAAGAAATCACAAGGAATTTTATGGTAAAATGAATTCAAATCTAATTTAAGGAGCTATAACCATGCGGACAAAACGGCTATTCGCACTGACTCTCTTTCTCATACTCTTCCTTTCTGCCTGTTCTGGAAAGGATAAAAATCTGGTAGATGGAGATAAACATGTGACCCCATCAATCAATGACGCTATTTCTGACTATATCGTCCAACATTCCGCTGAAGCCTATGCCGGCACAGAAAAGCAGTTTGAAGTCCATAAAGTCTATGGTACGAACGAAAAGGATGGGGTACTGAGCGTCTACATGTGGTCGTATTACGCGGGATTCAACCAAGCGACGGAAACTGAAGCTCAGTCCGGGCATTCCCTTCCTGCAGTCATCCGCTTAAAACAAGATGGCGACACCTATTCGGTCACCGACTACACAGTACCGCAAGACGGCAGTATGTACCAGTCTTCCTTGGAAAAAATGTTCCCGGCGAAGTACGTCAAATCCTCACAGAGGGACAGTGGGGATATCGGGGGACTACAAAAAGAAATGGACAAAAAAGTGAAAGCATGGCTGGAGAAGCCGGATTCCTAAGGGAGAAATAGCATGGAATTGACTATAAGAAGACGAACACAGGAAGATATCAACGAATTCATCACGTGGACGTATGACGGAATCTATTCGTTTTACGATAATAATAGCCAAATAGAAAAAATCCAAGGATTGAAAGAGAGCGTTCATTTGGAACGAGCCTTTTCCGTCGTGGACGAGAAAGAAAACCTTGTAGGAAATTGTGAGTTTTATGATGTGGAAGAAGACGGTGAAACCATCCTGGTCCTTGGGGTACAGATGAATCCTTCCATGACAGGAAAGGGACATGGACAGGCATTCGTGCAAGCGATCATCGAACAGGGACGTGAACGGCTGAAGTTTTCCCATTTGGAATTGGCCGTCGCGGATTTTAATGAACGGGCGATCCGGACGTATGAAAAAGAAGGGTTCCGGAAACGGGGATCATTCGAAAATGAAATACGGGGCGAAAACTATCCATTTAGTATTATGGCGAAGGATTTTTGAAAAAAATAAGGGTCAGCCTTAAAGGTCTGACCCCCATCTCCATCACGTCACAGTGGAATCGATAAAATCCTGATCGATCCGATAAAAATGCTCTTTCAGGTTCTCTCTTCCACCCCATTTTCCGTACCAATCCTGCACCCGCTTCACATGTGCCTCGTCGCCCCTCACAAGGGCTTCAATCCTCTCATACTCTTCAAAACTGTCATATTCCCATATCGCAAACACTTCCACTTCCCCATCGGTCTCTTCCTTCATCCATCTCCCCACCAACCTGGATCCATATTTCAGCTGGGTCGGTAACAGCGTTCGATTAAAATGCACATTAAAATCGTCGATAATCCGAGGGGACACACGGTACATTTTTCTTCTGTAAATCATCATGATTCCTCCTTTCCTTTGTTGAGGGACGGACCTTCCAAACGACCATTTGCATGAAAGGAATTTACGATTTAGAGGTCCATCCCTCTTACTTCTCTCCACTCACACCCAATACCTTCGCTTTCACCCAACTTCCGCCAAATAGTCCCGTGTAAACGAGAACGGTGCCGAGCATGACGATGAAGCCGATATAGACACTCATCATGGTTGGCATCAGGAAGGCTCCGATGATGATGGTGGACCGTGCCACGAGGTCCGCTCCGCTGAAGGACAGGTTGGAGAATGCTGAGTAAGATCCGCGCTTGTCGCTCGGGATCATGTTCGCCTGCTCTGCGTTTCGGATCGGTGAGTAGATCAGCTCTCCCATTGTCGCGATCAGGTTGAAGGCGATCAAGACGTACCACGTGTTGGCGGATGTGACGGTCACATAGCCGATCCCATACAGGAGCAGCCCGATCAAGAGAGCGTTCTTCTTATTCAACCGATCTGTATAACGATTGATGATGAACGTCAGGCAGACAACGAGCAGCATGTTCTCGATGTTCAGGATACTGAGCATCCTGACTCCAACAATTTCGAAACTCCCGATGTTCACGGCCTTGAAGGTTTCTGCCAGGCGGATCCCGATATAGCTGTTCAGGGAAAATTCTGCTGCGAAGATGAAGGTGGAACCTGCCACCACTTTTACGAAAGCGGAATCCCTGAAGGCAATCCGGTAATTGTTGACGAGATCGACGAACACATTTTCATGTTTTTTCTGAAGCTGATCTTTAAAATGGTCCTGAAGCCAGATCCCATACGCAATGGGGATCGTCGTCGATGTAAAGGTCAGCATCATGAATAATTCTGTTTGATGATTCAAATACAAGAGTCCCCCAAGGGCGGCCCCGATCGCCATACTCAAATTGACCAGCCAGTAATCCAGCGCGTAGACAGCTTTCCGGTTCTCCGGCGTGGTCGAATCGATGATGATGGCATGCATCGCCGGACGGCCGAGGCTGCTTGTGATGATGAATCCGATATACGCACCTGCGAACAGCAGGATCAGGTTCTTTTCTGGAAAAAGACTGACCGTCATGATGAAAAAGAACAGGGCATTCAGCCAAGATGTTGTCAGCAGGACTTTTTTCCGGGGAAAGCGGTCGGATATGTATCCCCCGATGAGATTGACACAGAATCCGATCACCACGGTGGCGATCAGGAAGATCCCTGCCCAGATTTTATTCAGTTCCTGTGCAAAGAACAGCGCCATGAAAGGCATGACAGCAGATGAAACAGCACGATTGAAGAATGACGTGATCATCCGTACTTTAATGTTTTGAGGTAATTCCTTCCACTTCATGTTGTTCCCCCTCCTCTATTTACTGTATAGTAAACTAGACGGAACATTATAAAAATAGACACTTTTCAAATTGATGTCCCCTTTTAGGAGGAAAAGCATATGGAGAACAAATTACTCACCCTTTGGAGGTACTATCCCTCAGGCAGCATCCGCGTTGAGGAAATCTCTGAAACCTTACAATTAAGCCATAAACAGACCTCCCGCTACTTGAAAAAATGGAACGAAGAAGGCTGGATCGCTTTCACTCCGGGGCGCGGGCGTGGAAATGTATCCGCTTTGAAATGGAAAAGAGATGTGGAGGAAGTGTTCGAAGAAGAAGTCGTGAAGCGGATCGAGCAGGACCCGATTGACGAGAGCAGCAAGTATCTCATGTACGATTGGTCCACCGACAGCAAGATGAGGCTGATGAATCATTTCCACAGTAAGCTCGGATTTGTGAAGGAGCCCAAAGATAAGCTGATCGTCCCGAAGCGCTATCCCTTTTTTTCGATCCATCCGTTGGAAGCGGCCGACGTCATGAGTGCTCACCTCGTGGCAAACGTCTTCAACCGACTCGTTTCCATCACAGAAAAAGGGGACATCCTGCCGGAACTTGCACACAGCTGGGACGTGTCCACTAGTAAACTTCGGCTCTATCTAAAAAAGGATGTCCGGTTCCACGACGGTTCCATCCTGACAAGCAAAGATGTCGCCCATTGCCTCGAACAGCTCAGGACCTGTCCCCACTATCGGGAACTATGGGCACCCGTTGACATGATCGAGGCAAAAACCCCTCTCATCATCGACATCCATCACCCGAGGGGGTGCAGCTACATCCTCCCCATGCTCACGATGATGTGTGCGAGCATTTATAAAGAAAACAAGGGACGGACCTTGGGGACAGGCTGCTTCTCCCTTGAAGAGAATACCGATTCGAAGACCACCCTCACCGCTTTCAAAGAGCATTTCCAGGAAAGGCCTCTTCTCGATACGGTCGAATTCGTTCAGGTGCCTAAGGACTTCAGGGGAATCTATCACTCTCACATAGAAGAAAATCAGTCCCGTTCGGTCGAGTTTGAGAGTGATTCAGGATTCGGCATCGTCGTCATGAATGCACTTCCGGGACGAGATTCCCAGATTCAAAGGAAAGAAGTCCGGGATTATCTGCACTGGGTCATCGCGAAGAGCCGCCACACCCTCCCTGGCCTCGATCCACGCCTGACTCCGAACGGGAAAAGCATTCTCGTCGGGAAGGATCAGGGCATGACAATCCCCGAAGTGGACCGTCCCCACTTTACGGAACCACTCGTGATCCGCTCTGCCAATCATACGGCGAAAACGACCGATTGGCTCGTAGAAACCTTTGAAAAAGAAGAGATTCCCGTTGAAGTTCGGTGGTTTTCATTTGCCGATACCCTGACACGGCAGCCGGAAACCTTCCATGTCGATCTGTTCATTCACGGGGAAATCTTTGAATCCAATCAGGATTTTTCGTTTTATCACTTTTTGAAAAACGGCTATTCCCCTCTTGATGGTCTTTTTGAAAAAGAAGGATTATGGAGGGAGCTTCTCGACGCATATCAACATACGCCCTTTGAGGACTGGACCGCTCTAAATATGAATCTGGAAAATAGCCTCATGAAGGAATCGATCATGATCCCCCTTTATTATGAGAAGCGGTACATCCCTTTTTCCACCGACATTATGAACATCGAAACCAAGCATTTTGGATATGTGGACTTTGCAAAATTGTGGGTTCGGCCGGAAGTTTAGAGGGAAGCAGGGGGGGAAGCAGGGGGGGAAGCAGGGGGACGGTTCTCCTGCTTCCTTTTCGGGGAGAATCGAGATGACTTATCGATCCGCCTTTTCATTACCAGTCGAATCTCTCCGAATCAGCCCCGTTCAAGAGACTCTTCTCAACCTACCTCCCATCTGTTATGCTATCAAAAACACAGACGATCAAAGGAGTCCCTTACAACCATGATTTCATTCTTCCTCACATTAAAACGACTGCTCAAAGCCCTATGGCAGGCTTTTAAACTAAAAAACTTCCAGGTACTCTTCACCATGGTCCTGGTCATGTTATTCTCAGGCACCATTTTCTATGTGAAGCAGGAAGGCCTGTCGGTCGTCGACGCCCTTTATTTTTGCGTAGTCACGTTAAGCACGATCGGCCATCCCACCTTTGAACCCCAAACGACTTTCGGTAAGATATTCACGATGATCTATATCTTTGGCGGCAACGGGGTCTTCATTGGAATGATCGGGTATGTGGCGTATGCGATAATTCAGAAGCCGGAGAAACAAAAAAGGAATGCTGAGAGTGAATAGCATTCCTTTTTTATTTGGAAGCACGAGAACCGTCCCCTTGCTTACCTTTCAAACTCCAATGTCACCCCGTCCCCGTTCTCTTCGTCGGCTTTCATGATGTTGACGGTTTGGATATATCCCTTCACCGGGTCATCTCCATGGACCATGGACGAATCGGGATCTGCTTCTTTTAACACCTGAAGTCCGGTCAGCTCATCCAGGGCGCCGGCTTGTTCGACTAATTGCTGCTTGATTTTTTCTTCCTGCCCGGCCGGTTCAAAGGTCAATTCAAACCGGTAACGGGTCGATAAATCCGGTCGCTTGTACGTTCTCGTTTTAATACTTCCGCCTTCTTCAACAGAGGTCCCGACTCCAATAATAGTAGGAGGCACTTCTGACAAGGTCCTGGCGCTTTGATCCTCTATTTCTTCGACCGTCGCACTTCCTTCATAAGGAATAAGCGAAATGCCTAAAATCGAATCTGCTGGAAGATCCGTCTCCCCTGATATCACCATATTCTCCCCATCCAATGTAAGCGTCGCATCAATCTTGAACGCTGGTTCTTCGGGCTCCTCCTCAACGACTTCCTCCTGCTCCTGCACATCCGCTTTTTGCCGATACTCTTTTTGAACTTCCTTCTGCTCTGCGTTCTGCGCGAATGGATTAAATACCACTCGACAAGCTGAGAGGAACAGACAGGATGAAAGGAGTAAAACAAATACAACTATCTTTCGACACATTTATCTATCACCTTCGACATTATTTTCTGAATTTTGTTTACTAATGCATGTCGTTATTGTAGCATGTATATTGTAAAAATTGTAAGTTTTCCTAAAGTTAGGCAGGGGAGTTTCTATGAATAAAGTAGTACGCGCGCCCTTACATTTTGTCATTGTGTTCATCGGTTTGTTTTTACTCAGCGGCATCAGTGCCTTGTTGGATTATGATACAGAGCTTGTCATCAATGTGGGGGCATATGGCCTGCGCCTGTGGCAGACGATACTGGAACTCGCCTCACCTTCCTCCATCGTCGTCCTCTGGGGAGCAGATAATAAACAATACGGCATGTTCGACATTTTTTTCACTACCTACCCATATTCGTTCACCATATTGTTCATCTCTTTTTTGGTCGCCATCCTGATTTCAGTTGTCGCAAGTTACCTGATGATGCTACTGCCGAGAAAGCTATTCCGGGCTTCAGAAAAAGTCGTCAACATCCTCGACGGAATTCCCGATGTATTCCTCGTCGTGTTGTTCCAACTGTTCATCATCTGGCTGTTCAAAAAAACAGACTTCCTCTTATTCGATATCTACGCAACCTGGGAAGAAAAGATTTATATGTTGCCTGTCATTTGCCTCTCGTTTCTGCCCGTCGTCTTTTTAGTCAAACAATTCTTATTCCAGTTAAAAGAAGAGGAAAGTAAGCCATACGTAGAGTTTTCCTTTTCCAAAGGGTTCAAAAAGAGTTATACGATCTGGTTCCATGTATTCCGGAATGTATGGATCCACTTCTTCCTGCATTTGAAGCCGATCTTTCTGCTCATGCTTTCGAATCTGCTTGTCATCGAGATCTTATTTAATATCAAAGGCTTCATGACGGTCCTGCTGAGAACGGCCACGTCGTCATCCCCGGCCTTTTTCATTGGGATGCTGCTAATTTTTGTCCCGTTCTACGTCGTGTTTACAATCGGCTCACTGCTGTTGAAGAAATGGCTGAAAGGGGGAGAATACAATGTCTAAGACGCTCGTCAAACGATTGGCCTTTCCGGTGTCGATCATCGCCGCCCTCCTTGTGGCAAGCTTTTTGATTCCGGTTTTGAACCCTGATTACGATAAAATCACGCAATACTTGATGGATGAAAACAATAAGGTGACGGCTGCACCACCATTTACACCGGAAGAAATGCCGCCGCTCGGAAGTGACCGGCTGGGACGGAACTTTCTCTTCCTCCTCATTGCCGGTGCGAAATTCACCATCTTCGCAGCCCTGTTCATCGCGGGCCTCCGGATGATATTCGGCTTTGGCTTCGCCCTTTTGTACACCTTTCTACCAGGAGCTTTCACCCGGACATTGAAAGGATTGGGTGAGGCGTTTCAATATCTCCCCCTTGCCATTGTCGTGTTCGGACTGTTGGCCCCACTGGAGGGTGCTTTCCAGGGAGACGCCCTCCCATCCGGCCGATATTTCTTCATCCAGCTTGTGGGGATTGCCGCTATCACCATTCCTTCTCTCGGAATCTATCTGGGAGAGGAAATGAAGCTCTTTATGAAGCAGGAATTTGTCGACGTGTCGAAAACCATGGGAGCAAGCCGCTTTCATCTCATTCGCAAACATCTGCTGCCCCAATTTCTGCGTCAATCGATTGTATTATTTTCCGAACAGGTGTCACAGGCCCTTTCCCTGCTCATTCAACTAGGCATCATCCTGATGGCCCTTGGCGGCATGAAGGTAGCTGAATTCGCCATCGGTCCCTTTGAACCGAGCAACCCGGTTTATTTTTCAGAAACAAACGAATGGGCTGCCACCATCAGCATGAACATCCAACAGGTGTTCACGAATCCGCTGCTTGTGGTCGTACCGTTGATCCTGTTCTCGATCCTGATCCTATCGATTAATTCCATCAGCTCCACATTAAAGAAGGCGCTGATTGACAGTGATGTGAAAGTTAAAAAGAAGGTAAAAGAAGAGAAGACATCAAACGAACCACTAGTTCGTTCTGAGGAATTGTTTACGTTTAAGGGGTGAAGCATGGGGAAGCATGGGGACGGTTCTCGTGCTTCCTTCCCGGCTCATATCTTTTTACATTCCGGTAAAGGAGACACTGAAAAATGGACTATCGAATTGAGCAATTGGATTTTGAACTCAGATTGGCAGGAAAAGGGGAATCCGTTAACACCAACCGAGCCTTTAACATCATCCCGATCCTCTGGAGCAAAGCGAAGAAAGAAGGCTTCATGCAGGAATTAATCGATATGTCGTGGGAGAAGCCGAAGTGCTCCTTGGAAGGCATATTAGGAGTTTGCGGGAAGGAAGCGGCCATCATGGAGGAAGAATTCACGTATTTCATGGGGGTGCGATATGACGGGGAGCTTCGTGAAGGAATGGAAGCGCTCGTGATTCCACCGAGTACGTGGGCCGTTTTTCCGAATGTTCGAGAAGCCTGGAAACGTTTATATACTGAATGGGTCCCAACCTCAGGGTATGAACTGGCACATTTACCTTGTATTGAATGTTATTATGGACCGAGGCATAAACCTCGGCATGAATTGTGGGTTCCGGTTATTTCAAGGTAAGTACGGGAAGCACAGGGACGGTTCCCGTGCTTCTTTTTTGGCAGAAGAATCGTCCCCATACTTCTTCAAATGAAACGTGAATACCTCAACGAACGATACTCCCCCTGCTCATTCCCATAAACAGGCTGTTCGCTCTCATATACAAACCCCTTCGCTTCGTAAAAAGGGATTCCCTTCTGGTTTCCTTTCTGAACCGACACCCACTGCTTCCCTGCATGGAATTCTTCCTTCTGCTGCTGGGTGATGGCATCCAGCAATCGGGTCCCGATCCCTTCATTGCGCCTGTTCGGATCCAGGTATAAGACATACAGCTCTCCCTCGTTCTCACTAATCATCCCGCCCCCGCCAGCACCAATGACCTCACTGTTTTCAAGCGCGACAAAATAGCCTCCCCAATTCCGGTCCGATGTAGTCACTTCTTTAAGGATCCGCTCTTCGTTATAAAATTCTTCTATCACTCTTTCAATATATTCTTTCGTATAAATATCGCGGTAGGTTGCCCAATAACCCTCAGAACAAACTTTTTTTATCCCTTTCCCATGACCCTCGTTTGCTTTCTGAATATGTATCATGATCCATCCTCCAATTTCTGTGTCAATAATAGCTGAACAATTGTATCGGTCTGCTTCTGATTGATTTTGTAATAATGTTCACTACGATCACTCGAAATCAACGTTTCATTTGTATCGAAGCCTTCGTGAAGGTATAACACTTCCTCCGTCTCTTGATATTCCAATTGAATTTTGTATGTAGGCTCTACGGCCAGTTTATAATGCACATCGGTTATTTTATTCGATCGATTAAGGATTCCTGTGACGGTTGAGATGACTTCATGGTCGGTAACCTTTTCAGCATCGTCAAATGTTCTATCGTATTCTTGTATGGTCATGCTTTTCACGCCGGAAAAACCGTTGTATAACACGGAATAACTTATCCATCCAAATGCAATGACAAACAGGACAGTCAGTATGTTTTTTTTCATTGTCCCCCTCCCTTTATCCAATTATTTCAAACTCACTCTGTCATATCCACACATTTCTCCATGTAGTCATTACGTCACACTAATCTCTCACACCTGGTGACCATATGATTCTGAAGGTACAGGCATAAAGATCCATCTTTCTAAAAGCCCCCTGATTTACAAAATATTAACTTGTGAGAAGCTTATTCCATCCCCTATCATTTCAAGTAGAAGCGAACACACCTTATGCTATTTCCTCTAAAAAATTCATGTCTCACTGCCTGCGCTGTTTCTCTATTAACATCCCATTCTCTTTAGGGAATGACATGTTGATATAAAAAAATACATATAGGAGGCATCCCCATGCTAAAGAACTCATTGATGTTTGTCGTTGCCTTGTTTCTCTCGTTCGCTTTATTCCTGCCGTCTGCCCTGGCATTCCCGCCCGGCACACCGTCCAAGTCCACGGCCCAATCTCAGTTGAACGCGTTGACTGTCAAATCGGAAAGCTCCATGACCGGCTATTCCCGTGATAAGTTTCCCCATTGGATCGGCCAAGGGAACGGATGTGACACGCGCCAACTCGTCTTGCAACGTGACGCCGACAGCTACAGCGGCAGCTGCCCTGTAACATCCGGATCATGGTACAGTTATTACGACGGGGTCACGTTCACTGATCCGTCCGACCTTGATATCGATCACGTTGTTCCCCTTGCAGAAGCATGGCGCTCTGGAGCCAGTAGCTGGACGACGGCTAAGCGTGAAGACTTCGCCAATGACCTGAATGGTCCCCAGCTGATCGCCGTCAGCGCAAGCTCCAACCGCTCCAAAGGCGACCAGGATCCATCCACATGGCAGCCACCGCGGACCGCAGCAGCATGCGGTTACTCCAAATGGTGGATCAGCACCAAATACAAATGGGGATTGAGCCTGCAATCTTCAGAAAAGACCGCCCTTCAAGGCATGCTAAACAGCTGCGTGTATTGATTTTTGGGAAGCACGGGGACGGTTCTCGTGCTTCCTTTTTGAAATTCAAACCCAGAAATGGAGGCCTGCATATGGAAAAGAAATCAACTGTTTTTACAGCCACCCACGGGGTCATGACGTCTGAAGTCGGGGTGATCAGTGGAGAACTTGAACTGGTCACGACGTGTGACGAGGATGGTGCCCTTACGCTATCGATCACCTACGTGGGAGCTGAGGAGTGGTATTCATTGCCCGGTGAGGAGTATCGCTTGCATGATGTACGGGATCATGAGGTCGTGCATAACATGCTTGCTACTGTGTTGGAAAGACCATAAAAAAACCAAGGGGACAGGTCCCTCCGCCTCTTCTCCCATTCGGGCAAGAGAGCCACGGTACTTGTCCCCTTGGCATACTAACTTACTTCTTCTCCATCACCGCAAAATAATTTTCTTCATGGTCTGCAAAGTTGAATACTCTGCCCCCAGGCATCTCAACGATTTCGCCTACTTTGACCTTTTTATTGGATAAACCGGTATAGAGTTCATCAAATCGATCGGTGAAAAACATTAAAGAAGGAGTACCCAGATTTACACCTGGTGACATTTTTGCTACGAATTCTTTATTATGAAGAATGATGCTTGTTTCAGACTCCTTGGTTGGAGCCACTTCAATCCATCGCATTCCCTGACCGTTATCTTCCTCAGCCTTTACTGTAAACCCTACGTTTTCCGTCCAAAAATGGACTGCCTCATCCTGGTTATCCACATACAACATAATTTGACCGACTTTCGTGATCATGAATTCTCCACTCCTCAAAAAATCATGTATTAATTCAGCTTTTGCATAGCTTCTTCCAGACGATCCCACGTTTCAGTGATTCCTTGTTCCATTCCCATATCCAGGACGGTCTTGAGGGCTTCTGCCGAAGAGTATACAGAACGATTGACCAACTTCGTCTTACCGTCCATTTCAATGAACTCCAACGTCACTTCCGTTGACGGCATGTCTTCGTTCGTCTGACCTTCCGCATCCGAGAACACATCGACATAGACGATCTTCTCCGGTTCAATGATTTCTTTATACATCCCTTTTCCCCAGGATTCCATCCCGAAGAATTGTCCCTGACCCCGGTCCGCGCACTTCATGCAGTAATGCCACACTCCGCCCGGCCGGAAATCCATATGGCACACAGGAAGCTCCCAGCCTCTTGGTCCCCACCAGTTTTGAAGATGCTCGGGCTCTTTGAACATACTGAATACCAGGTCACGCGGTGCATCGAAGATCCTCTCCAGCACAAGTACCCGGTCATCCTCCACTCTAGAAAGCATTTGATTACTGTTGGACATGTCGGTTCCTCCTCAGGTCCTAAATGAGTTGAAAATACGTATGTAATGACATGATGGCATCTCTGCAAAAAAAAGCAGCTCTTTGTAGTATTCTTCAGAAAAACCTTAATTCCTTCTGGAGAAGCAAAGGGACGGTTCTCGTGCTTCCTTTTCGGTAAAAAAAGAAGCAGCAGAACCTTCCCCAAGGATGCACCACCATCCCGCATTCCCACATTCATTTTCCCAGTGAAAATGGAGCATAATATCCATAGGAGGTGAAATGATGAACGACAAAAAGAAAACACCCAAAGAATACAGCACATCCGAAAAGAAACAGGACCGATACAACGATAACGCCAAAGCGGCAGCCTCTCTACAATCCGATGCCCCAAGGATTAGTACAGATAATCTTTAGGAAGCAAAGGGACGGTTCTCGTGCTTCCTTTTCGGTAAAAATAGAAGCAGAAGAACCGTCCCCATGCTTTTGTTTAAAATACCAATTCAATTCCCACTGTTAATAACAAGATTAATAGACCATATCCGAAACTCGTTTCCAATATTGTATAGGTACATTCACGTTTATTCTCAACATACTTCCATTCCATGTAGGCTTTCAGGAGTGAACCGCTGATGAGAAGGAGCATCATGTACGAGTAAGGATTCTGATACCAGTGCTCAGAATCAAAAATGACATCTATAATGAGACACGAGAACAAGGCGACTATCATGATTTTCCTGTGTAATGTATCCGCTTTTTCATGGTGTTCATTAATGATATCATGGGAAAATATTTTCCGTTTACCCACACCGAGCCAGCTGCTTATCCCTCGGTGGAATGTGTACATCAGCAAAAGGTAGATCATCAAGATGAGCATGATTTTTAAGAAGAAGAGTTCCATCCTCCTCCTCCTTTCCGAAAAAAGATTTTTAGGGATATGTCCACTGCAGAAAAGGAAGCAGCAGAACCGTCCCCCTGCTTCTTAAAATGAACCCAGGACCCCCAACTGCAACACAACCACTACAGCTGTCATCACCAGAAACCATTCTGTTACCGTTAAGATCGCCTGCTTCGGGACTTCACTGTATCTATACTCAAAGAATGCTTTCACACCATAGTCCAGCAGGGAGGTGAAAATCAATCCCACTATCAACAAATAATGAATGGCCTCATTGTTAATCTGAACCAATATGAGTATAGCTAAAGTGAGCCCGGTCAAACGCCTCACCCATTTGTCCACTTTACGATGCAAGTCATCAATATAATTATTAGAAAAAAATTCTTTCTTTACTTTCTCGATCTTCAACGTTCTTCGCAAAATAAATTTAACAAACGAGATAAGGGCAAAAACGACCAACGCAATCAAGACAAACTTCAACCAAAACATTGGGCACCCCCTGTTCATCTATTTGACGATTTTCAAATCATGAAGGTTTCAATGAACCCCTTCTTCATTAGCATATATATCCATAATAAGTAAATCTTATCATACATAATAAAGGAATCGTCATTTACTTATTGAAATGGGAGGAATAGGATGGAATTAAGATTTGTTTTTTATTTGCTGTCCACTCACATTAGGGGGAGATACGATGATTCTTGGTATACACCACGTCCAAATCACGATTCCAAAAGGTTCTGAGAACGAAGGGAAAGACTTCTATTGCGGTCTTCTTGGCTTACCTGAAATGGAAAAACCCGCCTCACTAAAAGGTAGGGGCGGGTTTTGGTTAAAAGTCGGAGACCGAGATGTTCACGTCGGCACGGAAGATGGAGTCGACCGTTCCAAAACGAAAGCGCACTTAGCTTATCAGGTCGATGATATCTCCACTTGGAGAAATGTGCTAGAGAAAAATAACATTCAAATCCTTGAAGGAATACCGATCCCCGGATTTGAGCGATTTGAGTTCAGGGACCCTTTTGGAAATCGGGTGGAAATGATTCAAGCGGTTTAGAAGCACGGGGACGGTTCTCGTGCTTCTTTTTCACATCAGATGGAAGCAGCAGAACCGTCCCCATGCTTCCAGGCTTTTTTAAATCCGTCGTAGCTGTTGATCACGGCTGCGACTAGTAGCGCAACGGATATTGTGAGATAGAGCCACTGGAAGTTGAAGGAGCCGTTGAATAGTTCCTGGATTCGATCGATGAATCCGGGATTCAGCAACTCCGTATTCCTGAACATGAACATAAAGGCTAGAACGGGAATGAACTGATAGACTGCATTCACGATCGCAAGCTTCCTGGTCCAGACCCCCGCTTTCCATTTTTTAAGGAGCAGATGAAGTTCCAAGGCGATCAGGAATACGACCAACGGCCAATACCCAATGAGCACATCACCGTTGAAAAAAGGAGTGAATTCTCTTCCGCTGTCCTTCTTTTCATACATACCGACGATACTTGAGGCTTTAAAGTAACAGGTGGACCAGATGATCGTCCAAACCAAGCCTCCGAAAATCTCAAACTTGGAAATTCGTTTTTCTTTCGGGATATAGGGGATGTCTTTCAAGTCATCAGGCGTCCACTCTTTCCCTTTCATGGTGATGGGAGTCTGACTGTCTGTTGAAACGGTCCGCTCGATGACGGCAAATGTGAGGGTCACCCAAAAGAAGACCTGCATGGCTGTTCCGATGGCCTCGCCCAGCCCATTTCCTACAATCGACAAGAGCACCTCGATGGGATTTGATTCCCCTGAATAGCTCAAAACAGATGAAACGGCCAACACGATGAACGTGATCGCAACGGAAAGCGGGAGAATGATCTTTAATAGAGTTATATACAGATCATAATATCTCGGACCGATCAGATGCATCGGCCTGTCTTGATAATTCGAAGCCAATACGGCCGGATTTCCAAGTGAAGTCAGGACCTCTCTCACATCCTCTTCTGTGTAATCGTCCGGCAGCATGTCTTCAATCGTCGATTTCAATTCCAAGGCAATATCATCCCGGTTCTTCTCCGGAAGCCTTCTCATCACTTCTTGAATATAGAGTTCAACAAGCTTCATCCTTCCTCGTCCCCCTTTAATAAAATGGCCAATTCCCCAGACATCTTTTCCCATTCGGTCTGTAACTGTCCTAAGATCTCAATGCCGTATTCGCTCAACACATAATACCTCCTCGGCCTGCTTTCCGTCCGGTCCCAGCTGCTCGTGACCAGTTCCTGTTTCTCCAAACGGCGCAGCAGTGGATAGAGTGTACTCTGCTCCATCGAAATTCCGCTTTTCTCCAATAATTGAACGAGTGAGTATCCATATTGCGGTGTCCGCAATTGACTCAATACGGCCAGGGTCAAAGTCCCCCTCCGCAATTCCGTCGTCAACGATGTCAGCAGTGACTTATCCATACGTTCACCTCTTAGATTATAAATACTGTGTGTCGTACACTATATGCTTTATACTATGTATCATACACTATGGACGTGCAGAAAAGAAAGACATTTTTTGAGGAAGCATGGGGACGGTTCTCGTGCTTCCTTTCGGTTAGAAAAGAAGCAGCAGAACGTTCGTCATTTACAAATTCCCACTATTTCCCGTCTCCCTTTTTGTTTTATTTGCATTCCAATTGGATATTGAATAATAGGAAATAAAACTATAGAAATGAGGTAGTGAAAAATGAGAGAAAATCATGATCAAACAAGTGGAAAGCAAAAACAGGTGAAAGGAGATTTGAAGAAAGGCTTAGGAAAACTGACAAACGACGATTCTATGATTGCAGAAGGCGAACGCGACAAGGATAAAGGGAAGATGCAAGAAAAAGTTGGAGATGTGAAGGAAACTGTCAAGAAGAATTGGTAACTGAAATTAGGAAGCACGGGGACGGTTCTCGTGCTTCCTTTCTTGTCAAACGGAAGCAACAGAACCGTCCCCATGCTTTCTACAAATACCTCCTCAACCCATCCTTCACCTCATCACTCGCAAAAGCAGCTTCGACACTGTTCATATAAATCGCCCGATAATCCTCTTCATTCAAGGCAAATTCACCCCAGACGAGTTCACATTCCTTCGTCATTGTGGTATCCGATACCGTTCTGTTGTCGGTATTGATGGTAATCTTGATGCCGTCCCGGTGAAAATCGTACAGTGGATGATCGCGGAACTCCTCCACAGCTTTTGTTTGGACATTACTCGTCGGGCAGATTTCAAGGACGATCCCCTTCTCTTTTACAACCTGATAGGCTTCGGGACAATCTGTTATGTAAACGCCGTGCCCGATTCGTTCGGCCCCGAGCCATTCAACCGCCTCGAGAACATTTCTTCCGACTCCCGTTTCACCGGCGTGGATGGTGACTCTGTAGCCGTATTCTCTGGCGAGGGAGATGGGTTCAATGAATTCCCTGCAGAATCCTTCCTCTTCGGACGCACATAAATCAATGGCGACGACTCCTTTTCCGAGGAAGTTCTTCCCCTTTTCCACAACCTCAAAGGCACTTTCCGGAGACATCGTTCTCATACAGCACAGAATGATATTCCCTTTAATATCAAATTGCTCTTCCGCCTCTTTCATTCCTTCGATGACACTTCCGATGATCTCTTCCACCGATAATCCCTTCTGTGTATGAAGCAACGGGGCGAACCGGACTTCCATATATTTCACGTTTTCCCCCGCTGCATCTTCATAGAGTTCAAAGGTGATTCTCTTCAAATTTTCTTTCGACTGCATCACGTCATTGGGAATCGAGAATTTCTCCAAGTAATCATCTAATGATTCGCAGTCCAATGGGGCAATGAGTTCCCCTCTCATCTCTTCCCTATCAAATGAAGGGATATGGATCCCGTCTTTTTTTGCTAAATCAATAATTGTCTCGGGTCTGACGCTCCCATCAAGATGGCAGTGCAGTTCAATTTTAGGCATTTTTGAATAATTCATGGTGGACCTCCTCAATTTTTCTATAAAAAAAATCCTGATTACGAAGAAAATACACCGAACGGTACCTTCTTCGTAATCAGGATTTTCTGGTTCCTGGTAGAGACCTCCAAACCATATTATTGGAGTTATACGAATGTGAAAATCGTATTTAGTTTTTTATAACGATAATAAAATTCGGGGAGAAAGTCAAGGGAAGCATGGGGACGGTTCTCGTACTTCCTTTTTAATTAAAATGGAAGCAACAGAACCGTCCCTATGCTTCCACCACCACACACCCGTAAAAGCCGCCATCTTCTATCTGCTGATTCGCCGTTGCAATGTCATCCAGGGGATAGGTTTCGGCAATACGATGCTGCAGTCGATTATTCTCAAGGGCATTTGTAATATCCTCGATCGCCGCCTGCTTCGCACTTTCCGGCATGGCGTATACGATAATCATTCGAAGGGTCAGGTCCATGAACATCATGTCCCTGAAAGGCAAAACGGGTTCCGTCACAACCGTGGACGAGTACGTCGCAATCACTCCCCCGATACGGATCAGCTCCAGTACCCTTGGCAGATTCGCACCAAATTCGACGTCGATCACCCTGTCCACTTTGACTCCACCTGTCATCTCCAGCACTTCTTCGACCATCTCGTCACTCCGATGATCGACGACATAATCCGCTCCCGCCTCTACGCAGTGCCTCCGCGCTTCCTCGTTACTCGCTGTCGCAATCACCTTTGCACCTGCATGCTTTGCCCATTGAATCGCATAGTGGCCAACCCTTCCGGCACCACCTGTGATCAACAGCCATTGCCCCTCTACTGGACCGTCAGAGAACACACTCCGATGGGCGGTCATGGCTGGAATCCCCAAACAAGCCCCCTCCACAAAGCTCGTGTTTTCAGGAAGAGGAACGGCACGGTTACTTTCAATGGATACATACTCAGCGGCCGTACCGTGAAGACGTCCATATTGGGCCTGATACACCCAGACCCGTTCACCGATGCGTGAATGAGGAACCCCCGCGCCAACCGCTTCTATGATTCCCGCCCCGTCACTATTCGGGATGACAGGACCATGATCAAGTAAATCCGGGAATGAGCCAAGACGCTTCTTCGTATCAGAAGGATTGACACCCGACGTATACATACGGATCAGGACCTCCCCATGTGAAGGGACAGGCTTCTCAACCTCCCCTACTTGAAGAACCTCCGATGCTGAACCAAACTCACTGAACCACGCTGCTTTCATACATAACATCCTCCTTTTTCATTGACCTGCTTATCATTCTTTTAGCTTCACCATTGTTAGGGTTTTTTAGAAGCATGGGGACGGTTCTCCTGCTTCCTTTTTAGTGAAAAAGAAGTGCTAAAGCGGTGTCTACGTTTCACCATTCCCTATACATCCCCCATTACAAACACCCCGATTCTCACCAACTCATCAGAAAGGTTTTATTCCCCTTCCAAAAGAAAAAAAGCAGAGTGTGATCCGTTCCCACTCTACGGTCGAAGAAAAGTGGCAAATCAGCCACATTTCTTCACGAATCTCTTTGCTATTCCTACAAACAACCCAACTTCCGTACCTGGTCCCTTCCCCATCCCAAACGTTCCCACTCCAACCTTCAGCATCCATTATGTTAAAATATAGTTGGAAACTACAGTAAAAGGAGAGGCGTTACGTACATGATCGATCAAGGCAGACAAACATATACCAAAGCAATCTGTGAAAAAGTATTGAGCCAAAAGCAAGAACTGATTGTTCAAAAAGATAATTTACGATTAAGCGAGTACCCTAACATAAAATCCAAACTTCATAGCTGGCGTGAGGATATCATCGACATTTATGCGAAATCGATTGAGAGTGACCTGGATACGGCATTCGAACAGTTGAAGGAGTGGGGGGCGGAAGCTGTCGATACACTCGTTAACTTCAATCTTCCTTTGGAGGTGGCCCTGGATGAAGTGAGAGATTACCGGAATTTGATCGGGCAAATCATAAAAGAGGAAGCCTCAAAATTTGATATATCATTTGATCAATTCTATGATCTGATCTCAGATTTTGATGCTGTGGTGGACAGGGCCGTACATTGGCTGACCATGTCGTATACAAGAAGGTTTTATACCCGCATAAATGCGGCAGAAGCGACAGCTTTGGAGTTATCCATCCCGGTGATCAAAATCACGAAGAAAGTGGGAGTTCTCCCTTTAATCGGTGACATAGACACCGAAAGAGCTCAAGAACTGATGGATAAAGCACTTTCAAAAGGGAACGAATTATCCCTGGAATACATGGTGATTGACCTATCCGGCGTTCCGATCATCGATACGATGGTAGCAGACCGCATCTTCAAGGTAGTGGATGCCCTATCCCTGATCGGAATCAGAACCATCCTCTCCGGAATCAGACCTGAAATCGCCCAGACCATGACCCACCTTGGAATCGACTCCTCCAACATCGCCGTAACCTCCAGCCTTCATATCGCATTGGAGAAATTAATTTTTAAAAGAATAGAAGCATAGGGACGGTTCTCATGCTTCCATATCGGCAACTTAAACAAGCCACGGGACCTGTCCCCGTGGCTTGTTTGGCATGTTTTTAACTGGTAGGATTCTGCAAAATCATATCGATGTGGGGAATCCCATCATCCAGATAGGTCTCCGTTATCGCCTTGAATCCAAATGACCCATAGAACTCCCGCAAATATTCCTGTGCCTGAATCTTCACCGGTTGGTCCCCCCACTCATCATGAATGAAGGCCAATCCTCTTTTCACCAGCTCGCTTGCGAACCCTTTCCGACGATAGGCTTCCTTCACGAGGACCCTCCCGATGGACGGTTCGTTGTAGGAAACACCCGCAGGTAGGAGCCGTGCATAGGCAACCACCTTCCCGTTTTCTTCCTTATAAAGATGATGGGCGTGCAGATCCTTCCCATCGACTTCCAGGTAGGCACATTCCTGTTCCACGACAAACACCTGGGTCCTTACTTGTAAAATCCCGTATAGATCGTGGGTTGATAGTTCATTGAAGCTCTTTACCTTCCAGCTCATAATATGGGGTCACCTCTATTATTATTTAAAAAGCTACAGGGACAGATACCCTGGCCTGTTTCTCCATTACTCAGTCGTACTGACATACATGATCAATGAGATTATTATAGCAGTTTTTCAAAGGATATGGGGTCCCTCTACTGTGGCTCTTCTGTATACCTCCACTAAAGCATCAAATAAAAAAAGACAAAGGCAGCTCATGCCTTTGTCTCCATCCTCTTTCTATTCAATGCCTAATTCATTTTTAATATCTTCCAAGGTCTTTCCTTTATATTTCTCCACTGGTTTCGGGGCAGAATCAACACCAGGATCTGCTTCAAGGAAGTTGTATTCGACTAACTCGAAGTCCTTCGCATCAACGGTTCCGTCGAAATTCAGGTCCGAATGTGGGTCATCTGTTCCCCAGCTGTTTTTCATCTCGATCGCATCCATGATATCAATGACACTGTCCTGGTTGATGTCCCCGGCATCCTGTGCGCGCAGAGGAAGACCATGCCATGTGCCGACAATCTTATCTTCACGTTGATCAAAAATCGTGAACGTGGATTTGACCGGGAAGTGTCCAGGAATCGTCACTTCCATCTCGAAAGGTTTATCGGTCACTGGGAGTTTCGCTATAAAGTCATTGTTGCGGACCATTTCCCCGTCATGTACGTTGCCTTCCCAATCGGTCACCTTGATGGAAACGGGAGCGTTTGAATAGTCAATATTATTGTCATATACTCCGTCGGTACCAAAGAATCCTTGAGCCTTAATGTCCCCTCTTATCTCTGAATAGCCGCGCAGCAGTTCCGGATATTGCCCTTCAAAATATCCTTTTAAGTTAGTCGTTTGACCGTTTATGTCTGTATACTTGCTTGAGAAGGTCGGCGCCGTTACATAGTTCATTCTGTAAAATTTAGCATCCTTCGCTTCAAACGTCACTTCTGCCATCGGAATGTCTCCATTTACTTCCACTTCCGGATTCTCCACATTCAGATGAACATCCAGGTGTCTTGTAGAGCTGCTTTTCCCCTTGTCCTCATACGTAATGTCAGAATCACCATACTTAACGAAATCAGGGTGGATCTTCACGTCCGTCAACTCAAGCTGATTGCTGTCGTAATCTACTGAGAAAGATCCTTCTTTCAGTTGCTTCACATTATGAGACGATAGTGTCATCGTCAGCTTATCGCCTGCCATGAGTTCTTTTTTATCCATCGAAGCCGTGGCATATTGTGTGCCTTCTTTTACAAAGCTATTGACAATTGGTCCACCCTGTGCGAAGTTTCCGGCGGAATCGTGTGCAAAGAACCCAACAGGATACCGGCTGAGGATCGGGTTCATCAAGATTTCATCCGAGAGGTTCCCTTCACCATCAGTATTTAATACCCCTGTTGGGAATGGTGATCCATAATGATAGACAATGTAATTATTGGATTGGGAGGCTTCGAGTCCCGCTTTCTTCATATCTTCAATGGTCTTATCAAAAAGGGACATGGAGAATGGGACCGTCTCTTGTCCTTCCTTATACTCATACACACCGGTCGGCAATGTACTTGAAAACTCCGGGGCTGTATTATCAATGAATGTATCGGTTTCTTTCGTGAACGTTTTCCCTTCACTGTTCGTCCCCACTAATCTTAGCTTGTAATGGCCTTCCGGTGCCAATGCAGGGTTGACTGAGATACGGTTATCTTCATAAGGGTAATAGTAACCTGCAAAGGCAGAGTTAATGATGATTCTCTGTCCCTCATTGATCCCTGAAGCATCCATGACCCCGACCAGTCCCATTTCTTTATTCGTCTTCCCATCGACCAATACGACGCTGATCTGTTCCATAGGTGACTTCAACGTGAAATCCATTGGAGTGTAATTGAATATAGCTCCGAATTGATTATTCTCTTTCGTCGAGAAGTTGAAAGCTCTGACTGATTCAAATCCTTCTTCAGAAATTCGGATACCAAATGGGATTTGATATTCTTCAGAAGGATCTTCCTCATTCACATAACGGATATATCCTTCATAGTACCCCTCTTCAGCTGTCTTAGGGATAGTTAGGAATACGTTCGTTTTCTTTTTCATCCCGGCCTTGACCTTAACCTTTTCATCAAAAGATAGATGGATTCCGTTTTTGGAAGCGTCATGGGACTGATTGGTAAACTCCATACTTCCAGTAAACGTTTTCGTCTCTTCACCGGAGTTCTCGATCATAATCGTACGCTGATCTCTCAGTGACTTGTCAATATACTGAAATCCGAAGCTCATCCCACCGGTCTTCTCATCAATGCTCATTTCTTCTCCATTCATGAGGGTGGTTGTCTCATCAATGACCTGAAAATTCATATCTGAATGAATGGCTTCATAAGGGTCCACCCTGCCTGCGCCGACTTCATAGACACTATAATCACCGTTCATAGAATCCGCGGTGTTCATGAAGATGGATTTCACATCAGCCGGTTCCAAGTTTTGATTGGATTGTAATAATAGGGCCGCCATCCCTGCTACATGAGGGGATGCCATTGAAGTTCCCGATAACCTCGCATAGGCGTAATCATACGTTCCATTTTCTTTATCGTTGATATAGGAAGGAACCGTTGATAGCACGCCCACACCAGGGGCAACAATTTCAGGTTTGATATCATAATTCATTCTGGATGGGCCCCTTGAACTGAAATCGGCCAGGCGGTCCCCCTCTGTGGTGATGGCTTGCATATCGCTAAAGGTAAAGGTTTCACCTTCCTGGATGCTTGCCTTCAACGCCTCTCCATCTGCCTTTGTCAAAGAGAATGTAGGAATGAAATCGACTCCCTCTCCAAGGAAATGAGGGATATGTCCTTCTTCCCCGTTATTGTTGTAAATCATGACGGCTTTAGCTCCATGGGCTGCTGCGGCTTTAATCTTATCAACAAAGGATATGTCACCACGGCTGATCAATGCGATATTCCCGGCTACCGGCTTACCGATAAAATCATTGTTACTGGCAGCAAGACCCACATCTACAAGTTGCATACTACTATCCTCTAAATCTTCGAGATGATCACTATAATTTCTGGCCATCGGCCGAAGATTGACGCTTTCTGATCCATATTGCCCTTTGAATGTCGCGATATCAATCGGGACATCACTTGCACCAACCGTTAAGGCAAGGGCAGCGGTTCCAGGTGAGCCTAATGTAAAGGATTCACTTCCGCTATTACCAGCCGAAACGACAGCCGTCACACCGCTGAGAACAGCGTTATTCACCGCTACAGAAGTCGGATACAGGGGATCATTTACACCTGCCCCAAGCGAAAGGTTGATGACATCCATTCCGTCCGCAACGGCACGATCAATCCCTGCAATGACCCCTTCACTCGACCCTCTTCCATAAGGCCCGAGGACACGGTAGCTATATAGATCGGCTTCAGGTGCCACCCCTTTTATGCTATATTCGCTTTCATTATCCCCTTCACCGGCAACCGTACCGGCCACATGAGTCCCATGTTCAGTATAATAGGAATTGCCATTCGAAAATTCCGGTAAACCGGACTCTTTCCATTCTTGATACGTTGCTTCCATAGGATCATCATCATTGTCCACGAAATCATAACCGCCTTTATAGACTTCATCCAGGTCAGGATGGTGATAATCAATCCCTGTATCAAGGACCCCCACTTTGATTCCTTTGCCGGTAAACCCTTCATTATGTAGCTTATCGACTCCTAAGTAAGGAAGGCTTTCCATCATATACTCTTCCGCTGATGGGTTAGATTGCTCCTCTGAAGGAACCGGTGGATCGATCTGAACGTCGACGTTGCTGTAGACCGCTCTTACCACATCCAGATTGATTAATTCTTCAATTCGATTAGCTGGAAGTTCCAAGGAAACACCGTTCATGGCGCTTTTAAACACCTGGCCTATCTTGTAACCGTTATTACTTTTACCCTTGAACATTTTAGCTAATTCATTTTTGAAGTCTTTTTGATCCTTTTCTACATGTGCCTTTGCTTCACCAGAGTCCAGGTTCTTTCCTTCCAGTTTCGCCTTCAACTGAGCGACCTTTTCAGGATGGTGATCAAGCTGCACGATGACTTTCACCGGGCTGTCACTCTTAAGGTTAACCGTTCGATCTAAATAAAGACCTTGTTTCTCCACTGACTGAAGCTGCTTATAGTTTTCCAGCTGCTGTGGCGACATGTTGGCAAGTACGGATTCAATGGAAGTTGGTTTTTCTGCCAGTACATTCAGTGCCGGAATATTCCCGGAACCGAGCAATAGGCCTGTCCCCAATGCATACACTAACATTTTTTTTCCCTTCATTTCCTTTCCCATCCCCTTTGTCTTAATTTTCTAACACTTCGAATATAGCATTGGTCATGCCTGTTACCTATTGGGAAAGCCCTATAGGTAGATAGATCTGAGTTCAAAGGTTAGAAAAAGGCAGCAGGATGAAAGCTCTGCGCTGTAATCAAGACTGTTCGCCTAATATACGCAAGTACTGGCCCATGTTTCGATCCTCCCTGGAATTTCCTTTTAAAGTGAATATTAAGGATAAAAAGACCAGGTCTATCAGCTCATTTCACTTTCCCAAGGAGGAACATTTTCTTCCTTTCCTACTCAAAAGGAAGCAACAGAACCGTCCACGTGCTTTTAGACGAATCAAAAAAAAGACGGCTACCATAAATGATAACCGTCTGAATGGAAGACATTTCCTTCACCGGAATTCTCCCCCACATCATGCACACTATTGACCGTTTAATTCCTGAAGTTCATTCACCGTTACAAATGAATACCCTTCATCGGATAATGACTGAATAACCCCTTCAAGAGCCTTCAGCTCTTCACCCGTTTTATCATACATGGCATGCATTAAAATGATCGAACCCGGTGTAACATGGTCGTTGACATATTTAATCTTATCATCAGCGTCCGTATAGAAGGTATCCGGTTCGATGTTCCACATAATCGTGTCTCGATGATGCTTTGATAAATAATAGGGCAACCCTACTATCTTCTTTCCGTTCGGCGGCCGAAAGTCAATTTCTCCTGAATAGCCCGCTTCTCGAATGAGATCGTCTGTTTTTTCGATTTCCGCCTTAATGAACGAAGGTGATTTCAAAATCATCCGGTGGTGAGAATACGTATGATTTCCGATCTGATGACCTTCTTCCACCAGTTTCTTCGCTTCTTCAGGATTCTCTTCCATTTCATTCCCGATCAGAAAGAACGTTGCTTTGATATCATACTTTTTTAACAATGCGATGATGTCATCCACATTCTTGGTTGGGCCGTCATCAAACGTTAGAGCCACCACTTTTTGATTGGTTTCCACTTTATTAGTCAGTCCTCCAAATAGTTGAAAGGTTCTTGCATTCATCAATTTAAACGCGCCGAATAGTAATAGAAAAATGATTGCAATGACTGCTAGAATGAGTATAAGTTTCTTTTTCATCCGTTGTATTGACTCCTTTAAAATTTTCATGAAGCAGAAGCATAGGGACGGGTCTCCTGCTTCCTTTTTGACCAAGGTGAAGCATTAGAGTCCCCTCCTCTATCATACTTCAAGATCATAGCTACAAAAAGTTCCACTCTGAAAACATGGAGTGAATCTCATTCTACCTTATTCGAAACAAAGATTTCTGGAATAATGCACCTGTCTCCTTGGCATCTCCGTTCACACAATATCATCGTAGTATCATCGTTTCATTTATACTATAATAGTGAGAAGGAGGTGAAAAAATGGACAAGCAAATCGTGAACATGTTATACGATATTCAACGGAACATGAAGGAATTCGACCAGAGTTTGAAAGAGCTTAATCGTAATATGGAAGGGCTCAATGGAAAACTGCAAGGACTCGACGGGAAAGTGCAAGGACTCGACGAAAAAGTACAAGGACTCGATGGGAAAGTGCAAGGCATCGATGGAAAAGTGCAAGGCATCGATGGAAAAGTGCAAGGACTCGACGAAAAAGTGCAAGGACTCGAGGGTAATATGAAAGAGTTAGGAAATGATGTAAAAGAAATAAAAGAAACAGTCAATCGAATTGAAACATCACAGACAGAAGATGTCATTGCTTTGTTAAAAGTAGGCAGCCAACGTTCTGAAACAGACTTTCATTATCTGAACACCAGAATCACTAATATTGATAAACGGGTTTTCACTCTTGAGAACCGAGCTGAAAGGTAATCTTCATTACTACATATAAAGTGATGACGATTATCTTATATCCACTCTTCGTTCCCTCTCACCATGATCCACACTCCATTTCTTCGATTTTTCTTTTGTTAGACCATTCCATCACAAACCGCAAAAGGGTGTCTGACCTACTGGGGTCAGACACCCTTTTTTCACGACTCATTACCTTCAAAACACTAGAAGAGTACCCTTTTTCACACCTTTATATTCCGCCCCTTCCACCTCACAGAATGAAACACATTCACCCGGACAAAAGAATAAATGAAAATCCCTGCAAAGAACAAAAAGAACAGTGGATAAAACGGGAAATACCCCCATCTAAAATTCCCGACCCTGCGGGAAAACCAGGCTGTTTGAACAGCATAAAGGATATACAATCCCCCATAGACAATCATAGCGGTGGTATTTCCCACAATAATCGAAGAAATCAATGAAGATGCGGTGGTTAAACTTCCCGTAATCCAGAGGATCACCATCAGCATAACCACAGGATGAGTGGACTTGGAACCAACGGCAAAGCTTTTGCACCAGCCTTCGATCAGGCTGCCCACCCCTTCCGGATACATGCGGAACGAAATGATTCCTCTGCCGCCAAGGCAGCGAACGGGAAGATTCTGTTCAAGAAAGGCCTCCCCCAGTGCCAGATCATCCATGATGGCCCCCTCGATTTTCTCATGCCCTCCGGATAAGAAGTAATCTTCTCGATCACATAGAATACATGGACCGAACGAACCGGCGGCTTTGAAGCGGGATCCCCAGATGGTGAAAAGATTCATGCCCACCACCACGATGATGTTAAAGACAATGGAGAGATGCTCATACACACGCTCCACTGTATGATAGGGCTGCAAGGCAAGGATCCCCCTGGCGCCTTTTCCCTGATAGTAATGAAGAAGATTACGTAGTCCATCCACACTCATGAATCTGGTATCGGCATCAAGGAACAGCAGCCAGCTCCCTTTTGCCTCATTGGCACCACGCCAGCAGGCAGATGATTTCCCTGCCCCGTTATTCTGGAGGACCGTGACACCGTAGCTTTCCGCGATGGCCGCGGTACGATCCGAGGAATCGTCATCCACCAACAAAACCTCAAATCCCTTGAATCGTTGCTCCTGCAACGACTGCAATAACGGGGTGATCCTCGCTTCTTCATTTCTGGCAGGGATAATGATGGACAGAAACGGCAGGCCCTCCGTATTGTTGGATTTGAAACGTGGGACCGGCAAGGACCAAAACAGGATAATGGCAATCGCAACCCCGAGGCCCCCCAAGACGAGATTGATCACTTCTGAAGCTGTCATATAACCTGCCTCCTTCCTCTAAGGGTGACGTCCCTAATGTGACAATCCCCGTTGAGGTTTTATGTTTGCTGAATAATCGTACACTTGCCCTGTATCATCCTGGATCAGTTCCTGTGCTGTGATCCTGGCTGATAACAGCACGATCGGGACACCGGCACCGGGATGGGTGCTGCTCCCGGTGAAGTACAGATTTTCACAATGGCTTGCCTTGCTTTGGGGACGCTTGTGGTTGCTTTGATCCAGTGTTGGCTGCAAGCCGAATGTGGCCCCGCGATAGGCATTGAATTTCGATTCGAAATCCAATGGCGTCGTATACGTTTCGGTGACAATTTCATCTTCAACATTTTCAAATCCGGGGATATTCTTTAATTCATTTAAAATATAGTTGCGATAATAGGAGATGGTTTCCTCGTCCCATTGATAATCCGCTGTAGCAATATTTGAAACAGGCATTAGAATGTACAGACCGTCCTTCCCCTCAGGTGCAAGGGATGGGTCCTTCTTTGAAGCGATGTACACATAAAAGGAGGCATTCGTTAATTTCTTCCCGTCAAAAATATCCTCCAGGTTCTGATTGAGCTTTTCGTTAAAAATAAATGTATGTACATGATCGACCTCTTCATATTTCCGGTTCATCCCGAGATACATCAAAAAACAGGAACAAGAGTAGTTCATGCTGTCGATCTTCTTATCCGTAAATCTGCCCTTGGAAGCCTTGTCTTTCACCAGGTGTTTCATGGCATAAGGGAAGTCTGCGTTACAGACCACATAGTCTGCAGGGATTTTCCCGCCGTCCACGATAATCCCGTCCGCCTTGCGGTTTTGAATGGAGATTTCCTCTACCGCCTTGCCGTAGTGAATCGTTCCCCCAAGTTCCTTGAAGAGCCTCTCCATCCCTAAAGCCATCGTATACATTCCGCCTTTGATGAACCATACGCCATATAAAAATTGAATCATCGGGATCATCGTATAGAAAGATGGACTTTTTAGAGGAGAAATGCCGATGTACAGCGTTTGAAAGCTGATCAGCTGCTTCAGCCGCTCATTCTTGATGAATCTCCCCATAAACGTGTCTGCCGTGTCGTATGGTTTCATTTGCAGCACTTTCGTCAACAGGGGGAAATTATAGAAATCCGTTCTCTTACGGAAAGGTCTTTGAAGAATGTGTTGCTTGGCGATGACAAATCGTCTGTAAATTTCATGCAGGTATTGAAAAAATCCTTCCGTATCCTCTTCGCTGAGGGATTCGATGGTCTTGGTCATTTGGATAAGGTCCGTCGAGATATCAAAAGGCTGGTCGGGAATATCCGTGAAATAGGCCCGGTAAATCGGATCCAATTTTTCCATTGGGATATAATCATCAGGGTCACGTCCGCATAATTCGAACAGTTCCCGATACAGTTCCGGCATCATGACGATACTCGGACCCAGATCAAACGTGTAGCCGTCCAGTTTAATTTGATTCATTTTGCCCCCGGGGGTGGATCCTTTTTCATATAACTCCACCTCGTACCCCGCGTGCTGAAGCCTGATGGCACTGGCAAGTCCCGCAACACCTGCCCCAACGACAATCACCTTCTTACTCATATGCGTTCCCTCATTTCCTTACAATAGTCTGCTTGATTCCTTGCCAAGTCCTGACGTGATGGCCGAGATGCGCCCCCGATTGTAGCGCTGAACCACGATAATCGGAAGGTTGAAGACAAGGGCATACAGGATCATCACCCCTCCTGCCCATGCTGGATTCCAGATGAAGAACAGCGGAGCAGGGAGAATGGAAAGCAAGTGGGTGAGTTCCGCGCGTTTCGTTTCCGCCGCAAACACCATCAGGTCCCTCGACTTCGTCCCATGCAACCCTTTTTTGCTGTATCCCTTTTTCAAAAAAATCGTGCCATCGAGAATAAGTCCCTTCCACGTTTTCACCCGGAACAAACGCTGCCACAGTTTTCCCGATTGTTCAAAAGCGAACGTCCGAAACCAGAAATGATCTTCCAGAAACCATGAAAAAGGCAGTTTCAAGCATATGGCTGAAATGGCGAGATGAAAGAACGTCCAGGCAAGTATATCGATGATAATGATCCAATGGACAGGCAGTGATACGATCATGACATCACCCCTTGTTTTAAAAGGTACAATCGTGTTGTTACTATAATGGCTATATTCGAGAAAACCAGCCTTTCCGGTAACGTCTCCAGAAAGGCTCGATCATCTTCAGGCAAGGGATGAATCCCTCTCCACAATCTGCTCCCCTACAAGCTGGCCGCTTAAGGTCACCATTGGCATTCCGCCGCCGGGGTTCACCGTTCCCCCGACAAAATAGAGGTTGTTGTACCGTTCACTCTGTTTCGGATGCTTGAACCCTTTATTCTTCTTTTTGTCTGACACAGTCCCATAAATCGCCCCGCGGTCGGAGCCATACGTGCGCCTGATATCTTCCGGCGTCCACATATCACGAGTGACAATGTTGTCACGCAAGCCATCGAGGCCCATTTTCTCCAATTTGATGAGGACCCGTTCAGCGAATTGTTCATAGTCGGCTTGAGTATACGGATTTTCATCCCGGATAAACGGAATATGAGGCAGCACTTTGATGTTTTCATGCCCTTCAGGTGCCTGTGTCGGATCGGTCTTATTGACGTTTACAAGATAAATGACCGGATCCTCCGGTAATTCACGGCGATGGAAGATCGATTCCATTTGCGCCTTCATATTTTCGGCGAAAAAGAAATTATGATGGCGCAGCTGCGGATAACTCTTCTTCACGCCGAGATGCATGACGAGACCGGAACTCGCCGGTTCAAATTTCTTTTTTAATTTTTTAATATAATGGCTGTCTTCCTCCAGCAAGCGCTCGTATACCGGAATGACTTCCATATTGGAAACAAAGTAATCCGCCGTGAGTCTGGTCCCGTCTGCCAAAACGGCTCCAGTAATTCCGCCATCCTTCTTTTCAAGCTTGACGATGGGCTTTCCAAGATGGAAGGTGACTCCCACTTCTTCCGCAAGCTTCACGAGGCCGTCGGCGAGCTTGTGCAAACCGCCGGGGACATACCATACGCCCTGGTCATGCTGCATATAGATCATCATATTCATCACGGCCGGCGCATCGTAAGGGGACGAACCGACGTACTTGATGAAATAGGAAAGCATATCACGGAACTGTTCATTGCTGATCCGCTTATCGAGGGATCTATGTACGGTCGATAACAGGTCAAAGTTCTTCAAGGCGGAGAACAGCCCCGTATGCTTCATCATCCCTCTCGTTGAATCAACACCGTGCTTGAATAAGGTTTTATCCGTCATATTATAGAGAGTCTTCGAATAATCCAGCAGCTTCTGATATTCACGAATGTCCTTTTCACTGAGAGAAGCGTTCTTCTCCCTCATGTCCTTCACATCTTCATATAAGTCTATGATATTTCCATCGGGAAAAAAGGAGCGCCATTGATGATCCAGCTTCTCAATCGGGACATAATCCTTCATGGACTTTCCGCTTGCCGCAAACAATTTCTCAAAGATATGGGGCATCGTTAAAATGGACGGGCCAAGATCAAAACCAAAGCCATCCTGATCGAGCCGGTTCAACTTTCCTCCAATGTGATCGTTTTTTTCATATAAAGAGACATCGTACCCAGCCTGTGCCAGTGAAATCGCAGCCGACACCCCGCCGAGCCCGCCTCCAATGATAAGTACCGTTTTATTTTTCAATGGTCACCGTTCCTCCTTTTCGGAAATCTTATGTGGAGCATATATGTTTTCTAAATCCGACTGTCCTTGTGCCAGTTCCATACCCATCTCCTCCTGATCCGTCTCTGGATCATCGAACTATATTCTGTTTGTTCAGACTTTTCTCAGCATCAAGTCTGTACATTCTGCCCTTATCTTATACCCTTTCTCCCTTTAAAGAAAAACGTTGGATGTGTTTTGCAGGAGGCGCTTCGACCACAGCCTTGATTTTCCCTGCGATCATTTGCCAGGCTTCTTCTGCCTTTTCTTTAGGTCCGAGATGGGTAAACGCATGGGAACAACTCCTGAATAACTCTTCTTGCACATTCACCCCTGCTGCTTTTAATTTCCCCGCGTAACATTCAGCTTCCGGCCTGAATGCATCTGACTCTGCTATGAGAATCAGGGCTGAGGCTAAGCGTCCGTTAACCTCGGCAAGGACAGGGGAAGCGAGAAGATGCCCCGCCTGTCCCTTCACGGGGAGATAGCACTTATGGATAAAATGGGCTACTCCGGGAAAGAGGGAACGCCACATGCCCGGTTCCGGCTTCTCCGCATGAGGGGTGACGAAATCCAGCATCGGGCATGAGAGCACTTGGAGGAGCGGCTGCTCGTCCCCTTTCTCTTCAAGGTAGAGACAAAGGGCTGCAGCGATATTGGCCCCTGAGCTTTGTCCGCCCACCATGACCTTCTTTGCATCAATCCCCAATTGCTCCGCTCTCCCTTTCACCCATTGTAAGATATCATAACCCTGTTCAATGGCTTTCGGAAAAGGATACTCGGGTGCTTTGCCGTATTCTACATTCAGAACCACGCATTCAGCCTGATTCGCAAGATAACGGCAATAAGGATCATCCAGCTCCTTATCATTCATGATGAACGCCCCGCCATGGAAATTGATATAAACAGGGAGCTTTTTCTGTTTTGCTGCCAAAGGATAATAGAAGGAAATGGAGGTGGGTCCGACAGATGTTTCAACGAACACATCTTTTTTCATTTTTACTTTCTGCTGAGGGATCATAGGTGTGTGTTTGGATTGATTAGTAAAGAGGCGCAGTAATTTTGCGATAATCATCGGGAACATACAAGGAACCTCCCTTTATGAAAAAGAGTATCTAGCATTCTACGAGAATGGAGCAAGTCCATCTTTCGTGTGTCTCTAACACTCTTTTCACTATTCCCTGTTTGTTCCCCGGAAAAACTAGGAAGGTTTGATATGACAGTCCGTTTGTAGAGATTCGGATTTGAAGAGATAAGGATCGTTAGGCTTTCTATTATCTAGTATTCCACAAAAAGTGGGATAACCCTTTTTTGTGGAAGCATGGGGGACGGTTCTCTTGCTTCCTTTTTTCATCTACCTGAACCACCCATTACCAACCCACTCACCCTTTGATCATTAACAAATAAAATAGAAAAAGATAACCTGCCTCAGCCTGAACAGGTTATCTTTCTCTATCCCATAACTTTAATACCCTTTTCACCAATTGCAATTCCTTATCTGAGCATCCCGACTCCCCATATCTTACCCTCTCATAAATAGGGATAATCTCCATTGGTCCATTGATTCTCTTAAACCATTCATTGATCGTTTCTGCAGGTCGCTTCTGTTTGTGTGTGCCCAGTGTCTTCTCCCATTTTTGTAGATATCTCCTTACCAGATGGATGTTACTTTGACTTTCTTTTTTAAGAGAAGGTGAATATTCTACAGATACCTCCTCATCATTTTTTGCTACAACAGGAGAAGAAGATGGTGATTTATCTTGACCTTGTTGGTTCTTACGATACTTTCTATAGACGAAATAACCTGTTATCCCTATACATAAAGCCAATAACGAAAAAAGAAGATAGTTTCTTTTATTATTACTCGTATCTTCCCCTATAAACGGAGAGAGCACAGCTTCTAGTAGGGGCTCTACTTCCGTTCCCTCCTGCGCTTCTTCGTCCAGTTCGGTATACTCCCCATTAAAATGATTCTGTCCCTTCATATCAACATCTTCATCTGTAAACAAATGATCTTTTACACTAGAAGAAAGGGTAGTAGAAAGAGAGGTCAGGGAGATGCTGATCAAACAGGCAATCAACAAAAAGAAAGCAATCGTCATCATTCTATATTTCATGCCTCTTCCCCCTCATCCCTTTAACTGTATCCAGTTGGCTTTTTTATCATCAGGCGCCGTCCCGACGATCAATACTGATGATTGTGGATTCTTATCCCTTTTAACGTGGTCAAAGAAGTGATTCGTCGATAAGAACGTCCCATTTGTATGAATGAATGCAGTGGCTTTAAATACTTTCTTTATTTGTTGCATATTAGAAAGATTCTCAACTTTTAATATGCCATTTTTATGGGACGCATAATTTACATAGAATTCGATATTGCAGCCTTCTTTTATCAGGAGTGAACATAACGCTACTGAATATTCAATAAGCGACTCCATATCTTTTCTGATAAAAAAATTACCGTTTCCAACAAAATTCAGCAGTACGGAATAGACATTCCCCTGTACCTTTTCATATTTTTTAGCCACTATTTTATTTTCCTTTGCAGTAGCCAGCCAGTGAATATGTCGAAAGCTCTCATTTTCATATTCTTTTGTGCCGATAATGCTCAGTTCATCCTTATAGAAAGAGTAATGGGATGATTGATTACCAGAAACAATCGAGCGGAAATGAAGCTTATTTAATGACTGGAACGGAGGATATATTTCAAATACCGGGAAGCCCTCACTCGCATATTCAAGTCGATAGGAGAGGAGGGGAAAGGGGTCAGCCACGATGATCTCAAAATTGGACCATGTATGAAGCCCTCTTCCTTTGGCTCTCATTCTTACAGGAATCGTCTTCTTTGACCTTGGAGGTAAATCAACGACTACTTTGTGGATGGTGGACTCACTCCCATCCGATTGAAGAAACACAAAGCTCTGATCATTCTCACTTTCCATCATGAGCTGCATGCGGTATATGGGAAAAAAGGAATCATTCGCTAGTTCAATGTAGAATTCCTCTTCATCCCCAACACTCGACGCAAGCGTATACCTTTTAAATTCCCATCGGATTTTTTTATGTATGTAGTGTAGGTAAACCCTGCCGATTGCCATTAAAATGAGAAATAACGCTAATAAAAACGAGAGGATACTGAATTCAAAAAAACTGGTGATAAGAAATAAAATGACAACGAATAGTAGAAAATGAGGCGAAGAAACAAAAGACTGATCGACTTCCGCTCTCATTTATGCCTCCACCGGAACGGTGACCCCATCCATAATTTCCTGAATAATATGGCCTTTCGTCGCCTTGACTTCTCCTTCTACATTCAATACGATCCGGTGACCCAGTAGAGGTTGAGACAAAGCCTTAATATCTTCAGGAGTACAATAGTCCCTGCCGTGAATATAGGCCCGAGCCTGGATGGCCCTCATGAATGCCAATGATCCCCTTGGACTCACTCCAATGTCTACATATTTATGCTTTCGAGTGGATTGGATAATGTCTAACAAATAATCCTCCATATCATCTGAAACAAGTACTTTCTTTACTTCTTCCTTCATATTCAGGACTTCCCCTACACTGATCACACGATCGATTGAGTCCATTGGATTTTTCAGCCTAAATCGTTTAAGCATCATTTTCTCAAGTTGAGGAGAAGGATAGCCTTGTTTAATCGTTAACAAAAATCGATCTAATTGGGCATCCGGCAAAGGAAATGTTCCTGTTGCATCAAACGGATTCTGAGTGGCGATGACGATGAATGGTTGGGGGAGGGGTGAAGTGACTCCACCCAATGTCACATTCTTCTCCTCCATCAATTCCAATAAGGCCGATTGGGTACGCGGCACGGCCCGATTAATTTCATCGATTAATAAGACGTTACTAAACACCGGCCCTTTACGGGTCTTAAAATCACTTTCCTTCATATCAAAGTACTCCTGGCCAAGGATATCCGATGGCAAAGTATCCGGTGTAAATTGCAGGCGGCTGAATGTTCCCTCTATACTTTTCGAGAAGCACTTTGCCATAGTCGTTTTCCCTGTTCCAGGTACGTCTTCAAGTAAAATATGACCATCACTTAACAAGGCGATCATCATTAATTCAATTTCGTTTTCTTTATCCACCATGACTTGTGAAATATTCTCTTTCATTTTCTGAAGCATATATATTCTCCTTTGAGTGAGATTATAGTAGTCAGTATAAGTATAACAAAAAATCCCAATATTTTATCCGTTTTATGGTTAAGTGAGCACAGGGACGGTTCTCCTGCTTCCATTTCACTTACCAACACCTCATACACTTCAAACTATCCCATTCCCTCCCCTTTTTCCTCATCTACCCGTGAGCCAAGGGACCTTTCCCCACGGCCCACTTTAATACGCCATTCAATCAGAATTCAAAGGCATGAAAACACTTGAACTTTCATCTATATAAATTAGACTTAAAGTAATAACCATATAGAGAGGAGAAGCATATGTGCAAAAGAAAACCTTCACATTCAAACTGTCCGAGAACGGATATTATGAGCTCCTCAAATACATGCCCTACTTTAGAAAAGTTCACTTGTTTGGAATCATAGGCGTGTTCTTGATTTCCACAGTATTCTTTTTGTATTGGAATCACGAATTTCAAGAATCAGCAAATACATCTTCCCCAGTGATGTTCGCATTTATATTGCAAGTGATGTTCCCAGCTCTATTGGCGTTCGGTTTATCCCTTGTCGTACACTTTCTGTTGTATCTCTACTTTCGCTTCAGGATCCATGTTTTCCTAAAAAAATCAGCCCACCGTTTAAAAGAGAAATACCAGCCAGCAAACGATGAGGAATACGTGATAGTGTTTGATCAGGATCAAAATGCCTTCTTACTTGGAAATCGACAACATAGGATTGGTCAGAATTTAAAAGTGGTATCCACTTCTAGACATCTTCTTTTTTATGATGGGGATGGGAAGTCTCAGGAGAAGTTTTATATTCCTAAGGATGGGGATATAGAACATGAGGAAAATGTAGCTTATATGACGGATTACTTAAAGAAAACCTCTGGGATAAAGTACGAAGAAAAAGGAAAAAGTCCGTCGTGATTGTTTCAATGACGGACTTTTCCTTTTGCAAGTGTATGTTTCTCTTTGTGTAAAAAATAGTGTCTGCCCCTTGAACGGTATCGTTTTTCTATGTTTAGCGGTCAGACACCCATTCATGTATAAGATTTTATTCCGTTAAGTGTTGAATAGCATAATCCGCTTCCTCTTGAGTAAACTGTTCGCCGTATTCAGAAACGAGTTGGTCTCTTATCGCTTCTGGTGCCATGGCCATGGAGTCTTGATAACTCTTTGCTTTTTCCAAAGCGTTCTTTTTAAAATCGGCTTTCATTGTATCAATTGCATATTGTGCTTCTTCCGCAGTGAACTGTTCACCGTGCTCTGAAACGAGCTGATCATAGATGCCTTGTTTTGACATGTACATCGTATCAGAGTAAGATTCCGCCTTTTTAAATGCGTTGTCCTTCCAATCATATTCAAGCTTTTCCATGGCATATGCAGCCGCTTCCTCGGAAAACTTTTCTCCAAACTCTGAAACTAATTGGTTATGAATCGCCGCTTTGGACATATTCATGATCTCAGCGTATGTTTCCGCTTTTGTCAAAGCGGATGCATGTTCTGCGGGGACGTCATCTTCCACTTTTGTTTCTTCTTTTTTGGGTTCCTCTGTTTTGGGCTGTTCTGTTTTAGGCTCCTCTTTTTTAGGTTCCTCTTTTTTCTCTTCTGACTTTTTCGGCTTAACTGCCACGGGTTCGGTGGCTTCTGATTTGACTTCCTTTTCCTTCGTATCAACCGTCTCAGTATCATCTCCACCACCAACAGCTGCTGCAACAATCAGAATCGCAATGACCCAGACCCACCACTTTTTATAGAACGGTTTTTTCTTTTTTGGTGATTCCCCCACTAGCTGTACCCCCTCCATATAGTAAGCTTACATAAGTAGTATATTTCCTTAATTTTCAAACATGCTGGGAATCAAGGGGATAGGTTACTTGGCTTCTTTGGCCTCAAAAAAAAAAAAACAGCATCCGGGACCGAATGCTGTTTTTTACTTTCACTTCAAATTGACACTTACTAACCTACTCATAACAATTTTTTTGATAAACTAATTAAAATTCCCTTTGATTGTAATTAGTTTTGTTTTTCAAGTTTAACCTTTGTAGTCGTCCCCAAAGCAGAAACCTCATAACTTAATACTCCATCTTGGTATGTCATTGTTTTAGTATCATCCGAAGATGCAAGCATAGCATTTTCCGTTTTAGTATGGTCATTTTCTGAATCCCAAGTATAAGGTTCGTCTGCAGTTGTTGGAGCGGTAAAAGAGCCAGCCCAATAAAGAGATTTTGTGTCGCCGTTATCGCTTACCCAGTAGATTTCAATCGTATCATTATTGATTGTAGCAGCTTGATAAGCGTCTGAGGATTTACTATTTGTTTGTTTCCACTCACCTGTTAACTCAGGTATTTGCTTTGAGGTTTTTTCGCTGTTTTCTGAACTTGTTGAACTACACCCAGCAAATAAACCTGTAAGCACTGTTACAAAAAGGGCAATGAATATCGTTTTTTTCATTTTTCGCATCCTCCTACTATTAATTTATCTAGTCATTTTCTGCCTCGAAATGCGACTTCCAATTGATCTTCTGGAGTTAGCCGTGGACGGTCCCTCTGTATGAGTAAAACAGATTCCGCCCCCACTCACTCCCTAGCTTCCCTGGTACCCTCCACCGTTCATAAACGACTTCAACTCTTCCAGATTCTCACCGTCCATCAGATAAGTCACTCCAAATGTTTCGCCTTGTCCACTATGATTTAAAGCAATGTCTAAATCATGGACAATTCTCTTCATATACATATATGAATAATTCAAATCCAGACTGGCAGGCCTCCAATCACTCACGGCTGTTTGAGCTTCTGTCTCCCCTCCCGTGTCGTCTATATGGGCCGTTCTTACATACTGAAGATGCCCGATCGTGGCGGCAAGCAATCTAATATTTAGCAAGTCGCTTGATTTAGGTTTATCCTGAAACCTTAGGAATTCATCAACCTCATTGGATACTTTTTGTGACTTTAAATACCAATCATATTCCTTGTCAAACCCAGCTTCGACCAGAGAATCGTCCATAGGCTCATCCAAAATTCTCTTCAAGCTTTCAACGACTCTAACGGCTTCTTCCTTATTTTCCATGAAGTTTTCCTTCATCTCAGTCTGAGCTTCTTCTTCTATAGACTTAAATGACTTCACTTCTACATTCGCTTCCTTTTCAACGGTCTTTTTTGGTTCAGATGTTTCTTCTGCTGAACAACCGACCAATACTGTGCCGATTAACATGGAAGCGGCATATTTCTTGATTTTCACCAAACTAACTTCCCCCTATACTTCTTTTCCATTTGACATAAAACATAAATTTTAAAGGTCAAACAAGGACAATCCCACGCTTCTCCTTAAAAAGTAAGGATGGTTAGGGTAGAGTGGAATAAGCCCCCACTTGCTACTACGGATCCTCGGTCAAGATACCTGCTCCGTGGTAATTTTTTGGCCATAGTTGCTTTACTCAGTATCCTCTTTAAGGTTATTAACCATTGATAATATCTTTTGATGCATTTCCTTATTTCCCGCCCCAGGTACCATCTGCAATGCACCCATTCTATATCTATCATGATAACCTTCCTGAAAATACCTCATCGCTTCCACAGAATCATCGCTAGTCGGTGTCAGAATATACACTTCACGGACAGCTCTTCCCCCTGTTTCCCTATGAACGATTCCATCCCGGTACTTGTGCATTTCACCAAGGGCGGTACCAAGGTTCCCGGGTACCCGGTATTTTGGATCGAATACGATAATTTCTTTTTCACATTCTAAAACGATATCCGGAATCATCCTTTGGGTATAAGTGTAGAATTCTTTTGAATTGTACCGATAGTTCCGTTGAAAATAGAGGGACTTTCCATCTCGCAGCCTTATCCTGCTTTCTTTGTTTTGGGCTAGGTCGATAAAGATTCCACTTTCAGTCGTCTTGTATAACCCCTTGGTTTCCTCAACTAGATTAAGCTCCCTCAATATCCCGACGATTTTCATGAAGCACCACATCTCATATAATTGAAACGTGTCCTTCATGGCAACGGGATAATCAAAGCCGATGCCTTCCCTGTCATGCTTGTATAACTGCTCAAACCACTTATACCACTGTCGGTAAATGGGGTGTTTCCTGAATTTCTGGGTGATGGAGTACGTCCCTTGATGCATGGAAACTTCCTGTAGAAAAGGAGAGTTGATCCACCTTCTTATCAACGAATGAAACGTTTCCGCTTTCTTGGAAATGTCCGCTCTTTCCACTTTCATGTATGTCCTAAGGAGAGTAGTCAAGTCAAACAGCTGCTTCTTCAAGACCTGATTTTCATACACGTCCACTGTCTCAAACGTTTTGGTCGTCTCGACATTGAGGGGAATAGTTTCACCGTACCCTCTCTTATCCAGCCAGTTCAACGTCGTATGTGCAACACGTTGTACCCTCTCCCTTTTCTGAACATTCGGAAGTTTGACGAGCCTGCTGAATGGCTGTTTCTCGATACGGTCAAAAATCTGACGTAGAGGTTGCATGGACCTTTCAATGTAAATCCACTGCGTCCAGGAGGCTCCCCGGCTCTTACCGGATACAGAGACCTCCCTCTCCAATCCGCTCAATTGAAAACAGCTGTTGCTTTCCTCTAATATCTCCTCAATCATCACATCAAATTGCTGTTCTGATAGTTTACGGGAATCAGGATAAATGAATGTTTCATATTCCTTACCATTGAGAAATACTTTCACCGATCCGCTCTGGAAGGGAGTCACGAGTGTCGTAAAGAAACGGCCCCCCTCCTTGTGAAAAAGTATCGGTATCCCCTGTATCCTTAATTCGATTTCAGTCCCCTCATACCGCAGTTTGTATTCCGTAGCCTCGGTTAAATAGGCTTCTTCAAAAGAAATCCATCCCTCCGAAGACATCCATATTTCCAATGATTTATCTCCAGAATTGAGTGGCGCCATAGTACTCCAACTCCTCTTGCATCCGTTTCACATGCTGCAAGGAGACGGAGCTGTCTTCCAGTTTGGCAGGCAACCAGCGATTCAGTTCATTAAGCATTTCCGATATTCGTTCGTCACCGCGGATCTTCGTCAACACCTTTTCGGCAATCACGCCATCCAGTGCTTCCATCGGATCCATTGCATGACCCGCTCCCAGCTGATGATTCGCATAGAGCTTCTGAAGCATCTCCCCCATGGTCCTATAGCCAAAATGAAGTTCATACGCTGTCAATGTAGCATGTAACTCTTTCAAGAGAAGGAATTCCCCGCAAAGTGAATCTTTCAAATCCTGGTCCACCCTTTTCCAGAAGGAAGTAAAGTCCACATCCGATAATGTCATGACAAACGCACGGTCCAGCACTTTATCCGATATGGAATGAGTAGTTTCGTCAATGTTGATGGTCCCTAGTATATAAACATTAGGCGGTATGATTAGTTTTTGAGGGACATCCGTTATATGCTCATCCTGATGAAGTGGGATTTCCTTTCTTGACTCCACCGCACTTAGATAATCACTCAAATAGTACTCCACCCTGGCCAGGTTCATTTCATCCAGTAGAATGAAATGTGGCTTTTCCCGTTCCTTCAATGCATTCAGTATCACTTTCAAGAATTCCGTTTTCACATAACGTTTCTCGAATGAACTGTAGTACCCGAACAAGGAACTGGCATCAGTCCAGTCGGGTCGAACTGGTATGATGCTGAAATAGGGATTTTCACTTTCATACTCCAGCCCATATACAGCATTGGCGTATAATCGGCAAAGCTGTGTTTTCCCAGTCCCGGAAATTCCGCTTAGTATAACAAAATGTTTGTCATCAAGCGCAGTCAGATTCAAGTGCAGATCCCTTACAATCGATTTGGAAAAAGTAAATTGACTGTTATCGATCATGTCATGGATTTCTGCGAACCTGAAATTAGGCTCAAGTGTTTCTGTTTCGGAAAGCTCATTTTCTCCTTCCATTTCCAGTTCATTGTTTACACTATCAGAAGGAAGCTCCACCGTTTTTCGTGCATGGGCAAACAGAAGAGCTGCATCAATAAAGTTCTTCTTGACCTGATGAGCCCCTTCAATGAAGGTTTCGCTATCGTTGTCATATGTGCCTACACAATAAGAAGCATCCTCCACCTGTATCCCATGTTCCTGAAGCAAGCGCATGGCTTCCGCCTTGATTTCATGGTTATCCATACTCTGAGTGGCAAATAACTTCTTGATCCACCACTCCTTTGTACCATCGGCCAAAATCTCACGTACATTGGTGAAAATCTGATTACCTCCTGCCACCCTAACGACAATTGTTTGGAATGGTGAGTTTTTGTCATGATAATCAAGATAGTCAATATTACCTTTCGTAATCATTTGATCTCCATCATTGATTTGAAAAGATTGTCTCTTACCTTGATATTTAAGGTTTTCAACAGAAGAAATCTCTACAGAATAAGGTCGTCTAAGCAGTTGGGTTTCTTCAATATCACGTATGGAAGACAATTGTTTTAATGCAGTCCAAGCCCTTTGTCCTGTTTTTATTTCCATATTGATGAATTCCCTGAATTCGCTCAACCCGCCCCAGACTTCCTGTAAATATCCACTCAGTTCTTCCTCATCCAACTTTCCTTCAAGGTCCATACTCTTCCCTACTTGGAACCATGGCCTCTTTCTTGGTTTGATACAACTTTTCACAAAATCTTCAAATTCTTCTCTAGGCACTCTCGACTTTTCCTTCCATCCTGTGAAAATCGAGTACTCATCAGGAATCGAGGACAACACGTCCCGGATGACACCACTCCTGGACCAGGACCAAAAAGGTATGAGGCTTATTTCCGTATGCATCAATAACGATTGAGCAATTCCATTAAATTCTAGTGTCAAAAGATTGTATTCCTTCTCATCGGATTTCATATATAGACCCACAAAGTATTTCCTGCCCATATCAGAGTTCTTTTTCTTTTCTGCATATGTTGGATTCCGCGCATCATGATAAGTTGTCGTCAAAGTAGTATCGTAGTTACGGATGTATAACTTATCTCCCAAAGGGACTTCCTTGGAAGTAACGAATCGTTCAAATACCCTGTTTACTTGAGGAGCCACTTCATCAAGGACCCTGCGGCACCTAATTTCGGTATTGTCTTCATTGAATAATGATTGATAGTATGTAAGGTTGAGCATTGTGTTCACCCACTTATTGTTAGTTATGTTTCTAGACTAGCATATTATTGGGAGGAAAAGGGAAAGTAACGTCTTATTAGATCGAACACTCAATAAAAGCCCTTCCTAACGGAAAGGCTTTTACTTTCTATGGGCTTCAAACACCGAATCTTTAACTAGTTTTAACACCTGAGCTGGCTGTTTCTGTAAGGATTCTAACGGAATAGTTTTTACGATCTCATAATCATGTAATATTTCTATCTGTTGATTTGTAGGATTTAATAACACCTCAACATGACCAATTTGATAAGCTTGCACCTTCTTGGCAAGATCCAAAGTCCTATCATCTAAGCTTGTTCCCACTCTACTATTAAGCCGACGCAGAATCCGCCAAAGCTTAATCTCCTCCCCAGACTTCATAAACAACTCCGGAAGCTCCTCAGACTGCTCCAGCAATGACATCGTCGTCATCATATGCGACTGGATCCCATACCCAACAGGTCGAATCACCTGCTTCAAGGCTTGCCAACTCTCCACTACAAACCTCACCTTACCGTCATAAACCTTTATATCCTCAACTCTTCCATAATACTGAATCCCATTCACAGGACCCGCCTCACTACTCACTTCACCTGTCACATACAAGGCAACATACAAACTCTCCTGCCATCCCCTCTTCAAAGAAGATGAGTCCAGCTCAAAATACTTGCCCCTCTTATACTCCTGATAATCCGACCTATCACTCACCGTTCCAACAAGCACCTTCTCATCCAAAGAAGACTCCCAATGCTTCCAAGCACCAGTAGGCAGCACACCTTCCTCCTGCAGATCCTCAGGATTACTCTCCACCAATCGTTCCACTAATGTTTCTACCAGCACAGTCGAATTCGGCAAAAATGGCAGTCCACCAATGTTCACCTCATCAATGCTCTTATAAAAAGGATGCTCTAAATAAGCCTGCTCTTCATTCCAAGGAAACAACACATACGCACCAAACGAATACCGCTCATAGCTATCCCTCTCATGATGCTTCTTTACTAATGCATCTCGATAGCGATGCATCGTATTAATATCTTCTTCTAATGGACCAACCTTTTCAGCTTGATCAGTTCCGAAACCGAAATCAATCCGATACTTTGCATCAAACACATAATGATAGCGATTATGTGAATACTTCTTCTCCACCTCGAGCATGATATCCGGCTTTTGTGTAACAGTTGGTACCTTCCCTTCTCTCTTTTGAAAAGAAAGGACAATTCGCTCTCCAGTCTGAGGGTGCGTAAACACCTGCTTTGCATTAGATGTCTGGTCCAAATCAACAAATAATGCGCCATGACGAATTGCCACCACATCCTGATATTCTGGCACATACTTCGCTCGTAATATCTGCCCCATCTTCAGGTACGTCCAATACTCATAAAGCGTCGCTACATCCTTCACCGACATTTTGAAAAGCTCACCCTCAAGCATCAACCCTCTGGTCACAATTAGATAGATTTTATATGCATCCCGGTAACCAATCTTCCTCTGGATCACCATGCTTGTGACCGTTCGATCCACACTGCTAATACCTTTCCAAAAGGGTTTATTCAAATAAGCCTTCAGGGTGCCTTGCATCCCTTTTACCTTGAGCAGCAACTCTTCATCTACCTTCCGCTCATACCTACCTGATTGACTACTTACCTTAACTGCAAGATCCGCTAGTTTATGAGTTAGCCGCTCCATCATCCATTTCACGAATCGATTTTCTAACGTATCATAAGTAATGGTTTTTCGAGCATTTAACCCCTTAACAGGAAAAACAGGTTTATCGTGCAGCACAAATCCATTGTCAGCTTCCATAAACAACTGAGGATTGCTTCGTAAATGCTTACGTCCCTTGCTATCCAACCTCTTAATTCGTTCCCCTCTCACCATCTGATGCTCTGTCAACAGCTGGTGATGAGGCTGTTCCTCAATCCGTTGAATCGACTTGGTAAAGCTCTGAAAATAGAACTCTATCAATCGATAAAACTCCGACAAAGAAGGATTCTCCGATAAATGATTCGAAGCCCCTAGAAACGTCTTCTTAATAAAATGAAAAGCAAGATTATACACTTCATCATTTACTTCCTCTAGAAGCTTCCGATAATCATCCTTATAACTTAATTTTGTTGGAAAAATCTCAAGCTTCACTTCAAGCAAAGTCTTCTCATGGTGCTTAATCGAAAAGCTCGTATATCCCACTTCATTCATAAACTGCAAATTCCCCATAAGGATCGGATGATTTCCTCTACCTACTGGTTCAACCGCATTCCTCAAAACTGGATGCTCATGATAAAAAGTCAATGTTTTATCCGTCTTTGGTGATATCACAATCTGATAGACTCCATTTTCAAAGAAAATAGGTGAGAAAGACAGCCCCCGTGCTTCTTCAAGAGAATCCCTTTCCACATCATACAGTTCAACCGATCGAACGCTCTCACCGCTATAGGTAAACGCCATAACTTCTTTTTCAAGAGCAGAATGCTTCCGATACTGTGATAAACTCTCAAACCTCGCATTATACGGCATTCCCTTGATATAAAGGGAAAAATCATCAGTCTCAATAAACAGCAGCTCTTTCGTTTCCGATCCATTCATCCTTAACTACCCCAGAAGGAAGTGAAGCCATCATGCATGATTTTCGGAATCATATTAGACAGTTTTTTGGCTGATTTTGAAAATCGAGCTTCCTTCACAATCGAGGCAGCATTCATCTCATCCCACTCATGACTTGTACAGAACAAGAATAGTTTCTTCAATGTGTCCTCCGTTTTCAGGTCGTTGCCTGTTAATCTTGGAAGAATCTTTTGAACTAGCTGATAATCAAAAGCGTCATCAAACTTCATCAGTTGTCCTTCATCGTTATAAATCATATAAAAGCAGACTTCATCACGTACTCGGTAGCCGAAATGAGCCTTGATCGGTTCCAATATTGTATTTACTTCAACAAGCAGCCCAGTGACCTTTCTCACAAGATCCTCATAATCAAAAAAAGCATCCTTCAGATTTAGAAACCTCCCAGCCATTTGTTGATTGTCAATAGCTACTGGTTCAGCAATAGAATCCTTTGTTAAAAACCCAAAGTGATCTAACACGACGTCATTATATTCAATCGTATTCGCACGATCTAAAACCTTTGGACTGAACGGATGAGTCGTCTCGTCCATGTTCACTGTCCCAATAATATAGAAGTTATCTCGTAAAAGAAGTTTACCTACTTCCTCTTCCTCCACTATAGGAGCAGAAACCATTTCTCCATTCTGACGATTACGACTTTCCATCACACTCAACAAGTCACTAAAATAGTATTCTACTCGCGCTAGATTCATCTCATCTAGCAGCAAGAAATAAGGCTTGTCTCGGTTTTCAGGCAGATTCGCTTCCATTAATACTTTTGTTAACGGTCCTGCCTGGAACTCTCCTTTAATATCCCGATATCCAATTAGATCGGATCCGTCACTCCAGTCAGGTCGAACGGGGATTAGGGCAAACTGGCCGTTATCTGTGGTTGCACCGAGACTTTCGGCAAAGAGTTGGACGATTTTTGTTTTCCCTGTCCCAGAGATGCCTGAGAGGATGACGAATGGTTTTGTTTTAAGAGATAAATATAGGTTGATGATTTCTTTTCGTTCATAGTAAAAACCTTTGTTTGAGATGTAGGAGTGAATATGATCAATCCCTTGCTGGTCACTAGAAAAAGTCATAATTTCAATCCTTATATTTTCATCATTAATATCATCTGTTACCTGAAGATGATTAACGATTTCTTGAGGCAATCTATCTTTAAATTTATTTAACAATTTAGTACTAAAAGAATTTGATACTTTGTAAAAATACCCCTGCTTTACATTTCCTTTGCGATCAAACGGACCATCTTCATCCTTTCTCCATTGCTCAGGAATTTCTGCCTTATTTATAACTTGATCTAAGGTATTGAACAGAACCTTCAAGTAATTACCTTGCTCTTCCCAATTACTATGGCTAGAAAATGAAGAAGGCTTTGGCTTATCTTCTGAAGCTCTTTCTACTATACAAATAGAACGAATCGCAACATCTGAATAAGCAAATACAATATCACCAGGTTGCGCTAGCATGACATCATTATGGTGGGCAAGGGGCGTACCTTTTTTATCTGTTTTCGGTGACCATAGGAAGCCTCCTTCAATCTGAAGTTTGGCGCTTTGTCCTTGGTTTACCCACCAGAAGTTAACACTCTTAGAACTATTAAGATCTGCAAACCTAGAAACAACATTTAAATTGTTATCAATAAGTTTAAATCCTTGTAACCAAGATAAAGTATCTCCTAATCTTCTAGTTGCAACCGACTCGGTTATTGGAGTATCTGTTGTAGAACTTTTAATTGTTAAATACATAATTTCCAACAAAATATTCCTCTTAATCTGTGGCAATAACCTTCCCATGTGATCTAAAAGGTTGTATATTAACCTAAAAAAAGGTGACTTTAAGATTAATTCCCTATTATGCACAATTTGATCGGTTAGAAAGTTCATTGAATCATTAAAATGTCCTGGAAGATCCGATGTCCTATAAGATCTAATTTCAATAGTATTATTATTTTTAGCTTCAACAAATGGAAGTAACTTTAACATATAAAATACTAAGGCCTCTATTGATTTTTCATCTTTGTTATTAAAAGATATATTCCTATTTTGAATTAAATGCTCAAAATATTTTAAGAATACATTTTTCTTAATAAAGACATCACTTGTTTTATTTTGATTAATATGTAATAGAAAACCATCTGTTTTTACATCCACTTTGAATTGAGTAAAGGTGGCGATATTTACAATGTTATTTTTTGAAAAAAAGCTATCAAAAAATTGTTCAAACATTTTGTTTTGCATTTTATTACCCCTATTTCTTAATATTAACTAATACCATTATATCCTAAATTAAAACACCCACGAGACTTACCAATTCTAGTGGGTATTTGATAAAATTTAATTATTCTATTTTATATTAGTAGTCGGCCAAGTAAAGTTACTTTTATAGTATCGTGATTTTAATTTCGCCAAATCATATTCCCATTCACCGATGGCATAGCTAAACTTTTTCGTTCCATTTTTTTGCCCTTTTCTTAACTTTACATGTTGTGCTATTGTATATGCTACTTTACGTAACCCAATTTGTTTAACAGCAATTTCAAGAATTCTCCATCTATTCTCTCTGGATTTCCCTGTGATTTGGTAACCTAATTTTTTTAAATCGCTCTCTTCATTTAACAAACTTTTATCGTCCATTGATATACTGCTTTTGTTATCTGAAAGTTCAGTACTAGGCCAAGAAAAGACTTTGTGTTTCAACACTTCTTTGCCAGACCGTTTTTCAATTTTGTTTTCTCCATTGTACTCTCGTACATCTAACCACTTATTTCCTACCTTTTTACGTATATCTTTGTAAAGATTATTAGTGACATATACTTTCCCTTCTTTACTTACAGATAGTGCTTTTACTAAAACATAGCCATCTTCTTTTCGTGAAAATGTATCTTTAAAGACTTTTAATTGAATCCATTCTTCGGTTAACTCCTTGTTGGTTGTTGGAATTATATATTCATTACCACTTATTTTTGTTACATACATAATCTTCCTAGTAGCTCGGTTAGTGTTAATTTTATCTCTTTGGTTTTGATTAGGGGAAATATGTATTGTTTCTTTTTCAAGTTTTTTAATTCTTTTATTTAAGGAATTAAACAGTTTCTCTTTTTCAAAAGAATCTAGAGATATTACCTGTTTTTGATAAGACTCTACTTTTTTTAATTCTGAAGAAGAAACGTTAGTACCATTTAAAATATTTTTGAATAAGTTATAAAGAATAATATCCGTTTTAGGCTGTGTTAAATAAGCTGAAGAAGCTTCTACCTTTTTTAGCAACCTTCTATCTTTATTTAGGTAAAAGGCAAACCATAATAATCTATAGAAGTCGTTCAGCTCTATATTTGAATCAATATATTCCCATTTTTTTATCACTCTCTCAAAATAACTCAAGAGTAAATCATTCATGTTAAAGTGAAAAAAAACACTAGCGAGTTCACTTATAAAATTTGGATTATTCGTGTCCAATATTTGATCGGTAATACGTTTTACATTTGTACGGAGAAAGTTCTTAATTTCTTTTAAATGACTATACCTTTTTATAATTGATAAAACAGTCTTGTATATTGTATCTAGGTCCTGGACATCATTCGTCCGAAATTCAAACAAACCAATTAGATATTTAGTCAGTAGTTCAAGTTCTTCCTTATTAAGATTAGTATTAAAGGCACTAAGTCCTACAAGGGTATCTTCACTTTGTAGAAAATTGCTCTTTTTTTCAATACTAGAGGGTTTATTAATATTTTTATTCACTTGAGGTATAGGTTCCATTTGTTCCACTTTTTCTCTATTAGTAATTAAGAGTTTCAGTTCATTATTTTCTATTGAAATGGATCTAACTTCTTCTCTTAATGACAATATTTGTTGATTAAGTGACGTATTCACATTCTTGAATTCTCGAATTTGGGTTTCATAATCCTCAATTATCTCACTTAACTGACTTTCAATTAGAGCTAAAATTCTATCTTTAGTATTAGAAGTTTCCATTTAATACTTACTCCCTTTAAAACTTAATTTTCTAATATATCTTTTTTATCGGATTTTTCAGGAAAATTTTGATAGGTCTAAGTAATAGTCTATTCCGGAAGATAGATCGAATCTAAAATAAATGAGCTGGCAAACGCCAGCTCATAAAGTAATAAATTATTTTATATACCTCTTATATTTATTTCTAAATGTTACCGTACTCATCATTAACTCAGGAACTTTTTCTCCTTCCCAAGTATTTGTTGTATTAATACCATCATCATACAAAGAGATTATTTCCTCACAAACATCAATGACATCATTTAGTGAGTAATCCTTTCCTTCTTCATCTAATTTTTTCTTAATATGAACTGGTATTTGTTCTGGCCACTTGGATTGTTTTTTTGCAATAGGCTCTGCCATTGTTAAACTCATTCCTTCTTTATTATCTACTTAAGAGCAAAATCAACGATATCTAAATCGTCTGTATCTCTTAGATCATAATCAAACTCATTTATTAACTGATACATATTCTCCAACAGATCTTCCTCATAATTTGAGGCAGTCATATCTGCAAGAAGCTTTTCATGCAGCTTTTCAACACCACCAAGAACGTAACTTGTAAAAATTTTATTGTTCTCTTCTACTGTTTCTTTACTGCCTTCTTTAAAGGCCATCTTTATTCTTTCATCTACATCTGGTTTTTGAGAATTTAACAACATAACTAACCTGTAGAGAAACTTTAGTCTTCTTTGTTCTTTTATTAAAGTTTCTACAAATATTTTTGTAGTTTTTCCAGTACTTTCTTCAGCACCTAACTGGTTATAGTGAAGTCCTATAAGAGGGGCAATAAACAAAACATCAAGGTTTCTATTGAAAATACCGTATTCTTTATCGGTTAACTCATTTACAAGTTCTGCATGCTTACCTTTGAATATAAATTCTTTATCAAACATCTAATTAACACTCCTTGAGAACGGTACTAGTCTCTGATTGCTTTTTCAATTCATATGTTTTAGCTATTCTATTCTTCAGCACTTTCTCTGCATGATTCCAATCCTTATGCATAACAAATATTAAAATTTGTTCAGCTACTTCAGGCATTATCTTAGCGATATTTTCTATATGCTTTTCATCGGCATTAGAGAATGGTCCATCCATTACAAGGGGATAAGGTTCTGAAGTAAGTTCTAAACTGTTGTCAATACGATTTATATTCTCTCTTGCTAACTTGACTATTCCACATATGAACGAAAAACTAGTAACTATTTCAAGTCCTTTTGATTCATCAGCTTTATTAGAGAACCCTTGATTAATATTTGGCGTATCTAATTGATAGACATATTTTTCATTGATTTTGATTGATCTTGAACCATGGTACATTTTTTTAAAAATTTCATTTACTTTTTCTTCTAGTTTACCACGAAACTCTTTTTCATTCTTGTCATAGGAAGATTTTAGAATATCATTGACGACTTGAGCATATTTAATATATTCACTTATGTGTTTATTCTTTTCATCTGCTGAACTAAACTCCGTAATTTTTTTGACAATATCATTGATTTGTTGATCAATGCTGCCCAATCGTTCCTTTAATGATTCTCTCTGTTTGTTGTATTCATTAATTTTTTCTTTGAATAATTTGTTTTCTTTTTCAACTTCGCCAATATCTTGGAAAGAAGATATATCATCACTAATTTCATCGTTTTTCTCATGTAATAATGAAATTTCATTTTCATTTTCTCTGAATTTCTTATACTGAGTGATAAAACTCTCCTTTAGGTTGTTAGAAGGAGAAAGATGAAGAGAAGCATCGTTTCTAAAATTATTGATTAATGTACCTAAAGATTGAGGCGGTAAGTAAGATTGTTCTAGTTTTAAATGATTGATTGCATCTTCATTAGAATTTATAACTGTACCACATACACATTTACCTCTTTTTATTAAGAATTCTATAGAGTCACCATGCATCTCAGGTATTCCTTTATCATGCATTTTTTGCTTTTCTAATATTTCTTGTGATTTTGAGATCAATTTGGTACCAAAATACATAAATTTCTCATTGAATTCCTTTTTTATGCCTTTAAAAATTTCATTGTTCAACTTTCTCGTTGTTGTAATTGATTCTTCATTATGTTTTCTTCTTAGTTGTATCTCTTTGATTTCTTGATTTTCCTTTAATATCTTTTCATTCTTTTCAACCTGGTTTTGAAAATATTCTACTGAAGTTAAATTTGAAGTTATTTGTTCTTCAATTGATTTTTTCTGGTCTAAAAGATCACTCTTATTTTTTTGAGCTGTGTTCAATTCTGCATTCCCACTTAAGTCTAGACTTTCTCTAAAACGTCCTATAACTGAGTGTTTATGCCCAGCACTTAAATGTTCAACAGCATTGTTTAAGGCTTCAAGCCCTAATACTGTTTTTACCGCACGTGCTAGATCCTCTTTACCTTTTTTCTCATTTCTCCCTAAATTCTCTATTCTCTCTCCATCAAAAAAGAAATAAGATGTCAATTCTTCTGGTATGATTTTATTTACTGTATCTTCTAGGTCATGAGAATCTATGAATTTTGTTTGGCCGTCTTTATCTTTATAAGTTATTGACTGCTCTGCCTGCATTGCGATAACATCTACAGATGTCTTTTTATACTCTTGACTTCTCTCTATCGTATATTCAGTAGAATTATGTATAAGTACAAGTTTTACCTTTACATATTTTGACTCATAGAGTTTTAAATCCTGAGCGAGCTCAAGATTTAATAAAAAATCTTTTGTTTTAAAATTCGCTTTTCCATATAAAACCCAATTGAATGCTTGAAGAAGAGTCGTTTTCCCACTAGTATTCTCACCAAGTATTACTGTCACATTCTTATCTTGAGAGGTTCCAAAATCTATTGTATGTTTATTTTTATATTGTCTGAAATTTTCAAGTGTGATATTCTTAATAAACATTTTTTTTGACCTCCTCTTCAATAATTTTTTGAATTTTCTTTAACATTTCTTCTTTTCTATATTTCTTAGTTCTCAAATTATCTTTTTCTAGTTCCACAATCCTACGCATAATATTTTTGACTTTTCCATCATCTAAATTATTCAATGATTACACCTCTTTAATACTATATGCTTCCTTTAATTTGTCTATAAGTTTTAGCCCTTCTGTCTCATTTATAGCTAAAGATGAGAAGTCTTTAATTCTTTCTATCTCCTTTTTCACTAATGAAAGGTCAGCAGCAATTTCATGTTCGTTAAAGTTTTTAATTGTCTTTAGGTCTCTAGGAAGAGTAACAAAATCATAAATTATAGAGTATTCCTTACCTTCAGCAAGTCTCAATACTCTTCCTCGCCTTTGAATATACTCTTTAGGATTAGTACTACTTGCTAGAATAAACGCATTTTTAATTTCTGGAATATTTACACCTTCGTCTAAACACTTTATTGCTACAAGTGCTTGAATATTATTTCCTTTTGAAAATTCTTGCTTTAGTTTAATTCTCTCTTCTCGATTTTCTTCTGAAGTAAACTTTGCAACTTTTAGATTTAATTCATTACCTAATATATCTAAGACGTGAGTTATCTGTTTCGTTTCTTCTAAATTTATAACTCCGTCTAAATAATCTGGATCGTTTATTGTAGTAGCTCCACAGTATACTAATGTGTGCTTATCAAATTGTTTAGGATTTTTTAAGATTTCTTCCTTTAACTTACCTAATTTATCCACCGCTCCAGCTACATGTCTCGCCCGTTTAATAGCAATCTTCTTTCCTTTTTCGCTCAGTTTTTGTATTCCGTCCTCATTAAACATATAGCATTTTGCTAATTCTTTAGATAACTCCCTATATTGTTGTAATTCCGATGCTGACAAATAAGTAGCTATAGGATAATAATAATAAGGTGTCAACTTGCCTTCTCGAATAGCAACCTCTAACGAATAGTTAATACATTCAGATCCGAAATATTCTCTTAATGACTTAGTTCCCTCCGGGTCGCCATGTCTATCAATGGTTGCAGATAAAGCAAGTCGATAAGGGACATTATCTAATTGATAATTTCTCATATTTAGGGCTCCAAAATTATGAGCTTCATCTACAACTATAAGAACGTTGCCACTTAATCTATTTATTTGTTCTTGTACATAACTAGAGGAATAAGTAGCATTAGTAGTGATAAATAAACAACTTTTCTTAAACTGGATATTTAAATTCATGTCAAATTCAGTGACTTCTCTTTTAAGTCTTCTTTTCCAATCTTTTTGAGCAGAACTTGAATACCCAATTATTGGATTTACATTAAATTTAATTATATCCTCTACCCACTGCTCGACCAAATGTTGATATGGGCAAACAATTATAATAAATAAGTCATGGTGAACGTACTTCGACAGTTCAACTATAGCTGATAAACCAGTTATTGTTTTCCCCGTACCAGTGGCCATGTTAAATATTCCTTTAAAATTATTGGATCTCCAGTTGTTAATGGCTTCTAACTGGTAATCATATAAAGTCATTCCTTCTGGAACGGCAGGGTATGAATCTATTTTCTTTTTAACAATATAATTTTCTTTATTTTCAAAGACTAAATCGTCTTTTTTATAACTCAGCATTTTTTCTTCCACTGCTTTAGGGAATTTTATAACTTTAACACCAGAAGTATTATCATCCCATAACTCATCAAAATCTTTCTCTTTAGTTTCAACTCTTTTGTCGTCACCATTTACCCATGAAAAAAACACATCAATTGATTCAAAGTTGGATGAAAATGCATTTTGAGTCTCATTTAGAGATCCATTAAATGCTAATTTATTCTCATTTTTATCATACATAATGCCGATCTTCTCATGGTACATCCCTAGTTTATTTTTGGTTTCTAAAAAAGCAATCTTTATATCTAAGTAACCTTGACATATGAGGTTAGAGATAAAGTTTAATCTCTCCTCCTCAAACTCATTATGAGGTGCATAGAGACTTCTAAGAAGTGAATTCTCGATTGCTTTATCTCTATCTAAGTAACCTTTTGATATTGCTTCAAGATCTTTCTCGTCTAGTCTTGGAGAAGATATTAATTGAATTCGTCCATTATTTTTAATTAACCCCTCAATGCCCAGCGACAATTCGATCAATGAAGAAGAAGAAAAAAAGCCTACAGCTCTTTTGTATAATATAGAGTTACTCAAAACAGGGTTATAAAATGATTTAACAACATCATCATTAGAAGAACGGTAATCAGTCTTAATATTTAATTGTGTAAAATTCATCATTTATCATCTCAAATTTAGTAGAATAGTATTATTCAGTAATATTATAACAATAATATTACAAACATAATACAATTGTTGACAAAAAATACCCACCAGATTTTAGTAATCCAGTGGGTATTTCTTATTATGAAAACGAACAAACGCAAGGCACAGTTTCATCTTTAATATTTATAAAGTTGTCTACGCCTTCGCGATCCATTTGCTCTCGATATTCTTTTAAGGTGTATGGGCCACCGTTCTTCTTAAGAATAGATACATCCTTCTCAAAATGCTCTCGGAAGTTTTCTTCCATCTCTTCTTGCTCTTGATAACGATCTGGCCACATTTTATAAAGTAAAGCGTAGTGACCAAATCCACCACGTACGCACCGGCCGCCACAGTTTGCATGAGAGAATCCCATTTCATACATTCTTGGCAGTTTAATACCCCATTCATTTTGAATAATTGATTTTGCATCAATATCTTCTCTAAACGTCTCAATCATAGGGAATCTAGTTTCAATTGGCTCTAATGGGTAGTGCTTGTAAAATTCTCTTAGATTGTCCGCACGATGGGACTCGTGAGGTCCAATCCCAAAATATAAGATAGGTTCAAGGTTATGCTTGTCCCGGAGTTCCTCTAGGAATACAATCGTTTGATATACCTTTAACTCTTCAGAACATTTAGCTAATCGTGAGTTCCCTAGGAATCGGTAATCATAGAATACTTCTTCTGGTGTTCTACCATCGATTCTTTCGGTAATTTCTATTCCGATATAGTCAGCAACTTCATCCATGAAGCGGTAATTATCATCGTCTTCCCATAATGTATTGGTAAAGAATAATATACTATTTTCTTTCCCATGAGCTTGAACCATTTTGTATGCAACATATGAACTAGCTGCTCCCCCACTGAACATGGCTACATGGACTGGCTTTCTTTCCATTGTATCTCTCCTCTATTTTACAAACTCTTTTACTAGGTTGTAGATCATGTACTCAACTTCTTCTTTCGGAACGTTTCTTCCAGCATTTTTGATCATACGATGAACGTTCTTGTAGATTGTCTGAGTTTTTGTAGAGAGATCTACTTTAGTAATAGATTTGTCGTCTCCATTTAAACTAATGGTTAAATAGTCTCCTTCTGGTAAGGTTTCATTAGTAGAATTATAGTCTTTAAGAAGTAATTGTTCAAACATCTGATCCGTAGTATCCGACCATTCGTTTAAAGGAACTCCAACAACGTTGAGGATCAATCCTTCTATCCAGTTATCTTCTTCTGATTTCATAATTCCGTTTACCAAAGAGTTATTCTTTTTAACTATCGCGTCTTTAGTCTCTGCCCATTCATACATTTCAGCAAAGTTATTTACATTCAACAAGGACAGTACCCTAGTTTCTAATTCAGTTTTATATTCTGCCAAGAAAAGCTCTAATTCCCCTTTATGTTTAAGAAGAAGATTAAGATCATTTTGGTACAATTGATACAGCTTTTCTAAAGTAGATCTAGGGTCAATTTCACTTCTTTTAACAGTATCTCTGAATTCCTCAAGCTCTTTTCCTACATTTGTTGAAATTTGTGAAAACCTAGGTAAGTTCCTTAACCAATTAAGAAGACCGCTGCTTAGCATGACAGGGGTTGAACTGTTCATTGCATTCTCAGATACGTACTCTCCGAAGATAGTCTTGATTTCTGTAAAAAGAGGCTTATACTTTTCATCAAAATCATAATAGACAAACGTATACTCAGCAGCTTCTTCTAACATTGAATAAAGTTTTTCTCCAGTCAATCCAGGCACATACATTCCATTTCTATAGAACATAATCTGCTCCCATTTGTCGCGTATTAAGCTCACGAGGAGGATTGGAATTAAAGGTGCTCTGATGCCAAACGGTTTATTTTCTAAAACACTCGAAAGATCACTTAACTTTCCTTCAGTATTTTGCTCTAATAATTGTAGTAGCCTACTTCTAATTTCTTGTAAATCTGTAGATTCTATGTTTTCTAAATCGGTTATGTCTAGCTTGTTGTTCTTAAAAATGGTTGCATAGATTAAGTAGTCTGGGCCGTTACCTTCAATTTGTATTGAACTAGGGTAATCCGAAAGAACATGATCAACAACATTATAAGCAGCTTTCTTTTGAACAGAGTTAATTTTTCTCCTTACAAAAGAATCGTTTCGAACTTCTGGTGTATGTGGATAAAGGGTGTACATTAAGTTAGAAAGCACTTTTTCAAGCACAATATCATTTTTAATTTGTAGTTTTTTCCCTTTACGAATCCAGTTCAACTCAGAACTAAAACTAGTGTATGTGCTCATAAATTTTTGAATGGAATGGTAAAGATCCTCTAACTTTAAAGATAATTCTTTCAACAGATCTTTATCATTCTTTATAAAACTTATATCTGACTTTAAATCAGTTAAGATATGATAGTCCATCACTTGATTTATTATTTCTTCAATGCTCTTGTTGGCTATTGTAAAGTACGAATGTTCGTCATGGTCTTCATTACTGATTATTTCAGTAACACGTTGGTAGTCTCTTATATTTTCTAAAATAACGTAATGTACAACAGCATCAGCATTCATTTCTTCACGAACCTTGGCTGCATCGAAAGTTCCTTCAATAATTTCTGAGCTTAGACAAATATTAACTGTTGCAAATCTTGTCATACTCTTATTGTCGTTATAATCGTTGGCCAAGAAGAATTTTTTGCTGATCGTGTTTTGAAGAAGAGACTTTTTCTGATTTAAGGTTAAGTTAATGGTTTCTCTCCTAGACTGCACTTCCATTTCTAAGTCAATCGAACTTCCTTCAAAAAGCTCCCATTGTTCGAGTATTCGATTAAAACGAATCACCTTTAAACTTGTTAACTCTTTTAATAACTCTTTAGTTGTTCTCACATTATCATTAAAAGAAAATGACAAAAACTCCGTCGTCAACTTCTGGGAAGTGTTAAGATTACTCATCGTCCACAAAGTTATAAATTTAAATAAGTGGTTTAAGTCCGTCCTATTATCGGGAATCCTTCCAGATAGCCTCATATATATTTGAAGATTTTTATCTTCTATATGCTCTTCAAATTCCAATTCAGGAAAAAAGAAATCAAATAACTTACTAGAAAAATAATAGCGATCACTATTTTTTTCAATGTGTTGCTGTAATCCTCCAGCATCGTTGCTTTGAAGGAATGTAAATAACGTTCTTTCGTTTTGAGCAAACTTGTTAGACAAGTGTGGTAGAACAAATAGCGTAACAGGATGAATAGGATAAGCTCCTTTAATGACTAATCGTTCAATCTCAACTTGGTTCAGGTTTGAGAATAATGGATATTTTCTAAGCTCACTTTTCGTTGTTGCTGCCTCTTCAGAAGAAATTTCATTTCTATCTGACTCCGAAAGTATAGATTCTGTAATGCGTATGAATGTAGAGCGATCACTATCCATGTGATACAACTTAAACCGCTTTTCAATTCTTTGAAATTCATTTTGGTATTCTTCACTAAATTTAAAAAAGTAATGTCTTAAATTCTTGTGAGTAATGAACAAAAGGTGTAAATGTTTTGCATGGTTATCTGCAAGTTCAGCTAGATCTTGAAGGTCTTGCATTGTCTCGTGAATCATTGTTGTATTGATACTTTGTAAAAAACGTCCAAATTCATCATAAACAATAAATAACCCTATATTTTGTTTATCCAATTCATCCAAAACATATTTTAATTGTTCAATAAAATCTTCTTTATAATCAATGGAAAACTCAGCACCAGACGACAATATAGGAAAGGTTTCTTTAAACCACTGTATTTCTTCCCGGTCATAACTTTGAATTTTAATCCTCCATAATTCAAGGTCACGTCCTGATTCCTTCAATAATTTCTTAAATGATCGATAAGTCTTAGGAAAATCCTCTTTCCAAGTATCAACCATACTAAAAATTTTGGAGATTACTCCTGGAACAACAATATCCAGGTTGTTTTCATCAAGTGTCCTCATAATTGCTGATATGATGGACTGCCTAAAGCTTCCTTCGTTTCCGTTTAGTATGACTGGAAGATAACGTTTCTGGTTGCCTTGAATTTTAGTTAATTCGTTAAAGACTTTATCATCCACATTATTGAATTTCTTAATTAAATGGTTCATGGCAGATTCGTTTACACTTTTCGATGCCATACCCCCAATTAACGTCCCTAATAATGATTTCCCCGTTCCATAAGGTCCAACAATTATATGCGCACGTTTACTCTCTTCGTTGTTAAAGCCTTCTAAGATATTTTGTAATGATTCAGCGTGTGAAGGTGTTGGTAAGTAGTCTCTAAAAAACTCTTTTTTACCTAAGTCAAATTTAATATTCACACTAGATTTAAAATTTCTTTTCACCTTATTCATACTAGTGTCTCAGCCTTTCGTTTATATTCAAACTCTAATAATTCTAGAGATGAAATATCTGGAAGTCGCACGGTGTCTAGGTTGTTTGTTCTCGTAAATTGCAGAGGATACTTAGGGTGATACGTTAGTCCTTCCAACGCTTTTACAATTGAAGGACGACTTAAATTAAACACCTTACCCCACAATCCTTTATTTGTACTGATTTCTTCTACACTCACATTATCAATTTCATGTAGCTCAGCATATTTAATTAGTGAATAATACAACGCACTTTCACCAATCTCTTCAATGGCAGGAGATTTCTTTATAATCATGCCTTTGTTTTCTTTAATTAAACCAGTTTTATTTATTGGACTTTGGATCACTTCTTCAGGATCAACTACACTTTGTCCTGCAGTGTAAAGTTTAATCATGCAATCAATATCCCGCTTTAACGATCGTTCCGAAAACTTTTTATCTTCATTCGTATTCACCCAGTCAACTAGCGAGACGTGTAAGTCTTCTTTACTTATTACACCATTAGAAAAAATGTTAAAGAACCAATACCATGTGGTTGCAGGCTCCATTTGATGTACAAGATGAAAATGAAGGATTGAGGCAGTATCGTTAAATTGAATAAACTTGTCATAGTTATATAACACTTGTCCTAACGGAGTAAGAAGATGGATTTTCTTTCTTTCTTCATTAAACTTCTCTTCCACTACTCCTGTAGCTACCACCCAAAACCTTAAAGATTTAACCATGTTCTTTCCTAGTCCCATCTTTTCAAAAGCTTCGTCATCATAGAAGAATCTTTCATCTTGTTTCAAGTGCTTAATTGCTTTATTTAGCCATCTATCTCTTAAATAGAAACTCTGATGTTGTCCATATGCCATAATTAAATCAGCCTTCCAAATTCTATAGTAACACTTCTGGAGAGACGTCTCCAGAAGTCGTTTTTGCCGATAATAATGCACCTAGATATCTCATCTAGATGCATTATCAATTCATTGAGTAGCTTTAAAGTACTTCAATAATGCTCTTTTCACCTGAGGTGTAAGGAAAGGGCTTTTTCCTCTAGTCACTTTCTGACTAGCTGTCTTAGCCAAGAAGTCACCTTTCCCTCCTAAATTTTCTGCTCCGCTTTCTCCTAAAATAACTGAAGAAGCAGTTGAATCTGTTGCTCTTAGGGCGAGTCTTGCACCTAAGTTATTTCGAATGTTGGTGTTGATGATGTCAGATTTTGGGTTTTGAGTGCAGATGATCAGGTGAATACCTGCCGCCCTAGCCTTTTGACCAAGTCGCAATATCGCATTCTCTACTTGGCTAGCAACCTCTTTTTCTTGACTCATGAAGTCCGCAAACTCATCAAATACACAAACTATTCTTGGTAACCTATTTTGTGTAGCATCAATGTATTCATCTAAATTACTAGCAAACTCATCCTTAAACAACCCATATCTTCTTTCCATTTCTTCAACTAGCATATTCAGCTTAACAACTGCATCATCAATACTAGTCACTACATCTTGCGTATGAGGTAAGTCTTCATAGATAGAGAACTCTACTTGTTTCGGATCTATAAACACATACTGTAGTTGTGATGGTTCATAGAAGCACATCGTTCCTAAAATAATAGAGTTGAGCGTGACACTCTTACCACTTCCCGTAGTTCCACCAGTGAGAAGATGTGGTGTTGAAGGATCGGATAAATCTATATTTATGACATTGTTTAATGGATCAAAGCCTAGAGGAGCAACTAAATTTGAGCGTTTAATTGTATCATTAAGTTGCTTCCTTGCAATGGCCATAAACTCTTCAAAGTAAATGGTATCCGGATCTTCCCTTACAATATCAATATTCAATCCATGTTTATCAATGAATAGATTGGGCTCTTGATCTAAACCTAACCAAATTTGAATATCTTTCTTTCTTCTTAATATTTTATCACTGTTTAATGATGAAGGGAGTGATAAAGTTAAACGAACAACGCTAGATCCCACAACCACATCTTGAACCTTTACGTTTAATCCGTTTCGATTAAAATGTGTTTCAAGAGTAGATACATACTTTCTCTTTAATTCAGAATGATCATTAGATTTACTTTCGTGTTCAATCTCAAGATCCTTTAGTGCTAGTACTTCAGGATACTCATTGGATAGATTAATATCAGGCATAGGTGGATCTACCACCACTTGATCATCCTGGTTATCATTATCAGGAACTCCATATGGATCAGTATCTTCTTCTCCTCCATAATGTTGTTCATCACCAGAATTACCTAGTTCTTCAGAACCTTCATCTGGCCCATTTTGAGGATCCTCTTTATTAATTTCATCATCTTTCTTACCATTAACTTCTTCATCATCAGTCAGTTCATACTTTTCATCCTTAAGTATAAGGCTCTCAGAGAACGTATCTGTACTGTTCTCTAATTCTTCATACTCTGGTTCATTAATGTTGTTCGCCCCGAGAGACTTTAAGATATATGCACGATTGAATATATAGTTTTTAAACTCACCTTCAATCATGTCTACATAAACGTCCTCTTCAATCGATTCAAAACTATTTTGATACAGGTTGGACGTGTAGCAATAGGCATCAATAGATGTATGAATATTGACTTGGATTTCATCCACTTTTGCATTTTGAAGTTTCTTTAGTAAATATGCCCCTTCAGGTGCATATGTCCCCTTCTCGATAAAGTAATGAACTAACTCATTTCTCCAATATTCTGCATCCGCCTGGTTCTGATTAAAGTCGAATAAGTTTTCATATAACGTTTTACCTGACTGAATTTGTTTGATGGCATCGTATCTTTCTCTTTCGAAAATAGCTTGATTAACAAACTTCAGTTCAAGTAGTTCAAAGTTTAATGAAATTTTCCCATCATTCTCTTTAATGGTCGTAATGACTAAATCTGGTCGTCTATTATTTTTTTTGAACCAAGGTAACTCATCACATACTGACCACACTTGCAGATCATGTTCTAACTGAGAACGACGATTCATGCTTAGATAAGTAGCCACTAACTCGTGAGAATATTTTCCTGGGCCAATCGCCTTTAAGACTAGGGCACCAGAGATAGACTTAACTTGATTAACAGCTTCTTTCACATTTTCTTTACTAATGTTGTCATTTTTCAAGATGAGAGAAAGTTTCTTAGTCAATCGATCATAATACTCATAATCGTGTTTATTTGAATTCAGCTTCTTAATATACTCTGATGAAGATACAATCAATTTAAAATTCTTGTTTGCTCCAGCTTTAGACTTATATTGAATGATTTGAGCTTTTGATGAAGCTTTTTCTAGTAAGGACTTATCCAGGTACCGATCCATGAACATTATCCAGTTGAAATTCTCATGCATGTAGTCAATCAGAGCATTATCAGAAAAATTCGATAATGAAATTTTGTTCTTCAGAACATATAATTCGTCTTCTTCTAGTATTTCCTTTTTCTGAAAAATATATTGCAACTGATAAAAGGACTTAAGGGTGCCAGGTAGATGCTCACTCACATATGAAATCCTTTTTAAGCTTTCCGTTTCGAGAAGTGGCTCCTTATACACCAAATTAAACCAGTCTCTCGACTCTTTCACATCAACCTTATCAAATTCATATTTCACCTGATTGCTTTGACCAAAGTAATCAGCTAATACTACTAGATCTGCATCAATCATATGGGCATTAATTTGATTTGAAATTTCATTAATGGTATTCCCTGAGATAACCTTCACTTCAACAGTTGGGAACTTGCTAAACCTATCTGGATTGGTGTATTCCTCTTTCTGCTTAATCCACTGGTTGATCTTCTGATGAATGCTTGCAGCTTGTGTGGAATGTACGGTAATTTTTAACTTATTTAAGGTTTTATGTTTGTTAAACAAAGCATCAATAGATTTAGTAATAATATCTGCACTTTGACAATAAAGGAAAAGGATATCTAAACCATCTTTAGCATAAGGGTATACCTCAAAGTAGTTTTTGACACTCTTAACTAATTCCTCAGATAACTCGTTCGATAAATAATCCATATTCTCTGAGCGTTTTGTATTTAGGATAAATTGCCCTTCACCTAATACCTCACTGACTTCAATTAGGAAAGAATCGTCTCCATCACTAGAGAAATATCTTGGCGCCAGGTTAAGAGTTTTTTCAGTAACATATTCAAGGTAGTCTTCTAAATTTGTAACCTCTAAATCATCATTGACACTTCTATCTATCCAATCGATAATTTGAGATTCGAGTTTTTCATATCTTGACACATAACTTACTAATCGAATAGGATTCAAAATTGTCACTAATCGTTCGTCACAGAAACCAGACTGACCTAATTTAACATTTAGAGTATCTATAGAACCAATATAGTTTATATATCGGTATATATGACTTGCAATATCTACAGAAGATGATACACCAGATAGAACATTTTCTAAATTTCTTTTAAAATTGTCAATATCAATGCTAAAAACACCCGAATGTATGATTTTTCTTAGAATCGTAGAATATTCTTCTAAGAAACCAGAGAATTGTCTATAGTGCTCTTCAAATCCTGCTTGATTAATTGATAGGTATCCATCAACTCTTTCATAAACCATTTCTCTAACATCGAGCAATTCAACTTCATCTTCTTGATAATTCTTAATATGAGGAATTTTATTTTCCTCAATTAAATCTCTGAATGAAAGAAGTTGTAAATTATCAAACCCTCTTACCTTAAACGATTCAGAGCCTAAAAATTCTCCTTCATTTAGTAAGCGAAGTTTAAACGTTAGCTCATCATTTGCTGTCTCATCGATATTGATCGACTTTAAAGACGTTTCCTTAAATGTAATGTGACGAACAACATTTGATATCTTAGATAAATAAACCGTTAAGATTTCTACCATTTGATTCGTAATCTTAGATGCATGTACAGTTAATTCAAACTTAGCATTTTCACTAATCTTGGCTGAATATTCTTCGATTAACGAAAATGATTCGTATTGAAGTGCATTGATTAGGTCATGGTAGTCTTTAGGATGACGAAGCTTTTCAATTCTTCGCGAAATAACTTTATCCAGTTTCCCACTTTGAGAAAGCTGTTCTTCAAATTCTTCTAAAAAATCTTGAATGGCATCTGGATTTTGATTTTTTTCTACTTCATTAATACCTTCTTCAATTTTTTCAATTTCTTCTTTTGAAGGACTTCCATTGTGAATTAGTGCGTCTCTTAGTTTATCCGGTAAGGTCGTCTTGGTTTTGAAATTTAAGACCGTTTCTACCAAATGAAAATCATAAGCTAATAAATCAAGGTTCTTCTGATTTAAAAAATCAATAACCTTTTCTTCAAATTCTGAAGGATTAATTCCGTTCCATAATTCATCAGAAAAATTGTTTTTCTCTTCTGCTTCAATAAAATTGTAAAGATTATTTTGTAACTTTTCAGTATCTAAGTCACCATTGGGCTTTTGAAGATTCGCTAATAAAAAGTTAGCACGCAATCTTTTTCTTCCCTTTGCTCCAATCACTAAGCTCTTATCTCTAAATAAGTTCAATTCCGGGAGATTCGTTTGAATCTTCTCAATGATAGAGGGTGAGTCTTGATTCACGATTTTTTCTATAAATCTTAGTATAAACCGAAGTTGTGGTTCGGTAAGGCTACTATACATATTGAAAAAGTCTTTTAATGTATCAATTTCAGCCGCGGCTAGTTGGAATTCTTCAGATAATAAAGCAAAAAGGCTTTCAAGTCCAAAATCAGATAGCAAATACGCCTCATCAATGGCAAATAGATTCTCTAAACTCTGAGCTTCGGGAGTCATTTCATTAATAATGATCACCAAAGCATTGCCAGAGAACGTATAGTTTCTTAACCATGTACTTGTTTCAATTTCTTTCAATTTGTACTGATTGAAACCTTCAACAGCTTTAATAGTACGTACATTAGGAGTGTAATACTTTTCAAGTTTGGATCCCTTATCATCTATTTCATATAGCAACGAACCAACATTATCGTCAGTTAAGCCGTTAACTTTAATAAAAAGTTTATTGGTACCATCTTCGCTCTGTTCTTTAAAATGTTCTAGTAGGATGTGAAAAACCCATTTTCCTAGAATTTCATTATACGTAATCATTTTGTCACCTGCCTTGCTTGTTCATATGGATTTCTAATCATTGCAGTTGCATCTGAATACTCAATTAGAAGTCCATTATGTCTTAATTTCTCTCTTAAGGCATACTCATTTCGTTGAAAGTAACTAACATTCAATTTTGATTTTTCATAGATTCCATCTTCTTTTGCCTGCAACTCACCAACGATGAATCCATATTTTTCATAGACTTTTTGTAAGAAAGCATGGAATTCCATCTGTTGACCGGGTTCTAAATTGCCATAAACTAGAGCCTGAATAAACGTGTCAGACATAAAGTATCTATACTTACTTCCACGTCTGAAGCCTCCATAACCACCGTCTCTTGTAAGTCCCCTCACAATGCTTAATTGATGCTTTTTCAATTGATCTGAAACTATATCTTTTACAACATTAAATAAGTTAATCATGACTTTATCATAAGAGTCGCATTTTTGAATGACTTTAACGACCTTATTTTTTCTAACCTTCGAAAGACGACTAAGCCCAAGTAGCTCAATCAACAATGCTGGATCAGCATGCCAACTTTGTAAATTTTCGTCCACAAATTCTTTTGATGGGATCTTATCATCAAATGTTTGCTTAAAGAAATCTTCAAACTTATTTTTAATAAGCAATTCATTATCACTAAATGATCTAGCTGAAAGTTTTTGAATTGGCCCTACTTGAGCATCTAAGCAATCAAAGAAAAAGGTTACCTTGTCCAATTCGGTTAATTGTGCTCTTTTCAACATATATCTACCTAATTGGAAGGTAATGAGACTAGTCATCAATTCAAACAACTCATAGATATCAATGTTTAAACTAATGAGATTATAGAATTCTTCTGCGAACTCGGAATAAATGGCATCATCCGTAACGGGTAGCATAGGGTATTCTCTATTGTTTCCTGCATCTTTCTTTAAAGGATAAAGGTCCGAACTACCACTATTGTCATCTTTTAGACGAGATGAGATTTTTGAAACAATATTTTCGATTGCTTTGTTCTTACCTAGTAAAGACTTAAGACGATCTTGAATTTTCTCTCGCAAGACTAAGTTGTTCTCTGTACCATAAGACAACATTAGAAAATATAGTTCTCCACCTCGAGCAAAGAAATTCCGTTCAAAACTATAGGACTTTTGATTACCTTTGCTATGAGTTCTAAGCTCAAAAAATAACAGTGATTCATGCAAGGGATATAAAGTCTTTGCATACCAAGAGCGGTTTGCTGATTTTCCTGTCCCATCTGTCAGAGGAATTTCTAAGTTTCGAAAGAAGTCCCTTATGACATTTAATTCATCTTTGTTATCTACCAACTCATATAATGATTCTTTTTGTTCAGTCGTTAAACTGACAACACCTGTTTTTGCTCCTTCTTTATCTCCTTCAAAGATAAATTGTCTTAGTCCTGTTGAGCGTACTCGGGAATAATTATTCGCGCCAAAGTCATACTCCGTACCTTTTAATACATTCAGAAACTCCAGAACATATTCAGCACCTTTTTGTCCATCTTTGAATCGATGCCCCCATATTTGCGCAGATAGCTGCGTTGAGAACTCTTCTACACTTTGTTTCTTTGTAGTCATTTAAGTATCTCCTTTATAACAAACTTATTTCGTCATCTATAAAGAGTCCAGTTTTGTTATCGTATCTTAAGATGTTTAATTCATATTCTTCCGGTTCACTTATTCTTATCAACTCATTCTTAAAGGTATCAATCAGGATCTCAGCTTCTTGTTGAAGAACATTATGGGTGCCTCCACCACTAGCTCTCATAAGGTATTCAAAAACGGCTAAGTTCATATTTAAGGAAACTTCATCCTTTACCGATATTTTGAAACTAGAAGATAGTCGATCTAAATCAGTTCGTTCTTCCTCTTCTTCAATATCTACATCTTTCGACCTAAACTGCTCATATATCATTAAGTTCTTATTAGTGGCAAATAAGTGTTTATTGTTCATTTCAGTCAGTCGACCTGAAAAAATTCGATTTAGCCCATTTATCAAGTCCCGTTTCATTAATGCTTGAGCTTTAGAGTTATCAAATAATCTTACATATTCGTCGACATATTCAAATGGCAATAGTTGATTTCCATTTACGCTGTCTTCGCTTACTGTTTCGTAAAAGTATTTTCTTCTTAATTTTGGAATCCACTCGTTTACAATAGAGTGATCCTTATCAACATCATAGTCACGATACAAGGTTAATTTTTTCTTAAAGTAACCAAGTTGTAGGTCTAATGAATCTCCAATTAGCTCGTTATGTGCTTTCTCAGATTCCTCGTCTCCATTAATATCACCGTTAATGATGAAATCGTCTATTGAAGAGTGGGAATAAACTCCCGGATCTAAAGCTTTGAATATTTTCAATGCCTTCATTTCTGAAAAGGCATTCTCATCTAATTCATGACCATAGAAATTCTGATAGTAAGGTTTCTTTGTTTGATTTTCAATTTCTTTATAATTGGCATTTAGTACATCATCACATGTATATCCACCTGTTAACATGTAACTAATGTGAATTAACATTTCCCTCATAGTAATATGAGTATCTAAATAGTCGAGCAACTTGTACTGTTCTACGATTTTATCTTGTATATGATTTTGAGAGGTCCTCTGGTGATTCATATGTATGATACATCGTTCTTGCTTTGGGCACCCTTGGCATGCTTCCCAGTTTCCAGGTTTATTCCACTCCGATAGAACTTTCTCTACATAAACAGAAGAAGTTACATCTAATAAATTAAAGATGCTAAATTGATCAGAATTATTCTCATGTGACTTAAAGCGAGAAGTTACTTGTTGTTGTAATTTGTTTAAATGTTCATACTGCGACAAAAACTTCGTCAGTTTTCCTTCATTCGCTGCAACAAGGTAATATACTTTTTCTTCATTTCCAGAAGTTATTATTTGTTGCAGATGCGCTAGTTCATTTTCAATAATGTCTTCTTTTAGCTCCGACAAATCTTTAACGATTCTTATTTTCCCATTACTAAAAGGGAACTCAACAATTCCATCTTCCGGCCAGTTTTCTAAGTTACCCTTATTAAAATAATCATGAACGATCCTACAGAGCCTTGTTTTACCATCACCGGCATTACCTGTAAGAATGATACTTTGAGGATTAGTTTCAAATAAATTTATAAGTGTCTTTTCAATCTTCGTTTCAATAGTAAATGAATAAGAATTTCCATTGTTTGAATCAATGGTATATTCATCGTAAATTTTGGAATGGTTAGGAGACAATACGTTGTATTGATCTAAATAGTAAACAAAAGAGTTTCCTTTCAAAATTTTTCCTCCTTCGAAAAATTTATATATTTATACGAATTTCATTTTTAACATGTTTGTATTTATATTGTAATATAAATACCATAAAATTTCAGTGATTCGGCAATATTTAACAAATCCAAAAGATTGATATATTACCATTTTACTACAGTTAACACGTACTCTAAAGGAAGATCATACTTAATTCATCATATCCTCACCATAGCATTCACCCTTACTTAATATTTGGAATGGTCAAATAACCTTAAAATAACGCAAAATAAAAAGCCCTCTGTTTTATGAGAACTTTTCGAAACACCCTCCTCTTCTTACTACAACGTAATACTCCTTTTACTCGTCAACTCTAATATTATTAAAATCAGATAGGTATTCCTCATAGTATGAATTCATGTTTAATCAATCATCTACCTTAATCAAAAACACCTTTTTTTGAAATCTCCCACGCTTCTCAGCCTTAACTTTCCGTACTTTTTCTACTTCTTCAATAGTAGATCCATGCTGCTTAGACAAAGCCCTGACAACCTCCAAGAGATCAGCAAGCTCTTCCACAGCTTCTCCATCCGTTTCAGCCTCACAGTATTCATCAAGTTCCTCATAAGCTTTTTCTTTTAAGTACTTTATGTAGTCTTTATCGTTGAGGATCTTTGTTGAAAACTCCTTACCTTTACTTTCAATGATCTGTGGGATTTTATCCCGTACTAACTTGTTGTAGGTCGGCATATTGGTGACCTCCTATAGATTATATTATCTATATTTTAACATTTATATGGAGTCCATAGAGCAAATATGGGCACATCAGTTACTTTTTTACCAATTCTCAATCCCTATTAGGCATCTGAATGTAGTGATCCCTTTGAAATAACCAGTGGTAAAAATAAATTTAATATATTTTACATAATTTGTAATAATCCTACTTGCTGTTCGTGGTACATGATTTTCCCCAATTTGATAATGGTTCTAAAAAGGGGAGAATCCTTTGGTAAAAGAAGAAAATAAGCCTTTTGCGGAATTACTGGGAAAGCTACTGAAAAGAAGAAGGGTTGAAATGGATATGACCCAGGGTGAGTTTGCCTGGATCACTAAAATGTCTGAAGAAGGCTACGGAAGGATCGAGAGAGGAGAAAGTATTCCAACCTCACTAACACTTAGCAGAATACATAATAATACAGGAATAAGTATTGACCGGATTTTTCAGGAAATTGATAGAATAAAGAAAGCAAATAAGCCAAAAGAATGACTTGATAGTTAATTGGGGGGATTACCATCAAGAAACAAGAATTGATTCTATTAAAAGGGAAGCACACATATAATTTTATGATTGTTGGTTTTTCCCGTGAGCAAGATTATGGGGAGATATATTTTACAGATCATAATAGGAGGACTTCTGTTTATAGGGGTTCGGACGTGAAGGAAGTTATAAAGTTAGCTAAGAGAGAAAGCCGCAGCTTACGTCGGGAGTAAGCTGCGGCTTTCTTATTCTCTTTTATAGAGTGCATATTTTCAATTTGAGACGCTCTCTCAATTCCTCTACCGTTAAATACACTCCATTTTCTTTCCTATGAAGCATCGCATGACAATTCGGACATACAGGAATAAGATCTTCTTTCGGTTTCACGTGATAGCCCTTCTGAATCTCATGTAGGGGTTTAATATGGTGTACGTGAATGAAACCTTTCCCCACTTCCCCATATGTATCTTCAAAGTTCATCTTACATACCTGGCATTCGGCACCATAAAGATCAATACACTGCTTGCGGGCCAGTGGATTGCGTTCATATGAATTAACCGTAATCGTTCTCTGCTCCCCCTCCCACATTTCCGGCACTTCATCAGGGTAGATTTCAGCAGACAAATCCTCATGAAAGAACGACATGATGTAGTCACGGAGCTCACCGGTAAGTTTCATGGAACCCTGGATATTCCCTTTCAACCCATGCTCCCTTAATCGATAAAGCGATAAACCATCCGTATCAACCACATCCACCAAGCGGACACGCGTCTTGTCTCCACCAATGGATTGCTCATACTTCTCTTGATCTACCCAGAACGACTGATCATAGATCGTATCATCCGTTTGAACCAATCCCTCTATTACTTCCACCTTATACCTGACCTTTTTGACACTACCTGAAACATACAAAAATAAAATATCTCCATTTTCATAGTTGAAGGAACGTTTCCAGTCCAGCGCTTCATAATGGGTGAAGGCCCTCTCTAAGTTATATTCATTTGGATTCGCCGGTACCAGCCAGATACGGCGGGCATTCTTATGATCCCTTTCTTCTAACTCCTGGCGACGATTAGCAGCGAGCTCTGGTGATGCTATAAAACGATATTCGTCCCCTTCGAAATGGTAGGGAATACTGTACACATATCCTCTCTCGATAGGATCATAGCAGTTTGACTTCTTTATATTGAGATAATCAGCAAGGTAGCCTGCAGCTTCTTGAATATTGGTAGCTTCGTATAATAATTGCTCATTTTTCCTGATGGTGATGGGAGTGGGCATTGGTTGCCTCCTTAATTATTCTGAACTTAATAGCGGTTAAAATTTCCATATACATGTACGATACTAAGTATATCAAACCACCGAGGAGAAATTCATGCTATTATTTTTAAACTTTATAAAGAAGAAGAGTGAGTCTAAACCAAAGCAAGCTACTATTACTTCATCACCAAAACCAAAAAGAACCAATGAACAGATTGCCATCAGAAAAGGAGAACTAGGAGAATACAAAATTGATATTCAACTAGATCAACTGCCTAAGTCTTACCGCCACCTAAGTGATCTCCTTATACCCAACCCGAAAGCAAAGTCCGGCTATTCACAAATCGACCATGTGGTGATCACCCCATACGCGATTTTTACTATTGAAACGAAAAACTATCAGGGAACCATCTATGGTGGGAAAGATCGGAACACGTGGCTGGTCAATGGGAAGTTCAAAATGATGAACCCTTTTGTACAGAACTATGGGCACATTAAAGCACTTTCTTCATTAATTGATAAGAAGTACCATGAATGGTTTGTCTCGATGGTTTCTTTTACAAAGCGATCTACTTTTAAAGTGGATTCGGATTATCGTAAGATCGCTTCTAATGAATTGATTGTGTATGACATTGAGTTGTCGGAGTTTATTCATCGGAAAGTTTCGGTGTTGAAAATTCAGCACAAAGATCCTCTTCTAAATGAGAGTGAGATCTCAACAATCTACCATACATTTTTAGAGGCAAATATTCCTGACCTCCACATTAGAGAAGAACATAAACATGCATTAGATGAAAAGGCTAGCTCAGGTGGTACTTGTACGATTTGCAACAAGCCTGTGTCTGAGAAAGTTAGGGGGTATTGTTTATCGAATCGTGCTTTTAAAGGGAAGATTTATTGTTATGAACATCAGAAGAATGTTGGAAAGTAGAAAAGCCAAGGGACATACCCCTCTCCTCCCATAAGTCTTAAGACCTACACCAAAGTCCACCTCAGGCTCATTATCAACAATGGCTTCACTCTATAAACTTAGTATATACGGTATAAATGAATGAGGAGAGTGGAGAAAGTGACGAAGAATGTGTATTTGATTCATGGTTTAATGGGAACAGGAGAAATGCATTTCAAGGAGCAATTAGGTCCTTTACGAGAGGAATACACTGTTATTCCAATTGATTTGCCGGGACATGGTCAGAATAGCCGGGATGCTGTTGATCCTTTTTTCGAGCAAACACTTGAATGGCTTATAAGTGAACTCAGGAAAAGAGAGCCTGGTATCTTGATTGGACTTTCCATGGGAGCTAGTTTTGCCCTGCATGCAGCAATCAGATTTCCTGAATTGACAAAAGGCATTGTCCTGACAGGCTACGTTCCAAGCATCCCCGAAGACATGCACGCCATCATGGAAGGACAATATCATTTTTTACATAACCTCAAAGCAGAAGCACCTGAAGTAGCGAAAGACTATCTACTTCTCCATGGTCCACGTTGGGAAATCACGTTACACAGGGTGGTGAAGTGCTTCACTTATCATTATCCGGCAGTATCTGATGAGCAAATAAAGAAGTTGACTGTCCCTACACTACTCATAAACGGCGGAAACGAAAAACATGAAGTGAATTCGGTTCACCAGCTATCATCTATGAACAACCTTATCACACCAGGAATCATTCCAAACTGCGGTCACTTAGCCAACACGGAAAACCCTTCGATGTTTAATCGAATAACTCTGGAGTTTATTAGTGGTATTGCTTAGGTTGGCCAGAGGGACAGGTTTCTTTTCCTAAACTATGGGACCTGTCCTCATAGACCTCGGAAATAACAGGGTATTGAAATTACGCATCTTAACTCCCATTCTTATCTTAACTTATTCGCCAAGTGGACAATTGCCTTGTCACTCATCCTTCTGCTCTCCTCATGCATGAACAAAACGACCACCAGTAGTGAGAAAGTTCAGTAAGACAATCAGTTAATCTTCAATAACAACCATACCACAACTCTCCTTGAATTGAGTTGATCATGAAAATTTACTGAAGGAGAACACTCCGTGTGATTACAATTTTGATCTGTCAATTTGATGTTAGTAATCATAGAATGATTGCTTATACGAGTTTGAATAAGATTGTCATCAACGATGAACAAAAAGACCGTCTTCTAGAGCTTTATGATAGGATGCAGGATTTCGTTGCCGGGGTGAATAAAAGAGACGATAAATCATTTGATTCCACTGATTGAAGGAATGAGGATGATTGTGTAAGGGAATTAAGCAAATGGCTGGATAAAAAGAAAGTAAGAGGGACATATATCTCTGGACCTCAAAACAAAAAGCCGACGCCCCTGTGAACTCTGTACACAGATTCAAACCGACCTACAGTAATTTAATAAGGTCAATTTGCTCGCTTCTGCTTCAGTAATTTTATGAATAAATTATTTTAATCGTTCTCCGTATGGACTTTGGACTAAAACCGCTTGAAGCATCACTTGCCGTTCGTATTCATAGACCATGTAAATTTCAACATTACCATCTTTTCGATGATGAAGAAAAGGGGCTGGACCCTGCGGCCAAAACCGCATCGGAATATACACAGTACCAAGATCTGTTTCTCCATCATAGAGCGTAAGGTATGGTTCATAAGTAGTGTCAGAATTGTTCTGTTCAAACATCATCATCCACACATAATCTTTTGACCCTTTTAGCACTCGGTCTACGCGTTCTTCCCCAAATAGTTTGTCGTCTCCATTTTCAAATGTCAATTCACCTGTTTCATATTGCAGTTGCCGCAATCTACTGATGTTTCGGTTTGAAGGATTTAGAGACGGAACATATAAATATCCTTCTTCTAGGTCAGCATATGCAGTTGGAGAACCAACACTATCATACCATCCTTCTGTAATCACTTTATGGTGATCAAGCACATTTACCTTTGTTCCGTTGTTGAGATACATTGCATTAATATCACCTTCGTCTCCAATAGCATTCATGAGCACTCCTTGTTCAGCACCTGCATACAAGCCGATGAGTTTTGCGTGATCAGGGAAGGAGTCCAATACTACAAGATGCTCAAGGAACCCTTCAGAGTTGACAGCCATCCTGATTAACAGGTGCTGTTCTTTTGAACTTACACTTGCATATAATTGGTTTCCCATTAAAACAAAGTCTGTTCTAGCACTTTTAAAGTCACTTTTGGAAATGTTGTATTCTGCTGGCATATTATCTATTATTCCCTGAAAATCAAGGTCTAGATTCTTCCCTTTCCACATGTTATCTTTTACAAAAGAACCGTATAAGGTTATTTCTCCGGTTGAGGTATCTTCTTCTGGCCAGATCACGTACAATTCCTTGTCATGAACAGAGATGATAGAATATTTGTATCCAATATCCTCGGGGGATCCCAGATAAAAAGATTCATTTCCATACTTTGGGATTTTTAGTACAACTTCCATTGCTTCTGTTAGTTCATCTTCTTCCACTTCCTCTTCTGCTGATACTTCATCCACTGCTACTTCTCCTTTCTGACTTTCTTCTGAAGAACCTGTCGCTCCTGTAATTTTTTCCTCTCCCTTATTATTTTCTACTGCATTTTGACAACCACCTAGTACCAGCCAAATGAACAATAAACACAACAAAGCCTTCATTCCATTCACTCCTTTTTTGGTTATTGTAAGCAGAAGATCTCAACACCCCATACATTGTTTGGTTTATTGATTTATCACAGAATGAATCTCCTCTCAAGAAACATATATAATACCTATTCTTTCCAGTACGACTAAATACCTCAATACCTTAACAAAGAAACTGCTTTTATTGAATTATCTTTAAGAACTAAGACAAGCAACAAAAGAGGTCCACTAAAAAAGAGGAAATCAAAAATTTGAAGTCCTCTTTTGCTCAATAGATTTAATAGTATTTTACAGTTGGGGCCACTGCCTATTAATATAAAAAGAAGCATGAGAACCGTTCCTATGCTTCCTATGAAAAAAGATAGAAATGTGTAACTGTTTGGAATTGATGCCGTAAATTGGTTTATAGTGGAAGCTACGGTATTGGCCGTCAAGCTTATGCTTGGTGGTTCCATACGATTAGAAAGGTGGTATACAATGAAATATGTATGCCGTCATGGCACTAATGGTATGGTGAATTTGACAAGTGAATTTCTACTAAACGAAGATTATTCCGCTATTGCGAGCTGGTTGCTTATCGCTTTATTCTTCTTCGGAACTTTAATCTTTATTAATACTAGTTATGTATTTTCAAAGAAAGACGAGTGACGGTGCTTCTATTAATATAGGTTTCAATGTTAAAGCTTGAAAGTTACATAAAAAAGCACGAGAATCGTCCCCGTGCTTCTTTTAATATATCACCTATTCTTCCACTTTCTTCACAATTTTACTGCTAATCCATCCCTCAGTCCCATCAGCTGTTTGAACTTTGAACCATAAACGCCCATCTTGGTCCTTCTGCTCCTCATTAAGAAACTTCAATACACCCGCTTTATCCACGCTATAAACCACACCACTCGTTAAGGAAGGTTCTGAACGAATATTGCCGAATTCAGATGTAATTTTCACATGTATCAGGGGCTGTTCCTCTTGTTCTGAAGAAGTTTCTGATGAGAATGGCCAACTTACATTCCCTAACACATTCTTACCTTGGTTGAGCAGTTCATTTCCATATGTTATTCCAGAGAGAAGTAATGAAAGTATGAATAGGCTAATTGCTACTTTCTTCTTATTTTCCTTCAACCAGGTGAAAGAAACACCCCGCCAAGGTAATAGAATGGATTTAATGTATTCTTTCTTAATAAATTTGGATAACTCATCCCTGATGCCAATGTCATCATCCATCTTTTTTAATTCTTTCAAACTTTTTCTAGAGAGGTGTACTGTTGGTTCATCTGGATCTTCATTAGAATCACCAAAGGAATAGACCTTTTCTAAGAATTTTTCTATTAAAAGGTATGCTTTAAACTGTTGGGAAAAATCCTTTATTGATCCAGGTAGTTCCCCAGGATAATAGCCCTCTTTCTCACCTCTTTGCTCAACCCTCTCTAAGTACTCTATAGTTACTTTAAGACTTTCAGTTTCTTTCCTTTTCAAACTCTCTTTAATAAAACGTAAAAGCAGGTGACCAGAAGAAGAAAAATCCTTCACTACATCTTTATCCTGAACAAGCAGAGGCATGTCATTATAGAGTTTTTTAGTCATTGTATAGAAGCTGTCTATGTGACCGTTCCTATGTTCCTCCAACAAAGCTTCCTGATAGCTGGAATAATAGTATACATGAGCCATGTATAAACCCGACTTTCCCTCGTGAAGCTTGGTCCTTGATGTAATTGGCCGTTGTTTCACAATGTGAAATAGCTTTTGAGAGACACTAAGTGCTTCCTTCCAGCTTTTTCTCTTAATAAGTTCAGTGATTCCCTTGGTTGTTTCTTCAATCCACTCTCTCGTTTCTTTTCTCTCTTTTTCACTCAACGTTAAGTAATATTGAAACTCTAGTAGAGACATCTCTGCAAATGAAAATCCCATGGCTTGAAATTGGTCACTGATACGCATGATGGTTCCTCCATAAATGGTCATCATGGCAAGGCGATAGTTTTTCTCTAATGAGTGGATGAATTTATTAAATTGCTCGATATATGTATTCCAATTTTTAAACACCTTGTTTAATGAATCATTAATCTGTGATTCATCGTTTCCACCCATTAAAGCACCAACCCCTGCACCGGCAAAGGGAATTCCAATTAACATACCAAGCAGCGATGCTCCACCTTTAATGAACGCTTTATCCCTTTTTCCTTTGTTCAGGGTATCAAGAAGAATCGCATGCTTCCCAATCATTTCAGCATAGTCCTTCAAGGATGTTGTAAGCTGGTCAATGTGATGAACAATTGCATTTTTCAATCCATTAAAGAAATGTGTGGGATAGATGTAACGTTTGAAAATTTCACCATACTCCTGGCTGGACATGGAATTGATGAAATCCACATAGTCACTCTCAATAGAAGTGAATCCTATCGCTTTCTTTAAATCGTCAGAAACTCTTGCTGGATCTGTGAGCCTAAAGAATTCTTTCAAATAATTGGTTTGATCTTCTTTAGTAGGCTTATCAGGCATAGATTCGTCCAACAACTTCAAATCCTCATAGCGAGCATGTAATAGGCCCCACACCTGTTCCATCGCTTCATTTGTCTTAAGTTGTATGAACGCAATAACCTCTTCAGAAACACTATTATTCAACCGATGCTTCAAATCCTGTTCCATTTGATGGTACTCGTAGTTGGCATTGATGAAGTAGGAGTCAAGCTGTCTGATTCCCATCTAGAACAAATCCAAAAAGTTCAATGCATCTATACCATCCGTCACCGTGCCTAAGTCTGCTGCAGAAACATGCGAAGAAATGGTATCAATGTCACTAAAATGTTGATTGAGATCATATGCCTGCCAACTGGAACTATGATCCATTATTGATGAAGAAACGTCGAATTGCGTTCCTCCAAAGATATCCGGGCTTGCAGTGATGTCTACTCCGCCGGAAGTTCCTGTAAAGTCAATACTATTCTCCATAAATCCTGGTTCGATGGAACCGATGTGCTCTCCTCCTTGACTTAAATTTTCACCATTGAAAATCGAGGGTCTGCCAACAATATCATTCTCAATCCCTGGCATATCCAAAGTAGTACCTCCATAAATATTTTCTGAAAGAGTACCGGTCTCTCCATTGGTAAACGTGACCGTTTCTCCACCTGTTACATTTGGCATAGTCTCTAGAAACACATTTCCATTACCGTCAGTTAAAGTAGTACCTCCCAGCAAGTTCTCCTTCGTATGAAGGGTTCCATTTCCTAAACCGCTAAATGTATCATTTGCATATATAGCACCTAATAACCCAGATTCGTAACCTATCATTCCTGCACCTCTTATCCTATGAGTATAGTACTATTATAAATTTACATAAAAGTGGTAACAAGACTAAAAACACCATTTTTAGTAGTATATACCAAAAATATTAGTCCCCCGTCACGATAACACATTAGTATGCCGAGGGACTGCTCCCAAATTCTAGCCTTGTAAAAACTCCCCTGTAAATGTATATAAAAAGTCCGCAGCCATTATAAGCTACGGACTTGATTGGATGGGGATGTCTATATAAAGGCTATTCCGCCTCCACAATCTTGCCTTCAAAAGCAGATCTGTATATTTTCCTAATATCCTCTTCCCCTAAAGGCAATGGACTTCTGGCCAGCAGCCTCTTTTGCTTCACTCCGTCTTGTGTCAGGCTTTCTAAAGCAGATTCAGGAATATCGAATTCCGATAGTGTCTGGGGAATGCCGACATCCTTTACAAGCCTCACCAGTTCCTCTACACAATGGTAGGAAGCTTGGTCATCCGATAAGTAGGCGGAGTTTCCTCCAAGAGCATTCAGTATGTCCGCCATGCGCGTTGTACAGCTTTTTCGAATATACCCCATGACGTAGGGCAGGAGGACTGCATTTGATTCTCCATGAGAGATATGGAATTGCCCACCAAGGGGATAGGCCAGTGCATGCACCCCTGCTACTCCGGCATTAAAGAAGGCAAGACCGGCTATAAAACTGCCATTACTCATATCGGTACGGGCTTGTTTATTTTCCCCTTCCTTCACGGCCGTCCTGATTGAACGGGCAATCAGTCTAATCGCTTGAAGGGCAAGGCCATCCGATGTCGGGCTTGCATTAACGGACAGGTACGCCTCTACCGCATGGGTGAGGGCGTCGATTCCAGTTGCCGCCGTTACCTTCGGTGGGACAGAGACCGTTAATTCGGGATCGACTATTGCTACATCCGCCAGCAGATGATCGTGGGTGACGACATCCTTGGTTGATTCTAATGAGAGGACGGAGATATTGGTCACCTCTGACCCGGTACCAGAGGTGGTGGGGATCAAGATTTTAGGCAGGCCTTTGTGTTCGATCTGTTTCGTTCCTGATAAATTCAGATAGTCTGCGGCCGGACCTTCATGTGAAGCGAGCACCGCTGCTAGCTTCGCAAGATCCATCGCACTTCCTCCTCCTACGCCGATCACCAGTTCAAAGTTCCCTTCCCTGGTGAATGTCACCAGCTTCTCCCCTGTCTCAAGAGGCGGCTCAGGCACTACCTCTGTGTAGAGCGTAACATCGAATCCGTTCTCTTCCAGAGGGTCTGTTACACGTTTGGCGAGACCAATGTCCGCCAATAAAGGATCTGTCACGACGAGGATTTTCGTGGGGGCATACTTTTTCACTTCAGGCACTAGCTGCTCTAATGAACCCCACCCCGTATAACTTAAAGGAGCGAAAACCAATTTTGAAACACTCATCTGTGTGCCTCCTTTTATTCGTAATATCCTTCAGTGGACTTGCGGAATTGTCTGAATTGCTCTGAATCATGTCCGAACCACACATCCGAATTGGTTTCTCTCGCAATTCTCCTGATCTTTTCGACAGCATTCGAGTATCCCACTGAATCATAGAGGATTCCAGGCGGTTTGATAGGCGGTCCGAAGCTTTCTGCCGTGTAGATAGCATCGGAGGCAAGGATGATCCCTCCCGTTTCCGGCATATCAATATGCAGGCCGAGCATTCCCCACGCATGTCCGCTTCCGAAATTCAACAGCTTGATTCCTTCCGCAAGCTGCAGGTTATCTTCTGTACGTTTGATGGTCTGCCATTGAAGATTGTTCTTGATCCATGCATCAATATCCGCCCATACATATGCCCCTTCCTTTTGATTACGCGCATATGTTTGAAGGGTTCCGTTCAACTCATCTTCATGGACAATGATTTTGGCATTGGTGAACATTTCCAAGCATCCCGCATGATCCAGATGAAGATGAGAAGCGACTACATATTTAATTTCTTCCGGTCTGACATTCAACTGCTCCAATCGGTTATGAAGATAACACTCCTCGCTCATAGAGATCGGGAACATTTGCTGCGTTGCTTCTCCCCATCTTCCCTCAGCTCCCATCGAGTTTGGATTGCAAGCTGTGTCAAAGAGAATTTTCCCTTCTGGATGATCGATTAATACCGTGTAGACAGGAAATTCAACGAATTGGGTCTGAGCATTTGGGTTACTACTCGTGGCGGGATTATGCATGGCAATCATCCAGTTCTTGTCCATTTTCATTCTTCCATTATCCATTACATATAGCTTGGGTTTTGGTGTAATGATCTTCATTCTTTCTCCTCCTTAAATGATGGTTTTAATCAGGACCTCTCTTTTTCCCGTACAGTCTTTGATTTATGGGCGATTCCTAACCTCCTTTACTTCAATCCATGCAAAATTTGTGCCAACTATCTAAATATTGAAGTAACCATATTTATAAATTGAAGTTTCGTGCAGGTGGTGATAAAATTCACCAAAAGACATCTTTATACATTTATGTAAACATTTTCTACACTGGTGACATCTTTCACCAGATGGTGACAAATTTCAACGGAAATGGTGGGATGATTTTTGCAGGAGGTCATGTTGGATATAGGTCTGTTTACGAGCACTTTTCACTCCATGACCAATGGTGTGATTGTAGTTGACCGGGAGCGAAGAATATTATTCATGAATCATGCAGCATGCAATCTTTTATGTAATGGAAATAAAGACTATACAGGTCAGGATATCAGAAACTTCATCCCAAATTCCGAACTGCATAAAGTGTTGGAAACAGAGCAGAGTTCAATCGGTGTAAAGATGGGGATTGCAGGCGTGCAGTACATGGTGAACCGGACACCATTGTACCAGGACGGAACGTTGATGGGTGCAGTCGGTGTTCTTCAGGAGATCTCACAAATGGAACACTACCGGCTTCTTCTAAATCAGATGGAGCAGGTCATCGAATCTTCTGCCGACGGCATTTATGTAGTGGATAAGAACGGTCTCACTTTATTCGTCAATTCCGCCTATGAAGACATTACCGGCTTCAAGAGGGATGAACTGATTGGCCATCATATGGCCGATTTAATGGAAGGTGGCTATTTTGACCAATCTGTTTCCCTATTAGTTCTGGAAGAAAAAAAGCCATTGTCCATCATCCAAAAAATCGAAAATAAAAAAGATGTCATCGTAACAGGAAATCCGGTGATGAATGACTCCGGAACGATTGAAATGGTTGTCACAAGCGTCAGGGATATTACACAGTTAACTCAAATGAGCAACGAATTGAAAAAGGCCAAAAGCTTTTCCAAGATGAATCAGAATCGATTCACCTATACTGGGGAAGGCAGCCAAGATAACATCATCTTCGAAAGCATTCAAATGAAGAAAATTATTCATAAAATCAAGCAAGTCGCCCCATTTCCCACCAGCATCCTCCTGCTGGGTCCTACCGGTGCAGGAAAAGAAGTCCTCGCCAATCTAGTCCATGATTACAGCAACAGAAAAGATAAACCATTCATAAAAGTAAACTGCGGGGCCATCCCCGAGCATTTGCTCGAATCGGAATTATTCGGTTATGAAAAGGGGGCATTCACTGGAGCACATTCAGCTGGGAAAATCGGGTTACTGGAACTCGCTGATAATGGCACTGTTCTACTGGACGAAATCAGTGAACTTCCCCTTTCCCTTCAAGTGAAGCTACTCCGTGTGATACAAGAAAAACAGATTCAGAGAATCGGAAGCAACAAAATAAAACAATTGGATATCCGCATCATCTCCGCTACCAATAAAGATTTAAAAGAGTTAGTGGACCAGGGCACCTTTCGGGACGATTTATACTACCGATTGCAGGTTGTAGAAGTCCACGTCCCCCCCTTGGTTGAAAGACCCGATGATATCGAAGTACTGGCGGACCACTTTTTCGCTTCTTTTTGTAAAGCCTATAACATCCAGAAAGAGCTGTCCTCCGAAACTAGAGAAATGCTGAAGCGGTACAGTTGGCCAGGAAATGTCAGGGAACTCAAAAACCTGGTGGAAAGCATGATCGTGTCCGTTCCTTCCCTCATCATAGAAGTGGGAGACCTGCCGCCGCATATCCACAGGGAAACAAAGAATAAAGGGGATTCCCTGGATTCAAAAGCAACCCTGAAACAAAAAGTCGAACAGTACGAAAAAAACTTGGTCAAAGATGCCCTTAAACACCATGATTCTATCAGAATGACAGCTAAAACCCTGGGCATTGACCATTCTACATTAATCAAAAAGCTGAAGAGGTGGGGTATCTCCTGGTGATGTGATGCTATTTCATTTCTTTTAGGCGTACAAAAAGAGCTAAGGACCCCTTGGCTCACTCCTGAATATAAGGCTACTCATTCAAACTTCCCTAACTCGAACAACAAGGAACATCCTCTTAATGGAATAAGACGTCCCTGTGCCACACATCAAAGAAGCACGAGAACCGTCCCCGTGCTTCTGCGCTTCCTTCTTTAAAACGTTGCAGTATTATTCGCCTCATCCGCCTTCACACAATCAATCGCAATCACAAGGGCAAGAATCATCGTTTCCATCTCTTCCTCCAGAACCTGCACCCTGTAACTGTCGCCCCAACTGAACCATTTCTTACCGACTTCACCCACTACTTTCCCCTGGTGTAACACCTGAAAGTCCATGTCCATCCAGTTTCCTTCCACTTCAATGCCTGCCGAATCAATAGAATACTTAGCCTTCAGAAAGGATAATTCCTTCTTGATCGTCACGACCTCTTCACCATTCACCTCTACAAAGAATGTCGGTAGAAAGCTCAACACCTTTTTCGTGATCAGGGCTACTTCATCGCGGTCTTGATTCATGATGGAGAACGTCTTCGGGACCTTCATAAAACTTCCCTCGACATAATAAACGTCCCTCTCATCCTGGTCCTTTACGGTGAATTTCTCGCTAAGACTGAATACTTTTTGTTTGATGTAAAGCTGTTTCATATCAGTTCCCCCATTTTACGTCTTTCCTTTATATACGATTGAGATGGGGATAAGTTCCAGTATTTTCGCACATAAAAAAGCCATTCCCTCACAAGAGGAATGGCCCATACTCTCTCTTTATCTCTCACACGCCCAGTCATCCTTATCACGGTCATGCTTCCGTGCATAAGCAGGATGATCGGAAGGGACTCCATTTGGATAGACTTTTCTCAGTTCGGTACAGTTTTGATAATACTCTTGTTCTTGAGCAGCTGCCGGTTCTTCCGCCGCGGCAGCTCTCGTTGTTTTGTTTTCTTCCTTTGGATCCAGATCCCCTTTGGTGGTGCCATTTTCACCGTAAGCCCAGAGGCCCGTTTCCTTCTCTCTTGCTTCACGGGCGAATTTCACGAAGTAGTCGCTGTATTTCATATCCGGGTTGTAGGTAGACGGCTCTGCATATCCGTTCAATACCAAGTCGGCATTGAACATCTTGGTCCGGATTTCTTCCTCGTTCATTTCATCCTTAGGGATCTCAAGCCAGATAAGGCGGAGTGAACGATTATATCGGTCCGTTTCGGACACATCCTTTTGGAGCCAGACCGTTTTGCCTTCCAGCTTTTCGGTCGTATAGTTACTGGCTTCTTTGCCGTATTCTTCTGTTCTCGTTGTGGACTCAGGGGTGTTGACGCCGATGAATCGGACTTTTCTTCCGTCCTTCAATTCGACGGTATCACCGTCTACCACGCGGGAAACCAGCACTTCTTCCATTCCGAATGTGTCGGCAAGCTCTTGCTGCTCTTTCTCCGCTTCCGTTTTTTCCTTTTCTTTAGCCAGTTTCTTTTCTTCCTCTGCCTTCGACTGTTGCCCCGCTTCCTTCTCAACATTCTCAGTGGCTGCTTTATCCACTTGATCTGATGGTGCTGCACAGCCTCCAGTGATGACCACTAGAATCCCGATCGTCATCAACCAGCTTGGCTTCCTAAAGATCGTTATCTTTTGAGAAAGTTGGTATAAACCAAATCCTACGAACAATAGTCCAACCCATGCTACAGGCGTTATCATCGCCATGAGCAAGGTGATGATAATAGCCACGGAAGCCATGATCATAGATAATCCTTTCATTTCAGCACCTCATTACATTTTTTCGTTAAAACCGTTCTCGATTCACTCTGACCGACCGCAACTTTTTAACAGATATGTACATTAATTGTATTACAAAATCACTCAGTTATCTGACAATCTCACAATTTAGCAAAGATTTTTCTGCACATAAGAAGCATGGGGACGGTTCTCCTGCTTCCTCCTCATAAAAAGAAGCACGAGAACCGTCCCCGTGCTTCCTCTCATTCTATTATGTTGTTTTCTTTTCACCCATGTTAAGAAAAACAGGTCTGTCCGCCTACTAAAACAGGAAGGAATCCACTGAATCTTTCTCACTTATTGAAACATTCAAATAAAAACAGGCTTTTGTCCCAGGAATGAGTCCCCTCCTCTTCCTCCCTCTATTTACATTCATTTACAACAGGTTAAAAGTGAGCTCCTATAATATGAACTGTTCGAATTCAATAGATTTATGAAGGGAGTCATCCACATGACGAATGAGAGATCAATGGAAAATTGGATTCAAAAGCTGAATGAAGAGACCTTATATAAAGGGGTCGACCGCCGCAACTTCCTTCAGGGGGCTGGGAAAGTCGCAGGGATTTCCCTGGGGATGGCGATTGCTCAATCGATGGGCGGTCTGTCTGTCTCGGCAGAAGAAGCCGGATTTCAGGATTTCCCTTTTTCACTTGGGGTAGCTTCCGGTGACCCGCTGCCGGACAGTGTCGTATTATGGACACGTTTAGCCACTGACCCTCTTAATGGAGGGGGCATGCCTGACCGCAAGATTCCAGTGAAGTGGGAAATCGCGAAAGATGAACATTTCCGGCATATCGTGCAGCGCGGTACGGAAGTGGCAAGTCCGTCCCTCGGGCATTCCGTTCATGCCGAGGTAGGGAACCTGGAAGCAGGCACGGTGTATTATTACCGGTTCAAAGTCGGAAAGGATTTCAGCCCGATCGGAAGGACGAAAACCCTTCCTGCCTTGAATGCAGAAGTCTCAAGCCTGTCTTTTGCCTTTGCTTCCTGCCAGCAATATGAGCACGGTTATTATACGGCCTATAAGCATATGGCCAAAGAAGATCTTGATCTCGTTTTCCATCTTGGAGACTATATTTATGAATACGGCCCGAATGAGTATGTAGCTAAATCAGGAAATGTACGGGACCATAAAGGTCCTGAAATCCGCACGTTGGAGGACTACCGCAACCGCCATGCCCAATACCGGACGGATGCCGACCTCCAGGCTGCCCATGCGGCTTTCCCATGGGTGGTGACATGGGATGACCATGAAGTGGAAAACAACTATGCCGACATGATTCCTGAAAAAGGCCAGTCTGTGGAAGAGTTCGTGAGGAGGCGTGTCGCAGCCTACCAGGCCTACTATGAGCATATGCCGTTAAGGAGGTCTTCCATGCCTCATGGAGTGGACATGCAGCTCTACCGTCAGTTCTCATACGGGAACCTGGCCAATTTCATGGTGCTCGATTCCCGTCAGTATCGTTCCGATCAGGCAAATGGAGATAAAAGCTCTCCCCAGACCGCAGAATCCCTGGATCCTTCACGCACCTTGTTGGGCCGTGAACAGGAACAATGGGTTCTAGATCATCTCGGCAGCTCCAACAGCTCATGGAATGTACTGGCCCAGCAAATCTTTTTTGCCAAAAGAAATTATGGTCCAAGCCCTGACCGGCCTTTATACAGCATGGATGGCTGGGATGGCTACACCCCTGCAAGGGAACGCATCACGGATTTTGCCCGTCAGAAAAACATGGATAACCTGATTGTCCTGACAGGTGATGTACACGCAAACTGGGCCTCCAATATCCTGGCAGACTTTGACGACCCGTCTTCCCCCTTGCTTGGAGCCGAGTTTGTCGGCACATCGATCACATCAGGCGGGGACGGCGCGGACAAGCGCGCTGACACGGACCGCATTCTTGCCCAGAACGAGCATATTAAATTCTTCAACGATTATCGCGGATATGTCCGCTGCCATGTCAAGCCGACCCAGTGGAAAGCCGATTATCGTGTCGTTCCATTCGTCTCGAGTCCAGGTGCGGATATTTCTACCAGAGCCTCCTTCGTGTACGAAAAAAATGCAGAAGGACTGAAGGAAGTGTCTACGTCAACCGTTCCAGAAGGAAAACCTCTATCTTCCGAGGTGGAAGAAGATCGGCATGAAGCGCATGCCCGCGCCCATAAAAAACAAGCCCAAAAAGGCAAACATATGCAAATGAACTAGCACCAAGGAGGCTGAGGCCATGAATGATCGCAACCAGCAGGTGATCGGACACTTGGAAGAGCTCAGGAGCCGCGCCATTAAAACCGCACTCGCCTTTATCGGTTTCCTGATCGTGGGACTCTCTTTTATGAAACCGATCTACGGATGGCTGATCAGGGATATAGACATGAAGCTTGCTATCCTCGGACCGAGTGACATTTTATGGGTGTACTTGATGATCGCATCGGTCTTCTCAGTCGCAGCTACCATTCCAGTCGCTGCCTATCAGATTTGGCGGTTTGTCTCTCCGGCTCTGAGTGCAGCAGAAAGAAAAGTCACGTTACGCTTCATACCCGCCTTATTTTTTCTTTTCATTTTCGGTATCGGGTTCGGCTACTTACTTCTTTTTCCGATCGTCCTGAACTTCTTGACCACCCTGTCAGCCGACCAATTTGAAACAATGTTCACAGCGGAGAAATACTTCCGATTTATGTTACACCTGACCCTGCCGTTTGGATTTCTATTTGAAATGCCTTTAGTCATCGTCTTTCTCACGGTACTTGGCATTTTGGACCCTTCCAAATTGAAAAAATCAAGAAAGATCGCCTATTTCCTGCTGATCGTCATTTCCGTGGTGATTACACCGCCGGATTTCCTTTCCGATGTATTGGTCATCCTGCCGCTCCTTCTTTTATATGAAATCAGCATCACCTGCTCAACCATGGCTTATAGGAAAAAGACTTCCCCTTCTACGGAGTCAAATGCAGGTCAAGAGAATGTTGCTCTATGAAAGAAGAGGCTCGGAATGAGAAGCTGCTTCTTGAGTGTAATCGGGATCGGCACATCCGTGTACCCACGCACAAATCAAACTGACAGGAGGAGAAACCTATGCTTACAAATATCGGAATCCCGGGATTAATTCTCGTACTCGTTATCGCCCTTATCATCTTTGGCCCGTCAAAACTACCGGAAATAGGACGGGCATTCGGAACGACCTTAAAGGAATTCAAAAGTGCTACGAGCGATTTAGTGAATGGACATGACCAGGAAAAGAATCCCTCAAAAGACGAAGGGCAACGACTGACAGCGGTGGAAAAAGACAAACAGCATACAGGCAGTTGATCTGCCACATCGAAAACCGCCCAGAGCTTCTTAGCCTGGGCGGTTTTCGATGTTGGGTATCCATTTCTCTAACTGTGACCGTTCTCCTCTTTCTCTTTTATAAGTTTTCATATACTTCCCTTGCCTTATCCGCTCTTGGCATTTCTTCCGTTATTCTTTTATATGAATCACTTACCAGATAAAGCCCCCTGGGGATCCAGAGGGACAGGTCCCTTGGCCTACTTTCGCTTCCCACCATGCCTCACTCTATACAGAATCGAAGCAAATAGATTAGCCAAAAAGAATAACGGGTTCCCCTGCATATTGGAATGAAGGCTCAGTTCACCAGCATTCATATCATCATACATCTCTCCCTGCTTCTTTCCCTTCAATCGGTTCTTTTCCTCTTCCCCTTTTAACGCGATCAAAAAGCGATATTGCATAGGTAAGATCAACAGGGAAATCAACACATATAAACCGAAAATAGCTAGAAAGATATACAATTCCATTTTGACTGCCTCCTCAAGTCCACCACTGTTTTTATTCCTTATATATGTATACGTTTAACTGAATTAGAAAGTTTCGTTAATAGAGGTCTTTTGTCGTGTAGTTAATTTGAGTATGATAGTTAGAGAGTTGCTTAGAAAAAGATCCATATGTATGTGTATGTAGATTACATAACTGACATCATCAAACTATTCATCATCGTGGTGCTCTCCACTCAATTTGCATATGGCTGCACGATTCTGCTTTTAGAAAGAACCATGTTAGATTACTACGATTTGGCCGTTTACCGCCCTGCCACCACGAACTTTCAAAAATTCACGAATGCCTTTCAAAAGGGCATGTTCGGCTCAGGGTACTACATTTATACGAAAATCGGAAAGTACAACTGGTTTGTCCGAAAAATTCTATATTTACTATCGCTACTTGTTCAAGGCGTTCTTTCAATTATCATCTATTACATATTAGCCTGGCTGGTTGATTTAATCTTTGGTTTGATTATTTAAAGGGAAGCACAGGGACGGTTCTCCCCCTTCCAACTCATATAAAAGAAGCGAATCAACCTTCCCATGCTTCTAAAAAGGAGACGCACATGCTCTTGATCCTCCCCACCATCATTGAATTCATAAAGTATCTATTGATTGCCATCTTACTCACCCAACTCGGTTTCGGTTGTCTGATTTTATTATTCGGAAAAACCATGGTGAATTTCTACACAATCTCCATTTACGAAAAGCCTGAAAGTCCCTTTCAAAGAATGAGTAACGTTATTCAGAAGACCACCATCGGATTTGGATACCTGCTTTACTCCAAAGTTTCAACATTCAATTGGTTACTGAGGAAGGTCTTATTACTGGGATGTTTACTGGTTCAGGCACTCCTATCGATCTTCCTGGATGAAATCATTGTGGGTTTACTCGAAGGGCTGTCATTCTAAACGAATCCTAAGGGAAAAAGAAAGGAAAATATTATGTTTCTTACGCCTGATGATATTGGTGAATTGATTTTATTGGTCATTGGTTCTGTACTGGCCATCCAGTTCGCATATGGCTGCACAATCCTTATCATAGAGAGGACCATGCTGGACTTCTACGACCTGTCCATTTATCGTCCCGCTACCACCGTCTTTCAAAAAATACAGAACACCTTCCAAAAGGGACTCCTTGGCTCCGGATACTACATTTACACGAAAATCGGAAAGTACAACTGGTTTGTCCGAAAGATCCTATTTTTACTTGCACTTTTTATTCAGGGAATTCTCTCGATTATTCTTTACACTTTCCTCTCATTGATAAAAGAGCTTGTGGTTTAAGGAGCACAGGGACGGTTCTCTTGCTTCCAACTCATAAAAAAAGAAACACGAGAACCGTCCCCGTGCTTCACAAGATTTGAATGTTCTCCTTGATATGTTTGATCTTTTTCATCCCCACCATCGTAGAGAATACACCTTCGGTTGAAGTGACCTCCCTTAACATAGATCTGGCGTCACTTGCCCCATCGAACGCCTTTCCAAGCTGAAATGGAGCACTGGTCGTTGAATAGATTCCCAGCTCATGTGCTGCTTCGAAGACAGACAACCACTCTCCATTTGCTTTTTGATTCTGTTTTTGAATGCCTTCATTCATATGCTTATTCAGCGGAAACTGGATGAATTTGAAGTGATGCCCTTCCCCGGCCACTTTTTTGGCTATATTTAAAACCTCTTCGATTGAAAGATAGCCCCTTTCCATTGGATCCTTGAGAAATCCAAACCAGGTAGCAAATCCATAATACCTAATATTCTCGAGTCGCACTTGATTTTCAAAGAAGGTAAATAACTTTTCCAGTTGCGTATAAAAAAGAGTGGGTCCAAGGACCATCATGGAGATTTCGGGGTTATGGATATAGTAGAGATCAATCGTTTCTAAGTGGAGATGTTTCTTACTGGTATCAATGGCAAATCGATAATAATCGGGTGCTAACACGTGCCGATGGGTATCGACGATATTCACGTCTGATTCCTGAATGATTCCACCTTCCAACAAGACTTTTCGCAAAAAATCCGTCGGGAACAAGTTTGCCTCGATGTCCCCTGGAATGATGCCGCCTTTGGTTGATACAATCACTTCTTCCCGCTTAATTGATCCCCTCTTGATTAACGACTTTAAAACATAGCCGACATCCCTTTCAGATCTCATCCCGCGATAATTAATGGCGGTATCGATGAAATTCAATCCATTCAACAAACCGTACTCAATCCCTTCACGATAAAGCACCGAGTCTTCCTCATTCATCTCCCCCAAATGAGTCCCCATCGCAATAGGAGGAGCGCAAAACATGGACGATTCTCGACAACCCAATGCAAACTTACTTAAATAGTCACTCGTTCCATTAAAAGAAGCATAACCGGAAATCATTCATTTTCCCCCTTTAAGTTCTTTAACATCATAAAAGAAAAAAACCTAGAATAACAGACTGAAAATTCATACAATTATTTGTTATAATAAAGATAGGGGAAGCACAGGGACGGTTCTCCCGCTTCCACCTCATAAAAAAGAAGCACGGGAACCGTCCCCGTGCTTCCTCTCATTTATTTACGGTACACCCATTCCCACACTTCTCCATCGTCCTCATCCGTCACAACACCTTGCAGTTCAAACCCATTCTTCTTCAAGATGGATGTCGAAGCGTTGTCTTCGGGTTGAGTGCGGGCGGTAATGACAACTTCCGGATCAAAATCCTGTGCGATGTCTACTAAAGACCTGCACATGAATTGGCCATATCCTTTCCCTTCATGTTCCGGAAAGGTAAAATAGCCGATCTCCACTCTTCCCTGCTTCGGCCTTCCTTTGAATGAACAAACACCCACGATATCAGAGTCCGAAACAGCGAGATAGCTGATCCATGGTGGCTCGAAGCCTACTTTCTCATAATACTCATCCTGGCTCACCCGGACCATTTTACAAAATTCATTCTCTGTATCTATTTTTTCTCCAATGTTGATTGGTTTTAATTTCAACGTCAATTCCTCCATTTATTAAAATGAAAGCATCCTCCGTTGAAACTGGATTGGGAGGATACCCTTGTTACTTAATATAGTCCTCTCCATACACCATATTTCATCTCTCCTTAGTAAATATAAAGACATTTTATCAGATCTTACTGCAAAGAGGGAGCAAGGGGACGGTTCTTCTGCTTCCATCTCGTCAAAAAAAGAAGCAAGAGAACCGTCCCCTTGCTTCACTTCTCCCTGTCCCTCCACTCCTTAAGCGTCATCATCTCAAACGCTTCCTCATGATCCAATCGCAACGGAGCGATGAATTCAAGGGAATTTCCATCAGGATCATCGAAATAGAGACAGGCATGGGCCTGTGGATTGTTGGGAAGGACGATCGGCTGCCGTTCAGCTGAAAAACCGAACACTTCCCTCACCTCGACTCCTCTTTCTTTTAGCCATTCCTTCGCCTTTACGATATCCTCCACTTCAACATGAAAGGCGATATGCCTGATGGAAGCATGATACGGGATGTTCACTTGATCCGCCTCCCACAACCCAAGCCAGCTCTTCCCTTTCTCAATCCAGACAAAAGAAACCCTCTCGCTCTCATATGCCAGTTCAAAACCGAGGTTCTGATAGAAATCGATGGACTGCTTCATATCACTTACTGGTAGATGCGCTTCGTATAATCCTTTAATCATGATGGTACCTCCTTTTTTCTTCATATTAGTATTCATCAAAGAAAAATGGCTCCGGTATTCGTTTGAACTATTTCTAAGACTTTTGATTGAAAAAAGGAATGGATAATCCTGTTAAACGAGCACATACTACCTTCTGAGTAAACAGATGTTTACATAAAAAAGTAGGAGGTAGAATCATGAAAAACAAAACATTTGCTTTAATGATGGTTGTATTCATGGCGTTCTTGTCTCTTTCAAACGGCATATCAGCCGCTGAAGGCGGGACACCGGCAACAAAGGATATCGTTGACACGGCTGTGGAAGCCGGTCAGTTCAAAACCCTTGCGGCCGCTTTAGAAAAGGCAGGACTTGTGGAAACACTGAAAGGTGAGGGTCCTTACACTGTATTCGCACCGACAGACGCTGCGTTTGAAAAGCTGTTGAAGAAACTAGGTATCACAGCTGAAGAACTACTGGCAAGAGAAGACCTTAAGCAGATTCTTCTATACCATGTGCTTTCAGGTAAAGTGATGTCCACAGACCTGAAAGACGGTCAAAAGGCAGAAACATTGGCCAACAAGACAGTGGAAATTAAACTTGACCCTGTCCGCGTCAACAACGCCAATGTGGTGAAAGCAGATATTCAAGCTTCAAACGGTGTCATCCATGTGATTGACGAAGTGTTACTTCCAGAGTAAGAAGCACGGGGACGGTTCTACTGCTTCCCACGTCCAGAAGAAAAGAAGCAAGGGGAGCCCCCTTGCTTCTTCAAACATTATCTTAAACTCTCCGCAAGCTCCGTAAAGATAACCCCCAGCGCATAAGCACCGGCATCCGGATGACCAAGGCTGCGTTCCCCAACCGTACCAGCACGCCCCATCCGGGCAACGATATCCTTGGTTTTCTCGGCTCCCTCAACAGCGGCCGCTGCTCCTTTTTCAAACGCGATCTTGAAGTCATCTCCGTCTGCTGCACTTTGTGACCAGGAGTCCGCACATGGAACGAGTGCATCGACGAGGGTTTTGTCACCGACCTCTGCCCCTCTGCCGAAGGACCGTTCGCCTGTATCTTGGATTCCCTTCACGGCCGCTTGCAGCATATCCGCGAATTCTTTCACGGTCAGTTCCGTTCGGTCTTGCGCTGCTTTCCCTGCCGCACGGAATGCAGATCCCCAGATCGGACCGGAAGCACCGCCACAGTATTCCATAATGACCATGGAGCTCGCATCCAGGAAGCTGCCGATTGTGAGATTCTCTTGATCCAGGATATCTTTCCATTCCCTCTTCAATTGCTTGAAGCCTTTCGATACGCTCATCCCGAAATCCCCGTCTCCTGCATGGGAATCCAGTTCACAGAATGGTACTTCATTCTTGATGATGATGTCGCTCATTTTATCCACCAGGTAGATGATATTTTCGAGTGTTGCTTTATCATGTTTAATCATAGCGTGTTCTTCCGGTGTTTCCACTTCGAAGGAGACGGGTTTCGCTTCCTCATCTTCCTCAAGGTCGATATACTCCACACCCGGTACCGGTCCATCAACCCTGAACGCAGGCGCTGCGCTTTCACTGGACAACAATCTTTTCAACTCTTCATCCAGCTTCATTACGGTTAGGGAGACCCCTGCCATGTCGATGCTCGTCATGTAGTTGCCGACAAAGGCACGGTTAATGGATACCTGTTTCCCGGACAGAATTCGGGTAACGCTATTATTAAAGAGATAGAGCTCCTGAAGCGGCGTTCCTCCAAAACCATTCACCAGCACTGCTATATCAGAAGAATCCCCCTCTTCCATTTTCAGATCCTTCAGAAGGTCGTTTACCATCCGCTCTGCCAGTTCGTCCGCAGACGCCATTTTTTCCCGTCTTGTTCCCGGTTCCCCGTGAATTCCAACACCGTATTCGATTTCGTCATCAGCCAATTTGAACGTAGGAGATCCACTAGCTGGGACGGTGCAGGATGTCAGTGCGAACCCAATGCTCCGGACATTTTCTGCCGCCTTTTCTGCCACAGCTTTCACGTCCAGCAAGTCCCTACCTTCTTCCGCAGCCGCTCCCGCAATTTTATGTACCAACACAGTTCCCGCGACACCACGGTGTCCTACCGTATAAAGGCTGTCTTCCACAGCGATATCATCATCGACTTTCACATATTCCACAGGGATGCCATCCTCTGAAGCCATGTGAGCGGCATTTTTAAAATTCATGATATCCCCACTGTAATTCTTAATGACGAGCAGAGTTCCCTTTTTACCGGCCGTCGCCTTGATCGCCTGATACACCTGAATTTGCGAAGGCGATGCAAACACGTCACCGCACACAGCAGCATCGAGCATCCCTTTCCCCACAAGTCCCGCATGTGCAGGCTCATGTCCGCTTCCTCCACCGCTGATCAACGTTACCTTATCTTCATTCAAATCCTTTTTCTTCATCACCTTATACTTCTTCATAAATTCAAGCTCCGGATGAGCCATGGCCATTCCATTGCACATCTCCACGACCAAATCTTCAGGTTCATTCATGACCTTCTTCATTCATAACTCCTCCTTCAGTTTCGTGATTGCCCAAATTATCTCACTCACTACGCAAAAACGAAAGCAAGAAGCATGGGGACGGTTCTGTTGCTTCTTCTTGGAGTAGAAAAAAAACACGAGGTCCGTCCCTCCTTGATCTTAAATCATTTTTGTAGTTTCTCATTATGATAAAATTACATTATCAGAATTTTATAATTAATCGACGTGGTTGATTACAGAATGCAGAATGCATCGGGGAGGAGAAACCTACATGAATGAGACTTTAATCCACCAAAGAATTGAGCAGATTTGGAGAGCGGAATCAGCGAAAGTAGTAGCATTCCTTACTCGGATGGTGAGGGATATAAGCATTGCGGAGGATCTTGCTCAAGACACACTGATCATAGCGCTTGAGCGTTGGCCAGTTTCTGATATACCTGATAACCCTGGTGCATGGCTGATGACCGTGGCTAAACGAAAAGCCATAGACATGCTTCGCAGAAAAAAAAGACTGGATCAAAAATATGAACAAATGGCTCACTCAATGAATATTCATCATGATCAAGAATGGACTGATGAAATGGATGAAGAGATTGAGGATGATGTGCTGAGGCTGATTTTTATGACATGTCATCCGGTGTTATCAAAAAACGCACGTGTAGCCCTTACCCTAAGACTGGTTGCGGGACTGACAACAGAAGAAATCGCAAACGCGTTTCTTGCACATGAATCGACGATTGCCCAGCGTGTGGTTAGGGCAAAACGAAAACTTGCGGCAGCCAAGGTTCCATTCGAGGTTCCTCAGGAGGCAGAGTATGCAGAACGGCTTTCTTCCGTATTGGAAGTGATCTACCTTATGTTCAACGAGGGCTATTCGGCTTCTTCGGGTGAACACTTAATTCGAATGAATCTATGTAATGAAGCATTAAGAATGGGAAGAGCTTTAGCAGATCTCATTCGTCTGGAACCGGAAGTTCATGGTCTTGTTGCGCTAATGGAAATACAAGCATCTCGATTTGAAGCCCGAACGAATGCTGAAGGTGACATGATATTGCTAATGGATCAAAACCGCACGTTGTGGAATCAGGAACACATCAACCGTGGTTTTGCCTCACTAAAAAAAGTAGAAGACCTGGGAGGCACAATCGGAATGTACGCTTTGCAAGCTGCTATAGCTGCTTGTCATGCAGAAGCGGCCTCACCAGAGAAAACGAATTGGGAGCAAATTTCCACTCTTTATGATGCACTTTCAGAAATTGCTCCTTCTCCCGTCATTGATCTGAATCGGGCGGTTGCTATTTCAATGGCCCGTGGACCAAGTGCAGGGTTGGAGATTGTCGATTCTTTACTTTTGGATCCTGCGTTGAAGAACTATCATTTACTTCCAAGTGTCAAAGGCAATTTCCTCCTGAAGCTAGGAAGAAAGAATGAAGCATGTAAAGAATTCCAGCGTGCTGCTTCGCTAACACAAAATGTGCAGGAACAGAAATTTCTATTGAAACAGGCTAAAGATTGTATGAAATAAAAAAATAATTATTAGTTATGTCGATTTTCCGATTTGCTGATCGTTGTATAAATAGATACAAAAAATTCGAATGACCTAGGAGAGATAAAGATGATCTTTTTATGCATGGGCTATTTCAACTCTGAAAAGATGGATGCACGTCCAAGTGCGGAGATTGAGGCTGTGATGGCTGAATGCCAGCCACACACGGAGAAATTTTACGAAAGCGGGAAGGTGCTGCTTGATGCAGGTCTCGAGTCAGAAATCAAAAACTTGCGCCGTGTGGACGGGAAAGTCATGGTAACAGATGGCCCATTTACAGAAACAAAAGAGCTGATCGGAAGCATATTCATTTTTGAAGCAGAGAACATGGATGAAGCAATCGAGCTCGCCTCTATTCATCCGACCACGCAATTGAATATAGGTGAAGAATTTGGGTGGCGCATCGAAATTCGGCCTGTTCATTACTTTAAGAATGATAAGTAAGCAGAAATCAAAGATGGGGGAATGACATGAATGAGCTTACATTGATTGAAACATACAAAGGCTTTTTACAAGCATATTCTCCTGAGCAGCTAAGGTATATCCCCGAACCAGGGGTCTGGTCCATCGGTCAAATGTATGACCATCTCCTTGTCGTGGCTCATGAGTATCTGGACAGTGTGGAAGCCTGTGCGCTGGCTGGCGGAGAACAACCGAAAGGGAAAACAGAGTTTGGGGACTATTTATTTAACATTGGTGGATTCCCGCCAATTAAAATCCAATTACCGCCCGAACTTAACACTGCCCCAGACAATACAAAAACGAAAGAGGATATTAGACGGGAGCTCGATCAACTAATGGATCGAATGAAAGAGTTGAAAGCCAAGGTAGATGAAATCGACCCAAACTACAAACAGAAGCACGGAGGCTTCGGATGGCTGAATGCCCAGGAATGGTTTGACCTCGTAGGAATGCATTTCCGTCATCATCTGCGGCAGAAGTATGAGTTAGATGAGATATGGGTGAAGCATGGGGACGGTTCTGATGCTTCCATATAATAAAAAAAGAAGCAAGGGAACCGTCCCCTTGCTTCCTTCACTCATCAATCCCTTTCACGACTTTCGCCGGCACTCCCGCAGCTACCACGTTTTCCGGAACATCCTTCGTGACCACGGCTCCTGCCGCGATGATGGAGTTGTTCCCGATGGTGACGCCGGGCAGGATCGTGGCATTAGATCCAATCCAAACGTTCTTCCCTAACGTCACCGGTGATGCGAATGTGGTGTTCCTCGTATCCAGAGGCAACCCGTGATTCAGTGTCGCAATCGTGACATTCATGCCGATCAGTGAACCGTCTCCGATGTGAATGCCGCCCCTGTCCTGGAACGAACACCCTGTGTTGAAGAACACGTTCTTCCCGATGTGGATGTTCTTCCCAAAGTCCGTGTAGAATGGCGGGAAACACATGAACGATGGATCCACTTCGGTACCGGTCAGTTCGCTGAAGATCTCGACGATTTCTTCCTTGGAATGATAGGAGTTATTCAATTTCATCGTGATCCGTTGGGCTTCGTAGCTGCATTGAGTCAGCAGACCATGCAGTACTTCATCATCACCTGAGATAGGGTTGCCTTCTCTACAAAATGCCAGGAACTCTTCCATATTCATCTTCATTCACCTGCGTTAAATCGTGCTCGTATCAATCACAAATCGATACTTCACATCTGAACCCAATACCCGTTCATACGCTTCATCGATGTAATCGGCTGAAATCACTTCAATCGAAGGTACAATTCCATGTTCCTCACAGAAATCGAGCATTTCCTGGGTCTCACGGATGCCTCCGATCAGGGAACCGGCAAATGAACGGCGGTGGCCGATCAATGAGAACACATTCACTTCGAGTGGCTCTGCAGGCGCACCCACATTCACCATTGCCCCATCGAGTGTCAGCAGGGAAAGGTATGCACTAATGTCAATCTTGGCACTCACTGTGTTAATGATCAGATCAAACGTACCGGCAAGTTTCTCGAACGTCTCAGGATCGCTCGTCGCATGATAAGCTTCTGCCCCAAATTCCAAGCCATCCTCTTTCTTATTTAACGTACGGGAAAGGACCGTTACTTCGGCTCCCATGGCATGTGCAATCTTGACTGCCATATGACCGAGTCCACCCATGCCGACAACCGCAACTTTTTTCCCTGGGCCCGCATTCCAATGATTCAAGGGAGAATACGTCGTAATTCCCGCACATAGAAGAGGTGCCGCAGCATCCAGCTCGATGTTATCAGGGATGCGAAGCACGAAATCTTCCTCTACAACGATATGGGTCGAATAACCGCCTTGAGTCAACTCGCCATATTTATCCACTCCTGCGTACGTAGGGATGTTTCCTTCCAGGCAGTACTGCTCTTCCCCATCTCGGCAGTTCTTACATTCGCCGCAGGAACCAACCATACATCCTACTCCTACCCGGTCTCCGGCTTTGTACTTTGTTACTTCGGATCCGACTTCCGTTACGAACCCCGCAATCTCGTGTCCCGGAACAAGCGGATACTTCACTTCTCCCCAGTCACCGTGTGCCGTATGGATATCCGAATGGCAGATCCCTGCAAACTTGATTTCAATCAAGACATCATGCTTATCAAGATCGCGCCTCTCGATTTCAGCTTCTCTGAAAGATTTGTCAGGACCGTCAACAGCTCGTGCTTTAGCAATTACCATGATTAATAACCTCCTGTAATAGTAGCTTTCAAGAGACAGGTGAATAAACCTAATGAACTCTTGTTATATCCATGGTAATCCCTATAGTTAACTCTAGGTCAAGAGATAACCCTCCTTGAATCTGTTTTGACAGCGAGTGATGACCGTGCTACGATTTTTTCACAGACATAGAGTTAACTCGACGTCTAGATTTCCGACAAAAGGAGCACGAACATGAAGACTTATTCTATTGGAGAAGTGGCAAAAGAACTGAATCTCTCTATCTATACTTTGCGATACTATGACAAGGAAGGCCTCATGCCTTTTGTCGAACGAAACGAAAACGGCACCCGACGATTTAAAGAATCCGATATCTCCGCCCTACACATCATCGAATGTCTGAAATCCACCGGCATGCCCATCAAGGAGATCAAGCACTTCATCGACTGGTGTGCAGAAGGCGACGCCACCCTGCAGCAACGATATGACATGTTCCTCGAAAGAAAAGCCTCCGTAGAAGCAAAGATCAAAGAACTCCAGCAAACCATGGAAGTTATTGACCATAAATGCAGCTACTACAAGACCGCATTGGATGCAGGTACGGAGGAAGTGCATAAGAAGAAGATAGAGATTATTCATCCGTAACGCTGCTTCTAGTAGGTGTGCATAGGGACAGTTCTCCTGCACAAATAGATTGATGTATAGTTCTTTTATAAAGAATAGAACAAGTCAAGACCCAATTAAACATAGCGGAACATCCACATACGGGACTGCTTCAAATTTTAAAAAAGACCCAATGTATAAGCTTTTGGGCCTTTTTTGTATTTGTTCATATAGATATCATTCAGTTATTTTCCTTTACCGGCAACACTATGGACGAATATACAGAACCATTTACCTCGATGTCCACTCTCCATTGACCACTTTCAGGAAACCACAGCTCAATGGGTTGTTCTTTTTTTGGTCTAGCTAATACCAACGGTTCTCTCTTTGCCTTACCTTTATGAGAAAAAACTAACCGAACCTTATCAGCGTCTACAGCCTCATAGGGCAATGTGAGGGTCGTAGTATAGTTCTTTTTTTCATAAATAAACGAGTTATACTTGACACTCCCACTCTCATCTCCTAAGAATAGGTCACCTTCTGAAACAAAATCAGGACTTGTATGCCATTTTGCTTGATTTTCTCCTGAGAAGTGAAGGAATACAAAAAACAGAACCAATGCCAAACAAGCAATTTGAACTTTCCAAAACCCGTTTACTGTTTTAAATGAATTCATCATCTCAGAGTAAGGAGCAACCAATTTTAAAATCATAAATCCACCATTTAATAAGAGTAATGCAAAAGCTATATATATAAACATCCAATCCCCCTAAAACATATTGAGATAGTGAATCCTTCAACCTAAATCTGATCATCAACTGCTCTTTATTTTTGATGAAGAGGGACTTCTTCTTTTATCCGGTTTCCCTCTTCATCCTCCCACTCGATCTCTAACGTAATATCCTTAGAAAAGCTTGCAATACTAGTATTCAAAGCCTCTCTGGTCCCCCCGCCTTGTGGGATCTTGATTTCCTTCCCCCTTGCCGTTCCACTTCCTTCACCATTAGGATACGTCAAATAGTACTTGACGGTAGGTGGCGTATAATCTTTCTTGAATGATAGATTCCCTCCAATCAGGTACTTCTCTTGATTTCCTGAGTGGGAAAACGTGACTTGTATAGTGGAGTTCCAAGAGGAGGACTCACCACTCAAATAATAATGTTCATCCCTTTCACTTTGACATCCAGATATGAACAATGCCAATATCACAAGGATGAAGGACGCTACGTATTTCATAGAACTATTCCATCCCCTTCCGTTCTTGGACAGTGTGTGTCTTAGCTGTTTCTATATGTTTTATAAATACCCGGGAAGCAAAGGGACGGTTCTACTGCTTCCCCTTGAAGTGAAAAAGAAGCACAAGAACCGTCCCCACGCTTCTTTACCCCACCAGCACTTTCCCCACCATCAATCCCATAAACGAAATGACCTCTCCCTCACCAAGCTCTTCCCGAATCCACTCAAACTCACTTTCTAACAGACTCGCAATCTTCCAAACTGCTTCCCCATGGTGTGACGGTGTCATCGCCTCATAAATCTCCACCACACGGTCTTGTCGTTCTTGTGGCAAATCCCTATGAATCGTCTTCAACCCAAGAACCGCCCGCTCCTTCGCGTACCGCGACAGCAGAATGATCGTCACGCATCTCATCGAGTGCCGCAGCATTTCCACGGCCCACGTATCGTTCCCCCTCGCCGCTGCTTTCTGATATTGAAACAGAAACCAGGCTGCGTCGAGGACCTGATCCCTGAACTGCTCATCGGAAACAGTGAGGTTTTGGGTAGATTCATATTTTCCCATCAGATTGTCAGGATCGTATAACACCGTAAAGAAATCCTTCTCCTGTATCGTCTTCTCCGTCACTGTGAACAGATCGATATGCAGCCAATCTTCATAAATGGCGATGATCTGCGGCGCGATGATGAAAATGTCATCGTGAAAGATGAGATCTTTGTACGCCTTCAAGTGATCGAGGCGGCGGGTCAGGAATTCTTTTTCTTCCCCTTCCTCCACTAAACAATACAGGTCGATATCGGAGTGTTCATCGTGTTCTTTCCGACCCATGGATCCTTTTAGGAATACGCTTCGGACGCTAGGATCTTTTTTTAGGCTTTCGAGTACTTTTTCTACCGCTGCTTCTTGACGCATATGCGGGCCCCCTTGGTTAAAAATGTATATTACGCCATTATACCAATTTTTCATCGCAATCGTACATTCTTCTTTTTTAAAAAATAGAACCTCCCCTTACCAAAAATTCATGAAGGTCAAAATTTACAATAAATAACAAGGGAGTGTTTTACATTTTAATCCTATGAGGAGGAATATTTTTATGAAAAAGATGAGTTTTCTATTTGCTGGGGCCCTGGTCATGATGCTTGCAGGTTGTGGTGGGGATGCGGCTGTCGAGGAACTGGACAAAAATGATACGCAAAAAGACGAGGCTAAGACGACGGGTGCGTCCGAAGAAAAAACAGAGAAAAAAGCCCAGGAAGAAGATATCTGGACGTATTACAATGACGCCACTTGGTCCGATGATTACAACGGCTTGAAGATGGAAATCCAGAAGGTGGTCGTGAGCGATAAAGCCCCTACCATGGAAGATGAGAATGCTAAGTCGTCGGCCGTCGGTGTAAAATTCAAAATGGAAAATACAACCGAAGACAAGTTCACCTTCTATCCGGATCAGGCCGTCCTCGTCACGAGCACCGGTGAACAAATCGACATGCCGGACATGTGGGTTTCAGACAGCATCGGCGGCGAGATCGACAAAGGCGTCATCAAGGAAGGCAATATCATCTGGTACCTGGAACGGGGCCACGCCGAAGACATCGAGTGGATCAAGATGGAATTTAACGGGCATCAAGGAGCGGAAGATGATTTTGAGAGTGAAATGAAGGAATATGAAGTCGAGTTGCCATTGAAATAGAAGGTGAAAGGGGACGGTTCTTCTGCTTCCATTTCTATAAGAAAAAGAAGCAAGAGAACCGTCCCCCTGCTTCACTTCACATCATTAATATAATCCTCCTGAAGAAGCCCATAAACCGCACAGTCCTTATACTGATTCTTAGCATTACGGATCATATGTTTAAAGGTTCCTTCTTTTTGCATTCCCACTTTACTCATAATCTTTCCGGAGGCAGGGTTATCCGTATTATGGGCTGCTGATATCTTATGAATGTTCATCGTTCTAAAGCCAAATTCGATCACCGCACTCAAGGCCTCGGTTCCATACCCCTTATTCCACCAATCATAACCGATGGTGTACCCCACTTCACAATTCTCCGTCATCGGGTCAAAATGAAAAAGGTCAATCGCCCCAATCAAATCCCCACTTGATTTCAGTTCGATTCCCCAATAACAGAACTCTTCCGTATCATACTGACCAACGATTTCCGTTACCCTCTTAATGGTTTCCTTTACAGACTTGTGTGCACCTTTAATGAGATTATCCATCACGCGATCATCGGAGAGCCAATGGTCAAAGACACTTGGAGCATCTGAAAGTTCGAGCTTCCTCAGTACTAATCGATCTGTCTCCAAGGTCGGTGTCCCAGAATAATGAATCATTTCCTCACCTGCTTAACAACCTATTCTTATCCATCCCTTACCCTATTCTTCATCTTAGTTGGAAACTCCTTCTTTCCCTTTGGGTCCAAAGGAACCTCCAAAAAAAGAAGCAGGAGAACCGTCCCCCTGCTTCTACCTCAACACTCCCAAATACTCCTGCCACGGCCCCACGTCTTCTGCATATCGTTTGGAGAAGACCCTCACGATTTGCGACAGATGAGTCAGATCATGGACCACCCAAGTCGAAATGAGCTCACGGGCGGTGACTTTGCCGAAAGCGGGATGCACACCCGTTCGATCAAGGGAATTTTCATGATGAGTTAATAACTCGTTTAACATATTGATGTTTCGGGATCGTCGGGAGGCAAATTCCTGTAGCTTTTCCGCAAGAGTTCCTGAAGCATTTCCATTCAAATGCGAATCTCGGTCAAATACAGGAAACACTGCATTTTCACCTTCTTGAAGAATCATCGTTAATCTCGGAATCCAATTATGTTTTTCCCCTTCAATAAGATGATCCACTACCTGGATCGCATTCCACGTCCCATCACCTTCGTTACACTCAAGCCATCCTTTTGACAAACCGGTCAGGAAATTTTCAAGCGTGACCGGAGTGCGCTCCAGAATTTCGATTCCTTCATTTAATGTAAAGTTCATCCTCTTTCCCCCCACATTTTTGTTTACACCTCTTCCAACCCATCATACTCCAACAACTCCCCCGGCTGATAGAATTTCTCAAACAACACACCAAGGAAATAGGCAAACAGTAGACCGAATCCGATATGGATCATGGTGAATTTCATTCCAAAGGAGGCCAGTTCATAAATGACGACCGGCAATTTCGATGTTGACCACACTCCGAGGAAGAAGACGATGTAGCGGACACTTGCTCCTTTTTTCAAAAAGAGGACGGCCATGGGAAAGGCCACGTATAACGGCCCCGCTGCGATGGTTCCGAGTAACAGGGAGAAGAGGATGCCATAAAACCCCGAGTCTTTCCCCATATAGCGGATCATCGTTTCCTTTTCCACCCATTTGTCCAATAATCCCACTAACACGAGGACCGGTGGCAGCAGGAACAGCATATCCAGCATGCTGTTCCCCGTCAGCTCTGCAGCCTTCCATCCAGCTGACCTGTTTACACTAGTCAGGATGATAAGACCGACAAGGAGAAGAAGAAAGAATCGATATCTCTTTACCTGTTTCATGCCATCACCACCCAAATCAGAACGGCGAATAGAACAGACATGACCACGGCTGCCCCATTACGCGCTATCGCAAAACTTCGTCCAAACACCTTTTGTTCCATAGGGTACGTGACAATCCCGACGGCCATGAACGATGCCATCAAGGCTGCCACCTGGGGAAGACCGGCCCCGTTTTCCACCAGTGTCGCACCAAGTGGAAACACCACAAAGCTTGGGATAAGAGAAACAGAACCAATGACCGTGGAGTAGACGACCCCCATGATGCCGGATTCCTTCCCGACAATGGAAGAAATGAGTTCAGGAGTAAGAATGGATAAAGATAGGCCGACGAACAGCATAATCGCCAGCACATCAGGCATAATATTGCTGAACATTTTCCATGCCTTCAGGATGGCTCCTTTCGTCTTTTCCCTGTCTTTCCCGAATGAAATACCGGTTAAGATAAGAGCCGTTCCGTAAAGAATCATACCGTTAATCATGGTTGGGTCCCTTCTTCCATTCCTCATATTTACCTAAGAAGAAAGATAAGTTCTTGATCTTACTTTCAATATCTTCATGAAAGTCCTCCAATGTCCTTTCTCCCGTTTCGGTGATTCGATACATCTTGATCGGCTTCTCCCCTGATGTATTGAAATAAGACTCCACGGAACCTTCCGTCTCCAATTTTTTCAGAGTGCGGTAAATGATCGCACTGTCAATTGGGTTGACTGGAATTTCATCCTGACACTTCTGAAGAAGCTGACCACCGTAGCAATCCCCCTCTGTTAAAAACATCAAAAGAAAGGCGCCTGTATGTCTTCCTGTATGTTTCATCTATGATGACCTCCTACAATATGATTTAAACTGTTAAAAACAGTATACTGCTAATAACAGTACACTGTCAATAACAGTATACAAAATGGAAGTAACAACGAGTTCAACATGATACAATAAACAGGAAAGTATCATTCAAAATTCAGGAGGGAATACCATGTTCACATCCAAAAATGATTTCCTACAAGAATGGAAACAAGAAGCCGCAGTCACCCAGAAGGTAATGGACGCACTGACAGATGAGTCACTGAAACAGGAAGTGGCACCTGACTTGTACAGCATTGGAAGCGTTGCCTGGCACATCACGGGAGCTACATACTACTTCCCGGCTCAGGTCGGCATCACGTTCGAAGTGCCGGATCTTCGCAAAGAAGCACCGACGTCTGCTGCAGAAATCAGTGAAACCTATAAGCTCGTCAGCGATCGTCTCGTAGAAGCCGTTTCTGAGCAAGTGTCCGACGAAAAAATGAACGAAATGGTGAATCTCTTTGGAATGGAAATGCCGGTTCAAGCCGTATTCCGCTTATTGATTCAGCACCAGGCTCATCACCGTGGTCAATTGACGGTCCTCATGCGTCAGGCTGATTTGAAAGTGCCTGGCGTATATGGTCCAAGCAAGGAAGAAATGGAAGCGATGAAGGGTTAATGAGAGAAGGACAGTCGGCGAGTGCCGGCTGTTTTTTTGCGTGTGCACGGGGACGGTTCTTCTGCTCCCATTTCCTCCGAAGAAGAAGCACGAGAACCGTCCCCATGCTCCCCTTATGCAAATGCCTCATCCTCCTCCAACACCCTTTTCCGTAGATCCTGGATGAAAGGCTCCGCATCCTCCATATAAATCAACGCCTTCTTCACCACTTTCCTCTGCCCGAAATAGCCTCTCGCCTCAATCGGTTCCTTGAAGATGATTTCATACCTCAACTCATCGATCATCCCGAAGACGCGGGTGAACACCCTTGGCAGCATGGCGACATGAAACACATTTTTCTCATGGATGATGCCCCCGCTTTTTGCATATTGGGTCCTGGCCGATTGAATGGCTGCAACATCCTCTATGTTAAAACAAAGGGACCTCCGCACGCCGATTTTCATCTGTATCCCGTTCCCCTTGAACGCAATCGGTGAGTTCCGGACAAGATTATAATCCCCGAGCATATAAAGAATGCTGTAGACATGCAGCACGACAAGGATATCCGCCCGGAGCGGATCCACGTCCTTTAAATAGTAATGAAACGCGAACGCTTCAATCACCTGTTCATGAAGAAGCGCGATGAACAGCCAGAAATAATTGGAGCCTTTGTGATAAGCATAGGTCCCTTCTGTTGGCCTCACCTTCCACTTGAACAGGGCATAATAGAAGACCATTGCCTCTTTCTTTAGAATCGTGATGAAGGGATTCTTCTCCATTTCCCCACTTCTATATTTTATAAAAAGAATGATGGCACCGATGTCCGCCAGTACAATCAGGATAACGAGTGAGATGATCAGTTGAGTGTCCATGGTCTTCCTCCTTTAGGTAGTGACGGATATCAGTCAGACAAATCCTGTTTTGAACGAACATAAACCATATATATCCTTTTATGGAATTATCATCTTAAATGTAAGATATCCTGTGTAGAATGTATAGGATTCTTTAGCGAAATTTCTTTAATGGACAAGGGATTGTGACAGAATGGTTAATAAATGGAAAATGGGGAGGGATTTTTTGAAAGAGAGGAACGGCAAGGAGCGAAGGCTTGTTGAAAACACACGAAAGCCAGGTGGACAGCGTAACGTGTTCACCTGGCTTTTGTTATGAATATAGATGATAACTCTATGATACTGCTCTTCATTAGTCAAAATCGGTCCGACGAGATCTTAATAGAAGAAACCTCTACTCTAAATTCCCCTTCATCCAAGTAGCAATCTCCTGCTCATCCGTGCTCGACTTCTGCTCAAGCTCTCGGATCACCCGCTCTTGCCTCTCAATTGAATGGTTTTGACTCAGCTTCGCCTTTCCTTCCATCTGATTGATCTTAATCTTGAACCCTTGAACTCCCTTGCTCATGCCGGCGAGCAGCGCAGGATCAAGATCCCCCAGGCTGTAGGAACTGTCCTTGGCTTCGAAGGTTGATACCAATTCATGTAGCGATTCAACGAGCTCATGGTCGTCCTCGATAAGCTCTACTTCTCCGTACACATGGACCGATACATAATTCCACGTCGGGACGGTTTGATTCGTCTCATACCAGGACGGGGAGATATAACAATGAGGACCGTGGAAAACGGCCAGCACCGTTTGCTGTTCAATCTCTTTCCACTGGGGATTCGGACGGGCAAAGTGTCCGTATAAGTGGGTTTTCTCCTTGTTTAACAGGAGCGGTAAATGCGTTGCAACCGGCTTCCCGTCGTGTTGGGAAAAAAGCGTCGCAAAGCTGTGTTCTTGGATGACACCAAACGTCACCGATTCATCGGTGATCTTAAAGTCTTTTGGAATATACATTGTGATCCACCTTTCAATCTATTTTGACTTTTTTTTAGAAAAAAGAAGCAAGAGAACCGTCCCCGTGCTTCAAAAAACAACCAAGGGACCTGTCCCCGCGGTCCCCCATGTGCTATAGTATCCTAGTATCAATTGAGAACGGAGTGAGCATATGAATTCAACAACGAAAGAAATTACACTGATCATTATCGGCTCCTTATTTTTCGCCCTCGGGGTCAATTTGTTTGCCATCCCAAATGAGCTTGGGGAAGGCGGCGTAACGGGGATTTCGATGATTCTTTACTATGTATTCGATTGGTCGCCGGGTATCACGAACTTCGCCATGAACGGGGTTCTGCTCGCCATCGGATATAAGGTTTTAAATAAACGGGTAACATGGTACACCATGCTGGCCATTTTCTTTACCTCCCTTTTCATTCAATTAACAGAAGGGATGGGGGACTCTGTCGACATCATGCTCGGCACCGTATTTGCCGGGGTGTTCATCGGAATCGGACTCGGCCTTGTCCTGCGTTCAGGCGGGACGACGGGTGGATCCACGATTGTAGCCCGCATGCTGAACCAGCGATTCGGATGGGGTGTCAGTACGAGTATGTTCGTGTTTGATATTATTGTCGTCCTCAGTTCCATGTTCGTCATCGGAATTGAAAACACGATGTACACCGGTATTTCCATCTATATCAGCACGAAGATCCTCGATTACCTGATCGACGGATTCGATACACGGAAGGCGGTCACGATCATCTCCCAGGATACCGATGCCATCGCCGAGAAAGTCAGCGCGGAAATGGACCGTGGCGTGACCGTCATCAATGCAAGAGGCCATTACTCCAAGTCATCAAAAGATATTTTGTATGTCGTGATCAATAAGCAGGAGCTCTTTCTCCTGAAAAAAATGATCCAGCAGATCGACGAGAAAGCGTTCGTGGTCGTCCACGATGTGCGGGATGTGTTTGGGGAAGGGTTTACGTTTCCGAAGACGTAAGAGAAGAAGAGGATGTCCAGTGGACGGATTGCCGTCACGAGGGACATCCTCTTTTTTTATGAAAGATAGTAAAGCTTGCTCCATCACGTTTCATTTCTACACCCATGCTTGTACCAATCATACGTCTAAGGAGCAAACAACACTGTCTTAGTCCCTACCAAAGTATTCCCGTTACTCAGATTTACGAAGTAGTAGTTGGATGCACCGTCAAGTGTCAATTGCCCTGTCCAGATAACCCCATTGAATTGACTATTGTATATTCCTGTTGGAGGCACATCCGCTGTAGTATTCGGGATGTTTACATTGCCCCGGAACCATGTGTTCACAATATTGCTATATACTGCACAGGTGATTGTTCCATCTGCCCGGCAGTCAAACATACGCTGAATTCTTAACCCGGTATGCGCTATGGTATTGATCCTGCTATGGTACATATACGTGTTCAATTGTCCAGAATGAAGTGCTTGCTGAATGCCTCCCAGAACCCATGCATTAAGCAATTGAAATTCAACCGTTGTAGACCCGTCTGCTAGAGACATACTTTGGAAGGTGATATTTCCACTAATGATAGCCCCGTCTGTATACCCAGTATTGGTACTAACCGTCGTCCCATTATTGATCGTTCCTACCACCGTCACAGGCCGGGCAACAAATGCGGCACCTTGAGAGGTGTAAACCAGTTCAGCGGCTGCACTGACCTGGACCGTAATGCTTCTTGGAACGGACGATTGAAAGTTTGCAAGAGTCGAATCCCCAAGCTGCCACGGTCCGAACCCCAGCAATTGAACATGCCTTGCAGGTGGGATGACCACATCTTCGTTGAACGAAGAGTTGATGGCAATCAGGATGATGATTCTCGCCCGCATCCCGAACTGGACAGCCTCAGGACTGTTGACCCCGGCGTTGATGGCCGCCTGGAGGGACGTGTACGGATCCGACGGTGTACCGTCTCCCGGCCCCGGTGCATTGGAATCCGCCCAAATGATCAGTTCTCCCCATTCAAAGACACCCGGTCCTTGTGGTCCCTGCTCCCCCTGGATTCCTTGAATTCCTTGGGGACCTTGGTCTCCCTGAGGGCCAGTGTCTCCTTGAGGGCCAGTATCTCCTTGAGGTCCTTGCACCCCTTGTGGACCCGGTAATCCCTGAGGTCCTGGGGCTCCTTGTGGCCCCGGTGGTCCAGGCGGCCCGGGAGGACAATCACATTTAAAAGGATAAAAATCACAGCTTTGAGGAGGAAGCGAGACTGAATTCGGATTTACGCCACCACCTCTTCTAAGCTTTGGTAATAGATGGTCATAGTTTTGTTTTTTCATAATATTCACCTCTATACCATACTATTCAGTAGAGCGAAAGATGTATGGACGTATGGACAGGGTAAGCATGGGGACGGTTCTCTTGCTTCCTTTTGTACCAGAGGGACAAGTCCCTTGGCTCAAGTGGGCCGGGGAACCTGTCCCTCTTTTAATCTATGTAAACACTCCACCACGATTTCCGGCCTATCTTTATGTACCTCATGGTCACTCCCCTCCGCAATGACAAGTTTCCCTTTTTCTGATAACTGGGCAATTACGACTTGCAGTTCACGCCACACCTTTTCATGAAGCAAAGCTTCCTCTTCCGGTATGCCATATGCAATGTAAGGCTTGGCAGAGAATTCTTCATCTCTTGCGATGACAATCAGGGGGATATCCGGAAATGCTTCACCATTTTTGATTTCTTCGCTGCTGGCAGACCAGTTGGTAAATTCATCGGCAATCGTTTGGTAGAGGACAGGGTTAGTCAGAAACGCTTCATCTTCACCTAACAATTCTCTATTCCTTTCTTTATGCCATTCTTCCAATTCAGCTCTGCTTTTCCCTGCGATTTCCTCGTTATCTTCAATCAGTTGCTCCAACGAAATCATAGAATACATGACCGGCAGATTGAGATCATAGAGTCGTTGAAAGTTGTGGGAGGTCGCATCAATAAGGAGGACCCCGTCCAGTTTTCCAGGGTACATCCTCGCATATGCCTGAGCGCATAGCCCGCCGAATGAATGGCCGGCTAATAGAAACCGATCGATCTGCAGATGTTCCATCAGGTCATTGAGCTCCCTTGCGATATTCGCAGTAGTCCGAGGCTCCGGCGATGTCCCGCTTTTCCCATAACCTGCCCGATGATACAAGATAACGGTAAAATCGTTCTTGATCCTGTCCACAAACGGAATCCAGCTGTAGAAGGAATTACCGATTCCAGTTTCAAGGACTAGGGTCTGCTTTCCTTCTCCTATAATGTGATATTCCAGATCGATTTCACGCATGGTATCACTCCTAGATTCAGAATTCATACGTTTACTAGAGCAAAGTTAGAGCCTTCCACCTTTCTATGACTCTACTCCATCTCCTCATACGTCCTCCCCGCAACCTCCACCTCATACCCCGATTCAAACTGCCCCATCAACAACCTCAAGCCATTCTTCCGGTCTTCCAAATTCCCTTCTTCATTAATTAACTGCATGCCATAGGAAACAATATCCGCCACCACCCGCTCATTCCGGTAATAAGCGAGAAGGACCGGATTCACCTCCACCTCTCCATATCCCTTGTAAAAGAGGTCAATATGCTCGGGGCTCTCATCCTTGAAGCACAACCCCAACCCCACTCCCGGGAACATCAAATCCCTTTCAACCGGGGCCATGACAGGATCGTCCCAATCGACGATGAATAGCTTTGAATCCCCATCAATCATCACATTCCCGGGATGGATATCCCCGTGGCATAAAACGAATCCACTTTTATCATGATCCTGCAGCCTCTGTCCTAGCTCCTCTGTACGCTCTACAAGGGTCAGGATGTTCCCGCGCTTTCTTTTCCAAAAATCAATGAGGTTCCCTGCCACTTTGTCACGGGGCAGATCGGCATCCATCTCCCGGTCGAGTTCCCTGACTTTCTCACACCAGGGACTGGAGAAATCTTCTTGGCGTAGCTGCACCTGAAGGTCATGAGGGACCCCTGCAGAATGGATCGATTTCAGGATCTGACCAAAACGAACCGACTGTTGCTCGCTTAACGATGATTCGAAACCTGTTCGCCCGTCTACAAATGGTGAGAGGATCCAGTGGTACCCTTCATGATGGACCGCCAGCTCATGACTAGATGTCGGCATGGGCGGTATGACCGCGTCGATCCCTTGAGTAGAGAGGGAATGAACGATCCTGATCCCCGTGTCATCAAAGGAACCTTTGATCATTTTTAGAAAAAAGACCTCGCCATTCCACCCAGCGACACGATAAACTGCCGCTTTCGGATCATGTCCAATGGGCAGGAACTTCACTTCTTTCGCTGCCACGTTAAAGTGTTCTTTTAATCCACCGATGATTTGTTCCTCGTTGAACTCAGGTTGTCTCAACATACATCCGTTTCCCCCTTCACATGCGCGAGGGACAGGTCCCGAGCCTCAAAATGAGCCGGGGGACCTGTCCCTCTGGTTTTATACGGTCCTGATTGCCGCAACCGCCTCAATTTCCACCAACTGATGAGTGTATCCGAGGACTGTCACTCCTGATAATGTACTCGGAACGTCATGATCCCCAAACTCTTTTCTTATCGCCTCCCACGCCGTCACTAAATCGGCCTGATGATGAGAAGCTACAAGGACCCTGGTGTAGACGACGTCCTTCAGGGAGGCGCCACTCTCTTTCAGTACTTCCTTCATATTCTCCACACAGAGCTTGGCTTGGAGTTCATAATCCTGTGCATGAGGGACTTCCCCTTCTTTATTCAGAGGACAGGCCCCTGCTAAAAAAAGAAGGTCCATGTCTGAAGGTACTCTTGAAGCGTAGGCATAATCAACATGGGCTAATTGTGCTGAGCGGATAAAGGATATTTTATTGGTCATAGTGTCCCCTCCTCCCATGAGGCATCAACACCTCACATACTTCCGCTTAAACCCGATCCGTCCCTTCTCCACCTGCTTCTGAATATCATCGGCTGACTTCAGGACACTGTTCTTCTTCCCTTCCCGTACCATCTCGACTGGACCGATTTCCTTTGCGGTCTCGAGGGCCTCTTCATGAAGGGGAACATACGATACCCCCACAGTCCCGACAAAGTTATTCATCGACGATTTCGTCCGTTCGGGTGCATCGTGGATCGTGTCTTTCACTTTCCGGAGCATTTCCCTAAGCTTCTCTTTGGAAAATTCTTCGTCCTTCCGGTTCCCAAGGAGCCAGCAGTAACAGCTCCAGCCCGCAGACATCTTCAATTCTTCTCCGCTCTCTATCCACTTATCGGCCACTTGCTGCGCGATATCCGATTCAGAGAGCGTCACCGCCACAACATAATCCGAAAGCATGTAGAAGTAGGCTCCCTCGATCCAGCGGTCAAAGTCCGCCTCGGTCATCTCATTCGGATCGGCAATGATTCCGGCAAAATACATGGCATCATAATTCCCTGTCGCATATAATTCCTCCGCCAGGGCCTGATCCTTCTTGATTTTCTTTGCAATCGGCTTCATGGCACCGGTTGCGACACCGAACACCGGTTCATGCGCACCATTTGATATGTACATTTTCTTACTTCGTTCCTTGCCGAGGGCTTGGAGCTCACTCATGACGGTTTCCAGATCCATCTATCTCACTTCCTTATCTCATTCCTACATTTTTTTCTTGAATGACAATTACTCCTAATGTCTCTTCTATTTAGTGCATCTACTATACCTATTCTACCTTAAAGGACCTTTTCCTTTTCAGCATAAAAAAAGAGAGGTAATGAAGTTCAACGAAAAGAATGAAACCCTCTCCATCCATATGTGCCAAAGACTATATATAAAGGTCCGTCCCTCACAACCGAGGGACGGACCTTTATATGTTAATCACCAGAAGCCTGAACTCTATGTTTCACCTTACTATTCCCGATGACAATCCCACAAAGTATGATTCCGACGCCGATCCATTGCAGTGCACGGACCTCTTCATGAAGCACTATAAAGGACATCAGTACAGCCACCGGAAGTTCGGATGCCGTTAAGATCGTGCCAAGCCCTGGTCCCACTTTGGGCATACCGATCGAGAATAGGAGGGGTGGTAAAGCAACACCAAACAAGCCAAGTATGACACCATACCGCATCACACCCGTTAAAGTAGGAATATCCAATAGGAACACAGGTGGAAATAGAATACATACGACCAGTAAGCCACCCGTCGAGAGGATGGCACTTTTTAAGACGGGTGGAATATCTTTCCCAACAGAGCTGCTGAGGGATAGAAACGTCGCGAAGGAAATAGCGGCCAGCCCTCCCCAGACTGCTCCTTCCACCGAGAATGACACATTCCCTTTTAAGAGGGCACCTGACGCTAACAGGGAGCCGATCAGGAGAATGATGATCGAGACTATTTTTCCTTTAGTTGGTCTCTTCTTATATAGGAACCACTCCATTAACGTACCTATCCAAACAAATTGAAATAAGAAAATAATGGCAAGAGAAGCGTTCAGTGTTTCTAACGCTTGATAATACAATACTCCTGTCAATCCAAGAGGAACTCCAGACACTGTCAGTTTAGAAGCTTGAATGAGAGAAATACGTTTCTTCCTTGAGAACAGAACCAGAAGCCATATAAGTATAGTGCCAAATAAAAACTGTCCACCCGTCACCTCTGCAAGTGAAAAACCGGCTGAATAAGCCAATTTCACAAAAGTCGATAATATCCCATAACAGCATCCACCCAAAAAGACGAGTAACGCATAATGCCACGCTTTCATTCTTTAGCCTCCTTCTTTCAAATAAAAAAGCCACACAATCGATCATTCAATCGATTGTGTGGCGAAAATAGAGCGTTTACTCTACAAAAATCCACTTCCGTTAAGGTTTTAGTATGAACTATCTTTCAGTATAAGAAACACACATTTCCAGGTCAAGATGTAATCTGGATATGACATCTCAATTGCTCTTATGGTTTTTTCTATTTTTCACAAATGCAATCATCAGCAGCACAATCGGAATCACAACAAGAAGCGGAAGGTGCAGCACATACATGACCACTTTCAATCCTTCATGAATATGTTCCTGAAAATTCCTCGCGATTGCCATCGACATAAACAGGACGATCAGCCCCAATGGGTAGGCGAGGCGGGATGGGGATTGTACTTTAAACAAGCTTGATGTCCCGATAACCGCCGCATAAAATAAGATGCTGATCTTAAAGAAGATCCCGATCACCAGACCTAGCATGAAAAAGACATCGAGGCGCTCCAGAAAATCAGCGACCTGGATTGACTGGACCGTACTCAGAAGCGGGAATTGTGAACGGGCTGTGAGATCCACACCGAGGACACTAATATTGATCAGCATCGTGAGAATCAGATTGATTCCGCTTAACCCTGTTGCACAGAACATGGTCAGTTTCGCCTTCTTCGGATTATTCAAATACGGCAGCACCATCGTGAGGACGATGACTTCTGTGAAAGGGAAGTACAAGGTTTGAGTAAACACCACTTTGAGGACCGGTGCAAGTCCTTTTTCAAGGACCGGTTGCAAGTTCCTAAAGTCGATCAGTCCGGACACGACAATCAGGATGAAACCGACGACCGAAAGGAGGAACATGAGCATAAAGAGCAGTTCCCCTGACCGGGCAATGACTTCGATTCCCTTTCGGACCGTGTAGATTATGACCAGCATCAACAGGGCATTGGCGATGAATAATGGCGTTTCCGGATACGCAAACGTTAGGAGCATCTCGCCAAAGTCGCGCAAAACCCTCGAAGCATCATACATAAAGAAGAACAGGTACAGGAACGCAAGAACCGTCCCTGCCCCTTTCCCGAGAATCTTCTGCATGTACTCTGTCGGCAGCAGATCGGGATAATATGTATAAAGCTTATGGTACACGAGTAAAAGCACGAAGCTTACCAGCATCCCGATCAAAATGGAAAGCCATGCGTCCTGCTTGGCATCTATGGCAAGAGGGACGAGTAATGCACTGCCGAGTTCAAACAGGACCATCAAGACAAAGAGCTGGATGGCACTGATTTTTGCTTTCTCCATGTAACCCGTCCCTCCTTCTTCTTATCCTTCTTCCAGGCTTGAAAGAAACGATTTATTCCTGAGACCCGCACGGCGGATATAAGCTTCCACCGTAATGTCCACCTGTAGTTCCGGGAAGTAGACCTCGTTCCACATCGCTTTGAGTTTTTCCCAATTATCGGGTCTTGAACGCCGGATCACTCCGTCAAACCCAAAGATATCGGCATGATTGGTTTGGGCCTGTTGAATCGCTTTCTCTATTTCTCCCTTAATTTCTTTCCGCACCTTTTTCTCCATTTCGGAAATGACTTTTTCATCTGTAATGTCAGCCGGTACATCAATTCCGCCGATTGTCCCTTCCACACTTGTATGGATAGTGATATGTGGTTTACCGTCCTTCATTTTCCCTAAAACGCTTGTTTTTTGCCGGTCGGCTTGATAGGCGACAGCATCATTCTTTCCCTTCCAATCAATGTTAATGTCTGTAGCCTTTACTTTATCCAGGATCCAGACGGTTCCCCTTGCCTTTTTTCCATACGACCAATCCACTAATTTCCCTTTTTTCAAAAGGGCGATCCCACTCGCTTCCAACCTCGATTCAGGCTCACTTTCCTGAATGTTATCCAGCCGGCTCGCATGCTTCGGGTCCCCTATCAACCGAAATCCCGATACGACGGTTGCCCCATCGGATGATTGCAAGCCTTTCATCACATCCTGGATCGACGTCTTCAACGTCTGCCCCCATTTCTGCTCTGAAAATTCCAATGTCTTCAACACTTTGTTGGCCGGGATTTTATCCACGGGGGTCAATGCCCGCAAGAGATCTTCCGCTGTGGAGTGATTCGCAATGACCATGGTGGTCGTAATCCGGAATTCATGGTCCCGGTCGATGGCATCAATGATGGTCGCAACGCCTTCTTCCCTTGCAAGCTCTTCCCCGACAACGACCAGATTGGCATGGGCATAATACAGTCTGCGTGAAATTTTACTGGAAGCGCGCCTGCTTGCTTCAACCAGGTTATCCCCGGTTGACTTATAAATGGTAACAGGCGGGCTTTGGGATCCGACTCCGCCTCCGCGCATGCCTCCCGCTACGTTACCTGGATTGATGATCTGCAGGGTCATGGCATATTTGCCCTCCTGGGTTTTATCCACCCCCATGGCGGCCACGATGGCAAGATCGGTTAACTCCTTCTTGCTCCAACAGCCATTCAGGAAAAAGGGAATGATTAAGATCAGGAAGCACAGCGTCATTTTACGAACCATTACTGTCACCTTCCTCTACGCCTCGGTTTACCATCCCACGGGAAGGCGTCTTGGGACCCTGCCCAGCCCCTTCCCGGATCGTGTTGGCGCTGATCAGCCGCGGCCTCTGCCTTAAGCTCCACCATGGTAACCGTACAAACGTATCTTTATTGTTCACCGGAATGAACGGGGCAAATGGCGCCATATAAGGTACACCAAAGGAACGCAGACCGCATAAATGAACGACCATGAGCAGGAAGATTAAGATGATTCCATAGAATCCGAAGGTCGCTGCCCCGATCATGAAGAGAAACCGAATCAGGCGGGCAGAAATCGCCATATCAAAAGAAGGGGTCGCAAAGCTTGCAATGGCGGTCATCGATACGACAATGACCATTGCCGGCGATACGATGCTTGCTTGAACCGCTGCCTGCCCAATGACGAGGGCGCCGACAATCGAAACGGCGGACCCAATGGCTTTCGGTAGGCGGATCCCTGCTTCCCTCAGGATTTCAAATGTGATTTCCATGAGGAGGGCTTCCACGAACGCCGGAAATGGAACCGATTCCCTTTGGGCTGCAATGGCGACGATGAGCATCGTCGGCACCATTTCCTGATGAAAGGTGGTGACCGCAACAAAGGTCGCAGGCGCAATCAGGGAAATCGTAAACATCAAGATCCTCAGCAGGCGGATCGACGTCGCAATGTCAAAGCGTGCGTAGTAATCTTCTGCCGACTGAAAGAACTGGATGAACAACGCAGGAGCAACCAGGACAAACGGCGTTCCATCTACAAAAATGGCAATCCGTCCTTCAAACAGATTCCCTGCCACCACATCCGGTCGTTCCGTGTTGAAGATCGTTGGAAATGGGGTCATCGTCTGATCTTCAATCAGCTGTTCGATATAGCCTGATTCCAGAATGCTGTCGATATCGATCTTGTTGATACGCCTGCGGACTTCTTCCACCACTTGATCATTAGCGATGCCGTGTATGTACATAAGCGTCACATCTGTTTTTGTTACCCGTCCCACCTTAAAGGATTCCATCCACAAATCAGGCGTCTTAATGATTCGGCGGACCATGGCGGTGTTTGTATCAATCGATTCAATAAAGCCTCCCTTTGGACCGCGAACCACGACTTGAGTCGTCGATTCTGAAATGGAGCGGGTTTCGCCCCCTTTCGTGCAGGCACTCATAGCCTTCCCTATGCCATCCACCAGAACAATGGTGTCACCTGCCATGAGCGATGCAAACAGGCTTTCCCAAGTATCAATGGAAGACACGTTCCCCACGGTCATCATATCTTCCGTAATCAGTTCCAACGCATCGTTCTCATTCAGTTCTTCTTTATGTTCATCCTTCATCATGGACTGAAGCAGGAACTCCTGAATCGACTGGTTATTGACAATTCCTTCTATATAGACAACAGCCGTTTCAATTTCCGAATCCTTCCCCATTTTCAGTCGGCGGATGATTACGTCCGGACTGTTTCCTGTTTTCTTTCGAATTACGTCCAGATTGTCTTGTAAAGAAACGAGTATATGGTCTCCAGATGATTTCGAAGAATTACTATCAGTATCATTCTTTCGCCTCTTTTTTGATTTACGATCCTTAAAGAAAGAAGGCATAGATTGCAGCACCCTTCTCTTATTTTTTATTACTTTATCCATAAGAGGGGGATTTATGTAATTTTTAACAAGGTGTGGCAGTATGAACCTGGCTGTCAGGGAGGAACCCAAGTCGAGGAGTGTGATTCAGAGTGAAAATCTTTGGTATAACTTTTTTGATGCTGGGATCTATGATCACTTTTTCCCTTGGTCTAGACCTTTTTCAGGGATACACGATGAGGGAAGCATGGCACAATGCCGTAAGTCCCTTTCGGGTGATGGAAGTGGCGGAATTATTCGTGCTTTACTTTCTTCTATTCCTTTTGTTAGTGAACATGGGAATCCAATATTACAAAAAAGGAAAGGCGAGTAATTGAGAATTTCTGATTGTTAACATTCTCCAAGCTTCAGGCTTTCCATACAGATTCTAATCTTCTATAATAATAATTAAGAATTATTATAATTATCACACTATTTGTGTGGTAGTTTGCTTTGCCCCATATTTTAAAACAGGAAGGTGAATCGTAATGGAAAAAGAAAATCGCCCTGATCAAAAGGATCACTCCGCCGCATCCGGAGAGTGTCCGTTCACTCATCACAAGGATAGTGCCATCACGACGACGACAGCTCCTGGAGGAACGACGAACAAAGAATGGTGGCCGAACATGCTGAACCTCAGCATTCTTCGCCAGCATGACCGGAAGTCCAATCCTATGGGGGAAGACTTCAATTATAAAGAAGAATTCGCAAAGCTTGACTATGATGCATTGAAGCAGGATCTCCACAATCTCATGACAGACAGCCAGGATTGGTGGCCCGCCGACTACGGTCACTACGGTCCCTTCTTCATCCGTATGTCTTGGCATGCAGCAGGTACATACCGCGAAACGGACGGTCGCGGAGGCGGTTCATCAGGTTCACAGCGCTTTGCTCCACTCAACAGCTGGCCGGATAACGTCAACCTCGATAAAGCCCGTCGCCTTCTTTGGCCGATCAAGCAAAAATACGGCAACATGATTTCATGGGCGGACCTCCTCGTCCTGACAGGGAACGTCGCCCTTGAATCCATGGGCTTGAAGACTTTCGGATTCGGTGCCGGTCGCGAAGACATCTGGCATCCTGAAGAAGACGTGTATTGGGGAAATGAGAAAGAGTGGCTCGCCGACAACCGTTACTCAGGCGATCGTGAACTTGAGAATCCTCTCGCTGCCGTCCAAATGGGTCTCATCTACGTGAACCCGGAAGGCCCTAACGGAGAACCGGACCCACTGGGAAGTGCCCGGGATATCCGCGATACATTCGGACGCATGGGGATGAACGATTATGAAACTGTTGCCCTCGTCGCAGGCGGTCACACATTCGGGAAGGCCCATGGAGCCGGTGACGCCGAGCTTGTAGGCGACGATCCGGAAGCCGCAGACATCGAGAACCAAGGACTCGGCTGGATCAGCTCATACGGCAGTGGAAAAGGCCGCGACACGATTTCAAGCGGTGTCGACGGTGCCTGGACGACGAATCCGACGAAATGGGATAACGGCTACTTCGACCTTCTCTTCGGCTACGAGTGGGAGAAAACGAAGAGTGCAGCCGGCGCTTCCCAATGGACACCGGTCGGCATGACCGAAGAACATATGGCACCGGATGCCGAAGATCCATCCCTCAAAGTGAAAACGATGATGACGACGGCGGATATGGCGCTCCGCATGGATCCTGATTACGAAAAGATCTCCCGTCATTTCTATGAAAACCCGGAAGAATTTGCCGATGCCTTCTCCCGTGCCTGGTTCAAGCTTCTTCACCGCGACATGGGACCGAAAGCACGCTACTGGGGTCCAGAGGTTCCGGACGAAGAGTTGATCTGGCAGGATCCGGTACCGGCCGTGGACTACGACCTTTCCGACAGTGAAGTTGCTTCTCTGAAAGAACAGATCCTTGACACCGGCTTAACCGTAAGCGAGCTCGTGAAAACCGCCTGGGCATCCGCCAGCACCTACCGCGGTTCCGACATGCGCGGAGGCGCGAACGGTGCACGCATCCGTCTCGCTCCTCAGAAGGACTGGGAAGTGAACGAGCCGGCTCAGCTCGAAAAGGTCCTTGGTGTCTACCAAGATCTTCAAAGCAAGCTTGATAAAAAAGTCAGCCTTGCCGATTTAATTGTGCTCGGTGGAAACGCAGGCGTCGAAAAGGCCGCACGTGAAGCTGGCTTCGATGTGACCGTCCCATTCTCACCTGGACGCGGCGACGCAACGGCGGAACAGACCGACGCCGAAAACTTCGGAGTATTGGAGCCTGTATCGGACGGATTCCGCAACTATCAGAAGCAGGAATACGCCGTCAGCCCGGAAGAAATGCTTGTGGATAAATCACAGCTTCTTGGACTGACCGCCCCTGAAATGACCGTCCTGATCGGCGGCATGCGTGCATTAGGCGCCAACCATGGCGATTCAAAACACGGAGTCTTCACGGACCGCGTCGGTGCATTGACGAACGACTTCTTCGTCAACCTCCTGGACATGGGCATCGAATGGAAACCGGCCGGCTTCAATCAGTATGAAGGCCATGACCGCAAGACCGGTGAAGTCGTGAGAACGGCTACGCGCTTTGACCTGGTATTCGGTTCGAACTCCGTGCTCCGTGCCCTGGCAGAAGTGTATGCGCAGAATGATAATCAAGAAAAATTCGTCCGTGACTTTGTTGCCGCTTGGGTGAAAGTGATGGATGCAGACCGGTTTGATTTAAGATAATGTGTAGTGGGCCTCTTCCTTGATGGAAGGGGCTTTTTTTGCACAGTACCCTTTCATCCCTCCCACAATTCCATTGACAAATCCCCCTCCCTCCATTATTATCAATATCGATAACAATCACAAAAGGATGTAATCGAATGACCCAAATAGATACCGACCTATTCCTTCACCCGGTCCGGATGCGCATCATACAGCACCTTTCAAAGGGGACCGCGACGGTACATGAACTGAAAGAATGGATGGCAGATGTCCCCCAGGCCACCCTTTACCGGCATTTGAATCGACTGACAAAGAATAAGATCATTCATATCGTCGATGAACGGAAAATCCGGGGTGCGATCGAGAAAACCTATGCCATGCAGGAGGACAGCCCCTATAGGACCGTGGAAGAATTGAAGCAGCTGTCAGGCGAAGAACATCTGAAATTGTTCATGACCTTCCTATCCTCCGTGACCGGACAGGCCAGGAGTTATCTTCTGAACGATCCGGATCTTTCCCGGGATTCCTTCGGATATAACCAGCTGGACCTTTACGTGACACCCGACGAGCTCAAGGAATTGACTGAAGGCATGAATGAGCTTCTGAGTAAATTCAAATCGAATAGACCGACGGATGAAAACGAAAAGATTTCCCTTATCCAAATGCTTATCCCAGAACCCAAAGGACGTGACCACACATGATCAGAACCAAATTTTACCGAAAAGTATTCGAACTGAACGGCCATCCCATCATTGCTAAAGGATTACGCTCATTCGCCGAATCCAAGGTGAGTAAACCGTTCATCGCTTCTTTTGCCAAAGTCTATAAGTTGAACATGGAGGAAGCCACGCGGGAACTTCGGGAGTACGGCACCCTTCATGACATCTTCACAAGGGAGCTGAAGCCCGATGCGCGACCGGTCTCAGGTTCTGAGGGTGCATTCGTCAGCCCGTGCGACGGCTATTTATCCGTTGTCGATGATTTGACACCTGAGAGCACGTTCATGGTAAAGGGTCAAGATTATACGGTGGAAGAACTCCTGGGGTCTCCGGCCAAGGCAGAAGCATATGCCGGCGGGAAGGTTCTCATCTTTTACCTGAGCCCGACCGATTATCACCGGGTTCACGTACCGATCGATGCCACCGTGGAGGAAGTCTACACACTCGGAAGACACGCCGATCCCGTGAATGAACTCGGACTGACGCACGGTGTCCGTCCCCTCACACGTAATTACCGCCTTGTTTCCCGCTTTGATGTGGATGGATCGCCTCTTGCCCACGTCATGGTCGGGGCGTTGAACGTGAACTCGATTGTGAGGACGAATACGGCTGACGTTGTCCATCGGGGAGATCCCTATGGATACTTCTCATTCGGCTCGACGGTCGTTCTTTGTGTGCCGAAAGGAAAGTTCAGCTTTACCCGGGAAAAAGGACCGGTGAAGATGGGTGAGGAAATCGGGAAGTGGCATTCTTAAAAAGGGTGCCTCACTTATGCGTGGGGAGTTCATGTTCAGACCAGACCTGATAGATAACCGGAAATTTTCCGCTTATTTTCACTACCTGCTTCTACTACAACCCCCATTAAAAAACGCCTGCTCCCCACCGAGGGACAGGCGTTTTCCTATGTGACCGGGCATCAAGCCCCGATACTCTCCCGAACATCTTCCGCTTGCCCTTCTATTCGCTTCTCCAGCTTATACACAAGCACTCCACCGATCAACAACGCGATCCCGAGCATCTTTTCCCAGGACAATGAGGACGGTTCAAACCCGAACCAGCCTCCCGTGTTGACGATGAACGCGATCGTGATCTGCGAAATAAGGGCGATCGAGATCGCATACGCGGGGCCGATGAGTGTGACCCCCCTCATGAGGAAGAACACGATGCCGACACCGAACACCCCGCTGAAAAGAAATACAGGGTTGACGCCGCTAAAATCAAACAGACTCTTATCTTCCATACTATAGAAAACCGGCAGAGAACAGACGAGGCCGAGTCCCAACACCAGGCTCGTTGTGGCCCATGGTCCCGTCTTTTCACTGACACGTGCGTTGAATACGTTTTGCAGGCTGATTAATATACCTGCGATGATAGCTAATCCGATTCCAAACATATAAGACCCTCCTTATTCATAGATGTTTCCTTTTGCAAGGGTGCTGAGTTTTTTCAGGTCCTTGATGGTGATGGAGCCGTTGACCCGTTCGATGAGGTCATCCGTCGCCATCTTCTTCAGCACCCGGTTCAGGTGGCGATAGCTCGTGCCGATCCATTCGGCGAGCTCCATAAGGTTCGAGGTATGCATTTCCTGATGGAACATGGTCCCTTCCCCTGCTTCCGAAATCGACAGCAAGTAGCTTGCGAGGCGCACTTCGACGGGGTACAGCATATGCATGCTCGTGATATGGGATTCCGTGTAGAACTTGTGGGCCACCGTATCAAACAGAAATCGCATGATGGCGGGATTCTCCTTCTCAAGTCTTGAGAGATCCGTGAACGGTACCGATAAAAACACCCCGTCCGTCACGGCTTCCACCGAATTGAGCACCGCCGTTCCCTTCGAATACTCCACATCCCCGATCAGGGCCAGGGGCCGCTTGAACCGGTTGATCAACAGCTTTCCTTCCGGTGTATGGGTGAAGATTTTGATTTTCCCTTCCATGAGGAAATACAGTGCATCTAATTCTTCACCTGTGGAAAAAAGGACATCTCCTTTTTCAAAGGAATAGATATTAATATGTTTTCTGAATCCGGCCGGAAATAAATCGTCCAGCTCAAATTGAGTAATATATTGGTCTGGATTTGCCCCTTGAATTTCTTTCATCATCCGACTCCTTTTCTACAATTGAAACAGGATGACTCCTGCAAGCATCATCGTAAGTCCGACCACCTGCCGCGTTGTAACCGGGATCTTCTTTTCCCCGAACCATCCTTTAGACTCGATGAGAAAGGCCGTCCCGATCTGTGCCACAAGCAGGATCGCAATCGCCGCTGCCGGCCCGATCGTGTGGATTGCCGTCAGTTCCGAGAACACCACGATCACGCCGAACGTACCTCCGATCAAGTACAGGAACGGCACCTGTCTAAAACTCTTCCCTTTTCCATCCCTTGTTTTCATATATATCGTCATCGAAATCGCAAACGCCACGAGGTGAACCATCGACGTCGTATGCCACCCTCCGATTGCGTCACTCATCCGTGCATTGAAAATTCCCTGCATCGTAATGCAAAGACCCCCAAACAGGGCAAAAATAGCACCTTTCATCGTTCGTCCTCCTATTCTTTGTTCTATTAAATAGGAGGTTGTGTTTTTGTGAAAGGACATATGTCCTAAGGTTGTCCGGATGGGGAATCGGGTATGCGTTTTCATGTGTGATTCCTGGCGTCTGGATCATTTATCAGCGTAAACGGATTTTATCAGCCAAAACAACCCCAAAATCCCCCTACCACAAGAATGATATCCGCCCCTCCAGCGCATACTATCCTATTGACACTACCAAAAGGGTGAGCGCAATGAACCAGAAACAATCAGGCCATTTAGCAGAAAGAGTCTCAGGGATCCTTGCATCCTTCGGGGGAAGCTCTGATGTCAAAACACGTTATTTGAAGTTACCCGGCGGCCATTTTTTTGCCTGCCTCCTTTACATAGAAAACATTGTGGATACGATGGCCATTCAGGAACATATCATCGAACCTTTGCTGCAAAAACCGATGACAGAGGAAGATGAGCCTTTCTTCCCTTTTATCATCCAAGAGGTTCTTCAAATCTCTGATATCGAGGTCTTCGAAGACATGGATAAGGTCATCGATAAGCTCGTGAATGGCTCCACTATCATCCTCTTTGATGGCGAGTCAGATGTTCTTTCAGCCGACACAGCCAAGTGGGAGGAGCGATCCCTCTCCAATCCGAAGGGACAGCGTACGGTCCAGGGTCCGGACATTGGCTTTACGGAGAGCCGTAGCGGGAATGTGGCCCTCATCAGGAAATACATTAAGAACCCGATGCTCCAGGCTCATACCGAAACCTACGGGAAGATCACCAATACGTCTGTCACCCTTGTTTACCTGGAGAATCTGGTTGATACAGAGATTTTATCGAGTATCAAAGAGAAACTGAACGAAATGCCCTATGATTCGGTCATCGGTTCGAATTATATCACCGAGTATTTGACGAAAGAGTCTAAATCCCTTTTCCCGTTAATCTTGAACTCTGATAGACCGGATGTGGCGGCAGCAGAGATTTTGGAAGGGAGGGTGTGCATCGTGGTGGACGGGACACCGTTCGTTCTGATTGCACCTGCTGTCCTCATTCAGTTCTTCCAGTCGCCCGATGATTATTACTTAAACAGCGAAGCCACGAAATACGTGCGGCCATTAAGGTTTATTTTCTTCTGGTTATCTCTTTACATACCCGGCTTGTATGTGGCCTTCACGACCTTCCACAAAGGTCTCTTGCCGGTGAATTTATTGGTGGGATTCACGGCCCAACAGCAATCCGTACCGTTTCCAACCGTTTTTGAAACACTTCTTGTATTGACCTTGACCGATGCCATCTATGAGGGATCAAGCCGTCTCCCACAGAATCTGGTCATTACCATCTCTCTCTTTGGTGCCATCGTTTTCGGCCAGGCATCCGTGGAAGCACAACTCGTACAGCCCGTCACCCTGGTGATCATCAGTATTTCGTTCATCTTTTCAAGCATCATCCCGATTGCCTCCTTGAACTATTCCGTCAGGATCATTAAGATCAGCTTGATCTTGATCGGAGCATTGCTTGGATTATACGGGATCGCCTTATTCACGTTAATGCTTTTGGTTCATCTCTGCTACCTGAGATCGTTCTCGGTCCCGTATCTTGCCCCGGTCTCACCCTATTCGCGCAGGGACATGAAGAAGGATGTCTTCATCCGGAAACCGATACCTGAAATCAACCAAACCGTTCCTGTATTTCATAAGGAGGAACAGATGGAAGATCAGTCGAAAAAGGAGAATGATTCGTGAATCTATCCAAGTTACGTCTCATCACCATTTTGTTCGTCCTGCTGGGATCCATTATCGTCAGTTATATAAAAACGAAACAATTAAATGAGGTCGAACTGGTATCCGGCCTCGGGATTGATCAATTGGACGGTCAATATGCGGTGACCCTGCAGATCTTCAATCCTTCTGCCAATCAGAAGAATGCCGTAGATCCGACAGGCGGGTTCACCTATACCCAAATGGGCAGAACCATACCGGAAGCCATTGAAAAAATTAGAAAAGAAACGCTTAAAGATCCGATTCTCGATACCTTACAAGTGGTCACCTTGAGCGAAAGGCTGGTGAAAGAGGAGGGATTGAACGAAACGCTGGATTTCCTTGTCCGCAATCCCCGTGTTCCGGCGAGCATCAACACCATCGTCATCAAAGGGGAAAATCCTGAATCATTTTTGAAGTTGTTTACCCCCCAGGAGAAATTAACTGCCTTATATACGAATACGATGCTGAGAAATTCAAAACAGGTCTGGGGAAATCTTGTGAACACTTCAGCCGAGCGAATCCGAAGCTACTTAACAGACAAAACGTCGGACATTATCATCCCGTATGTGGAGATTCACGGTGATATCGATAAAGGGATGTCCAAGGGGAATATTGAGGGTTTCTCCCCCGCCTCCCATCTTTCCCTCGAAGGGTTTGCAACATTTAAAGGAGAGAAGCTGAATTCCTTTTTAACCAACGAGGAAAGCAATACATTGGCCCTTATGAAGGGAGTTGATCAGGTTGTAAACATCTCGGCACCATGTGCAGATTCACACGATGAATTTACAATTGAGGCCATCTCCACCTCCTCCTCCCTGAAAGCAGACACTCAACCGGTTTCCTTCCGCCTGAAGGTAAAGATCAAAGGAAACCTTGAACAAATCGGGTGTGGGAAAGACCTTACCAAGCTTGCTTCACAAAAAACACTGCAATCTCAATTGGAAAAAAAGATCAAATCCAATATGGATGCCGTCATCAAAAAGTCTCAGGAAGATGGGACAGACGTGCTTGGATTGAAGGATGCCCTATACCGGCAAGAGCCAAAGCTTTGGAAAAAGAAAAAGAACGAGAAAGATTTTCTATCGACGGTGAATGTGAACACAAGTGTCCATGTGGAGTTCATTCGATTCGGTCACGTCAAACAATAATCCAGAAAGGGGGCAGAAGTCATGAATAAGGTATCCATGTCCGCACTTGAGTTATGTTCCATGATGCTTCTTTTTCTTACAGGGAGCACAATTGTAGTCGGTTTGAACTTTACCGCCATGGAAGACAGTATCCTGGCGATTGCCATGGAAGTAGGATTTGGGATCCTTTTATTCTACTTCTATCTTCTTCTATTGAAGAAGAGCTCGTGGAAGGAATTCGTCCCCCTTTTGGAGATGGGGTTCGGTTCCCTTTTGGCCAGGATCCTGGCTGTCATCTTCAGTTTTTACTTTCTATACATTGCCGCCAGGGTCATGAATGATTTTGCCTTTTTCACGACCCAGATCCTTTATCCGGATGCCCCGAACTGGATTGCCGCCGTCCCGTTCTTACTCGTTGTCGGCTATAGTACGATGCTCGGGATCGAAGCGATTGCCAGAAGCGCTGTCATCATGACCTTCTTTTTTCTACTGATCCTGGTCATATTATGGCTGCTCGGTTTCCTTTCAGAAGAATTCCAGGTAAGATACCTCATGCCTCTCTTCTCACACGGATGGAAACCGCTCGGGCACATGATCTTTCCTACTGGTCTGACTTTCCCATATGGGGAACTTGTTGTATTTCTTGTCTTCCTACCGTACATTGCCAATAAAGAGAAGGTACAAAAGGTTGTTTGGATGCCCATAGTCATTGCCGGCGTAATCATCATGATCACCATGGAACTGGTCATCGGGATCCTTCATGCCCCCTTCGCTAATACCTATTACTTTCCCTTTGTGAAAGCGATGGAATTGGTCTCGTATTTAGGAATCATTGAGCATATGGAAATCTTCACCTACCTTCTTCTTATCGGAGGAGGGTTCATCAAAGTATCCGTATTCATATACGCTGCACGGGTCGTTCTCAGCCAGCTGTTCAAAATGAAGCAAAAGAATGGGCACGTTTTCATCTTAATGGCGGTCGTGTACCTCCTCTCCCTCCATCGAAGCGGAGACATAGCCGAGCATTTATACGTGGGATTGAAGCTCGTCCCCTACTATCTCCATATCCCCCTTCAACTCGTCATTCCCTTCTTATTGGGGATGGTGGTGTTTTGGAAAACGAGAAAGAGAGCATCATAAAAAAAGAGGCTTATCCCTGACAGCCAAGGGGACAGGTACCGTGGTCTTAATTGAACCAAGGTACCTGTCCCCTAATTTTTTTCATTTTATTGGCGAAATCCCGAGATCTCCCTTTTCATTGATTGCACACACATCACCGGAACAAGCCTACTTTCTCTCCGGAGCCCCAGGAGGATTGTAAAACGGCGGGACTCTAAGCCATCCCCTTGAGATCATCAAGTTCTTCAACGGAGCAGCGAATTTCATCAAGTTGATTTGAATGGAAAAGAACATCAGCCCGACATCGGTCCGGACGGTCTTTGACATGGCCTGGGCGCAATAGGTGATGGATGCTGCCACTTTGGCTGAGATGAGATTCGCAATCTCGTCATCGGTCAGCCTGACCCCTTCCGGCACGGCGCTTTGTTCGGATAACGGCTTTCGCGGGTTGACCAGGGGCAATGGGACCCCTTCCTTTAGTAGGAGTTTCTCAATTTTTTTCGTATCCAGCTTGCTTCCTTCCAGTGCGCTCTCTAGCACATGTTTCAAATCCTTATCCGTCGTGGTGTTCAATCCCACCTGGTAGAGGGCATGGGCTTCGTGAAAGGCCGTGAACGCGGTCCAAAGATCCATCACCTCTCCGACATGGAGCGGAGGCTTTGGTGCTTCATCTGTGAAGTTCTTCATAATGGCTGAGATCGCTTCAAATACGTGGGCCATTCTTCTACCTCCTGATTACTTGTCGTTACTATTATTCCTTATTTTGCATCTGGCATGCAGAAAAAGGGAAAGGTACCGAGGACCCGATTGGTCCAGAGTGCCTTTCCTATTGCCTTTTGTATTGGGATTGATGCATTTATCAGCGGAATATCGGATATATCAGCGAAATCCTGATTTTAACAGCGGAATTTTTAATATATCAGCGAAATCCCAATTTTATCAGCGATCTTCCTCTACTCTCCAACACCCAATCCCCACTTCAAGTATTCCATCAACCATTCCGTCTGCTCCTTCAACTGAATCGTCTCGGAATCAAGGATGGCATGATCCACCGCCATCCCATCGATATGGGAGATGATGCTCTTGGCAATCACTACAGGATCAAATCGGGGAGAGAATTCCCCTGCCTTGACGCCTTCTTCGATGATGTTGACGGTCATTTGGTAGGCCTGAAGGAAACGTTTCCTCGCGTGTTCCCTCCTGCTTTCAACATTGCGTCCCGTGATAAAATACTCTAGCTTTGAAGGGGCCAGAGCGTCCATGTCATTGGTTGCCTCCTTGCTTTCCCCGAGGAAGCTCATGAGCAGGACATCCCAGTACGATCCCTGTTGTTTCAGCATGGCCTGGATGCTTCCTTCGATGACCTCCAACTGCTCTCCGGCAATCAAGGCTTCAAAGAGATCCTCTTTATTTTCAAAGTATTGATACAATCCTCCTCTGCTTACACCGGCCCGCTCCATGACATGCTTCATGGTCGTGTTTTCATAGCCGTGCTCGCAGAAGACTTCCCGTGCGGCTTTCAATAAGTTAGAGCGGCGTTGCTCCTTGTGCTCCTGACTGACTTTCGGTGACATCCGTCTCCTCCTCTACTTTATGCTTTACTGCAATGGATACGAAGAATAATACGATCAATAATGAACCGGTGATGATGAAAGACGGGATGATCCCGATCACGGTGGCAAGTGCTCCCCCTGCGAGCGGTCCGATGATCGTGGCCGTCGTCGTCGTGCTGTTGACGACTCCGAATACCCTGCCCGTCATATGAACCGGTGTCTTCTCCTGGGTCGCTGCCTGGAACGGGATGAAGACGAGGCCGGCAGATGCCCCTGCCATCAAGCCCAACGCGGGAACCCACAGCATTGACAGGCTGAGGTCATAATGCGTCAGGACCCCCATCAGACCAAACCCCAACCCGATGCCGAATACCCCGATACACATATAGACGAATGCGTTATAATCGGTCTTTTTCGATAGAAAAATCCCAGTGATCAGCATTCCGACACCCGCACTTGCCACCAGATACCCCAGGAGATTCGGTGAAACATCCGTCAACTGTCGAAGCAGGACGATGAACTGAGAATCTGATAGTTGGAGAATCAGCAAGCTGACCCCAAGTAAAAACAATCCATATAATAAGAAACGGCTTTTCTTAATGAAAGAGAATCCGACTTTGATTTCCTCCTTGAAGGAAGGTCCGTCCCTCTTCTCATCTTCCACTTTCACTTCTTTCACCGCTTTCGGCAAAAGGAAGATGAAGATCGCTGACAGGAAAAAGGTGGCGGAGTCCAGATAGAAGACGTTGTACGTTCCGATCAGGGACACGAGAATCCCGCTTACGAGCGGCCCGATGACCTTCGTGCCTGAGTCGATGGTGGACGAAAGCGACATGGCCCCCTTGATGTTCTCATCTGCCACAAGCTCCTTCAACTTCCCATTCTTCGCCGGAATGAACACGGTGGAGAAAATCCCCGTCAGGAACAAACAGCCGTACACCATCCACACATTCGTAGCAAGCGTCAGGAGCAGAATCAGCACACCCCTCACCACATCGGAAAACACCATCAGCGTCTTTCTCTCCATCCGGTCCGCAATCGTTCCCGTGATCGGTCCGAATAAAGCCATCGGCAGCGCCAGGCTCAAGATGATCAACGACATCTGCATCGGTGTTGCTTCCCATTTTAACCCAACCAGCGTAATGATCGCCACAATACTCAACCAATCCCCAAGTCCCGAAATCGCCTGCGCCGTCATCAACGTGATGAACCCCTTATTTTTCTGCAAAGAAGATCTCATTCCCCATCGCCCCTTTATTAAAAATGACATTAGTGTCGTTTTATTAATTTTAGTATATCGACACGAGTGTCATTTTGCAACTGACTTTTTAATTTTTTTTCAAAAATACGCAAATAAGAAGCTCTTGGTTCCCATGAGCTTCTTTCTACCTCTTCTTGTTCATATGTTTTTTCCCTTCCTACATATTCGACCTTACTCCAACAACACTGCATAATAATACCCTGCATCCTGAAGAGCAGCCCGCATATCCATATAATTCATCAGTGCAAAAAATAGCCCAAGACCACCCATACAGGCAATGAGGATCGAAGCTAACCTAGGAACATGTTTTGTTTTTTTATAAACAATCATTGTCGTGATGCAGACAATGACAACATATACAGCCGATATGATCATGGTGAATCGGTGACCTGACGCTTCATTTACCGCTTTACGAAAACTCTCCAGTGACTCTTCGTTTTCACTATTTTCCTGGAACGTCTTCTTACGTTTCTCATGCCCGATTTCCCAAGTTAGCGTACGACCTTCCATGCTCATTTGATAATGGAAACCGCCCACACTTCCTTCTTGTATCACCTCGGATGTTTCGGCATTGATCTGTAGTGGAAAAAGTAAGAGCAAGAATAGTAATATCATTGCTTTTTTGAACATAAAATCCCCCTCTTCTAAAACAGAATCTTTTCCCTTGACAAAAAAACGCATTTATATAATAATGAATATCGAATTAGAATTATTACAATCTGTTAATGATTCTCAATCACAACCACTACTAGGAGGAATTTACACTATGTCATTAATCGGTTCACAAGTCGTACCATTTAAAGCAGAAGCATTCAAAGATGGTGAGTTTATCACTGTTACAGACGAAAGCCTGAAAGGTCAATGGAGCATTTTCTGCTTCTACCCTGCGGACTTCACATTTGTATGCCCGACAGAGCTTGAAGACCTTCAGAATAACTATGAAACTCTTAAAGAGCTTGGCGTAGAAGTGTACTCAGTTTCTACGGACACTCATTTTACACATAAAGGCTGGCACGACAGCTCTGAAAAAATCGGTAAAATCAAATACGCAATGATCGGTGACCCGTCACAACGCATCACTCGCGGCTTCGATGTACTTAATGAAGAAGATGGTCTTGCTGACCGCGGAACATTCATCATCGATCCGGATGGCGTGATCCAAGCAGTTGAAATCAACGCTGGCGGAATCGGCCGTGACGCAGATATTCTAGTAAGCAAAATCAAAGCTGCACAATATGTGCGCAACAACCCAGGAGAAGTTTGCCCGGCTAAATGGCAGGAAGGTTCTGAAACACTTAAGCCAAGCCTTGACTTAGTTGGTAAATTATAAGGAGTGCTACGCATGCTCGAAGCAGATATTAAAGCACAATTAGAACAGTACCTGCAGATGATGGAAGGCGACATTGTCCTGAAAGTCAGTGCAGGGGAAGATGACACGTCGAAGGAGATGCTTGCTCTTGTAGAGGAGCTCTCTTCCATGTCATCCCGCATCTCAGTGGAAAAAGCAGAACTGACAAGAACACCAAGCTTCAGCGTGAATCGTCCTGGTGAGGAGACCGGTATTACTTTTGCCGGGATCCCTCTTGGACATGAATTTACGTCATTGGTCCTTGCCCTTCTTCAAGTAAGCGGCAGAGCGCCAAAAGTGGATCAAAGCGTCATTGACCAGATCAAGAGCGTCAAGAGCGAACACCACTTTGAGACGTATGTAAGTCTTAGCTGCCACAACTGTCCTGATGTCGTACAGGCACTGAACATCATGAGTGTCCTGAACCCGAACATCACGCACACGATGATCGATGGAGCTGCATTTAAGGAAGAAGTGGAACGCAAGAACGTTATGGCTGTTCCAGCAGTATACTTAAATGCTGAATTCTTCAACGGCGGACGTACAACGTTAGAAGAAATTCTTTCAAAAATCGTGGAAGGTCCCGGTGCGGATGAGCTGTCTGACAAAGATCCATATGACGTCCTTGTCGTAGGTGGCGGACCTGCGGGATCCAGTGCGGCGATTTATGCGGCACGTAAAGGAATCCGTACGGGAATCGTCGCTGAACGCTTCGGCGGTCAGGTCCTTGACACGATGAGCATCGAGAACTTCATCAGCGTGAAGCAGACGGAAGGTCCGAAACTTGTGGCGAGCCTTGAAGAGCACGTGAAGGACTATGGCATCGATGTCATGAACCTTCAGCGCGCAAAACGCCTTGAGAAGAAAGACCTTGTGGAGCTAGAGCTTGAAAACGGAGCAGTCCTGAAGAGTAAGAGTCTGATCATCTCGACCGGTGCTCGCTGGCGCAACATCAATGTCCCAGGTGAAGAGAAGTTCAAGAACAAAGGAGTGGCATACTGCCCTCACTGTGACGGACCACTCTTTGAAGGGAAAGATGTCGCTGTCATCGGCGGAGGAAACTCCGGTATCGAAGCAGCCATCGACCTTGCAGGAATCGTCAAGCATGTAACGGTCCTTGAGTTCAACTCTGAACTGAAAGCCGACGACGTGCTGCAAAAACGTCTTTACAGCCTGCCGAACGTAACGGTGATCACAAACGCTCAAACGCAGGAGATCACGGGTACAGATAAGGTGAACGGTATTACTTACAAGGACCGTGAAACTCTTGATGAGAAGCACATCGAACTGCAAGGTGTATTCGTCCAAATCGGTCTTGTGCCAAACACAGACTGGCTTGGCGACCTTGTAGACCGTACGAAATTCGGTGAAATCATCGTAGACAAACACGGTGCCACCAACGTCCCTGGCGTATTCGCTGCAGGAGACTGTACAGACAGTGCATACAACCAGATCATCATCTCCATGGGATCAGGAGCAACCGCCGCACTTGGCGCGTTTGACTATATGATCCGGAACTAAAGAGAGATTGAGAGGTTCGTTCCTTTTTGAGGGACGGACCTCTTTTTGTCTTGAGGGGGTGATTCTTTTGGACGGGTTTGGAGGTCCGTCCCTCTCCTAGGACACTCCCCCGAAGTCCATAATGATGCCGGCTTTGTCGTCGCTTTTTTTGAATCTTGGATAGGTGATGCATTCGGGGTCTGATTCTTCTAGGTCGATCAGGTCGGCAGCATATTTCTCGATTCCTTTTTCGAGGATGCTGCACGCTGTGAATTCCCAATACGGTTCCCCCTCTGGGATTGATTCCGCCGGGAGGAACAATCCATCGGTCAAGAGGATCAGGTGGCTCAGCCCGACCTTGTTGATTTTCCCGTATTCAAAATACTTGACCGCTTCCGGTTCCCCATTCAGGACACCATATCCCCCTTCCGCATTGCTCAGCTGCCGGTTCGCAATCAGTTGCTCCTTCACATGGGGCATAATTTCATCCTTCTTTCTGAATCCTCTCCTGATGCATTCCCTCCACATTTCAATCGCCGTCTCTTCCAGATGCTCTACCTGCAGCCTCGTCAAGGGACGGACCTCCCCACTTTCATAGACGGCGAGGATCATGCAATCCCCGGTCTGGATGAACTCAATCCCGCTATCCCCAACGCGGACTGTTGCAAGGGCCGTACCCCACAGCTGTTCCTTCCGATTCCCGTCAATTTGATATTCTGTCATTTTCATATGTAAACGTTCATTGGTTCTGGTCAGTGCTTCATAGAGTGACTGATCCCCCGACTCTATGGATTCAAGCGCATCCTTCACCGTCTGGGAGGCGATGTAGCCTCCTGTCAGATGTTCTTTTGAGGTGAAAGGGACCAGGGACGATACCCCGTCCGCGACACCGAATAGGGACTGTCCCTCATTGAAGATCAACGCATCTTCGTTTAAAGATCCGTCCCCCTTGATGGTGATGTGGTGCAGTTTCATGTGAACACTTCCTTACTAGAAATATACTTTTATGTGAAAAGGGCTCCCAGGAGTCACTTATCAGCGAAATTTTCAATATATCAGCGAAAAATTGATTTTATCAGCGAAATTCCGAATATATCAGCGATTCTAGGAATATATCAGCGATTCCTATATCCGAATCACTTCGGGACCACATCCCGAAACAAAAAGCGGTCCCGGCCCGTCACCATGTCCGGCGTCACTCTCTCCTCCCCGAGCTCGTACCGGATCGGAAACTCAAAGTTCGTACCGTCAAACACAAATGTATGGAACTCTCCATTTTCTCCGCACACATCACAGTTCTCAGGATAGTCTCTTAGAAAATCCGCGTCGTATACTCTTCCGGCAAACGACCGATCCAACTGTTCCATATCGATACAGGTGAGCACCGTTTTGAATCCGCGCTCGATAAATTCACGGCCAAGTTCCTCTACGTCCCGACCCCACAACGGAAAAATCGGCGTAATGCCTGTCCCTTCAAGCATCTTCTCCCTATATGCCCGGACATCCGCAAGATGAATATCCCCGAAGACCATATGCGTAACCTCGTCGTCCAGCATCCCGGAAACGACTTTCCCCATCCGATCCTGATACACTTCATTCGGACAGTCCTGAGGGATCCACACCTCTCTCAGCGGAATTCCAAGAGACTTCGACTGCCTCTTCAACATCTCATACCGGACCCCATGGATGGACACCCGGTCAAACCCTTCCGTCAGCGTCACGAGGAGCGAGTCCACTTCGTATTCAGGATTTTGCTGTATGTTATATAATGCCAGAGTGGAATCCTTTCCACCGCTGTATGCTATGACTGTTTTCATGTTGGCCCCCTGTTTTCCAATGAGTTTTTTCACTATTCATTATTCCAAACCTGGACGGGGAACTCAAATTTCTTGGCATGAAAAAAAGAGGCTGTGAAGCCCCTTTTAGTTGATGATTTTATTATTAATATAAATCTCCCCTACTCCTCCCTATACTTATCCTTCACCACACCAGAACCGAATCCCCCTCCAAGCATAAGAATCAGTGGACCGAAATTCCACAAAAATGAACCGCCATATAAAGTCGCATCCATCGGGGTGAAATGATTCACCCCCAGGACGATCAATTTGATGACAAGTAATATGAAACCTATTAAAAACAACACATCGAACATAAATTTAACCCTCGGATAAGCGAGTTGTTTACTGTCTTGAATGACCTTCTCCTTCAACTCTTCATCACTCCTCAATAGTTCATCAATTGTCACTCCGAACAAGTCGCTCAATCGGATAATGATTTCGATACTCGGATAATTCTGACCGTTCTCCCATTTCGAAACCGATTGTCTGCTGACAAACAATTGCTCTGCCAATTCACCCTGGGACCACCCTTTATTGGTTCTCTCCCTCTTTAACTTCTCACCGAAAACCATTCCATCAGTCACCTTTCGCTGTTGATAGTTTCATTGTTGCCCATCATCTTTCAAACGTAAAGAACGGGATCGTTGCACACACCCGCAACCCCACGTTGACATGGGGAAATCCCAGTTATATCAATGATTTCGATATCATTTTTCACAGGGAAAAAGTGGCCCAGATCATCTCCGGAAATCAAATTCTTCACCAGGAACATTCAGCGTTACTCCATTGATCACGACCGTATCCTTATCAGTCCACGAAATCTCGGCCGTCTCTTCCCGATAGTTCCAATAAATATTTTTCGTCTTGTTCTCTTTTTCGTTATCAACCAATTCTCCTCTAACCCCATAGGAAGTCGTTGCTCCCCCATTCGTGACATATGCCCGCAGCGTGTATTTCCCATCAGGAGATGCTTCTTCTGTCAGAAACTCACCTTCCGGCAGCCTGTTCATATCATAAAATGCCCAATAGACTGCATAAATCCCAAATCCGATCACACAAACAGCAAAGAGACCCAAAACAGTAAAGACTACTTTCTTTTCAGTTTCAACACCGCGATTTGAACCCATCTTATGTACTCCTTATAAACGATTATTCTTTCATTTATCCATTTCTCTCAGCAAAAATGCCGACTTCAGTAAAAAAACATTGAGGGACGGACCTCAAATCTCCCCATTCCCCAACTCTCAGAGACCGATTTTGAGGTCCGTCCCTCAAGAACCTCTCACAACCCCCGTCTCAATATAACTCCTCACCAGCTTCCAACCTTCTTCTCGTTTCTTAAAGGTGTCGAAGAACATGTTTCCGGTTTCCATCGGTTTTCCGTCCAGTACGATGGTGGCGTAGAGAATGACCATCCTTTCATCCTCTTTCATTGGAATGATCGACACTTCGCGGATGTCCCATTCTGCCTGTTGTCCTTTTACGTAGGAAAATCCCTGCTTCCAGCCTTCTACCGACTCCTCATATCCGAATGCCTCGATGTCTCCATCCCTGACTTCCCTCGCTTGATAGCCAACGGAAATGAATGTTTCCAATTCTATGAGCGATGAATTCTCCCATGCTCGTAAAAATGCGTCAAGAGCTGCTCTAAATGATTGATTGTCCATTGTAACCTCCTAAACTTTGTCTCTACCAATTATTTCAAATTGCAGTCATAATCTCAATCCCCATAAAAAAGAAGCCCGACTCATTGGTCACGCTCCCCATACTCTTCATAATATTTTTCTATTTCCCTTCCCTGTGCTGAGTATCGTTCATTTCCTTTTAGATGGAAGTCTTCCCCGCATGAAGAATTCGTCACTTGAAATTCATCGTACGTCATCTCACCCCCGTCGGATTGAGTCACCCTGCCGCCTCCGCTAAGATAAATGCACTCATCCTCTATCAGAACCCGGTTCCCTTCTTCATCCACATAGAAATATTGATTTTCACTCACATGATGTACTTGATCTTTTGTCGAAGTCCGATAGACTCCGTATCGTTCAATATCCGTCCTCATAAGGGTAGGCACACTTTCAATCCCGACTGGAACCATGGAAAACCCATCCTCTTTTTCAAGTGCCGGCTGATCCACAACACCATAGAAAACAACGATTGTCCCCTCATGTCCTTCTGGGATGAGGTACTGAGACTTGATCCCTTCTTCCTTTTCCTTACCAGGTATCCAATTTACAACCACAATCATGGCAAATAAAACAAAAACAACGCTTCCTAATTTCAGGTAAAACCTCTTGTTATCCGAATCTACATTAGACCTATGCTTCTTTTTCAACCGTTCATCAATGAAAAAAAAGATAACGGCACAAATGACCGCAAACCAGGCAAACCCGTCGATCACAAAGTATGTAAGACCGCCAAATAAAGCATGGATAAATCCTGCGGTCATCAATCGCCCTTTCCACATCTTTTTCGTCAGCCAATCAGACAGCAGGGACACAGGAATTCCATACCCAACGTTTCCGGCCAAAGCATAGATCAGAACAATCGGAAAAATCCAGAGCCCTCCGTCCATTATGCTTATGACCATCATGAACATTGAAAGGATCAGGCTCGTATAAAGTGCCGCTTTGATTTTAATCATGGGGTAAACCTCCACAAAGATATTGTGAACTATTTCTCAATAAAACGTTACCACTTAATTTGATTTCTCTCATTCGCCAACTACAGTAGCTTTTTATTCCATTTCACCATCAACAACAGTACGCATCCATGCACGATTGAAACCATTACAAGCGTAAGGTAGGGGGACATTCCATCCCATGCATCCATGATATACGGTTTGTCAGAGACTGTGATGATTTGAAAGCCAATCACGACCATAAAGATGACCTGATAAAGGGCAATAGGATACATTTCGCCTTTAAAAAAAACTCCTTTAAGGCGCCAGACCCTGATGAAAAGACCGTTTACAATTAAGGATAAGAAACCGGCCATTAGGAAGGTTTCCCACGAAATTATATTACTCAAGATGTTAGTAAAATTGAATATACAAAGGCACATAAGCAGTGCACCCACCAAAGAATAAAGAACCTTCTTCAATTCGACTCACCTACTTCACACTATTTATATAGTGTAATTTTACACCGAAAGAAGAATTATTCCAATATTTTCTTAAAATGAAGCTTCAATATGTTCTTAGCTGTTTAATCTACTTCTAAAAGGGAAACACACTACTACAACCAACTAAAGGAGGAATTCATTATCGCACACGATCCAAAACAAGCAGCGGCAAATATGAATGAAGACAAAAAGGAAGACATTCTGCAGCATTTCGACTCGTTCAAGGACTATTTGGGAGATCAGGTTCATAAAGGAGAAAAACTCGGACTGAGTGAAGAGGCTCTTTCAAAAGGGGCTAAGCGCGTCGCCGATTATTTAGCGGAGCATGAGGAACCACGTAATCGTGAGCAGAAGGTACTGAATGAGATGTGGCATGTGGCCAATAAGGAAGAGCGTGAGCATATGGCTCATGTGTTAGTGAAACTTGCGGATCAAACCAACTAATCAACACAGTTTCGAGCCCCCAATAGAATGATCTTTGGGGGCTTTTCCTATGATTCATTTTGTTCTTGTAAGGTCATGCCGATTTGCGCCAGGGCCTCTTTAACGGTAGCCACCGTTGAAATCGCGGATAAATCGATCCCCACCTCGATCGCTTCAACGGCTAATTCGGGTCTTATTCCTGATATGATGGAATGCACACCGAGCAGGGATAATACGTTCGTAATCTTGAAAAGATAATCGATGACCATGCGATCAAGCGTATAAACACCGGAAAAATCAATGATTAAGCGATTGACGTTTTGGTCCCTTACTTTGCCCGGAATTAAATCGAGGAGCGTCATCGCTTTCACTTGATTTATCTTCCCTCTTAGCGGAAGAACCGCCACATCATCGATCAACGGTACGATGGTCGCTGACAATTCATTGATTTCTTCATTCATGTCATGTTGATTCTTTTCTGTTTCTTTCCGACTCGTGATATCCCAGACGTATGTTTGGATCGCCTTCGTATCCCCGAATTTCACAGGGTGGCAATACAATTCCACCTCCACTCTCGTCCCGTCCATCCGGAAGACGGTCTCTTCAATGACATCCGCCGGCTTTCCATACGCAGATTGAATTCGCCGACTGATGGCAACCTTTGAGCTTTCCTGGAAAATATCGAGGGGGCTCGCACCGATCATGCTCTCTTTGTTGCTCCTGAAGAACTCTTCCGCTGCATGATTTATGTACAGGACCTTATAGTCCGTATGAATGATGAGTGGATCCCGTGAATATTCCATGACTTCTTTATAATCTACTTCTGCAATTGAAACATTCACTTTATCACTCCTTTTCCTTCTACGATACAGATTGTTTTACTAGATAGCAAGGATGATGGTATTCCCTTCCAATCCCCCGATTAAAAAAAGCCAACACTAAAGTTAGCTTCCCTACCCATTATGGACACGATTCAATCATCCGATTGGATCGCCTTTTCTGAAAATGTACTCCACCACTCCTCTGATCAAATAGGAAAGAACAAAATAAATCACAAATGACCACCACATCTTCCAGTGATAGGTCTTGTAAATTTGTAACCATTCAAATACCGTTTCTCCAATAAACGATGCTCCTCCCGAAAGAATGAGGGTGGCATAAAAGAACGGCTTCCCTTTAGGAAAATATCTATATACCAGCATGAAAGTGACCGGGATCAAGGCATAGTCGAATAAGTATGCTTTCGGCAGAATCGGAATCAGTTGTCCAGGGTATCCCCACATTCCGAGATCAAACCCAAATCCGTCTAAATTGGCGGCAACGATGATCCATACAAGTCCCAGGAATAGCAGTTTCGGCTTATTCGTTTCGTTTCTCGTCAAACGAATAAATACCACCCAGGTCAGGATGAAAAGAGTGAGGATGAACCACCAGCGAGGACTTAGAAAACAATACTCCAGCCAATAATTGATATTCTCCCGGGTCACTTCCAGAGACTTTTCTCTTATTTGATCATATCGTTCTTGCATACACTATCCCCTTTTTAAAAAAAGCCCTCATAGATGATCTAAGAGGGCTCTGAATGCAGGTTATATTTTGACCATAGTATTTGCCAACCAAGAGATATTATTCTCCTACATGGTACAATTCCCCTAATCTCCACTATTTTCTAAATTTTTCGTTTAATTGATGGAAATTAGAGGTAGGGTATGTAGGGAAAGGCTTACCGTCCTATGTTCAGGGACGGACCTTAAATATTAATGAAAGGGGGATTCCATGAAGCGTCTTTGTTTCGGTATTTTACCTGCCGTATTGTTCCTCACAGGCTGCAGCTCTTTTAAAGTCCTCGATCCGAAAGGAACCGTGGCCGAACTTCAATTGAACTTATTCCAAATTTCCATTGCCATCATGCTGCTGGTCTTTTTTGTCGTGTTTTCCATGTTCGTATACTTCACATGGAAGTATCGGGAAACGCCTGAGCGCCGACATGTCACGCCTTCCTACGTCAAAGGGAACAAGAAGCTTGAAGTGACGTGGACCGTCATTCCTATTCTCTTATTGGTGATCCTCGCCGTCCCTACCGTTAAGGGAACGTTTTCCCTCGCCGAATCAGCTGAAAACAGTGATAACCCTCTGAAGATCGAGGTCACGGGACACCAATATTGGTGGGAGGTCCACTACCCCGATCAGGGCATTACCCTGACCAATGAAGCATACATACCAGTGGATAGGCCTGTCGTATTCCAGTTAAATTCCGGCGATGTCATTCACTCCTTCTGGATGCCAAGGCTTGGCGGAAAAAAAGATCTCATACCAGGAAAGACGAATACGCTGACGTTGAATGCCTCTAAGGAAGGCGTCTACAAAGGGCAATGTGCCGAGTTATGCGGGGCTTCCCATTCCTATATGAGATTCCAGGTCCAAGCAGTCGGAGAAAGGGAGTTCGCTCAATGGATCGACCAGGAACAGAAGAAAAAAGCACCAGATGCGGTGTCCACGGCATCTGAAAAAGGAGAGAAACTGTTTATCTCCAAGTGCTTGACCTGTCATGCCGTATCACCTTCAGAAAGAAGCAAAGGACCGAATCTTTCCGGAATGGCCGGTAAAGAGCGGATCGGGAATGTCCTACCTAACACAGACGAAAATAGGAAGAAATGGATCAGGGACCCGTCATCATTCAAACCGGACGTCAACATGCCTCCATTTCCTGACCTCACAGAAGAAGACCTAAACGCACTAAGCACGTATCTTTCCCAATTAGAATAGGAGGTGGAGAATATGGATATCAAGTACACCCTTTTCGGACGGGAATTCGTATTCCCCTCTGATATCGTTGCAGCAGACATCTCGATCATCCTCATGGCCGCGGCTGCCCTGTTCTTGTTGACCCGTTATAAAAAGTGGAAGTTGGCCTGGGAATGGGCAACCTCCACTCACCATTATAAAGTCGGCATCTTATATCTTGCGGCAGGAGGAGCCTTCTTCCTTCGCGGTGGTCTCGATGCTTTGATCATAAGGCTACAGCTCGCACTTCCTGAGAATCAATTCTGGGTCTTCCAGGGAGAAAAGTATAACCAAATGATGACCACACACGGAACGACGATGATCTTCTTCGTCGCCATGCCGTTATTGATCGGGCTGATGAATGTCGCCGTCCCCCTTCAAATCGGAGCCAGGGACTTGGCGTTCCCCCACCTCAACTTGTTGAGCTTTTGGCTGTTCCTTGTCGGTGGGGCTTTGGTGAATATCAGCTTCGTTCTCGGTGGATCGCCTTCTGCAGGCTGGACGGGCTTTGCCCCCTTAAGCCTCGATGTGTATACCCCGGGACCCGGACTTGATTATTACGCCATTGGGATCCAAATCGCCGGAGCCGGGACGATCATGTCCGCCATTAACTTTTTGGTGACGATCATTCGCAAACGGGCCCCAGGGCTCACTTTTATGAGAATGCCACTATTTACGTGGTCTTCCTTTGTGACATCGATCCTGATTTTATTTGCCTTTCCCGCTTTGACCGTCGCCCTGTTACTACTGACGATGGACCGGGTGTATGGGACGGCTTTTCTCACGGGGACTGAAGGAAACCCCATCATTTGGCAGCACTTATTCTGGATCTTCGGTCACCCAGAAGTATATATTTTAATTTTGCCGGCGTTCGGCATCTTTTCCGATGTCATCACCACCTTTTCAAAACGCAATCTGTTTGCCTATCCGGCCATGGTGTTCGCCCTCGTCCTGATTGGGTTCCTCGGATTCATGGTGTGGATCCATCACATGTTCACCGTGGGGCTCGGGCCGATCTCCAACGCCATCTTTGCCCTGTCCACCATGTCGATTGCGGTGCCGACGGGTATTAAAGTATTCAACTGGCTCTTCACACTGCGGGGAGGGGTCATACGATTTAAGACCGCCATGTTATTTTCACTTGCGTTCATCCCTACCTTCCTCATCGGCGGTGCGACGGGTGTCATGCTTTCATCGGCCCCTGCCGATTATCAGTACCACGACAGTTACTTTGTCGTCGGACACTTTCACTATGTGATCGTCGGTGGGACGGTCCTCGGAATCTTTGCAGGAGTGTATTACTGGTGGCCGAAAATGTTCGGCTTCCTACTCAATGAGGCTTTGGGAAAATGGCATTTCTGGCTGTTCACCATCGGCTTTCATGTCACCTTCTTCCCGATGCATCTCATGGGATTGAACGGGATGCCCCGCCGCGTGTTTACGTATTTAAAAAGCGACGGATTAGGAACATTGAATCTCATCAGCACAATCGGAGCCTTCCTTATGGCACTCGCTGTGATGATCTTTCTTTGGAATATTTTCTGGAGTTACCGGAATGAAAAGCGGGACCTCACCGGTGACCCGTGGGAGGGACGGACCCTTGAATGGTCGATTCCATCACCACCGCCCCTGGGCAATTTCATCAAGCGTCCACTCGTCACCACCATTGATCAGCTCTGGTATGAAAAGCAGGAAGGGGATGGAACCATTCGAACGGTAGCGGAAGAAGACGTCATTTTCGTATCGAACCATTCCGCACAGCCGATGATGCTCGCAGGAGCCCTCTTTGTCTCTTCCTTTGGCTTCATATTTGGTTTCCCACCCCTGCAATGGTTCGGTTTTGTCAGTGTAATCGGTATGCTGACGCTCCGATCCTTCACTGCCGGTCGCACATGGACGCCTTATACGCCCGATGAACTGCGGGCAGAAAGGAGAAAAGGGCAATGAGTCAACACGCATTCGAAATCGAACAAGAGCAGGACAAGAAGCTTGCCATGTGGTTCTTTATCGCGGCGGAGGTCGTCATCTTCGCCTCCCTGTTCGGGGTGTATTTAACCCTTAAATCTCATTTATCCGACGGTCCATCCAGTGAAGAAATGCTGGAATTGAAGAGTGTCGTGATTTCGACGGTCCTTCTCCTCTCAAGCAGCTTCACGATTTTTGCCTGTGTCAGGTGGAGTGAAAAGGGAGAAACCAGGAAGACTTCCCTTCTATTACTCTTGACTCTTCTACTTGGCGGCATCTTTTTAGTAATGGAATCAAGGGAGTTCATCCACTACTACGAAAAAGGATTTGAACTGGACACAAGTCCATTTCTATCCTCCTTCTACCTATTGGTCGGGACCCATGGAATGCATGTCCTGGCAGGGGTTATCTGGATGGGGATCCTGCTCATACACTTTGGGGTGAAAGGGGTTTGCCGGGAAACCTCAACGAGACTTTCAGTGTTTTCCCTTTACTGGCACTTCGTCGATCTCGTATGGGTCTTGATCTTCACCCTCGTCTATCTGTTTGGAAAGGTGGGATAAGAGTGAAAAAAGCTGCGTTCATCTTCCTTTATATCATCGTGATCGGTTCAGCCATCGGGGGGTACGCACTCGTTGAATACGGCAAGGAACAATTTGATCGTTCAACGCTTCTCCTCCTACTCCTAACCCTTGCCTTTTTATCTATCAGCCTGCAGATGACGATATTGATGAAAACGAAAGCACCCCTGACAAAGTGGAAGTGGCTCTCTTTATCGAGCGGCCTGCTTGTCGGCGGGCTGACTTTTCTATATTTATTTCTTTTAAAATAAAAAAGTGAGGGGGCAGGTGTGCTCCCTTTTTTCATTTCATCCACATTCATTCCAGCTAGTTTAACATGTATGTAAAACATGACTTTTCTCCCTTCCCCCCCACTTTATATCATGTTAAAATAATCCAAAATCAGACAAATATTCTTCCCTTTATTGAAAGGAGATGTAGATAATGTCAGAAAATAATGAGCTGTACACTATTTTACGGACACTTGAAACCTATTCCCAATGTGACATCACCCATTCATTTTCTGAACATGATACTGACCTCTTGAAGGTTTCTTATTCCCATGAATCCAAAGTCTTTGTCGTCACACAACATGACTCCGTAGAAACCTACCTGGATCTATCGTCCGCTTTAGCCAAGTTAGAATCATTACTAGACGATTTAAAATGCTCCGCTCGGTAAACAATAGAACTCAAAAAAAGACCCGTCGTCACTATTGATCGACAGGTCTTCTTTCATTTCCGGAACTTATCCGGTGCTAGTTTTTGCTGTTTGAATTGTTTGAGCGGCTGGAGTTGCTTGAATTACTTGAGTTGCTTGAGTTACTGGACTGACTTCCGCCCTTCGCTCCGATTTCCTGATAAAACTTCTTATCGTGATTCTCCGACGTGGCTTCTCCGCCTTTTTCACCAATCTCCTGGTAGAATTCCTTGTCATGATTCTTCGCTGTTTGTTCCCCGCCTTTACGGCCGGCTTCTTCGTAGCTCATTTTGCTGTTGTTGTTACCATTATTGTTATTGTTATTGTTATTGTTTGACATAATAAAATCCTCCTTAAAGTTAGTAAACATTCATATTTCACAAAATCATCAAGGACTCAGATTCTAGTTATTGTTGCTGTTTGAATTATTTGAGCTGTTTGAGCTGTTTGAATTACCCGAGTTGCTGTTGCTTGAATTACTGGACTGGCTTCCGCCTTTCGCTCCGATTTCCTGATAAAATTTCTTATCATGATTATCTGAAGTGGCTTCTCCACCTTTTTCACCAATCTCCTGGTAGAATTCCTTGTCATGGTTTTTCGCTGTCTGTTCCCCGCCTTTACGACCGGCTTCTTCGTAGCTCATTTTACCGTTGTTATTGCTGTTGTTGTTACTGTTTGACATAAACAAAATCCTCCTTATGTTTGGTTAAATGGTGTTGTACGATTGTACATTGGTTATATACCTCGTGACACGAAAGATAAACAGATTTGGGGGTTTTTAACATTTCTGTAATTTAATTTATACTTTTGGTGGATAGGGCCTTTTAATAGAAGTGCTTTCTCGCTAGGTGTATGATGAAGATACAAGAATTGTACGAAGGAGTCTTGCAATATGGAATACATCAAGCGGGGAACATCTGCTTTCAAGAATGCAAACCTGGCTTTGTTTGCAGGAGGCTTCAGTACGTTCGCGATTCTGTGGGGGACGCAACCCCTGCTTCCGGAAATCGCCCGTGAGTTCAATGTCTCTCCGGCCACATCGAGTCTCACCCAATCGTCCACCACCATCGCCCTGGCGATCAGCCTGCTGATTGCAGGATCGTTATCGGATGTGTACGGCCGGAAATCCGTGATGACCTTCTCGTTACTGGCTTCTTCCATCCTTGCCATCTGTACGGGATTTACCTCAGGCTTCCATATGCTTGTCGCTGGCCGGATCCTGCAGGGAATCACCCTTGCAGGTCTACCCGCCGTCGCCATGGCTTATCTGGGTGAAGAAATCGAAGGGAAGAGCCTGGGAATGGCCATGGGATTGTATATCAGCGGAAACTCCATCGGAGGCATGTCTGGCCGGATCATCAGCGGCGTCCTGACCGATTATTTCAGCTGGCATATTGCACTGATGGGAATCGGGGTCATCAGTCTGCTTTCAAGCATCATCTTCATGACCTTGCTTCCAAAGTCTGCCCATTTTGAGCCCCAGAGCTTTAAGCTCACGTCCCTGGCAGGTTCCTTGTTAAGCCAATTCAAGGTCCCGGGACTCACATACCTTTTCACCATCGGATTTCTCTTGATGGGCGGCTTCGTTTCCCTTTACAATTACATCGGATTCGAGCTGATCGCACCACCCTACTCACTCAGCCAGACCGTTGTCGGCTTCATCTTCATCGTCTACATTGTCGGCACCTTCAGCTCCACGTGGATGGGAATGCTCGCCGATCAATATGGAAAAAGAAAAATCCTGCCCTTGTCGCTTATCATCATGTTATCAGGCGTCGTGACAACTCTTCATCCAAATTTATTGGTGAAAATCATCGGAATCGCCGTCTTTACATACGGATTCTTCGCCGGTCACTCCATCGCCAGCAGCTGGGTCGGACGCCTCGCCGTCCACGATAAAGCCCAGGCTTCTGCCCTCTATCTGTCCGCCTATTATGCCGGCTCAAGCGTGGGCGGTACCGTGAGCGGAAGCTTCTATCACCAGTGGAACTGGCCGGGTGTGGTGTGGATGATCGTCACCCTTTCGGTTATATCGATTGGGATATCGATGCGATTGGGAAAAAGGGAAAATGTGCGATCCACATAAAAAAGAGGACGCTTCGTGAAGTCCTCTTCCACCCGTCCTTAAACTAGCCAATAAGAGATAAACGGTTTTGATTAGGTTCGAGCTCGGAAAAAGATCATCCATCCCTACTCAATGTACACCGTTTCCCTATACGTCATCCCTAAAGATTGATACTCTATTTGCACCTGCCTGACTTTCTCATCATGAAACACGTTCACGGCATAGATCCTGTCTTCCTTTGTGGCTGTTCCGTCGTCCAAGCGATCCATTTGTTCTGCATTTGTGGGACCCGCCTTAATCCTTACGTCCCCAATATTTTCAAAGCTGATTTCTTCAGGCAGCTCTTCACGGGGTCCATCGGTAATGGCATACCCTCTCAGCAGGTTGCTCACCTCCATCTTCACTTCATCTGGCGCTTCATCACCATTGACCGTGACCCCGGTCACTTTCGCATCTTTCCATCCATGATTGGTCACTTCCACGAGTACGGACGTCCCTGCCGCATTTTGAGCAACGACCCCAACTTCCATGGGAGGATGCACCCTAAGCCACATATAGCCTCCTCCAACAGCAGCCACCATCACAGATAATACAATTAACCACCAGCGATTCTTCATTCCTCTATCTCCTTAGGCTGCTCTTCATTTTCTGCCTTGTGCTTTCGGAATTCCAACGCTATCAACACGATTCCCGTCCCCCCTGAAATCACCGCCAACACCAATGGAAATGCCCCTACCTCAAGCAACGCGGTTCCGAATACACCATACTGAAAGTTCCATCCGAGTCCGTCAACTCTCATCAGCAAATCGGAATAAACGGCAGCAGCTATAAGTGTCGACCCATAAAGAATCGCACTGACCATCAAACAGGTTAACCCAATCCACAATCGTTTCATTACACACACCCTATCTTCCAAAGAACGCAGGTAGTCCAACCCCGAGATCGAATAAAGCACTTGTCACAAGAAGGATGAGCACCGGAATCACACACAGGATGAGAATCATTGTCCAGTTAGTATTGGAATATTCCTCTCTCTTATTCTTTCGGTATATTTCTTGAATCCGTTTCTGTTTTTCATTTGTAGGTTCGGCCATATCCTCCATCCCCCGTATATACATTTGTTTCCATATCCCTAAATCTATTCGCCACTAAAGTATCGTAATCCTCTTCAAGAAAAATAAAAAAAACGACCCCAATCGGATCGTTCATCTACCTTCTCTTTCCAGAAAGCAAATACAACAACGGTCCAAACGAACCAATGGCAAGTGTCAGAACCGCCCAGGGCCAAAACAGTCGGTCACTGCTTTTTGCATCATGCCACATCCATACCATCACAAGGAACAAAGCAATGAATAAATCAAAAAACACCTGCATGGTAGCCGTATTGCGAAATGCTTCCGTAAAGATTCCGATCAGCCCATGATGAAAAACCGAGACCCCTGTCAAAATGGAAAACAGGATCAATACCACCACTAGTAGCGGCGCAGGAAGATTCATACCCTTTTCTTTTGCCAACATAAACACCCTCTCTCCAAAATGTAGCACTCATTACATTTAAAGTGTAGCACTCATTACATTTTAAATCAATCCTTTCTTTTAGATGGAAAAGTAGCTTATACTACACACAAAGAGGTGAGACACTTCCCATGGAAAAAGGAGAAAAGAAGAAACGAGAAATTATAGCGAAAACCGCTGACTATATCCTGGCGAATGGCCTCCAGTCTGCCAGCTTACGAAACCTTGCGAAGGCAGCCAACACAAGTGACAGGATGCTCCTTCACTATTTCACTAATAAAGAAGAGCTATTTACCGTGGTCCTGTCATCCATTTCCCAACAGCTGATCAGCCTGCTTCAACATGCTGATATAAAAAAGCAGCCTTTTCATACCCTGGTCCCGTTTTTATATCATATGATGCAGGATCCAGAGGTCCGCCCCTACATAAAGCTATGGCTTGAACTGATCACCATGGCGTCAGATGAGCACGACTCCCTGCAGGTCGTAGCAAGAGACATTTGTGATCATTTCTATTCGTTTTATCAGGAGATCCTTCTGGTTGAAGAAGGGGAGGATGTGGAACAGATGGCCGCCCTTGCCCTTGTGACTGTCGAGGGCATTGCCCTTCTTGATGCCCTTGGTGATGATTCACGCATCGGCCTTGCCTTAAAAGCCATTGAAAAAAGAAGCAACCAGTAGAGACTGATTGCTTCTTTTCCTTTACTCATATACCACATTACGCCTTCCATTCGTACTGAATATCCGGCAGGTTTTCCTCATTTTCGTGATCTCTTCCGATCACCACGAATTCGTTCTTTTCATAAAACCTCTGGGCATTCTCATTCACTTCAAAGGTATACAGGGTCAAGCACCCGCTTGACTTCGCCTTTGCTTTATCCAGAAACACTTGACCGATCCCGAGTCCTTGATAATCAACGTGAATGTAAAGCTGACTGATTTCCGTTTCATTATAGGCGGCCATTCCGGCTACTTTTCCATTTATGAGTGCCAGATCAACTTGGTATTGACGAGTCAGGATGCTGGTTAAAAAATAGAGGTGATTTTCCACACTATGTTTTTCCTTTTGCCCAATGGCCCGCTCCTTACTTTCCCGCCACATGTCCACGGTTTCCTTGGCATACTTCGGGTCAAAGGGAATGATCTCTGATCTCATCCATGTTCCTCCTCAAGAATCTTTCGTGTACTGAAAGGCAAGCGTTGACAGAATGAACGACAAGGCAAGCAGTAGTGGCGCAACAATCAAAATGCCAAATAAATCGGTCCTGTAATTCCACGGCACGAATGCCTCCCATAAAATAGCCGTCCCTTTCCATAACACGACAAAGATGAACAACGTGAAGACCAGATAAATGAGCCTTTCCACCAATCGTTTCATCATGGTCCACCCCAACATTATTTTTTCTCTTTTTCAAAATCGTAAGAATCAAAAAGGAAATCAAGATAAAAAAACGATCCCCACACCATTCAGAATGTCGTAGATGTCATTTACAAGATAGGTCATGCAATTCGATTCCCTCAAGTTTCTTTTTACTAATTATTTCAAATTATAGAATTTTTCACAAGATGTAAAAGAGAGCTTACCCCCACATTGGGTAAGCTCTCTCCATTATTCTTCCGGAATGATGTGCATCTTCTCCAGCACCTCTACCGTCAGATTCTTCGCTTCTGTCCCGCTTCCATCCAAGTTGACGGCGAATACCCACTCTCCCTTATCGGTTTCCACATACCCCGTGTACCAGCCGAGTCCGAAATCCGACAGCCGGGTCCCGGTTTTGCCGTGGATGATATAGTCGTCCTGCTCGTCATTGATCATGATCCGCTTCACGGTTCTCATCTGCTGTTTGTCATAAGGCAGGCTTTCTTCCACCAGACCTTCGAAAAAATCGGTCTGCTCCCGGGCCGATATTTTCAGACTGCTGTCGAGCCAAAAAGAATCGATGCCACCAGATATATCTTCGTTCCCATAATCCATCTTTTCAAGGTTTTCCTGCATCCTCTTTTCCCCGATATCACGGGCCATGGCCTGATAATACCAGATGACGGAGTATCTCATGCCGGAAGCGAGGGTATGATCCCGATTCCAGTCCGGGAACTCCCTCACTGTTCCGTCCCAGCGTTTCACTTCATATTCATCCCTGACGGCACCCGTCGACAATCCAATCAGGGCGTGGGGCACTTTATACGTTGATTCAGGGGTATATCTCCTCTCGCTTCTCTCCTTGTTGTAAACGAATTCCTTGTCTGTCTTCAGGTTGCGGATGACGATGGTCGCGTCTTTTCCATTCAACATGTCAACGATTTCCGATTGAACATTTGTCTTGGCGTCGGCATACGTTCCTCCCATGACGATCAGGACCATACTCATGACTAGTGTAGCGATTCGCTTCATTACATTCCACTCCTTATGGTTTACTAGAAAGACAGGCCTATCATTCTTGATTTTTAGTATACTGACAGAAACAGCAGGGTCCAACGCTGTTTTTCATAGACTGTACCCCTACAGATGGGAGGAAACAGAAGTGCCCCATGCCAAATTCGAAGAAATCATCCATTACATTGAAATGCTTGCCGAGTCCGGCCGCCTCAAGCCCGGGACCCGCCTGCCCTCGATCAGATCCCTTGCAGGCGAGTTCTCATGCAGCTTGAATACTGTCATCAAAGCCTACAAAGAACTAGAGTTCAGCCATAAAATTTATGCCGTGAGTAAAAGCGGCTATTACCTGGTTGAAGATTATCCTTATAAAAAACAGACCGGTTCAACAGTACCCGTCTATGACTTCCTATCCGCCGGTCCCGACAAACATGCCATGCCCTATCTCGATTACAAGCACTGCATGAACCAGGCCATCGACCGGTACAAAGAAGACATGTTCACTTATTCCGACCTTCTCGGACTACCCTCACTGCGTGAAGAACTCGCCCGGCATCTCCGGGATCTACAGGTGTTTACCGATCCTTCACGCATTGCCGTCACAACGGGATCCCAGCAGGCCCTCCATCTCTTGATCCGCCTCCCGTTCCCCAACGGCAAGCGGACCATCCTGACCGAGCAGCCCGCACATCCTAGTTTCATAGAGTCTGTGAAGGACCAGCCCTGTATGGGGATTGACATCGGGAGGGACGGACCTGACCTGGAACAGCTCGAGACCATTTTTCAAAACGAAGAGATTAAATTCTTTTATCTTGTCTCGAGATTTCATAATCCCACCGGACATAGTTACACGAACGAAGAAAGAAGGAAGATCGTTGAGCTCGCCGAACGCTATGATGTGTATATCGTGGAGGACGATTATATGGGTGATCTTGATCCCGATTTGAAGCAGGATCCCATGTTTGCCTATCAACCGAATGGAAAGGTCATCTATACAAAAAGCTTCTCTAAAACCCTATTGCCGGGTCTGCGTCTCGGCCTCGTCGTCCTTCCCACTGAGTTGATCGAAGGATTCACACGTGCCAAGTTTGCCGCTGACGTCCATACACCGGTCATCACCCAGGGGGCTCTGGAAATCTATTTGAAAAACGGAATGTTCGGGGCCCATATTGAGAAGGTCCGGAACCTGTACCGGAAAAAGGGAGAGGTGCTTTGCGGGGCGTATCGTGCTTTCATGCCGGAGGGTACGTCCTATACATGCCCTGCATCTGGCTTTTACTCTACGGTCAGGGTGCCTTCTTCATTGAAAGCGAGTGATTTCATCCAGCGGTTAAAGGATAAAAACGTGCTGATGCAAAGCACGGAATCCATGTACCTGGAGGAATTCATGAGATATGATGAGCTCCGGCTCAGTGTGTCCCATGTAAGGGATCAAATGATTAGAGAAGGCGTTGCACTCATGGCAGAAACCATTCAGGAAATGATGATTGAGCGAAAAAAAGGGGTGATGTGGAGATAGTCCGTTAATCCCGCAAATTTACGATCAAAAAAGCCGGAAGACTCCCCTCTTCCGGCTTCACTCTCCATTATTTTATGATCGTGGATCCCTGTAGCAGTTCCGGTTTCGCGCCAAGGATCAATAAGAATAATTTCGAGTCGCTGATTTGTCTGTGCTTTTTCATGATGTCTTTCAGCTGAACGATATTCGGGTGTGCCTTCAGTTTCTGTACCTCGTCCTGATAGAGTGAAAGGATCGAATCCCGGACAAACTGTGGTTCATAATCCGGCAACTCTTTGTCACGGAGTAGGGACCCCATGTAGCCGTACTTCAGCTGCAGCTGTCGCGTCAGGCTGGTGACGTGGACGAGCTGCTCATTCAGTTCAGGGTAATCCTGTTTCAAGGCTTCTACATCTTTTTTTGCTTCGTGGAGTTCGTTCATTCCTGCTACCATCATGCTCATGATGCCTCCCCTCCCATATTCCAAGGTTTTTCGAGTCCGATGATGTCATTCAGGATCTTACTCTGCTTGCGGCGGACCCTTCTTCTTTCCGCACGCTCTTTTCCTGATTCGAATAAGAATCTCTCTTCTTCTGTTTCCGGTACGATTTCCGGTACCTTGACGGGATTTTTATTTTCATCAAGTGCGACAAAGGTTAGGAAAGCCGTCGCTGCCATTCGTCTTTCTCCTGTAATCATATCTTCGGCAATCACTTTGCAGAAGATTTCCATCGATTTATTCCCCACATAGGAGACGAAAGATTCAACGCAAACGGAATCACTTTGATGGATCGGATACAGGAAGTCGATGGAATCCGTTGACGCCGTGACACATTCCTTCACCCGGGCGTGACGTCTGGCGGATAGCGTCGCATTATTATCAAGCTTCTTCATCAAAACCCCACCGAACAGGGTATTGTAGTTGTTTAAATCATTGATCATAACCTGGTCCGTGCTGACGACCAGACTCTCTTTCGGATGCTTCTTGTTTGGCATGAAGAACAAGTCCCTTCTGTTTGTGTACTGGTATTTCAAACGTTTGATACACAAAGTGTACGCCCCGAAACAGGATAAGTGAAATGAATGTTCCTCATCATCACCATAGATACTGTCTATGCAACGGCTTACAATTGAATGGTATCAATACCCATTTTTCCTAAATCGGGGCAAAAAAAAGAGCATTCCTCAGTCGGAAATGCTCCCCATTAATCGTTCCTGGGTAAAGGTGAGCCACTCTTTCGTGGCATACGATAAGTATTGATTTTTCCTCCAAATGATAGCGAGGTCCCACTCGATGACGGGCTTCACGACCCGAATCGCAACCAGGTCCTCCTTCAACTGTTCATACACGCTATAAGGCAGGATCGAAATCCCAAGTTTAGCTTCAATCATCTTCCCGATAAAATCCCACTGAGAGCTTTCTGATACCACTTTCGGAAGAAACCCGGCTTCTTTACACGCCTCACGGATCCGGTCATTCAACGCGAAGTCCTTGTTAAAAAGAATGAGCTGTTCATCCTCGAGCTCCATTAACTTCACTTGCTTTCTGCCCGCCAACCGGTGCGTCTTCGGAACCACGATCCTCAATTCTTCCCTCATAAAGGAAAAATGATGAAAATCCTCTTCTGCTGCGGGAAGCACTCCGACACCGACATCCAGCTGATCGGCAAGGATATCCTCTTCAATCCGCTTCGTCCCGTTCTCGATCAGCTGGAACGTGATGCCTGGATAGAGCGCATGGAACTCACCCAGGACCTTGATGAATTGACCCGCATCCATGATCGGCGGCAAACCGATGCGGATATGTCCCCGCTGCAAACCGATCAGATCATCAAGTTCATGCTGAACATTCTCGAACGCCTTATCGATCGTCTGAGCCTGCGTCAAAATCGCCCGTCCCGCATCCGTCAGGACAAGCTGCTTCCGGGAACGGTCAAACAGCTCCACTCCGAGCTCATCCTCCAGGTTCCGGATCATCTTACTGATCGTAGGCTGGGTCACAAACAAATGATCCGCCGCACGGGTGAAACTTTTGAATTTCGTTACTTCTATAAAATATTTTAAGTGTCTGATATCCACTTGAGCACCTTCTTTTACAATGTACATTCCCTTATAATAATAACAAACTCATTTTAAAAGTTAAGGACGGGGAATGGATTGAGAACCAAACCAAAGTATCAAACGTGGATTCGAATGAATAAACTTCTTATTTTCCTGGGGATCTCCCTTCTTTTTCTGATGATCGCATTCTTCCCCATCCACATTTTTCTGCGCGCCCTATCAGGAATGCTGGCGGTACCGTTTCTTTATATCGTCTTTATCCTCTCTTACTCTATCTATCAATTCTCAGGATTCGGCGGAAATTACCAGTCGAAGATTCATGATGTGATTGTCTCAAAAGTGGATCATGATAGTGGAAAAATTCTTGATATCGGTACAGGGAGCGGCTCTCTGATCATCAAGCTCGCAAAAGTGTTTCCAGGCTCCTCGTTGACCGGCATCGACTACTGGGGAGAGAACTGGGAATATTCCAAAGCTCAATGCGAAGAAAACGCTAAAATCGAAAGGGTTGCAGATCGAATTCAGTTTTTGAAAGCAAGTGCCTCGAAACTTCCGTTCAGGGATGCGGAATTCGATGTCGTTGTCAGCTGCCTCACGTTTCATGAAGTGAAGGATTGCCATAATAAAACGGACGTTATGAGAGAAGCTTTGAGAGTGTTAAAGCCCAGTGGTACCTTTGTCTTCATGGACCTTTTCCTGGATGAGTCTGCGTTTGGTGAGCGGGCAGTGTTGGTAGCTGACCTTACTGATACAGTTGAACTGAAACAGGAGAAACTAACCGATGTTTTGGACCTACCCAAACTTCTGCTGAACAAAAAAGTACTGGGGAATGCAATGGTGTTCCATGGAAAGAAGACGAAATAAATAAGCTTCGAGGCATTTTTTAAACTGTTCTGGCTTGAGATGATATTGGGTGTAAAAAGGAGAACTCGCGTTAGTACATTTGCGAGTTTCTCTCATACTTGTGATACGTTTCATCGTAATCTAACAAATAGAAAAATGAGCCAAAGTAAATTAAGCGGAGTTTTTCCGTCTATTTATCGGCCCTGCTTGATCTCACGTACTCTTAGATGTCGGTAGTCTCGCAAACCTGCACATCGTCTATGTATAACCGCCATCTCCCCTCACCTCTCCTATTTAAACCCCAAACCCTTCTCCCCAAGCGCCTTCCGAAGCTTCGGTATCGACGACGGTCCCATCCCATGAAAAGCAAGAACCTCCTTCTCACTGAATCCAGCCAGTTCTTCAAGCGTCGTAATCCCGTTATTCTCCAACGCTCTTCTCGCAGGGCTTGAGAGCACAGATAGAAATCCTGTGTCAGGTTTCCGTTCTTTTTCACATACTGGACAGGTCGGACAATCACTCTTTTTCACATAGGTATGTCCGTTGTCACATACCTTCATGTTTTCCTTGGAAGTCATGCTGCAACTCCTTTCTTCTCTCGCATTAGTGTCAACGCATTTATTAGAATCGTGACGATGATCAGCATGGCAGAAGCGAACGCCATGGCTCCCGATGTATCCATGATTGCCGGCCAGTCCCCGATTTTGACCAGATGATGGTGATAGAAAATCTGGAAGGAAAGGGACAGGGCACACGCTCCCATGCTCATGACGGCAAGGGTCAGTTGATTTTTTCTATATGTCACGAACGGAAGTGTCCACGCCAGAAGCCCAAGCACCAGGCTGCCGACATTCAGCCAAACGATCATACCATTTCCCCCTTTTTTACCTTGTTCCTTGTTCTCCATATCCAAGAAGTTAATGAGAGAACCACCCCAATACACGTTGCAATCAGATGATACACAAGAAGATCTCCCGTCTTCATATAAACAATCGCAAGCGTCCCACCAAAAATAATCATGATGGAAACCGAGAATCGTATCAGATAGGCATTCATATTCATACCATTCCTCCTCCCCTTCATTATTCCAAAATATGTTATCCTATTCAATCCTTTCCTCATGGTAAAATAGAAAATATAACCAAAGGAGTCTGGTAATGTGAAATACATCATGATCGGGACGGCTTGTCTGATGGTCATCGGGATCATCGCAGGCACGTACTTTTTTGAAAAAGAGCCTAATGTAAGTCAACCGGAGACGCCGGAAATACGTGATCCCGGTCCCCCTCCACTTCAATCGGTGGATGAAACGGCACCTGTAGGGTATTCGCTCCAACAGGATCAGCTGCAGATCACCTACAACCATGGAGAGAAGTGGATTCAAGTACCTGTAGAAAAGGAGAATTCATTCCAAGGGGAGTATGCCGGGAGTGAGGATGAGCTGATACCGGATAGCTATATCCTGACAGAAGATCTTGCTGCCTTCTTATATGCACGTGATTATTCCGTCGATAAAAGCGTCCAATTGCTTTTTTCAAAGGACAAAGGAAAGACATGGGAAGATGCCAAGGTCACACCCGCTTCTCCGCCCCTCCGTTTCAGGAAGGTCGGCTTCCTCAATGAATCCTTCGGCTATGTGATTCTTTCTGCCGACCGGACGATGTCACAGGAAATGATCACGGTCTACTTATCGAAAGACGGCGGGAAGACGTGGAAAGAGATGCCGCGTCCTGACATCACCCGGCTCATCTATGACGGGGGCTTTGTCGACGAAGACACCGGTTTCCTTTCATTCGGCATCCTTAACCCGGAAGAACCGGACCTGCATGTCACACAGGACGTGGGGAAATCGTGGAGCAAGGCAACGATTGAGATCCCGGATCAGTATAAAAGGATCTTTGTCATAGCGGAAATACCTTTCAAAGAAGAAAATCACCTGGCCGTCTACGTCAATCAAGGTCCGAACGGTGACTATGAAGGCGGAAAAGTAAAAGGGAAATTCATCTCAGATGATCAGGGACGGACCTGGGCATTCCAGGAGGAGGTCCAGCCAGATGAAGACTAAGAAAATAACCGGACGTATACTTTTTATCTTATCTATCGCACTATTCATTTTTCAGATGGGATACCTCTTCCTCCACGCATCATATGAATTGGAATATGTCGATAACCGTTTATTCTATGCCTTCAATATACTGATTGTGGCGGGCATGGTCGTTTCTATCTTCCTCCTCTTTACCATTCCAAAAACGTGGAAGATCGTCTCATACGTGACAGCAGGTATTCTTATCCTCCTTCAAGGGGGACTCATCCTGAACCAAAGTCAGCAAACAAAACAGATTGTAAGCTTTTCACCAGATATGAAAAATCAGTTCGTTTTAAAAGAAGACAGAAATACGGGGGAAGCCGTCTATTACAGAACCTATTACCGGATCTTTGCTCGGCCTAAAGAAGTCCTTCCCTACAAAACACAAGGGGAATTCAAGCTGAAGTGGCTTGAAAATGACATTGCGGCGTTGACCTATAAGGCCTCTGATAACAGCATTCACCAGTACATCGGCACATACGGTGCAAGAGACTCAGGTATTTCGTATACTTATGTCGGACCGACGATTCAGGGTAAGTGGAAAGGAAACGGGGCAAGAATCGACAGCATGCCAGAAGGAATCTCCGTCAACTACAACGGGAAATCCGGACAGTATAGCTGGGACGATGTTGTCCAATTTGGCACCATCGCCATCGTCCTAATGAAAGATGGGGAGGCGGAATGGACGATCGGATTGAATGAGAATTTCCAAAGTCATTCGAATGATCCGAAACCTCCTTCAGGGGAGATTACGTTATACCCTGCGAGTATGGGAAAAGTTGAACCCGTTAGCCTTACAATTGTGGAATAGAAAAAATCCGGGATGATAACTAGTCCCGGATTTTTTTGATACTTGAATGTTGGTTCTTTGAGATTATTTTTCGGGAATCCCGATCATATTCCCTCATCTTCTTGTTCCATTCTTAAAAATCATTCAACCGATTTACCTTCTTAATAGCGCATTTCTCATGGCTTTCTCACAACCGCCGCCCAATCAATCAACAAATCCGCAATAACCTTCACAAGCATCCCTACCACAAATAGAGCCAGATAGGATTTTAAATAATTCCAGTCATATAGAACATAGAAATGAAAATGAACGAAAAGCGGTACTCCTACAAAGGCAATAATGGCCATAATAATGGCATTTGCAATCAAATAAGGTTTCCATCCACTATATTTCTGGTACAGCAGTGTATGAATCACAGGAATGGTCAGGAAATCGACTGCATTCATGACCCTGAACGCCGTGATGAATTGGTGAGGATAGCTCCACCAATGATAGTAATAGCCAAGTTCATTGATGAATCCCACCAGGCTGAAACTTATAAGGAAAGCTACAATGATGTCTAAGGGACGCTTACGATCAATCAGCTTGATCAATAGAATAAGAAAGAGAATGTTTAAGATGACAATGACCCACCAGTGAAGACTGAACAGGTCCTCACTCAGCCAATACTTGGTTTCCAATTTACTCGCTTCGTGATTGAGCCGTTGAATTTCTTCAAACATAAAAAAACACCTCCTTAAAGGAAGTATTTCCATGTTTAAGTCATTCATTCGAAAGAAAAATGACCCTCCGTCATCAAGAGGGTCCCATTCCCAAAGCTTATTCTACTCCCACTTTTTCAGAAGGAGTCGATTCCTTATCCTCTATATTCACCGTTGTGATGTAATACACGTCCCCTTTTTCAGATTCTTGGTCAAAGAAGCTCTTCCGTTCGTGGGCAGAAATGCTTGCGATATGCTTAAATCCTTTCGCATCCGCCGCCTTTTTATACACTCTATATCCCATAACGGTAACACTCTGTACCGAATGCCATGAAATCGACCCTGTATCCACCTGAACGGCTGTTGGAGGTTCAGGTGCCTTCACTACGTTGACGTTCGTTTCAGAGATGAGTTCCGTATACACGACCAGCCGATCAGGGTAAAGATGCTTGTCATGATTGAACGTTCCTGTGCACGTAATGACATTCAGATTGCGTTTATCCGATGGTCCAAAGATCTTCTCGATCGGCGCTTCATCACTCGGATAGCTTTCCTTTGACTTCACTTCAAAGGTTCGTTTCATTCCTTTTTCATCGGTGACGATGACCTTTTCCCCTATTTCGATGTTCTTCAGATAGAAGAAGATGGCCGGACCTTTCTTGCTGTCCACATGTCCCGCAAGGACGGCATTCCCCTTCGCTCCGACTTTCACACCACGATTGTACCAGCCGACGACGTCCGTTTCTTCAGGCACTTCCATTTCTCCATTCTCAAGCAGTCCGACGGGAATGACATTCGTATCGATGTCCATGCTGGGGATCTGGACGCGGGAAGGCGTAATTCCTTCTTCTTGAACCTTTACCTGCTCTTCAAGCTCTGATTTCTTCTTCTTTAAAGAGTCAAGAAGAACAAATTCTTCTTCCTTATGGGCGGTACCCACCCCACTTTTGGATTTTTCTTTTTTCACTGTCGGTTTCTCGACGGATTGAGCGGTGCTCGTTTCTTTCTCTGGTCCGTTTTTGGCGATAGCCTGAAAACTGACTGCCCCAATCATCAGGATTGCGACTACTATGATAAGCATTCGTTTCTTCATCGTGTTCCCTCCTATTAAGAGAAGAGAGAAGAGCAGAATCCCGCTCTTCTCATGGCTCTATGATTACTGTTGATCCGCAAACTTCTTCTTGATGATGATTCCACCTGCCATCATCGCTACCGCTACAAATGTGATCCAGGCAGCCATCGGCATTCCTTCATCGGCTGCCCCACCCATTCCGGTGTTTGGCATTTGTTCCGGCATGTCACTTGAAGCAAACTTCTCAGGATTCTGCTTCACAATCGCGTCTCCAAGAGCTTTCCCTACACCGAACATGAACGCATACCCTTCACGGAATGTATCGGTGCTTGCTTTATAGTCTTCTGCTACATAGGAGTCGAACGCTTTCACGACTTGATCTTCATGTGTTTTAAGAGAAGAGATGGCCGCGTCTTTCGGAAGGTTTCCTTCTGTTGCCGTTGCAAGGAATGTACCGAATTCTTCTGTGAACATACCCAGGCTGTCTTTCGCTGCCTTCACGCCTTCATTGTCACCTGCTAATGTTGCACTCACAAGGTCTGCCTGTGCATTGATGTGCTCACTTGTCCATAATTTCTTGAATTGTGCCGCACCTTCTTCACCATAAATGGATCCGATTGCTTTCGTCCATGCTTCTGTGTTCATGTCTTCTGCCCAAGTGGCCGTATCATAATCCGGCGCTTCGTTGACACCTTTTTGCATGCTCATTGCTGCCAGTGCAAAGTGTTCTGCAGCAAGATTATTGAGTGTTGAGCGTAATTCCGCTGCCGGCGCATCTACTTTCGTGTTGTTGAATTTATCCGGCATCTGAGTCACGATTGCTCCAGATAATGCTTTTGAAATATCGAACATTCTGTCGTACCCTTCTTTGAAGTTCGTTTGATATCCTTTGTAGTCTTCTTCTACATAGCTGTCAAATGCTTCGATGACATCCATTTCATGTGCTGCTAATACTTCTTTCGCTGCTGCTTCCGGAAGATTCCCTTCTGTTGCTGTTGCCAGGAAGGCCGAGAATTCATTGACGAAATCTTTCACTTCGGCTTCTGCCGCTTTTCTCATTTCTGCATCGTCTGATTTGGCTGCTTCCACGAAATCCGGTGAGTAGTCATTATGACCGGCGAAGATTTCTTCAAATTTCTGAGCGCCTTCTTTTCCGTAAATCGATTCGATGGCCGGGGTCATGTCCAGTGCATTTTGATCCAGTGCCGCATAAGCCTCTTTCTCATCCGGTGCATCTTTGTAATCCTTCATCATGGCGTTGACCGCTAATACATAGTGTTCAGATAGTAATTGATCCAGTGTGGAACGAAGGTCGGAAGCCGGCGTCACCGCAGTCGGTGTTTCTGCCGCAAAACTTGCCGTTGGAGCTAGTAGAGATAATCCTAACATCGGTGCTGCGATTTTCTTAAGTAATTTTGTTTTTTTCATTATTTGTAATCTCCTTTTTCGTTTTGTTTTTTGTATTCTGGTAAGATAACGCAGGAGATTTTGATATGGATCACTTTTGTTCAGTTTTTTTTAAAAAAAGTTAATCGGTTTCACTCTGTCTCGGATTTGTTCTATGCCGAAATGCAGAAAGACAGTACACTTTATTCGAAACGATATGATGATATAGTTCATTGATGGAGAATTAAAAAAGACTGCCCCATCGGCAGTCTTACATTATGTATGGTGTTTTCTATCTTTTTTCTTCACTCTAAAACTGGTGGAGTCTATGAGAAGAAGCACTGCCCCCACCCCATAAAGAAAAAAAGAAACTTTCCTTCCCTCCATCCAGCTCTGAGAAGTATGGATGAAAAAGAGAAGGACATTAAAAAGCCAAACACGCGTGGTACCGGAGTTATTTTCTTCCCTTTCATCCTCTTTCCATCCTCCAGATCCTCACCACTTGGTGCACCGTGAATGAACATAGCAAAGTGGCGATGATCAAGAATGATAAAGGATTGTTTAAAAACTCATGATTTCGACTTACTATAAATACGGCAATCACCCAATACACAACGATTGCCATGACTCTATTCACCTTCTCAGATTTAAACACAAATTCTCAACCCCTTTAATGACTCCCCTTTTTCTTAAGGGAAAGCACCAATGCCACTCCAAATAGAATCGCAGAAACCAGTAAAGTCATGACTGAACCGACGGGTGTCAAAAAACTAATAATCGTCCGTATCCCCTACCGTGAACCCAGATACCATTCCCCAAACTTCTTCATCCCCGAATCCTCTCTTACCCGGTTATATTCCATAAAATCACCTTCATCAAACTCAGCCATCGTTTTATGAAAATGGCGCGGGATGAAGATATACCAAAGGTCAGACCAGCTGTTCACATTCTCGCTTCCCCGTATTTTTTCTGCGATGACGCCGGGAGATTTGCTCTCAAAGAATTTCATTTCCTCTCCATCATAGTAAGCCAGGCATGATCTAAATTCACATGTTCTATTCTTCTCATCACGCATCAGCTTTAAAATCCCCTCGATGCCGATTGTGTCCAGCATATGATTCACATATGCCCTCGGGAAACCATTCAATGCCGAGATGAAAAAACCTGAATCCAGCGCAATGCATGGCTTGTTCACGATAGAGTATGCCTGCAACACTTTTTGTTTTGCGATTTCCTTGATATCATCACTTCTCGGTTCACTTAATTCCGCCTCGATCGGTAACACCTCTATGTTCGTTAACTCCTTTTGGGCAGAAGCGATTTTCCCTTTGTTGGTGGTGACGAAGATGATTTCTTTCATGGTTTTCTCTTTCGTTTCTATCATTGTGCTTCCTCCCGATCCTGAATGCTTTCATCCAGATGTGAATCACTGACTTTTTTCAATTGAAGCTGATGATACCCTAAGACAATAGCCAACACGCCCATCACAAATAAGATGCTTCCTCCCACCAAATAGGTATTGATATACCCTTTTACAATGACGTTGTAATATTCTGGACCGCCAATTCTATTATGGAACATCTGTGACTCGGCAGTGGCAGTTCCAAAATAAACATTAAAGAAAAACATGATAAACCCCGCTATTGTTGACAAAATACCCAGGATGATGACAAGAGACAAGTTATCCTTTGACATGGGCGTTTCCCCTTTCGTAAACCGCTAATGGTCAATCTGCACCTGCACCTCCACCACCGCCGCCGTCAAATCCTCCGCCTCCTCCGGAAAATCCGCCATCAGAGGAACCGGAAGACATGCTCGGAGGGGGACCGCTCCACTTCCATGAATTCGTCAAAAACTCATGAGGGTCCTGTCCCGTTAGAATAAGGGCTGTAAGGGGGGCTGCTGAAAACAATGCACTTTCTTCCATGCCTTCACTCGATATCCTCTTCAGTTTCCTCTTTCGTTCAAACAGGAGTGTCCGGATCATCCACACATCCATTTCCTCGCTCGTCCCCTTAGGGTACCCTTCTCTTTTCACCTGTTTCCGGAATCGGCGGATGCCCGCTTTTACATCAAGTGCCGCTCCCGACAACGTATGGCGAGGAACGAAGAATAAGAGAAATAAGGTTATTAAAAGGCACAAAAACAGGAGGAAGAAGGAGGTTTCGTCCTTGAGTTGAGCAATCGCAAAAAATGAAATTACACCAAAAACAAGTGCCGGCCACTTCTTTTCATTCTTCCACCATAGGAATACAAGGGCCCCACAACCAATGATTCCATAAAACCACATGGCAAACATCGATTTCATGTCAAAGTGATAGGCACATAAAGTTCCAAGCACAATGGAAAGTGGTGCAAGCTTCGTAACGAAGTGGAACCAGCGATCATGGAGGAGTCCCGCTTCCTTGGCTTCTTTCAACACTTCGGCAAACCATTCTCTTTCCTGCTCTTTTAGCGTCTTGACCTTTGTATGATACTTTTTCACATGGCGGCTGAGATCTTTCTCACTCTTTGTGGCACCAGCAAGATCGGTCATGGCAAAGGATGCGGAACCATTCTTTCCTCTTCTTTTAAAAATCCATGATACCAGCTTTTCTTCCATCGCTGATAATTGACCTTCAGAGGTCAAGGTAAAGAACAAGGTTTCATCCGGTGATCGGGCATCGCTGAGAAAACGGGTCGTCGTTTTCTGTCTACGGACCGTTGCCTTCCCTCTTTCCACCAGGGCGTACAGCCCTGCCATCAAGGCTCCGTGGGTGAACTTCCCCCGCCTGTGGACCATATATAAAAGAAGGGGATCCGACTCCAGTACATCCCTCGTTCTCCCATTTCCTCTTATTCGGCCAATCATGAATCCAAGCATCATGATGAATAAAACGGCACCTAGTGTGAGTGCGAGCCCACCCAGCACTTTATTGAATGTTTTCATTTGAGCTTCCCTGTGAGCTGCAAGGGCCACACGGTCTTCTTCTTCCTGAATGGCCGCTTCCAATGATTTTGGAGCCGCGATCTTTTCCTGCTCACTCATGACTGAAGAAGGGAAAAGCACACGAGTTTCCGTTAAGGAATACATATTGGAAACAGGGGTGGTAAAGCGCACCACCTCTGGCCCCTCTTCTTCCACCTTCCCCTTTGGGTCGTGAAAGAAAGCATGATACTCCGCAGGATCTAGTTTTTCAGGAAAAACGAAATCAATCGTCACATTATGTAGATCAATATCATGATTAGTATCTGTTCCGAAAAAGGGAACCGTCACATCGCTGTATGAATCATACGATTTCACGGCATCCTTTAGTTCATATGCAAATAAAATGGTCTTTGTGGTGTCCTCCACGGGGAATGGTGAACGATACGTACCATCCTCCCGTTTCACATCAAGTTGACGGATATCCCCATTATCGATGAAGCCAAGCTCCGCCTCATCATTGATCAGTTCAGAGGCTTTAAACCACTGCACCCCCTCATGATGATCCTCATGAATGGTCCTTCTGATACTCTTGTACTTACCATCAAACGTGTACGTGAACAATTCATTGACCAGCAAATTCCCATTAGGCTGGATCCACGCACGGATCTGAACTTCATCGATACTATAGGACTTTGCATAAGCCGTCTGTCCAAAGGAGAAAAGCAGGATAAGTAGGATGGCTAATTTCTTGAACATATGCTTTACTCCTCCTTATTATAAGATCAGGACTTATGATAAAAAGAACGATCTCACTTCATTCCAATTCTCCACGCGTACGTATCCCGACTCATACCGGTTATGAGGAGCTGAAAACAATATCCCCTCTCCCATAAAGTCTTTAAAATGCCTTGGGCTGTCGTCTATTAAGTAGTCAGCATGAATGATGCTTTTGTTGCCGCAGAAGACAAATTGTAAGTCTGATAGAAACGGGAAATGTTCTTTTAACCATTCGTATTTTGCCGTAAAAGAAGCAGGATGTTCCATTGCAGCAGTCGTGATGTAAATTTCATAGGATTCACTCAGCTCTTTGATCACTTCCTGACTCCCTTCCATCACTTCCAAATCCCTGAAGAAATCGGGATCATCTATATACGAAAGGATGTCATCAGCATCATGGGGACGGATTTTCCAAAGTCTTGTCCCCAGTAAGTCCTCTGGAGTCAAAATCTCGTTATATTTCTCATTAAATATTTTCAGGTGCTTTTTATGTAAATCAGCGATTACCTCATCCATATCAATGGCTATCCTTTTCATGCGCCCCCTCCCCTCATGAGAAGATACTCTTCACACAGAAGTCCATACACCGCACAGTCCTTATACTGATCTTTCGCATTGCGGATCATATGCCGGATGACGCCTTCACGCTTCATCCCGGCTTTTTCCATGATCCTGCCTGAAGCCGGGTTATCCGTATTATGGGCTGCAGATAATTTGTGTACGTTCATGTGGATGAAGGCAAACTCCACAACGGCTTTCAACGCCTCGGTCCCATACCCCTTATTCCACCAATCATATCCAACGGAATAACTGACTTCACAATTTCCTGTAGATGAATCAAAATCATATAAATCAATCTCTCCGATCAGGCCACCGCCATCCTTGAGTTCGATTCCCCAGTGACAAAACTCTTTTGAAACGTACCCATCCACAGTCTTCTTCATCCGCTTATGTGTTTCAGCAATGGTCTTGTGCGCAGGACTGACACGATGATCGGAAATCCGTTCATCAGATAGCCAGTGATCAAAGGCTTTTTGCGTATCGTACATGCACAACTTTCTAAGATTCAGTCGATCTGTTCTTAAAACAGGGGTACCCTTATAGGAAATCATGCCGTCACTCCGCTCTAAAAATAAGTCACCATCATTACCACAAAACTAACAACCGTAAACAGAAGGACACCATAAAATACGGAGCCTACATTAGATTTCAATTCATTATCCTTCTGAATCTTCCACCCTGCCTGACTTGCTCCGAGGGTAGCGTTTTTAGATAACGCACCGCCACTGCTATTAAAAAAGAAAAGGCCCACTGTTAATCCAAGGCCGATGAAAAAGCTCCATTCCCCGAAAGAAAATGAGAACAGGAGACTCCCGATCCAAATGGCAATGGCAAGGATCACTGCCGTCACTAAAGATGTTCTTGTGAAGAATTTTTTCATTTTGATTCCCCCTCTTATTATTTATACTTACGTTCGGGGATTGTAAAAAGTTTCAAATTCCAATCAAAACGAGGTCACTGACGAGTGGATTATGTAACTTCCCAGTACTCTTCACGATTCAAATTCTCCATACACCACCGATAATGACCATCCTCACACGTCGGAGAATAAAGATTCGCTGTCATCAAACTATAGATTAGTACATAGAAATATAAATCTTTCCTTACCCCTTCTCCCAAGGTGGAAACAATGATGTCCAAGTACCTCTCCGGTAGACTTGCATTCAGCTGATTATACATATCCAGGCACACCCATCCGATCGCCACATCAAACAGATAATCTCCATACATGGTCAGCATTCCGAAATCAATCAGCCCTGTAACGTCATGTTTCTCATTGATTAAGATATTCCCAGGGTAGAAGTCTCCATGGATGATGGAATAGTCCCCTTCATATCCAGGTGCCAGTCTTTCCATTATTAGAGTTAACTTTGCCCCGTAATCCCGGACATCCTTCTCAAAATAAGGTTTCAACTCAGTCTGCTTAAGCTTGACCGTTTCACTTAATAGATCATACCAATTATCCATCCTGCCTAATGACATACGGTGGTCATGAAATAGTTGGAATCCTTCCATCGTTGAGCTTCCTTTAAGGGAGTGCAGTTCCAGATTTGCCTGAAGATATGTTTTCATCATGTTTGTCTGCTCGTCACGGGTCATCCCTGCAAGCTTGCTTTGCAAATCGCTCCCCTGCATCCTCTTTTCAATCGTCACTAACGTCCCATTCTCCACTAAGATATCGTGAATATAGGGAAGCCCATAGCTCAGATGACCTGTCTTTAGTCCGGCATAGAATTCCCTTAATCTCTCTTGTCTCGGTGCATCAGACAAATCATTATATACTTTAAACACTCTCTCATCATCTAAGGCATATACTTCCGCTTCCATACCAGAACCCAGAAAATCAGCATCCGAAACGTGGAACCTGTCCAGGAGATTCGATTTCTTGGCGTCTTTATTCATTTTTGTCACCTCTCTTGTATGAACGATTTCTTACCCTTTTTATCATCCATAAACCTCTCAACTACATTCTTAAAACTCCACAAAAAACGGATGTTGCTCCTCATCCAAACAGTACTCGATCCGCTCTCTAAAATTCGAATGCGTCACCATTTTGAGCGCCTCGTCAATCGGAAAAAATGCTACCTCCAGACTCTCAGAAGAAGTAGTCGGCACTCCTCCAACAGGCTTTGCGAGAAATAAGGTATTACAGATGGACCGTTTCACATTCTGAAATACCCCGCAAAAAGCCAACACCTCTATATCAATCCCTGTCTCCTCTTTTGTCTCCCTGATCGCCGCATCCTTTAACGACTCTCCTTCTTCCACCTGACCGCCAGGCATTTCCCAACCACGTCTTGGTCCCTTTATTATTAGAATTTCCCGGTTCTCATTCAGAACGATTGTAGCCGCTGAAACAATATGTTTCGGCGGTATGTATGTTTGTTGTGTCATCATGCTTCCCCCTTATATTAAAAGGAGCCTACCTTCTGCGATAAACCCCCGATACTTAAAACCCTTTGTTTATATAGCCTGATCTCTTTCAGCAGTCGTGAAAAATGCCCCTTTCACATAAATCGTATAGATCAAGACAATCACCGAAAAAACAACATTCCCTATAAAAGGTTGCTGAGGCTGGTTCGTTGCAATAACCGAACTGATCACGCCAAACAGCACTGAGTACGAGACGAACAACCAGAATCCCCATCTTTTCAACTTCATGTATCCATACACCATCAACAGAGAAAACATTGCCAGTACTACTCTCATCATCCGTTCAGGCAGGATCGATACACCAAAGCGTTCCGAAATGCTGATTGCCTCAGCATCTGCCTGATAAAAAATGGCGGTGAATACTAACACCACTGCTCCAAACACATAGAAATATCCAATTAGGGATACACCTAGTGGTCTTGTCATTACTTTCGCTCCCTTATGATCCATCGATTTGAAATTCCTTCTTCACTTTAAACACCAATCCCCCACTGACCAAGATGGCTGCCAGAAGGATCAGTCGCTCACCATTTGACAACTCAAATGAATAGCCCAAGCCGAACCACAGCATGCAGCTTACTATATTTATGCCGAATAACATCCCCCACATGACTTCTCTGACTTTTTTATACATACTATATCCTTTTAAAAAATGAATATAGCAGAAACAGATGATCCCTACTCCTATAACAATAAGAATCGACTTGCTCAAAGAAGACGATAGGGTGGTGCGCTCTTCCCAAGGCATATCAACAAAAAGCATATTGGATAGATACATCAAATTGAAAAGAGTTATAAATAAAACAACATAAAAGAATATAATCCATTCACTGAGATACAGTAATGATGCAAAAATTTTTTTATAGATTTTACTACCTCCGATTTCAACGAAAGTATCTGGGCAATTTATTCATCATTATTTTAAAACATATACCAATTATTCCAAACTATTCCATTTTACTCAAGTATACTTTTTAGAAAAAAGAAAGAATCTACATCCCGATTAACCCTTTCTTCACCCAACACCCCTTATCCGAATTCCTAACCACCACATCAAAATGCTCACTCTTCGGATGCATGAAGACTTCATATTGAACCCTTCGCTCGTCATGGGTCTTCCGTAGATAATCCTCTTCCATCCCTCTTTCGTTTATGTCGCGGATACCTCTTCTCATGAGCTCTGTCTCCCCATCTGTGTAGAAGTACATTTTCAGATCGTATAAATCCGGTTTGCTGAACGCGACGGACATTCCTTCTACAATCGTCAGGTTGTTTTGGGAAGAAATGAGCCGGCTTGGATCATAGGGTACGTCCAACGTGTACAAATCCATTCCCTCCCTCACCATCCTGATGTCCCGATCAAGGGCGAATACATGGTGAGCATCCGGATGACATGCGGTCATTTTGGACTGATGCTTTTCGTTCTTATATTCATACTCTATAAAAGAATGCTTCCTGACTGCCGAACTCACGATATAAGGATCAGTGTTGATATAATTGACTTCTCCTAGCAGCGTCATCAGTTTCTTCGCAAATGTCGTTTTACCAGAAGCACCGTGTCCTGAGATGCCGATGACCATTTTCCCTTCCTGCTTCGTCAATCGATCGGCTATGGTATGTAAGATTTTATCCATGGATTTCCTCCTTCTCTCAACTATTAGTCTTCTCCGCTGACATCGATTTCTGTACCGTCTTCATCCACACCGCCTGGATGCCTCATTTCATACATCTGCTCACGCATCCTGAATTGTTTAATCATCATGGCCAGAAAGATCCCGGCCAAAGAAAGATAGAAGAGGAAATCGATGTGAAAAAACAAAGCCACACTTAATAACAAAATAGAGGGAAGCGCTATGAGTAGTTGAAGCAGCTTCACTGTAACTTCGCCAATCTCACAAATTCCTCACTATCCTTCACGCACAGCTCCATCCCTTTTTCCCAAAAGGATTCCTTCGTAATGTCTTCCCCCAGATGCTTCATGACGAGTTTTTCTGCCGACATGCTGCCTGAATCCCGCAGGAGAGCCAAGTAATCGTCCTCGAATCCTTCTCCTGTTTCCTTCGCCCTGGCGAAAAGATGGAGGGCCAGTAAATACCCAAAGGTGTACGGAAAGTTATAGAAAGGAGACTCTGTTTTATAAAAATGGGGCGTCCATATCCATGAATGAACCGGGACCTCATCAAGGGCTCCCCCATACCCCTCTTCCATAGCCGACCCCATCAGCTCGTTCAGGCGTGCGGCCGGTATGAACCCTTTTCTCCGTTCTTCGTGCACCCTCTTCTCAAAGATGAATCTCGCATGCAGGTTCATGAAGTTCATGACGCTCCTTTTCAATTTCTCATCCAGTAGGAACAGCTTCTCTTTTTCAGTCTCCGCTTGCTCCATGGCGTTCTCTAAGATGATCATCTCTGCAAAGGTCGACGCCGTTTCCGCCAAATTCATGGGATACGACCTGTTCATCCCGTTCACTTGTTTCATTGCATGGTTATGAAAAGCATGCCCTAATTCATGTACCAGGGTCAGCACACCTTTAAACGAGCCGGGAAACGTCATGAACACCCTCGACTCCCTCGTCAAGGGAAACCCTGCACAAATCGGAACTGCCGACTTACCGGGACGATTTTCCGCTTCCACCCATCCTTCACGGAATGCCGTCTCCGCAAACCGCCCCATTTCTGCTCCGAATGCACGAAACCGCTCCTCGATCAACGCTGCTGCTTCATCGTACTCCATTCCTTGATGATCGTGATTCATCGGGGACCAGAAATGATAGGATTTCATTTTGGCATCGCCATTCATACCTGCCTTCACATTCAGGTATTCCGTAAAAGGCTCTTTATACTTCTCCATCACCGAAAGCATCGCATCCAGCGTTTCCGGCTTCATCCGATTTTGCGCAAGAGGAATCTGAAGAACATCCTCGACGCCCATGCTCTCATACATATTCAACCTGAAGCCTGTCAGATGATTCAGGATTTGAGCAAACTGTCCCTCGTGCTCAGTCCATTTTGCCACCAGCGCTTCATGGGCTTCCCTTCTGACCGACTCATCGGCATGCGTTCGGAGATTGATCGCCTGTCCAACCGAAAGCTCCTCTCCCCTCACCTGCACCCTGATACTGCTCATGTATGATTGATAGAATTGTCCCCATGCATGATATCCGTCTACCATGAGATTCGACACTTCCCGTGAAGGCTCCCGTTCTGCTTCTTCTCGCCATTCTCCCAGGATGAAGCGATAATCTTTGAGATTCTCTGAAGCAAGCAGACTTTCCCATTCCATTTCCTCTATGGAAGCTAACACTCTCTTCAAGTCACTCGTCATAGATTCATATCTTGATTGAAGGGTCGTTGATTCCCCCCTATAAAATTGGGCTCCCTGGTCATCCGGATCCACCGAAAGCAGGCAGATCGCAAATGACCTCATTTGTGCTATCCTAACCTTTATTTCCGTGAGGCGTTTAAGAATATTCTCCAGTTGATCCGGGACTGGCGTCACTTTCTGCATGAGTTCTTCCAGCTCGGAAACCCTGGCTTTCGTCTGTTTCATATGATTTTCCAATTCAGGTGATGCACTTCCCCCGTTGAAGAGGCTGTCGAGATTCCAAACCGTCTTATATTCCGTATGATTCATATTCCATTCTCCCCCCTAATCCCAGAGATTCGCCCTCGCAATCCCGCCTGTTCGTAAGTAATCCAATAACTGACCGGCGTGAACGGATTCGTGATAAGCGATTCTCATCAGCATATCGCCCATTTCTCTCACATATCCTACATCCGAACGATCAATCTTAACTTCAGATAAAGATCCTTCGTTCAATTCCGATACATACTCCAGAAAACTCTTTCTGAACGGTTCAGCAAACTCCAACTCGTTTTCCACTGAAATGTACGGCTTACCTGCAAAGGGTGATTCGTATTCACTTAAACTCCCTCCATTGATTAATGCCAAATGATAATAATGTTCACTTTCTAACACATGACGAACCATCTCGATACAAGACATGGCCTCACCATCAGGTTTCCAATGTAAAAAGTCCTTCGGAATGCCAGACCAAAGCTTTACGCTTCTCCGTCTCACTTCTTCCAAATTGAGTATGATTAATTGAATTGCATTCATCTCTAATAACCCCCTAATCAAACATGCGTTCCTATTTTACCTTATTTTCTACTATCTTCCAATCATTATTTGTCCCAATTTTCTAAATCAATTATAATTTCTTTATACTGCTAAATCGGAGGAATCATCATGCCAATCACTTTATCCCTATACAACCGAATCTATGAACATCAACTTAAGGACTTCCATCTCCCGGAAGACCAGCTCCAATTCACGAGCCTGCCCCTAGATAAAATCCAAAATCCCACCATCTCGCCAGACACCCGTCACATAGTGATCCTGAGTGATGACACCCCTGTCGGTTATTTTGCATTGGAGAACGGGGAGAAGCTTCGTAAATATTCGTCCAATCCAAAAGCAAGACTCTTAACCTCTTTTTCTATTGATGCAAGACACCAGGGACAAGGCATTGCCAAGGAGGGGCTCAACCAGCTGCCAGGTTTCATGAGGGAGCATCTTCCCGAGACGGACGAAGTGGTCCTCGGCGTCAACAAACGGAACCAGGCAGCCATCAGTCTCTACCTGAAGACGGGCTTCACCGACCATAACGAAGAATATGTGGGACCTAAAGGACCTCAGCGTGTTCTCCATTTGAACATATAAAAACAGGAATGCCCGTTATCTTGGGCATTCCTGTTTCTTTATCCTGTACAAATCATTATCCGATTTCCATCGGGATCCTGAATGACGAAAAAGGAAAAATCATCGAACCTTGTAATGTCAGAGACGATTTCATAGTTCAGCTGTTCTACGTACGAATAAGCTTCTTCAATATTTTCAGTGTGGAAATTAAAGAGAGGATGCTTACTACGACCAGCCTCTTTCATGACACCATCTGGTCCTGCATCCAGAGTAAGACCGGTAAAATGATTGATGGTCAGGTTATAGACGGGATCCTCCACCTGATCGACGTCATACTCTTGGCCCAGTAACTCCGAGTACCATCGGACGGAATCCTTCAGATTGCTGACATGGACGAACACAGTATTGATTTGATTTAATATCGGACTTTTCATTGATTTACCGCTCCTTATCATTTGAATGTCTTCATACATAACAACGCAGGAAACGGTCAAAACCTTACAGGTAAATTTAAAAAATATGATAAAAACAGGTGGCGTTCAATTTCACACGGAGCTCTTCAGCCGCTTGCTTCATCAAATCCCATGAAAAACAATAGAAAGTCCAGTTAGTGACCTCACCTCCCACTGTCTCGACTATATGAAGATTATTGAGGTACAGGTCTCCATCATTCTTCCTCTCCATCTCGACGACAACCTGCTGACCCCAAAGCATTTTATATTCCACCACAATTTGATGCTGGGCATCGACGACTTCCTTCCAGTCGTTGAGGGAGTTCCGTTTCGCTTCATCTCTGCCGACTTCAATCCCGGCATGGACGATATTGACTGTGACATTTTCACTCAACACTGATGCAATCAACTCGGGATCCTTATTTCTGAAACCATTCAATAATGTGTTGAGGGTCGCATTGGGGACAAGATCAAGGACGGGTGTCGATTTTATTTGCCCTCCCTTTGCTTTTCGAAGGACCGATCTTGCCCTCGTCAGATTGGTATACACAGCCCCTTCCGTCGTCGAAATCATGCCTGCAATCTCACTCGCCTTGAACCGGAAAGCCTCTGCGAGAAGGAGTGAGACATATTGATGGGGAGTCAGATGCTGGATAAGAAACTCGAGATGATCCATGAGTTCAAGATCAATGGCTGACGTGTGGTCAGGCTGAAGTTCTTCTTCCAAAACCTCTACAATATATGGATTTCTTCTATAACGATCAATCCACAGATTGGTCGCAATCTTAAATAAATACGATTTCATCTTTACAGGCTGATGCATTTTGGCAAGCATGGCCAGGGACTTAAACAATGTATCCTGCACCAGGTCCTCTGCATCCCACTGGGATCTCGTCAATCGATGGCAGTAGTGCCAGAGATCCGTTCGATAGGGCTCAATTTCCTTTTTAAACCGCTGTTCGATCCCTCTCATGTCATCGCTCAATTGTGTGGTCATCATTTCTCCTTCTTTCGTTGTTTACCATTTTATTTTCATGTTAATACAGAGTGAACATTTACGATAGGAAAATTCTGAATACTTTTAGGAGGGAATTCACCTCAATGTCTTGAAATAGTTAAAGATGAGATCAAAGGAGATGAGATAATGAACGTCCAGGATGTGCTCGAACAATACAAAAATGCGATTCACGAAAGAGATATCGAAAGCTTCCTCTCCATCTATGATCCCGCTGTCCATATCTATGACTGCTGGGGGAAATGGGAGTGTATCGGCCTTGCTTCATGGCAGGAGAATGTGACGGAGTGGTTCATCGGATTAAAGGCTGAAGAAGAAATACTGAAAGTCGACTTTCAGGATGTGGTGATCGAGGAAAATGCCAATCTCGCTTTTGCCCATTGTGCCGTGACATATGCTGCCCACAAAGAAGCATCGGGGGAGAAACTTCGCCAGATGACGAACCGCTTTACATTCTGCTTGGAAAAAGTAAAGGATACGTGGCTGATCACTCACGAACATTCATCATTGCCGATTAGTATGGAGGATGGGAAAGGGATGTTCGGGCTCAGGTAGGAATAATCAGACAGACTCGGAGGACACCATGCACATTCAACAAATTGACCGTTCAAAGCTTTCCCAATACGCAACCGTTTCAATTGCATACGAAGTGACAACCGAGCTACACGTTTGTCCCATTCACAACGGGCTGGGAGGGCTTCGGTTGGTTGAAAAGCCTTGCACTCCCTATGTGAAGGACTATGACCTCTTACAGGATTGTCATCCGCTCTCTTGGACCAAGCAGTTTGACTTAGATGAATGGGGATTGTTCCTCGCTATTGAAGACGGCATGTACGTAGGGGCCGCTACGGTGGCTCCAGAAACAGAAGGCACCGCGACCTTATGGGACTTGCGCGTGCAGCCCGATGCCAGGGGCAAAGGCGTTGGTGGCAGGCTTCTTGAAGCGGTCATCCTTTGGTCAAAACAACGAGACTACCAAACACTGATGGTGGAAACCCAAAACGTGAATGCCCCGGCTTGTACCTTTTACTCCGGCAAGGGATTTATTTTAGAGACGATTGATCCACATGGATACCGTGATTCTTTAGTAGAGAATGAAGTGAAATTAATATGGTCTATGGATCTAAGTCCATAGGGAACGGCTAAGGGAAGTTCTCTACAAATGGCATCCGGTCTTTTCAGTTCCATGAGTGTCCGCTACCTTTCAGCGGTCAAATCATCATATTTCAATTCCACACTTCCTTAAAATGAATGCCGACGAAACATAAACAACCGGTAGCGCCACTAACCAGTAGAATATATTTTTCCGCATGATCATATTAAAATAGTAAAAAAACAACGTGATCCAAGTAAGCATTAATACTATCCCAAGTGCCTTTTTCATCGTTTAGGTAAAAACCCCTTCGTTAAAATCTCTTCACTAGCTCCATATCCGCAAAGCGATTTTCTCCATACTCAGAATCTCCGTAGATTCCATTAATCGTATCAAGCCCAAGCTTTGTCCAGAAACGAATGGCTCCCCAGTTCTTCAACGCGACATTGGCACGAACTTCCTTGAATTCGTGGTGTTTCACGATTTCAAGGAATTCCTCCCCAACTTCCTGCCCCAGGCCTAATTTTTGATAGTCAGGATCAATCGAAAGATAGTTGATGTAAAAGGATTCCAAGACAGGGTGACCATGATAACTGACAAGAAGCCCGACTAATTCTTCGGACTCCTTCATCCGGATCACCTGAATCCTAAAATTTTCTTTCGTTCCCCCCGGTGGCAGGTCGCCCTCCAAGAAACAGCGCTTAACAAACCCTTCATCCAACGATCCGCCGTCCCATTGATGGATGTAATTGCCCTTTTCATAGAGAGACTGAACGCTGTGAATCTCCTCGTTTCTGAGATCTTCTACTATTAATCTTTTCGTTTTCCATTTAGTTGGAATTCGTTCCATGATTCGTTCCACTCTCCTACTATTCCTCTGAAGCATCCGGATACTGTTCATTAAATTCCCGTATCGATAACTTTCTTATAATCATTAATAAAATGATAGAAATAATGAAACACAATGGCGCCACTATGTCACTGAACTGAAATCGATCATCGCCCCAGGTGTCAAATCCCATAATAAATCCGTTTGCCAAAAAGAAGGTGAAAAATAGATATAACACGATGACTTTCCACGAATATTTAAAGATACTTTGCATCCACCAGATAATAAAACCTCCATGCAATCGTCTGCTTAAAGATTGAACGTTACTTCAAGTCCCGTCGGCTTCTTTTTAAAAGGAGTACCATATTCTTTGAATGTCAAGGTCATGCCGGATAGGTCTTCAGGTAACCTTGGAGTGACAATAAAGTCAAAACTCGTATGTTCCTGCGATCCGCCTCCACCCGTTACCCGGCAATCATAGCGGTTCCCTATCTCCAGGTGCCAGAAGCTGTTTCGGTGAAACCTTTCTCGTTCATAGCTTTCATCATACTCCTTGTCGATGTTCAGGTGGACCACACTTGCATTGGCATATTGCTTTATAAACGGAACGGTATATAAACATTCTTCTGTTTCAACCGCTTGTAAAATACGTATATATTTTTGAAAGTCCACGGGTTCAATTTGTGGTCTGAAAGCCTCTTCATTTTCAAGCACCCCAAAGATAGACCTTAAAAGGTCCTCATACAGATCATACTTTTCTGCCCATTTTGCAATATCTTCGAGTTTTGGATAACCCGGATTTTTATGGGATACTTGTTTTCTTTGTTGTAGCAATGAGCATAGTTCCTCATCGATAGGGAGAAGCTTATTATCATAATATTCCGTTGGTCGTTCGAACGGCATGCGTCTCATTTGATCAACCTCCTTATTTTAAAATATCGGTTCTTCCTTTTCCGATACAGTCACCAACCATGGCAGCACTAACATAAATCCAATGATCCACACCATGAACAGAGCCATATGGCCAAGCATGAATGCAAGCACAAATAACACGGGTATCAGCATGGTCATGCCAACCAGGATCTTCTTTGAATTGGATGTGAAATATAACCTCTGACGGCAGGAAGGGCACTGAATATCGAGTCCTTTCATAATCATTAATCTCTTGAAAATATAAAACCAAGACAAGTTTGCTTTACAATGGATACAGCGCGCCATCAGCCACTCCCCCTTATGGTTATCTACAGCCTTTTTGTATGATTTAAACCGGTTTAATCATACACCGCTTCCTTCCCACCATTCCTCAAAAATTCAAACATCATCTTAATCTGCGATTCTGTATTTCTTCCAACGGACAGCTCCGGTAAATCGTCTTCTTCAAAAAAACCGATCCCTTTCGTCTCGACGCCGTTTCTGGCTTCTCCGCCGTTCAACCTGCATTGAATGAATATTTTGTAGTAATGGTGTGACTGCGGGGGATGGGGATGTTTGTTCAAGTCGAGCAGTGCGAGTAATTTTACAGGGGTGACATCATATCCTGACTCTTCCCTTATTTCTTTTACGACGTTTTCACTAGGGGACAGGCCGATGTCACAGAATCCGCCTGGCAATGCCCATTTGTCATCGATTTTTTCTTTGACCATCAGGATTTTATCGTCTTTGAAGACGACACCCCTCACGTCCACTTTCGGTGTCTGATAGCCCGATTCGTTCGCGAACAAATCCTTTATCTTCGTCATCTCCAAGCCGGTATGTTCCTGCATGATTTCCGTGCTGATCGCCCTTAATTCTTCATACCTTTCCTTATCATAAAGATTCTGGGAAAAGGCCAGACCCGATTGAGATAAAGCCTGTATCCGCTGCGCCCATTCCAACCATTTATCGCTCATCGCTTTGCACTCCCTTCGTATGACCAATTAATTGATATCCAAATAATGCGTAGCATTCGGATACCGATCGCCTTTAGTAAAACCGAACGATGTATAGAAATGATTCGCTTTCTCGGTATCTGTATGGAGGACCAAGACATTGAAAGAGCGTCTGGCATCAAAGATGATTTGCTTTAATAGAAGAGTTCCTATCCCTTCATTTCTGTGCTCCTTTTTCACATAAAACCTTCTTACTCTGCCTTTTTCAGCCGAAGTTGGATCGACATTCAGCCCACCTACCGCTATGAGCTCATTACCATGATCATAAATACCGTATAAAGCTTCACCTTGTTTATTGAAACGATTGGTTCCTTCTCGATAGTCATTCAAAAGTCTTTCAACAAAGCCGAAACCGTCTTCTTTACTTTCTTGTACTAACGTATGTAAGTCTTGCTCAAGTAGATTTGTTATGGTAACCACCCTGTATTTCCCCATCACGATTACCCCTTTCTCCCAATCTTCACCGACAACCTCGACTCCTCTTTAAACACTCCCGATGCACTCATCTCAAGCATCGCCTCTCTCACTTCACGTTCAAATAGAGGTACATCCGATCCAAGGAAACGCTTCGAGCCATATGAAGTCGAGTAAAGGTTCCCGAGCAGCGACTCGATCGTCCAGGTGATTTCGTATGTAGGCAGAGTATGTTTTTCAAGGTTGAACTTAGATTGAGAAAGGATGTCTTCGTGAGGGGTGACGGGATGGGTGTAGGTGGAGTTCCCGGCTTTCCGTTCGTTTCCATACCACTTATGGACCAGTTCATTAAATCTTTCTTGCCATGGTTTCAATGTCTTATCGGGCTCGTAGTTGTCTATGACCGCTACCCCGCCACCTGGTGTCACGATGTCAAATAATTCATCCAACACCTTTTCCCGGTCCATCCAGTGAAAGGCTTTGGCGATCGTCACAAGGTGATATGGTTGAGGATGGTTGTATTCTTCCAACGTCCCATTGAACCACTGGATCTCTCCTACCCTCAATTCCTCGTGCAGCCGTTTCGCTTCTTCAATCATTTCCGGTTCCATGTCGATCCCGACAATTCTTTTGCACCAATCTGAAAACCGAATGGTCAGATGTCCTGTCCCGCAACCCAGGTCCAGGAGGTTTTGTTCCCCGTTTAATGAGAACTCTTTTACTAGGAATCTGATTAAAGTAGATGGATAGGTGGGTCTGTATTTGGAATAATAGGGTGCTGATCCCTTAAATAATTCGGTACCGTATGTATTCATTCGTGTAAACCTCCATCATAAGCTTCCTACCAATTATTTCAAATGGAAAGGATGAACTCAATCATTTTTCATAAAAAGGGGAAGAAAAAAAGCAACCTCCTATGACAGAGATTGCCCTCACACTCAACTATACTTTTCCGTCTCTTCCAAATACATCTCAACCGCTTCCTTCAACGGGCGTACAGCCGCCTCCCAGAAGTCCGTCCCTAATTCTTCCTGCAGGAATTCGATGCTCAGTTCGTCCATGGAATGGTTCCCCGATCGTGTAAGCAGCTGGTCGTACCGTTCAGGGAATGTTTCTTTGTCCTGTTGATAGAGTGAATAGACTCCGTTGCTGAATAGGTAGCCGATCGTGTACGGCAGATTGTAAAAAGCTTTCTCCGTGCTGAAGAAGTGGGGGATGGTCATCCAGTTATGGGTGAACACTTCATCCACGGAGTCATGGAACCAGTCCCTTTCTGTTTCTTCCATCAGTTGAACAATGTCTCCTGCTGAAAGCTTCCCGTTCAGTCGTTTTTTGTAAAAGGCCGCTTCGAACTCGAACTTGGCCGGGATGAAGGTGGTGTATTTCAGTCCGTTGGTGATTTTCATCTCCAATAGAGATAGCCGGTCTTCTTCTGTTTCCGCCCTATCAATCGCCGCATCCAGGACGAGATTTTCCGCGAACGTCGAAGCTGTTTCAGCTAGTCCCGTCCCCACCTTGTGGGAGAAGCCAGGCTGTTCATGAAGCAGGGAATTGTGATAGGCATGGCCCAGTTCATGAGCGATAGTGACGACATCGTTGTAGTTGCCCGTAAAAGAAAGCATGACGCGGCTTTCCTTCGCATTCGGGAATGAAGCACAGAAGGCACCGTGCTGTTTGGAATCTCCTGGCTCTGCGTCAATCCATCCTTCTTCAAAGGCCGTTTGGGCAAATTGGCCGAGCTTCTCACTGAAGCGACGGAACTGTCCGATCACGATGTCTGCCGCTTCCTCATACGTCAAGGTCGTCTTGGACGTGAAGGTTGGAGCATAGATGTCATACCAGCTCAATTTTTCCATTTGAATGAGTTTGGCTTTTCGTTCAAAAAAACGATGAAGCAGGGATTTGTGCTGATGGAGCGTCTCCATCATGGTGTTCACGGACCTTTCACTGATCCGGTTTTGTTCGAACATTTCCTTCAGGGGATTCGTCCATCCTCTCAGCTGGTACAGTTCATTTCGGAAACCCGCAAAATGGTTGAAGATCGAGGCAAACCGGTTTTCGTTCTCACGGCAAACCTTGGAGATGGCTTCACCCATTTCCATCCTCGTCTCCCGGTCATTTGAGAGCATCCCGCGAATATAAGCCATGTCAAAAGAAATGTATTCTGTCTTCCCATTGTCCGTTACAGGAACTTTCAATCGGGCGTATTCCTGATCATAATGATCTTCCCACCCGGCAAATCCGTCAACGGAAAGGGCATGAATCAGCTTCTCCATCTCGGGATCAAGTTGGTCCTTCACCTTTCGTCTTTGTTGCTTCAAGAACCGCTCACTGCCTGCCACTTCCCTGCGTCCGATGAAGGCTTCCCAGTCCTCATCCGCCATATGGGCAAGACACTGGCTATATCCGAGGAGCAAGGTGTCCATTTTTGCCTGCAGCTGAGTGCTTCTGGCGCTTAGATCCTGCGCTTCCCCGTCCAGAACATTTACTGATAGCAGGCAGATGATATATTCATCCATGTGAAACGCTTTCGTATAAAGGTCCTGCACACGTTTCGTGATGTCAACCGCTTCATCGGGATTCATCCCATGCTTCAATACGGATTGCGTTTCCTCGATATGTAGAAGAATCTCCTGAATTTGATCTTTCACCGGCCCGCTTCCCGGTCGTACATTTCTTAGATTCCATTGTTTATCACGTACTTGGTTCACACTAATCCCCTCCTATTACTTATGATGGTATAGAAAAATGGAAAATTTTACATCAGACTGAAGTCTGAGTTCGTCTCAATCATAGGCCGTGATTTTCTCAAAGTCGCTTCCTGCTATGATTTCGGCTTCATGCATGCTGGTCCATCGTTCCATCGAGATTTCAGGATGATTCTTCCTGTAGCTTTGGACGATTTCATATCCGATTTTGTAGTTGGCCCATTGGGGAATGCCTTTAGAAGAGTTTCCTGCTCTTAACTTCTCGTAGGCCTTCATATCATCGGAGTATCTACGTTCCGTAATCTCAGCTACTACCTTTTCCTTTTCCTCCGGTGTCATCGGTTCTTGCCAAGGGGCCTGGATCTTTGGATAAATGGTATGAGCAAAGGCATCTGCCTTCCCTTCCACCACGACCCCGCCGAGGATGGTCCTGATCGTTCCCCGATTACTTTCTTCCGCCAAGAGATGGTGGTATTCATGAGCGACAGTGTACTTCAACATGTCTTTTTGCATGGATGGTGAAAGTTGCAACACAATGACGTCCTCTGACAAGACAAACCCTGATACCCCCCCCATTTGCTCCACTATGAACGTATCTCTGGGTTCGCTGGAAAAATAATATATTTCTTATCCTTACCAGGGAGTTCTTTAGCGGATTTTAGCAATGCTTCTTTTATAATCCCGCTCGTCGTATCTTTGTCCTTTTCCAAATCCTTTATGGATTCTGCAAGCTTGTCCACTTCTGAGGACGGATCAAACGTATATCGCAAGCTGATTTCCTCCATATTGGACTTCTTTTTAAATGGCTCAAACACCTTTTCAATGAACACGGTCTCATTGCTTTTTCCCGTCTTTTCCCGTACGGTGTCTACGTACTCCTGCACTTCATCATACATATAAATGATTTCGAAATTCTGTTCCTCGTGGGAGAAGGTGATAGGCGTTTCCTGTTCCTTCTTATCCACTGGCTCTTTATTGGAGCATCCCACAAACATGAAGCATAATGCCGGTATGAGTAACGCCTTCCCAACCGTCTTCATGTGTCCATCCCCTCCATTCATTTCCATTTGTACCTAACTATACGCTTCTCATTTGGAAATAGTTTCAAATAGATATGAACAAAAAAAAGAACCACCCGATTCTAACCAGGAAGTTCTCACGTTCCTCACCCACCGGTATATACACTTGCACACGTCCCTGCCGCAGGTTCATAGTAACAATGATTTTTGAATTGTCCCGCAAACGGCTGATCATACCATGTAGGGGGACAAGGAGCATAAGGATTGAAATACCAAAGGGCATATTTCGCCGGATGCATGGCCCAATAATCCAGATTCTTTTTGGCCAATTTCTTTTCAACCGATCTTGCTCTGTTATAAAAAAGATTTCCTTTTTGGACCGCTTCAAAGGAGTAATTCCCACCCTGCACCTGGAAAATGACCTGGCGGATGCTCCTAACCTTTTTAAAATCCAAACATTCCGCCTTCGCACGGTTCACGATGACATTGCCCACGTACAGCATCCCCTGTTTCCCTTCGCCTTCCGCTTCCGCTCTCATCATCCTCGCCATCAAGGCTACATCGGCATCGGTGTATTTGACTCTTGGCATTTTACTCACCTCAGAATAGTTTATGAGGAATAACGGGTTTCATGTCAGGAATTATTACAAAAGGAGAGTTGGATATGTTTTTGGTGCTTACTTTAACATAATTTTCTCTTCGTACTTCATGTCTTTTGATGACCTATGGTCCATTTTAATCAGCTGATCATAACTAATATCCCCGTCATTTGCGGCATAGTCAACCCTTGCCATCGCCACAATGCCCCCGGCTTTCCACCTCATATCAACGCTCGTGGTTATATAATCATTTCTCGTGTCATTGCTTTTGTAATATATGTAGGTATGTTGTCCCTCTTGAAAAGCCCGAAAACCTGTTACACTTGTGTCTTTATAAATGTCTTTCCTGATATTTTGGGGTGCTTCTTCCAGTCGAATTTCTTCATAGTCCACTTTAAAACCTATACTCATATAGTAGAAGAAACCTATTCCCAAGAAGAAGGTTAACAGAATGAGCCTCTTTTTCATGATCTTACCTCTCCATCTTCATCTGTATAGATTGGGTGTATATGAAAAAAATCAAAACGAGGCAGAGGATCGCCACAACCATTTTTTTGAATCATATCTATTCCCCCATGTACCGAATTAAAATTCTTCAAGTTCTTTTAAGAAGATCTTCATCCGCTCTTGTATCTGCTCCTTCCTCCCGTACCGGATCACTTGCTCACGGCTCAAAGATTCCTGCTTCAGAAGCTGATCATGTTCATGGGTCATGGTGACGAGCTTCAAGTACACTTCCACATTCAGGTCATTCCATTTCTGCTTCGAACCGTTCACATACCCCTCCACGAACCCTTCTGCACTGGCCTTCATTTGTGGGATCAAGAGATGGTATTGGTTCTTACCATGCCGCTTTGTGTTGTGCAGGGCATGAAACAGTGTCCGGTAGTTGAAGACGTAATTGGCAGCGAGGGAAGTTCCTGTATAGATAATCGGGAACGGGTCAATCATTTTGACGCCGCTACTAGTAAAAATCATATTCTCAGGCGATGTATCCTGATTCGTCAGGACGAGTTTTTCCCGTTCGACGGAGCGGGCGGCAATCAGCTCATCCCCTGTGCCTTTCACTTTTTCCTTATCAAAAGAGTAAGAGCTTTCAAGAAGCGACTCCCATTCTTCCCGGTATTCTTCCGTTTCTTCCCGGATGAACGCACTCAGGTCACCCTCATATTGGCCTTTAATCTCTCCTTGTTCCCCGACAGTTATGTATCCGATGCCTCGAATGGGTGAATTCAGATCCTCGAGGGCCAGGAAGAACTCACCCAGTTCTCTTCCATACCGTTTCGATTGGTCCGGGTTCTGTCCGGCAAGCCCGACTGATTTTCCGACATACGTTTCAATCGTATAGGTTAACTCTTCAGAAACATGGTATTCGTAATGTGCAGGACACATCCCTTTCCCCGTCCTGTTGGCATGCTCATAAAAGGCCTTGGTCCCGGCATAATCCGCCGTCAGCTCGTCCTTGTTGAAGACGACCTCCTTCTCATAGGCGATTCTCTTTGGGATGCGGAGGACGAGCTGTTCTGCCTCGATTAAGTAAGCGTAGTGCCATGCACCTTCTCCTAATCTGGTGATCTCGGAATCACTTGAGATTTGTTTTAGTCCTTCGTTTTTAAGAGCTTGGTTGATGAGTTCTTGTTCTGTAAGTGCTGTGGTTGTTAGAAATGGCTTTAACATTTTTTCTCCTTTTTTCATTTCATTATTTTTTTAGGTCCACCCTCATTTTCAATACTCTCAAATAAGGTTTCATAATTAAAATCAAATTGATCAATGCCAGTGCGAGTGCGATATAACTACTCACATTCGCCAGTACAGCATATTCCTCCGTATAATAAGTGGCTGAACTGTGATAATTGACGTTCATGTAAAACTGAAAAGCCGCTACTGTAGCAAATAGTGTAAATGCGATGAGGTGAAACGCATTTGCTTTTGCCGTTAATGTTCCCACTAGAATGAGCACTCCCGCAGCAACAAATGCTTTCTGCGTAAACATGGCTTCCTCCGGAGTAAAGCTTACCGGGATATCGGAGGTAATCAGAAAACGAAACAAGGATGCACATACCCATAAGGCCACTCCAAGTGCGAATAATGAAAAACCGATGATGTTTCTACTCAAGCTTGAATCCCTCCTTTTGATAGTCTTCCGTACTCAAACTCATGAAATTCAACACCAATACATAAAAAGGAAAAGTGACCAACGCCCCGATCATCACTAAACCCGCTGCAGGATTAGGAGCATCTCCCCCATATGTCGTCGGAAAGAATGTAGCGATAATATACGTAAATAGCAGAAAATACGGAAACCAAAGAACCGCCGTCCAATAGCTCGCCCTCCGCCCTTCCATCCACTTCCCTGTTAGAAAGTAGAGGAAGACCGTTCCCATCAGAAAAATTGTGACAATCAGGAATCCAATCGTATTCATCACCGTTTCCATTTCCCAGCCCGTCAGCCTCGTCAACCGGTAACCATTCACCATCAGCTCGACCGGAACTAGAATCATGAGGGCATAAAACAAACTGAACACATTTATTTTGAAAAAATAGTTCATTTCGAATCACCTGTATCCTTATACCAATTATTCCAAATCTAAACAATATTCTCAACCTAAAAAGAGGAATGACCCGGTTATGGATCATCCCTCTTTTTTCTCAAAACTCGCCCTGTTCAATCTGATACTGGTCAAGCAGCTGCATATGTTGCTCCCGTACATTCCCTTTGTAGTAACTTGAGTTGTTTGTACTGTTTTTCCATTCGACTTCCTTGTTATTCTCATCAAGTGGTATCCAGCCGAACCGGGAGTGTATTCCCATATTGATGTTATCCCCGAAGAGTGGGTCAGGAGCATCACTGCCATCTGATAAAGTCAATGCATCTCCCCATTCTCCGGGAACCTTCATTGCCCCGTAGGAGTTGCCTGTCAAAGAGGCTTCAGTCTTCATCAAGATACCGGGAACATAATGCTGTTGTTCTCCGCTACTCGAGTAACCCCTCTCCCTCGTGAAATAATACTGCAATGTTTGAATGTCACTGCCGGGGTTGATGTTCCAGACGATATGGAAGCTAGACGGATCACTCCCATCGAGCTCCCATACCTTTGGCTCCCCGTCGGTCCGGATGCTAATTACCTTCCATCCGGTCAGATGTCTCTCCCAATAGCTAACACCATATTGCTCCCTATCTGAAATGAAAGGTGCCACCCCATGACCATCATCGAGCTTCAGAAAATCCTGTATTTCAATGGCTTGTGCATTGTGAAGGGAGGAATTGATTTGTGACAGTATTTCTTCATTTTTTGGACGTGAATCTGTTTTCTCTACATACAGCCAATAGAAGGCAAATAACCCTACGAAAAGGAGTCCCCCAGCTAGGATGCTTCTCTTCTTCATCGTTTTGCCTCCTTCAGCACCGTTTCAGGGAAGTGGTAATAATACTGAGTCTTTCGAGTTGAGATGAGGATCCCTTTCCCGTCCTGCTCCACATAGATATCCGGCTCGAGACCGCTTCCCCACTTCGGCTTGGTGCCGACCAACTGAAACGGAAAGCGTTCGTGATTCGAGTAACGGCCGCCTGCTTCATCAAACCATTGCCAACTTTCAAATTCGACCTGCTCCACATCAGAAAGCTGCTTCTTCAGTTCCTCCTGATCCAAGGTCCGTCCCTCACCAGATGGATGGATGACATTGAGGGAAGCTTCTTTGGTCCCTGATATGTAGGTGGATAGATGGCTTTCTGGATAGAGAAGTGATTGGACCGGAATGGTGAGCAGGGTTCCTGCCAGGAAGATGAAGTTGGCCAGGAATCCGATCCAGGCAAACCGACGATAGGTGTCCCAGCGACCCTCTTTACGATTAAGAACTGCGTATAGAATCCATACGCCAAGTGGCAGGATTGGAATTTTCACTAAGGTATGAAACCATTCCATGTTGATGGTAAAGGAAAACATGCCGACAAATATGGCAAGGATGACTTTCCACACCTTTGGTTTTGCCGAAAGCTTTTTATACACTCTAAATGCAAGATAGCCAATGACCGCCCATTCTATGATGGACATCAAGGTGGACACGATGCTAAATGAATAATCGATATTAATAATGAATATCACCCCTTTTTTCTATCTGCACCCTATTTTACCATCTGTATCCATATACTGGTCCTCCCGATTTTACATAAAAAAAAGAATGACCATCCAACGATGATCATTCTTTCCTCTTATTTATACGTTTTTAACAGCTTCTTCTATTCCAGTGCTTCCAGAAATAAGATCGAATCCTTTATTAAACGTGCTCGCTTCCGTCAACGATGCCACGATGGTTCTCGCCACATCTTCACGCGGAATGGAACCTCTTTCAAGATTCTCAGCCGCCGATACTTTGCCGGTGCCTTCTTCGTTCAGCAATCCACCCGGACGGATGATCGTATAGGTAAGTCCACTGTCCTCAAGTGCACGGTCCGCGAAGTGCTTCGCCACATAATAAGGCTTCAGGGAGTCATTCCAGTTCTCACGATGATGAGCCTGCAGCGCACTCACGATGATGAAGCGTTCGATGCCTGCCTCTTTTGCGGCCTCCATTGTTTTCACCGCTCCGTCAAGATCGATGAGGAGGGTCTTGTCTGAACCCGTGCTGCCACCTGATCCTGCAGAGAATACGACGGCATCGGTTCCCTTCAATCCATTCGAGATTTGATCAACAGGGCCTTCCAAATCAACCAGTGCAGCCTCCACGCCTTCTTGTTCAAACGACTGTACCTGCTCTTCTTTCCTCACAATGGCTCTCGGAGTATGTCCGTCTTCCTTCAAGAATCCGACCACTTGCTTCCCGATCTGTCCATTTGCTCCAACAACTGCTACGTTCATAACCTCATCTCCTTATTCCGATAATTTTGGTATGAATTTATCATCACATGTTCGGCAGGGTGATGACAAATCATCTGTTTGGTGTGTGCTCATATAATGTATCCGAAATGGGGAGATTCAAAACACGGGGGAGCACCTTTGAAAGTGAAGCTTAAAAGATCCATCCTTGGGTATGTATACATCAAAAGGAAGTGGTACTGTGATTGCAGCTTATTTTTTAATCGTCATAATCGCCGTCTCATTAATTGTGTTGCCTTCTTTGCCGTTTTCAGAATGGCCCATCTTCACGGTCTTGTTCTCTGTTTTTGTTTTTGGCATGAGGTATCTGACCAAAGTGAAGAATCTACTGATTTCCACCTCTATCGCGTTCATCTTTGCCATCGGTACAGTATATAGTTTGAACCGATTCACTTCTATGGAAATCCCCTACTTTTTTATCTTCTTTATAGGGATAGTCAACATCATATATGCAGCTATCATAAGAAAAAAATGAATAGAAGAGTGATCTATCCAGAGCAGAGATATTAATTTGTATAAGAACAGGTATCGAATGGGAAGATCTTTTCAATTTAGAGAGAATTATAGACTTTTGAAGAGTGGATATATGTTTAGAAGGACGTCGGTGGACTGGAATTGCGTCGTTTTTTTATTAATTGCGTCATTTTCAGATTTATTGCGTCGTTTTCGCGATAATTGCGTCATTATTTTGTTTTATGCGCCGTTTACCAAAATTAACCACAAAAGACCACCAAGGTCCGTCCCTCAATGGTCTCCATCCTTAAATAATCTTATACAATTCCTCCACACTCGTCACGACGTAATCAGCGTGAGGGTTTTCTACCATCTCATCTGCAAAGTAGCAGGAACTGATTCCGGCATTTTTCCCCGATTCGAGATCCAGATCCCGGTCGCCGATCATGATCGCTTCTGATGGATCGATATCATGGGTGCGGATCAGATGCTGAATGGCATTCGGACTCGGCTTTCTTTCAAATCCGTGTTCGGAGGTGATGAAATCAGAGAAGTAGCCCGTCAGCCCGTAGCTCTCCAGCATCGTGATGGAAGATTCACCTCTGTGGGTGTACAGGTAATTCCTTCGCCCCGATTCATGAATATACTTACATATTTCAGCGATTCCTTCAAAGGGCTTGGACAAATCGAACTCGACTTCTTTTCTGCGGACATTGTAGGCTGAGATAAACTCGTCCCCGATCCCATATTTTTCACCATAGTGTTTGAAAGTGTGAGTCATCGATACCTTCATTTGTTTTATGATGTCCTCTAACGGTTCCTCGATTCCCTGGCTGTCCAACGTGTCTTTGAAGGCTTCCGCCATCACAGGGTATGTATCAAAAAGAGTGCCGTCAAAGTCCCAAATGATATGCTTGTACATGTCCATTCCCCTCTCTTATGTAAACTATCTTCATCGTACCACAATGAAAAATGAACAGATACAAAACAGGAAAATTATGCTAAACTATTTTCAACGATTGCCTCAGGAGGACTATATGACCCATTCACCGCATTCCCTTTTCCTGATAAGCTCTGCCTCCCTGCTTTTCTCAGGGATCATCCTTCTTTCGTATCGAGCATACGGATGGGGACTGCTTTTGATGCTTGGGCTTCTCATCCTCTATTCATCTGCCAAAAATAACCGGTCCGTCGCTTCCTTATTCCTATTCTTCCTTATCGGGTTCCTGACCTTTCAATGGGCAACAGGCTGGATCAATGGTTGGGATATATCAAAAGAAACCAACATCCTTTTGAACAGAAGTTTTCTTATATTCATCCTGGTACCCTTAGCCATCTCACAATGGATAGCAAAGAAAAAGGTCCGATTCTACATGAGATTACCGGATTGGAGTAAGCGCATCTCTATGCCTTCACACACCATTCCATTGCCACTTTTTTTATTGATCGGACTTGCGGGATCAAGCACCATCTTCATTCCCCTCATCTGGTCGGAGGGAATCAGTGAGGTGAAATCATTATTCCTATTCGCAATAGGATTCACCGTCCTGAACGCTACGCTGGAAGAACTCATCTGGAGAGGCGTCATGCTGTCGTCATTGATCCGGAATACCTCTGTCTTTTACGCCGTCACGGTGACAAGCATTGGATTCGGACTCCTGCATCTCTCCATCGGGATCCCGCTCCTCCTTAGTCTTCTATTCTCTTTCGGGGGACTTTTTTACAGCATCGTAGTTTTGAAGACAGATAGCATCTACCCTTCAATTTCCTTTCATATGGTGATGAATATGGGGATGGTGTTGAATGGGTGGATCAACTAAATGGCAAGGAGTCTAATAAAATGAATGATATTGAATACTGGGATCTTACCAGCGATCCAACAGGTGATACGTACCGAGCTCTTATTCAATCACTGTGCACCCATTCCGATAGCTTTTACTTTATCACCCGGCAGGAACTTCCTTATAATCAAGAGATCTTAAAGGAGTTCGATCCATGGATCTTCAAAAGATACAAAACAAAAAATTGGGCAAATACCGCGACTTTGGGACCCCCGGCCACGGTTTATCAGATGGAGGCAAATAAACAGACCTGTTTGTTATTGCAACAAAGTGCACAGAGCTTATACGACTGGATATCTCCAGTGTTACCTGAAGATTTGACCTTCATTAAGAATGGCTTCACCTGGTTTTCTTCGACCACTCATGAAGAAATGGCTGAGTTTGTCATTCGTTCTGAGTGTTATCGAAATATCATAAAGTCCATTCCTGGATTACAAGTTAAGCGAACAGAGTAAAATAAGATTGGATGTCACTATATGAATGCTATGACAAAGCTTCTATGCGGTTTAATCCTCTTCGTGACCCTGACAGGTTGCATCGCAGAAGATTATGACTTCACTCCCCCCACTGTCACCCTTATGGAAACAGACAGCGTCGACTCCGTTGAATTAACCGAAACCAATATTGATTGGCGTGGAGAAAACGGTAAACCATTGGAAAAAGAAACGAAAGAAGTAGTAGACTTCGCACGGAAACAGAAGGAACTCACCTTTCCATCCGGTCAGCAGGTAGACGTCCTTTTTGACAGTGAAGACTTTGCCGTCGAGGAGTTACGTGCATTCTTATGGCTGGGTAATGAAAAGTGGCAGCTGGATATCGGGGAGGACCGTTCCTTCACACTCCCTAGAGGAAAAGGGTCCTACGTGTTGGAGGTCGACCTTCAAACGGATAGAGGCAGTGCGCAGTATGTTGGGAATATTGTTATCGAGTAAATAGGGAGGTGAAGATATGGAAATTCCATTGATCATACTGGGGGCACTCTTCGGCCTACTTTTTTTCTACATGATCATTGAAAGGGCCGTACGGGATGGGATCAACAACTCGGCCATCGGGCAATATCTGGATGAAAAGCATGGAGTCAAAAAACCACAGGGGGATGAAGATTTGTACGACGATACGTTCAAGGGGGAATGATGGTTGTTTGGGATGACAGTGGAAGAAACGGTGATCTTAGTTTGGTGTGCAATCCTGTTGATCAATAATGTCGAGCTAATTTTCAAATATCGCTCGAACAAAGATAAATATATAGAACTCCAGGATTCCGGTGCCCTCTTCCCTGTTAGTCAGTTAAGATTAACAATTGGAATCCTGATTGGTACTTTTATTTTCAAAGGACTCATTTATATCTTTGCCGCATTTGTCCTCCACAACCTCTATGCCAAAATCTTCGGATTTCTCCTGTTGGTATTGAGGCTGATTATCGGGATTCAAGATGAAGAGACGTTTCGGAAGAGCAAGTGGGATTTGGTGGTTTTGCTCCTAGAGACAGGTTTTGTGGTGTACTTTATGTTGGGTTACTTCTTTTTTGGTTGGTGAAGAGATTTATTGACCTATATTTCAAATAATGTCGCAGCTCTTAAATAGTGTGCCCAGTACCCTACATGTCCTCCATAAAAATCAGATATCTTTGAGACATCAGCAGTCTTCCCGTATAGGGAATGAATCTCTTTCTTTAGCATTTTTTCCCCTATCGGCAATCTTTCCATTCTTCCGATTCCCCTCAACATGATGAACGAAGCAGACCAATCACCTATTCCATTTATCTCTTTTAGCCACTGGTGCACGGTTTCGTAATCCTCTTCCATCAAGAAAGTATTCGGGACCTCTGCAAATCGCTTGGCTGCTGACAGGATATAATTTACTTTACGTTCAGAACGGACAACCTTCAATACCTCGTCCTCTTGAGCATTTAATACATGCTGGGGTTCAGGAAATGCGATGTGGGTGCAATTTTTCCTTTTAATAGACTTCCCAAATGCACTGGCTAATTCATTCTTTATACTACGTGCTAAATGAACAGGAGTCCTTTGGGAAAGGATTGCCCAGCATGCATTTTCAAAGGCGGTTAAAAACTTAACTTGGTGATATCCATACAATTTCTTACATATCGGATAAAAAGTGGGATCAGTTTTGGATAGTCGGTAAAACGGGTTAAGGTCGTCATACAAGCTAAGAAAAAATGATATTCGTTTGATAGCCTCTGCTATCCTTTCATTTGTCATGTCGGTATCTGAATATAATCTGTATATTAATTGAGGTTTTTCTATATCGCCCTTAGAAAACAGTTCGAACAGAATAACCTGATGATCAATCATGATTGCTTTTGTATAAGTATTACGTGCTTGTTCTTCCTTCGATGGTGGGAACTTTCTTAAAAATGTAAGGGTCTTAACAAAATCGTAAGGAGCTTTAGGAATTATCGTCCCTTCTTTTTCAACAACCACAGTTAGATTCCTCGACCATTATTGGCTCTTGTGGAAAATTCATTTTTTCCCACGCTGCAATCCCGCCAGTCAATTCCTGAACATCGCTGTATCCCTTTTTTAACAGTTTCGATGCTACTTTTGCTGCAGTATTACACCATACATCCCAGCAATAAACCACAACCTTTTTATCTTTTGGAATCTCGTGGAGACGAACTTCAATTTCAGACTGTGGAATTATAAGTGCATCTTGAATTTTATTCTTCCTGGCCTCTGCCGGACCGTTTCTAACATCAATTAAGACAACACTTTCCGGCTTCTTCTTCTTCAAATATATATAATCCATCGGACTTAATGTAGCTTCGATTCGCGCCTCAAAGTACTCTTGCTTATTCATGGACCATACTCCCTCACTATTAAATATTTTACTTCTCATTAAAATCTGAAATCCCTTCCCTCACCTTACTTAACAGTTGAAGGAAAACGCTTCTCTCCTCCGTGGATAACCTATTAACAAGCTTTGCTGTTTTTCTATAATGATTGGGTAACATCTTTTCTAAAACATCGATCCCATGAGTTGTTAAAAGGACCACTTGCTTTCGTCGATCATCTAGATGAATCGAACGCTTAACTAACCCGTCCTTTGACAGTCCATCGATTAACCCCGTGATAGTGGCTTTTGTCACATTTGCACTTTGGGCTAGCTCCGATGGGGTGACTGGATACTCGGGGCAACGATAAAGAAGCATCAGTAAAGTGAATTTCCCTTCTGAAAGACCTTGTTCTAAAAAATATTTTCCATAGGCACTGTTGACTTCCTTTGCAGTGCTTAAAAACTCCAAAGTCATTAGTACACCCTCTACATCCACTTCAGGAAATTTCTCTGAATAGGTCATTAACGTTTTGGATGAGGGGAGATTTTTAAGATTAAAATCATTTAACAACATGTTCACCCCCCTTTAGTATGTCACCTTATTGTAAGGCACCTAACTAATATTGTAAACCTATTTATGGAAAAAATGTATTTTTTATTACAAACTCTTCTTTGATACTTTTTTAATAACTTCTCCAATTCTTGAACTCTTTGAAACTTACCTCCCTGTCATCTCGACATATTCATCGAGGTGAATATAATGAAAAGATACCGATTTATGATAATACTAGTAACCACTCTGCTTCTAGGCTGTGAAGACCCAGACCTGGCTTATGACAAAATGTCCGACAATAAGATACTGCATGGGAAGGTTCTTGAAAAACGCAGCAAGGGAATGACTCTCGCTTTAACCGGGGAATCAAGGGATAGATACTCTGAAACGATTCGTATATCTGTTCCGGATGAAGAAATGATCAAGCTTGTAGAGGAAGGACAGGAATTATCTGTGTGGTTTGATATAATTCGTGAATCCAATCCACCACAGACCAAAGCATTAAAAATAAAAGTGATCACCACCCCAAACTAATACATGCTCTTTGCCAGGATAGACTCCTCACCTTAATGAGAAGTCCTACGATGAGAAAGTAAAATGATAGGTAGTGAATCGAAGAAGGGGAGCTTTCACTAGTCTCTTTAGCATCCCCCATTACATAGCCCCCTCTTCTCTCCATTAACTAAGGTTGCAAATTTTCTTTTAGGCTTTCCCGTCCTCATTCTTTCTCAGACTAAAGATGATCCCACCAATCCAAATGACGGCAACAAGAATATAGGCTCCCATGGAAATATCCCCGCTGACACCTCCAGCTTTCAATAAAGTATTGAGGTTGGTAAGGACTATAAACCCACCCACCAGGACCCCAAGAAGATAGGAAGGCATGATTCTAACCAGCCACGCTGCTAACGGTGCAGCCAGAACGCCTCCAATAACAAATGCCAGCACCCAGAACCAGTTGAACTGTTCCCACCCCAGAAACAGAACAAACCCCGCGGTTGCTGCAATCGTAACGATGAATTCACTTGTATCAACCGTCCCTACTACTTCACGGGGGGAAGTGTGTTTGTTTGCCATCAGAATGGGGGTGTTAATTGGTCCCCAACCTCCTCCACCTATCGCGTCAAAGAAACCCGCAATTGCTCCAAGGGGGAAAAGAAACCGTTTCTTTAACAGTTTACCGCCACTACTCGAAGTCACTTCATTCACCTGTCTCCTGGAAGTGAGCAGGAATCGGAAGAATATATACGCTCCCAACAGCAGGAGGAATGAGGAAATATAAGGTTTGATTAAACCTCCGGGAATATTGCTCAGGAATGCTGCCCCTACGAAAGCACTGATGGCCCCTGGTATCGCCAGTAAGAGGGCCATACGTTTGTTTACATTTCCAAATTTATAATGGGAGAAACCCGAAGCCGCAGTCGTAGCAATCTCTGACATATGAATAGATGCAGAAGCAACCGCGGGAGCCACTCCATACGCTAACAATAAGGACGATGACGTCAATCCAAAAGCCATCCCAAGCGAACCATCCACTAACTGTGCGAAGAAACCGACTATAGCAAAGATCAATAATTTTCTCATCTCAAATCCTCTTTTCTTCAAAATGTAATTTAATATTTATTATTTATATAAAATTACTCGGAATTATGTGCGAAAAATAAAATCAATAGTAAAAGGCTCTGAATCATTAAGATTCAGAGCCTTGGTTTTCTCATCAACTATTCTTTAAATCATTGGGCAGGAAGTGTAGCCATCTTAAGGGATGACCAATCACAACTTCCCATCAACCTCAGACGTATCCACCCCTTCACCAAACCAGTCAGCGAGCTTCGCCTTGGCCTTCGCTTTCACCTCATCATCGATATACATGGATACCTGCAATAACGCGAGACCGAGGGCGCCAAGGTCATCGGTAAACCCTACCCCCACTGCCATGTCCGGAATGAAATCCGTTGGAAGGATGAAATATCCGAGTGCCCCGATGATGATCATCTTCGACTTCTTCGGAACATCCGGCTTTTGCAGGACAAAATAAAGGAGCAGCGCCGTATATACGACGGAATGTCCGGCCTTCACACCATATCTTTTTAACTTATCCCAAAATTTCTCTTCAGAAAAATGTTTCTCCGTGTTGTCCATTTCATTTCCACCTCCGTATTGAGACGAGTCCCATCTCTTGTTCCTTACATTGTAGAAGGTTTGGTAGGAATAGACAAACGTTTTGATAGGGACAGGAAGTCTTATCCTGGCTTTCAATGTTTGGCGAAGATGCATGTTCAATTCGACCAAACAGATGAATACGTGTACTTAATTGTATTAGTTGAAATCACTGGTGCCAATAAATTGCTCATTACAGGACAGATGCAAATAAAATTTAGTTCCCCATCTCACTCAATTCATTTGACTGCATAAAGGTTGAACAATTGATTTCCCGACTTTGTCCTGTAATCAAATCAGAATCACGACAAAAGTGCATCCGCAATCAACTTATCAAACTTGCGGACATCGATCCCTTTCTTCAACTTCACTTTTATATGACCGGCTCTCGTCCAAAGCTCTACTTCCGCATTCACATCAAGGAAACTGCCTGCATTCTCCGTTGACCACATATTGATGGAAGAATACGGGAGAGAATAGATCTCCACCTTTTTCCCGGTCAGCCCCTGCGCATCTCTTACAATTAATCTCTTATTAGTGAAAATGGCACTATCCCGGAGTGTCTTATACGCAGCCACTGCCTCTTCCCCACTGATTAAAAGATCGTTCACATCATCTGGAATCGGACATTCCGACAACAGCGTCCATTCCAATATTCCTGTCGTTACAGCCATTTCTATAACCTCCTGAAAATATCATTCACTATAACCAATTCTGTATCAGGAGGAGAAACCCTGCTTTTTTCCTGGTATTGATGCTCCGCATTCACACCGGACCTTTTTAACATATCAGTTATATACATTTCACCTAGACAAAATGTATCCCTAATCTAGAAGGTTTGATGGTGATAGACATCTACAAAGAAACGTAGATTCTAAACCTTGCTCTAAGTACGTTATAATTCAAGTAGCTAAACTGATAAAGGAAGTGATCACATGATAAATGCCATCATCTTATTCATTCTTGCCGGAATCGCCGAAATCGGAGGAGGCTACCTTATCTGGCTTTGGCTTCGGGAAGGAAAACCCGCCTATTGGGGAGTCGCCGGCGGGATCGCCCTGGCACTCTACGGCGTCATCGCCACCTTCCAGTCCTTCCCTTCATTTGGCCGTGTCTACGCTGCTTACGGCGGGGTGTTCATTGTCCTGTCCGTCCTGTGGGGATGGGGAATCGATAAGAAGACACCTGATCTCTATGATTGGGTCGGTGCCGGGATATGTATCGTTGGGGTTGGTGTGATGCTGCTTGGGCCGAGGCAGTAATGAAAGAAAACGGTATCCAAAATTGTCAGATACCGTTTTCTCTCTTTTAACTTCACTCAAAACCTACCTGTTACACTTTTTCCACCGGTAAACGGTAATCAGGGTTGCTTTGAATCCAGCCTCCGCCCTGTTCAACGGTTCGATCTACACTCGTATCCCCATCACCATCTCTCCAGTATCCCTCTACAAACGTACCGTCTGCTCGATAATAGCCGTCCACCCAATGAGGAGCGACTCCGTGATGGTTCGGGTTATCATCCACTATGTAGTCCTGATTAATTGTTCCTTCAGCATTTGCAGAATCAGGGGCATTTGATTGACCTTCCATTGCAACGGTTCCTGAATCATTGCCGCCTCCGTCGATGCCTCCCTCATTTCCATTCACATCCACTACATCTGCAATGTCCAATATCGATACGCCAAGAGCACCAACAGCAACGGTTTTCCCAACGTCTCTTAGACCCTTTTTCCAGCGATTTTCGTCTCCATCCATCACTCCGCCGGCCACATTCCCGACACTTTTGATAGTAGAACTGATACCTTGTCCAACGGCTTTCGCTGTGCTTCCAACGCCTTCCCCAATATCAGAAATTCCCTTGTCGATTATAGAATCATCCTTGCTCACCATTCCACTTCCTACATTCCAAGCTCCTTCTGCCACGTTCCCCAATTGTTTTCCAGCAAATTCAGTGGATAGCTTTACTCCATCCCCTACTTCCTTAATGAAATCCGATCCAGTCAGTTCACCGACTCCTTTAATGAGTCCTCCTGTCACACCTCCAACCAGTTCTCCTGCACCCTTACCCAAACTCTTTAAAAATCCCATAACCTGACCAACTTTCTCAAAAAATTTATATGTACAATTTTCAACCACTCTAGTACTTATGCACTATTAATCATATCATCAAATGTAATATACTGGTAGATTCATTTTCAAATATTTTGAGGGACGGACCTCACTTAACAGGAAAACCTACCCACTCCTTTCTATTCAGTTCCCCCTGAAAAACGAGTAAAATATAAGAAGCACGAAAGGAGGAATAACATGATTCGACTTCAACAAAATTCTAGTACGCTAGTGATAGTAATCCACGAAATCTATGGAATCAACCAACACATACAAGACTTCTGCGCATTCATCTCATCCCAAGGAAAGGACGTCATCTGTCCGGATCTTTTAGAAAAAGGGTCGGCTTTTGATTATTCTCAGGAAGAGATGTCATACCGTTCTTTCGTCAAGGACATAGGCTTTGAAGAGGCGGTTGTCAAAATAAAGAGCATTCTCTCAATCTATCGACAAACATACAAGAAAATTGTGATCATAGGGTTCAGTGCAGGGGCGACGGTGGCCTGGTTATGCAGCGATGATGAAAGGGTGGATGGTGTCGTCGGGTACTACGGGTCACGGATACGAAACTATTTAGAGGTCAAACCACTGTGTCCAACCGTGTTGTTTTTCCCAGAAGAAGAACCCTCTTTCCAAGTGGATGAAGTGATTGCAAGATTAAGACGAAAGTACATCGACATTCAAAAATATAGCGGTACACATGGATTCAGTGACCCCTATTCGACAAACTTTCATAATGAATCCGCACAAAAAGCGAGAGATAGAATCATAGATTTTTTGACTGAAAAGGTTGAATAGGCTTCCTTCTGTCCCTCCTTTCAGGATACTGACACCATCTTTACGCGCGCCCGCTACACGCACGTTGTTGGTGGTGTTTTCTCTCTTCTTTCTCTAAAGATCTACAGTCTGTTTTCGCTTGGGTTCCATGGGTGATTCACATTGTTTTGGGCAAAGGGAAATAGGGGGTCACCATGTTCGTCAAGACCCTTGAATGATGTTATTGTTCTATTTTACATATGTATTGCCCCCTCATTCACCCTCGACCTTAATATACTGACTCGATTTAAAACTGGATACCGTGTGTTACAATTTTTCCGATTCGATTAATTATCAGAAAATTAACTTTATTTTTCACAAAGCCCATCATACAATAAAGGTATCGAAATTAAAGGAGGCTGTTTTCATGAGAAACATTGCGATGGTAACCGTACGAACATATAAGGGTGGAACGCCTTTTTAACGTGACGGTCTTCCCCCTTATATGTGTTTTGTGAACTAACGCATAAAGGGGTATGTTATGACTTTTCCTGTGAAAAAATTTCTTTCGTATTACAAACCGTATCGTTCCATTTTTTTGATTGTGCTGTTCAGTGCTTTGATCACCTCTTCCCTTACTCTCGTTTTTCCACTCCTTGTCCGTTATGTGACGAAGGATGTTCTGGCCGGAAGTCTTTCTACGGCTTTTGAGGATGTCCTTTGGATCGGCGGTGTGATGGTGGTTCTTGTTGTTGCTCAAAACGTTGGGAATTACATTGTGGATTACAAGGGGCATGAGATCGGGGCACGAATGGAAACCGATATGAGAGGTGAATTATTCGCTCATCTGCAGAAGCTGTCTTTCCGTTTTTATGATAAAGAGAAGACGGGCCGGTTGATGAGCCGGGTGACGAATGACCTGTTGATGGTCTCGGAGCTTTATCATCACGGACCTGAAGATTATGTGAAATACCTGGTTCGTTTTCTTGGGGCGTTTGTGATTCTCTTCTGGATCAACGCTCCTCTGACCTTGACCGTTTTTTGTTTCTTTCCAGTCCTCGGGTTCTTCTCCCTTTACTTCAATAAAAAGTTGAACCGGGCGTTGACGGATAATAAAGAGCGGATCGGAGACATCAATGCCCAGGTGGAGGATTCCTTATCAGGCATCCGGGTCGTTCAGTCGTTTGCCAATGAATCTCTTGAAATCAGGAAATTCAATGTGGAAAATGAACGGTTTTTAGGAAGCCGAAAAGGAACCTATCGTGCAGAGGCGTACTTCTATAATGGGACGGAAGCATTCATTCAGCTGATTACGGTCACGATTGTCATCTTCGGGTCCATCCAGATCGTAAATGCGTCCCTTGACCTGGCCGACTTGATTACGTTTCTTCTGTATATCGGCTTTATGATCGAGCCCATTCAGCGGCTCACTCATATGAGTACTCAATTTCAAGAAGGTGTGACAGGATTTCAGCGATTCATGGAAATCATGAATATCAAGCCTGACATCGAGAATGTCCCAAATGCAAAGATTCTTTCTAGCGTTGAGGGACATATTTCATTGAAGAACATATCATTTCATTATGATTCTGCCTTAGGACCTGTATTCAAGGATTTAACTCTTGAAGTCCTCCCAGGGGAATATGTCGCGATCGTCGGACCATCGGGAGTGGGAAAGACGACTCTCAGCTCCCTGATATCCCGTTTTTATGACGTTTCTGCGGGTGCGGTTTTTATAGATGGGGAAAATGTGAAAAACCTGGACTTGAATTCTCTCAGAAGCAATATCGGGATCGTGCAGCAGGATGTGTACCTTTTTTCCGGCACCGTGATGGAGAATATCCGCTATGGTCAACCTGAAGCAACCGACGAAGAGGTGATGAAGGCGGCAAAGCAAGCGAACGCCGATGAATTCATTACCCGTTTGCCACAAGGATATCACTCCGAAATCGGTCAGCGCGGCGTCCGGTTATCAGGCGGTCAGAAGCAGAGGCTCAGTATCGCCCGTGTATTTTTAAAGAATCCGCCCATCCTCATTCTTGATGAGGCGACGAGCGCCCTTGATAATGAAAGCGAAAGCATCGTCAAAGAATCCCTGGAGTTACTGGCAAGGGGCAGGACGACACTCGTCATCGCCCATCGTTTATCGACGATCAGGAACGCTGGAAGAATCGTGGTGTTGTCAGATGGAAGGATTGTCGAAGAAGGGACCCATGAAGCGCTACTCGAGCATAATGGTCATTATTCCAGACTGTATTCGAAGCAGTTTGAGGTTCAGGTATAAAGGAGTAGGCTCTCATACCGTTTTGGTGTGAGAGCCTTTTGAAATTCCATAAGGTACACTTATTGATTTTCATAAAATAATAATCATTACCTTATCAGATGAATTCAGTTAGCATAGAACTTATCAAAAGGCTTTTACGATTAGGAGGATTCACTTGGAGAGAGAATTGCAGTTTAGAGAAGCTACTGAAAAAGACGTAGATCGTATCGTGGAAATGCTTGCTGATGACGTACTCGGAAGTAAACGGGAACGTTATGAGCATCCCCTACCTGAAAGCTACATCCAGGCATTTAACGCCATCGATACTGACCCCAACAATGAATTGGTCGTCGCTTGTCAAGGCGAGGAAGTAGTCGGGGTGCAGCAGATCACGTTCACTCCTTACCTCACCCATCAAGGCGGATGGAGAGCGACGATTGAAGGCGTCAGGACATCTGCTTCTGTAAGAGGGGAAGGCGTGGGGACGAAGATGATCCAGTGGGCCATCGCCCGTGCTGAAGAACGCGGATGCCACCTCATTCAATTGACGACGGATAAGCAAAGGCCGGATGCACTGAGGTTTTATGAGAGATTGGGTTTTAAAGCCACCCATGAAGGGCTGAAGCTTAAGCTGTGAGATATGACAAAACGCTTGGAGATCCAAGCGTTTTGTGGATCACTTCACTTCTACCGAAAACACATAACTTCCGTCCCCCTGCTTCCAATGGGCCACTAGATGATAGACATAGACCCCTTTCTGGTCAGGAACCACGATCGTATGATCCTTCATGCTCACACTTTCCACCTGCTCTTCTCCGACCCATTGCTCTGCACCGATCTGTTGAGGTTTCTTATTAAATGTCACTGTGATCTTCTCACCTGAGGACACGGAGGTTGGTTGATCTTCCCCTGCCATCGCTACTACACTTGAATACGCTTTATCCACACATCCCCCTGAAAGGAGTCCGTCCCAGCAATAGGAACCTTCTGTAGTCGGGATACTGACTTCTCCTGCTGATACATTCGGTGTCGGCGGCGCGGTACGGAAAGGTTGAATAATAAATAGAATAATCGCGATCAGTGCAATGATATTGCTCACTGCCAATGCCTTTCTCATGTTCATCTCCCCTTTTAAACGTTAGACGTATCCCATAGGAAAAGGGTTACCCTTTAACCCTCTCCCTCTTTACAAGCATTCCCATGGGAACATACGTCACAAAAAACACGACAAGTGCCGCAATTTCGAGATTAATATAATATATGATCCCCGTTCCGAAAAAGGACAAGATCGTTTTCGATTCTGTGGGATTGGCCAGGTAGAAGAAGTTCGTATCAAGAAGGATGTTCAGGAAAAAGATCGGCACGGCGAGAAGATTGACCATGAGGAAGCCGGTCCATATGGCTTTCCTTGGGACCCGGTAGCCTTCATATACGATGAAATAAAGAACGGACCACGCAATGGCTGCATGATGGAGGAAGTATTTTAAAAAGCGGTAATGAGGAAATTGATAAGTCATTTCAGGTGTGACCATGCTTAAGATTGGAGGAAGAAATCCGATAAAGAACAGGAGATAAAAGGCCTTCTGGTTTGATTTCAAGAATAAATAAATGGCTATGAACGTACTGACGGAACAGAGCTGCAGGGGCAGATCCCCCAACTCCCACAGTCCCGTTGACACGAGCCAGATATGCCAGGACACCTCACTCAGCACGAGCATCGAAAAAAGCGTCCATTTTAACACAGTCTGATACCTCTTTAGGAAATGCCTGAAGTACACGAGCCAGAATGATAGTGCCACAAACATCAACAGCACCGAGATATGGGGAACAGAAAACAACTCGAACGTCTGCATTTCTGTCACAGAAAACATCATGCCACCCCTATTCCGTTTGAAAAGTGGTTATCATGGATAGTGTATTCGGTATAGGGGTTGACTAAGTCTGCATTCCAATAAAAAAGCCCCCTTCGAGAGGGGACATCCATTCTATAACGTAAATGGCGGGATATACCGACCATCCACATCCGTAAACTCATATTCTTGAGCAAGGTCACCTGCCCTCAACGCACGTCCCGTCTTCTCCATCACATTTGAGTCCATCGCGAGTGCCGTGATGGCACGACCCACATAATGAGGGGTTTCAGATACCTTCAAGTCTTCGGATTCCTGCCAGTTATCCTCGTTGACTCCCATATGTTCAAGTACGAGCTCTGTCCTCATGAATCCTGGAGATACGGCCATGACCGCTATCCCGTCTTCTTTCAGCTCTTCTGAAAGTCCGTACGCCATGCGGACAAGTGCATTTTTGGCCAGGTCATAATAGAACTGTCCCGTGTACTTCCCTTCATCCCAGAACGTCGTATGAACGATCAAGGCTTCTTTATTTTCCCGAAGCAGAGGGATGGCAAAGTGATTGGTCGCAAGCTGCGCCCTCACGCCTGCCGTAAACATCGTATCCCAATTCTCAAGGGACTGTTCCCAGAAAGCGCCCGGATTCACGCCGATATCATGTGCGCCCCAAACGTTATTGATAAGAATATCAAGCTTCCCTTGCTCTTCACGAATTTGATCGATGACTGCTTTCGTTTCGGCATCGACCGTATGATCACAGCGTACCGCAATCCCTGTACCACCGGCTTCATCAATCTGGGCAGCCGTATCATCAATCGTGCCCGGAAAGCTCTGTGTTGACTTCCCTTTCGTACTGCGACCGGTGACATAAACCCTGGCTCCTGCTTTTCCAAGTTCAATGGCGATTGCACGCCCAGCCCCCCGACTTGCTCCTGTAACAAGTGCTACTTTTCCTTCGAGTGATTTCATCCAACCATTCCTTTCAACATCTAAGATAACCCCATTATACGATTCCATTCTTGACATCCTTTGTCATATTTCATTAAATAATAGAAAAACGAAGAAAAAGGTGACCTATATGAGAGGCGATCGATTGGTATCCATTCTGCTACTACTACAAACACACGGCCGAATGACCGCGAAGGAACTGGCGGAGAAATTGGAGGTGTCTGAAAGGACCATCCACCGTGACATGGAAGCCCTGAGCGGTACCGGGATTCCCGTTGTGGCGGAACGTGGCCAAAACGGGGGCTGGTCGCTCCTTGAAGATTACCGGACGGATCTGACCGGGTTGAAGGAATCGGAAATCCGTGCACTATTCGTGTCTCCTTCCTTTCATCTCCTGGACGATCTCGGGCTGACCCGCACGACGGAAGAAGCGCGGAACAAGCTTATTGCCTCCCTCCCATCGATTTACCGGGAAAAGGCGAAAGACGTGTGGAACCGGATCCACATCGACACGAGCTCCTGGCGAAAGCAGAAAGATAAGACTGCCTCCCTTGAAATGATCAAAGAGGCGATCTTCCAGGAAATCAAATTAGTCATCACCTATGAACGTGCAGACGGAGAAACCGATGACCGCTTGGTGGAACCACTGGGGCTCGTGGCGAAAGGGGATCTTTGGTACCTCGTCGCAGCCAAGGAAAACGGGGATATTCGTAACTACCGGGTTTCCCGGATTCATCATACCGAAAGAGTGAACGAGACATTCCAGAGACCCGAAGGCTTTGACCTGGCACATTACTGGTCATCCTCCACAACATCCTTTATCAAGACTCTTCCCTCTTTTAAAGTGAAAGTCGAGGTGGCACCACAAGTGTTATCCAGGCTCACCTTCACGGGACGGTTTGCCCGGGTCCTTGAAGTCGGGGAACGGAGAGGCGCGGAATGGATACCTGTGACGTTTTCTTTCGATACGGAAGAAGAGGCAAAAGGCTATCTGATCGGGTTCGCCGATCAAGTAAACATCATCGAACCGGCTGATCTCAAGGAAAAGGTCCTGGAAATGGCTGAGGCTACGGTTTCATTTTATCGACGAATGGAATAATTTTTCCTTTTCTCCGATATGTTTTTAAAAAAACGCTAGCCGAGGAGAATCCCCATGAAAAATATTCTTTTATTTGCCGATCCGGGTATAGATGATTCAGTGGCCATCATGTACGCCCTCTTGAATCCGGACATTAACATACTCGGCATCGTATCCAGTTACGGAAATGTCGAAAAGAAGCAGGCCACCGATAACATCGCCTATCTTCTCAAGCTTGCCGGGAGGACGGATATTCCGATCATCGGGGGTTCCAACAGCCCATCATCGGGGAAAATACCCACCTACTATCCCGAAATCCATGGTAGTGATGGGCTGGGTCCGATCCGCCCTCCCGAAAATTTCTCCGGTGAACTCACCAACTTTTCTAAACTCTACACCATCATAAAAGAAAATAAAGACGTCACCATCGTGGACGTTGGGAGGAACACATCACTCGCCACCCTTTTTATCCTGGGAGAAAATATTGCCAACGACGTTAAAGAGTTTTATATCATGGGAGGGGCCTTTTTCGTACCAGGAAACGTCACACCGTCAGCAGAAGCCAACTTCTACGGAGATCCGATTGCATCAGAACTCGTGGTCAAGAATCTCGACAATCTGTACATCGCTCCTTTGAATGTCACCAACAAAGCGATCGTCACCCTCGAACACATCAAAACCATTCAGGAGGTGAACGGTAACCCCCTCGTTCAGATTTTGGATGACGTCATGACCTACTATATCGATGCATATAAGAAACTCATCCCAGGGATAAACGGTGCCCCACTCCACGATGTCGTCACCCTCTCCCTGATGGTAAACCCGGACATGGGGAAAACGATCAGAAGGGACGTCGAAGTACTGACCACAGGCCTCGGCCAAGGTACCTCCATCGCTGATTTCAGGGTCAGTTCGAAACCTGCTGAAAAGAATATCAACATCTATCTGGAGATTGACTATCAAATGTTCATCGAAGATTTCATCAACGTGATGACAAGAAAAAAGGGATGAGGCAATCGATGCTTCATCCCTTTTTTATATACTTGATTTATAGATCAGGAGTTGAATAAAGACAAATAACATGAAGATCGATACGGCAAACAGCAGATAGCTTCTATACGACTTCCGATTCTTTTGGTATTCTTCCAATCCCATTATCACCATTAGAATCCCCAACCCCGCCATTGTAAATGGAAGCAAACCATTATTACCCGACACAAGTCCATAGATGGCTATTGCCAGTACAATCAGGCTGATCGTTTTTCTCATTTTTCCCAGCATAGTTATTTCCTCATTTCGTTTTCTTTCACATCCTTATTTTACCACACAATCATTGATCTTTTGAGTAACAAAAAAATGCCTGACCCCCGATTCAGGTCAGACATCCCAACACTACTTCGCGTCCTTATCCGGCTGATGAATCCCGAACACATTGCCTTCCGTGTCTATGTAATATCCCTGCCACGCCATTCCTGGCAAAGCATACTTCGGCATGGCGACCTTGCCGCCGTGCTCAAGAATCAGTTTCTCGGTTTCATCATAATTACCGACGCCCATCGTACACGAATACCCGTTCATCGGCTGATTCGGCTGAGGTGGAGGACTTTGACGCTGCATCAGAGCACCATTGATCCCCATCTCATTCTCGTCCCCTGTCACAGCCCCCACATAAGGCATTCCGGCGTATTCGCTCCAGTCCTCGAACTTCCAGCCGAATACTTCCCCGTAAAACGTCTTGGCCCGTTCCATATCATCCACATGCACTTCGAAATGTACCATTCTTCCCATTGTTCATACCTCCCATATACTGTCTTTCATTATAATGATTTCGTTATTAAGAGGAGAAAACCTTCTTTTATTTTTATTAAATGCGGTTCATTCTAGTGGACTTGCTTTCTGACACAATACATGACCAATCCCAAGGATAAACTCACAAAAGATTAACAAAAACAAACAGAAATAAATGGGCAAATAAGATATATTTTATGATCCAATCCGACTGCCATTACGTATTCTTCCTATATAACATTTGTGAGGAGATTTAAAAGTTTCTATGTCGTTTATGTTACACTTCAACATTTCTTCACTTTTTTTCACACACAATCTATTGAACAAAGGTTGAAGCTTAACTATTATGAATCTAGTAAACAAAGAAGAAAGGAAGGGTATCATGCTGCCGATTGATCGACAACAACAGATTTTAACCTGGATAAAAGAAGAAGGAACACTGCGTGTATCAGACATAAGCTCCCGTCTAGAGGTGTCGGAAATGACGGTCTACCGGGACCTGAAGCCATTGATGGAAGCGAACAAAGTCCACAAGACTTCAAACGGCATTTCTGCCATGGAACCCGAGGGTATCCCATCTGACTCCTGTGTATATTGCCTGAAACCGACCACTTCAAGAAGATCGGTCCAACTCATCAAGAAGGATCACACCATCGAACAAACCTGCTGTCCGCACTGTGGATTACTTCGTTATGAAGACATCAAGGAGGATGTGATGCAGATCCTCTGTCGTGACTTCCTGACGGATATGACGATCAGCGGAAAAACCGCCACATACCTGATTGATGCGGATCTGAACCTGAACTGCTGTCAGCCACAGGTCATTTCCTTTGAGTCGAGGAAGCAGGCGGAACAATTCCAGACCGGATTCGGGGGTAAAATTTGCACGCTTCCACAAGCCATCACGGCGATTTCAAATGACATGCAAGGATCGGGCTGCTGCCACGACTAGGAAAAGAGGAAAATACGATGGATAAAAAATCATATCAAACGATTTGGAGATGGCATTTCTATGCGGGCCTCATCATTGCCCCGTTTCTGCTGATCCTCGCTGTGACGGGGTCGATTTACCTGTTCAAGCCCCAGATCGAACAGAATCTCTATCAAAAGTATTACGAAGTCAATCCAGAAGGGGAGAAGCTTCAAGCCACTGAACTCATCGATAAAGTGAAAACGCTTCACCCCGATGCACAGATCACAAGCTTCCGTCCCGGGGAGGTCGCCGACCGCTCAAGTGAAATCGGCATCAGTACAGAAGACGGCTCTGCTACTGTCTTCTTGAACCCCTACACTGGAAAGTCACTGGGTGAATTGAAGCCTGAAGACCGGATCATGAATAAAGTCGAAGAAATTCACGGGGAACTGATGGCGGGTACCCTCGGCGACCGCATTGTCGAACTTGTTGCCTGCTGGGCCATTGTCCTGATTGTCACGGGATTATTCCTATGGTTTCCCCGTAAAAAAGACAAGCTCTCAGGCGTGTTCCTTCCCCGCTTCACTAAAGGGAAGAAGATCTTCAGAAGGGATCTTCACGCTGTCCCTGCGTTCTGGGTCACAGCAGGAATGCTGTTTCTGATCATGACGGGACTTCCCTGGTCCGGATTCTGGGGAACCAACTTTCAGAATCTCATGACCAACGCAGGTGCCGGTTATCCTCCATCCATCTGGACAGGGGAAGCACCTCAATCCGTCGTGAAAACAAAGGAAATCGCCGACGTCCCCTGGGCCGCTGAGAATTTGGAAGTTCCCGTATCAGCCCTTGAAGGGTACACACCACTTTCCATGAATGATGTTGTATCCATTGCCAAACGAGAAGGAATCGATCCAAGTTACACCGTCTACATCCCTCAGGATGAAAACGGCGTCTATACTCTATCCGCCTTCCCGGCCAAAGCTCAAAATGAAGTCACGATGCACCTTGATCAGTATACAGGAGCCGTTCTCGCCGATTACCGTTTCGACAACTACGGAATCGGTGGCAAGATCGTCGCCATGGGGATCACCCTCCACACAGGCACACAGTTCGGCTTCATTAATCAGCTGATCAGCCTGCTCATCTGTCTTGGTATCATGCTGGTCGCAGTCAGCGGATTTTATCTGTGGCTGAAACGCAAACCAAAGAAAGAAATGGGTGCACCAAAATCACCGGGCATCCTGAAGTTGAAGTACTTCTTGCTTGTCATGATTGCACTCGGGATCCTGTTCCCACTTGTCGGGGCTTCCCTGATTGTCATCCTGCTTCTTGACCGGTTATTGATCAAAAAAATCCCTGCCACGAAAAAATTCTTTGGTGCGGCATAAGAAAGGACGATGGGACATGAAAACAACCTTAAAATATGTGAGTATCCTTTTCCTTTGCACGCTTCTTGGTGCCTGCACCCCGAAAGAAGATGCAGCGGAATTGTACATTCAGGAGTCTCCCCTTCAGGCTGATATTACGATGCCGGACGAATTTTCAGGAAGCGGTGACCCGATTAAGATCGAGCTCACACAAGACGGAAAAACAGTGGATGATGCCGACTTTGTTCATGTGGAAATCTGGAAAGGCGACGGTTCCTTCCATGATGGAATGGAAGGAGCCGAGAATGCAGGAGAAGGCATGTACACATTCAATAAGAACCTGACGGAAGACGGACTTTATTACATCAAAGTCCACGCAGGAAACAACGGATCCACCATCATGCCGACTCTGCCATTTGCCGTTGGTGAACTCTCCAAAGCAGACGTCGAAGCCTTAAATGATCATGCTCCTGCTGAGAGTGGAGATCACAGTCAGCACCATTAACATCCAAAGATCGAAAGCCCATGCCGCTTTCGATCTTTTTTTGACAAAACAAGAGATGTCTAGTTTGCTATAATGGTCATAAAAAGGGGATGTTGATTCTATGATTATCCGAGAAATCGACGATTCTTTCATCATGATCAAACAGCACGACCACGCCTATGTATCCGGCGAAACGATCAAGCATATCAATCGCAATCTATTAAAATCCAATCAGTTTTTCGATGACTTCGTATACGCATCCCACCAGCATGACCGGAGCTGGATCGGCCTTGACGACACACCGGTCTGGAACGACGGGAAGCAGATTCCCTTTACCTTCTCAGATTATCCCCTTCTCCCAAAGCTTGCATTCTATCAAATCGGGCTGAATGAAATCGAGGAGGCCAACCTCTATGCGACGCTCCTATGCAGCCTTCATTTCTGTTCATTCTTTGCCAAATCGAAGGATCCGGACTGCCTGACATTTTTACAGGATGAAGCAAATAGGCAACAGAACATCCGAAAGCAGCTACCAGAACTCGATGAAGCACTGCTCACCCAGCACTTTCAGCTCCTTCAACTTTCAGACAATCTATCACTCTACTTTTGTTTGAACGAGCCGGGGGTTGAGAAAGAAAACGAGCATCCGTGGTTCAAGGACGGATTTAAGAATACGGAAAGTTTTCATTCCGGGAATCAAAAGCTTGAAGCCAGGTGGGTGAATGAGCATGAGGTGACATTGGAGGATTATCCTTTTGAAACGGATTTTCAAGTGACGCTTCCTTATAAGAAAGTGGACAAGGCTTCGATCCGGAAGATGGGCATCGCAGAGGCTTATGGAGAAAGCCAGTTGGAGAAACATACGATTTTCATCAGAAAGTAAAGAAGGCCCTGGGATCAGGGTCTTCACTCGTTATCAAGAAGAAACCGATGCCTTCACTTCGACTTCCGGCACCGCTTTCGCTTCCAATGTTTTCATGATCAGATGATACATGAAAGTCCCGATCATCCCGAGGAGCAACAGAATGCCTCCCATCATCAGCGGACTCACCCATTCCCCTACAATGATAAGCAAGGAAGCAATGATCATGGCGCCATAAAAGGTCAGGCTGTAAAAGGCCATGTACGTACTGCGGGCATTGGACGGAGCCAAGTCCCCAATCATCGCCTGCTTGATCGGCACATACATGAGCTCCCCGAACGTCCCGACAAAGCCAAGGATAAAAAGGAATACTATATTATTCGTAAAAGCAAAGGCACTGAAACAAAGGGTAAAGATGAACATTCCCATCACAAGCGTCCAGCGGTCCCTCCACTTTTTGAACAGAATGAGGACGACCGCGGATAAGAGTACGACAATCAACGTATTTTCCGTCCGCAGGAATCCGAGCATCCTCGTCCCGTCAAGCGTGAAGTCAAAGCCTAAGAGAGAAGTTTGCTGCTCGGGGATATCCCTCTCAAGGCGAATTCCCACGTAATTGGTCAGGGATTGCTCCAAGGTGAGAATGAAAACAGCCCCGAGGATATACATCATGAATAGTTTATCTTTCAAAACGGTTGAATAGCTTTGAACCATCCTGTTGGATGAAGAAGTGGTTTCATTGGTGGCGGGTTCAGGTGTGTAGGTTTCTGAGATGAAGAAAATGGTGATCAGTACGGACAGGAGTGTGATTCCTGTGATCCCAAGGAATAATTCAAACAGATAGGCTTTAAATAGAAACGCTCCGATGATGCCTCCGATGGCCGTCGCGAGATTTCCGAGCCAGTAGCTGACAGTGAAAACAAGCTTCCGTGAATCCGAATCCGTCACATCGATGATCATCGCCTGTGCGGCAGGCTGGAACATCCCGCCGGCAAACATATTGAGAACGAAGAACGCCGCTGTTACATACGGCAAATCGAACCACGGTGAATTGCACAGGGCAATGAAGAAGTACGTCACCATGATTCCGATTTCGGCCAAAATCATAATCTTCCTGCGTCCGATCTTATCGGAAATATGCCCGCCAATAAAGCCGCCGATGATTCCGCTGATGACAATCAGGACCAAGATGATCCCGGTTTGGGTCGCGCCGATCTTCTGGGCGAAATAAATAGCCATGAACGGAATGACGGCCATGGACACAAGTCCCCCGAGGAACTGCATGGCAAGCCGTAATTTCAGGTTCGGATGAATATCGCGTATCCTCATCAAGACTCCCACCCTTCCGTCACAGGGCCGAATAACCGCAGTGCCTGTATCTTCATATTGCTCCAGATCAGATTCGTATGGTCATCGATGAAGGTCAATCTCAGCCCATTCAATAAAGAAATATACGATTGAGCCATCAGCACCGGCGACCCTTCATAGAAGCATCCCTCCTTCTGTCCCCTTTCAATGACAGGATAAATGCGTTCTGCAAACACATCGACAAAGGCACTCAATTCTGCGAACAAGACGGGATACCGGTCCGGTCTCGCCAATACCTGCTGGGAAAGGCGAAGGAAATCCTTATTCCTCGCAAACACATCCAGCTGACAGTCGATCATGTTCCTGACCATCTCCATCGGATTCCCACTGTACCGTTCCTCTATTTCACTGAAATAGGGCTTAATCTCCTCCAGAGGCTCAAGGATCGCCGCTTCAAAGAGCACTTCCTTTGTAGCAAAGTATGTGAACACGGATCCGAAGCTGACCCCCGCCTCCTTCGCAATGGCCGAAATGGTCGTTTCGGCAAATCCGTTTTCGCTGTATGTTTTCACGGCTGCTCCCAGGATCGCCGCTCTCTTTTTCATCATCTTTTCCTCTCGTGACATGTTGTTCTCCCTTCTTTACTCAAAAATGATTGATTGATCAATTTTTATTTTACTGTTAGATATTTCCAAGGTCAACGATTATTTTTCGACAAAAAAATCCGCCTTCCTATGTGTGAAAACAACAGAAAGCGGACCTATTTTATTCGTCAAACGCACCGTTCATCCGGACCAACAGTTCCCCGAACATTCTCTTCTCTTCTTCGGACCAGCCTTCAAGGAGTCCCTCATACCATTCGAGTCTCATGTGGCTGTCGAGAGCGAGCTTTTCCTTGCCCAGCTCAGTAAGATCAAATAAGCTTACACGTCCGTCACCAGGGTCTGAAAACCGCTGGATGAGCCCCTTTGATTCAAGGGCAGCCGCCTGTCTGGATAATGTTGAAATATCAAGTTGGAACGCTTCGGCCAATTCCTTCAGCCGTGATGGCCCACCTTCATCTAACTGTCTCATCAAAAGATAGGCCGCCCTCTCCAATATCCCGATTTTCCGCTCAGACTGATCCCGGAAGACCGCCTTTCGAATTAGGGTGGTCAATTCATATTCAATCCGTTCAACTGCGTTCTCTTTGGACATAGGAATCCCTCCTTCTTACGTCAATCAACCTGACAGATTCATTGACAACACTGCAGGTACTTGTATAATACAAGTATATAGTTGTATCGTACAAGTAATCCCAGGAAAAGTAAAGCGTTTTCATTGAAAGGTGGGAAAAAGGGCTTCCTGTCGGGAGGTCCTGCGTTATGAAAATCATTCGAATCATCATCCAAATTGGCATTCTTTATGCCTTTTCATTTATAGGCGGAGCCGTAGAGCATCTCCTCCACCTTCCGATACCCGGAAGCATCATCGGCCTGATCCTGCTTCTTGCATGCCTGTCGTTGAAAGTGGTCCCCGTGATCATCGTGGAGGACGGAGCAAGTTTTTTACTCGCCATCCTGCCTTTGTTATTCATCCCGGCCATGACCGGGGTCATGAACTACCCCGCTCTTTTATCAGGAACCGGTGCCATGCTCTTTCTCATTGTCGTTGTAAGCACGGTTGTGACCATGGCCGTATCCGGTTTTGCCAGTCAGCACTTAGAAAAACGATCTGAAAGAAGGGAACAAGCATGCAGCAAGCACTGATCGCAATCCTGATCATCACCCTCACCGCCGTCCTTTATTTTGCCATGGTGAAGGTGTATCAACGGTTCTCGTATCCCGTATTGATTCCTGTCCTCACCACCACGATTGTGATCGTCGGACTGCTGATTTCTATGCATATTCCATATGATGAATACATGATCGGAGGGAAATGGATTCACTCCCTGCTTGGTCCCGCCGTCGTCGCTTTGGCCTATCCCCTATATAAACAGCGGAAGATCCTGATGAAGTATCGCTTACCGATCATCGGAGGCGTCTTCGCTGGACTCTTGACCGGAATGGTGAGCGGACTCCTGTTTGCACGGGTTCTCGGCGTCGACCATGAATTGATCCTGTCCATCGTGCCGAAATCGATCACGACACCCGTTGCTATCCAGATTGCATCCGGTCTTGGTGGCGTCCCCGCCATGACCGTCGTCTTCGTCATGATCGCCGGATTCTCAGGCGTGATCCTCGGACCGATGATTCTGAAAATGGTCCGCATCCACAGCTCACTCGGACGCGGGATCGCCTTAGGCAGCGCATCCCACGCCCTCGGTACGTCGAAAGCGATGGAATATGGGGAGTTGACCGTCTCCATGAGCTCCGTATCCATGACGCTGAGTGCCCTGTTAGGTTCGGTGTTTGGGCCGATTGTGGTGTGGGTGTTTCAGGTGTGATGATGTGTAGGTCGCAAAGATTTTTCGACAAATTGAATTAAATAATCATAGAAAAGACCCGTTCACACCGGGTCTTTTTCTATTTTTCCGTTTACCGTACGTCAGATACGAACAGAATGATACCAAGTATCCAACATTGAAAGGAACAAATGATATGTCGAAAAATAAGATTGGTTATTCCCTTTTGATCGTCATGATCCTTGTATTCATTCTATCCTATTTCGCCATTAATCCGATCGGGGGCAAAGATCGAGAGGGTGACGCCGGTTCCCTGATCTCAGATATGACCCTTGATGAAAAAATCGGTCAGATGCTCGTAGCCGGCGTCAATGGAACCCAAATGGATGAGCCGACGAAAAATCTGATCCAGAAGTACAAGGTCGGCGGATTCATCTTCTTCTCTGACCATTTGAAGGAACCGGAGCAAACCGTCCAATTTCTGAATCAATTGAAAGAAGCAAACGCCGATAACCCCCTCCCTCTCCTGTTGAGCGTCGATGAGGAAGGCGGGAATGTGACGCGACTCCCCGGAGGACTCGAGCACTTCCCTACCAATCAAAAAATCGGGAACGCGAACGACCCCGACGTTTCCTATGAGGTCGGCACCATTCTCGGTAAAGGACTGAAAGAGTTCGGGTTCAATTTGGACTTCGCACCTGTCCTTGACGTGAACAGCAATCCGGATAATCCGATCATCGGCGACCGCTCCTTCAGCCCGGACCCTGATATCGTCAGCGAACTGGGGATCCAGACGATGAAAGGGATTCAATCCCAGAATATCCTCTCATCGATCAAACACTTCCCTGGCCACGGAGACACATCCGTCGATTCACATCTGGCACTTCCCGTAGTCAACAAGAGCCGGCAAGAACTCGAGTCTCTGGAACTGATCCCCTTCAAGCGAGCCATCGATGACGGAGCCGACCTCATCATGGTCGCACATATCCTGCTTCCCAAACTCGATGACACCTATCCTTCATCACTATCGGAGGCCATCGTGACGGATCTTTTACGAAAGAGACTAAACTACAAGGGTGTCGTCATCACCGATGATATGACCATGAAAGCCGTGGCGGACAACTACGGAATGGGAGAAGCTGCGGTGCTATCCGTCAAAGCCGGCAGCGACCTGATCCTCATCGCCCACGATGCTCAAAAGGCAGTGACAGCCATGGAAGCACTGAAATCGGCCGTTAAAAATGGAGAAATCTCAGAGGAGCGAATCGATGAAAGCGTAACAAGAATCATCAACCTGAAACAAAAGTACCATCTGAAAGATACCCAATCAGGAGAAGTCGATCTGACGGAACTAAATCAAGCGATCAAATCCGTCAATTCGAAAATCTCACCCTAATCAAAAGCGGATCTCTCTAAGTGAGAAATCCGCTTTTGTTAAGACAACGATCTTTCAAAAATGATCTCATAATCCGTCGGTTTTCCGTTTCCGTTGTACCTGAGTGGAAGCACTTGGACGAGTCGCCACCCGTCAGAGGCATACTCCTCGATGATTTCCCTATGCTTAGGCTCGGAGAAAAATCCGCCCAGACTGGTTTGGACGTATGTGTATTCGTACATGGTTGCACCTCCGTTGGTTTTTCTTACTTTACGTATTTATGGCAGAGATGGTTTCAACTTTTTCGTCAGAATGAAGTTCTATCAGCTTTTCAACCGCCTTTATCACCACCTGTGGTTCATCCCTTTGAATATAATGAGCGCTATTCTTGGCAAGCACATATTCACCCTTAGAAGAAATCAACGCCAATTCCCTCTGCATGTCATTCCACAATTCCTGGGATGCTTCTGAATAATGATCTTTTTTACCAGCGGAAAGTACTAGAACCGGCATACTTAAAGTCTCCTCATATTCTTTTAATATCCCCAGGCTTTCCATAAATTCTTCGTAATTGCCTTCTCGTACAAATTGCTTGCGATATGCTTCCTGGAAATCACTCGTCATCGTAGGAAGGAAGCGTTCCCTATAATTCACTGGAGTTGAGTCAACCAGCACCAAGCCCGCCACCTCTTCAGGATATTCATGAGCATATACACTCACATTCACTCCACCGAAAGAGTGGCCAACAAAAAGATATGGAGGTTTGATGTCCAGGATGCTTAGAAGTTCCTTCATCTCTTTTACCATCTCGAGGCTCGTCCTCCGATTTGGACTCTTCTCGCTCCTCCCAAGCCCTGCACGATCGTATACCAGCACTTCTGTTATTTCTGATAGCTCCCCGATCACTGAATCCCAGACTTTCGAATAATCCCCGTAGCCGGCATCCATCACCACCGTCGGTTTATTGTTTTTCTTACCTGTTAGTTTGGCGTATAGTTTGAAGTTATTAATCGGTACCATCATTTCTCTATTCATGTACGGAAGTCCCCTTTTTGCTCTTCACACGTTTAATATTCTGAAAGTATACCCCTGGAGAAGCCCAATTTTTATAAAGAGGAGGGATTTCAGCACTTTCTTTATGTTGAACAGATAAGAGGTGTGTCAAATAAAGAATCATTGTATCAATATCCTCTTTCGTCCCTATTTTGCCGTGTCCCGGAATGACTGTTTCAATATCCAACTTCTTTACTTCTCGTAAAATATCCATCCATTTTCTTGAATCGGTTTCATCAAAAAATGTTGGGTGACATTGAACAAATACCAAATCCCCCATAAAGATCACTTTATCTTCCGGAAGATAAAGCATGCTATCACAAAAGGAGTGCCCCCCTCCCAGCGTAAATAGTTTTGCGGTTCTCGTTGTTCCCTGTATATTCTTCTCTTCCATAAATGTTTCGTTGGGCAAAGTCAACTCAAGGTCAGGTAAAGACCGTTTCATTTCATGTAAAAAGCTCACTTGATCTTGAAGGGTTGAGTCTCCTGATTCATGAAGCTGCTTTTCCAGAGATTCAATATATTTAGAGAGTCCGTCAATATCCGCTTTCTGTTTCTCTATTCGGGAAGGATGGATTTCCTTCATTTTTTCTAAGGTGGTCTCGCTTGAAAGAATAGAAATGTCCTTAAACGTTTGATTGCCGCGGATATGATCTCCGTGATAATGGCTATTTACAACCCACGTGATACTCTGTTTCGTGATTCTTTCAGCGGCTTCTCTCAACGCCTTTGACGCCTGCTGCGTGTTAAACGTATCAAACACGATTACTCCATCGCCTAAATTTACAAACCCTGCATTGGCAACTGCCCCGCCACCTGGTTTTGAAATTGCGGCATAAATCCCATCCCTTACCTTTTCTAGCATGAAGTGTTTATTGAATTGATCATTCATCCGTTTCACCTCTTTTTTATTTTCAGCTAGCGCATATAACCATTAGGAGAAACCACGTCCACCAACCCGCTCTCCTCCAAAAACTGAGTCACTAAGTGAACATGCCCCGCCCCGATGATCAACAGTGTCCGGTCATCAGGTGAAGAGGTAATCTCAGCGAGGTTCGAGTATATGATTAAATTCCGTTGGTACCACCATCTCACCCAATCGATCCCAACATAATTCGTCTCCTTTCCCGATACGGGCGATTGCCATATACATTTCGTGGTCGAGCTTGATCCTCGATTCTGAATTGCATTTCTTGACCATTTCATAAATATCGGGGGGATCGATGTTTAAGTGAAGTTTCGGACGGTATGTTTCATTAATGTACTCATACATTTCCGGCTGCTCTTCCTTCGCCCACTCCATGACCTGTCCCAATCCCATGTTGCCGACACTCTCCATCCAGTCGATGGCATATAGTCGCTCATGTCCCAATTCAGATGCGGTCCTAAACCCAAACTGATGAATCTCATCTACCTCTAACGACAAATGATCGTTCAAATACTTTTGATACTCTTCATTAAGGGATTCATCCTTCTCCTTCTCAACTTCCAATGCTATTTTGGTAGGCTTGAACTCTTTCAAACTGTTGACGACTTCCCTGATTTCCTTTTGTCTATCATTCATCAATACATCATCGAGCTCCACCCTTTGAAGATCGGGTGTATAGCGCATATGGAATGTTCCGAGCACCATTACTTTTGGCTTTTTATTCATATCCTTCCATTCAACCCCTTCATCTCTAACTCTTTTCTTACCCGTTCAATCTCCCCAATCTTCCACTCTATGATTCCGCGAATCTTCTTTTCGGACAGATGCCCCTGAAAAAACTTCTCCACTTCCCAAGCAAGCATCATCGTCAAATGGTCTATGTATAGATGGCTCAGATCACTCCAAAAATCCTCATTATCCCAAGTTCCCCCCCGTTCCCTCATGCATTGCAGGTAGTATTCAGGGACATAGGCAATCAGGGCATCGTCATATATATCCTGCATCAAGATCGTCACGTCCCTTAAGGGAGACCCGATGGCTGCCCATTCCCAATCGATGAACCAGACCTCGTTATCCTTATAAAAAACATTTTCGAGATGGGGGTCCCCGTGGGTTATGACGGATGGACATTTCGATTGATAATGTGGGATATCCAGTCGCTCATATGCTTCCTGGATTGTTCTCTCCCATCGTGGACTGGCCCACGATTTTCTTGAGCATAACTTGCCCAGCTGATCTAAGCACCAATTCTTCCATTCTGAGCTTAATTGGTGGTCAGGAAGCTTGGTTTGAACGGGTTCCACACAATGAAGAGAAGTTAATCTTGTGACAATATGACCCATTGTTCTCTTTTTTTCCTCTAAAGACAATACATCAAATCCTTCTTTTATCGGAGACCCCAAATCCCACATCAGCATCGCTTGTGGCGGATCACCCCATACGCGAACGACCTTACTGAAGGAATCGACAATGTCTGTTATGTTTCTATGAATCTCTACTTCCTGATTTCGTTCATCCGCAAATTCTTTGTAGATGTATTGGACTCTTTCATCTTCACTTAAAGCATCGATTCTAAAAATATTCCCCGCGTGGACACCGCTGATTTCCTTCATGCCCAGAAATTCCACATTCATCCCCCTCAACCTGTCGACTATATGATTCATATCCATCCCTCCTTTAACGACCTTATAATGTAATTATTTCAAATTAATGGTAAGAACACAAATAAAGACAGCCCCCATTCGAGCCGCCTACTGTCCTTCATTGTTCTATTTATCTAACTTACTATTAATCTCATGCAATAGGTACAACCCTCTCACCAGACAACCCGTGATGATCCCAAAACCAATAACAAGCCCAAATACGTGCAATGGAATCAAAAAGAATCCGATGATGGAGGCTGTCACAATTAAGAATAATAAGAACAAACCTTTCCCTCCAGCTACTTGATCGCTTCCTTCATTTTTTCATAATAAAGATCCCAGTCCTTTTCTCCATTCTCAATAAGCATATGCATAACCGGCAACGCCTCAAGAATCCGCAACTCCAAATCCCTGCGCATCTCAAGAAACTCCACAAGCCCTCGATATCCCTTCAACCGATTCTCTTTTCCATACCCTTGATTCACATGATAATCCGTGAAGAACTCACGCCACTCCTGACTGCGCTCTTCATATACATGATGGAAGGATTGATCCAGGTTTTCCTGATAAAAATAAATCAGCAGAGGATTCAATGGTGAGATCAACGAACTGATTTTCTTTAAATGGTTCTCAAGCCTCTCTGGTTCCGCATTATGCATGGCGATGAACTTGGTAAACGGATTTTGCAGGAAACAGCATTCAAATATGTACACGTCATCGCCGAATGCCGCTTCTTCCACGAATTCCTTCCAATAATGATAGGAGACGTCTTCGAACGTATCCAAATCCAACTCGTAGACATCATAAGAAGCCAGGTATTCAACAAGAGCAGGATCCGTATCTAGAAAATGACGGTACGAAATAAAATAGTGATCGCCTTTCTTCTGGGCATCCCCTTTGATACTCTCCTCATGTTCAGGAAATTTTTCAAGAATGGTATTAAACTGCCCCTCATTTAAACAGGCGGTCGATTCATAATCAGCAGGATGACTGGTGTCTCCTTCTTGAAAGAGCTTGACCTTTACCCCTTCTTTCTCCAAATGCTCTTTAATATAATGGGCCGTGGTCGACTTGCCTGACCCTGGTATTCCTTCGACGATAATTAGATTCGTTTTCAACATTGCACCCCTTTTCCTTTTCTACATGTTCTTTTCCTTCATTTCCTCCAACAACTCAACAACCCGTTCATTTGATTTATTCATTCTCCTCACCTGTAGTTCAATGGAGAAAAGGGTGATGAGTGCTAGAATTCCAATTACGATCATGATGTATTTCTCCTTAAAACAATATTTCGATAAAAAAATGCCCTGCATCCACAGGGCATTCCATTCATTCACTTAACTATACGCAACCTCTTTATCCCTCAAACCCAACGCCTTCGCAGTTGACGTATGGATTTCCCTGAAGAGCTCAGGATTTTCACCCAATGCCACTCCATAGGAAGGAATCATTTCCTTGATCTTCGGCTCCCACTCTTTCATGTGCTGCGGGAAGCATTTGTCCAATACCTCCAGCATGACGTGAACGGCTGTGGAAGCACCCGGAGACGCACCAAGCAGGGCTGCGACTGAGCCATCAGCGGAGCTGACCACTTCCGTACCGAACTGAAGGGTTCCTTTGCCTGCTTCGGTGTCCTTGATGACCTGCACACGCTGGCCGGCTACGACGATATCCCAGTCTTCGCTCTTGGCGTTCGGGATGAATTCGCGCAATTCTTCCATGCGTTTTTCATTGGACAGGAGAACCTGCTGGATCAAGTATTTGGTCAATCCCATTTCCTTTACGCCTGCAGCAAGCATGGTGAAAAGGTTATTCGGTTTGACCGATGTGATCAAATCCATATTCGAACCCGTCTTCAGGAACTTCGGTGAGAATCCGGCAAATGGTCCGAACAGAAGGGATTTCTTGTTATCGATGTATCGGGTGTCAAGATGAGGAACCGACATCGGAGGAGCTCCGACCTTGGCTTTCCCGTACACTTTCCCGTGATGCTTTTCGATGACTTCAGGGTTATTACACACCATGAAGAGTCCTGATACCGGGAATCCACCGATCTGCTTCGACTCAGGGATACCTGTTTTCTGGAGTAACGGAAGACTTCCGCCACCGCCGCCTATGAAGACGAACTTCGCCGTATGATATTCCATCTTGATGCCGTCGATATCATGGACCTTTACTTCCCATGACCCGTCGGATTTGCGTTTGATATCTTCCACACTATGGTTGTAGTTGATCTCGACGCCTTTATTACTCAAATAGTCGAACATTTTGCGGGTCAGCGCCCCGAAATTGACGTCCGTCCCTGAATCGATCTTTGTCGCTGCGATCGGTTCATCCGATTCGCGGCCATCCATGATCAGAGGAATCCATTCCATCAATTTTTCCGGATTATCAGAGAATTCCATGCCTTCGAAGAGAGGACTCGCTGATAGCGCTTCCAAACGTTTTTTCAGAAATTCCACATTTTCTTCACCTTGAACCATGCTCATATGCGGGATCGGCATGATGAAGTCCTGTGGTTGACCAATCAGATTGCGGTTGACGAGATAAGACCAGAATTGTCTTGAAAGTTGGAACTGTTCATTGACTTTGATTGCTTTCGTAATGTCTATAGATCCATCGGGCTTTTCGGATGTATAGTTGAGCTCGCATAGTGCAGAATGTCCGGTTCCGGCATTATTCCATTCGTTCGAGCTTTCTTCCCCAGGCTTCGCGAGCTTTTCAAACACTGTGATTTCCCATTCCGGCGCCAACTCTTTCAGGATCACTCCTAAAGTCGCACTCATGACACCAGCACCAATTAAGATAACATCTGTTTTCTTCTGTAAGCTGCTCATTATAACCTTCCTCATCCACTATATTTGCAGGCGCTTTCAATCCAGCACCTTCATGTGTCTAAAAAAAACCATACCATCTTCTATTATAATGATTCATAGGGTAAAATATCTAGTATTATCTGATTATTATAAACTATTTTGTGAAAAAACAAAAGTGAAAATAGTGTCATGAATGCTTGGTGATAAAGGTTTGGAAGTACCTCCACACCCTCTGAACCCTTATATGTCAAAGGGAAACCCGACAACATCAGTAGAGATTCTGATTAGTTTTCCAGAAAAATATTTTTTCCTATTAATCGAACTAAAATTCAGAGTATTCCGCCTGTTTTTTACCAAAACTAGTCTTTTACTCAAAAGACAGCCCGTTCACTAATAGAACGGGCTGCTCTCCATCTACTTTTCCTTCTTCGGTCGGAACGGCCACCACACTCCATTACCGAAGGACACGGCCATCGCTGGTATCAATAGTGGCAGGACGATCAGTCCATACAGAAGCAGTCCGGTTATGACGATTGTCGCGATCTGCACGAGACTGAGTACCCCTGACGGCACCATGGCCCCAAATGTACCTGCGAGGATGATGGCCGCGGTGATGATGACGGTTCCCATCTTCGCCATCGATGCTTTGATGGCATCGGTCACCGTCATGCCTCCTGCCGACTGTTCACGGAAACGATCCATGAGGAAGATCGAATAGTCGACCCCGAGGGCCACGAGCATAACGAATCCGAAGAACGGAACGGCCCAGCTGATGCCGTCATATCCAAGTCCCTCTACGAAGATCCACTCAGCTACGGCAACAGACGTGAAGTACGTCAGTAGCAGGGATCCGATCATGTAAAGCGGCATGATGAAGGATCGGAACAGGATTGCCAGGACCACAAACAAACTGATGAGCATGATCGTCACCGTCTGGGTGAAGTCACTCGTCGAGATATCACTCAGATCCCGGTTGATGCTTGAGACTCCTCCGATGGCGACCTCGGTATCTTCAAGAGGCGTATCCTTGATGACCCGTTCCGTCGTTTCATTGATGCGGTCCACGGTGTCGATGGCTTCCGGTGAATACGGATTATCGGACAGGATGACTTCAAGCTTCAACCCTTTTTCTTCTCCAAAAGAATACCGGTCGATCACTTGGGCAAATTCTTTATTTTCCAATGTACCCGGTGGTAAGTATAACCCGGTATCGCGGATAGTCTCGCTGTCACTCATCCCCTGAAGTTGATCTCCGGCCTGCTTCAATCCACCTGTGATCTGGTTCAATCCATCCAGTGGATTTGGTGCTCCCTGTTGAGGCGCCTGACCCTGACCTGCTAAGGCTGCCTGCTGGCTGAGTCCTTTTACGGCCTGGTCGAGCCCGTCAGCCGCTCCGTTCACACCTTCAGCAATCTTTCCAAGCTGGTAGTCCGCATTGAATTCTTCTATCGCATCCCCGGCAGGACGTGTGATGGAACGTACACTCTTCACCCCGTCGACTTTTGCAAGCTCACGGCTCAATTTTTCTACATAAGGGACGGCATCCTCGGTCACAAGCTTCTCCTCGCTTGAAAGCAGAACCTGGACAGGAAGGGAATCCCCTTGACCGAATCCATCTTCAATCGCCTGTAGACCTTTTACTGAATCATAGCTGTCCCCGATTTCATCCACCGTATTGAAGGACAGGGCATCGTCGTATGTGAATAAAAGTGGAACGGTGATAACCGCCACCACTGCCATGGACAACAGTGGACGATTGACGGAAAGCTTGCCCATCCATGCCCATAACTTACTGTCATTGTGAGAAACGGATTTCTTCGAAGGCCAGAACAATTTTTCCTTTAAGGTCGCCATAAAGAACGGCATGACGGTGCTTAACACCAATAACAGAACCGCGATCCCCACCGCCACGGCTACAGCTGATTTAAAGATTGGGAAATCGGCAAACCCGATGGCGAAGAACCCGATGAACACGGCGAGACCGCTTATGTAAAGCGTACGTCCCGCGGTCTTATACGTGCGGATGATCGCCTCATTGATGGGCTGACCTGCACCCAGCTCTTCCTTGAACCGGCTCAGTAACAGGATGCAATAATCCGTCCCGATCCCGAACAGAATGGCCACAAGGAAGATCTGCGTGTAGTTTGATACGGGAAAGCCGAACCAATCGATGAAAAATGCGACGATTGATTGACTGAGTAAATAGGTGATCCCAACGGCCACTAACGGAATCAATGGGGTGACAATCGAACGGAATACGGCTAATAACAGGGCAAAGATCAGCACGACCGTAATGATTTCCGTCCGTTTCAATCCTTCCTGCGCGCTTAGGTTGACATCATTATTGATGATGGCTTCCCCCGTCAGGTAAACGGATGACTCGCCTTTCAGGATGTCTGATTTAATGGAATCAGCAAGCTCCACCACTTCCTCCTGTGTTCCGTCAACGGTGATCGGAACAAGGACGGTCTTTTTGTCTTTTGAGACAAGCTGGGCTTCCAGTTCCTCGCTTTCAAACGGATCGAGGACGGAACTGACCGGGTCCCCAAGCTCTTTCAGTTCATCTACATTTGACGCAATGTCTTTCTTCGCTGAATCCGTCAATTTTTCGTCCAGTGAATACACAAGGGATATCGTTTCCTCCCCTGCCCCGGCGTCATTCAGCATTTCCATCGCTTTCTTTGACGCGGCATCTTCAGGGAGTTGGAACGTCCCAGCATCTTCTGCCTGCTTCGACAGGTTGGGCGAAATCATAAACAATAAAACCGTTATAATAAGAAGGCCGATGGTAACCGGCCACTTGAATTTGATGATGGATTTCATCCTTTTTCACCCTCCAATTTCAAAATCGATCTGATTTTCCTGAACATCGTCAGGAATTGATCCAGCTCCTCGTCCTTCACGTGATCGGCGAATAAGTCTTCGATATAGGCATAGACCGCTTGATCGGACTCGGTTACGACCCTCTGCCCATCCTCCGTGAGGCATACAAGCTTGCTTCGCTGATCTCCTTCTGCCTTTACAATTTCGATGAGCCCTTTCTCTTCAAGCCTCTTCAAACGGTTCGAAATCGCACTTTTATGAACCCCCTGGAGCTCGGCGATCACACCCCCTGCAAGCGGGCCGTTTTTATTAACAAGCTTCAGCACCTGAATCTGTTCAGGTGAATATTCCTGCCACACATCAGCCTTTACATTCTTCAACACCCGATCTGTTCCGAATACCATCACATCCTCGAACAGCTCGACTGCTTCAATTAACCGCTTATCCAACTAGTTGACCCCCTAAACTAATTATTCTATTTTATAGTTTAGGGGGTCAACTACTTGTAGTCAAGAAATAAGGTGTTGAAAATTAATTTTAAATTTCAGAATTTATTGACAAATACATCTACTAAAATCATATAATGGTATTACCATAATAAAAATTGGTCTTACCAATTAGGAGGTACCTACATGAAAGAACGTTCTTCGGATCTCATCGCTCGGGACATTACACGATCCATTTTGGCAGGATCTCTTGAGGTGCAGGAACCTCTTCAATCTGAGAGGGAATTGGCTGCTCAATACAAAGTCGGCCGCCCCACCATCCGCGAAGCCCTGCAGCGACTGGAAAGGGACGGTTGGATCACCGGACGCAAAGGGATGCCTGCTATCGTGAATGATTACTGGGAGCAGGGGAACTTGATGACGATTGTCACCATCCTGCAGCACGAGGAGGAGATTCCGGATGAATTCATCGTCCATATGCTACAGCTGCGGGTCTCGATAACACCTGCTTATTTCAAGGATGCCTTGGAGAACAGCAGGCTGAAAGTTGTTTCCCTCTTTGCCTCGTTCGAGGATATCCCGGACGAAGCCAATGCCTATGCGGAATTCGACTGGCAGATCCAGCACGGGGCCGCCATGCTGTCGCCGAACCCCATTTATCTCTTGATCCTGAACAGCTTTAAGGATATTTATATCAGGATGGCAGAGAAGTACTTCTCAGAATCCGAACACAGGACCGCTTCACGTGACTATTACAACAGACTTCTGGAATGGATATTGGCCGGGGACATCCAACAAGCCGGGCAAACCATCCGGGACATGATGGAAACAAGCATTACGCTTTGGAATCAAAAAATGAATGGAGGCACGGAGAAATGAAGGAGAATCGATTGTATCGGGATTTCTTTTTACACTTTGATATTTTAGTGATGGCGTGCATTTTTTTAGTGGTGCTAGGATTTTTGGTCACGATGAAGCTTTCGTTATTCAGTCTCTTATTTTTCGCTGTCGGGATCGTCACCTACATGTTCAGCGAATACCTCACCCACCGCTTCCTCTTTCATATCAAGGCACCGAAGAATCCTTTTCTACTGTATTTAATCAAGCGCCTGCACTATGATCACCATAAGAAGCCGAATGACTTGAAGCTCCTCTTTCTGCCAATCTGGTACAGCGCACCCAACCTCTTTGTCCTGTGTCTGTTATTTTATTTCCTGACCGGTTCGATGTCATTCACCCTTGCTTTCACCACCGGGATTCTCTTCATGTTCTTTGTATACGAATGGAAGCACTATATCGCTCACCGTCCAATGATGCCGAAGACGCGATTCGGCCGCTGGCTTAAAAAGACCCATATCCTCCATCATTATAAGAATGAGAACTATTGGTACGGGGTCTCCACCCCATTTGTCGATGTGTTGTTCGGAACCTATAAAGAAGGAAGCGACGTGGAGATGAGTGAGACGGCGAAGGATTTGGAGAAAAGGGCATGAAAAAAGTCCAATCGGGTTGGTCCGATTGGACTTTTTTTCTATTCCCACTTAAACACATAACTGGCTAAAGCAAACCCACCAACGAGCCACGCTCCAAGAATCAAGGTTTCCGTCCCAAGCTCCAGGAACGGTGTCCCGAGATTCATCGTCTCCCGCAGTGCGGAACTGAGGTGAGCGATCGGCAAGACCTTCACGATAGGCTGGATGATGTCCGGCATATCGTTGATCGGGAAGAACACCCCGCCTAGAAACAGCATAGGGAACGTCACGAAGCCCGCAATCGGCCCCGCACTTTCCGGATTCTTTGCCATCCCCGCAATGATGAAGCCGAGGGACATAAACGCCAGGGTCCCGAGGATGATGAAGAAAATCATTGCAAACCACGAGCCGGCCACGTTGATGTCAAAAATAAGATCGGCAATCAATACGACCAGGAGTGCCTGCGTCCCGTTCAGCATCAGGCGGGCCGTGATCTGAGCCGCGATGAAGGTAGAGGCCTTCAGTCTCGTCCCCTGCATACGGCGGAGGATTCCACGCTCCCGCCACGCTGAGATCTGACCGGCCACCCCGTTCATATTGTTGCTCATGATCATCATGGCGACAATCCCGGGAACAAGGAAGTCGACATAGCGAATGTTCAATGCTTCGATCCCGACTTTTTCCACCGTCACGACAGGCTTGTAATCGACAAGGTCCTTACTGTATTGATCGATGATCCCATTCACAACTGTAAGTCCAAGCTCAGCGGTCGCCAGGTTCTTTTCGTTATAGTAAACGGGAATCGAAAATGGTTCTTCCCTTGCCGTCACGTTTTCACCGTATCCTTTCGGGATTGTGATCAGAAGCTGGATATCGCCATTTTTCACGGCTTTTTTCCCCGTTTTGATGTCATCAAATTTTGCTGTTTCGATTCCATCATTTTTTAAGAATAAGTCCTTTAAATCCTTTGAGGAATCGGTTTGATCATTGTCGACCATCCCTACCGAGAGCGAAACCGAGTCCCCTCCCCCTGCGAATGAACCGAGGGCAACCATCAGGATGACCGGGAAAAGCAGGGTAAAGAATAATACTTGCTTGTTTCGTGCAAAAATCCGTAATTGTGCCAGTGTCAGCTGCCAATACGCTCTCATGATTCCCTCAGCCTCCTTCCTGTCATATGAATGAAGACATCCTCGAGCGTCGCCTGACGCGTCTGGAGGTCCTCGATCTTCAAATCATGCTCTGTCGACAAGGTAATCAGGGAAGTCAACGCCCTTTGCAGCTCATCGGTGTAAAGCTGGACGAATGTATCCTTGATGGCGACATCTTCCACTCCATCCATCTTCATGAACCAAACTTGCTCAGGAGGATTCTCCAGATGGAATTCGATCGTACTCGTTGACTGCAACGTTTTCACAAGATTCGTCGGCGTATCGAGGGCGATCAGCTCCCCCTGGTCCATGATGCCGATACGGTCGCAGAGAACATGGGCTTCATCCATATAGTGAGTCGATAGGATCACCGTCTTTCCCCGCTCCTTGAGTCGAAGCACAATATCCCAAAGCGTCCTCCTTGCCTGAGGATCCAATCCCGTTGTCGGTTCATCGAGGAACACAATATTTGGGTCATGAATCAGGGCCAGGGCAATCGCCAGACGCTGCTTCTGGCCACCTGACAGTCCCTTGATCCGGTCCTTCCGCTTCTCCGTCAGCAGCATGTCCTCAATCAATTGATTGATGTCCACATTCTTCGGATAAAAGCTCGCATATAAATGGAGGATCTCCTCCACCTTGAGCAGTTCAAACAGCGAGGTGGACTGAAGCTGGACCCCGATCACTTCCTTCACTTTATTCACATCTTTTTTCACGTCAAATCCGGCTAAGCTTGCCGTCCCCGCGTCCGGCTTCCGGAGTCCCACGAGCATCTCGATCGTCGTCGTCTTCCCGGCCCCGTTCGGCCCGAGCAATCCGAAGATTTCCCCCTTCTCCACCTGAAAGCGGACTCCCTTCACCGCCGTAAAGGAACCATATCTTTTCACTAACTCTTTCACATCCACCATGATTTCGTTCGGCATAACGAGCCTCCTTCTAAAAAAACGTAACCGCCCATGAATGAGCGGTCCAATCCTTGTTGTTTATACGCGATGATGATCTGCACGCCAGTTCTGCACAGCTTTTTTAATCTCATTGGGTGTTAAGTTTTCCGCCAGTGTCCGTTCGACCAGCACCGGAAATTCTTCATCCGGAGCAAACCTGAGTGCGATGATCTGCTTCAGGGATAGTCGACCGTCAAGGTCTTTACTTGTTAACCGATAATAACGGAATTGCTCTTCCGTACGGATAACACGATCCTGCACCTGAAGGGCATACGTCCGGAGCCTCACCCCGACCAGGATCAATGTGATCACGACTAGGAGAACGATAAAGCTAAGCAATGTCTCCGTGCCCACATTCTTCACGAAAAATATAATCGTCAAAATAAGGGTGACAAGGGCTGACAGGGCGATCCCTACATGAAACACCGGATCGACCTTGCTGTGATTTTCATAGTTTTGCTGTTTCATATGTACCTCCTGAAGGTGATAGATTCATTATATACCAGATGGCCTGCGGATAGGACCGTCCTGTTAAAAATCATATTCGGTAATATCTTGAGGTATGCGGAGGACAAAAGGAATGCCTTACCCAGAATGATTATCTATATTTTTCCATATCATATATGATACGATAGTAATAGATATGACAAGAGTTGGAAGTTCACCTGCTTTTCCTATTAAAAAAGGAGGTTCTACTGATGGTTTGGTTATTCGTTTTGATTCCCTTTTCGTTCATGATGGGAGTTGTCATCGTGGGCAGTATTAAGGAGAGATATTTTTCACAAGGGTACTTAACAGGGGATTGCTATGATACCCATAAAAACGAAGGGTATGAGGCGTATTGTCGTGGGCAGTCCAATCATTTGAAGTTTTGGACGGGGGGACGGTAGTGATAAAATGGTTACTTTTGGGCTGTGATCAGGCCCTTTTTTTGGTTCATTCTTCGCGACGCCTCAATCCCCACTTTCGTGCACCGAACGCATAAATAATGATCATCAATAACCCTGCCACCATGGCAATGAGTAAGCCCACGAACCCGATCAGACCAACCCATCCAACGGTCGTCACTTGAAATAAAAAGGCATACCATACCCCACCCACTATCATCGCAAGTGGAACATTAAAAGGAAACAGCTTCTTCCATCCGAGAATAAGGAGAAGGGTAATGCACCCCAGAATCAAAGCGAAGATGGTCTCTGGCTGTTCCCACTGAACTCGAAATCTCGATTGTCCCTCTGTTTCTTGTTCCGGTGTTAAGTTTTTTAATTTGGTGAGGGTGCTCCCGGCAGAAACGAGACCAGCTAATGTCATCACTCCAAACAGGGTCCAGTTTATCGTCTGTACTTCTTTTCTTGCATTCATCAGATCCCCTCCTATTTATGATATCGGAATGGAACCTCCCGTAGACACAACTCCCTCTCCCTTACAAGCTCCATCTGTGATTCAGACATTCTCTCCAGGTCTTCATCTTCCATCAATTGAGACACCATTCTTGCTTTTTCAAAATAGCCTGTGGAAAGTTCATTCTCTGAATGATCCCTATACACCCTCCCCATTTGAAAATATAACTCTCCCATACCGTAGAGGATTCTATTTTCACGGCACTCCCTGATTCCGTTTTGAGCAAATAGAAGTGATTCCTCCAACTCTCCATTCATATACAAGGAACGGGAATAGTTGTAATACACCTTGATCAATAATTCCTTATCCCGGATGACAGGCAGCCGATTGATATAAGTCAGGATGTCTTTATACATGGAATGTGCTTTATTCAGATCCTTTCGTTCAGTATGTATATTCGCCTTCGTTAAATAGATTTCGATTTCCTTCTCGGAGTGACTCTTTAAAGTGGTATGCCTCATGGAGAGTGCCTCATCCAGAAGCATTAAGGCCCCATGGAAGTCATCGTGAATTTTATAAAAATAGATCGCTTCATACCAAAGCAGCTGCTGCCTGTTCCCACCATGTACAAAAAGAGGGTTGCCCCGCTCATGATTGACCAATTCTTTAATCTGCTCATAGTTCTTCTTCTTTAAGGACTCGCTTAATTGCAGGAGAACCTCCTGTACATAGTCTATGCGGGGAACATAGACGCTTTCAAGGAAATAATTCATATCCACCCCAAGCCTCATGGATAATCGATACAATAGGCCCGCCGACGGAGAAAGATCGCCGCTTTCAATCCTGCTTATAAACGATTGACTGCAAATATTCTTGCAGAGCTCCTGCTGGGATATCCCGAAATGATTTCGCAGTTCCTTGATCTGCACCCCAATCCTGCCTTCCTGCACCTGCCTTCACCTCCAAACCGATGACTCTCTTCTTCATTCGGCTATCAATATAGAAATCCCTTCCAAATACGCAAAAAAAGCATCCGGTTCTGGATGCTTTTGTTCATTCTTTCATCGAAGCCTTGGCCTTATTTATTTTATATTCCGAGACCTGAACGAGCCCGATGGAATCCTCTTCTCCGTCACACCCTTTCAAAGAGATGAACCCGCTCCTTTCTTCGATTCCGTCGCAAACCGCACTCCTCTTTTCTTCCCCGGCCCCGGTCTTCAATACATAATTCACTTTACTTCCATCGTACGCTATTTCATTCACACTTATCTGGTTGTTGAAAAAGTTGGATACCGTCACTTCAGATTCTTTTTTCTCCTCTACTCCGTCTACGAAACGCAATAATTTGTCCAGATTGGTTACTTCCCCTTCTTCATCCACGATCGTGTCACCATTGTCAGTCGCTTCCTTCACGGTGTATGCATCAGCTTGTTCTGTATTCGAACACCCTGCAAAGAGTAAAGAGCCCGTTAGGAACATAAAAGTCATTCTTCGCACGATTTCCCCATCTCCCATCACATTCATTTATTTGAGTATAGTTGATTTGGAAAATAGGTGTAAATCTGTTTCATGAGTTTCCTTCCAATTTTCCTTGACATGAGCTTCTATTTCCAAGTGGTTTCGTCGCAAATTATGAAGATAGTAATAAAATACAAGCACCCGGCCACTGCCGGATTCCTCCTCTTACTTCAGCTCATTCATCCGCTTAGTCAATTCGATAAACTTCCTGTCGAGTTCTGCATATCCCTCATCTCCCGGCACCATAAAACTGAGGCGCCCCAGCACTTCCTGCCTCTCCGTCTCGAGTTTCATCCGCTGTTCTTCTTTGTCATCCCGCTCAGATGCCGGCTCATCCAGCTCCTTCTTGATCGTCCCGTTTTCGACCATAAGCTTGATGTTCGTCGTTTTCTCAAGGAAATAGCGGTCATGGGTGACGATGATCAGAGTCCCATTGTACTGGGAAAGTGTCTCCTCCAGCTGTTCACGTGAAGCGAGATCCAAGTGGTTCGTCGGTTCATCCAGTATTAAGACATCCTTTTCCTCCAGGATATATTTCATCAGCTTGATCTTCACCCGTTCTCCCATGCTCATATTTCGGATCGGTTCCTTCCAATGAGACGTCAGGAATCCAAGATGCTTCATTAACGTCTGGACTTTCCCTCTTTCTGCGAAAGTTTCTTTATGAAAAAGCTCTCCCGGTGGCTCGTCAAGGGGCAGATCGAACACTTCCTGGGTCAGGTAGCCGATCGTGGCAGACGGCGACATCCATACATCTCCTTCTGCCGCTTCCGCTCCCAGGATGATCTTCAGCAGTGTCGTTTTCCCGCATCCGTTCTGTCCTGTGACCGCAACCTTTTCCCCATGTTGGATGGTAAAATGGACGTTCTTGAATAAGGTCCGTCCCTCAAAGGATTTTTTTAGATTCTTCACTTCAAGGAACCGTTTCCCTGTTTTGTGTGTGGGTTGGATGCTGAAGCGGACGTTATGTTCTTCTTCTACCTCTGTCACCTTTGCTTTCTCTAGTTCCTTCTCCAGGCGTTTTTGCTTGGATTTGACCTGGGTGTCCATGCGTTTTGCTTTGACGCGGTAATGTTCTTTATACCCTTCCTGTTTCGTGGACTCCGCGTGGGCTTTTTTCGACCAGGAGGTGAGTTCTTTCATCTGACTCTCGATCCGCTCTACCATTTTCTGCTGCTTTTCATATTCCCGCTGCTGCGTCAGCCTCCGCTGCTTCCGCGCCTCCATATAACTGGAATAATTCCCGTTATGCTCAATAAGCTTCTTACCTTCGATGGACCAGATCTTCGTCACAGCCTCATCCAGGAAATAGCGGTCGTGGGAAACGAGAAGGATGGTCCCTTTGTAGTCCCTGATCTGTGTGGTCAGGAATTTCAGGCTTTCTTGATCAAGATGATTCGTCGGCTCATCCAATAACAGGAGGTCAGCCTTTTGAGAGAACCCGTTGGCGAGTCTCGCCTTCAGCTTCTCTCCCCCGCTCAACTGCTGAAATTCATGCGTTGGCACCTGCCATTTCTCCCGCAGCTTACTTTCAGAAGGGGTCAGTCCTTCCGAAGAATGGGTCTCCGTTTCCTGCTCCACCATGGTGATCGTTGCATCCCGAAGCCATTGAATCTGCCCCTCCGTTGGGATCCGTTCACCTGCGATCAGTTGCAGCAGCGTCGACTTTCCGGCACCGTTATGTCCGATGATCCCGATGACCTCCCCTTCCTGCACGCCGGCATTCACCTCTTCAAAAATCTTCCCGTTCATCACTTCATAGCTTATATTCAATAATTTCATCAATTCTCTCATACCATCTTCCCCTCTCTTCAAAAAAAGGGAGAACAAAAAAATCCTCCCAATGGTTCTGGAAGGATTAGCCGTACCGGTCACGTACACAAAGAAAGCTATTCATCTTTCAATAGCTAAAAACGCATATAAAAATGGGCAGACTAATCCTATTTAGGTTGATTTGAAATATGGAATTTCAAACGTCTCGAAAATAAGATTAGTGCTTCATCGTCCACCCATCACTCCTGTCATATTTAGTAAATTTACTATACCACGAAAACCTCCTATCGTGCAAAACCATTTTAGATTCGTATTAGATGGAAAATAAGTGGTAAGATAAGCTAAAGAGTTCTTTAAGGCTATCATTTTTGATGGGAGCGATACATTTGGAATCAATTTGGTTAGAATATGGATGGACTTTATTAATCTTGATCGGCCTAGAGGGCTTATTGTCAGCAGATAACGCCCTCGTGCTCGCAGTCATCGCGAAGCATTTACCAGAAGATGAAAAGAAACGAGCGATAAAATACGGGATTTTTCTGGCATTCGCCTTCCGGTTTGTGGCCCTCTTTGCGATTTCCTTCATCGCAAACGTCTGGCAGATCCAGGCGATCGGTGCAGCTTACCTGCTGTATCTGGGGCTCAAACATGTCATCAAAGCAAAGTTCGGGAAAGATAATGAGAAGAATCAGGAAGAAACGGAAGAAGAAGCAGCCGGCAAAGGATTCTGGCCGACGGTTGGAAAAATCGCCCTGGCAGACCTTGCTTTTGCCATCGATTCCATCCTTGCCGCTGTCGCCCTTGCCCTTGGCCTGCCTGACTCTCCCCTTGGAGATTTCGGCGGCATGGATGGCGGACAATTCATCGTGGTCGTCCTTGGCGGGATTGCAGGATTGATCCTCATCAAATATGCAGCCACCTGGTTCGTTCAGCTTCTGGAAAAGCGCCCTGCTCTGGAAACGACAGCTTATGCCATTGTTGCCTGGGTCGGAGTGAAGCTTGCCGTCATCACCCTAGCCCATGAGGATATCGGGGTGCTCGATCATGATTTTCCGCATAGTACCGTATGGACCCTGATATTCTACGGAGTACTGGTGGGGATTGCCTTGTTGGGCTGGTTTGCTCCCGGTAATAAGGGTTCTGAGCAAAATGTGGGATAAAAAGAGAAAATGGCGTGGTCATATGACTACGCCTTTTTTTGAAGATCTATTTCTTTTTTCTTCTTATAATAATGACTACGGTTAATACAATAATGAGTAAAAACATACCCTTTGCCATATTTACCTCCACCTCTCTTCATGAATTACTTCCACATGACCATAAGGAATACCATCTGATTCACTTACATTTCTTTCGTGATACGTCGAAACATCAATGGAGCGAACAAGGATAAAAGCAGGGTCCCCAACGAGATCCACCAGCCGGTCGATCTAAAGATATCCTCTGGAATGATAAATGTGTATCCTAAATACGATAAAAACAAGACACTTTGAAGTAACTTCAGGGCTTTCGAATCGGCTTCATTTTTCTCTGCTACCAATCGTTCATCTGTCTCGGACACCATCACATTAGGATCCTTTTTTATTTTCAATAGTTTTAGGAAAGAAGCCAGGGCTGCGCTAAAGGGAATTAGGGATAGGGCTAAGAGGGATTTGTTGGTGAATGGAATATCCGATATTTCGAAGATGAACCACGTGACTAAAAGGGCCATGCTGACAAGCAACGATACAAGAATGGTCAATTTAATTTCTTTCACAATTTTTTCAGCATTCATTCTTCATTCCTCCCAGAATAAATCATTCAACGTCTTATTCAGTGCTTTGCTAATGTCAATGCATAGTTTCAGACTAGGGTTGTATTTACCTGCTTCGATTAAATTAATGGTTTGCCTGGTCACTCCGACAATCCTTGCCAATTGTTCTTGAGATACATCAGATTCAACGCGGGCTATCTTCATCCGTTTGTTTTTCAAGGAAATTCATCTCCTTCCATATATATACTATTAAATAGATTACAAAATGTCAATTATAAATGACATTTTGTAATCTGTTTTGTGCGGATTTTATTAAATTACCTTCCGTTCAATAAAAAAAGAAAATGACGTGTCAGATGGCACGCCATTTTCTTTCAAGGATATTTTAATCGAAACCTTATACTCCAGGGAACCAGCCAGGAGTATTCACAATCGCATTCCATAACTGATCAGGAACGACCAATTCTTCCTGCTTTCCTTTGTCGATCTCCGTCACAATCTCATCTTCTTTTCCTTCTTTTATTTTCTTCAGCCAATCTGGATCGATGATAAGTTCGCGGCCGAGAGCCAGTAACGGCACGCCTGAACCGAACGCTTCATGGGCATCGTCTGCAGAGTAGATCGAACCTACCCCGATCAATGGCGTGCGGTCACCGATCGTTTCCAACAGATAGTCCATTCTTGTTTTCTCGAGATCCTCCACGCCTTTTCTTGGCTTCGAGAAGAAATCGAACAGGGAAACATGAAGGTAATCAAGGTCCTTATCTGCCAGTGCATCCACGAGAGTAAGGGTATCCCCCATCGTGAACCCATTGTCTTCAGGCTCTTCTGGTGAGAAACGGTATCCAACGAGGAAAGATGGATCCGCATGCTCCGCGACCACACTCTTCACTTTATCCACAATGGCCAGTGGGAACGTCATGCGATTTTCAATGCTGCCGCCAAAACGGTCTTGTCTCTGATTGGTCATCGGTGAAAAGAACTGATGAATCAGGTACCCGTTCGCTCCGTGAATCTCGACGCCATCATAGCCTGCTTCAATCGCGCGGCGGGTCGTCTCACCGAAAGCTTCAATGATATTGTCGATTTCTGCTTCAGATAAGCCTCTCGCTTTCTTCTCCCCATTTTCATCCATTACGTCACTGGCACTGACAACATCCCCATCAGGAACCAGGTCAGGTGGGCATTGTACACCTCCGTGGAAAATCTGGAGGACCGCTTTAGCGCCTTGATCCTTGATTCCTTTCGCCAATCGTTCCAGGCTTGGAATCATTTCATCGGAATCCCCGCCAAACTCACCGGGGAACCCCTTCCCATCAGGCGTTACGTATGTGCAGGCCGTAATCACCATGCTGACATCCTTGGAACGTCTCGCATAATAAGTAACCTCGGCATCCGTGACGTTTCCATCCTCATCCGATGAAAAGTTCGTCATCGGTGCCATGATGATCCGGTTTTTTAATTCGACTCCGTTTTTAAATGTATAGGGTGTTAATAACTCTTTATATTTGCTGTTCATGATTTTGCCTCCTTGTGGTTGTTCAAAGGAAATCTTAATAGATGTTTAACTATTTGAACAGACATCTGCTTGAAGGATGTGCCGGTATGATCTAAAATGGGCATCCCTCGATGATGGAGGGATGCCCTAGTATTTGCATTAAAGTGTGATCGTAACCAGTAAAATAAAGGGTGTCACAGTGAATCTTCTTTTCACTTAAGTACCAGCTTCGCGACAACCTCCACATGCGCTGTCTGCGGGAACATATCCACCGGCTGCAAATAGTCCACACGGTACTGCTTCTTCAAATAGTCGATATCCTTTGCAAGGGTCGACGGGTTGCACGATACATATACGAATGTCTTCGGCTTCACTTCTTTCAGCGTATCCAGAAGCTTGTTGTCGCAGCCCGTCCTCGGCGGATCCACCACGACGACATCGGGACGCCAACCTTCGTTTTTCCATTTTGGCATGAGGGTTTCAGCACCGCCGACAAAGTATTCGGCATGCCCGACTCCGAATTTCTTCGCGTTCTTCTTCGCGTCATCGATTCCTTCCTTGATGACGTCCATGCCACGAATTTCTTTCGCTCCGTCTGCAAGCCATAATCCGATCGTCCCGACTCCACAGTAGGCATCGACGACTTTTTCTTCACCAGTAAGGGCTGCTGCTCTCTTCGCTTCGTTATACAGCTTGCTCGTCTGGATCGGGTTCAGCTGGAAGAAGGCACGTGCGGACAGTTCATAGGTGAACTCTTCCAGACGTTCTTCGATGCTTTCTCTTCCCGACAGATGGATCGTTTCGTCCCCGAAGACGAGGGCTGTTTTCTGCGGATTGATGTTTTGGGCAATGGAAACGACTTCAGGAAGACGTTTCTCGATTTCCGAAATCAGCAATTCCTTGCGGGGGATTTTTTTCTCGGACGTGACTAGAACGACCTGAACTTCCCCTGTTTCGAACCCAACACGCGTCACGATCGTTTTCAGGATCGGCTTTTTCTTTTTATCATCGAAGACAGGGATGTTGAAGTCGTTGATGATCCGTTTGATTTCGTTTGTCACTTTGTTCGTGAGCGGGTGCTGCACGATGCACTCATCGATATCGATCAGCTTGTTGGAATTCATGCTGTACAAGCCTGCAATGGCCTTGCCGTTTTGCGTCCCGACCTGGAACTGGCTTTTGTTCCGGTAGTGCCACGGGTTATCCATGCCGATGGTCGGACGGATATCCATGTCTTCAAGCTTCAGCTTCGTGTGGCGCTCAAGGGATTGAAGAAGGATGTCGCGTTTGGCATCTAGCTGCCCTTCGTAAGACAGATGCTGAAGCTGGCAGCCTCCGCATAGCTCATAGACCGGGCATGGCGCTTTCACACGCTGTGGTGACTTTTTCCGGATCTTCTTGATACGGGCTTCGGTGAATTTCGGGTGGACCTTCGTCACTTCTACGACCACTTCTTCACCGGCAAGTGCTCCCGGTACGAAGACGATCTTACGCTTGAAGAAACCAACTCCTTCCCCGTTGATACCGATCTTTTTTATAGTCAGAGGAAACTGCTGTTTCAGCTCGATTTTCACTTCATTGTGTTGTGGTTTTTTTGCGTATTGCTTTTTCATTGGTTCACGTCCGTTCTATTCGATACTTCTCCATAAATACAGTGATGCATAGCTTAAATAAGGATGCCAGGCCGCGCTGAATTCATCCAGCTCGTCCATGGTCGGCTTCTGTTCCATTTGGAATAATTGTTTGATGGCGTTTTGGATGCCGATGTCCGCTTTCGGGAAAAGGTTCGGCCTTCCGAGCCCGAATAAGAGGAAGCTCTGTGCCGTCCATGGTCCGATGCCGCGGATTTTTGTGAGCTCCTTGATGACCTCTTCGTCTGTTTGTTCCGCCAGTTGATTCAGGTCGAGTTCGCCGGTTGATACCTTCTGTCCAATTCCGATCACATACTCCGCTTTCCGCTGACTGAATTGGAGCTCCCTGAGTTCTTCCACTGTGAGTCCCGCTACTTTTTCCGGTGACGGGTAGAACCAGACGCCATCCTTTTCCCAGCCATATGTGGTGACGAATCGATGGGTCAGGGTGAAGGCGAACTTCAGATTCAGCTGCTGATGGATGATGCTTTTGACAATGGTTGCGAAGGGATCGAACTCAAGGACGAGCGGTGTTCCGACATGCTCTTCAAAGATCGGCTTCAGGTCGGTTTCCAGGAAATGCGCGTGCATGTCGTGGAGACCGGTTTGCCATTGGAAAATATCTGAGATGCGGTTTTGTTTCGCTTCCAGATTATCTCCATTTTCAAACGTAATCATGAATTCCGGCTCATCCGTTGTTCCCGTTGCCTGAATCTCGATCACCTCACCATTTTCCCCGTCCAGATAATACGGGACCTTCACGCTCCGATTCTCCTGATCCACGGCATTCAACGGATCTAAAGCCAGCCTGTCCAGCACCCGGTCAAAATCATACGGACCTTCAACTTTTACATTCCTACCTGCCATTGTCCTCACCCTTCCGCTCAAAACTTGTATGTGTATTATAGCATAAACAGAAGAGGGACGGACCTTCATTCCTAGGACCAAGTCCTAGGAATGAAGGTCCGTCCCTCTTATTCAGCTTCTTATTTCATCATCGGATGCTCATCGAGGCTTTTGAATGTGTAGCCACGTTTTTTGAGGTCCTGGATCGCTTTTTCGAGTGCGTCTGCATTGTCTTTGGATACGGAATGCAGAAGGATGATCGCCCCTGGGTGCGCCTGGGCCATGATGTTATCATAGGAGTATTTCCATCCTCTTTGCTGGTCGGTCTTCCAATCGATGAAGGCAAGTGACCAAAAGACGTGTGTGTAGCCTTCTTCTTTTGCGATTTGAAGCGTACGTTCCGAGAAGACGCCCCTTGGCGGACGCAGATACTTCATTTCTTTCTGCCCGGTCAATTCTTTCGTTTTCACTTTCACCTTCTCGAGCTCTTCCCTGATCTTTTGATCGGAGCTTGCCGTGAAGTCCGGGTGATGCCACGAATGGTTCCCGATGATATGCCCCTCTTTCGCCATGCGCTTCACGAGGTCTTCTGCACTGAGCAGATAGTGACCTGTCACGAAGAAGGTGGCTGGGACTTTCTCCTGCTTCAGTACATTGAGAATCTTTTCTGTATAGCCGTTTTCGTACCCGTTGTCGAATGTGACGTAGAGCACTTTTTTATCCGGTGAGCCTTTATAGAAGGCATCGTATTTATCGAGGAGCTGATCATAGGCAGCGCCTGCTTCCGGCTGTTCTTCATTTTGACTCTTTTTGAATCCCCAGCCGATCGGATTATTGGATACTGCATAAGCCTCGGCCGGTATGAGCAATACTAAGATTGCCGCTATTATGAACACTTTTAGTGATTTTCGCAAGTTGAACCCTTCTTTCACTTCCGTTTCCTTTAGTTTTTGAGAAGTGGAAGGATTCATGTGTACTAATAGTATCCAGAAATGGGTGTTCATGTGATGATTTTGGTTTGGGACCGGAATACGGGTTTTTTTGGGTTGCCATTCCTTATCCAAACCCCAAGGTCCGTCCCTCTACTCAAAAAAAGTCTGATACTTCGTTGCCATTTCGGTCAGTTTGCCTTCGTGTTCTTTGATGAAGGTAGAGACGGTTTTATTGTCCCAGATGTCGTCGCCTTTCGGGAAGTCGCTGAATTCTTTGGATAACCCTGCGACCATTTTATCCCTGGAGACCGATACCATGGATTCATCGACGGTGAAGTGATACTCCTTTGCATTCGGTACAAGAAGCGTCAGATAAATGGCGTTGTAATAAAAGTTTTTCCGGTTGACGTTGCTGCCGTCAAACCAGAACTCATTCACATCGCTTTCAGATAGCTTCCCTTCTTTTTCATAGCTGTATGTCACCTTCACCATTTCACCGGAAAGATCGATTTCTTTGATGGTTTCCCCACCGGGCAGCTCTTGCAGGATCGCCTGTACTTTCGAGTTATCTCCTACATAGGTTCCGCTATTTTCTTTTAACATATCCACATTCACATCCTCAATGGACGTGATATCCGCTTCTTTTTCAGGATTGGCCGCACATCCTGTTAAGAAAATCATCAAGGTAAGAATCAACATGCCAAATAATTTATTAAAAATCATACTCGCCCTCCAACTCCTGTTTGTATGACATACGAATGAACACTCGTGAAAGTTTCATCCTGATTTTAACATAAATAACCAATAAAAAAACCACCCCGCAGCACGTACGGGATGGTACCAATTTCTTATTTAAACACCTTTTCCTTGAACTGAGCCAGCTTTTCCAAAGAAGATTTGTCGACTTCCGCGTGCAGACTGTTTCCGTGTGAATCCATTGTCACAACGGCCGTGAAGCCTTCTACGTTCAAGTGCCACATCGCTTCCGGGATACCGAACTGCATCAGATCGACGCCGTCTACCCCTTTGATGCAGTCTGCGTAGTACTGAGCCGCTCCACCGATGGCATTCAAGTACACTCCGCCATGATCCTTCAGGGCGGCAAGGGTTTTCGGACCCATTCCGCCTTTACCGATGACGGCACGGATACCGAAGCGCTTCATGATATCGCCTTGATAAGGCTCCTCTCGGATGGACGTTGTCGGTCCGGCCGCTTTCACGTGCCAGTTCCCTTCATCATCCTTCAGCATGACCGGTCCACAGTGATAAATGATCTGTCCGTCAAGATCAACCGGTGCATCGTTTTCGCTCAGATGCTTGTGGATCGCGTCACGGCCCGTGTACATGCGGCCGTTGATGTGAACGACGTCTCCCACTTTCAGCTCACGGATTTTTTCTTCCGTGATAGGAGCTTCCAAGACCACCACATTCGGTTGTTCGCCTGTTGAAGCCGCTGCCGTTTCAAGCTCAGCAACTGACCCTTCTGTCAGGTCAATCTTATCGCCTTCCTGATAGAACCACTCATCGACTCCACCTGTTGCCGGATCAAGCTTCACACCCAGACGACGGAACGCCCAGCAATTATACGCAACGGATACAAAGAAGCTTGCCGGAATCCGGTTCATGACGCCCACTTTACAACCAAGAAGCGTCGTTTCCCCGCCGAATCCCATCGTGCCGATTCCAAGCTCGTTGGCATGGTCCATCACATACTCTTCCAGCTTACGAAGATCTTCATGCGGATTCACGTCATCGACGGAACGGAATAATTGTTCTTTCGCCAGATCATAACCGGAAGAACGGTCCCCACCGATTCCGACTCCGATAAACCCGGCACTGCAGCCTTGTCCCTGCGCCTGATACACCGAATGCATCACACATTTACGGATTCCGTCAAGGTCACGTCCTGCACGGCCCAGACCTTCAAGCTCACACGGAAGGCTGTACTGGATGTTTTTATTTTCACAACCGCCGCCCTTTAAGATCAGGCGCGCATCGATATAATCCTTTTCCCACTGTTCGAACTTAATGACAGGCGTCCCAAGACCAAGATTGTCCCCTGAGTTGGCACCTGTCAAGGAATCTACAGAGTTTGGACGGAGCTTTCCGTCCTTTGTCGCTTGTACCATGGCCGCATAGATCGCTTCCTTGATCTGGAGCTGATTCACGCCGACCGGTGTTTTTATTTTAAAAGTAGGAAGACCTGTATCCTGACAAATCGGGGATACATTGTCATCCGCCATCTTTACGTTGTTTGAAATGGTGTCCAGGCTCATCGCCGCACGGGTCCCTGCGTTCTCACGGGCTTTCGCCGAGCGGATCGCACGCCGCACATCCTTAGGCAGATTCGTGGACGTCTCCACAATCAACTCGTACATACTTTGCTGTAATGTCTCTTTATTCATCGTTCTCCCCCTCTAAAGATCTCAATAACAGTCGTAATTTTCATACATCATTATACTCCTATAAGAATGAGATTGAAAGGGATTTCACAATGGAATTTCCTTCTCGAAATAACACGAAACCTCGTCTTCTTCCATATAAGTAAACCCATTATTTTTATAAAAATTGATGGCGTCCGCCCACTGTTTGTTTGTTTCGAGGACGAGTCGTTGTGCACCGAGGGAGTGAGCTTTCCCTTCCAGATGTTCAAGCATGATGCGGCCGAGTCCACGTTTCCTAAATGGGGACAGCACAGACATCCTGACGATCTGATAAGTGTCTTCTGATTCTTTCCGGATCGCTCCGGTACAGATGATGTTCTCATTCTCTTTCCCTACAAAAAAATGATGCTGCGTGCCGTCATACTCTTTGGAAATATCATGAATATCGGGATTCAGCGAGTGATCGATGAACCCGAACCGTTCAAGGAATCCGGAGAGGATCACGTTTTTTGCCTGCTCGCTTTGTTGTCTTTGAATAGGTGTGATGATCATGGGGGGTCGCTCCTTTAATAGATGGTTTGTATTAAAGTTTGACGTTTCCGCGGGGAATTCCTGCTTGTGGATTCGGAGGGCATGTGATGGGATGGGGAAATAGACCGTTCTACAAAACACGACAAATTCCGCACTCAGCAACCAGCAACCGTCAGCCCCAAGGTCCGTCCCTCAAAAAAATAAGAGCCCTACAAAGGACTCCTACTCACTTTTCTTAAATTGTTCGCATTTCACTTCTATGTCATCGATCATGGCGATCAGGCGATCGATATCGTCAATGTCCGCTTGTTCCGGGTCGATTGAATCCAGTACGTCGACGAACAGGTTCAGGCGTTGTTTCAAATAGCTTACTTGTGAGTCTTTATCATTGATAGCTTTACCCAAGAGTTCTCTCTCCTTTCAATACGTTTACTATGGTAACCAATAACTTTGCGATTGACAAGGGCTGGCCCTTTCTCAATAATGGATAGATGACCGAATCATAAAGGAGCTTGTACAAAATGAAAACTGACACTCTCTCCAAGAAAATGTCGATTGACCATGATCCTTGGGAGGCTTATTTAGATGTGGATGAGCATGGTGACATTACGCTTTCCAATATCGAATTCACGACCACGACCCTCTGCAATATGAGATGCGAGCACTGCGCCGTCGGATATACATTGTCACCGAAGGACCCGAGTGCCCTGCCCATTGAACTAATCCTGGGGAAACTCGACGATATCAAAACGCTCCGTTCCCTTAGTATTACCGGCGGAGAGCCCATGATGTCCAAGAAATCCGTAGAACATTATGTACTTCCATTACTCAAGTATGCACATTCCAGGGGCGTACATACCCAAATCAACTCGAACCTGACCCTGGACCTTGACCGCTACTTGATGATCGCCCCGTACCTCGATGTCCTGCACATCTCCCATAACTGGGGAACGATCGATGAATTCATCGATGTCGGCTTTGCCAATATGGAGCGCAAACCAACAAGGGATCAGCGCAGAAAACTGTTTGATCGTATGATTGAAAACAGCCGTGCCCTATCTGAACACGGAGTGCTCGTATCGGCAGAAACCATGTTAAATAAAAACACCCTGCCGTACCTGGAAAAGATCCATCGCCAGGTTGTCGATGAAATGAAATGCGGACGTCACGAAATTCATCCGATGTATCCTTCCGACTTTGCATCAAGCCTTGAGACTCTATCTTTGGAAGAAACACGTGAAGCGATCCGGGATATCCTTAGGTTCCGCGACGAGAATGTGTGGATGCTATTCGGCACTCTGCCATTTTATCCATGCAGCTCTTCACAGGAAGACTTGGATTTCCTGAAGGAACTTTATTCAGCCAAAAATGTGAGTGTTCGAAATGACCCGGACGGCCGTTCCCGTCTGAACGTTAACATCTTTACTGGAGACGTCATCGTCACCGACTTTGGTGACACTCCGCCACTCGGGAATATCATGAACGATACGCTTCCTGATATTTTTGAAAAGTGGAAAGAGCAGCCACTCGCAAAAGAACTGAACTGTCACTGTCCCATGGCCCGCTGCCTCGGCCCGAACGTACTCGTGAAGTCGATGTACTATAAAGATGTAGACTTTTCGAAGCGTGAAGCGAAGATTTCCAGATAAAATGAATTGAAAGCTCAAATCTGTGATGGATTTGGGCTTTTTTAGATGAATTCAGTGCCAGGAGCGTGGAGTTCCGTATTCATACTTTGACATTCCAAATAATGAAGAACCGCCATTGAAGGTCCGTCCCTCCAACCCACAAAAAAAACACAACGGATATTCATCCGATGTGCTTTTTATCCTATGGGTTTGCGGTCGTCGTTGGTTTGGACGATTTTGTCGATTGCCGGATCTATGACGTTGTATTTTTGTTTTTTGATTTCTGCATAGACCTTGGCTCTTCTTGCTCCGAACCACACGCGTAATGTGATGAAAGCGACTAATAGACCGCCAAAGATTAATAGGTACTCCATGTTATCCCTCCTTCAATTCAGAATATTCTAATTATTATAACATATCACAGAAAATAATAAAAGAGTGAAATAAGGTTTTACCCGATTTCACTCTTTGATAAACATTTATCTTGGTGTTTCACTTGCCATAAAGCCGAAATGGACGTGATCCTGAACCGGAATCCAGGCACCGACTCCTTGAGACGTTACGTTTTTGACAACGATGGAGCGTTTGGTTCCTTTCATGACAAGGTAGACTTCACCATACGTCACCTTTCCTTTTTCATTGATGGCAGGAGCATAGGCATAAAGGTAACCGAGACGTTTAGGTGAAATATTGTACACCTGATCCTTCTTCGTCCCTGCTCCTACGATGGTCTGGAAGGCAAGAGGCAGTTTGGACTTATCCATGGCTTTGATGAGCATCATTTTTTCAACATCATCAGCATGGGGAACCTTTGCGGTGAGACCACCTTTCACGACCTTCTGTGCTTCCTGGACGTAGTGAATTTGGTAATTGTTTTTCCCTCCGCGGTTATCGAAGTAATTCGTATTCACCTTTTGGTACTCCCAATTCGGGGACGTTTCCGTTGATGCATAGTTCAGGGGCCATTCCCCGAGATAGATTGTGGCACGAAGTCCGATCGTCGGTGCTTTATTGACCGTTGACTCGTTCAGCATGCGGATCAGGTTCGGATTTTCGATTCTCACATTGGAGGTTTCAATTAATTCCTGAGACCATTCGCTCGGTTGAAGATACGGCTGATCCTGTGTGGAGTTCGGATACGTATTTTCCTTGGCGATATTCAATACTGAGTTCGGGACCTTTATAGAAGTATCCTCGACTGACTGTGGAGTTTTCTCCGTTTTTGGTTTACTTTCTTTTTTGGGATTATTTGCAGCGTGAATCCCTGTAGTTGCAACGAAAAATGCGAGTATGACCATAAGAGCAGTGCGCATTAGTTTCATGTATTTGACTCCTTTCAAGCATATAAGGGTTTGCCGTTAGTTTTTCCTAGAAGGTGAAGCTTATCCAAAAAACTTCATTAGAAAGAATATTTACAAAATTCTCATTTTATTTTATACTATCTTTATTGAAGCGGGAACGTCCGAGCTTCTCCTACAAAGCAAATCGGCGTTTCCGATCATTCCTGCATTCCCTAAAAAAAGCCATGGAATCTCCTAAGATTCCATGGCTTTTTTAATCGTCATCCTTATTTTTAGAAGAACATGCCAGAATCGTGCAACCCGGATGCGAAACGATCCTCTTTCCCTTCCAAAAGATGAAGGCCCGGATCGTAATGCACTCGGTCATACCGTGTTTTGGGATGATGTCTGCTGAGTAATTCCCGTCTTCATCGGGGATCGCAGGATTCGGTTTGATGGTATGTTTCAAATGTTCTTCCAATACTTCGAAGTATACCTCGATCTGTTTCATATCTTCACACTGAACTTTCCCTGTGAGGCAGCCTCCCTTGCAGCTTACAATCACCGGAACTTTCAGGGACACACTCGGCTTCACGTGTTCCTTGGATTCAACTGAAATGCTTTCCGGTTCTGCAGGAATATTTTCAGCTTCTGCTTTTGAAGTCATTGTGAAGTCATTTGAACAGCTTGCCTCATCCGCTCTTTTTTCAGGAAGCGGCGGGTGCAATTCACCTTTACCGTCTTCCCGGGCACCGCTGTCACACTCTCCATCCCCGCTACCTTCTTCACAGCAGTCGATCGGTTCCATTTCATCCACCACATCGTTCTCAGGATGCGGACATGTGCAATGAATCTTGATCGTTTTCTTCTCAACGATTATTTCCTTTCCCTCGATCAAGGCAGTTGCCTGAATCATCACTTCTTTGGATACATGTGAATCCGGGGTAAGCACCACTTCATATTCCCCTTTTGCATTCGTGTTGATCTTATCAGGCGTAATGGTTGCAACTTCCGGGGTGACGTTCAACTTGATCTCCACATTGGCGACCGGCCTTCCATTGCAGGTGAATTTCCCGGTAACCGCTGCTCCTTCACATTCCACACACTCAGGTACACATAAGGTCAGCTTAGGCTTCTCGCATAAGAGGCACCCGGCATAGACAAACACCATTTCCGATACCGCTTTTCCACCTACTACAGCCGTCGCCGTGAATGGGACCTCCCGGAATGGGGTATTCGGGGGAACAAAGGCAAGGGTTGAAAATTCCCCGTTCTCATCAGTAGTGACATCCTGTGGCTTAAAGGTTAGCACTGGACTTGAAAACGAGACCTCTTTATTCGCCAGCGGAAATCCTTCACAGGAAAGACAGCCTGAAATGATCCCCTTACAATTCAGCTTTTTGTTCTCTTTTATATGAATCTTTGGATGCTTGCATCGACAATCGATGGTGACTTCCCGGGACGCGACGACCTGCTCCCCTTCCACGGTGGCAGACGCTTTGATCATGATCGTTTCATGGACTCCAAGTCGTGGGCAGAGCTCCGTGACATATCTGCCTTCTTCATCCGTAAACGCCGGATTCGGATTGACCTCCACTGCATCGGGCTCCGACGCCGTGACCGTAAACGAAATCCTGGCATGCTTAACAGGCGCCCCGTCGCATGTCAGCCTTCCCGTCAATTTCGTTCCTTCGCAGGTGACGGTCTCACATGGGACTTCAAGGGTCAACTTAGGCTTACGGCATTTTTTGCATCCTGCTATGACGGTATCCGTGGCACTGATGGTCTTCCCATCGATCACGGCTGTCGCTGTATAGGAAGCGGTCTGAAACGGTGTCCCTTTTTTCACGGTGACAAGGGAAGAAAATCTTCCGTTCTCATCCGTGACAGGATTCGGTGTCTGAAACATCAGGATGGATGAACCTGATAATGTGACCGGCACATTCGCCTGCGGAACACCATCACATGTGACTTTCCCTGAAATGGTTGAGCGGCAGTCGATTTTCTTCAAATTGTTCAGCTTAATGGCCGGATTCTTACATTTCACACATCGCACAGCCACTTCCCTCGTTTTCGAAACGACCTTTAATCCCCCGATTTTTGTCACGGCTGTGATGCGGATCGTTTCATCCACATCGGGAAAAGGAACCAGTGTCGCCATGTATCTCCCGTCACTCTGTGTAATCGCGGGATTAGGGGTGATGACGACGCGGTTGGATACGGATTCGATGATAAATGATATGGCTGCATTCCCGATTGCCTGGCCGTCGCAAACGAGTCTGCCCCTGATCTGTGTGCCTTTGCAGCCGACAGGACAAGGAATCGGCTCGAGTGTAAGCACTGGCTTTTTACAAAGGATACAATCCACCCTGACAAAAATCGTATCACTGATGGTCTTTCCGATCACGACCGCCGTTGCTGTGATTGTGACATTCGGTGTAATCGGAGTCCCGGGAGGCACGGTCACCCTCGTGGAAAACCGGCCCGTACTGTCGGTTACAGGTGTCATATCCTCAAAGATGAGACCCGGAAACGAGGATTTTAGCGTAACCGTCACACCCTGAAGGGGCTGATAATCGCACAGGACCCTTCCACTGATGATGCCTTCGCAGCTGATGATGCCGATATCATCCAATTGGATGGTTGGATTCGTGCATCCTTCCAAAGGAAAAATCCCTGGACATCCTCTCGGAGGTAAATCGATTTTACAATCAATGACTTTACCGTTCGTCGGTTTTTTCTTTTTTCTCACGCTACTCATTCCTTTGCACAAAAACTCTCCTGTTATCTTATTCAAGAATGAGTAGGCGGTTCTCTCGGAATTGATTTTCCCACAAAAAGACCCGGCAGACATCCTGCCGGGTCTTATCTTGACACCTATAGTAAATAAAACCCGATCCCCATGATGAAGTAAGCGGCCAGAAGGGTCAGTCCTTCAAACCAATTCGTTTCCCCATCATTGGAGATGATCACTGTGAGGAGGACCGCTGAGACCATTGCCACAAGTTCAGGTAATGTAAACACGAGTGACATGCTCTTTTCAAACAATAATGAAACCAGCACGAGCACTGGTGCCACGAACATGGCGACCTGCAGGGTGGAACCGACGGCGATTTCAACGGCAACATCCATCTTGTTCTTATACGCCATGATCACTGCTGAAGCGTGTTCCGCCGCATTTCCTACGATGGCGACGATAATGACCCCGATGAAGAGCTCGCTCCAACCGAACGCTTCCCCCACTTCTTCAAACGTATGGACAAGGCGTTCCGATACATAGGCGACGGCAAGAGTCGAGAGAAAGAGGATAAGTAACGCTTTCCCCTTGGTCCATTCCGGTTCCTCATCATGACCGTGAGCTGCTTCGCTGTTTTCACTCTGATACACACCGCGGTGCGTCACGAGTTTGAAGAACAGGGCGAAGAGATAAAGGAGGATCAAAATGATCGATATCCCGATGGAAAGGCTCATCGTCCTCCCTTCATTCATATCCATGGAGAACACTTCCGGAATCACGAAGGCCACGATGATGGCGAACATGAGGAGCCCTGAATTGTGGCGTGCATCGAACACATTGAACTTTTGCCGTTTGAACTTCACTCCTCCGACAAAGAAGGACAATCCTGCCACCAGGAGAAGATTCCCGAGGACGGACCCGGTCAGAGAAGCCAGTACCACCCCGATCAAACCGGCCTTCAGCGCAAAAATGGATATGATCAGTTCCACGGCGTTCCCGAATGTGGCATTCAGGAGTCCGCCGATACGGGGGCCCGACACAACCGCCAGGCTTTCCGTCGCCCTACCCATAAACGCCGCAAGGGCAATGATCGTGACGCAATAAATGACGAACATAATGACACTCGGCCAATGAAGCAGAGAACCGATCACCGAAATCGGGACCCCTGCAAATACAAGCAGCGTAAATACTTTATTCACGTTTACGATCCATCCTTTATAATAAATTTGATTAAAAAAGGCCTGTTTAGACACATTATAGATAGAACCCAATTAGGAGGGATATCCATGGCACAAACCTTAAAAGATAAAATAACAGAGCTGTTTTCCCATCATAAAATCGGCACTCTTGCCACCATCCGTGACAACAAACCGTACTCACGGTTTATGATGTTCGATCACGACGATCTTACTCTGTATACGGCAACCAACGAACATGCCCATAAGGCGGAAGACATTGCACAGAATCCTCATGTGCACATCCTCCTCGGCTATGACCGCGATTCCGATCATGAACATTATGTAGAAATCGAAGCTGAGGCGTCCGTCGAAGACTCACCGGACCTGAAGGCGAAATTCTGGAAAGAGGAGCTCAAACACTGGATCGCAAGCCCCAATGATCCCGAATACCTGCTCCTCAAACTGACTCCCAAAACCATCCTCTACTACTCAAAACCCGGCAGCGAGCCCCAGGAGCTGTAGGGATTTCTTGAGGGACGGACCTTTAAATGGGCAGACGCATGCACGTGTTCTTTCCATTTAGAGGTCCGTCCCTCTTCTCTTCACCCACTTCACTTATAGGGACGGACCTCAACCAGAGCAAAAATTTCTGAGGTCCGTCCCTCACCGTTCTTTACCCCACCAACTCAAACGTTTCTTCAATCTTGATGCTGTCCTGCACCGATTGCACCATGGAGCAGTTTTTACGTGTGAGCTTCATGGCTTTCTCGATTTTGGCTTCATCAAGGTCCGTCCCTCGGATCGTAAAGTGGAGGGAAATGGCTTCCACGCGGTTGGCTTCGTCTTCGTTGCGGGTGACGTCGGCTTTGATGTGGATGTCATCAAATTGAATACGCATTTTTTCCAGTACTTTGCGTAGTACGCCACCGCTGCATACTGCAACTGATGACACTAATAATTGAAATGGTCGGAAACCATACTCTTCGTTACCCGATACCTCCAGCTTCCCAAACCCTAAATCACTGTAAAATCCGCCTTCTTGCATTTTATATTCCATTTCTTCATCATTCCTTCCTTAATATGCTAGTAGATGTTTTGATTTTACTCTATTCCCACCGTATTGCCAAACATTGAAATTGAGGGTACCATCAAAGAAGATATTTACTACGATTGGGAGTTTTGACAAAATGAATCAAACATTAGCTTTCCGTTTCAGGGTGTTGGTCGGGATCGTCGCCATTTCCGGTTTCTCACAGGGAATGCTCCTTCCCCTCATCGCCATCATTTTCGAACAGGATGGACTGTCCTCTTCCCTCAACGGGTTGAACGCAACGGCCCTCTATATCGGAATCCTGCTCGCCTCGCCATTAATGGAAAGACCACTGCAGAAAATCGGCTATAAACCGATGATCATCATCGGCGGGATCATCGTCGCCGTCTCGCTCTTACTATTCCCGGTCTGGAAGTCCTTCTGGTTCTGGTTCGCCCTTCGCCTTCTCATCGGGATCGGCGACCACATGCTCCACTTCGCGACCCAGACGTGGATCACGTCGTTTTCACCGAAAGAACGCAGGGGACGCAACATTTCCATTTACGGAGTATCCTTTGGTATCGGATTCGCCGTCGGGCCGATGATGACGCAACTGATCACGATGCATCAAGCCTTACCGTTCATCATTTCTTCCTTATTGAGCCTGACGGTATGGATGTTCGTGTTTCGCTTGCAAAATGAATTCCCCGAAGAGCAGAACATCGGCAGCGCCTCTTTCCTCGGATCATTCCACCGGTTCGGAAAGGTCCTTCAATATGCCTGGGTCGCCTTGCTTCCGCCCCTCGGGTATGGCTTCCTGGAAGCTTCATTGAATGGGAACTTCCCTGTTTTCGCCCTGAGAAACGGTCTCTCCATTGAAGCCGTGGCCATCCTCCTCCCTGGGTTTGCAGTGGGAAGCATCATCTCACAGGTGCCCCTTGGCATCCTGAGCGATAAATACGGGAGACAGAATGTCCTCCTCATCGTCATGATGATCGGCTTCCTCTGTTTCTCGGCTGCCGGAATCGTTTCTGAGTCCACGGTCGGACTGTTCATTTGCTTCACACTGGCCGGTATGGCCGTCGGATCGACGTTTTCACTCGGCATCAGCTACATGACGGACCTCCTGCCAAAGGAATTACTCCCTGCCGGAAACATCATGTGCGGGATCTTCTTCAGCTTCGGCAGTATGATCGGTCCATTCATCGGCGGTATCACCATCGACTGGTTTAAAGGATCAAGCTTCTTCTATTTGATCGCCTGCATGATGCTGATGATATTTGTCAGTCTCCTTGTCTTTTCCCTGCAAAATAGGCGTGGAGAAATAACCCAGAATAACTAGCACAAAATCCTTCCCATCCTCATATACATGTGGTAGGATTAGATTATAATCATTACAAATTACAAACTTCATATAGTTTCAGCTAAGAGCACGTGCCGTTTTGCTGTCACCTTTCACTGGTGGCAGCTTTCGTCGTTTTATAGGGGTAATGACGTTGATTATTATTCTCAATGAGAATCCCCCATTTTCATTTACTAAAAGGAGGAATACCTATGAGCTCACAATCCAAAGCACTATCCATGGGGTCACCGAAAAACACCATGCACTTCCTTGAAAAAATAAAGCCTCATGCCGAATTGATCGCTGCCCTTATCAGCGGTGTGTTCATATTACTCGGATGGCTGACATCTGATGATGACTCAAGCATGAGCATCATCTTCTACCTCCTTGCCTTTGCCATAGGCGGTTTTGCGAAAGCGAAAGAAGGAATCGAAGAAACCATCGAAAACAAAGAACTGAATGTCGAAATGCTGATGATCTTTGCCGCTGTCGGATCCGCCATCATCGGGTACTGGACGGAAGGGGCGATCCTAATCTTCATCTTCGCTGTCAGCGGAGCCCTTGAAACGTATACGATGAACAAAAGCCAGAAGGAAATCTCCGCCCTCATGCAGCTACAGCCGGAAGAAGCATGGCTTGTCACAGGTTCAGGCGAAAAGAAAGTCAATGTTTCAAGCCTCGAAATCGGCGATCACATCCTGATCAAACCGGGTGAACGGGTACCGACGGACGGTGTGGTCGTAAAAGGAACAACGTCCATCGATGAAGCAGCGATTTCCGGTGAAGCCGTCCCTGTCACAAAAGGGCAAAGAGATGAAGTGTTCGCGGGAACGGTCAACATCAACGGTGCCATCACGGTGGAAATGACCAAACCGAGCAGCGAAACCCTTTTCCAAAAAATCATTGACCTGGTTCAATCGGCGCAAAGCGAAAAATCGCCTTCACAGCAGTTCATCGAACGCTTCGAAGGGACCTATGTAAAAATCGTCCTCGCCGTCGTGTTCCTGATGATGTTTCTCCCTCACTTCATCCTCGGATGGAGCTGGACGGAAACATTCTACCGTGCCATGGTCCTCCTGGTGGTCGCATCCCCGTGTGCCCTGGTCGCAGCCATCATGCCGGCCAGTCTTTCGGCCATCTCAAACGGTGCCCGCCACGGGATCCTTTTCAAAGGCGGCGCCCACTTGGAGAATTTGAGTAATATCAAAGCGATTGCCTTTGATAAAACAGGAACGTTGACGAAAGGAAAACCCGTAGTGACGGATATCCTGATTGCAGATACGATGAATGAACGTGACGTAATAAGCGCAGTTGCTTCCATAGAGAATCAGTCGAACCATCCACTCGCACAGGCCATCGTCGGTCACGCAACCCGCGAGTTCGACGTACAACTATTCCAGCCAGATTCCCTGGAGGATGTATCCGGATGGGGAGTCAAAGCCCTTGTGGACGGGTCCGAATGGAAAATCGGGAAAGCCGACTTTGTGAATAAACGTTTGGCAGAAACGTTTATGAATGGAGCATACGGAAGAATCGCCTCTGAAGGAAAGACGACCGTTTTTGTGGCAAAAGAAAATGAAATCGTCGCACTGATCGCCCTGAAGGACGTCGTCCGGAATGAAACCATCGAAGCACTGAAGCTTCTGGAAAAAGAAGGCGTCCAGACGATCATGCTGACAGGCGACAATGAAAAAACGGCCCGTGCCATCGCAGAAGAAGCGGGCGTCGCTTCCTTCATTGCCGAATGCCTGCCGGAAACGAAAGTTGAAGAACTGAAAACGTTGAAGGATCAATTCGGCACGGTCGGTATGGTCGGAGACGGCATCAATGACGCACCGGCCCTCGCAACGGCCAACGTCGGAATCGCCATGGGAGAAGGAACCGACGTCGCCTTGGAGACAGCCGATGTCGTCTTGATGAAAAACGATCTGACACGTATCGCTGAAGCCATCAAACTATCGAAAAAGATGAAGCGCATCGTCCAGCAAAACGTCGTTTTCTCCATTGCGGTCATCATGCTGTTGATCGCCTCCAACTTCCTGCAGATCCTCGACCTCCCCTATGGAGTCATCGGACATGAAGGAAGTACGATATTGGTTATTTTAAATGGATTACGTTTACTGAAATAATGATGGAGAGCATCCGGCCGGGTGCTCTTTTTGTATGGGAATAATCTCTTTTATCCACATGTGAATAACTTTCGAAACCTTCAAATACTATCCACAACCTCTCGCCCACTACTAAACAACCACCTTTCATCTCCCCGGTCCTTCCTTCAACCCTTCTCCTACCAAGGTCCGTCCCTCACACCACTATTATTTTACTAAAATAATATTTTGTTATTGCTTTCTTGAAAGGGATATCATAAAATGTGTTTAGCTAGTGCAAACGGTTGCATCTATTATGCATTCTTTTTCATGTACATAGCACCCAGCTATGAAGACACAGCGACACTCATTTCACTTTAAGCTGAAATGTAAACGCACACATGTCATCCAATGTAAGAAAAATAGTTCAATAGATTGATATTAAAGGAGGAAACGGGTTTATGAAGAATGTATTGTCATTTGATTTTTGGCAGAAGTTCGGGAAAGCATTGCTTGTAGTCGTGGCCGTCATGCCAGCTGCAGGGATCATGATTTCCCTCGGTAAGTTGATTGCCATGATGGGTGGAGACATCACATTAGTGCAAACGATTGCAAGAGTAATGGAGGATATTGGTTGGGGAGTCATCACGAATCTTCACATCCTCTTCGCCGTAGCCATCGGGGGCTCTTGGGCGAAAGAACGTGCAGGCGGAGCCTTCGCTGCCCTGATCGCCTTCATCCTGATCAACCGTATTACAGGAGCGATCTTCGGAGTGAGCGGGGATATGCTTTCTGACCCGGAAGCAACGGTCTCTTCCCTATTCGGCCAAACGCTGGTCGTCTCAGATTATTTCACTTCGGTCCTTGGTGCGCCTGCCCTTAACATGGGGGTATTCGTCGGAATCATTTCCGGTTTCCTTGGAGCGAATCTTTTCAACAAGTATTACAACTACAGCAAATTGCCTGATGCCCTTTCCTTCTTTAATGGAAAACGTTTCGTACCATTCGTCGTGATCGTCGGCTCTGTCATTATCGCCGTCATCATGTCAATTGTATGGCCGTTCATTCAAGGGTTACTGAATGACTTCGGTCAATGGATCGCCACATCACGTAACACGGCGCCCATCATCGCGCCATTCGTATTCGGTGCATTGGAGCGTCTGTTACTGCCATTCGGTCTGCATCATATGCTGACGGTTCCGATCAACTACACAGAACTTGGCGGAACATATACAATCCTGACAGGTTCAAGCGCAGGATCGACGGTTGCGGGACAAGATCCATTATGGCTTGCCTGGATCGCCGACTTAAACAACTTCCTGGCTGCAGGAGACACGGCAAGCTACAAACAATTGTTAAACGATGTGACACCGGCACGTTTTAAAGTCGGTCAAATGATTTTATCCACAGCTGCCCTGATCGGTATCGCTTATGCCATGTACCGCAATGTGGATAAAGATAAGAAGAAAAAATATAAATCCATGTTCTTCTCAGCTGGTTTAGCTGTATTCCTGACAGGTGTTACCGAGCCGATCGAATTCATGTTCATGTTCGCTGCCCCGCTTCTATATGTTGTGTATGCGATCATGACGGGACTTGCTTTTGCGATTGTGGATATCGTTCACATCCGCGTTCACTCTTTCGGATCCATCGAGCTTCTTACCCGTGTACCGATGATCATCAAAGCAGGTCTGTGGGTAGATCTTGTAAACTTTGTCATTGCCTGCCTCGTATTCTTTGGTCTGAACTTTGCCGTTGCCAACTTCCTGATCAAGAAGTTCAACTTCCCGACACCGGGTCGTAATGGAAATTATATTGAAGATGAAGCTTCAACAGGCGGAGGGTCGGTCAGTGCCGATTCCATCGCGCCAAAAGTCGTTGCCATGCTTGGCGGGAAAGAAAACATCGTAGACGTCGATGCCTGCATGACCCGTCTTCGTGTAACGGTAAAAGACACAAGCCTTGTCGGCACGGAACAGGAATGGAAGAAAAACGGGGCACTCGGCCTCATCCTGAAAGATAAAGGCGTCCAGGCCATATACGGTCCGAAAGCAGACGTCATCAAGTCGGACATTCAAGATCTGCTGGGAGCGTAAGACATGAAATTACTGACGCTTAATTGTCACTCCTGGCAGGAAGACAACCAGCTCGATAAGATCTCAATTCTAGCCGATGACATCGCAGAGGAATCCTACGATGTCATCGCCCTTCAGGAAGTCAGTCAGCTGATCGAAAGCGAAATCGTCCATGGCTTGGTCAAAAAAGACAATTTCGCCCTTGTCCTCCTTGGGGAACTGGATAAGCGAGGCGTGACAGATTATACACTCGTCTGGGACTTCGCTCATATCGGCTACGATGTCTACGAAGAGGGCGTCGCCATTTTGACAAAGCACCCCATCGTGGAGGAACATCGCTTCTTCGTCTCGAAAAGCCATGATCAATCCTATTGGAAAACCCGAAAAATCTTAGGGGCCACCATTTCTTATCATGATAAGCCCCTTACCTTCTACTCCTGCCACCTCGGCTGGTGGACGGACGAGGAAGAACCATTCAAGTACCAGGTAGACTCCTTAATGGAACAGGTCACCCCGGAATCCCCTTTCTTCCTTATGGGCGATTTCAATAACAATGCCCTGGTTCGTGATGAAGGGTACGATTATCTCCTTTCCAAAGGACTCACAGATACATTCGGGGAAGCTCTTGAACGGGACAGCGGCATCACCGTCCGTGGAAACATTGCCGGTTGGGATGAGAATACAGTCGATTTACGGCTCGATCTTATCCTCTCCAGTACAAAAATAGATGTCACTTCATCCCAGGTCATCTTTAACGATGGTAATAAACCTGTCGTATCGGATCATTTCGGAGTGGAAGTGGTGTTAGCAGAAAGCAACAACTGATCGTGGATCGGTTGCTTTTTTTGCGTTCGGAAAGATCTCGCTGGAGGATATCGACCTTTCTACATCTCTAGACAAATTCCGCAACCACCCTCTCCCCTCACGTTTAATAAATCCCCATCAGTGGTAAAAAATCACTATACACTAAAAGGAGGTTCAACTATGGGACATAAACTCGCAGGGCAGGCAGCTGCCGACATCATGGAACAATGGAAGATCAAGCATGTATTCGGTCTTCCCGGTGATTCCATCAATCACTTTGTCGACGTACTGCGAAGTGAAAAAGAGGAAATCGAGTTCATCCAGGTCAGACATGAGGAAGTCGGGGCACTCGCCGCCTCGTCATATGCAAAACTCACGGGAAATATCGGGGTATGTTTATCCATTGGCGGACCCGGTGCTATCCACCTGTTAAATGGCTTGTATGACGCAAAGGCCGACGGAGCACCCGTATTGGTTTTGGCCGGACAGGTCGCGACAGAAGAGCTTGGAATGGATTCCTTCCAGGAAGTTCATCTGGACCGGGTGTTTGCGGACGTTTCCGTCTACTGTGAACGGGTCTCATCACCTGAATCACTTCCCGATCTCATGAATCAGGCCATCAGGACCGCTTATGCAAAAAAAGGGGTATCCGTTCTGATCATCCCCGACGACATCCCCGGGCAAAAAATCAAGGACACCATAAAAGACACGTCCAGTATCCCGGCTGCGACCATCGCCGCTCCCCTTGAACAAGATATGAAGACCGGAATGGAATATGTACATAAAGCACAGCGTCCGGTCATCCTTGCAGGGACGGGATCCAGGCATGCCGCCCGTGAACTTGAAGCTTTCGCTGAAAAGATCGCGGCTCCGGTCATCTTTACGCTTCCGGCTAAAGGAATATTCCCTGACAAGCATCCCCATAATCTCGGACAGCTCGGTCAAATCGGGACGAAACCTGCATATGAAGCCATGGAGGAAGCAGATCTTCTCATCATGATCGGTACGTCGTTCCCGTATCGTGATTTTCTTCCCGATGATACGCCCGCCGTTCAGATCGATGCGGATCCGGCACAAATAGGAAAGAGATATCCCGTTAGCGTCGGGATCGTCGGAGATTCGAACCTTGTGTTGAAACGATGGAATCAACAGCTTCCCCTCAAAGAGAACCGATCCTTTTTGGAAGAATGCCAGAACAATATGAAGAACTGGTGGAAGCATGTTGAAAAAGACGAAGTCGAAGCGACGATGCCCATGAAGGCTCCTCAAGTCATTGCGGCCCTCCAGAAGATTGCAGACGACGATGCGGTCCTGTCCGTCGATGTCGGCAATGTGACCGTCTGGACCGCCAGACACTTCAAGATGACCAACCAGAAAATGATTATTTCCAGCTGGATGGCGACCATGGGATGCGGACTACCAGGGGCGATCGCAAGTGGTCTGGCAGAGCCTGAGCGCCAGTCCATCGCCGTCTGCGGAGACGGCGGGTTCACCATGGTGATGCATGATTTCGTCACGGCGGTCAAATATAAGCTGCCGATCATCGTCGTCATCATGAACAACAGTAAAATCGGCATGATTAAGTACGAACAGGAATCCATCGGCCACCTGGAATATGAAACGGATCTTCAGGACATCGATTTCGCCCAGTTCGCCAAAGCATGTGGAGGGGAAGGCTATCGTGTCATCAAACATGAGGATCTTCAGCCTGCCTTTGAAATGGCAGCGAAATCCAATAAGCCGGTCATCATCGATTGTGTCATCGAAGATCAGCCACCTCTACCCGGTAAGATCAACTTCGAACAGGCAGCCGGTTATTCAAAGCATGTCATGAAGAAATTCTTCAAGAAGCATGAAGCCGAGATGCCACCGTTACGCAAGGCCATGAAACGACTATTTTAACAAAGAAGTGAGCCTGTAAAAGGGCTCCTTTTCCCTATTGGAGGAATGAAAATGAACAGCATATCCATCATTCAGTGGATTCTCCTTATCATCATCGTACTCGCACTGCTTATCCCAGCTGCCCTTATTTTTTATTTATGGATGACCGATGAAAAACAGAAGGAGCATGCGGTATTGAGGAACTTTCCGGTTCTCGGAAAAATGAGGTACATCCTCGAGAAGATCGGTCCAGAACTGAGACAATACCTCTTTCATAATGACAACGAAGGAAAGCCCTTCTCGAGACTTGAATACACGAATACCGTCATGGCGGGTAAATACAAATCCCGGATGCTCGGCTTTGGTTCCGAGCGGGACTTCGAAAAGGAAGGCTACTACATACGAAACACCCTTTTCCCTGTCCAACGGGACGAACTCCGCATCGACAACTCACAAAAAATAAACACCAAAATCTACAAAATCGATAAAGATAATCTGCTCAGCCGCAGGGAACACCGTGAAGAAACTGAAGCCGATCCCTTTCTCCTGAAAGACGAAGATGCCCCTGTCATCGGTGAACGTACGTGCAGGCATCCCTTTAAAGTGAAAGGACTCGTCGGTCAGTCCGCCATGAGCTACGGCTCCCTCGGTGAGCAGGCCATCACCGCTCTTTCAACCGGGTTAAACCTTGCTTCCGGGTCGTGGATGAACACCGGTGAAGGCGGATTATCCAAGCATCACCTGAAAGGCGGAGTCGACATCATCTGCCAGATCGGTCCGGGCTTATTCGGCGTCAGAACGAAGGACGGCGAATTTTCATGGGAAGAATTCAAGAAAAAGAGTGATCTCAAAGAGGTGAAAGCCTTCGAATTGAAACTTGCCCAGGGCGCAAAGACGCGCGGCGGTCACGTTGACGGAAAAAAAGTGACACAGGAGATTGCCAACATCCGTAACGTCGAGCCATGGAAATCCATCGACAGCCCCAACCGCTTCAAAGAGTTCAGCAACAACGAACAGATGCTGGATTTCATCGAACAGCTCAGGGAAGTCGGCGGCAAACCCGTCGGGATCAAACTGGTCGTCGGAAACACGAATGATATTGAAAGCCTCGCTTCCTACATGGCCACTTCCGGAAAACACCCCGACTTCATCACCGTGGATGGCGGAGAAGGAGGAACAGGTGCATCGTATCAGGAACTAGCGGCTTCTGCAGGGGTCCCAATCAAATCCGCCCTTCCCTTCCTTCACGACACCCTGGTGAAATACGGCGTCAGGGATAAAGTGAAAATCTTCGCTTCCGGAAAATTGTTAACACCCGACAAGATTGCCTTTGCACTCGCCCTCGGTGCAGACTTTGTCAACATAGCCCGGGGACTGATGTTCTCCGTAGGCTGCATCCAGGCTCAAGTATGCCACACGAACAACTGTCCCGTCGGCGTTGCCACCACTGACAAGAAACTGCAGCGGGCACTGATCGTCGAAGAAAAATCATTTCGCGTCTGCAACTACATCATCTCCCTTCGCGAAGGCCTGTACAACCTGGCCGCAGCCGCGGGAATCGATACACCGACAAGATTCGGGCGTGAGCACATCGTGTTCCGGGATGAAGACGGACGATTGCATCCGATCAAGCCGGAAAAAGCGATGTCCTAAGGGAAAGAAGCAGCCGACTCGGCTGCTTCTTTTTTTGGAGGTGAAGGGAGTGGATCTTGACCGTTCTCCATTGCCGACAAAACCCGCCCCGCCCCGTCCAGACCGAGCGCTCAGTCAAGTTTATCCACAAAAAAACACAGCGCCCCCAAAACAAGACGCCGTGCCCCCACTCCTACTTCAATTCCACATTATCAATCACTACATCATGAGCACCAATCGGCGACCCACTACTCTTCCCAATCAGGAATTTAAGACTCGTGTCCTCGCCCACCGGTGGCGTAAATGTATACTCATAATGCGTCATCTCTCCACCCAGCTGAGCGACTTCTGATAAATAGCGCGTATACGCAGCATTTTCAATCGTCACTTCCATCGTCCGGTCGACTGACGAACTCACATCGAAGGAAAGGGTGTATTCCACTCCCGGCTTAAGCTTCAGTCCTTCCTGGAATAGCTGAACACCCCATATTTCGTTTCCTTCGTTTCCAATCGAGATTTTTGCCTGTCCGTCTTCAGAAGAAATACCTGCAGAAGCATCGTAATGGATGTAATTTGCCCAGAATTCTAAATCGGAATCAAACGATCCGTTCTGGATGACGTTTGCACCAGGAGGTCCCGCTTTCTTCTTTAACGAGAGGTTATCGATCTTCGCTTCATCCGTACTGCCACCCAGATCAATCACCAGCTGTGACTCCATATCCGTCACATCCGGCATCGTGAACGTCATGGCATGCTTCTCCCAATCAGCGGTGAGAGGGATCGTTTCCGTTGCGTACACCTTTTCCCCATCCTTGCTTCTCATCTCGACCTGAATATCACGACCACTTTCTGCCACTCCGTCAAACATCAATTCATATTCATTCAATTCCTTAAGCTGGATGCCTTTTTGCACCAGCCCGGCCTCTTCCGTTTCGCTGGAAGGCTTTGCTGAGAATACCCGCTCGTCAGGATCCACTCCCAAGGTTTTCCCGGAACCTGCCAGATGCCAATAAAGAAGGCGGTCAGGGAATCCCTGGTCGAACGTCCCATTATAAATAAGGTTCCCCGTCGGCAGTTCAGGTTTGGAAGCATCCGGATCCACTTCGACAGGCGGGATCTCTTCCACCCGGATATTTCCGAGCCACACAGGTAGCTTGGACAATCCGAGATTAAATTCCACACGGGCTTCCAAATCATTTTCCTCGGTCATCTGGAACACCATTTCATAGGATTCCACCCCATCTTTCAGTGAAAAAGATTCACTGTTTGAATAGGCACTGTATCCCCTCTTTTCACCCCCGCCGACTTTCACATTGACCTTCCGTGATCCGCTCGATTTTGCATCGAAGGATACCCGGTAGTAACGGCCCTTTCCGAGTGATACGTCCTGGATGAGCTGAACGGAATAAGGCTGGCTTCCCGGTTCTTCCACATCCACTTTGGCAAAATTTCTTCCCTCGATCTGATCAAGGGCTACATTGGCCTTCCCTCCAAAATCAGGGACGGTCAAGAAATACCAATAATCCGTATTTTCCACTCCCGGAATCCCGTCAACGTCTTCCCATTCCTGATCAAATCCGGTATTGTACATGAGGTTTCCGTCTTCGAGTGGCTGCTTCGCATCGTCAGGCAGTGGAGCTTGTTCAAATTCCGGCAGTTCCGGCGTTTGATACGGTCTTCCCGTCAAATCATACACACGTACATAATCCACATCCATGGATTGAGGGAACATCGTCTCTTCCGTCGGTTCACCATCGAAATTCCCGCCTATCGCAAGATTCAACAGCATATGGAAGGATTGATCAAACGGCGCAGGGTACGTGAAGTTGGAAGCGTTTCCGGTCCCTTTGCTGTACCAATTGTTCTGGGTCTGGCGGAGTTTTCCGTCCACATACCAGCGGATTTCCCCCGGCTCCCATTCAACGGAGTACACATGCTCGTCGGCAATCGTCGATCCATCTTCAAAGCTATAGTGATCACCGGTGTATTTATTATTCGGCCACGATTCCCCATAATGAAGCGTCCCGATTGCTTCACCCGGATTGCTGCCCTGGGCTTCTAAAATATCAATCTCACCGGATGCAGCCCATCCGCCATACCGGTCATCTTCCGGAAGCATCCAGAACGCCGGCCAATATCCCTTTCCAACCGGAAGGGAGGCTTTCATCTCAAATTTTCCATACGTCTTGGAAAACAGGCCCTTCGTCTTCAAACGGGAGGACGTATAGCCGTATCCTTGATAGTTTTCTTTTTTAGCCGTAATCAGAAGCTTCCCGTCTTCAGTCCGCGCATTTTCAGGACGGTCCGTGTAGTATTGCTTTTCATTATTCCCCCATCCTGAAATGAAGGTACCATTCGCATCGGTATATCCGTTTCCGATATCGAACGTCCACTTGTCGCGATCGATCTCATCCTTATTGAATTCATCATTCCACACAAGGGTCCATGGCGTGACAACAGAAGTCGCTTCACTTGTTTCTTTTCCATTCCATACGATGACGCCATCCAGCGTGGCTTTTTCGATGGAACCTTCTCCATCGATGGCCGATCCCTCCCCTGCTTTTGATACGAGGAGTTCCTTCACCACCCCATCAGGCGTAAGGGAGACATTTGAAAGCGCGTTCAATTCTAACCGCTCGGCAATACCGTCAAGCTCCACCTGAGCTTCTCCCTTTTTCCCTGTCGTGGCAATCGTATCAAATTCACCTTTCAATTCGGCATTTTTCGTTTTTACATTTGAAGCCGAGACCGTAACGTCTTGAAATCCTTCGGACGTAATTTCGTTTTCTTCCAATAACACATTTCCTTCGAGGAAGGTTTGTTCAACGACCGAATCTCCGGAAACCGTGATCGTCGACAAATGACCAGGTCCTTCAACTGAAAGACTCTTCAACTCGGAATCTGTCAATTGCACGGTATCGGGTTCCTCTCCCTTGATCAACGTCTTTCCTTGTACCGTCACGTTTTCAAGGGTAATGTCCTTTCCGGCAGCCGGTGTGATCACGAGGTCGCCTTCTATCGTTCTATCTTTTAAGGTTGAATCTTTGAGGTGAAAAGGTTTGTCTTTTTGTGGGGCGGCACTACCTATGTTCGCGGGTGGCAGAGTCATGATGAGACATGCAGCGGTAAACGAAGTGACTGCTTTTTTTAACATGTGAACTCCTCCTGTTTTCATTTATGTCTCACGTGGGACATTTGTATATAACTATAAAACCACCACGATCGTTTGACAACATTTTTCTACCATAATGATTTCTCATACACTAAAACAAGCCCGTCCCAAAGGGGATCAGGCTTGTTTTTCTGAACAGGAATTCCTCTTGACCAAAGAAGCTTGAAAAGGACTCATCGTTTCATATGGCTCCCCTTCCACCCTGTGTATCAGCTCCTCCACTAACGCAACCGCCATCTCCACTCTCGGAACGTTCATGGTCGAAAGTGCAGGCGATGTGTATTCTGTCAGCAAAATATTATCAAAACCGATGAGTGAAACGTCCCCTGGTACATCCCGTCCCGCTTCCTTCAATGCCTTGAGGGCCCCGAAGGCGATATGATCATTGGAACAGAGGATGGCGGAAGGAAGTTCCCCCTGCCGGAGCCAATGATGAATGGCATCTTTTCCCGACTCTTCCACGAACCTGCCCGTATAGATGTACTCCGGCTTCACGCTGATCCCTGCTGCTTTCATCGCCTTTTGGTAACCATTAAGGCGCTCCACCGCTGCAGGATTGTCCTGGTCACCTGTAATGATGCCGATTTCTTCATGCCCCAGCTGAAGGAGGTGACGGGTCGCTTCCATGGCACTCACTTCATTTTCCAATACAGGCATGGGGATGGAAGGAGTACGACGGGTCACATTGTTCTGATCGAAAACCCCGACCAAAAAGTTGGCGGAAAGGATTTCATCGACGATCGACTGGACATTACTCCAGCTGATGATGATGCCTGCATCGATGCTTTTTTCCCTGTAAAGCTTCAACACGGGAGACGGATCATCCACTTCCGCCATCGTCACGAGCACCTTATACCCCCGAAGAGAGCAGGCATTGATCACCGCCCCGATCACCACGCTGTAAAAAAGATCATCGGAATAGATCCGATCCTTCCCAGGGTCCTGAATGATGAACAGCCCGATCGTATGGGTCTTTTTCTTCACCAGCCTCCGTGCTGAAACATTCGGCTGATACTGATGCTCCTCCATGATCTTCAAGATCCGCTCCCGGGTCTCGGTCCGTACCTGGGGCGAATCATTCAACACCCGCTGCACCGTCTTCCGCGACACCCCGGCTAGCTTCGCTATATCAAATATATCCATACTTTCCTCCTGAGTGGTTACTTCTTCCTATTATAACGGATGATGAGTGGGTTTGGTATGCGGTAAAAAACAATTGAAACCTCCCCGCCCCCTCATCCGTATATACACTATAAACAGAATCACAACCTTGAAAGGGGAACACTATGGGAAACATCTTACTATTTTCATTGATTGTCGGATTGGTCATGGCCTTATTGCTCGTACCGATGGCCGTCATGAAAAAACAAAATAAAAAAGAGGGATATCCTTCCTTCCCGGCACTATTTGGAGCCACCTTACTCATCACGACTGTTGTAGTATTCGTCTTCTATTATCTTTCGAATCTCGATCAGAACTTCACGAGCATATGGATCCTCCTGATCATCGCCTCCGGATTCGGGGCCGCATTTGCCACGGGGAAAGAGCGGATGGTAAAAGGGATTCTGTTCCTGGCGAGCATCTTTGTCGGTGCTTACTTCCTGACCGCGTTCGTCTTCAATGCCGATGAGAAATTCGAATCGGCGAAAATGGATGTCAAAACAGAGATCCAGGCTTTTGATGAAAAGGAAACGCCTGCAAGCGTCCCTCCTCAATTCGCCCGTAACAAAATGAAGAAAGCATTCGGCCAGGTTCCGAATACAAGCTATTATGAGCTCGGCAACCTGCAGATCCAGAAGGTGGACGGTGAGTATGTCTACATCGCACCTGTAGAATTCTCCGGTTTCTTCAAATGGTTCAAAGGGGATTCGACACCCGGGTACTTCAAGCTGAGTGCCACGGATTCAAATGCAAATCCTAAATTCATCAAAGAAGAAATGGTGTACACACCTTCTTCATACTTCAATAAAAAAGTGGAACGTCATATCCGCTTGAATTATCCGAAGGAAATCTTCAACGGGGACGTCCAGCTTGAAATCGATGATGATGGAAAACCGTTCTATATCCAGACGTACGGAAACTTCATCTCAGCCCGTAACGGTTTCGATGTAAAAGGAATCGTCATGGTCGACCCTCAGACAGGTAAAACGAAGTCATATGCCATCAAAGATGTACCGGCGTTCATCGACGGCGCGGTTTCTCCTGAAACGGTCAGCCTTCAGAATAGCTATTTCGGTAACTATGTGAAAGGTTTCTGGAACAGCCGCTTCGGTAAATCGGACGTGAAACTGCCATCTGATGAAGGAACAGAAGCAAACGTGAGCCCTATTTTTGACGAAAATGGTGACATGTACTACTTCACCGATTTCACATCGCCAAAAGAAGGCGTCGATTCCATGCTCGGCTACTCCCTGACGAACTCAAGGACGGGTAAAGCGACATTCTACACAGGAAATCTGGAAGAATCGTACATGGATTCACAGGGCGCCCTGCAAATCATCCAGAAGAAATTCATCGAGAAGAAATGGGACGGCGAAATGCCTGTGCTCTATAACTTCTACGGTGAAGCAAGCTGGCTGACACCGGTGCTTGACGCGAATGGTTTCTTACAAAACTACTTCATCGTCTCGGCTGCCAACCCGGAAATCTCAGCTTATGCAAACACGCCGAATCAGGCATTGAAAGCTTATAAAACCGCCCTGCAACGCGGCGGCGGAAGCGTCGATGGCAGCTCGAAAGCCGAGGAGAAACAAGCAGACGGTACGGTCGTCCGGGTCTATAAAGAAAAGTCCGGTGACTACACCATCGTTTCCTTCCTCTTGGATAACGGAAAAAACTATATCGTTTCTTCTGAAAACAGCTTACTTGCCATCTACTTGAAGGAAAATGATAAGGTCAACGTCACGTATATGGATACAGGAGAAGCCTTCCTCCCTGTAAAAGAGATGACGATCGAAGGATTACAACAATAATCGAAAGGCCGGAATCAAAGATGATTCCGGCCTTTTTCTATTCCCCCGCATTCACATAATACACCAGATTATCCGTCCACTCTCCAAATTCATAAATGAACCCTTTTCGTGTACATTCATACTCCATGCCCACGGCTTCCGCAAGTCGGATTGAAGGCGTATTGTCCAGATTGATATGGGCTTCGATGCGGTGAAAATTCAATTTCACGAATGCCAGCTGCAGGGCAGCCTTCATCGCTTCCTTCCCGTAACCACGATTCCAATAACGATTATGTATCGTGTAGCCCGCCCTGCCCCAGTTGAAGTTGTACCTCATGAGCGTCGAGAAATCGATCGTACCGATGTTGGCGCCATTTTCTTTCAGGAAGATCCCGAGGATATACACCTGATCCCCCTCGATCATTTCGTCATGTTTCTCAAGCATCTCCCTGAACCAGAACTCCGTGCACTCACTCATATCCTGATAGCCGACATCATATTTATGCTGTGACGGGAGCCTGTTCAGATGTTCCCTCAACCAGTTTTCATAATCCTGATTCACGAAGGGCCTGATCACCAATCGTGGTGTTTCGATGGTTAAGTCCTTATGCTTCATCCTCTGCTCCCTCCTTTTTATGTATTACGTTAATAGTACCAACCACCTAAGTAGATTGGTAGTTCTTTTTCATAAAAACGGAAGGCGTTTCTCTACGGAGAAACGCCTTCCTCGTTATTTCTCATTATTCCACTCTTCCTCTAATTCCTTCTCGATTTCCTCATCGGATAAATACTCCTCATCCAGCTGCTGAACATGCTCGGTGATCCGGTTGAGCTTGGAATGCACGATCCATAGGCTGATTACCACGAATACCATGAAAAAAATGACGATGAGTCCCACATCCATATTAATCGACGCCTCCTTTACCTATATTTATTAAGTAAACATAGAAAAAAGAAGACTTTACTCAGAAAAAGTCCGGAAAGGTGCGAAAGTCCCCTGCTTATCCGGAACTGACGTAATACCAGTGTTTATCGAGCTTCTCAAGCTCAATAAAATCTCCCCCAAAGTCACCTGACAAAGGTTTATTCCCTGAAGTAGAATAGACAAATCCGGAGAAGCTGTCCAGTATGCCACGAAAGGTGAAAAAGAGAACCAGCATTTCATCATTCTTCTTCTCTACCAAAATATCTCCGCCCCCCCTTGATAACGCTTCATATTCTTCCGGGAGGTGTATAACCGAATCATTGTATGGAACGTTGGGTGTAATGGCACCTTCCCGCACTTTCTTTACCACTGTCTCCCGATCGGCACGGTTATTCTCATAGTCCATATTCAGAACGACCTTGGTAAACGGGAAAAAGAAAAGAAAAATCACAGTCAAAGATTGGAGGATTAATGCTTTCCATTCCCTTCTCTTAAAAACGGCAATGATGGAAAACACGATTGTGACAAGGAAAAAACCTCCTGCCATCAACCAAAGAAAAGGCATCAAAAACGGTGTCAGGATGTGGATGAGGTGCCACTGAAAAAACGCCAGTGCCACCAACATCACACTGCTGACTAGGGACAAAAGGAAAATGATACTCCCCTTCCTCAATACGCCTTCGCCCAGTAGACCAACTGTTTCGCATCCTTTTCACAGCACACGCACGTATCGGACACCTGCTCCTGTTCAAACGGCATGCATCGTGATGTGGCACTCGTTTCTTCCTTGATTTTATCTTCACAGGCACGGTCTCCGCACCACATCGCTTTGATGAAACCGCCTTTTTCATTCAACGTCGTTTTGAACTCATCAAACGTTTTGGCGACCGTCGTTTTTTCTTCGCGGTGTTGTCTCGCTTTTTCCAATAGATTGCGTTGAATGTCTTCGAGGAGCGCTGTCACTTTCCCTTCCAGCTCTTCCATCGTGACCGTGATTTTTTCCCCGGTATCACGTCTCGCCAGAATCACCTGCCCGTTCTCGATATCCCGCGGACCGACTTCCAGGCGGAGTGGAATCCCCTTCATTTCATATTCATTGAATTTCCAGCCCGGCTTTTTGTCACTGGCATCGATCCCGACGCGGGCAACACCTGCAAGCTGTGTCTTCAGGTTATAGGCAAAATCAAGGACACCTTCTTTATGCTGGGCGATCGGCACGATTATCAGCTGGGTCGGAGCAATCCGTGGCGGCACGACAAGTCCCCTGTCGTCCCCGTGCACCATGATCATGGCCCCGATGATGCGGGTGGTGAGTCCCCATGATGTTTGCTGGACATATTGAAGCTTGCCGTCACGGTCCGTGAACTGGATGCCGAATGATTTCGCAAATCCGTCCCCGAGATGATGGGACGTTCCTGATTGCAACGCTTTCCCGTCATGCATTAAACTTTCGATCGTGTACGTATATTTCGCACCGGCAAATTTCTCTTTCTCTGTTTTCTGACCTTTGATGACTGGAATCGCCAGCATCTCTTCACAAAGCTCTGCGTATACTTCGAGCATCTGAACCGTTTCCTCATGAGCATCCTGATCGGTCTCGTGACATGTATGGCCTTCCTGCCACAGGAACTCAAGCGTTCGGAGGAACGGACGGGTCGTCTTTTCCCAGCGAACCACATTCGCCCACTGGTTGTAGAGCTTCGGCAGGTCCCGGTAGGAATGGATGATGTTTTTATAATGCTCACCGAATAACACCTCGGACGTCGGACGGACGCATAGCCGTTCCGCTAACTCCTCATCTCCGCCATGGGTCACCCATGCGACTTCAGGAGCGAATCCTTCGATATGATCTTTCTCTTTTTGCAGCAGGCTTTCCGGTATAAAAAGGGGCATATACACATTTTCATGCCCGGTTTCCTTGATTTTCGCATCAAGGGCATCCTTGATGTTTTCCCAGATTGCGTATCCGTATGGTCTGATGATCATTGAGCCCCGGACGCTCGAGTAGTCGATCAGCTCCGCCTTCGTCACGACATCGGTGTACCACTGGGCAAAGTCTTCATCCATGCCCGTTACATCTTTTACAAATTCTTTAGCCATTTGAGAGCACCTCGTTTTTTGGTTGGATTGGTTTTATCAGCGGAATTTTCGATTTATCGGCGAAATCCCGGATATATCAGCGGAATTTTCATTTTATCAGCGAAATTCCACATTCAGCGAACCGCCCGACGGTAACAAAAAAAGCCCTGCTTCTCATCAGGGACCATTTCTGGCGGTACCACCCTGATTCAAAGCAAAGCTTTACACTCATTCCATGATAACGGTTTCGGACCGCTGATATCTTCATTCGATACAGAACTAGGAGGCAGGTTCAAAGGTTCATCCATGGGAGCTTCTCACCAAACCGCTCCCTCTCTGAAAAGACAAGATCCCTTTACTGATCCTCTTCAATGTTTCAGTTATTTTAGATGATTATATAGAGATTCCATGAGGGTGTCAATATCTGTTAGAGGGAATAAAACCGTTCCATTTCCCGTTCAAAGAAATCATTCCCATTCCTTTCATCGAAATCTCCCGCAATTTCCTCGGCCACTTCACTCATTACATCCACGGCGAAGCCCGGGCGATGCCCCGCTTCCAAGAGCTTCCGGTGGAGGACGATGGCACTCATATAAAAATAGAACATCCCATACGGATCTTTTCCGCTGTCGGCATACTCAATGTGGCGCTCCAATACCTTAATGCCCCTAAGAGGTTCCGTTAAAGCTAGAAACCGGATATGCTCAGAGGCCTCAATGAGAAAGTGAGGTTTATCGTAAATGAAAAAGTATCCCTCAGATTGGTAACGTACGGCTTCCTCCAACCGGCCGTCCTCATAATAAGGAAGGAGCAGCTTGCTGTACGTAAGATGTGGAATTTCCCCGCAGCACACTTCTTTGGATAATAACAGCTTCTCGATTGGAGCCGCCTTCTCCTTTTCCCCTGTTAAATAGAAATACTCAAGCTGTGTCTGATATTCACACGCTTCACAATCCGCCAGGGAATCCCGTTCTGCGGCGAGCCATTCATGATAATAATCGTGGGCGTCCTTTATTTCACCTGTCTTCAAAGCCCGTTTATGCTGATGTTGATAATAAGGGCGTAGACTGTATCCGTAGCGGTCATACGCTTCCTGAAAGTCATTGAAAAATGCATCCAGGAGCTCCATTTCAATGCCCGGCATCTTCACCAGATGCTCCGCCATCCATTTATAGATCCAGAGGAAGCTTTCCACCCAATCCTCCAAGTTCTCTTCATTATCTAAAAAGAACCCGTTGCACCATTCGAAATGATCGAATAATTCCTCATACTCCCCAAGATAGTTGACGGTCCTCATGATTCCAAACCGACAGCAGAATTCCTTATAGAGATCCCCTTCTTTTTGGGCGATGAACAACAGATCCTCCAACCCATCCCACTTTTCAAAGCTCGCTTCTTCCCGACTCATCAGCTCTTCCCATTTATCCCAATATTGATCCACCGTCATCTTCATCCGCGAACCTCCTTCATGAGTGCGTTTTTATTTATTATAACATTCTGAATTATATTTTAACTGTTTTTTCCAAGAATTCTTCCTCATTGCTCCCCATAAAACCAGGGTGATCACAAGCATGACGATCGAACCTCCAGCGACGGCAGCCCGAATCGACACCACCTCTGCCCCCAGTCCGATCAGAACCGTCAGCAAGATGACAAGGACCCCTTCAAGCAACCCATACAGACTCCCTACCCGCCCCATGATTTCAACAGGGATATGTTCTTGATAAAAAGTCTCGAACCCTGTTGTCGCAAAGGCCAGGGCAAAGGATAAAAGAGCAAATCCAATCCCAATCGTCAAGAAGTCATGTGAAAATGCATATATGATATACCCAACGGAGACGATGACAGAGCCGACACCCATGAGGTGCATATGATGAAGCTTATGAGACAACGCCGCATTCAGGAGAGATCCCAGTACAAACCCTCCCCCTGCAATGCTCACGAGATATCCGTAGGTACTATTGGAGAGATGCAGCATATCTTTAGAAAAAGCGGCTTCAAGGGAATCGATGGCAGCCGTCATCACGAGCATGCACGTGAAAAATACGTACAGGATCATCACGTAAGCCGATCTCTTGCTGAAACCCCATACCACCCGCCAATCATCCTTAATGATTTCCCAGTGGAAGGTACTTGTTTGATTCGATGAACCCCCCTTAAGTTTAGGCAAAAACAGGGTGATCACCCCTGATAACAAAAGGGCAAGAGCGTTCATATAAAGGGCAAAATCCGGTGTTCCCATCAGGAATAAGATCCCCGCCACCCCGGGCCCGATCAGAAATGCCCCCGACCCCACGAGTCCCCGAAGAGCATTGAACCGCTGCCTGTTCCCCTTCGGAATCAACGTTGTGGTATAAGCCATCGACGCCGGATAAAAGACAGCACTCCCCATATTGATGAAAAGCACGACAACATACATCCACCAATCCGTCGCAAGGAATGGCAAAGCCGCAATCAACACGGCCCTGAAAAAGTCCAATGCCGCCATCAGATTCCGCTTATTGACCCGGTCAATCAAACTCCCGGCCCAACCGTTCGTGATAAGCGCCGCAACTGGCTTCAACACGTATAACATCACCACCGCCACAGGTGACCCCCACTCATCCAATACAATCAAATTAAGGGCAATCAGATAAATCCATCCGCCAATACTCGAAATTCCGATACCCGATAAAAGCAACATAGGATCCTTCCACTTTTTCATCCACTATTCCTCCCCGCGATTTGTGTACAACAAAAAAATCCCACCCCCAAGACGTTGGTCTTGGGGGCGAGATTCTATATCGCGGTGCCACCCCAGTTCACCAGTATGTCACCATACCGGCCTTTTCGGGTACGGCCCATCGGCGTATACCCTAGCTCCGTAACGGGAGCTCCCGTCACACCATCCCCGCTGCCGGTTCCGATGCGCTGCTCAGAGTCTTGGTTCAACATCGTCTTTCCTGCCCCTTTTCAGCTGCCGGAGCTCTCTTTAAAGAAGTCTTGATATCTACTCTTCTCTTCATGGCATTTTTTTGAAATTTTTATTATGATAGCATGGCTGGGGTGGAAAGTAAATGAAAATTACATGATCAGCTTTTGTTTCAGAAAATCTCTATACCCCGGTTTCCGGTTTACGATTTGAATGATAAGTTCCCTGAGTTCATCCAGTTCCCTGGCGTCAGCAGTCGTATTGCAGTCAGAATACCGGTATTCATACGTTTCCCGATTCATTCTGATCTTCATGACATAGCTTCGATTCGGTTGACTATAACAACTTTCCTCATCAGAAAGATATGTTTCTTCTTTCAAGTTCAAACTCTCCACTTTTGTAAAAATCTCCTGGGTTTCCTGCTTTGTAAAGAACAACTCTTTCCTCTCCCCATCCTCGCTGGTCAGGGAGTCCGTAAAAGTACTTACTGTCATACCGCCATCATACCGTATCTCCACATCAAAATTAGACTTATTGGTAAAGAAACCACTCAACCTCTCGCTCCCCAAGAATCCCCATTGCTCTCCCTTCACTACCGCAAACCCGAAAAGAAGGATGAGAATGATCCCCAAACTGATAAAAGGGGCATACCACCTGCGCCGGTATTCTTTTTTCAGTACTTCACCGCCTGCTCTATTCCTGACTTTTTCCTTCATTTTGTTGTCAAAATCAAAGCCCCTCAATCCCTCATCCGTCATTTTTCTAATCTGTTGCTGAAGTTCCCTATCCATCATAAGGCACCCCTTTTGGATACATTTTTTCAGTTTCTCTTTCGCTGTCTTCAATCTTGTTTTAGCTGTATTGATGTTGATTTCCAAGCATTCGGCGATCTCTGAGACTTTCAACTCTTCATAATAATACAGAAACAGTACTTCCCTATACTTAACTGGAAGGGACAGTAGCTTCCGATGCAGCTCCTTGCTTGTTTCTTTATGTAAGACTTGAGTTTGAGGATTATTACCTGTGAACTCATGTAGAATTTCACTTAGTTTATTCGAAAAAAGAAGCTTCCTCGTTTCCCACTTTTTAAGATGATCCTTGCTCTGATTGATCGCAATCCTAATGATCCAGGTCTTCAGAGAAGATTCATTTCGGAACGAATCAACCCGCTGATAGAACTTGATAAACACCTCTTGAGCAATATCCTCGGCTAAGCGGTAATCCTTTACGTAGGAATATGCTATATATAGCACTTCTTTTCCATATTGACTCATCACTTCTTCGAGTAAATCATCCTTGGAGATAGGAATTTCGTATGCTGGACCCTCATTCAATGGGAACTCACCTCTTTTCTACTACTTTGACGAGTGTCGAGGGGAAAAGGTTTGATTTTTTCCGGTAGGGGGATTTCATTTGGGGTTCCTTGCGGTGAGGAGTTTCGAATTGAATGTATCGACCGTTTCTCACGATACCGACCATTCCACAAAAAAAAGAGCACTCTCCTAACGAGTGCTCCTCTCCCCAATTAGCTACCCATCTTCCGGCGGGTATTGCTTGGCTTCTTCGTTTGCTGACTTTGCATACGTTGGTTGGATGCAAGACCGCCTGTTGCCTGCTTGCCGCCTGCCTGTGCTTCTTTCTTCTTCGCAAGCTGTTGCTTCATCGCTTCCTGAAGGCTGATTTTTTTCTTTTCTGGCTGTATTTGTTGATCATTAGTATTCGACATAATGGGATCTCCTTTTTGAGACTACTAAATTTTTGAAACTACCTCCATTATAATACATCCTACGGAATAAAGACATCTGCCTAAAAAAGAAAATAAGCCAACCCCGTAAAGGATTGGCGAAAAAATATTTCTAGTGATATCCATTCTGTCCGTTTGCAGAACCGGATGTTTTATGTTTCGGCTTGGCGTTTTGATTTTGCTTTGTACCGCCGTCTTTTTTCGTTTTCTTTGTCATGTTGAATCACTCCCAAGACATAGTTTGTGAATCCTTATTATTTTGTACAAAAAAAGAAAAGAGTTTCCCGGTAATAACCGGAAAACTCTCCATTTACGCTGCTGGCTGCGGCACGTCTTCGTCGACCTGTATGACGCTACCATCGTTTAAGCGCTTTCGTAATGTGTAGATAAAGGCAAGGATTGACACAATCGTTATGACGGTAGCTCCCATATAGGCTGTGCCCATGGAAAGCCCGAATCCAATCGGAGCGTTCAGGATATACGTGAACGTCACCATCGTCATAAAGATGGCCGGGATCGTTGCGACCCAGTGTGGTTTCTTTTGAAGGGCAAGATACATAGCACCTACCCAAAGAGCAATCATCGCCGTCGATTGGTTCGCCCATGAGAAGTATCTCCATAAGAGATTGAAGTCCATGCGTGTCAGTACGACTGAAATCACGAACAGTGGAACGGCGATCCAAAGGCGGCTGGACATTTTCGCCTGTCCGACTTTGATGTAATCCGCAATGATCATACGTGCACTTCGGAATGAAGTATCACCGGAAGTGATCGGAAGAACGATGACCCCAAGGATGGCAAGCGTTCCGCCGATGGAACCAAGCATCAGAACAGACACTTCGCTCACGACTGCGGCAGGTCCTCCGTCTTTCAAGATCGCATTCAGTTCACCAGGCTCGAACAAGCTCATGGCTGCTGCTGCCCAGATCATCGCAATGATCGCTTCTAAAATCATCATACCGTAGAAAATTTTGCGTCCGTTCTTTTCGTTTTGAGTCGTTCTTGAAATGATCGGTGACTGTGTTGCATGGAAACCTGAAAGGGCCCCGCAAGAGATCGTCAAGAATAATAAAGGGAAAATAGCTACAGAATCAGGATGCATATTCGTCAGGGATACTTCAGGAATATCCGCTCCCGTAATCACCAATCCTGCTCCGATTCCTACTGCACTGATCAGAAGCAGTGCTCCGAACAGCGGATACACTTTACCGATGATTTTATCGATCGGAAGTAATGTTGCGACAATATAGTAAATGAAGATCGCTGCAATGATGACACCTAGTGAAATCCATGCCGGAGTCATATTCGCAATCAGTGCTGCAGGAGCGGTAACGAACACTGTCCCTACCAATACAAGTAACAGGATCGAGAATGCGTTCACCACATGCTTCATCGTTTTGCCAAGGAAACGCCCTGCAAGCTCCGGTAAATGAGCCCCTCCGTTACGGATTGAAATCATCCCTGTCAAGTAATCATGGACCGCTCCGGCAAAAATCGCCCCGATTACGATCCAAAGGAAAGCGACCGGTCCGTATAATGCTCCCATGATCGGGCCGAAGATCGGGCCGACACCAGCGATATTCAACAGCTGGATCATGGAGTTACGCTTCGTGTCCATTGGGACGTAGTCGACTCCGTCTGCCTTTGCATAAGCAGGGGTGGAACGACTTTCATTCACTCCAAAAATCTTTTCAATCAATTTTCCATATGTGAAGTAACCAATAATTAAGACAACAATCGAGATCAGGAATGTGACCATGTATATGATCCCCTTTCGTTCAGTTATGAATACGCTTTCATTATAGCAAGCATATTCACATTTTCGTCACATTCTGTTTAAGATGTCGAAAATTGGGGTTGAGATGTTCTGGGAGGGGATTATTGTGCATGGTGGAATTGATGGGTGCCTGGCACCGAATGCTGGATTTGTGCCTGGCACCAAAAGCCAGGAATGTACCAGGCACCCATCAACCATTTTGTACCTGGCACAAAAATCAAAAAATGTACCAGGTACAAATCCCACCGATTGTACCTGGTACAGCCATACTACACACTAACGACAACTACAACTCCAACCGCTCCCGCAACTCCTTCACATAATTCCGGCTCACCGGAATCGCCTCATCGGCCCCATGAACCTTCAGCTGGTATACGCCGCTCCCCCATGGAATCAGCTCTTCCACAAAGGGCAGCTGAACGAGATAGCTTTTGTGGACGCGGAAGAATGGATAGGTGCTCAGTTTGGCTTCCAATTCCTTGATTGGCAGCCTGCACGTGTATTTCTTTTTTTCCGTACAGATGAACGTTTCCCGCTCTTCCCTGAAAATGTAGAGAATATCCTCCGGCTTGACGAATACAATCTTGTCCTCATCATGGACGGCCAGTTTCCCGAGGGATGGATTTTCACGAGGTTCGACCTTCACTAAAGACTTCAGTCTCTCCATCGTTTGGGCAAGCTGATCCTCTTCAAAAGGTTTCAGCAGGTAATCGACAGCCTCGACCCGGAATGCTTTAAGGGCATAGTCAGGGTACGCCGTGGCGAAGACGATTTCCGGCTTATGCTTCATGTTTTGAAGGGCCTCGGCGAGATCCACTCCGCTCATGCCGGGCATCTCGATGTCCAGGAACAGGACGTCAGGCTCTTTCGTCAGTATGATTTCGAGGCCCTTTTCGGCTGAGCTTGCTTCCCCGACCACCTCTGCCCAGGTATAACTGCCGAGGAGATGCTTCATTTCCTCACGGCTGTATGGTTCATCATCGATGATTGCGATTTTCATTCCTTTTCACTCCTTAACGTAAAGGCAACGGTGGTCCCGCTTTCCTTTGTCGATGAGATCTTCAGCCCTGCTTCTTTTCCCATCATCATTTCCAGGCGTTTGTTCACATTGTATAGGCCGATCCCTGTGCCTGCCTCTGATTCAACGGGCTCCGATAATAGCTTACTCAGTCTGTCTTCAGCGATGCCACATCCATTATCCGTCACGCTGACGGTCACTTTCTCCCCTTCTTTCCTTATGGAGATCGTTAACACAAACCCTTCTTCTACATGTTTCATCCCATGCTTGATCGCATTTTCCACCAGGGGCTGAAGGGTGATGGATGGGACTTTCGCCTGTAAAGCCTCTTCATCGATGTGATACTCAACTTTCAGCCGGTCAAAGAATCGTGCTTCTTCAATGGCCAGGTATGCTTTGACATGCTGTCCTTCTTCTTTGAGAGTGGACGTTGATTTCGTGCTCCCCGTCAGATTCTGGCGGACGAATTGGGAAAGGGAAATGAGCAGTGTCCTGGCCTTATCGGGATTGATCCGGGTCAATGACACAATGACATTGATCGTATTGAACAGAAAATGAGGGTTGATCTGAGCCTGGAGTGCCTTTACTTCGGACTCCTTCGCCAGCTCCTTATGGGTATCGATTTCAGCAAGCTCCAGCTGATGGCTGAGAAGTGTCGCAATCCCCTTGGTTAACTCCATCAATATCGGTGAAATTTCCTTTTCGGAATGAAAATAGAATTTAAGGGTCCCGACGATTTCATCCCCTTTTAAAAGCGGGGCCATGATGGCCGCTCCTAGTGGACACCCGCTCCGATCACACTGGATATCCTCCCGCCCCACCTTCATGAGCTCACCGGTTTCGATGACCCGCTTCGTAGCTTCCGTTTGGATCGGCCGCCCTTCATGGTGATGATCAGATGCAAGCCCGACATGAGCGAGGATGTGGGATGTATTCGTGATGGAAACGGCCAGGGCATTGACATCCCTCATGAGGATTTCACATGTCGCCCGGGCTGACGATGCATTCAATCCTTTTCGCATGTATTGCACTGTACTGTCTGCCAGGCGCAGTGCTTTCTGTGACTGAGCAGCCCCCATCCGTTCCTCTTCTTGAAATACACTCTTGATGATAAGCAGGAAAATCCCGGTCCCGACGCCATTGGCGAGAATCATCGGCCAACCGATGTCAGACACGAGCAAGTAAGCATCGTCAAATGGCTTCGACAATAACAGGATGAGAAGCATCTGCATCCCCTCTGCAATAAAGCCGACAAGGAACGCCTTTTGCGGAGAAACGAGCCTGTTTTTCTTTTCCTGCTTTCCGATCCATCCTGCCAACAGACCTGCAAGCACCGTCGAGATCCCGCATGAGAACGCCGTGAATCCACCAAGGAAATACCGGTGGACACCCGCCACCAGTCCGGCCCCTAGACCGATCCAGGGACCACCGAGGAGTCCTGCCACCACGACACCGATTACGCGCGAGTTCGCAATCGCTTCATTCTGTTGAAGATGCCACTGCCATTTCGTATATTCTTCCTGAAACGGATTCACGATCAATCCTGTATATGTACCAACGATCCCGAAGAACCCAAACAGCAGGATCAGGAGGAGCGTCTGGGATTTCTTCACGTGGGTGCGTTTTTCAATCAGATGCCGAAAGAAGCTGATCCTCGTCATCACAAAGGCAATCGTCACGATGATGCCGAGCCGTTCGACCATTGCGGCAATTAACATATTCCCCACCTCGCTTTCTCTAGCACATAAAAAAAGAAGACCCCTTAAACATGAATGTTTAATAGAATCTTCCCCTACTTCAACCTTTCCTATGTCCAGGGGATGATTTCCCCTATTTTAACACGAATCCTTGTCTTTAATCGTGACGAGTGCATTGATTTCTCCACCGATCATGATGATGATTCCCGTTAAGTAGAACCAGATCATGAGTACGATGATTCCACCAATGCTGCCGTATGTGGCGGAATAATTCCCATAGCTTCCCACATAATACGAAAAGGCCAAGGACGCAAGTACCCATCCAAGCGTTGCAAAGATCGCTCCCGGAAACGCACTTAAACATTTAATCCGTTTACTTGGAGCGAAATAATACAATCCGACGAAAATGATAAAGAGGATGATGGGAGTGATTGCCCAGCGTATCCCGTTCCATATCGTTAAGAATTGATCTGAAAATCCAAATTGAGAAAAGAGGAATAGACCAATCTGTTTTCCGAATACCGGAAGCAGGAGAGCGATGACAAATACCAGGATCATGGCGAATGTCAACAGAATGGACATCAGGCGCGTGGCAATGAATGATCTGGTTTCCTCGACATCATATGCCCGGTTCAAGCTCTTCACTATGGCATTCATCCCATTGGATGCCGACCAGATCGTGGCAATGATACTGACGGACAGTAAACCGGAATTGCGGTTGGACATGACGTCCTGCAGTGTTTCCTCGATCATCGACATCGTTTCACCCGGTGCAAAGTCCCTTACCAATCCAAGGATATCCCCCTGTTCAAAGGGAAGATACGGGAGAAGGGAGACAATAAATATCAGCAGTGGGAAGAGCGATAAAAGAAAGTAATAGGCAATTTGCGCAGCAAGGCCCGTTACGTCATTCGCACTGATATTGGCGAAAAGACTTTTCGAAAATCCTTTCCATTCTCCTTTGACCGTCTCATCCGACATGCTTTCACCTCATTTCGTTAATACCCCTTAAATGAAGAAGCAATCGGCTGGCTCTCTTCATCCTGAGCAGTTAGTTCATTCGATGGTTCATGACCTGAAAATGTATCTTTATATGCTTCTGATGAGTCTTCAAACGTTTCTTTCGTCTCCTCGATGATCTCTTTCACCTGAGGGGTCATCCCTTTGATTTCATCTACCTTTTCACTGATGAAGTGAATGTCCCTCGAGACCTGATCTGCCGTCATGCGAAGTTTCTCATACACTTCCTTTGATGTCTCAAGCAATCTCTGAGGATTTCTTGAGTAGGTGGAGATGTACTGTCCACTGTTCTTTAAAGTGGAGCCCACTTCCTGACGTGTCGATCTGTCCAGTAGAGACAGAATCCCCCCTGCAACAGCACCAAGCATGACCCCTTTGTAAAACTTATTTCTTCCCATATGTATTACCCTCCTTCAAATGATTGTCTTTTTTTATTCAGCAATCGGCTGCAGCCGGATTCCACTACATCATGTACTTTCTGGCAGCATTCTCACGTATTAGCTTATCTACTCATTTCCCATTCCTTTATAGTGTAAAACATTCTCTGAAAAAAATCCTCTTCTATCCATGCCTTATTGACAGGATGAAGGAATCATGGAAAGATAAATGTACTACACTGCACGTCAGAAAGGACGATTCAGAGATGGATTTATCACAGAACACAGCAGAAAACATCGAATACATGGTCACAGCGATTAAGGAAAAATTGAGAATGGTCAATGCAGGTGCCGTCAAGCCTGAAGATTTCAATGAAGAAATGTACGAGGATCTCCACGACCTTTATGTCATGGTGAATCGCAAGGATCATTTCAGCCCGAGCGAGATGAACGCCATCATTGAAGAAATGGGGAACCTTAGAAGAAAAGCGTGAACCGTCACTTAAAAAAGGGGACATTCCCTCAAAGGTACAAAATACCTTGGGGAATGTCCCCTTTCATTTACTTGTCTTATTTAGAAAGAAGCGCCAATGATTCACGGTTGAACGCCGGGATATCATCTGGTGTTCTGCTGGTTACAAGCTGATTGCCACACACGACGACTTCTTTATCTTCGTATGTCACACCTGCATATTCCATATCCACTTTGATGGACTTGAAGCCCGTTGCTTTTCGTCCTTCCAGTGCTTTTGCCGTAATGAGTAATTGTGGTCCGTGGCAAATCGCGAATACCGGCTTTTTCTCATCCATGAAATGCTTGGTGAATGTCACGAAACGGTCATCTGCTCGGAGCTGATCCGGAGAAAATCCACCTGGTAATAGTAAGGCATCAAAGTCTGCAGGATTGACGTCATCGATGCTTTCATCGATTTTCACCGTTGCATCACCCTGTTTGCCTTTGACTGATTTTCCTTTTTCCTTCTCAATCGTCACGACCTCGTGGCCTGCTTCTTTAAACGCTTTTTCAGGATCTGTAAATTCTACGTCTTCAAACATGTCTGTAATTAATGTTGCGATCTTAGCCATAAAATATAACACTCCTATTATTGTTTGATTTCTTATCACACTTATACTTTACCCGGCACACATAGATTAAAACCCATCATTACCCATCGTGAATTGGGAGAAGATCGTATTCCTTTGTACTTCATACACTTCTTTCCCCATGATGTCGTTGATGATATGGATATTCCGGTCGACGGCCAATCCAAGATTCGTCGCCCCGGCCCCGTGGGAGTGCTCCAGATTCGTCACGGTGTAAAAATGATGTTCGCGATCCGGCTTTTCTTTAAATTGAAGCTGATAGTTCCGGGAGACTTTGAATTTCTTATCATCTTCCCACAGGATTTTGTCTTCGAACTCCTCAAAAAACCATTCAGGAATATTTGGCTTGTACCCTGTCGCTAAAATCACTTTATCGCTTTGATACGTGAATTCGCGATTTTCCTGCCATTGGCGGCAGCTCAAGACGTAACCATCCCCTTCATCCCGGACCTCGTTCACTTCCGTCAGGGGCTGGATGGTCGTGCGGGTTGACTGGTCTCTGACTGAGTGGTTATAGAGAATGTTATAAATATTGTTCAGGGTGTCCGGATCGATCCCGTTTCTGAGCTGATCGAGGGTTTTCAGGGCTTCCATCCGCTTTTCATACGAGAGTTCATGGAAATAATCCACATAGTCAGGTGCGAAGAATTCCTGCCCGAGCTTTGACGATTCAAGCTGCAGGATCCCTTCGGAACGGGTCAGCCACGAGAGCTGATACGAATGATTTTCCTGCTCCTTCAATAAATCAAAGAATACCTCGGCTGCACTTTGACCGGATCCCACTATCGTGATGGAGGCCCCTTCCATCGTCGTTTTTTTATGGAACAGATACTTACTCGTGTGATGGACGTCCTCATCCGGCAACCCTTCCATTCCTTTTAGAATAAGAGGCTTGCTTCCCGTTCCCATCACAATATGCTTCGCATAATAAACCTCACGCTCATCTTCCAGCCGGTTATCGACCACCACTTTATAACAGTCGCCAACATCCGTTACCCCGATCACTTCACTGTGAAATTGACATGAGCTCAGTTGCCCCGAGACCCAGCGGGCGTACTCATTGTATTCCTGACGCGGCATTTCAAACTTTTGAAAAAAGAAAAATTTATATAAACGATTATGGGTATGTAAATAATTCAAATAACTGTACCGGCTCTGTGGATTCGCAAACGTCACCAGGTCCGCGATGAACGGCACCTGCAAATCTGTCAGGTTGATCAGCATTCCCGGATGCCACTGAAACTCAGGGGTCTGATCGAAGAACTTCACCTTCAGATCGGTCCTTTCCTCCATCAAGGCAGCCAAACTTAAATTGTACGGCCCGATCCCGATTCCGATACAGTCGAATCTTTCATGTTTACTCAATCGGCTCTCCTCCACATTCATGATCTACTTTTCTATTTTTACCCTAAAAGGACGGGTGATTACCCTGTTTCTTGAAAATAATTATGGGGAATGTGTGACGATGGGGGTTCAGCTGCTGAATTTCTTTAGAATTTTGACAGGTGAAGCTCGAGCGTTATTCAGCTGCTGATTTCCATCCATTATTCAGCAGCTGAACAAAAGCAGACCCCAAACAAAAAACGGATCCCTTCTCACAAGGATCCGTCTTTCCTGAAAGTCATCGCGTACCATCCGCCTTCTTTCACGATCGGTTCGACGGACTCGACTTTAAAACGGGTTTTACCTGCCAGCGTCTCCATCTCCTTCTGTGAAGGAATCGGGTACAGGTTCTGGAACGTCATGAAGAAGCTGTTGAAGGCACTGGAGAATTGCTTTCCGTGCTTGGATTTCTGCATCGGTGTCAGGACGAAGAACAAGCCTTCGGACCCGAGCCACGCAGATGCTTTTTCAAAGAATTGAAGACGTTCGGATGGGTCGATATAGTGAAAAAGATTATTGGCCATGATCATATCGAAGGGCTGTTCGGGCTCATATTCATGCAGGTCCCCACAGTGGATATCGATATTTTCAAAGTCTTGCAGAGATTGTTCCGCTGCTTTGGCGACGGCTTCATGAATCTCGATCCCTACCATTTTCTTATCGGGATAACGCTCCCCTATCCTCTTTACATATCCTCCTTCACCGCATCCCAAGTCCAGAATGGAGTCCACATTGTATTTTTTAATCGCCTTCTGCACCTTTGGAAAAGCGAATCGCTCCAGTAGAATCGACGTTTTCGCTACCGTGGAGCCGTGGACATCTGAATTGAAGTGCTGTTTCGTCTGATTCCGAAGTAGTTGGGGATACGACAACAGCGCCGGGATATGCAGTTCCATCATTTCTTTCAGCAGGATCCCTGATGAGTGGGGATCTTTTTTGGAAGTCGGCAGCTTCCATCTGTTTCTTGTCGTGACCTTCTCATCCTCCACCCGTTTCAGATGCTTGATGGTGATTCCCACCTCCACCCATTGTTCAAGGAGATCCATTTCGATATTTTGAGAGAGCGCCACTTCCTGAATGGAAGCAGGCTTTGTAAATTGATCGAAAAGGTCCATTTCATAGCCCACATAGGCGTGCCAGCTGTATAGGAAAGGGACATTCTTTTTCATCCAGGTACGTGCCCGCCATACCTTCACCATTTCTCCAATCATTGTAGTGCCTCCTTTCCTTTCCAGGGATAGTCCTGATTTTCTGTAAATGCAGTCGTTGATTTTTCTTCGTCTGTTAATGAATCATGCCTGATCGGGAGCATCCCCCCCTGGATCATCCGGTCATAAAGGGTTTCCCTCCACATGCCGAGGCCTGAGATGTTCAGCATCTGTTTGTAATGGGAAATCGAATCCCTTTCCATCCTTTGCAGGCTTTTATTCCGGAGCCAGCCGACGGGTCGGTATGGATAGGAATAGACGAGGGCCGATAAGTGACTGAGGTGCATTTGGTGGGCGACCCTCTTTTTTCTCACCTTTGGATACCATTCCAAATTGGCTGGATCCAATTTCCCCTCTTTATACATGTCACATAATAGCTCCCCGAGGATGCTGCCATCCTGGATCGCCATATTCATCCCTTCCCCCGCCATGGGATGGACCGTATGGACGGCGTCTCCGATAAGGGCAAAATGATCCTTCACATAGGTCTCTGCATGATATTTCAATGGGACCATGAGCTGGATTTTCTTCCAATCCTCTATCTGGTTCACATACCCGTCAAGATCCGGGCACATTTCGATATAGAGTTTATGAAACTCTGAAATCGGCTTTTTCCGTAGTGTTTTGTATTCACCTGCCGGGATAAGATAAACCGACCTCACTTCATTGTCCGGAAGTGGAAATAAGCCTAAAAATGATTGATATGTAGAAATGATGCGCCCCTTCACCATTTCCTTGGGCCTTGGGAATGTGACCGTGAGGAAATGATGATTATACTTTTTCTCCTTCACATCTACTTCCATATAGTCACGAGTGACTGAACTCCTCCCCTCTGCACCGATGATGAAATCACTATGAATATCCGTTTCTGCCTTCGTCTCCCGATCCTCGACGGTCACGGTATGACCATTTATCTTTTTACAGACGGTATTCGCACGATAATGGAAGGATGGATACTCTTCCCCTTTTTGTCTCAGGATGTCCTTTAGGGTTTCATGATGGATCATGAGGGAAAATGGATACGGGGTCGGAAGGATGGAATAGCTCATGGTAGAATGATCGGCCTTCGATTTCGCCCGTTTCAATTCAATCAGTTCCAGATCGGAAATGCTGTGCCCGTTTTGGAAGACATCATCTATGACTCCCAGGGAATCGAATATTTCCAGGCTCTTCGGTTGGAGTAACTCACCCTTGTAGACGGCACCGGGCCCAGGCAACCGCTCTACGACGGTGACATCGATGTTACACCGGGCGAGTTTCAACCCGAGTGTCAGGCCGCCAATGCCTCCACCGCTTATAAAGACGTTCGTCTTCATCTCTCTTCACCTCTTTCCATTCATTTATCCTATTTCCAGGATGTTGAAACTTGCCGGTGTGCTCTCGCCATGAGGTGACAAGTTCCTTGCAGGAAAACCACCTTGAAGAAATTTGTAGAAGACGCTATTTCCCGGGAAAATATCAGTGTTATCACCCCCTCCCATCCAGCGTCTTGTTCACTATTTGTCGGATTATTTCCGTTTGAAAAATCGACAATACCCGTGAAAACAAAAAATACTCCACGACAAGATTCTTCTCTTATCGTGGAGTATTTTTCTAATGATTGTCGGCAATCGGCAGAAGGATTGTTACGGTGGTCCCTTCGCTGACGTTGCTTTGAATCGATAGTGAACCGTGATGCTCCTTGATGATCTTTTGACAAATCATCAGTCCGAGCCCGGTCCCTTTTTCTTTCGTGCTGTAAAATGGTTCCCCAAGATGTTTCATTCGCTCAGGAGGGATCCCGCTCCCGTTATCTTGAATCGAGATCTTCCCATGGCCATCCACCTTTTCCAGTTGAACATTGAGGAGTCCGCCTGCGGGCATGGCTTCCAGGGCATTTTTCATCACATTCAAGATGACTTGTTTCATTTGATGGGAATCACAGTAGATTTCGGCCTCTTCGACAGAGAACCTCACATCGACCCCCTGCTTCAGGCATTCCATCTTGATGAATTCAACGGAACTTGTGAGAAGAGTTGTCAGGGAGGTGAGGGAAAACTTGACGGCCCTCGGTTTAGCCAGTGCCAGAAACTCATTGGTGATGATTTCGATCCGGTCCAGTTCCCCCTGGATGACACCAAGATAAAAGTCATCCTCGGCATTTTCCTTCATGAGCTGGAGGAATCCTTTCAGGGTCGTCAGGGGATTCCTGATTTCGTGGGCAACGCCCGCTGCAAGCTGACCGATCATCGCGAGCTGCTCTGACTTTTTCAGCAGGTCTTCATTAAGCTTCTTCTCGGATAAGTCACGTATGATGGCAGAAATACCGATCAAACGTCCTCCATCATTCAAGATCGGATTCATATTAAATGCAATCTCGACCGGTGAGCCGTCTTTCCGGTACCGGACAGTTTCATAGTCTTTGATCCGTTTCCCGGCCATCACCGTGGCCAGGTTTTGCTTGAACTGAACGACCTGATCGTCCTGATGGAGGAAGGTGATTTCCCTTCCTGTGATTTCATCCTTCGTCCACCCGAACATCGATTCAAACTGTTGATTCACTTTTAAGACCTTTCCTTCCGGATCCAGTAGGGCGATCCCGTCCCCTGCATGCTCGAAATAGGCTTCAAGCAGTTCTTTCGCTTCTTTCAGTTCTTCTTCCATCTGCAGTTTTTCCGTGATGTCCTGCCCAAATCCGTAGATCCCGATCACCTTATTCTTAATTCGGATCGGGATATTGGTGACGGCCACATGGCTTTTGCCACCTTCTCCATTTTCGAAGGTGGTCACGAATCTTGACGCTTCTCCTTTAAGGGCGACTTCAAATTTCTTGATGGCCGTTTCCTTGCTTCCCTCTGCTATGAACTCACTGAAGTGGCTTCCGATCATATGGGGGGAGATGTGGTCCCACTGGGTTTTCACCGCTGGATTCACTTCTTGTATGATGCCGTTAGTATCGACCATATAAATATTGTCGGGGCTGTATTTTACGATTGATTTATATTTCTGTTCGCTTTCGATCAGTTTTCTCTGGATGTCCTTAATCAGGGAAATGTCTGATATGGACACGATGATTTCCACTACGGCACCTTTTTGAACGACCGGGACGATGGAAGCCAAATACTCCAATGTTTTGTATTCGTCTTCATAGGTCAGCTCTTCTCCCGTTTCCCATATCCGCTTTAACTTTGGTTGGATCTTCCCCAGATGATGGGAATCGAACACTTCCTGAATCGTTTTCCCGATCACTTTCGAAGGAGTCAGGTTCAGCTTATTCAATAGCTCCCCCGCTGCCATTTCAATGACAAAATCCTGATCGCTTTTCTTTATCTTGTACGTGATCGTCTTTTGAAGGCGGAGGGTATTTTCAAGTTCAACCTTTAAGGACATCAATTCATTTTCATACTTTTTCTTTTCCGTGATGTCATGGAGGATGATCCCCACACTATCCACCGTTCCGTCACTCTTATAATTGGCTGGGGAAATGGTGATATTACAGGTGATCTGAAGGTGCGTACCCATCTGGAAAGTCACTTCTTCCCCTGTCGTATTCAAGCCTTTCAAACCATCTTTCACAATGGAATGAAAGGCTCCATTCTGCAGTGGCGGCTGCTGACAGAGAGACTCCCCTAGAATGGCATCCGAAATCTGAAACAGCTCCTGGAAAGACTGATTCATTTCCATCACGTTTCCATTTTTATCAATGATACAAACACATGTAGGCGTATTGTGGATAAGGGCTTCATAAATCGCCGAATGGGAATGATGGTCATCATCGCGTGAAACGCCGGACTCAACAGGGATCATCATGACCAATTCTTTGGACTCATCCATCCGTTTCCTCTTAAATCCGTAGTATTGATGATGCAAGCGAATGGAATAATCGTCATCCTCCAGAATTTTCAGGAGGAGATTGTCTTCCTTGAGGGTGATCCCCCTCCATTCTTCATTTTGTTCTATAAAAGATGGTTGTGTCACATCGATTATTGCTGCCGGGGCTGGAATTGAATCTACATTCAATGCATGGTTAGAGTGCATTTGAGCCATAGTACCTTCCTTTATCGTAACGTTATTACCCCCATTTTACCCTACCTTTCCCAACATATAAACGACGAATGTCAATTCACACCAAAAACCCGGGCATCACCTTTCTGCCCGGGTTCCTTCCTGTCATCTAAAATTAAATGGCTTCAATTTGGACAAGTTCGGCATACCGAACGGCAATGTCTGCCCCGATTTGAGCATTATGCTTCACGAGGGCGATATTCGCCGTCAGGCTCCTGCCATCCGTCAGCTCCTTCACCTTCCCGAGCAGGAAGGGAGTGGCTTCCTTGCCTTTGATCCCTTCTGAATACGCTTCTTTTAATGCTGTTTCAATGATATGATCCATCTCCTGCTCATCCATGGCATCCGCTTCAGGAATCGGATTGGCCACTACCACTCCGCCCTTCATACCAAGTTCCCATTTCGCTTTCAATATGCCGGCGGTCTCCTCTGGTGTTTCCACCTTATAATTCACGGAATAAGGGCTGCTTCTTGTATAAAACGCCGGCAGTGAGTCGGTTCTGTATCCTAAAACGGGTACTCCCTTTGTTTCCAGGTATTCGAGAGTGAGGCCGATATCCAATATGGACTTGGCTCCGGCACATACGACAGCCACGTTCGATACGGCGAGTTCCTCAAGATCCGCCGAAATATCCATCGTCACTTCCGCGTTCCTGTGCACCCCACCGATCCCACCCGTCACAAATACCGGGATATGGGCAAGCTCTGCACAAATCATCGTTGCCGCTACCGTCGTCGCCCCGTCTTTACCGGAGGCGAGGATATAAGGGATATCACGCCGGCTCGCCTTAATCACGTCTGTTGCCTGCCCTAAATATTCAAGCTCCTCCTGGGATAATCCGATTTTAATCCTTCCATTCAAAATCGCGATTGTGGCCGGTACCGCGCCTTTGGATCGAATGATATCTTCAACTTCCCTTGCCGTCTTCACATTTTGCGGATATGGCATGCCGTGAGAGATGATCGTTGACTCCAATGCGACGATCGCCATGCCCTTTCTTTTTGCTTCTTTGACTTCCTCTGAGTATTCTACATATGAATGGATATTCACAACCATTTCCCCCTTAATAATAGAGACTGAATTCCTGTTGAAGCTTGCTTTCGTTAAGCGTCGGTGCCACCGTATGCCTCGACTGAAGCGTGATCGACGAACAAATCACACCGATCCTGCACGCCCCGTCCGTATCAGATCCCTTTAAATAGCCAAATACTATGCCGGCTACGAGGGCATCCCCCGCCCCGGTCACATCCTGCACCTCAACCTTTGGCGGCAGGATGGCCGTTGCTTCCTTGTATGTAGTGTAATAAATAAGCCCCTGATCCCCACGGGTAATGACAGCACGCTCGGCTCCCCTCATTGTCAGATCCTTCGCCGCTTTAAAATAATCCCCCTCGGTTTCAATCTTCATATCCAGATACATCTCTGCTTCGCCTTTATTGCAAATGAACCATGACACCCCTTCCAATGAAGGAGGGAGTTTCTTCACCTTTGGAGCCGAGACAGGGATCACCGCCAAGGGAACCCCTTCGGATTGACACCTTCTGATGATGTACTTCAACACCTCTTCCGGAAAATTGGTATCGAGCAGTACCATTTCCGAAGAGGCAATCAAGCCCCAACGCCTTTCTATAAAACCAATGTCAACGCTTTCATAAATGTTCATATCAGCCAAGGCAAATAACAGTTCACCCTTTTCATCCAATACGGCAGAATAAGCTCCTGTGCTTTCATTTACAAGCCTTTGGGAACCGGACACATCAGCGAAGGTTTTCGTCTGGTCCATGAGCCAGCTGCCTTCTGTGTCTTCCCCCACTACGGTAATAAGATTCGTAGACTTCCCGAGTCTCCCAAGATTCTCAGCAACATTTCTAGCGACACCGCCACTCGTCTGTTCCGACCTCGCAGGATTGGATGTCTCGGGGATCATTTCACCCAGCAGCTGCATCTTCCGGTCGATATTGGCTCCCCCTATGCAGGTGACCCCGTTCCTCTTTGGGATCACATACGCACGGCCTAAAATCTTCCCCTGTCTGACCAGATTAGAAATATAACCGGCAACAGCCGATCGCGAAATCCCACTTCGCTCAGATAATTCCTGCTGCGTCATAAACGGATTTTCTTCTATGAATGACAATAAAAGCTTTTCTTTCTCGTTCACTTTCTCCCACCCCTATAAAGAAAAGTAACTTTTGTTAATATTCTAAACTTTTGTTTTATTTTACACAAGTTGGAAGTTCACAAAATAGAAAAAAGACTTGCTCTTCCTTTAGGAAAAACAAGTCTATCAGGTTACGATATCTTCTTTTCTTTCACTTTACCTGTGTCCTTCAAATAGTACTCTTCGGAAGTAAAGAACTCGTTCGTGAGTCTTTTAACCTCTTTACTTAGAAGAAGGACCGCGATGATATTCGGAATCAGGATGGCTGCCAATGCTAAATCAAGGAACTGCCAGATGACCTTGGCCGCTCCGACGGATCCAAGGACGATGGCAACGGTATAAACCACTTTGATCCCCTGAGCCGCCTTCCAGCCGAACAGGAATTCAGCCTGCTTGGCACCATAAAAGACGATGACGATGATCGTAGATAAGACGAAGAAAATCAACGAAATCGTGACGAGGATTCCTCCAAACTCTCCGAAATAGTTCGTAAATGCCTCTGTCGTGAGGGCTGAAGGATCATCCAGAGCATTTTCTGCCGTCCACACCCCTGATGATAAGACGACAAATGCAGTGGCGGTACAGACGATGATCGTATCGATCACGATCCCCACAATTGCCCAAAGCCCCTGCCTGACAGGATGATCCGTCTGGGCCGCTGCATGGGCAATCGGCGCCGTTCCGAGCCCTGCCTCATTGGAGTATAATCCCCGGGCAAATCCCCAGCGGATCGTCTCTGCGATGGCTACCCCGGCAAACCCTCCCATTGCAGACATGGGTTGAAAGGCATGTGACAGAATCAAGCTGAAGAATTCAGGTACTGCATCCATATTCATAAACAAAATCACCAAGGCGCTCCCGACATAAATCAGGGCCATGAACGGCACGAAGATCTCCGTCACCTTACCGATCCGTTTAATGCCGCCAAATACAATCAGCACGACGATAAGCGCAACGATGATACCCGTGATCAATCCATCTACATTAAACGTTTCTTCCACTGTAGAAGCCACGGCATTCCCTTGTACCATGACGCTCGGGATCAGCTCGATCATAAGGGCAAAGGCGAACCAGACGCCAAGCCATCTCATGTTCAACCCTTTCGTCATATAGTACATGGGGCCGCCGACATATTCCCCTTTTTCATTCTTCTCACGATAGCGGACCGCAAGCACACTCTCCGAAAACTTAAGCGCCATCCCGATAAGGGCAATGACCCACATCCAGAAAACGGCCCCGGGACCACCGAACATGATCGCAGCCGGGACACCGACGATATTCGCGGCCCCGATCGTGGACGACAGGGCAGACGTCAGTGCCTGGAGGGGAGTGACCGTCCCTTCTCCCTTCGGCTTCTTAAACACACTACCAACTGTTTGCTTAAAAATGTAAAGAGGATACCGAAATTGTATAAATTTCAATAATATTGTTAAGTACAAACCTGTTGCACCCAGGACAATGATCAATGGTGGACCCCATAACCACGCCGAAACTTTACCTATGATGTCAAAAAACGTATCCAATCGTGCTCCTCCTTTGATAGAGGCAGTGGCTAACGTTTGGAATAAAACGCGGGGGAATTGTTGTTTTCTTACGTATGTATAAAGCCTATCATTTTTCTATCACAGACGACCCCGAATCCTGAAAAATTAGCCACTACTTCTACATGCTTTTCCAGACTTTTCCCTAAAATGGGTGCTATAAAACATTTTGAGGAGAATTCTTGCGACATGGATTCAGGAGCTTAATGTGGGAGGCCACCACCATGATCGTTCATCCCTCCTCCTTTCTTCGACAAGATCCATCCATTTCCCCGGAAATACGTCAAAAAACCTGCAGCCGATTCATTAGCTGCAGGTCCCTTCTTTTATTCTGTCACCCTTGGTAATATCAACACTTCCACTCGGCGGTTCTGTCCCCGACCCTCTGCTGTTCCGTTGTCTGCGATCGGTTCGAATTCACCGAACCCTTTCGCACTGAACCATTGGGGATCAAGAGCAGGATTGTCTAAAATGATTTTCATGAAATTGACGGCCCGCATAACGCTTAGCTCCCAGTTGGAGTCAAATTCCGCGTTGCGGATGGGCACATTATCTGTATGACCGCTGATGATGATGTTTCGCGGCGGATTCATTTCGAGAAGGCCCGATAATTCCTCGGCAACATTCTGGTCACTGCGCTGGACCGTTGCAGACCCCGAGTCGAATAATACATTGTCGCGAATCGTGAGGAGAAGCCCTTCATCCGTCAACTTAGTGACGAATTGAAGCTCGAGATTATTCGTTTTGATATATTCGTTTATTTTTTTCTGGATTTCCTTCAGTTCTTCCTGATCCTTCATGAAGGCCTGCTTCTCCAGCTCATCTTTACTTAATTCCTTTTCTTTTTCCTTATCGATTCCTGCTGATGCAGCCTGCTTCTGTTCTTGATCGCTGGACTGCTGGGGGGCGACAGGGCTTGGATACTCCATCATTCCCGTGCCTCCGGTGAAGATTTCACTGAATACCTGTGAGAGTTCTTTGAACTTCTGGGCGTCCACCGAGCTTGATGCGTACAAGACGATAAACAGGGCCAGCAACAGGGTGAGTAAGTCAGCATACGGAATGAGCCAGGACTCGTCCATATGTTCGTCGTCATGTTTCTTCTTACGCCGCCTCATCCTCTTCCCCCTTTAATAACAAGATCCGCTCACTTGCCGGTAAATAAGATGCCAGCTTCTGTTCGATCACCCGGGGAGATTCTCCCTCAATGATGGAAAGAATGCCTTCCACCATCATCATTTTCATTTGAACTTCACGCTTGGATTTCCGTTTAAGCTTGTTGGCGAAGGGATGCCACAACACGTAACCCGTAAAGATCCCAAGCAATGTCGCAACGAAGGCCGCAGAAATCGCATAGCCGAGCTCATCAGTATTATCCATGTGGCTGAGGGCCGCGATCAACCCAATGACGGCCCCGAGGACCCCAAGGGTCGGCGCATACGTCCCTGCCTGTGTGAAGATGAGGGCACCTGCACTGTGACGCTCTTCCATGGCATCGATTTCCTCATGGAGCACATCCCTTATGTAATCGGCACTCTGTCCATCCACCGCCAATGAAAGTCCGTCCCGGAGGAATGGATCATCCACTTCCTGGGTTTTGGCCTCCAGTGCAAGCAGCCCTTCTTTCCGGGCAAGATCCGCCACTTGCGAGAAGAATTGAATCGTTTGTTTCGGGTCCTGCAATTTTTGTTCTTTAAACAATATGCCGAAGAGCTTCGGTACTTTTTTGATTTCGTGTGTCGGGAACGCAATGGTCACTGCGGCCACCGTCCCCAGTAAAATAATCAAAATGGCTGCAGGGTTCAATAAGGCAACCGGGCTCACCCCTTTGAATACCATCCCTACTCCCACCGCTATCAATCCTAAAATGACTCCTATTAAAGACGTCTTATCCATCTGATCGCTCCACCTTACTCATCGTAGTCTATTACTAATATCGGATAGAACACCTGATTATTGAGTGGAAATTCTATTCAAAATTTTGTAAAAATTACTGTAAAACGTTATAAACACACACTCTCTTTTTGTCGATATATGGAATATACGGGATTTTATTAAAAGGAGAGAAATGTCATGACCCCCAAGCAATTGAAAGAAATCGATAGTAAAAGGAAGAATCTTCTGCTGCTGATCACGTACGGAATTAGCCTTGCAGCTGCGCTCACGTATTCCATCCTTCATGAATCAGGCACCATCACCGTAACGGTATTCGCATTACAGATCCTGTTTCTTGCGGGATACTTTGTTGTGCTTCAATTCATCCTGAAAAAACCGAATCTTTATGTCTATTTCGCCATCCCTACTTCCTATATCATAATGGGAATCTGGCTTTTTCTGGAAGGGTCGAACCCTCCAGATTTAGTCATCCTTCTCTTTTTAGCTGTTATCAGCGCCATTCACTTTAATCCTGTCATCTTCGGAATTGGTTTCACATCCGGTCTTGCCATGCTTTTACTGAATGGATTGCTAGCCCCAAAGGGTGATCCCATATTCACTGAATTATTCATCCCTTCCCTGTTGAGTTATGTGTTGTTAGGCATTGTCCTGGCCGTCGTCATCCAACTGAATCGAACGCAATTCAGGCAGCTCCAGGAATTTATCCACACAACGGAAAACGAAAGCAGGAAAAAAGAAGAACAGCGAAACTTCTTACAAAAAGAACTAGCGACCATCTCAGGAAGCATCCAACAAATCAACGAACAGATCCAGACCCATCTCGTCTCCCATGATGAAATGAAAACGGCAGTGAATGAAATTTCAGCGGGAAGTGTCACCCAAAGTGATCAGATCAATAACATCGCCCTCGTCACAGAAACGACAATGGGTAAAATGGAAGAAGTCGCAAAGCTGTCCGATGACCTTACCGCCCATTCAACCGATGCGAATGCGATTGCCGTGTCGGGAAGCGAACGTGTCATGGATCTTCAGGAAAACATGATTGAATTGAAAAACATCATTGAAGGCCTTCACCAGACCTTTAAAGAGCTCACAAGCAAAATTGAAGAAACCAACAGCTTTATCGGCAGCATTCAGGACATCACCGATCAAACCAATCTGCTCGCTTTGAATGCATCCATCGAAGCAGCACGGGCAGGAGAAGCAGGACGCGGCTTCAGTATCGTAGCCGATGAAATACGGAAATTGGCCGAAATCACACGGAATACGGCGACACGCATCAATGACAATCTGGCATCTGTCAATGCGGTGAACTCCTCTGCCGTTGAAATCATGAATCTAAGCTCTGAGAAGCTTAATGAGAATGTGGGGGCTACCGGTGAGGTCACGGCGTATTTCACATCATTGCGAGAGAAGCTTGACGCCTTGTCAAATGAATTCCAGCACCTTACCACCACCGCTTCTGACGTAAGGGGGCAGACCGAGGAAGCCGAGCTGTCGACGAAGGAACTCGCGGCTGTCATCCAACAGACTTCTGCGGGCCTGGAGGAAATCAGCGCCACCATTGAAACTCTTCACGGTGACAACCGGACGATTGCGCAATATGTTCAAGATACTGCCACAAGTGCAGCCCGTATTCAGAACAGTGTCAAAGCATAATCTGTGGTAAACTGAGAAGAGAAGCTTTAAAGGATGTGGCACTGTTGAAAAAACGTTTCACCATGATCATTCCCATCATGATACTCGTAGCCGTTGCATGTTATTGGATGCTCGGCAAATATTATTCCGAGATCGAACCTGGTTCTAAATTCATGCTGATCATTGGAGGCACCCTCCTATCCGGCGTGATCTCCTTCTTCCTATTTAAAGAAGACGAAGAACCGAAATAAAGAAAACACCACGTTCCGTGACGAACGTGGTGTTTTCTTCATTTCAGCAGTTTGCCTTCCAGCTTATGCTCATAATTTTTGAACAAGGAACTATTTGTTTTGATTCTCTTCTTCGAAAGCATGCTGTTGTATTTCAGCATTTTCTCATTCAGACTCTGCTTTAATTCCTGCTCTTCCTCTTCATTCTCACAGGCTCTGATCAAGTCTTCGATCCTCATCATTTCCTTTTTCACATTCATTTCATCCGTTGTGAATCCTGCATTCTTCATGATTCGATGGGCCATCTTTAATTCTTGGGGAACCCCTCTGTCATCGTCGAGATTCAACGGTTTCCCATAGCCGGGAAGGTTCTCGAACTCCCCGTCCTCATACGCCTTCTTAATTCGTTGTTCCGAAACAATTGATGAAAAATCCAACGCTATCACCCCTTAGGAATTGATTGATTCTAAAGAAGCATTTCCTCACCCGTTACTACCAGTATATCCAAATGGACGGGTCGCTGCACATGGGAGATGCGTCCGTTTTCTGACAATTCATTTTCACATATTTTCGTCCCTCCTGGAAAAACTACCTGTATCTCGAACGAAAAGGAGTGGCTCATATGGCACGAGGTAAATCATTCGATTCAAAGAAAAAGGGACACCCGGGGAACTTCCCTCAAAATAGTACATCTAGTAAACATTCCGAGGATGCAGTCGGCGATGAAGAATTGATCGTGACACAGGAAGCGTTTAAAAATCGTGAAGATAACGATGAACATCGCTACTAAAGTCGAAAAACGCTAGGAATCCTAGCGTTTTTCTGTTTTCCTTCATCGAAATGAACTGAATCTGGATGATTATTTTCAAATCAGGAGGATGTATTTCCATTGGTACAACTATATTTTCAAAGTGTTAAACCGTCACACTTTCCTGCTTACTTAAATCCATTGCGGGACCGAAGAATTCGAAACGCACCTTTGATACGCCCATTTCCTTCAATGTACCGATGACGGCTTTCATAAATGGTGCGGGGCCACACACATAGCATTCTGTTCCAGCGTCCACATACTGCTTCAGGATCTCTTCATTCACATATCCTGTGAAGTGGGATGAAGATTCTTCCCTTGGATTTTCATAAACAAAGCAAGCTTCCCCGTCTTTAAGTTCCGTCATGAGCTTTTCGACGTCCCCTTTAAAGGCATGCACGCCTTCATGTCTGCTCGCATGGATAAATGCTGTCTTACGTTCAGGTGTGGATTTGGCCACTTGTTCGAGCATGCTCATCATAGGTGTGATCCCAACGCCTCCGCTTATAAACGCCACAGGTGAGTCCCCGTCCTCTAAATAGAAATCACCGGCAGGCGCGCTGACTTCAATCTCGCTACCTACAACTGCTTGATCATGTAAGAAGTTGGACACCTTCCCTTGTGGATCGCACTCTGCTTCTCTTTTAACAGAAATTCTGAATTGATGGTCCATTGGCGCACTTGATAAACTGTACTGACGAATATGGGTGAATTCTTCCCCAGGGATCGTCACTCTCACAGATAAATATTGACCCGGCATGTAGGTTGGGACACTGCCGCCTTCTTTCGGTTGAAGATAAAACGAAGTGATGACGTCACTTTCCACTACTTTTTCAGCAATGATGAACGGTTTAAAGTCTCTGTAGCCGACATCCTTGGCTTCAGTTTCTTTATACATTTCTTCTTCTACATCGATGAATACTCCTGCGATGACACCGTATGCGTCTCCCCATGCTTCGATGATCTCATCTGTCGCTGCATCTCCAAGCACCTGCTTGATCGCTTGAAGCAGATGCTCGCCAACGATTGGATAATGCTCAGGCTTAACGCCTAAACTTCTATGCTTGTGAGCGATTTGCTTTACAACAGGGAGGATCATCTCAAGCTTATCGATATTCTGAGCGGCAGCATACACGGTATTGGCCAGCGCGGTTTGTTGTCTGCCCTTTTTCTGATTGGCATGATTGAAAATATTTAGTAATTCCGGATGGTTGGTAAACAAATTTTTATAAAAAACAGATGTAATTTCCGTTCCTTTGACTTCTAATACAGGAGCAGTGGATTTCACGATTTCAATGGTTTTTTGAGAGAGCATATTGGTCACCTCTAAAGATATATTTTGAATACATCTTTAGCCTACTCCTGCTCATCGATTAAAGCAATATATAAAATACATCTTTAACAAAACAGTCACATTTAGACACAAACTTACTTCCTTTTGTATAATGGGGATAATGGAACGGAAAGGTGAGATACATGAGACTAACTTTATACACTGACTACTCACTGAGGGTCCTGATTTTCCTGGCTTCAAAACCAAAGGACGAACTCTCTAATATAAAAGAAATCGCTGATGCCTATAGCATCTCAAAGAATCACCTGATGAAAGTGACATATGAACTCGGAAAGATGGGGATGATCGAAACGATCCGCGGCAGAAACGGCGGGATCAGGCTTGCACAGTCACCTGAAGACATCAATATAGGCAAACTTGTCCGTGCGACGGAAGAGGATTTCCATCTTGTCGAATGCTTCGATGCCGAAAACAACTCATGCATCATCACACCGGTATGCGGTTTGAAGCATGTCCTTGGTAAAGCATTAAACGCCTATCTCTCTGTCCTCGATGATTACACCCTGTCCGACCTCATCCAGAATCCCATGGACTACCGATTCCTCTTTCAAGAGAAGGAACGGGATGAAACGTCGACTTGAAGAATGCTTCTCACCGATTTGCGGTGGGAAGTTTTTTTGTTCAGCTGCTGACTATTCCTCCATAATCAGCAGCTGAACGATTTAACCGGAACGGGCCTTACTTCTTACTCTCGCTATACTTAAATGTCATCAATAGAAACAGGAAAAAGCTGAGTAACAGTGTACTTCCCCCGACAATATAAAAGACGGTGGTAAAGCCTGCCGGCAGATTGAATGGATTTAAATTGTACATCCACATCCCGACTGTCAATCCAATCGAACCGATGATCGCCGTCCACACATGGGCAAATGCCAGTTTAGAAGATTTCGGTACCTGGTAGGATCGATAATAGGAAGAGTAGGCAAATAAGCTCAACCACCCGACCACCAGGATATGGGCATGGATCGGCTTGAATGCATACGATCCGGCCCCGGCCATATGAGACCCGAGAAATGCTCCGATAAACCCATAAATGGCGGACATTCGTAATAATAGGACATTCCAAGGCATGTCGTCTTCCCCCTTTTTTATAAACACGCTTCCATCATTATAGTATAGTTGTCCGAATCCAGGTATGAATCTTGAGTCGTTGCCATACAACGTTCAAATTTAGCGTGCATAAATACTTTTTCCTTCTTTAACATACGATACAAAGATAGGTGTAAACACTTGCAAACGGTGTGGGCCCTGATACAATAAGAATGTAATAGAACATTCTGAAAAAAGGAGAATACATATGACTAATTTCCAACAAAATTTAGAGAAATACGCAAATCTTGCAGTCGAAGTCGGAGTGAATGTTCAAAAGGGTCAGACCCTCGTCATCAACACGTCCATTGACTCTGCAGAATTCGTCCGCTTAGTAGTAAAGAAAGCCTATGAAGTAGGAGCTAAGCACGTATATGTAAACTGGAGCGATGATACCGTCAACCGTACGAAATACGATCTTGCCCCGGATGAAGCATTCCAGGAGTTCCCTGAGTGGAAGGCACGTGAAGTTGAAACGCTAGCTGAAGGCGGAGCTGCCTTCATGAGCATCGTCTCTTCTAGCCCTGACCTGTTAAAAGGCGTCAATCCGGATCGCATCTCGAACTTCCAGAAGGTTGCCGGTAAAGCGATGTCCAAATACCGTCAGTTCATCCAATCCGACAAAGTCAGCTGGTGTGTGCTGGCCGCTCCTTCGAAAGACTGGGCTGCCAAAGTATTCCCTGATGCTTCTGAAGAAGAACAAGTGGACCTGTTATGGGACGCGATCTTCAAAGCAGTCCGTGCCGACCAGGCGGATCCTGTCCAGGCATGGAAGGATCACGACGCAAACCTTCACGAAAAAGTCGAATACCTGAACGAAAAGAACTACCAGAAGCTTCATTACACTGCACCAGGGACGGACCTTACCATCGAACTTCCGAAAGGTCACCTTTGGGTAGGGGCAGGAAGCGTGAACGAAGAAGGAACGACTTTCATGGCGAACATGCCGACGGAAGAAGTATTCACGGTTCCACTTAAAACCGGTGTAAACGGTACAGTATCAAGCACGAAACCACTTAGTTACGGTGGTAACGTAATCGACAACTTCACGATCACATTCGAAAACGGACGCATCGTAGATGTAAAGGCTGAAGAAGGCGAAGAAATCCTGAAGCGTCTTGTGGATACGGATGAAGGATCTCATTATCTTGGGGAAATCGCCCTTGTTCCTCATCAATCCCCAATCTCTCAATCGAATGTGTTATTCTACAACACATTATTCGATGAAAACGCATCAAATCACCTTGCGATCGGTAATGCTTATGCATTCTGTATTGAAGGCGGAAAGAAAATGAGCGAAGAAGAGCTTGAGAAAAACGGTTTGAACAACAGCATCACTCACGTTGACTTCATGATCGGTTCTGACAAAATGAACATCGATGGAGTAAAAGAAGACGGCTCGTCTGAAGCCGTATTCCGCGATGGCGGTTGGGCGTTTTAAGTTCAGTATGTAGTATGAATCCCTGAGAGGCGGCTTGGCTGTCTTTTGGGGGTTTTTGTTTTGGCTGGGATGGTGGTTGGTAGACTGGCATCTTGACTGAGCGCTCGCTCGAATGGATACCATTGGTAAAAATCGCAATCAAACCAAATTTTGACGCAATTCCTGCAAAAATGACGCAATAAATTTTATTTTGACGCAATCACCAATAATTTTGACGCAATTCCTTCTACCTGACTAAGTTTGAATCTTAATAACCCCTTGCCAAATCACCAACTATCCAGTTATTAAGGAAAACCATACTCTCCCGGTCCAAAAATCTTCCCTATCCATACTGTTTCGTCAATGCAATCGCAGCAATCGTCGCCCCTGCTGCCTGGGCGTAGCTTCCGAAAGCGGTGATCTGCATTCCGATATCCTTTTTTCCTTTCAGAATGAACAGTTCTCCCACTCCTTCCAGTGCCGCTCCAAGTGATTGTATCGTATTTCCTGCTGCGAGAAGATTAGAGAATGCCCGGCTACTCAAGGTCGCCCCGTATGCTTCGAGTCCTGCCCCGATGGACTGCACGGTGTCCCCGAATATATCAAGTTTCAATCCCTCCAGCTCACGCCCATAAAATTGAAGTTCTGCCCCAAACACATTCGTCACATTTCCAGAGGCTTGGATCCAGTCACCTGCCACCCGGTAGGTTTCCCCAACTGAACCATCCGATAGTTTTTCGGCTCCCACCCCCTGCAGCGAATTTCCGACAGCCTCGAAGCCATTCCCGAGGGAGACCACTCGAAACCCGAGAGGCTCCAGATCCAGACGTTCTTCTTGGATCAGCATGGTTTCACCGATGGCCGCAATTACCGTACCGAAGACCTGGATCCACACTCCTGTAAGGAGAATTTCACTATCAACCATCTCCGACCACCGTCCCTTTCCACTCAGTACTTTTAATCTATTCAGAATAAGGAAAATGGTATCTCAAGCCTTCATACCGGAATGAGTAAATCATTTGTAAATACCAGTAAATCAGTCTTGTTTATTTTGTCCTGTCGGGCTATGATAATCTAGTTCATCTAGAGTTTCATAAGGGGAGGGATTTAGATGAGAATACGGGATTGGGACCGCAATTTAAAGGTCCGGCTGTTTGGGGAAGCAGCGATTAACATTACCTTCTGGATGTTCTTTCCGTTTTTGACGATCTATTTCACAGAGTCGTTTGGAAAGCAGACAGCGGGATTATTATTGGTTCTTTCACAAGTATTCGCCGTACTCGCGAATCTGATGGGAGGCTACTGCGCGGACCGTTTTGGCCGCAAGAGGATGATGGTGATATCGGCATTTGGACAAGGCTTTGCTTTTCTGATCTTTGGACTGGCCAGTTCGCCTTGGCTTGATTCTGCCATGATCGGGTTTATCTGTTTCAGTTTGGTCGGGGTATTCGGTTCCTTTTATTGGCCGGCAAGTCAGGCCATGGTTGCCGATGTGGTGGACGAGAAAGATCGGAGCCATGTATTTGCCGTCTTTTATACATCCATCAATATTGCCGTCGTCGTAGGGCCGATACTAGGGGGCATTTTCTACGTCCACTATCGCTTTCAATTATTGATTGCAGCGGCATTAATATGTATGTTTTTAGCCCTGCTGCTCTATAAAATGACGAGGGAAACGGCACCGGCTGATAAAAATAAGCTTCTCGTTACAGAGGGAAAAAAGAAAGCCTGGCACAGTGTGTTGTCTGATCAATTCAAAGACTATAGCGTCATTTTCAAAGACAAAACGTTTTTATTGTTTATTTTAGCCGGGGTCCTGGTAGGTCAAACGTTCATGCAATTGGACCTCTTGATTCCCGTGTATATAAAAGATGTCACGGATAAAGCCACACTGTTCAGCTTCGGGGATTGGTCCTTGACACTCGTAAGTGAGCAGGTATTCGGTTTGATCCTATCGGAAAATGGATTCCTGGTGGCACTTCTTACAGTGGTCATTACACGATGGATTACAAAATTCCGTGAGCGCAATGTGTTCATTCTATCTTCTCTCATCTATGCGGTTTCAATCTTCATGTTTGGACAAACAAGTTCCGTATGGATGTTTGTGATCAGCATGGCGGTGTTCACATTCGCGGAATTGATGACGGCCGGTATCCAGCAAAGCTTCGTATCGAAGCTTGCACCGGATCATATGCGCGGGCAGTATTTTGCCGCAGCCAGCCTGCGCTTCACGATTGCAAGGACCATTGCACCTCTGTCCATCACCCTGTCTCTTTATGTAGGATACGATTGGACGTTCATCATCCTTTCGATTCTTGCTCTTGTAAGTGCTGGACTCTTCTTTATCATGTTCGATCGTTTTGAGAAGGAAGAATTGGAACTGAAGAAAGCTGCTCATTAAAAAAAGGAATGATCCGCAATGGATCATTCCTTTTCCTTTTCTATTACAGTCCTAGATCAAATCCTTCATCATCAGACTCTAGCATTGTATTTAGACCAAGATCTGTTGAAAGACCAAGGTTGAACTCTGAATCTGAAGACTCTTCATTTCTCCATTGTGTGTAGCTTGCATCTGCATTTACACCAAGGTTTGATAGAAGAGAAGATTCGTTGTCCTCACTAGAAGATAAGAATCCAAGAGCTGTATCCGTACCTGCATTCAATCCGGCACTTCTATACTCTTCTTCTTCAGAATCCATTGATTCAGCCCATAGTCCTGCATTCACTGCGTTCATGACAGTCGCTGCAGATTCATTGTCTTCATCGTTTGTCATAGCACCAAGCATCAGGTTGTTCGCTGCATTTGCTTCGAACTTGGAATAGTCATCGCTGTTTTCAACAGTCGTCATAACAGAAGTATCGTTCATAGCTTCTACTTGAGAAGAATCTCCATCTTCTTTGTCCATTGTTCCAAGTACTAGACCATTTGCAGATTCAGTACCGATTGACGTTTTAGAAGAAGCGTTTTCTTCACTGCCTTCTGTCATCACCCATACATCGGAATCGGTCATCGCATCAGCACTCACTTCATTCTCTTCATCAGAGGCAGAAGCATTAAGACCAGACGTAAGGTTACCGGAAGTAGTAGAAGCATAAGAATCATCTTCTTCATTGTACATGGTTTCATTCATGATTCCCGCATCGGTCATAGCGTCTATTGATGCTGAACCGTCCTCTCCTTCAACTGCTGCGTTTACATCCTGAGATGCTCCTGCTTCTGTCATGGATGTGAAAGAATCGTCTTCTTCGCTGTACGTTGTTTCATTCATGACACCAGCTTCCGTATCAGCATTCCCTTCTGCCGATCCGTCCTCTCCTTCAACTGTGGCGTTTACATCCTGGGATGCTCCTGCTTCTGTTTTGGAAGTTGCTGAATCTTCGTCTACCATTGTTTCGTTCATGACAGCTGCGTCTGTATCAGCATTCACTTCCGCTGATTCGTCTTCTCCTTCAACTGCTGCGTTTACATCCTGGGATGCTCCTGCTTCTGTTTTGGAAGTTGCTGAATCTTCGTCTACCATTGTTTCGTTCATGACAGCTGTGTCTGTGTCAGCGTTCACTTCCGCTGATTCGTCTTCTCCTTCAACCGCTGCGTTTACATCTGAAGTTGCTTCTGCACCGTTGCTGGTCGTAACAGAATCATTTTCTTCGTCTACAACCGTCTCGTTTACGATGTTTGAATCCGCATCAACATTTGCACCCGCATTTGATTCTTCGTTGTCTGATCCACCGATGTTCAATCCATTCAATAAACCGTCTTCCGAATCAAGGATGTTGACGTTTTCCAATAACCCATTATTGCTGTTCAGCAGTGAATCATTGCCTGCCGCTAAGCTTGTGTGACCTCCGATTGTAAGACTTGCTGCTAATCCACCTGTCATAACCAATGTTCTAAATACGCTTTTTCTCATTTTATTTTTCTCTCCTTTTAAAAGTTTTTAAGTTTATATACTTTTGAAAAGAAGAGAATCTTGAGGTGGTTGGGACGGTGGTGCGTTTAACCACTGATCATAGTAGAGATTCTTTTTCTCGTACATATTGGCTTTTTGGAAGTTGACCGCCGTTGCATATTGCTCCGACACACCCCATAAAGAAGGTGATCCTGTTACCTGAGCACTCATTCCACTTGTACTGGATGACTGACTTGTTGAATTCATCGTAGTCGTCGCCAGGACCGGTTCCATCTTTTTACGTGGCGGAAAAGGTTGTTGTTCATTCTGACTTTTAGGTTCTTCCATCGTAACTGAACCCTTTTCCTCTACTTCAACCGTTTTTGTAAGTATGGTTTCACTTAGTCTTTTGGCTTTGCTTATTTTAGTGGAGCTCATCTCTGGTTCGACGGGAACGTCTTGTTTGACCGGTTCCTTTCGAACATTTTCTTTCTCCACTTCGACGTCACGATCTTTATCCTCTATGTCGATCACAGGCTCGTCGGGCACTTCTGTTTCAACGTCCACTTTGACAGCTGGTTCCTTTGAAACATCGGCGTCGACTACTCCGGTATCCACCTTCACCTGTGGATCTTTGGATACTTCCACATCGGCGACCCCTGTATTCACTTTCACTTCGGGTTCATCCGACAGATCCACTTCCAACAGAGGTTCATCGTCTGACAATGATTCCGTCACAGGCTTCGTTGTTTCTTCCACGGTGCTCGTGACCGTCTTCGTCGTCGAATCCACCGTTCCGGTTACAGATTTCGTTGTTTTTTCAACGGTTTTGGTAACGACCTTGGTGGTGTTGTTCACCGTTTTCGTTACAGGAGCCGCTGAGTCCCCTGCGATATCTGTAACTGGTTTTGTCGCTTGTTCAACGGTTGTGTCCGCTGTGTTCCCGACGGTCTTCGTTACAACGTTTACTGTACCTGTTACCGATTCTGTCGTCTCATCGACCGTGTCTGTCACCGAATCAACCGTATTTGAAAGAATATTTCCTTCCGACTGCTGATCATCCGTAGAAGGTTTGTCCTTCTCCACGTCAGGAGCGGACACGGCTTCATTCACGGTCGTTGTCGCGCTGTCCGTGACAGTGTTGACTTCATCCGTCACGTTGGAGAGAAGTCCGCCCTCTGCTGAAGCAAAGGTTGGAATACTGATGACTCCAAGAAAAAGCAAAGCCTGAATGAGGCGTTTTTGCACTGCGTCTTGTCACCTCCTTCCGATTCAAATAGCGGACACTGAATTGTTTTTTTGGATAGTGCTGTATCTGTTGTACCTGGTATAAATAGCATTCATTGTACTAGGTACAATTTGCGATCATCACAATAAAAAACCCTACTGTATCCGATTTTCACTAAGCTAACGAAGTCGGTTCATATTTGGATCACTTTTTTTTTAAAAAAAACTATTTTTTCTCCTGAAAAATTTTCAGAAAAGGATGAATCCGAAAAATTCCCTTTACCCCCTTTTCCCATAAAAAGTGAGATGTTACAATGTACAACCGTAAGCAATCTTAACGTAGCTCTTTCGGGAGTTAGTCGGAGATTCCAATCAATACTACGCAAAGAAAGGATGTTTATTTCAATGCATATCGGAAGCAAAGGCTGGTACGTAGAAGAACTCAAAAAAGCGGGGGTACGCCGCTACGAAGAACGCAAAGTAGAATCTTATAAAAAGCACGTTCTTGCAAACCTATTAGAACGTACAAAATAAAAATAAGAGGGACGGACCTCTATTCCTATGACCAGGTCATAGGAATGAAGGTCCGTCCCTTTTTTCATTTCAGCAATTTAGTTGAGTAGATTGGGTTCAGGTTTGGTTGAATGGAGTATTTTTTTGTCCGGTTCAGTTTGTATGTTTTGTTTTTGAGTAAATAGTTTCTGTATTTTTGGTTCCAGCTTTTCAGCGACCAGACGATGAGTCCTGCTGTCAGGAGGAACAGTCCTCCGGTGGCGGGCCAGAAATAAGGTGAAATGACCGCTGATTCATATGCAAGACCGATCGGTGAAAAGATGAAATACGTCAATACGACCGAGGCCATCAGGACGATTGATAACGGTAGGCTGTATTTCCATGGCATCATGTCCACTTTCGGATTATAACGGTATTCGTACGGCTTCTTCATTGGTTTCCACCAGCCGATCACAAGCATCAGGGCCACTTCTCCTACAAAGAGAATCCCATAGATGTGAATGAAGTTGATATCAATGGTGAAGCCGAATAGATGTCCCGTACCCCACACGAGCATATAATACGTGATGACATGAAGGATGATGACCGTTTTCGCAGCCAATGCCGGGATCCGTTTTGAAAATACACCGACAAGTAAAACCACGATGATCGGGATATTAAAGAATCCCGTGAATCGTCTGATCAAGTCCCATAATCCGTCTGTCGCATTGATCAATAGCGGGGACACACACATGGATACTACGGCCAGCAGCGCTCCGAACCATTTACTGATCGTGATCAATTTCTGATCGCTCACATCCGGATTGAACTGAGGCTTATAAATATCAAGGGCAAAAAGCGTCGCTGCACTGTTCAGCAATGAATTAAAGGAGCTTAACACGGCTCCAAGCAACACAGCCAGGAAGAACCCTGTTAAATACGATGGCAGTACGGCATTTATCAATGCTGGGTATGCCAAGTCGACACTTTTCAAAGAGTCACCATACAGATGGAATGCAATGACTCCGGGAAGCATCATCATAAAGGGAACGAGTAGTTTATAGAAACCTGAAATGATGACACCCTTCTGTCCTTCCGCTAAGTTTTTCGCTCCAAGGGTACGCTGAATGACATACTGATTGGAAGCCCAATAGAATAGATTCGCAAAAAGCAGACCGGTAAAGATGGTTGAAAACGGAACGGAATCCGATGCGGAACCGATCGAATTCAGTTTCTCAGGGTTCTTGGTCGCAATTTCCTTCACTCCTGAAAGGATGTTTCCTTCCCCCAGGGCATAGAATCCTAGTATCGGGACGAGGATCCCGATGATCAGCAACCCTACACCATTCAACGTATCAGAGATGGCCACAGCCTTCAGTCCACCGAAAATGGCATAGATACTTCCGATGATCCCAATCGTCCACACAATCACCCAAATCGATTGAGTATAGGATATTCCAAGAAGTTCGGGGACATCGAATAACTTCAAGACAGCAAGTGCCCCTGAATAGAGCATCGAAGGAATCGTCACAAACACATAGCCAAGCATAAAGAGAATGGTCGTGTATTGGCGAACGCCCTTATCATATCGTTGGTTCAGGAACTCAGGTAATGTGGTGAAGCTCCTACCCAAATATTTCGGTAGCAAATACAGGGCCATGATGATGATGGCAAATGCGGCAGTCACTTCCCACGCCATGTTCGACAGGTTTGCACGGAACGCCTGTCCATTCAGCCCGACCAGCTGTTCTGCCGATAGATTTGTGAGTAACAGCGATCCGGCAATGAACGTTCCTGTAAGCCCCCTCCCCGCCAGGAAATAACCAGTGGAATCATTCAGGGATCCCTTCGTTTTTATGTATGAAACCCACGCAACCAATCCCATAAAAAAGACACAGGATAAAATTGTAAAAAGCAAACCATTCTCAAACATCGATCCTCTTCCCTTCAAATTTATTACATGTGTTTGTGAAAGTTCCCCAAAAGGTATACTAGTAAACTATTATTTTTGGAATTTTGTTAAAAATAGTTAAAACGAACCACCACGTTTTTCCATCGAATTCTTTTTGAAAAAACGGTTGTGGAGGGCTTTCACCCTGTGATAAAGTAAAGAACATATTTTAAAAATAACTTCATACGAATTCCTTATATATCTATGGTGATATGGACCATAAGTCTCTACCTGGCAGCCGTAAAGTGCCGGACTATAAGGAAAGTCCATGCTATATACTGACAATAAGTGTATGGAGACTTTCCCTATGTGTATCAGAGAATGTCTTCATGCACTTTTTTATTTATTTTTTAAGAAGTCTGACATCATACGACATCAACGTGAGGATTCGATGAAGAACCTATTTTGGAGGATTGATAGTGTGAGTTTAGTGTATGGCATCTTATCTTTACTTGGCGTTTTATTTCTGGCTTGGCTTTTGAGCAGCAACCGCTCAGCCATCCAATGGCGGACGATCATCATCGGAATCTGCCTGGAATTTCTGCTGGTTCTTTTTGTATTGAAGGTTCCGTTTGGACAAACGGTCTTGAAGAAAGCCGCCCTTGGTGTCCAGAAAGTCATTGATTACAGTAATGAAGGAATCATGTTTGTGTTCGGGGGATTTTTTGAAAAAGGGACGAATATTTCATTCGTGTTCGCCATCAATGTGTTAGGCGCCATCATCTTCATTTCAGCTTTGATCTCAGCTCTTTACTACTTACGGATCATCCCGTTTTTCGTGAAATATATCGGAATCGGCTTGGGGAAAATCCTTGGTACGACAAAAGTTGAATCCTTTAATGCAATCGGGAATTCGTTTCTAGGATTGGCGGAAGCTCCCCTGTTGATCAAGCCTTACTTAGTAAAATTGACACGCTCCGAGCTTTTTGCCGTCATGGTCGGGGGAACGGCATCAGCAAGCGGTGCCATCCTGATCGGATACTCACTCATGGGGATCGACATGAAATTTCTTCTTCTGTCTGTATTCAGTGTTCCCATCGTATCCCTTGTCATCTCGAAGATCATCGAGCCGGAAACGGAAGAATCCCGGACGAACGGAGATATTTCATTAGGGAAAACCACTCATACGAATGTATTTGAAGCCATATCCGAAGGCGCCCTGAGTGGTACTCAATTAGCGATTAATATCGGTGGATTACTGATTGCGTTCATCGGGATCCTTGCTGCTGTAAATGGACTGCTTGGACTCGTCGATACAAGCCTTTCAACCGTATTCGGATATGTCTTCTATCCACTTGCCCTACTCGTCGGCATTCCGATGGATGAAGCATTCCGGGCAGCGTCCATCATCGGGACGAAGCTATCTGTGAACGAGTTTGTGGCATATAAAGAACTTTCAGGAATGATGAGTGATCTTTCACCAAAGACCGTGGCGATCCTTTCTGTTGCCCTTTGTAATTTCGCCAACCTGTCTTCCATCGGACAGCTGATCGTCGGACTGGGTTCATTAGAGCCTACCCAACGACCGATGGTGTCCAAGTTAAGCTTAAAAGCCATCCTTGCCGGGACACTCGCAAGCTTTATCACAGCCATCATCATTAGTATATTTCTATAATTTTTTGCGTTATTTATGTTTCTCCCGGCACCATTTAGTGAATAGTATAAGGTAGTAATCTTTTTTCACATTGACAACGGAAGGTGAAACCATTGAGAGAAAAAAAGACCATGAAAGAAACGAAAACAAGTAAAACGACCCACGTTCTTCCACCTGACACGAACCATCACGGTACGCTGTTTGGTGGAAAACTGATGGCCTATATAGACGACGTGGCCTCCATTGCCGCCACCCGTCACGCCCGCAAACCCGTCGTAACGGCTTCCACGGATTCCGTCGACTTTCTTCAGCCCATTAAAGTCGGCGACGCAGTTACACTTGAAGCGATGGTAACCTATACGGGACGCAGCTCCATGGAGATTTGTGTGAAGGTGACTTCAGAAGTCCTTCTCACAGGAGAAACCAATGTGGCTGCCATTTCCTTCTTGACGTTTGTAGCCTTGGAAGGAAATAAGCCGGCGATCATTCCTGAAGTCGTGCCGGAAACAGAAGAAGAGAAATGGCTGAACGAAACAGCCCAAAATCGTGCTGAACACCGTAAAGCACGCAAAAAACATAGTGAAGAGCTGGCGGAATTTTTCCGTAAAGCGTATTAAACGGATGGAGATGCTTGTAATAGAGCATCTCTTTTTTTATGTGGCTAAAGGCAGCTAAAAGAAGATTTTGCCATTGTCCCTTCCCGCAAGCTCCCACTCCAAACCACCTATCCTTTCCCTGTCGCAATCACATAAAACCCATTCCAGATCTTCCCAATATTTTTTACCTATCCCCCTTCAAAATAGGTCCGTCCCTCCGATAATACAGAGGTACGGACATGTAGGGTGTCTTATTATTACCATATTTGGAGGTTACGGTTTGAAGAATATAGTCAGTATGTTTCTTCTTGTCTTGCTTATAGTGGCAGGGTGTTCTACGCCTATGACGGAAGAAACCAGCACAGAGAAACAGCATAGTATCGGAATCCTGCTCTCGGACACAGGTCTTGGGGATGGGTCATTTAATGATTCTGCCTTTAGGGGTCTTGAACGTGCCCGTGACGAATTAGGTATATTATTCGATTATAGAGAAGCTCCGGACGGAAATTTTGAAGGAGCTCTCAAGGAACTGGTTGAACAGGATCATGACCTTGTGATTGGTCTTGGGTTTTCGATTCAGGATGCCCTTGAAAAGGTGGCAGCAGAAAATCCCGATCAACAATTCCTATTGATAGACGGTTTTTCAGAAATGGATAATATTACGTCGATTACGTTTAAGGAACATGAAGGAAGTTTCCTTCTCGGTATGGTTGCCGCCATGAAAACCAAGACAGGAAAGATCGGATTTATCAGCGGAGCCGATGTACCGGTCATCGCGCGCTTTGAACAAGGCTACATACAAGGAGCGAAATATATCAACCCTTCTATTAAAGTGCTAAAAGACAATGCCAATAACTTCGGTGACGCAGAACTGGGCAGGCAGATGGCTGAGAAACAAATGAAACAGGGTGCGGACTTTATTTACCCAGCTGCCGGATTTACAGGGGTCGGCGCCATCCAGGCTGCTCAGAAAGCTGGCCATCTGTCTGCAGGAGTCGATTCAGATCAATATTTCATTGCCGAAAAATCGGTTGTCACTTCCATGGTCAAAAAAGTCGACAACGCTGTTTTTAATATGACAAACGAACTGATCACCGACGGGAAGATCTCTCAGCACGCTTATGAACTCGGTCTTAAAGAAGACGGTGTCGGCCTTGCCCCGATTCGTGTCACCAGTCTGTCTCCGGAGGAAACAAAAAAACTGGAAGACGCTAAAAACAAAATCATCTCGGGAGATATCTCGGTCAAGTTGCCATAAATTCATCTAAGGAGAAAAGTCATGCCACTAAAAAAACGTTTACTGATCTTGGGGCTGATTCCCCTTATCCTTTCGACCATCATTATCGGCTACATCGTTTCCCAATTGATTTCACTCCAGAATTCTGCAAAGGAAGATGTGCAGGTACTGCTCGAAACGGAAACATTACGAGGGGATCTCATCGTTACGAAACAAGCCCTATCGAACTACTCGGTCAATTCGACGGAAGAAAATAAGCAAATGGTCGAAAGTTTATTGAAAGAAACCACGACTCAAATCACTGAGTTGAAGAAACTCATTTCCGTAAAAGATCAAAAGGAGACCCTGTCTTCCATAGAGTCCAAATTCACTGAACTGAAGTCGGCTTCGGATTCCGCTCTCAGTGAAATGAACAAAGCAGAGATCAAACGGCAGTCGATACGTATTTCCGGCGTTCTGAACGATATGCATCTACTGAATAAACAAACAAATGATTGGTACCAGGGTCTATTAAAAGAAAACAAAAATGAAATCCAATTCATCGTCTGGGCTTCCGTCATCGGTTTCATCGTGACGATCTTCCTCTCTCTTTTAGCATCGAACCTGCTTACCAAGAGAATTGTCAAGCCATTGAACCGGATGGTAGAAAACGCTGAAAAATTGGCCGATGGGGATTTAACCATCACCATCGACGCAGTTAAAGAGAAGAACAGCAGATTCGAAGTCGATAAGCTGCAAACGGTATTTCACCTTATGGTCATAAATTTGCGGAGTACGGTCCAATCTGTCCATGACATCGGATCCAATGTAGAGAGATTCACTCAGGATGTCCGCTCGCAAATGTCGAGTCTGACGGAAAGCAGCAACCAGGTGGCACTTTCCACAGAAGAGCTCGCAAAAGGAAGCCAATCGATTTCTGAGGATATCCAATCCACCGCTTCCCTTATGGCTGTGATGGGGGATGACTTTGCCCGGAATGTAGAACAGAGTGCAGAATCTTCCAAGAGCAGCAAAGTCGCCATGACCTCGGTCGGAAACGGTCGAACTTCCTTAAATAAGCAGCAGGAATTTGCCGAGATGATCGCCGAATCTTCGTCATCGATCATGAACTCGGTTAAATCCTTCGCCCAATATACAGGGGAAATTGAAAATGCCGCCCAGGCGGTCAGGGAAATTGCCGATCAAACGAACCTCCTTGCATTGAATGCAGCGATCGAGGCGGCCCGTGCAGGAGACGCCGGGAAAGGTTTCGCCGTTGTGGCCCAGGAAGTGCGGAAGCTTGCGGAAGACTCTTCCGTTGCAACAGAGCGGATCGGCAGCATGGTCGGGAACATTAAACAGGGCATTCAGTCCATCATGGATGCTTCCCATAAAGGGAAAAACCTTTCCACCCAGCAAGTTGATTCCATGACTGTGACGGAACAGGCTTTTGAAGAGATTTCAGGAAATGTTTCTACTATATTCGATAATCTCGCCAAGCTCGAGAGGGGGATGATTGCTTCTTCCGAGCGAACCAGTCAGGTCATTGCCGCCGTTGAAAACATTTCAGCCATCACGGAAGAAACCGCTGCCGGTACAGAAGAAATTTCTTCCTCAACGGAGGAACAGCTTCGATATTTCGAACGCATGAATGAGCAAGTTGGCGAATTGAACAAAATGACGGTAGACATGAAGAAAGAGTTGGAACGGTTTACCCTTTAGAAGATTGAGAGGATGCCTTTTAAATTGGGCATTCTCTTTTTGTTGATTAGAAAAGCTGCGGTGTTTGGACGTTTTTCTGATACGAAATGTCCCGGTGCCCCTCATAGACCACGAATCTTCCACATTCCGACAATAACCTCACACCATTCCCCTACGTCCACCCTCCCCCACCCTAAAATACTAGTCAAAATCACCCCTCTATTTATTACAGAACGTTTAAATTTTTTTAACGAACAAAAAAGGAAGGTCCGTCCCTATATACATATAAGGGTATTCAAAAAGGCTCTGTAGAAACGTTTTATTTTTTGAATAGCGCTTTCATATCTGTCATACTTTGTAACAATTTGTCGGTGGTAAATATCTCCACCTACACAACCCTCGAAAATCTCCTATACTGTATAGAAGGTTATACTGTGTAGAATTCTTATAGTTGGAGGAATACTGATGTTATCAAACTCTGAAATTGGGATCGATTTAGGAACTGCAAATATACTTGTTTATAGTAAAAATAAAGGAATTATACTTAATGAGCCATCTGTTGTGGCAATTGACACTGAAAACAAAACGGTATTGGCCGTTGGTACAGAAGCGAAAAGCATGATTGGGAAAACACCTGGAAAGATTGTGGCTGTGCGCCCTCTTAAAGATGGTGTGATCGCCGACTTTGATGTGACGACTGAGATGCTGAAGCAAGTGATGAAAAAAGCGAGTAAGAAACTTGGATTCTCTATCCGTAAGCCTACGGTTGTTGTATGTACGCCTTCTGGTGCAACAAGTGTTGAGAGAAGAGCGATACAGGATGCTGTGAGAGGAAGCGGTGCGAAATCCGTTACCCTTATCGAAGAACCTGTAGCAGCCGCAATCGGAGCTGACTTACCGGTTGGAGAGCCTGTTGCCAACGTGATCGTTGATATCGGTGGTGGAACGACGGAAGTCGCGATCATTTCTTACGGCGGTGTCGTTTCTTGTAACACGATCCGTATCGGTGGAGACCAAATGGATGAAGATATCGTCCAGTACGTTCGAAAACGTTATAATCTCCTGATCGGTGAAAGAACGGCTGAATTAGTGAAAATCGAAGTCGGGCAGGCATTGATCGATCATGAAGAAAGAACGATGGATATCCGTGGACGTGATCTTGTCACTGGTCTTCCTAAAACGATTGAACTATCATCGAACGAAATTCAGGATGCATTGAAAGAATCCCTCCTTCACATCTTGGAGACGATCCGTGCAACATTGGAAAACTGTCCTCCTGAACTGAGTGGGGATATCGTTGACCGCGGTGTGATTCTGACTGGTGGTGGAGCCCTATTGAACGGACTTCAAGATTGGTTGAGCCAGGAAATCGTTGTACCGGTTCACTTAGCTCCCAACCCGCTTGAATCAGTGGCCATCGGAACAGGACGTTCCCTATCCGTGATCCACAAACTGCAAAAAGTAAAATAAGTAAGAAGACATCCCCCATTCGTTGGGGGATTTTTTTGTACCCAAACTCATCTATATACCCCACTAACATTTTTTTCAAACATTTGTGATCCAAATTCTTATTTCCCTCGTTAGCTTATTAAAATTGAGTTCCGCCCCGTTGTTTAGTATCCTTATTTTATATGTCAAAGATAAGGAGCGTACTATGCCCAATGACCGTCAGGATATAGAACTATATCAACAAGTTTTGGCAAAAGATTCGACTGCATTACGAAAGCTTTATCAGCAATATGAAAAATTGATCTATTCCTTCTCATATAAAATGACAGGAGACCGTGAGATCGCGGAGGAAGTGATCCAGGAGGTTTTCATGAAGCTCTGGAAGAAGCATTCTCCATATGACCATAGCAAAGGGAAATTTTCATCATGGTTGTTGACGATGACGCGGAACACCTGTCTCGATGCCATACGCAAACGAAAGAAGCATGAGTCTGTTGAATATATAGAAAAAGACTCCCTTCAGGTCACCTATGAAACGCCCGCCGATCAACTGGAGTGGAAAGAAAAAGGGACCGCGATCAGGGACTGCATACAAACCCTGCAAGAGGATCAGCAAAAAATCGTTCAACTATTCTACTTTAAAGGATTGACTCAAGCATCCATCGCCGAATCCACAGACACTCCGCTCGGGACGGTTAAAGGAAGAATCCGCTTGGCTCTCAAACACTTACACACGTGCCTAAAAGGGAAAGGAGGTACATTCGAATGACTACACCACAATGCGATCATTTACTGGATTACTACAACGGACATTTATCAGAACTCGAGAAAGCTCAATTTGAGAAACATCTGAAGAGCTGCCCACAGTGTCAGGAGGAACTTCATGAACTGGAGCAGTTAATGGACTATATGCCTTTCGCATCTGATGTTGTCGAACCTCCCAAGGACCTGGAAGACCGTGTGATGGCCGGCATTCTCGGAGATGAGAAACGAACCTCAATTGTCGAGCCTCCATCTAAAAAGAAAAAGAAAACATGGTTCCTCCCTTCTGTCGCTGCCGCTTTATTCCTTTCCCTCATTGGGAATGCCTACTTATTCTCACAGCTTGAAGATCAGGATGAAGTCGTGGAACAGGCAACGATCGATCAGGTTGTTCAATACGTCGATCTCGCTGCTGTTAACGGAAGCGCTAAAGGAACTGCCAGTATCATTAAACAAGGTACTCAAACGAGCATGGTCGTCCAGGCTTCTGAATTGCAGGAACTCTCAAATGAACAAGTATATCAGGTATGGCTCATTAAAGATGATAAGCCTGAGCGCGCCGGTACATTCGTCACGAGCAAGGATGGAAAAGGTTCGGTCGTCTTCAAATTCAATGAAGAGTTCACGAAGAAGGATTGGGATACGGTCGCCATCACCCTTGAACCGGATGCCAATAGCCAGCTTCCTCAAGGAAACATCGTGTTAGCTTCCGAAATATAAAAAAAGTTTCATAAATCGTATTTCGCCCGGCAGCCCTTCACTGCCGGGCTTTTTTTTATGGCTTAACAATCATGATTTCATCTTTTTCGTATATCGAAATGTTTGAGAGATTCGAACTAGGGAATTAAGTCCTATGTAACAGGAGTTATACAATTACTAAACAAATGTTTTACTTATCTTCATTCTACTTTTTTTAAAAGGATTACATAGTAAAAGAGGCTAGATTCATTCTATATCTATCACCCTACTTTTTAACCTAATTAAAAAGAATAGAAAAAAGTTTCAAAAAAAGTGATCCATGTTTCAACTTCTGTCGTTAGCTTTATGAAAATATAAAAAACCAAAAGGAGAGATACCATTATGAAAATGAAAAAAAGTTATTTAGCCGTCCCTTTAAGTATGACATTATTGATTCCAACTGCAGGTGCCGTATCAGCACATAACGGTGAAGATCATTCCATGACGAAAGTCGATACGCCGGCAGGGGAATTAAGAACTTCTTTGGACCGCTTACTTACAGAGCATGCATACTTAGCCGTTGAAGCCATGAGACGCGGAGCTGAAGGCGCTGAAGATTTCGATGCGGCTGCCGGTGCTTTAAATGATAACGCAGCCGATTTAAAAGGCGCGATTGCCTCCGTTTATGGTGAAGAAGCAGGAAATCAGTTCAACACGATCTGGACCAATCATATCGGATACTTCGTTGATTATGTCAAAGCAACGGGTGCCAATGATCAGGCTGCCAAAGATGAAGCCCTTAAGAATCTATCAGGATATAAAGACGAATTCTCTAAATTCCTTGAAACAGCCACTGGTGAACGATTGAAATCGGATAGTTTGGCAGAAGGACTTCAAATGCATATTAATCAACTCATCGGTGCATTTGACAGTTATGTAGCAGGAGATTATGAAAAGGCTTACGAATATGAACGTGAAGCGATCGGACATATGGCCATGGTTTCAAAAGGATTATCCAGCGCGATCACGGACCAATATCCCGACAAATTCGAAAACACGATGGCGGTAACACCGGCAACGGATTTACGCTCTACGCTTAACCATCTTTTAACAGAGCATGCTGCCCTTGCGACAATGGCGATGCAAAACGGGATCGACGGTTCTAAAGATTTTGACGCTTCCGTCAATGCACTGAATGCCAACACGGAAGATCTTTCAGCAGCCATCGCATCAGTATACGGTGAAGATGCCGGAAACCAATTCAAAGACATGTGGTCAAAACACATCGGATTCTTTGTGGACTATGTAAAGGCGACCGGTGCTGAAGATGAAGCCGCAAAAGAAGAAGCAATCAAGAATCTTGATGGCTACCGTGCTGAATTCTCTAAATTCCTGGAAACAGCTACAGACGGACGTTTAGAATCAGACGCTCTTGCAGATGGCCTTCAAATGCACGTTAAACAATTGATTGGTGCTTTTGACAGCTACGTGGCAGGCGACTATGAAAAGGCCTGGGATGGAATCCGTATGGCGTATGAGCATATGCTGAACCCTGCAAAAGGATTATCAGGAGCTTTCGCGGATCAATTCCCTGACAAGTTCAAAGCCAACATGCCTTCTGAAATGCCTAATACCGGGATGGGTGGAACGGCTGACAACAACGAATTCCCATTCGAATACCTTCTTGCAGCCCTACTGATCATCGCGGGTGGTACAACCCTTGGAATGAAAAAATACGCTTCACATAAACAATAATCTTTAACATGAGAGGGACGGACCTATAATAGGTCCGTCCCCCAGTGTGAAGATGAAAGGAGTGGCTTCACATAATGTATACTATGAGGGTTGTACTGCTTGTGCTTGTACTATTGCCCATTTCTGCATGTTCTGCCGGGATTAGTTCAAATCCCACTGAAGAAAAGGCGAAAACCTCAGAGGTTCAGGAAAAGCCGACAACTCAGATGGCCAGCACTACCACTTCGCCTTCTCAATTTGCAGATACGATCATCAAGGATGAAAGAAGCGGAATCGTACCGGCTACCATCGAAATCCCTGCCATTGATGTTTCCACAAGCATCGAAGCGGTTGGATTGAAGGAAAATGGCGAAATGGCCGTAACGGAAAGCTTTGAGACGACTGCATGGTACCAGGGTGGTTACAAGCCCGGTGAACCCGGTAATGCTGTGATTGGTGGTCATGTGGACAGCCGAAATGGTCCAGCTGTTTTTTATAAGCTCAACAAGCTTTCAAAAGGTGACGAAATCATCGTCAAAGATAAGGCTGGAGAAAAGAGAACGTTTATTGTCATGGATAAGAAAGAATATCCTTGGGACGACGCCCCTTTGAAATCAATCTTTGGGTATTCCGCTGCAAGCTCTCTCAATCTCATCACCTGTACAGGTGACTTTGACCATTCTGCAAGAAATTACAGCAAGCGGCTTGTCGTCTACACCGAATTGAAATCCTGATGAAAACAGCACGGAATCCCTCCGATGCTGTTTTTTTATGGATATTTTTAGAAGGAATAGAAATCCTAACAGTAAGGAAGGTGATACCATGAACGAGGAGCAGTTGGAAGATCTGTTCGGCTTCTATGGATATGAGGATTTATACAAGAGATTCAAGACTCCCCTTTATGTGACCGGCATCATGGACGATGCAGACGCCGATTTACTCGAGGATTTCTTTGAGAATTTCAAGTTCGATTGTACTGTTTTGTTCGACGAGTTCAGGTTCTGGTTCCAATATTACGAGGTTTCGAAGCGTCCACCTTTTACTTTATAGTCCTCAAAAAAAGCTGTTCTCTGCACATTCACAGAAAACAGCTTTTCTTCAATATGGTTTCTCCTGATAGAAGTAATTGGTCGAATTCCACGTATTCTCGTATTCTTTATGAAAGATATGGGTCGTCGCCGGCGAAACAGGTGGGATCAACCACGTCCAGTCCCCGGTTACATCTCGGTCAGCTTGTTTCTCATTTTCTTCAAACAGGCGGAACTGCTGAGCAGCCGTATGATGATCGACAATGCTTATCCCATCTTCTTTAAAAGAATGAAGCACGGCGATATTCAATTCGATCAGTGCCTTATCCTTCCATAATGTAGCCGCTCTTGATGTATCAAGTCCCATGCAGCTTGCGACTTTAGGGATCAAATTGTAGCGGTTCTCATCGGCAAGATTCCGTGCACCGATTTCCGTTTCCATATACCAGCCGTTAAACGGGGCAGCCTTGTATGAGATCCCGCCGATTTTCAACTCCATGTCAGAAATGATCGGGACGCCGTACCACTTCAATCCGAGATCCCGAAACCAGTCAAATTCAGGGTGACGAAGAGGTACTTCCAGTGTAAGATGGGGCTCAATGTCTTTCATTCGCGGGGGCTCGTCCCCGATTTGCACGACGAAAGGCAGAACATCAAAGTCCGTCCCCTGCCCCTCCCATCCAAGCTCCAGGCATTTATTCGTGAACTCGATGGAATGGGGATCCCCTCTGTATTGACCATCACCCTCATAACCCGCATACCGGATCAATTGGTGATTCCATAATCGGATGTCAGGCTTATTGGGATGGGACGGTCTGAATACCGTGATCGTCGGGCGGATTCTTCCACCGTTGGACGCAAATTCCAAGTGGCGCTCTAACGCCTGGAATACCTCATCCTCGGTTGTAGCTTCCCTTTCGTCAAATACGTTCAACGAATTCCAGAACAATCGGCCGATGCATCGATTGCTGTTCCTCCAGGCCATCTTGGCGCCATGTACAAGCTCTTCGTTTGTATGGGTATAAGTTCCTTCTGTAGCAATTTCATTTTCTATTTGTTGTAATCGAAACGCGATGTCTGCTTCGCTTTTATTCAGTTCCATAAACACTTGTTCAATGAAGGCTTTCGCCTCATCCATAATCGGTGTCAATATAATCGCTTCCCTACTATCTTATTCAGCGCATACTGTACCTTTAAGTATACCATTTTTCCCATACCTATTTCCTTGGTACATTTGAACAACCCTTGAATTCTAGAGAGTCACGGCTTTCTCATAGCATCGGTATTCCTGATGTCCTTCAGGTTTAGAGGTGAAATAAACAGAGCCCCTATACTCATACCCCATTTTTTCATAGAGAGTGTTGGCTCCTGTGTTTCTGTAGTATGCATCCAGCCGGATACTTCTGTAGCCTTTTTCTCCGGCAAGTTCCTCACATTTTTCCATGAACGTCTTGCCAAGTCCCTTCCCCTGTTGAAGGGGATCAAGAAACAGGGCGTGAATCACCCATTCGTCATCAAGCTGCCAAGGGATTTCCGACCATTCAGGGGATTGCCATTCATTCAGAGTGGCGGATCCTGCCACCTCTTCGTCCACCATAAGCACATAGAGGTTCCCGTTTTCCATCACTTCTTCAAAGTACTCCCTGCTTGGGTACTCATCGTTCCATTGAAGAAGGCCTTTCTCATCTAGATCCTTTTTGCACCTGATATAAACGTCCATTATGGTGTCGAGCTGTTCACGGGTTGCTTTGATTAATTGTGAATTCATTTTCTATCTCCTGCTTATCGATTGATTTATGTAACTCTTTGTAGTGTTTGTCCTGAATGGGGACGTTATGCGGGCGGATCAGATTCACTATCCCTTGCAGGCAACCCTTTCCCCTGCTGAAATCCCGGATAAATAAGCACTCTCAAAGCGTGTCCTTCCGGCTTCATCATCTACACGGAGGAACGCATCCCCACAGATGATGATCCTTTTACTTGTCCCAACTTCTACAAACGGGCTACGCATCACCGTCTCTGCTTCAGCATATCTCCAACGCTTCAACTCTGCTGTTGCAATCTCACTTCCCTCTGCAAGATAATGTTCTGCCACCCTTTGGATTTCAGTCAGTATCCCGTCGTCCTCGAGCATTTCATTCTTCTTCGCCCACTCCCCCGTCATATATACACTGACAGTGACCGACTGGGAGATACCTTTCTTATGATGATCCACCACCCTCTCAACCCCGTCAGGCAGATTCTCATCCGTATGTCCCGGTGAGGGGATGCTGCTTGATCCATTGAATGTGAACATACCAACAAAGCAAGGGGCAAATGAAATAGTGGAAACCTGTGGTTCTGTCATCCCCGGCAACAGCGATAATGCCTGGGGTACGGGAGCCGTTACGATACAATGATTCGTGAGGATTGTTTCTCCGCTTTCGAGTTCTATTTCAAGAAGTCCGCCCCTCCCGTCGCGAATGGCAGATACCTTCGTGTTCAGTTTGACCGGGATGGTTTCCGCCAGTTGTTTGACAAGGTCATTCATTCCGCCCGTGGATGTGTAACGGGGATAGGGATTTCCAAACCATCGTTTCACCCACCTTGCCTCGAGCCATTTATCTACATCCTGTTGGAGCTCCCCGGACCGGACGGTGAAGAACTGGGCACCGTGGTCGGCCTTTCCTTCTCCTATCCGCCTTGTGGCTAGCCTCCCTCCGACACTTCTACTCTTCTCTATTATGAGGACATCCTCTACCCCGTTTTCGAACAGTGTCCTCGCCGCCATGATTCCCGACAGGCCGCCTCCGATAATGATCACTTCTTTGGTTGTCATTATTCTCATCCTCTCTTTGCTTTCATTATACGAATTTCATCTTGAAAAATGAAAGGGAGATGACTCCTGTCGCCATCTCCCTTTCATTACGCCAAAAATCCTTCTAAATCTTGATACATCCGGTTTCGTTCATGTTCTTTCTGTTCTTTTTCCTTGTACAGTTCTTGAAGGACGTCCAGATCTTCCACGGAGAGAAGCCTCTCATCGATGGCGAAGATTTCCTCTTCCACCCGTTCAAGATCCGCTTCAATTTCTTCCATCTTTCGGGATGGTTTCTGTTTCTCTTGAACTACTTTAGGTTCCGCTTCCTTGACTGCTTTCATTTCAGGCTCTTCAGGTACAATTTCAGGAAGCTTCTCTTTCGCCCAGCTGTACGGGCCGTCAAAGAAATAAAGCTCACCCTGGTGGATCCAATAGGTTTTCTTAAACAGCTTATTCAAAAAGTACCGGTCATGGGAGACAGCGAGAATCGTGCCTTTGAAATCCTCCAGGGCATCCTCCAATACTTCTCTTGAATCAATGTCCAGATGATTCGTCGGCTCATCGAGGACAAGGAAGTTGATGTCCTGATGCATAAGCTGGGCAAGCCGGAGCCTCATCTTCTCCCCGCCGCTCAGCTGACCGACCTTCCGGAACACATTCGGTCCATAAAACAGGAACTTCGCGAGGATATGCCGGGCATCCCCTTCCGTCACCGCCACTTCTTCCCTGAACGCATCAATCAACCTGACCGACGGATCGGCGACAGTAAAGTGCTGGGACAGGTAGCCGAGTTTCACATTGCTTCCGAGTTTCACCACGCCATGATCCGCTGACTCCTCCCCGAGGAGCATCTTGATGATCGTCGATTTCCCTGTACCATTTTGACCGACGATCGCTGTGCGGTCCTTAAAATGGACATGGAGGCCGACTTTTTCGAATAAGGTCTTTTCCCCATAGGCTTTCGTCACTTCTTCCATGGAAAAGACGATTTTCCCGCTCCGGTCGGTTTCGTCGAATTCCAGCCCCATCTTCTTCCGGTCCAGGATCGGCCGCTTGATCTTCTCCATCCGTTCCAGTGCACGCTCCATATTCCGTGCCCGCTTGTGCAGGGCTTCATTCGGAGGGTTCGCCTGGTTCGCCCATTCCCTCAGCCTTTTGATGGCCTCCTTCATCTTCTTGATTTTTTTCTGCTGCTCCTGATACGCCTGGAACTCGATCATCAGGCGCTCTTCCTTTTCCTTTACAAATCCGGAGTAGTTCGTATGGTAAATCGTCAGCTCCCCGTCCTCCAGGTCATAAACCTTTGTAATGACGTGATCGAGGAAATAGCGGTCATGGGAAATACAGACCACGGTTCCATCATATTCTTTCAAAAAATCCTCAAGCCACTCCACCGCCCCGATATCCAGATGATTCGTCGGTTCGTCAAGCAGCAGCAGGTCCGGCTTCTGAAGGAGAATCAAACCGAGACAAAGTTTTGTCTGCTCCCCGCCGCTGCACGCATTGAAATCCTTCTCGACCAGTTCCCCAATGGCTAGGCCATTCACGATCTTCGCTATATCGGACTCGATCTCATATCCTCCAGAGAGGGTGTATTGATCCTGAAGCTTTCCGTATTCTTCTAGTAGTCGGTTGAGAGTATCCGGGTTTCGTTCATTCCCCATTTTGGTTTCCAGCTCTTTTAATCGGAGACCAATCTGGATCAGTTCCGAAAACGCGGAACGCAATACATCGATTCCCTTCGTACCTTCCTTATAATGTGGAATCTGAGCCAGGTACCCTACCTTTGCCCCTTTTTTCAGATGAATGAGCCCCTTATCCGGAGCTTCCACCCCTGACAATAATTTAAAGATGGTCGTCTTCCCGGTCCCATTCCGCCCAACAAGGCCAATCCGGGCCCTCTCAGGTATTTCGAAGCTCAAATCCTCAAATATCAAGTGACCACCAAACATTTTACTGATTTCCTGTGCGCTGCAAATAATCATTTTCCTCTTCCTTTCGGGTATCTATTTAGAGGTAAGAGGTTCATAGAAAAAGCCATGGGGGAGCAGAAGGCTCGCCCATGGCTCTACGGAAGTGCGGGACTTTACTGCACCGCACTTCCCCTTTCATAAAAGAAGGGACAAAAAAAGAGAGCGAAAACGCCCCCATTTTTTCCGATTCTTAATAAAAAAGTGATTGGAATTGAGACCTCTTACCGTTCAGTATTCATATTCATTTGCTGAAAAAGGGCATACGTGTCCCCTTGAACGCAAATGTATGAAAAATTGCACGGCAAATGTAAATATAGTCTAAATACTTCCCACGCAATCCTACAGAACGATTCATCTCAATTCCACCTCCTTTTTCATTACACGAATATTGATACCACCATTATATAATTATTCTGAAAGCTTTTGCAATGTGTTTATTCTTTTTTATAAAGAATCCTTGATAGCACAAGGCCGATCACACCGATTGGAATCAGGATCATGGCACGGATCGTGAAATCGAGGAACACGAGATCGGCAAGGAAAAACTTCAACAGAGCCAGTGCAAGGAAGATGATTCCCACCCACCGGTAGAACATGTCCTTCCTGCTTTCCCCATAGATGAGATACCCGATGGACAGGGCGGCAATCGCCACGGTGTAGGCAGTCGTCCGCGGGGTGTAATCCCAACCGATCACGATGAACTCGGTCAACCTCAGGATGAAGAACATCACGAGACCTGTCAGCACGACTTTCATTGTCGTCGTTGAGACGTTCAGGAAGGAGGATTCCTGCTGATTGAAATGGGCAAACAAATAGACATAGGCAAATGCCAGGATAAAAATCGGCAGTTCAATCGCAATGAAATCGCCTTGTGATCCCGTCACCATTCCAAGGAATGAGAGCAGCATCAACAAGAGTGAACCTGCAAGGCTGACATAGCTTTCTCTTCTCCCCGCCAGCCACAGAAGGGCATTCGCTTGTATGGCAATCAGCACGAAGCGCCAATCATATTCAAACAGATCAAAGAGGAAAAGAAGCATATGCAGGAATCCGAGGACGAGCAAAGTATCCTTCGTTCTCTTCATTTCCTTCGGTTCAATAAAGGCAGCCCCGATATAAACAGCTGCAAAGATGGCATAGTAGACAAGAGGAATCTGTGAATAAACATCATTCAGCAGCCCCAGAAGGATGAAACTGCCCGTCACGAGGGCCGGTATCATCTCAGCGTTCACCCGTTCATCCCGGTTAAGGATGATCAGAAGCAGGATATACGCATGCTGAATGGCAAATGGGATGAGGACGGTCAGTGTCATTTCCCCGACACCAAATGCCGCAAAGAAAAACAGTGAAAAATACAGTAAATAATAATGAATATTCCAGGCTATCCGGTACCTTTTCAACGTACTGAACGTCATCAATACAAAGAACAGCACAAGCTCATAGCCATAAAACAGCCATTCATTCCGCTCATCCCCTGCGAAAATGAATGGAAACAGGTATGCCCCTGCGCCTATCAAACAAAGAATCAGTTGGGAACCGTGCTTATGGGATGCCCACAGCCCAACAGAAATGATTAGGATCAATAAGAGATTCGTGATGAGTCCTCCGATATACCCGTATAGGATATTAGCTGAAAACAGCGTAATGATGGCGAGGACGATGCTTCCAGAAAGAAGCGTGATGGACAATTTACGCTGATCCCGGCTGAACCTTTCACCAAGTGCGTACATCACGATACTGATGACGCCACCCGTCAACACCCGGAGCCCCGGTGAGACCCAGCCGTTTTGGGAAGCCGCCATGAATCCCCAAATGCTTCCTATTAATAGAACGAACAAGAATACTTTCGGGAGCCAGCGTTCGACTGAGAAATCAAAAGGCTCCTTTTCCATGATGGGCTGTACTGATTCAGCAGGAATTGGTTTTTGAGGTTCTGTGTAGACCTCTGCTTTTTGGATGACGGGTGATTCGTTTTCATTCTTTGCCTGAATCAACTGCCGTTTCACGAGATAAAGCTCTTTTTCCAGAAAGTTGATTTTTTGCTCCAACCTCTTGAGTTCATCCTTTTCCATACTTCCACCCCCCTACTTCTATTTATACAGGAATAATGGAATATTTTCCTATATTTTTTTGAAGTCACAATAAAAAAACCCCACCCTATAAGCAGGTGGAGTTTCGTTTCTATGCTAATCGTTTAAAGTTTTGTCCAAGGATTTCATTCATCGTGTGAACCGTGATGAATGCACGTTTATCAATTTGGGTGATGAAGCCTTTCAGCCTGGAGAAGTCCTTGCGTCCAAGGATGGTCGTGATGACTTCCTTTTCATCGGACGTGAACGCTCCTGTTGCCGTATGGATCGTCGCCCCTTTTCCAAGCTCGTGGACGATGTACGACTTGATCTCATCACTGTAACGGCTGATGATTACAATTTCTTTATTTGAATTGAACTGCTGCAGTGCATAATCAATGACCAGTCCGTTCAGGATGACCCCGAAGAATGCGTACATTCCGACTTGAGGTCCGAATAGGACGGCTGAGGACAGGGCGATGGATAAATCCGCCAATAATACGCCTCTGCCTACATCTATATTGAAATATTTATTAAAGATCAGGGCCACGATATCCGTTCCACCCGTTGATGCCTGCTGGTTGAACACAATCGCCATTCCGGTTGCGGCAATGCATTGACCGATGATCAATTGAATCAAGATATCATCACTGAGTGGCGCGCTCATCGGAGCAACTGTCTCGAGTAACCAGACATAGAATGAAAGCGCGAAACTCGCGTAAATCGTTTTCGCTCCGAAATTAAACCCAAGAAATATCACACCGACAATAAACAGAATCACATTGATGATAATCATGAACAGTCCAAGGGACATTCCCGGGAACAGATCGTTCATGATGATCGACAATCCACTGACTCCCCCTGTCGCTAAATTATTAGGCGATAAGAAAAAATGGACATTCACCGAAACAAGAAATGCCCCGAGATTCATCATTAGGAAGGAAAATATTCTTTGTCGCATCACCGCAACCTCCTTTTTCTTTAAAATTTATTGGTTTTCCGTAAATAGTTGAACAACGGGATTATAAAGCCCATCGAGACCCTTTGTAAAGGGAATCCGGTCAAAAAAATAAGGTTTAATAATTGTGAAAATTGGAAGGGTTTGCAGATGTGATGAGGGCAATGGTAAGGTTTACTGACTTTATTTCTGGGTAAAAGAAGAATTTTAGCTTCTATTAAAAAAACGATCCCACTCAGGGATCGTTTTTACACTTTATCGATTATCAATTTTCTCCGGATACAAGTCATGGTTCATCAGACGATGGTCGGCCATCGTCTCATATTTCGTACCTGGCTTTCCGTAGTTGCAGTATGGATCGATGCTGATCCCTCCACGCGGGGTGAATTTCCCCCATACTTCAATATAACGGGGATCCATCAATGTGATGAGATCGTTCATGATGATGTTCATGCAGTCTTCATGGAAATCACCGTGATTACGGAAGCTGAACAGATAGAGCTTGAGCGATTTACTTTCCACCATCTTTTCACCAGGGATGTAGCTGATATAGATGGTAGCAAAATCCGGCTGACCTGTTTTCGGGCAGAGACTGGTGAATTCAGGACAGTTGAATTTCACAAAATAATCCCGGTTCGGATGCTTATTGTCGAATGCTTCCAAAATGTGTGGAGCATACTCGAACAAGTAATTTGTCCCTTGATCCCCTAATAATGATAAATCTGTTAAATCTTCGTCTTTTCTTCCTGACATGTAAAAAATCCTCCCCTTCAGAGTGCCTCGAATGAAGGAGGACATAGCATTAGCCTAAGAATCGACATAACAGGCGGGTGAATTGAAAAAATTGTTATATCCTGTTATGCTTGAAGGATAACATGTTTAAGAAAACCCCATGGTAGATTCATAGAACCATAGTTTTTTATAGAGGGTTAATGCTATGAACCTCTCTCAGGTACGTGAGCGATAATGAGTGTTACAGAGGTTATATTAAATAAGAATTTTGGGAAAGTCAATCCAATTATAGGTTGAAATTTGCAGCAGGAATTTCGATTCTATCTATGGAATATAGTAATTGGTATTTTTGCTAGGAGTGATGATATATGAATCAGCTGGTCAAGGCTTTCACCAAGTCTATTCTCGCTGGAGACGTGCCTGCATTACTGGAACTGCATTCGTCTTCCATTGATTCAAAAATAGATAACTTTACTTTTTACGAAAAAATCATTAAACCATCTATGTATAGAATTGGTGAACTTTGGGAGAAAAATCAAATTACCGTTGCAGATGAACATTTAGCTACTGCAACCCTTAAATATTTACTTGCTACTATTTTTACCCATCAAGAGGCTTTAGAAAACCAACCTAAAGCTCTTTTATTTTGTATCGAGGGTGAACATCACAGTTTGGGACTGGAGCTTGCGAACGAAGTATTCAAAGAAAAGCAATGGAATACCCGTTACTTGGGAGCCAACGTCCCTGTCAAAGATGCATTAACCTTCATTAGCGTCTGGAAACCCCATGCCATTGGAATATCCATTGGTATGACGACGGAACTGACCCGATTAAAAGAGTGCATCCAAGAAATCAGAGCGCATCATAAGGAGATTGATATTCTCGTCGGTGGCAGACTCGTCTCCCACTATTCTCTTGATTTCTTGGAAAAATCAAAAGTGACAAGCTTTTATGACTTGTTGGAACTCAATGAGTATCTCGACGATATGTCCAACGGGCTTGTTTCCTTGAAGGGCTAACTCCTTAATCACATGCAGCCGACAATAAAAGGTTCCGGTATTCGTACCAATCGTCTTGATTTACGAGACGCAAGAGTGACGTCCGGAACCTTTCTCTAAGGAGTGATCATGTGGAAAATTTACACTTATGCCCTATCCCGTATCTTTTACTCGATAGGCAGTTTAACTTAATAGATGCTTCAAATACCGGCTATGATTTTTTGATGCCCGGCGAAAACTTCATGTCTATTGTAGAAGAAGAAAGTTCACCAAAGTTCGCCCGGATCATTCACAAACAGCCAAAAGGCGAAATGGAACTGAATCTAAAGAAAAACGATTCCTTCGAACTATTCGACATCTTCTTCCAGTTTTCAGATGTTCAGCAGTATTTCCATGTTGCCCTTATTGCCAAGGATCATCAATACAAAAAAGTATCCGAGCAAATGAACGGTTTATTCGATTTGATGGGTAATCCCGCTTATTCGAGAAAAGAACCGAACCTGACAGAAGTACTTGCAAAAATTTCTTCATTATATTTAAAGCTTTCCAATACATCTGATTGGAATCGGCAAGAAATTATGGATAAAATAAAAGAGATTGAATTTCACATTCAACGAAATGTGAAATAATTTTATTTTATAGGAGAGACGATATGACTTTATTAACGAACATACTTGATTACAACCAGCAATTTGTAGAAGAACAATCGTATGAAGAATACCGGACCACCAAATTCCCGGACAAACGCTTAGTGATTCTTACCTGTATGGACACTCGTTTAGTAGAGCTGCTCCCTAAATCCATGAACATGAAAAACGGAGATGTCAAAGTCGTTAAAAATGCAGGCGCTATCGTAAGCCACCCATTCGGAAGCATCATGCGCAGCCTGCTTGTGGCAGTCTACGAACTGCAGGCAGATGAAGTGATTGTCATCGGTCATCACGACTGCGGCATGAGCGCCATCAACAGCGACAGTATCCTTGACAAAATGAAGGAACGCGGCATTACGGAAGAAACACTCGATACCGTCAACTACTCCGGAATCGACCTTCACGACTGGCTGAAAGGCTTCAGCTCCGTACAGGAAAGCGTCGCCCACAGCGTCGACATGATCAAAAACCATCCATTGATGGACAAAAAGATCCCTGTTCACGGACTTGTGATCAGTCCTGAAACCGGGAAACTTGATTTGGTAGTTGAGGGGTACTAAGAAAAGCGGAGGCGGCTTGGGCAGAGGCGACAAGCATAAGATGAATGGTCCGAGAAGGCGGCTTTTGGCCTTCTTGGACCATTTAGCTTATGACCTCGAGCCTCTAGCCGCCGGAGCTGGACAATAAGAAAAGCGGAAGGGGCTCGCACTGGGGCGACAAGCATAAGGCGAGTAACCCGGAAAGGCGCTTTTTGCCTTTTTGGGTTACTTGACTTATGACCTCGAGCCCCAAGCCCCTGGAGCTGGACATGTAGAAGAGCGGAGGCGGCTTGGAAAGTTCGGACAAGCATAGCTTCTAAAAAACCATGAAGGCGAATTTCGCCTTCATGGTTTTTTCATATCCCTTGTGTAGGGACGGACCTCTAAATTCGGCAACATTGAGACGAGAAACGCTGTCATATCAAGATTTTCAACAGCAATTCAGAGGTCCGTCCCTCTTCTAAATCCCTTCAATTCTTTGAGGATCGGCATGCTTTCCATTTCGTCTTCGGTTACGTGCTCCCACTGGATGCCATCTGGTTTTGGATAGGGGGTGTTGGTTTCGGTGATTCCTTCTTCTGTGATGATCCAGTCGACTGCAAGGTCATAGGAATCTCTTGGAATGTCGTCCCCTACCAGCTGTTCACTGTTTATCGTCGTGATGACCGGCACCGGTTTGTTTCCGATTTCCCGCAGGATGGCATACTCCCGGTCGGCGTACCCCTCCCCTTTTCCAAGTCTTCTTCCATCGGGGTGAATGGCAACGGAACCGACCACGATGAGGTCAATACTTGGAATATCTGTCAAAGGCACCACTTTCCCGTATGTATTCATATGCTTGATGCTCGCTGCTTTCCTTTCCTCTCCCGCTGGAACAGAATCAGGCTTGATCATGACAAACCCATCCTTCAACCTTGGTGTCGGAATGAGGAGCGTTTTGCCATCCTTTAGAATCGTTGCCCGTAGAGGAAGCTGCGGGGCATCGGGATTTACTTTCACCACACTCGCCGTCTTATAGATGTCCATACTCTGCACAAATGATGCAGCTTTCTCCGCCCCTTTGAAATTCGGGATCCTTCCCACTAATGGAAAAGGAAACCGGCCCAATTTCTTTTCTGTCAGCGCATTCCATACTTTATGTCTGATTTCATCTTTCACACTCATACTTTTTCCTCCCCTTTTTTTCAAAAAAAACCTGGAAACAGGTACTATTTTACTATACAATGAAATCTGTTCAAAATTACCTAATATGGAGGTGAATAACATGTCATTTTACGAATTATTGGTTCTTGTCCATGTGATTGCAGCGGTCGCCGGCCTTGGCGCAAGCTTCTCGATGCCTGTCGTGATGAGAACACCTGAAACATCACATCAGGCGAAATTCTCTTTAGATCTCAGTAAAAAAATTGAGACCTTTGCAAAAGTGGGCAGTATCGTACTCCTCATTACCGGTCTGATTATGGGCATCATCAACCCGTATCTATTCAAAACCGGCTGGTACATTGCTTCCATCGTGATTTACATCGGTGTCCAGTTCATCGTTGCCGGTATCATGCCGAAAAAAGTAAAGCAGATGGCCGAAATCATCCACAGACACGAAGGTGAAGATGTCCCTGAATCTTACGGAAAAATCAACTCAGAATTAAAACCATACAACATCATTATACATAGTGCCGCCATTATTCTTATTATCTTAATGTCTATCAAACCGTTTTAATCTGAGTCTCCGGCCTGCTTTTAGTGCAGGCTGGTTTTTTTATGTAAAGTCGCCGAATCTAATTTTACCATTATTTGTATTTTAACGCATATACACTCATAAATGACGCAATTCTTTGGAAAATGACGCAATAAATTCTAAAATGACGCAATTATCCAAAAAATGACGCAAAAACTATAAAAAGTCGCATATATCCCTACTTTCTTTCACCTGACCGGATGCCCCAATCCCCTTTGAGCCCCAATCCAGTCTTTTTTTCGTTTTAAACTCCTCTAATCAACACTCCTGACCACTTCATATTAAACCTCACCGTCATGTTCTTCCCCACCGTTCATAAAATAGTGTATGGAAGGAGGAATTGGATGAAGGTATGTCGTGCTCGCCTTTCAGACCTGGAAGGACTTGTGGAACTTTTTAATGCTTATCGTATGTTTTATCATCAGAAGTCGGATCCCGTTGGAGCGAGGCAGTATCTTGAAAAACGTCTATCACATGATGAATCAGTGATCTTTGTCGCCATTCACGAGGATGAATATGCAGGGTTCACCCAGTTGTATCCATCTTTCTCCTCGGTTTATATGGAACGGATCTGGAAGCTGAATGACCTTTATGTTTCCAAAAAGGTTCGCAGACTGGGTGCCGGCCAGCTGTTACTGGATGCTGCGAAGGAACATGCGGTGCAAACCAGTGCAAAGTCGCTTATTCTGGAAACGGACCGGGACAATATACAGGCTCAGGCATTGTATGAGAAGAATGGTTATGTAATGGAAGAAACGGTTTACCATTATACCCTGAAACTAAAATAATTTCTTCAAACCAAAAGAAGGTCCGGTGAGGGACGGACCTTCTTTCACGTTAGATCCAAGCCCCCCTGCACCGGCCCCTCCCACATCGATTCCCCTGGCACTTCACCTTCGTCTGCAGCTGCATGTATTGATAGAAGAGGAAAGCATGTCGCCCTTTTCGTGTATGCGGGTCGATTTCACCCTCCAATTTCTTCATGAACATCCGATCACACTCACATGTCGGGCCATACCGGTCATAACAAAGGTCATGGGCTTTGCAAGCGGCATCCACCGAATTAACGGGTGCCCCCGGTCCACTGCATCCCGGCCCGCACCACTTGTATTCAGGGAAAATACATAGTTTCGGTCTGTTGTTATTTCTCATCGTTTTCTTCCTCTCCATTCATGATCTGCACATTTGTACGTTTTATTTCTCACCAAAAGGGAAATACACCTTATGAAAGAAAATTACATTACTATACTGTATGTGATGGCAAGAGGTCGGGTTTGTCCTAACGCCTATTTGACAAATAAGAAAACACTTAGGAGGAATGAATAATGGCTTTTCAATTAAATGATAAGGTACCAAATTTCACGCTCCCCGCAGTTTCTGGTGAAACGTTCTCGTTTGAGGATCATCAGAAGGAACATCAAAGCTGGCATCTCATTGTGTTCTTCCGCGGATCTTGGTGTCCGGTATGTCAGGAAGAGTTAAGGGAGCTTCAAGCGAACAAAGAATACTTCGAGAAACATAATGTGCACTTATTGACGATTTCGAGTGATAAGATGGCCGATTTACAGGAGTTCGCCAATAAAGAAGACCTGACCTTCCCTGTATTAGCCGACGAAAAATTAGAGGCGATCAAAGCCTATGATGTCTTCTATCATGGCGAGGATGCCCCTTATGAAGATCATGGCCAGCATGGAGAACCGGCTTATTTCCTAGTGAACGAAAAGGGACAGGCCATGTACCAACAAAGACAAACGAGTCCTTTCGGCCGTCCCCATGCCAATGAACTACGTAAAATCGTGAAATATATTCAAAAGAATGTGAAGTAAGAAGCAATGCCGGGTTGACGGAGGAGTCAACCCGGCTTTTTCATGTCAAGGCAAGCTCCAGACTGTTCCGGGCTTCCAGCACTGTATGAGGCTGCCTTTCATGGTAGCCGTAAAGAAGTAACACCACGTTCGTATAAACCGCTTTGAATCGGGCGTAGGCCAATTCTTCCTCCCCAACCTCTCCATATTCATTTAAAAACTGGATCCTTCCTTTAGGAGTGAGAAAGCTGTAGATCAAGTTTAAATCAATGGCACGATGACCAAGATGGACATCCCCCCAATCCAGGATCCCTGAAAGGATGCCACCATCGTCCACCACAATGTTTTTAAAGTGAAGGTCACCATGTACCAATGTGGTTTCTTCAGGCAAAGCCTTCCTGGGCAGGTTATGAAGATACGTCTCTAATTTATCCATTTGATGGAATAGATTGAGATCTTTGATTTCATCTTTGTTTTTTTCCAATACGGGTTGCCGCTTTTCAACATCCAACCGAGACAGCTCGTCATAAGGAACCCCTTGTTTTTCTGCTGCCTCCACACTCGTTCCGTGAAGTTTTTTAAGGAACCGCGCCAATGCAACGGCAGACTCGCCCTCTCTCACCACAGAGGCCGCCCGGGACGGGATGGTCCCATCCACAAAGCGATAACCGAGAAATGGCCACTTGTATTGAGACGAAGGCTTGCCGTAATAAGCCGGAACCGGTATATGAAGGACCCCACCGCTATGTTCAAGTAGTGGCAAGAGCTTTCCTTCCGTTTCCAAAAGCCTTACAGCGATCTCCCTTCTTGGGAACCGGAAAACCCAATCGTTGTTTACGTTCATGACCGTATTGTCAAAACCATAATCCATAATCTTGATGTCAGCAGGAATCAAATCCGGGAACTGGGACTCGATCAACTTTTTAGCCTGACAAGTAGTGACAGCTACTTCTGCGTCCCATACATGCGCCATATTACCCCACCTTTCTCAAGTGTTATTCTTTGTAGAATCTAAACTGATTGTGATAAGTTTCAATTAATCGGAAAAAATGAATAGAGTCAAATTCTAAGGAGGAATTGTTATGTTACCTGAAAAACAGCAGCAAATTCAATTAGTCTCCCGACCAGAAGGAATGCCTGTAAAAGAAGATTTCCTTTATAAAGAAATCGATGTGCCACAGCCTTCAAATGGGGAAGTGCTTGTCAAGACGATTTACCTTTCTGTGGATCCTTATATGCGCGGAAGAATGTCTGATGCCAAATCGTATGTTGAACCTTTCAAGCTAAACGAGGCATTGGCCGGCGGAGTGGTAGGAGAGATCGTGGAATCAAAATCTGAACACTTCCAAAAAGGGGACTTCGTAGTCGGCATGCTTCCTTGGCAGGAGTATTCCGTTGCGAAAGAGAAAGAGGTCCGCACCATCGATCCGGATGTCGCACCGATTTCCACATACTTAAGTATCCTTGGAATGACAGGACTTACTGCGTATTTCGGACTCATGGACATCGGTCAGCCGAAAGAAGGAGAAACCGTCGTCGTGTCCGGTGCTGCAGGTGCAGTCGGCTCAGTCGTAGGGCAAATTGCGAAGATCCAAGGTGCCCGTGTCGTCGGGATTGCAGGATCTGATGAAAAAGTCAGCTACCTGACGGATACTCTCGGATTTGACGAAGGCATCAACTATAAAACCACAGACAACATCTATAAAACGTTAAAAGAAGCATGTCCGGATGGTATCGACGTGTACTTTGAAAACGTCGGTGGTGAAATCGGAGACGCTGCCCTTAGTTTACTAAATAAACATGCACGTATACCAGTGTGTGGGGCTATTTCGTCTTATAATAAAACAGATCGTGACCTTGGACCACGTGTTCAATCAAGACTGATCAAATCAAGCGCACTCATGAAAGGCTTTGTCGTCAATGACTACAACGACCGCTTCAAAGAAGGCGCAACAAAGCTTGGGGAATGGCTGTCCCAAGGAAAACTCCAATACGAAGAAACCATCACAGAGGGCCTCGACAACGTAACCGACGCCTTCCTAGGACTCTTCCAAGGCAAAAACATCGGCAAACAGCTCGTTAAAATCGCCGAACCATCTAAATAAGCCCTTTTGAGGGACGGACCTCCATATTCACACCCAAAACCCTGATACATCAACATTCAGGTAGGTGAGAGTGGTGTCCGTCCCTCTTCTTTTGCACATCCCTATGTTTACACCTCCCCATCGGACGGGAAAAGAAAGAGATATGTGAGAAATCAGTTCTTGAAGGAGGAAATAAAGTGGAGAAGTATCAGATGTATGTGAATGGTGAGTTTGTTGATAGTATGTCGAAAGAGACGTGGGATGTGATTAATCCGGCGAATGAGGAGACGATTTCTTCTATTCCGCTTGGTACGGAAGACGATGTCAACCACGCCGTGGATGTTGCCCATACGGCATTCCTTTCGTGGAGCAAGGTTCCTTCCAAGGAACGGGCTTCATATTTATATAAAATTGCTTATAAGCTGGAGGAACGCCGGGATCAATTCGTTCAGATGCTGACAGATGAAAACGGGAAGACCCTTGCAGCTTCCGAAGGAGAAGTCGACCTTGCCATCGAGTATTTCCGCTACATGGCGGGCTGGGCGCTCCGCTACGAAGGAGAGATCCTTGAGAGTGAGCGTTCGAACGAGAACATCCTCGTCTATAAGAAGCCGATCGGAGTCGTTGCGGGAATCGTTCCATGGAACTTCCCGATGTTCATCCTTGCCAGGAAAGTGGCACCTGCACTCGTGACAGGATGTACAATCGTTCTGAAGCCAAGCCAGTATACTCCGAACACTGCCTGTGAATTTGCCAAAATCATAGATGAAGTGAAACTGCCTAAAGGAGTATTCAATCTGGTGACCGGAAAAGGCTCTGATATCGGAAATCCAATGTCCAGTCATCCTAAAGTACGCATGGTTTCCATGACGGGAAGCTACCCGGCAGGCTCTAAAGTGATGGAGGCAGCATCCAAGTCCATCACGAAAGTGAACCTGGAGCTGGGAGGTAAAGCCCCGGCCATCGTCACCAAGCATGCCAATATCGACCTTGCCGTCGAAAAAATCAAAACGTCCAGGATCACGAACTCAGGCCAGGCGTGTACGAACGCGGAACGCGTCTATGTGCATGAGGATGTGGCTGAAGAATTCATCCAAAAGATGACCGATGCCATGAAAAACACAACGGTGGGGGATCCGACAAATCGTGATAATGATATCGGGCCTCTCGTCAATAAAGACCGCCTTGAAACCGTGACGGAAATGGTCAACACCGCCGTCGAAAACGGAGCCAGAGTCCTTACGGGTGGGAAACCGGTTAACGTGGAAAAAGGCTTCTACTATGAACCTACCATCCTTGTCGATGTGAAGCAGGAGATGGACATCATCCAGGAAGAAATCTTCGGACCAGTATTGCCGATCATGACGTACAAGGATTTCGATGAAGTGATCGAGCTTGCCAACGATACGGAGTATGGTCTTTCGTCTTCGATTTTCAGCGAGAACCTGCATGAGATCATGAGAGCCGCTAACGAGCTTCGATACGGGGAAACCTTCGTCAACCGTGAAAACTTCGAAGCCATCAATGGATTCCATGCCGGCCGTGGGCAATCTGGAATCGGTGGAGCTGACGGGAAACACGGACTGAATGAATACCTTGAAACACATGTTGTTTATCTCGAGTACGATGAAAACTACAAGGGTTAACAGAACGAAAAGCCTGGCCTCGGGTCAGGCTTTTTTATTATGATACATTTTCCCAACAAAAAAAGCCCTGCAATTCAGGACTTTTTAATAAACGGTATATGAGACACTTAAGAGATGATAAAGAAATTCGCCAACGCAATTAATAATAGAATGATTGCAACACCGGAACTCATCCATAGAATATCATTAAAATCCATTTTCAAATCAGCCATTTTATCTTTATTTAGCAACGTACTTCACTCCCTTGAAGATTTTCAATGAAACCGATGACTTTAAAGAGGGACAAGTCCAGTTTAGGATTGGTCGATGTAGAACAATTCGAACACTCTATCTGATTTACATTCATTGTCGAACGGAACTCATTCGAACAACGCGTACACTCCAGTATATGTAAATCCTTTGTCTTCCCTTTCCGATCAAATTGAATGCGCTCTCTTCCCTGGTTAATATAGCTCATGTTTTTTCTCTCCCGTCGAATGTTATTTAGTACATATTTACCCGGTGTAAAGAACATAAAACATGATTTATCTGATTTCTTGGAGAAAAGATGGACAGAGGAACATTGCAGCTGTTTACCCTTTGCCCAGATGAAATTCCCTTTTTTTACAAAAAGATGTTTAAACACCTCCTCCACCGTTTATATGAAAAGTAACGATCCGATAAGGAGGAGTTCCATGTCTTTAAGGAAGACCATCAGTGTGTTGGAAAACTTATACTTACAGAAGCCGGACAAGTTATTGACAATCTATTTAAATACCGACCGCAGCGATCCTGATCAGCAGGGTGGGGAGTGGAAGATCGCCCTCAAGAATGGGTTCAATCGACTCGAAGAATATCTTGAAAGCGCACCGGAGGAAAAAGAAAGGCTCCAAACCATCCGGCCGAAAGTGGAGAACCACGTGCATAGCCTTGAACGCGAGCTGCCCAGGAGTTTCATCATTTTCGCTTCTGCGGATAGCGGGATCTGGGAAACATTTGAACTTCAGGTGCCTGTGGAAACGAATTTCTACTGGGAGGAGAATCCTCATCTTGACCAATTGAAGGCTCTGCATAAAGAGCATCCTTATACGGGGCTCGTGCTTCTTCAACAAAATCAAATCAAAATCCTCACTTCTGTGTTCGGAGAAATTCAGTCCAGCGAGTTCATGGAATTCGATCTGGAAACCGATGACTGGCGTAAGCACGAAGGCCCGCATCATGCTGATGTCAGCATGGGAAGCGGCGGCGGAAAAGCCAATCAGCAGGAGGAGTACGAAAACCGCTTGAAAGCCAATCAACAACGTTGGTGGAAAAGTCTCGGCAGCATCCTCGACAAAAAAGCAGCCGATGAAAAATGGGAACGAATCATCCTGGTCGGGGATAAAGAGGAAGCCGCTGTACTGGAAGAAAGCATGAATAAAGAAGTCCATGAAACCATCGGAAAAAACTTATTGAATGAAAATGAACATAAAGTCGTGGAGAAAATACTGGCATAACCTTAGCGTCCACCGTCCTTTATCCGGACGGTGGATTTTTGTTGGATAATCCTCCACTCAAACAGGCACACGTCCCCCCTTCGTTCATACACTGAGATAAGGAGGTGTGTGTCCGTGCTTTCACGAATAAAATGGCTGTCCTTTTCAATTGAATTATTTCTCGCTGTCCCCATCTTTGGTAATATCGCCGGAGAATCGATTCCTTTTCTCCTCTGTTTAATAGCTCTGTGGCATGCGAGCGTATTGTACATTTCCAGGTCGGAAGATCAGCCGATCCTTGGCAGTCTCCTTGGAATTATTGCTTCCTTCCTGAACTTCTTCCCGATTATCCGATTGATTGCCCATGCAATCACTGCAATTGTCCTTATCTTTGAAATTCAGAAGGCCCCCGGGATGGAATGACCAAGTAAAAAGGATGGTTCTCGAAATGAGAACCATCCTTTTTTCATATTTATTGAAGCACTCCGCCTGCATTCGCGTATCTTGCATTGAACTCCTGCAGGAATTGATTCGTGATGTTTTCATCATGGATGATAAGCATATTTTCATCATTCACATTATTACCGTTTTCGCTCCAGTTGGTCGACCCCACAATGACCGTTGGATCGCTGTTCGTGTCCGCGTCGATGAGCATCGTTTTGGCATGAAGCTTCCGACTTTCATTGGCTGCGTATACAGGTGCAGGATTCGCCCACCGTGTATTCGGGTTATTCGTACTCGTTTGGGTGGCCGTTCTCCCCGTCATTTCGATGCTTGCCGACCACCATTGGTTCCAGAAGCTTGGATCGAATACGCCTTTTACGTCAAAGCCAGTCCGAGTCCCCTGATTATCCACATAGCTTCCTTCCCATTTGTTCTTCAATTCGTCCACCAATGCCTGATCGCTCCAGGCGAAAATGGTGAAGTACGCATTTTCGTCCGCTTCCGTTTTCACAAGATCCCTCATGCGCCCAACAGCGTCATCCCCCGAAGAGAAATAAATTTCAACTTTATCGCCACCGATGGTCAGGGTATGAGGAGTATTATCGATTTTGCGGGTACTGAAATTGGAAACCGTATTATCCGGCGTCGTCGTCCCGCTTCCCCACATTTCTTCAAATTCTGTTTTATAGATAGAAGCAAGCTCAGGTGAATGGACCTCTACGACATGCTGCTGATTTCCGTCAAGGATTCCTTGCTCCATGTTTTCTTCCGTTCCATAGAGTCCTGTAACGGTAAAGTTCCAGCTGCCGGTGAAGACCCATTGCCCATCGATCACCGCAAATTTATTATGCATCTGATTACCGGGAGAATAGTAGCTGTCCGTGTCTTTCAGTTCTCCTTCGACAAACATATAGCCTGTAGTCGCCGTACTTCCGACTGTCACATTACGCTTTGGAAAGTCATTGAAGCTTGCTGGTAAACCATAGGCCCCACGCTTCGTTGCATCTTCAACGACAAACATGGGAGAATCCGATAAAATATGGGCATCGTCCCCAGTTCCGACTACTCCATCCTTTCCTCGGACAAGCTTTTCCAAGTTTAGACGCATCGTCTCATAACGTTCTGCATAGTGAGGATCACTTCCGTCCTTCGCGTCTGCCAGAATTCGTACGTCCACCCCTTGAGCGGCTTTTTCCATTAGCGCATCCACCACCCGCGGCAGATTGATTTCATATGTGGCGAAATCGATTGACGTTGTCGCTGCATTCAATCGCTTTAATAATCGATCTTCGAGATTGACATTGTAGTTTGCTTCATTACCCGGCATGGCGTATTGAGTAGAGGCACTTTTATTGAAATAGACATTGATGGCCCCCAGTTCCTCTCTCACATTCGTAAGGGATTCACTCCCATCACCCGCCGGAGCTTCGGCATTAGCCGCTTTAGGTGTCCCGAATCCACCTTCGTATGAAGTGGTTGCCGTACTCCAATTCGTTGAGACGGTCCCACTGACAGACGGATCGATCCTCGACATCGTCGCTTTCGTCGTATTGTCCCCGGCATACCATCCGTTTACTTCATCGATGATGGTACCCGATGCATCTTTCAAATACAGGGTTTCATTGGAATTCCCAAGGCTTCCTGTATATACTTGATCAGCTGTAACAGTTGAGATCGTGCTGTCGCTCGTTCTTTCCAGCAAAAAATAACCCTGTGCCGCAACCGTCCCGCTTAAGGCAATGCTTGGTGAACCGTCCCCGGCTTCAAGTGTCCAACCATCAAGGACAAGATCCGTTGAAGTCGGATTGTGGAGTTCCATCCATTCATTATTGTAGGAACCTGTCGTTCCCATCCATGCCACTTCATTGATGACGGCTGTCTGAGTGGCCGCTTTCACGCTCTTATTTCCATCCTGTGGTTGAATGAATCCTCCCGTCAGCAAAAACAGGATACTGATGATCGATAATGATACCTTTTTTGTCTTCATGCCCTTCCCCTTTCAGAATGCAAAGATATTAAAATGATTACAGTACAAGTATATTTTGTCGCATTTTGTAATGTAAGGGGAGAATGGACATGATTTTTCTAACCATTTTGTAAATTTTGTAGATTCAGTGTAAATCGTCATCACTATATTCCTACTAGTTTTACTTTATTTACTAATAGATTTGGTCTATTAAGAAACAAACGTTTACGTTAAAGGAACAACCCCATCCAGGTACAAAGACCCAATAAAAAACGGCGAAGTCCTCTTCAGACTCTGCCGTTTTACCATTCGATTTCCCATTCTTCCCTCAATGCCAAATAGAGAAGGAGAAGGGTGTTTTCAAGTTCTTCATACGTCTTGCCCTCCATATCCATTCCCAGTTTCGGAAACAGGATATCGGCCAATTTTTTGCTTAATTGATTTCGCTCTGAAAGGGGCAGCTGCAGGAAGCGATTCGCGTACGTCCTGACCAGGTTCCATTCTTTCGTACCGAGCTGCTTCAGTGTCCATTCTTCGACTGACAGGTCTTCCTGCCTGAGCCCTCGTTGCCGGATTTCTTTTTCGATGGCTTTCTCTTTTCTCTTCCCTTTGACCCGTCGTTCATGCACGACGATGGTTCCTGCGACGATGTCACCCAGCCGTTTATGCTTGGAGTGAAGGAAGATCATGATCATTCCGAGAAAATAGGAAACCGGGAGCATGTCGATGATTCTCATCAGATTACGGATGAAGCAGGATAAGAGTGTGACACTATGTCCATTCTCCTGTATTACGCGGATGCCCAACATCCGTTTTCCCACTGTTTTCCCTCCCCAGAAGTACTCCAGTGCAAAGAAATATCCCCAGTTAATGACAAAGATGGTGATCAAGAAGAACCCCAGGAGAACTGAGTTGAAATCGAACATATTTAGTTTCAGGTTATCATCTGCGAGGACGAAAAACAGGAGCACCACAATCAAAATGTTCACAATGGTCAAGATGATTTGATCGATCATAAGAGCCGCGGCACGGCTTCCAAGTCCCGCAGGCTGAAATTTCAGGGATACATATTCGGGCGTCCGGATATCGACCTGTTCTTCATGCATATCCATCCCCTCCTTTTGGTTGAATTTACCTTTAATAGTTTCTATTTTTTTCTAAACTTACTATAATAAGAGATAAGAAATCCAATGAACGAGTAGGTGTCACAATGAAAGTGAAGCAATTTGTCAAACAGCACCGGGATGATTGGAAGTCTCTTGAGGATCTCCTCGGAACGTTGCGAAAAAGAAAGAATATGACGGGAACGTCCATCGATCAGTTCAATCGCCTCTATCAAAAGGCTGCCCAGAATTTATCGTACAGCCAGACCTATTTCCCCGAAGAAGAAGTGACGGATTATTTAAACGGACTCGTGTCGAAATCTCACAATCTCTTTTATAAAGATCAGATCACAAGTGGAAAGCAAATCCGGCATTTTTTCTCCACGACGTTTATCGGTCTCCTTCTCGATCAATGGAAATTCGTTGTCCTGGCAATGGTCTTGTTTACGATCGGTGCACTGGGTGCCTTTCTTTCCATCGTGAATGATCCCCTGCATCTTTATTCCTTCCTCCCCCCTGAAATGTCTCAGGGAGTGGATCCCGGTAATCTGGGAAAAAGTGACGGGGAAGTGAATTCTTCTATCATGTCTGCTGCCATCATGACCAATAATATCAAAGTGGCCTTCCTTGCTTTTGCAGGCGGTGTCACGTTCGGCTTATTGACGATGTATATGCTCGTATACAACGGCATCATTGTCGGTGCCCTCGCCGCCGTCTTCTGGCATCAGGGAATGAGCTACGAATTCTGGGCATATATCGTCCCCCACGGCATGATTGAGCTTACGGCCATTTTCATAGCCGGTGGTGCGGGATTATTGATGGGTTATAAGCTTTTCGTACCCGGACGCTTCACGCGGGGATATCAACTGAAGGAGCAGGCTAAGCGATCCGTCCAGCTCCTCCTCGGTACGATCCCGCTATTTGTCATCGCCGGGCTCATTGAAGGCTTCATCACACCGGCCGCGATTTCACTTCCTGCGAAGTACATGGTCGCTCTGTTGACGGTTGCCGGACTGATTCTCTATGTGGCCATCGGTAAGCTCCGACTCAGCAGATTACACTAATCCGCGATTCATCAGATCTATATAGTACGAAACGGCGGTCGTTGCCAGTTTCTCTTCACGGGCCTCCACCATCAGGAGGCCCTGTTTTTCCCACTTGGATTTCTCCCTCTTTTTAACGAGCATCTGTTTCTGGGCCATACTCTTCATCATGGCCTGGATCTCGTCAATCGGCTCCGATTTGATCCTTTTCACCAACATGTCATCTTCGATCCCGATCATTAAAAAGAGATGCTGCCTGCGCAGTCGTTGCAGATAATAGAGAGCATTATCTTCATGGAGGAATGTGTGGATATCGCTGAATAATAACAGCAGACTCCGTTTCTTCTGGACCGTCTGGACGTAATGGAGGACGGCAGCATAATTGGATTCCGCCGCGTCCACCTCGAGATTATAAATGCGGTGGAGGATGGTCTGGAGATGCGCCATCCCTTTGGCAGGCGGGATGTAGACCTTCACATTCTTACTGAAAGCGAGGACCGAAACATAGTCCCCGTTCTGAAGGGCAGCCGCCGTGACGGTCATGGCGGCTTCAAGGGACCTCTCCAGCCGGTTCCCTTTCTCAAGCTCCGCCCCCATCATCCGTCCGCAATCAATGAGAATCGTGATATACTTTCCATGCTCAGGTTCATATTCATTCGTCATCACTTCTCTGAGCTTTGCCGTTTGACGCCAGTTGATCTTTCTTGGATCATCCCCCACGACGTAATTCCTGATTTTCGAAAACTCCCCTGCGCCACTCTGCATCTTCCGGATTTTCACCCCTTCATACAGTAAAAACCGCTGGGCATCTTCGAGTACCTTTCTCGTCTCAGTGAGATCGGGGATGACTTTCACCTTCTCCACCGTTTCCACGGTTTTTTGTTTCTCCCATAGTGCCAGTGAGCTCCGGTAGCGGAAATAGAGCCGGGTTAACTCATAGTCCCCCCGTACAGGTGTCACCACATGGTAAGAGGGCTTAGCAGTTGAATGTCCGGATAGCTTCCCTTTAAGTGGGAACGTGGCTTGAAAGCTTTGCGGTGTCCCGTCCAAGAGACGATACGACATATCCCGATCCGATGTGTTATGGATCGTTAATTCGACCGTATAATCAAGTCCCCTTTCCATTTGATCAGGGATGTTCCTCTTTACTTCAATATTTTTCTTTGAAGGAGAGAACGTTAAATCGATGAGACTCAAAGCGAGAAACAAAGCATTCAATACAAAGATCCATGTCCACGACAGCCCAACCAGCGTGCCTGCAAAAAGGATACCTGAAAAGCATGCGTACACAATCAGCAGACGCCCAGTCGGCAGGATCCCCTTATCTTGGAACAGTAATCGACCCAATAAGCTCCTGGATGACTTGGTCAATGGTCAGTCCCTCCAATTCTACGTGCGGGGATAGCTGGATGCGATGTCTGAGGGCCGGTCTTGCCACCATTTTGATATCATCAGGGGTGACATAGTCCCGCCCTGACAGATAGGCCCACGACCTGCCTGCCTTCCCGATGGAAATGGCCGCCCGTGTACTTGCACCGAAGCGGATCGTCTCCGTTTCCCGGGTTTTCCTGACGATTTGCATGATATAATCCAATACCGCGTCGCTCAGGGTGACCTCCTCGATTTCTTTCCTGATGGATAAGAAGGTTTCAATGTCGAGGACCGCCCCCACTTCACTCCGGTCCACATGATTCTCGATCACCTGTTTTAAAACCGATTTCTCTTCTTCAAATGAAGGGAAATCAATATCGAGCTTGAACAGGAATCGGTCTTGCTGAGCTTCGGGAAGCGGGTAGGTACCTTCGAATTCAATCGGGTTCTGGGTTGCCACCACAAAGAATACCTCTTCAAGGGGGTACGTCGATCCTTGGATCGTTACCTGCTTTTCTTCCATGGCTTCAAGGAGTGCCGCCTGGGTCTTCGCCGGTGTCCGGTTGATTTCATCGGCTAATAGGACGTTGGTGAAAATCGGTCCCTTAATCGTTTGGAAACGGTTGTCCTTCATGTTATAAATCGTACTTCCCGTTATGTCACTCGGCAGCAGGTCCGGGGTGAATTGAATCCGGTTAAAGCTTCCTCCAAGCAAACGGGACAATGTTTTGACCATTTGAGTCTTCCCGGTGCCCGGTACCCCTTCGATCAATACATGTCCTCCTGCGAGAATCGAAGACAGCAAGAGTTTAAGATTCGTCCCCTGTCCTACGATGCGCTCTTCAAATATCTCCATTAAGGATGTGATTTCTGGTTTCAACGATCCTCCACCTCTTTCCTGAATAATTCTAATCTTTTCGACCACATGATGTATTCCTGTTTACTGATTCTTTCTTTATTCAGCACACCCTTTATCCCCATTAAAAAGGAGGCGATTTCCTTTTCGGAGAGGGTTTGCAGTCTCCGTTCCAACAATTCTTTCAAGTCCCCCCACTCTTTACTCGTCGGGATCCCCCACCGCTCCTGGAACAGGAGTCTTACATAATCAGACTGGATCAGAAGGGAAGCCTTGTACTGTTTCCCTTTCAAGTACCACGCTGATAGGGCCTTGATTCGCTCATCGCTGAACCGGACCGTTTCCTCCCGGGGGGTGAGGATGCCCCCGAACCGTTTCCCCTGCATCCATAGCCCGAGTAAGGTGAAGATGGCCGATTGAAGAAGCAGAAGCAATAGCCATTGCGGGTATAGAGTCGCAAGGGATGCCCCGCTTTCTCCTCCGTGGAGGAATTCATCAAACAGGATGGTCCCCTCTTCGGCACCACCCTCTTTTAATAAAAGAAGGATCAGAGAAAGATGATCCTTCTCAAGGATACTGCCGTTCGTCATCCAGGCAGGAGTGGTGGAAACAATGAGTGACCCCTGACCTACGTCCGTTTTGTAGGCGATTGTTCCATCCACATCATCCAGGAGGACCTTATCTCCCGTCTCTTCCTCAAGGCGGACGCCTGATAAAGTATCGGTTTTATATGTATTTCCTTTCCCGTCCCGTACAAGGGGAAGAATGGGGCTGTCTATCATTTCCGTCTTGATATCGAACATCCCTTTTGGATTATCCTTCAGAAGGAGGATGGTATTTCCCCGCCTCATGAAATCCTCGTATTCTTCCATTTCTTCCTGATCCGGGACTGTAAAGGGCTCCGCCATGATCAAAAGCTGGCCGGTTTCTTTTTTGGACAACCGGTCAGGTGAAAGGGACCATCTAGAAATGGCATCCCCTTCGTTTTCCAAATAGGTGTAAAGGGCCTTTATCCCTGTTGGCGAGGGGGATTCTGATACGTAGGCCGGATACTCCTTCAGCTTTTCCGGAGAAAGAAAGACCCCGATCACGATGAATACACCAAGAAGACCCACCAGGGGAATCCACCTTTTTATAGTTAACTTCAATGCCCGATCCTACCTCCTTTCCCTTACACTGTCCATCTATGAATCTCCATTTTCCAACCAGCTGCGGGCTTCCTGTTTATAGTGATGATACTCCTCTTCCTCCACTTCTCGTTCACCATATGCAACCTCGTCAAATAAAAGGGCAAGCCGGTAGAATCGATCCGCCCATCTTTGATTCACTTTACGAAGCTCGTCGTAATATTCCCAATTCGTCTTCCACACGCGCGCCTCCAGATACTCCCTTTCGTGAAAGTACAGAAGCAATGCAAGGAACATATGACGGGTGGCTTTCGAATAATCACCCAGGTCCTCATGCTTACGGGCTTCCTCAAGATGCCTTGTATAAGACCATTCCATCTCGTTCATGGATTGAAGGGGCTTGTTCGAACGGAACTTGCGCCTTCTCACCCCGTTTCGCACCGCATTGAATGCGATGAGGAGAAGGATGCCCACAACGATGACAATGAGTGTGATCAGGATCCCCGATGCCGCCCCGCCTGTCGGCTCAAGAGAAGGGTCAATGTTTCCGAGCAGATCCCTGATCCATTCCTTTGCCTTTTCCCACAAGCCCGACAGCAGGCCCTCATGATCCTGAATGTAGGCTTTGTATTCTTCCCTTTCCAGAATTTCTTCGAGTTGATCCCGTGCTCTGTTTTCATTCAACACTTTCTTCACCTGGCTTTCAGATCAAAAGCCCGGAACCCCGGGCCAGACTGTATACTTCCTTGGTTAAATCGTACGGTAGTCATCAATCATTTCATTTAAATCATCCGCATCATGCCTTGTTTTCAGGTCAAAGAACATCACTCCGAAACCAACAGCGAACAACATGGTCGTAAATAATGTCACCACATTGAGGATCATCCCGTATAAAACACTATTCCCCAATGCCAGGCCGAACGTGAATTCAAATGCGGTATTGACGATCCCGATGATCAGCCCGAACACAATATACAATCCAATGATGGTGAATGTGCGCTTCTTCGTCAGTCTCCAGCTTCTTCCAAGTCCAGGTGCGTCATGCTCAATGGCCGCCGCTCCCAGATAGAAGCTCCATCGTGTCAACAAATAAGCGACTACAGCCGCAATGAGGAGGAATAAGACGATGATCGTAATGATTACCCCGACCCCTGTATCAAATAAGGCAGCACTGAATACCCCTGCGATCCCGATTGTGAAAATAGGGACAAAGATGAATCCAAACACAATCAATCCGAATAGGATACTGCTTCCGATGATCGGCCAAAAACGGGAGAATCCTTCTTTGATGACCAGCTTGACCGAGTAGTCTTCATTTTTCCTCATATGATTCAGGGTGAACAATATCGCCGCCTGGGCGATCGGTGACAGAATCATTGTGATAAGACCAATCAGTGCCGCGCCGAGTTCCGCTCCCACATTCACAGCCGGCCCTTCCTCAGGTGAAAACTCTCCTGAAAAGCTATTGACAATTCCTTCGAACCAGGTTTCCCCTGACCCTGTCGTTCTAAAGAAACTGACTCCCGACGCAAGATCAATGAGAGCCTGCAACAAATAGACAGGTCCCAATAATACAAGGACAATCAGGAAAAAATCTTTGAAATGATTCTTACTTAGTCGAAATGTATGATCCAGTATTTCACCGAATCGCTTTGGTTTACTGAATTGTGCGTTCATATTCTGACCCTCCGCTATTTTTCAAATTTTTACAATATATCGCTTATTTTAACATTATTCCTCCTTCAGTTGATGAAATATTTGTCATTTTCCTGCACTAATTTACTATCAGCATCCTATGCCTGTTCATATGGTCCCATTTGCATTTGATGCTCTCTGCCTTCTTCTTTCTATACGAAAAAGTGACCCAAAAGTTTTCATTTTGGGTCACTTTTCTTATATTATTTAGCGAGATCATGTTTAAAGGCATAGATGACGGCCTGGGTCCGGTCCTGAACTCCGAGCTTCGACAGGATGTTGCTCACGTGGGTTTTCACTGTTTTCAGGGCGATGAATAATTCATCGGCGATTTCCTGATTCGTTTTCCCCTGCGTCATGAGAAGGAGGATTTCAAGCTCCCGGTTCGTCAATTCCTCATGGGGATGGGAAACGGTCTTCTGCCTCATCCGTGTCATCATCTTCCCCGTCACTTCGGGCTCGAGTATCGACTGACCGTTATGGGTTTTGCGAACCGCTTCTGCGATTTCACTGGCCTTCGATGTTTTCAGCATATAGCTGACGGCACCCGCTTCAAGGGCAGGATACACCTTATCATCATCGAGAAAGCTTGTCACAATGATGATTTTCGCATCCGGCCACTCTCGGATGATTTCTTTCGTCGCCTGAATCCCATCCATTTCCTTCATCACAAGATCCATCAGGATGATATCCGGACGCAGTTCAAGGGCCAGCTGCACACCTTCTTTCCCATCTGACGCTTCCCCGACGACATCGATATCCGCCTGGGCCGACAAATAAGATGATACACCGATCCTCACCATTTCATGATCATCCACAAATACTACTTTAATCATTCTTTTCACCTTCATTCTCTACAACGGGAACCTTCACTTCCAATCGCGTCCCCTTATTTGGCACACTAATGACTTTAAACGTCCCACCGATTTCAATGGCCCGTTCCCTCATATTTTGAAGCCCATACGAGCTCGTCACCTTCGACTCATTCACATCAAACCCGAGGCCATCGTCCACCACCCTCAAGATGATGATCGACTCCCTCTTAATGAGGCGGATGTCGAGGGAAGTCGCTTTGGCATGGCGAAGTGTGTTCGAAACCGACTCCTGCAGAATCCGGAACAAATGATCTTCAATTCCCTTATCCAGGCTCATGTCCTCTATTTTCCATTCGATCTCAAGGGGGACCTTCTGAGCTAATTCGACCAACAGCTCCTTCATTCCTTCTTGAAGATTCTTTCCTTTTAACGCCACGGGACGAAGATGGAGGAGGAGCGCCCTCATTTCAAGCTGCGACTGATGAATCATCTGTTCGACCATTCCCAGCTGCTTCTCTTCATGGGGGGTCCTGTGGGGGGAGGGTGTCTCCGTGATCGCCGACATGAGCATCGATGCAGCAAACAGTTGCTGACTGACCGAGTCATGCAATTCCCTCGCCAATCGATTCCGCTCCTGAGATACGATTTCCTGTATCCTCTTTTCCTGCTCCTCGGCTTTTTCATTGGCAAGTTTCTGGGAGTACCGGGCTTGATCGGTGAGATGCTTCCCAAGGGCGTCGACCTTTTTCCACACCTGCTGCACCTCGGAGGTTGCCGTTTCAGGGATGGTGATCGTGCGCCCCTGCTCCACGTGATGGAGGGCATCTTCCATTTCCCGCAGTTGCCGCTTATCCTTCAAGCCGCTCCCGATGCCGAAAACAATCCCGATCACAATACTGAACACGAGAATAAACCCGGCTCCAGGTATATCCATGATTTCCACTTCCCATAAAAGGGACCAATCCTGTAACGGATATAAATAAAAGAAGGAAAGAGATAAAAACAGCACCATGACAAGGGAAAAGAGGATACCTGCAACGACCTGCTTACTGACCGTACTCATATTCTCTTCACCTCAAGATCCCCGATCCACATGGAGGTGATGATCTTTACCCGCTGGACCGCATCATCGTATCCCGGTGTTTGATAATAGAGGGACTGATTGATCGCCTTCGGTTCCACTTCATCAAAAATCTCGATGGATCCCGCCAGGACCGAATGATGCACACTCACTTCCACGTCATATGGGATCAGAATTTCGATATTCCCCAGTATATTCCGGATGGATACAACGGAAGTACCTTTTGGAAGTACCGTATTCCCGATGTCGATGACCGAGTCCCCGATGACGCCCTGGATGTTGATATCATTCCATTCGTACACATCATCCGGCGTCCGCTTGGGACCGAACCACTCATTCTGAAGAGCCGCTCTTTTCATCATGAGCGGTTCATGGCTTTGGGTAAACGTTTCCTTGATGGACGGCGTGATATGCTTCGGATGTTTCTTTGAATCGGCGAAACGTACAATGATAAAGAGAAGAATGCCAAATAACAGGAATTTAAATGCGACCGTATTGAAAATATTGATCGCTAAGCTGATGATCCCGAACCACAGCAGGATCTTCCCCGACGTCCTCGGCAGTTTTTTGCGTCCGATATAAATGCAGAATGCCGCTATCGATAGAAAGACAAGAACCCCCCCATCATAAAAGGAGACTTCCAGCAGTATAAGTAATGTCCCGATTAAGATGATCCAACTGATCCCGTCAGAGCGTAAGCGATTGAACACGGGGGTCCCTCCTTTCCGATTATGTATGTAACGGCTCAAATCCTAAGATAAAACGGGGTGAACCCATCATGGGCTCCCCCTTTTTTACGTTATCATGTTTTTCTTCATTTAGAATACCATGTTTCAGGACGGAATGGCTTCTGTTTCCTCATTTTTCATTTCTTTTTCCAATTTAGCGATTTTCGCGTCAATTGTGTTCCGGTAATAGGAAGAATTCACACCGTGCTCCAGTTGATCTAAGTATGTTTCAATTTCATCAAACTTAGAAAATGCCTGATTATTATACCCTGAAGATGATTCCAGGACAGAGTTCATTTTGTTATGAGCGCGGGCAATATTTTCCCTGCCCATCAGCTCCATGCGCTTGATGTACATATCCTTTAGCTTGTGCTTCATTTCTTCATATTTACGCTCAAGCTCTTCAAGCTCTTTTGTTGCTTGCAGTTTGGATTCCTGGATGCGGACGGCACGTTCTTCATAGTATTTTTGTTCCTGGAGGGCAAATTCATACAGGCCATCTTCATTTGCCTTTGACGCTACCTCTGCCTGGTACTTCCGTTTGTCAGCAAGAACCGAAGCCTGCTGGTACTCTTTTTGAAACTCTTCTTTCAAGAGATACTGTCTTTCGACAAGCTTTCTTACCTTTTCCACTTCCTGCTCACACTGCCTTAAGTAATGATTCAGGACGGCAATCGGGTTTTTCTTTTCCTTTTTATCGATTGCTTCGTGAAGGTCTGACATGACGGTATTCTTCAATCTTTGAAATAAATTTGCCATTATTAAATCTCTCCTTTAGTTTTTTAATTGAGACCATTCTCTTTCAAAGTTCGTGAAGGGATCAGATGATGACTCTTCCACGATGACTTCTTCTTTCTTCCAGTTCTTATAGATGACATACAGGACATACAGAGCAACGAGCCCGATGATCGCCGGGAAGTTCGATACAGTTGCACTGAATGCGGCAAGACCGATCAGTGCCCATAGGATTTTCTTCCCTGTGGAGTCTGTCTTGACGAAACCTTTAAAGCTGTAATACATGATCACTAACGAGATCGCAAGCCCCACAATCGGTCCTAAATTGGCAAGCAGCACAATCGCTGCAATCCCTCCAGCTAAAAGCAATCCGAATTTCTTCATATGTTGTTGCCTCCTTTCTTCTTCATGTCTCTATCCTACCTATTTTCCGGATTTCCCATAACGAGCCGGAGCTTTATTTTCGAATCAGACTTGAGGCTTAGGAGGGGTGGGACTATAGGAATTTTGAAGGGAGGATTGATGGTGATGGATGGGGGTGGGTTAAAAACAAAGGTCCGTCCCTCAATACAAGGGACGGACCTCAAAACGTTTATTTAGTTCGTCAGTTCAAGGAATTCTTCTACATCGGCGATGCATAAGTTGATTCCTTTTTGCCAGAAGGCTTCTTTGGTGATGTCCTCACCGAGGTGCTTCATGGCAAGGTCTTCCACGTTCATGACGGCTGTGTCACGGAGCAGGGCCATGTATTTCTCTTCATAGCTTTCGCCGGACTCCAGTGCCTTCGCGTAAATGCTCAGCGAGAACAGGTAGCCGAATGTATACGGGAAGTTATAGAACGGCACTCCTGTGATATAGAAATGAAGCTTCGAGGCCCAGAAACGCGGGTGGACCTCTCCCAGTGAATCGGCGAATGCTTCCTTCTGGGCTTCCACCATCAGGTCGTTCAACGTATCGACAGACACGACCCCTTTTTTGCGTGCTTCATAGAAACGGGTTTCGAATAAGAAGCGGGCATGGATATTCATGAAGAACGCGACGCTCCTCTGAAGTTTATCTTCGACAAGGGCAATCTTTTCTTCCTTCGTTTCCGCTTCCTTCACGGCTGCATCCGCCACAATCATTTCGGCAAAAGTCGAGGCCGTTTCTGCGACATTCATGGCGTAATTGCGATTCAACGTATGCATTGGCTTTAACGCATAGGAATGGAATGCATGGCCCAATTCATGGGCGAGTGTCGAAACATTCGACATCGAGCCTGAGTACGTCATGAAGATCCGTGATTGATCGCTTAACGGGAATGATGTACAGAAGCCGCCGGGACGTTTTCCTGAACGGTCCTCTGCTTCGATCCACTCATCCTCAAAGGCTTTTTCTGCAAACTGGGCCATTTCACTTCCGAAACGGGCGAACTGTTTCAGGATGAATTTCGCTCCTTCATCGTATGACATCGTGCTCGTCGATTCCGCCACCGGAGCGTCCAGGTCATACCAGTCCAGTTTGTCCTTGCCGATCAATTTCGCTTTCCGGTCCAGATACTGGACGAAAGGCTTTTTGTTTTTGCTGATGGCCCCCCACATGGCGTCCAGGGTTTCCTGCTTCATTCGGTTGTACTCAAGGGGCTCCTTCATCAATTCGCCCCAGCCCCGCTTTTTATACACATTCAAGCGGAAGCCGCCAAGATGATTAAGGGTACGGGCAAAAAGCTCTTCATTCTGTTCCCATGCGTTCTCCAGTTTATCAAAAACCTCTTTCCGGGTTTTCGCATCGGGGCTTGATAGAAGATTATTGGCCTGTCCCACCGAGAGGCTTTTTCCGTCGTGAGTAATGTCCATCGCACCGACGATCGTGTCGTACATCTGTCCCCAGCCGTGATATCCGTCGACGGCCAATGCCTGGATCAAGGATTCCTCACTGCTTGAAAGTTTGTCCTTCGCTTTTTGTCTCCACTCATTCAGCACAAACGTGATTTCACTCAGGCGATCATGCTTCAGCAATTCTTCCCACACTTCTTCCCTGCAATCTGAAAGCTGCTGTTGGAATTTCGTGAAAGTTGATGAGAAATCGGCACTCAGGGTTGTCACTTCGCTTCTGAGAGCATCCGCCTTCCGGTCATGCATGTTCTGAGCTTCCAGACAGCTGACAAAAGCACCGGCCTGGCGCAAATACAACATCACGTCCTTCGCTTCATCAATGAGCTTCCACACAAGCTCCCCATCCTTCGCCGATTGAGGCGGGTGAAAGGCAAGCGCATTCTCTGCGAAATCATTTTTCTTCTTTTCTAATGTATCGAGATGATTCCTGAATTCCTGTGATTCACTTCCTCCTTGGAAAAAAACATCTAAATTCCAAACCGTTGAATATGTATGAGTTGTATGGTCCATAATGTCCCCCTAATGTAATATGTAAATTGTCCCTATCCTATTTTTAATTCTCGATAAAACCTCTAAATCCTTCATGATCTTTTACAATTCCTTTTACCTAAACTCTCTTCATTTGGTTTTTAAACGGATAAAAGTGGAATAGTATATAGCAAACAACAGGTCTCGAAAGGGATCCTTTCCGGCATCACCATTATTTTTCAAGGGGGATACATTATGAAGTTGATTTTAAATATTCTAGCCTTCGCATTGGTGATTGTCATGAATACGCTGGCTGTCACACTGCCTTTGAACAATCAATCCACGAGCGAAATCAGTGACCGGCTGGATATCATGATCACTCCTGCAGGCTACGTTTTTTCCATTTGGAGCCTCATTTACCTTCTGCTCGCCATCTGGATCATCCGCCAATTCCCTAAAGCAAGACGGGAGCTCCCGCTTTATCAGGAAACGAGCGGTCTATTTGTCCTCAGCTGCCTTTTGAATTCAGGATGGATCCTGGTATGGCACTATAATTATTTTCTCGTTTCCGTGTTTGTTATGCTCGGACTTTTATTAACCCTCATCGCCCTGTATAGACGGGTGAAGAGCACAGGTCCGTCCCTCTTGGATTCGGCCCCTTTCTCGATTTATCTAGGATGGATTTCGATTGCGACGATTGTGAATATCACCTATTATTTAACGGATATCGGCTGGAACGGATTCGGGTTTTCCGAGCTTATCTGGGCATACCTGGGATTGATTGTCGCGACTGTCCTTGCCTTCTGGTTCCGTATCACCCAGCATGATCTCCTATACCCACTCGTATTTGTATGGGCCTTTATCGGTATCGGCGTCAAGAATATGGCAGATCACTCCACCTATTCATATACCGCCTATGCCCTTGCCGTCATCATCCTGATCTTTGACCTTGTCTACAAGCGCACACGCAGATAATATGGAAGGTCCGTCCCCATGGTTGAGGGACGGACCTTTCTTCCTGCATAGAATCGTCCCCTGTGACTGACATTAAGGAATAGGGGGTGTTTGGATGGATCAGCAGAAGAGGAATGTTTCGAAAGCAGGTACGGACATTGACGAGGTGAAACGTCAGAACGCACAATCCGGCCTGACGTACAATCAAGTGAAGCAGCTGTTAGGTGAGCAATATACAGGTAAAAAGTAAAAGAAAGCGCCGACTCAGTCGGCGCTTTCTTTCTGTTGTTCTTCTTTAGCTTTTGTTTCCCTTTGAACCGTAAGCTTCTCCTGAATCTTATTGAGTTCCTTACAAGGCTGTGTCAGGCTGACAATCACATCTCCCTGCTCAATCTTCGGTGATGAGCCTTCCGTAAAGAATTCGATTCTTCCCGTCGGTTTATGGGCAAACATCAGCAGGGTATTTTCATCCCGCTCGTGTAAATACTCTTCGAAGGTGTATTTTTCCGTGATATTCGTTTTCCTGAATACGTCTCCGCGCTCGACACGTTTATTCAACTCTTCCCACGTGACATGGTTTTGGAAGAGAATGCGTCCACCAATTGTATGGACCATATCTTCCAGGTCATCATCACGCTTGCTCCTGAGGCTCAGCTGGAAGAGGTTGTTCCGCCCGATTTCAGGTACGAATGTCGTACAGACGAGGGCGTTATAGGAGTCGAGTTCTGTTGCTGCAATCATATATTCATAAGGAGTCATATCCAGATAATACTCGGTCTGCTCGGATAAAATCTCTCCCCTGTAAAAAGGGATCCCGGCTTTTCTGACCGAAAACAATCGCTGCCAGGAGGAATCTGTGATAAGGACCGGTATCTTCATATTCTGAAGGGTTTTGGCAAATTCGGTACTGAACTTGCTTCCTCCGACAATCATGACACCCGGCTGCTCGCTGATGGCCAGATCCAGTTTCTTAGCCAGCCATTTAATCGAGAATCCATGCGCACATACGGTTGAGAATACAAGGGCGAATGTGAGGGATGTCAAAATCTTCGCATCCTCGAACCCCTTCTCCAACAATACCGATGCAAAGTAGCTTGATACGGTCAAGGCTACGATTCCCCTCGGTGCGATCCATCCCACAAGGATCTTCTCCCTGACGGAGAGGTCCGTCCCTATCGTGGAAAGCCAGATGGACACCGGCCGTACGATGAATAGCATGAGCAGGACGAATGCGATGATATTCCAATTGAAGATCTGGAATAGGGTATCGACGGTTAAGGAAGCCGTCAGCATCACGAATATGGTCGATATGAGCAGCACCGATATATTTTCCTTAAAGTGACGCATGTCGTCGATGGATGAAATATGCATATTCGCTAACGTCATCCCCATGGCCGTTACAGCAAGGAGGCCGGTTTCATGTGTAATATGATCCGAAATCGTGAAACAGGCAAGGACAAGCGCGAACACGACAGGTGACTTAAGGAATTCCGGAACATGTCCATTTTCAAAGATAAAGCCTGTGAATTTCCCGAGCGCCCATCCAAATACGACGGCAAACAGGGATGCGGCAAAGAATAACAGTAATGATAATCCCGTTACATCGTCACTGATCAAAAAGTTGATGATTTCAAAGGCAAATACCGCGATCAATGCGCCGAATGGGTCGACGACGATCCCTTCCCACTTCAGGATTGCTGCAGGTCTCGGCTTAAGCTTCGCCTGCCTGAGTAGCGGAAGGATGACCGTTGGACCCGTTACGATGAATAATCCTCCGATCACGAAGGCCACAGCCCACGATAATCCTGCAACATAATGGGCTCCAAGGGAACCGAGGATCCAGGCAAGGAGGGCTCCGAACGTCACGATCCTGAATACCGGTTTCCCGAGTCCCCTCACTTCGCGGAAATCAAGATTCAAGCTTCCCTCAAAGAGGATGATGGCAACAGCCATCGAAATGATGGGTTTAAACACTTCCCCAAAATCGTCCTTAGGATTGATGAGGCCGAAGATCGGACCTACGAGCAGTCCGACAATCGACATGACGACGATGGCCGGCAGCCTGAATCTCCAGGCAAGCCATTGGGAAGCGATCCCGAGTACTCCGACTAACATGATGTTGAATAAAATAGAATCGATCATATATTTCTCCTTTAAAGGTTATGAAATCAGCCATCATAACAAAAGAATGGTATGTAGGTGTTACAGATTACAAATAGAATAAAAGGTCCGTCCCTCCTATTGCAAAACAAATGCCTCACGCTCGCACATTTGTTTTGTATAGTTTACATTTTTATGGCTGATTTTAACCAAAGAGTCGTTTCCAATTCCCTGCAGATGGTCACATAGTGGAGCATGGTGATCAAGACGGCTCCTGCATTCATGCCCAGGATGACACCTTCCATTCCAAAACGGGAACCAAGCAGGTAAATGAGTGAAAACGAAAAGACACTCGACCAGATGGTATGAAGGAGAGCATCCTTCACCAGTCCAAGGCCGATCAAAAAAGCCTGAAGGGGAAACACCAGAAAATGAAACAGGAAGTACGGCCAAAGCAGCTTTAAATAATAGGCGGAGGAAACAGAGTGAAAAAACGTCCCTGTTATGTAGTCTCCGAGCGTATAGTAAATGATCACGGCCGGTACACCGTAGCCCAATGTGAGCCACATCACTTGCTTAAGATGGGTCAGGATCCCATCAAAATCCTTGGACGATACTTTTTCCGATACGGTCGGGATCAAAACGATCAACATCGAAAATGCAATGAACGAAGGAAAGAACCCGATGGTGAGGGCAATTCCCGCCAGCATCCCGAAATGTTCATTCGCATCCACCGCTCCCATCCCCGAAAGGACGAGGGCCCATTTGATCAAAAAAGGCTGTATGGCATGGGTCAGTGCATGGAAGATGCGAAGGACCGTGGTCGGGATCGAAACAGATAGCACTGACTTTCTCATTTCACTTGTTGATAGTGTAGAATGGCTGTTCTTTCTTTTACCCTTAATTTCAAGAACGTAAGCATGAATCAAATAGACAAAAACCACCACTTCACTGGCAATTAACGTCCCAAGGGCAATGAAGATGGATGTATCGATGCCAAAGGATAAAAATTGATAGATGGACACCAATAAAAATAACTGGATTCCTTTACGAAGAAAATTCGCCGCTGCGATTTTCCCCATCTTCTGTATCCCCATGAAATACCCTCTTGTTATGGAAGTGAAGGCTACAATCGGGATCACGATCAGGACGAGCCAACGAATCCCGGAGTGATATCCTTGGAATAAAGGAGTCCAGGCGTAAACCATCACCATGATCAATAAAAGAATGCATGTGGTGATGATCGCAAACCTGAAAGCATAGTGCAGCATCCCCCTGTGGTAGCTTTCCTCCTTTTCTGCAAAGAATTTAGAAAGGCTGATCGGCAGTTCCATGCTCGACAAAATGACGATCAGGAATACCGTCGGGAGAATCGACATGTATGTGCCAAGCCCTGCTTCCCCAAGCTCCCGGGCAAGGATCATATTAATGATAAATTCCAGGCATTCCCCTACGAATGCCGTCACCACCAACACCAATGTACCTCTTAAAAACAGACTCATATGCTTGTACCCTGCCTTTATGTAAGATGGTCTATTCTATGATGGTTGTCCGGGGAATATGAGACGTGGGTGCAGGCCGGAGAAAGTACGGTGGTAGAAGTGTTGCGTCGGATTCGGGGAACTTAGTGAAAAATCATAATACCCACTCTCAATCAAAATAAAAAGCAGCCCCCAAAAGGACTGCTTTCCAACTAACGGATCATAAAAGTGGCAATCGAATGCAATGGAAGAGTCGTATTGAAACTCCCCTCACCTATGGCAAGCGAGATCTGTTCCTCACGGTCATTCGCATTCATCACAATGACGACGATCTCCCCGTCTGGATTTTCAAAGGAAGCAGCCGATACAGCGTCATTGGAAATCTGACATCCGATACGTCTTGCTCCGACTTTGATGTATTTGCTGAAATGCCCGATGTAATAGTACGAGCTATTGTACCGGACCTCGTCATTCACAGTGTCGACAATCACCGGTGCATCGCAGTAATTCCCGACATGGTTCGGTCCGCCTTCTTCGTTCAATACGATGTTCCAGTCGATCCACGCTTCAAGGTAATTGTTCAAATCACCCATTATATTCCGGCCATAGCGTTCACCCGTATCCCAGGCGCCGGGTCTGACCCCGCCTTCGATGCATCCTTCTGTAAAGATCAAATGCTTATCAGGAAAGTCGTGATGCACTTTAGAAAGGTTATCAAACTCCTCTGATACATACCAGTGGACACCTGTTCCCCACACATACTTGGCCGCTTCGGGATCAGACAGGACCGCCTTCGCACGTTCATGAATCACATCACGATTATGATCCCAGATGATGACCTTCACATCCCCGTGGCCATGTTTCTCGAGGGACGGACCTAGATGATCTTTAATGAAGTACCGTTCTTCTTCCCCTGTGTACAGGCATGAATCCCACACCTGCTTCGCTTCCGGTTCATTCTGGATCGTCAATCCCCAGATTCCGATCCCCTCTTCTTCCATCGCCTCTATATACTTCGAGTAGTAGTCTGCCCATACGGATTGAAACTCGGGCAATAGTTTCCCTCCGTTGTTCATTTCACCGTTCGTTTTCATCCATGAAGGAGGACTCCACGGAGAAGCCACGATGGAAAGTTCCCCTCCGGCTACTTCCTTCGCTTCCCGGATAAGGGGAATCACGAGCTTCTTCTCCCTCTCGATGGAGAAGCTTTCCAGCGAAGTATCTCCATCTTCCACATAGGCATAGTTCCCTAATGAAAAGTCACAGCTGTTGATATGCGTCCGGCCGAAGCGGTAACCAAGTCCTTCTGACGGATCGAAATAACGGTGGATGATTTCTTTCCTTTTTTCAGGGCTGATGAGGGAAAGGCTGTGAGCCGCCGCTTCGGTGAATGCACCGCCAAATCCCAATATTTCCTGATATTTAAGCTCCCGATCGAGTTGGATGTGGGTAGAAGCACGTCCTTCAGAAAAAGAAACCGGTTCTTTTTCAGAGAACCGATCTCCTGTTTCTTTAGCTGTCAAAATCACCTTCATATTCATTGGGCTACTTCCTCGGCATTGGTATGGAGGCCATGCTTCTGTTTATGATCCCGAATGACTTCAGCATAACGGAAAGCACTGTCTTTCCAGATTCGCTCCTGGGTATCGAAGTCGATATAAAGGATGCCGAAACGCTTATCATATCCGAAGCTCCACTCGAAATTATCCATCAGTGACCATAAATAATATCCTTGAATGTTCATGCCTTCTTCATTAAGGTCAGAAACCGCTTGAAGATGCAGATTTAAGTAGTTGACACGTTCGTGATCATGCACTCTTCCATTTTCCAGCACATCATCATAGGCGGCTCCGTTTTCCGTGATATAGATTGGCAGATCCGTATATTCCTCTCTCAGGCGGCGGATGAGGTCCTTGAATTCATTCGGCGCGATATCCCAGCCCATGCCTGTTTTTTCATAATCGGAATAAGCTCCCTTATGCATGAAATCATTGGCGGCACTGAACTCGACGATCCCCCGGCTGTAATAGTTGATCCCGAAGAAATCACATTCCGTTGAAATCAGGTCCATGTCCCCTTCTTTAATAAAGTCATAGGAGTGAACATATTTTGAGAATAAGTTCATCATGTCTTTCGGATATTCTCCCTTGAATACTGGATCCAGGAACCAGCGATTCGAGTAACCGTCCGCGTTGTTGGCAGCAAGAAGGTCATTCACTGAATCCGTGTTTGGATACACAGGTGACAGGTTCAACGTGATGCCGATGTCGGTTTCAGATTTGAATTCTTTCTTCAGCAGCTCAACCGCTTTTCCGTGGGAGAGAAGCATATGGTGGACCGCTTTCACTGCTTCATCCAGATTCGTATGACCCGGTGCATGGACGCCTTGATGATAGCCAAGGAACCCTGCACACCAAGGTTCATTATGGGTAATCCATGAATCGACGACCGCATCAAGTTCCGCGAAGCACACTCTTGCATAGTCCATGAACCATTCTACAGATTCACGATTGACCCATCCGCCTTCTTCATGGGCCCACATCGGCAGGTCCCAGTGATACAGTGTCACAGCTGGCTTGATGCCTTCTTCTTGAAGTTTTGCCGCCAATTTTTTGTAAAAGTCCATTCCTTCCTGATTGTACTTCCCTTTTTCAGGAAAGATACGAGGCCAGGCAATGGAAAAACGATAAGTGTCTACACCAAGGCGCTTGATATGCTGAATGTCTTCTTCGAATCGGTGGTAGTGGTCACAAGCGACATCACCATTATGCTGCTTATATACTTTCCCTGGAATGTCACAGAACATATCCCAGATGGACGGAGTTCTTCCTCCTTCATTATGTGCACCTTCGATTTGATACGATGATGTGGCGGTTCCAAAGGTAAATGTTTGATCAAATTTCATCGGTCATTCTCTCCTCTATTCTTTGATTGATCCTGCTGAAATGCTGTTGACGATATATTTAGACAGGAATAGGAAGGCAATCATGATTGGTACGACTGAAATCGCGATTCCTAAGTACATTGAACCTAAATTTTGTGCCACTTGAGATCCCTTCAAGAATCCCATCAATACTGGCAGCGTATATTTCTCAGGTGAGAACAGGATGACGAGTGGCATGATGTAGTTATTCCATGATCCAATGAACGTGAAGATCGACATCGTCGCAATTGCCGGCATCATGATCGGAATCGCCACTGTATGGAAAATCTTGAACTCACTTGCCCCATCGATGCGGGCAGCTTCGATTAAACTTGGATGAAGCGTGGTCTGGATGTATTGTCGTAAGAAGAATACGACGAACGGACTTGCTATGGCCGGAACGATCAGAGGAATGAAGGAATCGAGGATCCCCAGATTTTTACTCAGTTCGTAGAAGCCGATGAGCCCCAACTGTCCTGGGACCATCATCATCACAAGCATGAACACGAACAGGAAATTCTTCCCCTTGAATGTGTAAAAGGCAAATCCATAGGCAGTCAATGCTGAGAAATACCCTGATAATAAAGTCGTAAGGACAGAGATGATCAGACTATTCTTGAACCCCGACCAGATGTTTACGTACTCCATCATCGTCGTGTAGTTTTCAACTAAAGAACTCCCCGGTACCAAGGTGAATCCAGACAGGATCGCTTCATTTGACCTTGTAGCATTCACAAGCATCATCAGGAATGGAATGAAGCAGACAATCGCCATCAACACAAGTACGATGTAGATGATGCTCTTCACAATGGTGTTTCTGGTTTTCAGTTTGGACTCATGTGGCAAAAGTTCAGGCTTTGACTTTTCTACCTTTTGAGCCGGTACATTTTTTTCTACCGCTGTTTTCCCCAACATGCTTTACACCTTCCTTGCTTGTTTGCGTTCATTTCCATACATCCCTTTGAAGACAATCGCCGAGAAGATCAAGGTAATGACGAACAATCCATATGCGACAGCTGAAGCATATCCATAGTTATTAAACTTGAATGCCTGATTGTACAGATACAGTACCATCGTATTCAGTGATCCATCCGGAGAACCGATACCATCTGTCAGAAGCATTGGCAGATCAAATAATTGAAGACCGCCGATCAGGGATGTGATCATGATATAAAGCAAGATCGGTTTTAATAAAGGGATCGTGATTTTCGTAAACGTCTGCCATCTGTTTGCACCATCGATCAAAGCAGCCTCATAGTAGTCCTTCGAAATTCCGGAAACCCCCGCCATGACGACGATGAACGAATGACCGAACCACATCCACGTAAGGATCAGGGATACTGACAACTGTGCAGTCGCAGGCTCGTTCAGCCAATTAATCGGTTCTGATATAAGACCTATATTTAATAGAATCATATTTAATGATCCATGCTGCCAGTCCAGTAAGATACCAAACAACAGGGCGACCGAACTAATCGTGATTAAATTAGGTAAATAAAAGATTGATCTGAAAAACGCCAAACCTCTCAACTTCATTCTCATATCAGAGAAGATTAATGCGAGTACAAGGGCAAGACCAATTTGCAGGGCAAAGTTGATTCCCCATATTTTCCACGTGTTGAAAAATGCTTCCACAAAATAGCTGTCCGTGAGTAAACGGGTGTAGTTGGCAAGACCGACGACTTCCGCTGTCCCGCTTCCTGAATAGTTTGTAAAGCTGTAATAGAATGTAAGAGCAACAGGATAAATACTGAATATTAAAAAGATGATCCAAAACGGGGCGATAAACAGATAACCAAATCGATCTACTTTCTTCATTCCCCAGCCCCCCTAGTTGTTTTAATAGATTATCGGCAGGCGGCATGAAGCCACACCGCCTGCCATTACATGGTTACTCTTTTAGTTTTTTGGTACTTTAATGTCCGGATATGCGTTTTGTACTTTTTTATAAAATTCTTTAATGGCATCGTCTTTGGATTTCTTTCCGTCCACATATTGTTGCACGGCATTTCCGTAGAACGTATCAAGCTGCTGATCGTATTTCGTTACGATACCAGGCTCGATTTCTTTTGCCTGCTCAAGGAAGAATTGATAGTTGTTCTGTCCGCCAAGGAATTCACTGCTGAAGTCATCCTTGATCGCATTCGTTACAGGGTTGTAGGCAAGGACATCGCCCGTTTCTTTCGCCCAATCTGTCAGGAATTCGTCATCCTGAGTCATCATTTTCACAAAGTCATAGGCAAGTTCTTTGTTTTCTGATTTGTTGTAAACCCCTAACCATGTTCCACCCCAGAAGTACGGGCTTGGTCCACTTGTAACGGCCCAGTCACCTGTTGTTTCCTTTACGTTCGTTTTCAGGACGCTGTGAAGTCCCCAAGTAGGAAGAACATAAGAGAATACTTGTGTTTCTTTCTCTTTACCGTTTTCTTTCATTTTGATCGGCTTATCCATCGCTTCGAACCATGATGGAGACCATTCTGCAGCAAGAGCTGTATAATTGTTTTCACGAAGCTTCTTCGCTGATTCCATATACTCGATCTTTTCATCTGTCAGTTGAAGCTCATTCTTGTCGTTTACCCAAGGTTGTGGATTATCTCCTTGAGAGAACCAGCGGATGGAGCCTTCATCCGGGAACATGCTATAGCCTTTTTCTTTCATTTTCTCCGCTACTTTGAATACATTGTCCATGGAGTTCATCATGTTTCCTACTTCAGTTGGATCATCCGTACCAAGTACTTCTTTCGCGATGCTTCTTCTGTAGAAGATCCCGCCAGGAGTCGTTTGCCATGATAATGCTCTTACATTACCGTCTTTATCTTTACCTAGGTCAAATACATAAGGTACATATTTATCTTTGATTTCATCAACATTGTATGGTTTTTCTGATAAGTTTTCCCAGTAGCCAGCGTCCACCCACTGCTTAAGGAACGCGATTTCCCCTGTGAATACATCAGGAGCCCCTACGCCACTTTCAAGAACAGGCTTTAATTTCGTCGGATAATCGGCAATCGGAACGATCGTCAATTCTACCTTCACACCATTTTTCTCTTCAAACTTCGTGATCGGTTTCTTCAGTTCATCCGTGAAGGACCATACCTTTAAATCTACGTCTTTATCTTTCGAGCTACCCGATGACTTGGAATCTCCCGAACAGGCCGAAAGTACCCCTGCAACCAGTACAACCGTCATGAATATTGCCAAAATCTTCTTCATCTTAATCCCCCTTTTACATTTGTAGATATAGATACGAAAGCGGTTTCGGTTCACTTCAATTAAAAATTTCGAAACCGGTTTCGAAATTCCCGAAAAAATATAAGATTATTTCTTTTTTTCTTTTTTTACCATCGTACAAGATTCCCTGATAATGAGTTCCACCGGGATGACTTCTGTGGATAACAGCTTCTTCTTCTGGATGATCTGCTTCATCAGTAATTGCCCCGCCCGTGAACCGATCCGGTCCGTATCCTGTCTGACCGTGGTCAGCTTCGGCGTGAGATAGGAAGACATTTCGATATCATCATACCCGATGATGGAGATATCCTCAGGAATCCTTAATCCCTTCTCTTTGATGGCTTCCATGGCACCGATGGCCATGTGATCACCTGCAACGAAGACTGCCGTAGGGATGGTTTCAAGTTCCAGGAGTGTTTCCATTGCAGCTTTTCCTTCTTCAATCGAGAACATCCCGCCGTTAACAAGATACCCATCAAGAATGGGGAGATGCTGCTCATCCATGCCCTTCTTGAAGCCTTTGATCCTCTGTGCTCCCGCATCGATCGACGGATCCCCTGAAATGTGGGCGATTCTGGTATGGCCCAACGAATGCAGGTGTTTGACGGCCAATCTTCCACCCTCGATATTATCGGAATAAACAACTGAGCAGTTCTGGTTGCTCATGTCGATCACGACAATCGGCAGGTGGCTATTGATCATGTCCTGAACCTGGGGATCGTGGGGATCTGAGCAGATCACGACGATTCCATCCACAGCACGATATAAGAAATGCTCCAGGTAACTCGTATCCCGATTTCGTAGATTCCTTGATGCGAAAATCAAATCATACCCTTCCCGTTCCACATACTTGCGGAAACTTTCAATAAGGGCGCTGAAGAAAGGATGTTTCAATCCGACCTCATTGTCCTCTGCAAACATGACCCCGATCGTCCATGATTTCTTAGTTGATAAGGACTGGGCATGGGCATTGGGTAAGTAACCCATTTCAGCCGCTGCATCGAGGATTTTTTGCTTCGTCTTTTGACTCACATCTGTATAATTGTTAAGAGCCTTAGAAACTGTCGTACTGGAAAACCCAGTGCGTTTTGCTAAGTCATAGATTGTAACCATTGCTGTCTCCTCTTCATCGAAAGCGCTTTCGTTAATTGTTATTATAGTCCAGACTTTTGATGGAATCAATACTATTTTTAGAAAACTTTAAAAAGTTTCAGAGATTTTGCCATGCCGCTGAGTTAATGAGTGTGGGGGTGAAAGGAATCCAGCCGAAATTGGTTGTAATCCGGCCGCTTCGGATAAAAATCCAGCCGAAATGAGCGGAAATCCGGCCGACACTGGATGGAATCCAGCCGATATGACAGATTATCCAGCCGTTTTACATATTTTAGAACTAACAACCTCATCTTCTCGCACACCCCACCTTCAAAAATAAAGAAAGCAGCCCCCTAAAGGACTGCTTTTCTCTCAAACTATTCTTTCACTACTTTCCGTTTACGCCCACCGATCTTCCCTTTGATTTTCATCAGGATTTCATACACGATCGGTACGATGACGAGCGTCAAGAGCGTCGAGCTGGTCAATCCGCCGATAACGGTTACCCCGAGCCCTTTCGAGATCAATCCGCTTCCTTCAAGTCCTAGTGCCAGTGGGAACAGAGCCCCGATTGTAGCAATGGCTGTCATGAGGATTGGACGAAGTCGGGTTGAGCCGGCTTCCAGCAAGGCTTCACGTGTGGATAAACCTTCGTTCTCTTTATGAATCACACGATCGACTAAAACGATCGCATTGGTGACGACGATACCGATCAGCATAAGTGCTCCGATCATAGAGGAAATACTGATCGTTTCTCCCGCAATCAATAACGCTACCAATGCTCCGATGATCGTGAATGGCAGTGAGAACAGGATGGCAAATGGTGCTAGACCACCGCCGAATGTGATGACAAGGATCAAGTAGACAATCGCGATCGCTGCAAGCATCGCTAATCCTAATTGTGTGAAGGATTCCTTGATGTCTTCTGTTACCCCGCCCATGTTCACATCGATGCCGGATGGAATATCCATATCCTTGATTTCCTTCTGGATATCCTGGGATGCTTTCGAGACATCGTCGGTTTTCAGTTCCCCACTCACTTGAGCAAAGACTTTTCCGTCACGTCGTGAAACGGTATCGGATGTTTCACCTTCCTGGACTTCAACAACGTCTTTAATTGGAACTTCCATACCCAGTGGTGACTGGATGGTTTTATCCGTTAAGTCGTTGATGTTTTCATACTTTTCCTTCTCCACATCAAGATAGACATTTACTTCTTCTCCATCTTTTTCAATGGTAGTAAGGACCGGACGCTGTCGTGTCTGACCAAGTTCCATGGCGATTTGACCTGCTGAGAGGCCCAGTTCGCTCAGCTTTTCCTGATCGGCGATGAACGAGTACTCATCATAGGATTCAGAGATGCTTGATCCGACTTTTTTGAAATCCTTCTTGTCTTCCATCATGTCTTGAATATCGTTGACAACAGGTTCTATGTCTTTCAGGGTTTCCCCGTATACATACACGACAATCTCGTTGCTGCCGGCACTTGCAGAGAAGTCCTGGGAAGCCCATTCCCCTTTATCTGTTGCTTGTTGAAGGTCTTTGATGACCTTTTCTTTTTCTTCAGAGAAATTCTCTGTATCGTCTTTATATTGAACGTAGAAAATCGCATTATTGTTGCTTCCCGGACTCATCGGGTTTTCCCCGCCGACAGAGTACTGAATGGTTTCAGCTCCTTTACGGTCCTGGAAATATCCTTCTGCATCCTGTGCGATTTTCTGAACATCTTCTTCCGTTTGACCAGGTTCTGGTTTATACGTCGCCATGATCATCTTCTCTTCATCGGATGGGAGGAAGCTGACACCGATCAATGGAACCAGGAACAAGCTTCCGACCAACATGGCAATCGCCAGGATCGATGTGATGATTTTATGGTTCAGCGTCCAATTCAATACGCCTTTATACCAGTTCGCTAAACGGCTTTTCTTCTCGATATGCTTCTTCCCAACGCCTTTTTTAAACATGGAGTGGGCAAGCATCGGTACGATCGTAACCGCTACAAGAAGGGAAGCCAATAGAGCAAACACAATCGTTAAGGCGAATGGCAGGAATAGTTCCCCGATCATCCCTTGTACCAACCCTAATGGAAGGAACACGGCAATCGTGACGATCGTAGAGGATGCGATCGGAACGAACATTTCTTTCGTTGCTTCACGGATCAGGTTTTTCCCTTTCAGCATTTCACCTTTCAGTGACATCCTTCTATAGATATTTTCCACGACGACAATGGAGTCATCGATAACCCGCCCGATGGCCACGGTCATCGCACCAAGGGTCATGATATTCAACGTGATATCCATCTGTTTTAAAAGTAAAATCGCGATTAATAATGATAATGGAATCGACACGACGGAAATCAGCGTCGATTTGATATCCCGTAAGAACAGGAGAATGATGATGACTGCGAACACAGCACCGAATAATGCTTTGTTCAGCATCGTGCTGACTGATTCCTCAATCGGCTCCCCCTGGTCAAAGGTAGAAATGATTTCTACACCATCAATGTCTTTTTCAAACGTTTTGATCTTATCTTTGACGGCATTGACAACATCCACCGTATTGGCGTCTGCCGTTTTTACCACCTGAAGTCCGATGGATTCTTTCCCATTCGTTCTGGAAATGGATTCTGCTTTACCAACCAGTTCAATATCAGCAATATCTGAAAGTTGAATCGTTGGGATCTTCATGCCTGAAGATGCTGCTCCAGCAGGAGGTGCTTGTGGCGTTTGCCCCTGTGCAGAAGGCTGTTGCTGCCCTTGTGCCGAGGGTCCACCAGTGCTTGGAGTCACAGGAATCTTCATTTCTTTCAAATCTTCAATCGTCGTGATGTTTCCGTCGACCACGACGGATTTCTGGCTGTCTTTGAACGTGTACAATCCCAATGGAGCCGTCACGTCCGAGCCTTTGATCATGTTTTGAACCGTTTCTTCTGTAAGTCCGTACTCTTGAAGCTTTTCTTCGTCAAATACAAGACGGGCTTCTTGTACCTGTTGACCAGAAGCCTGTACAGAAGCTACCCCGTCCACTCCCTCGAGTTCCGGAACGATCGTATCTTCTACTGTAGAGGTCAACTGTGCCAATGATTGGTCTTCATTCGCTACACTAAGGGCAATGACCGGAAAGGCGTTAAAATTGAGTCTTGAAACTTCCGGCTCATTGACTCCATCCGGAAAAGGAAGATCGGAAAGAGCCTCTTCCACTTCGGTCTTGGCTTCATCCATATCCTTTGAAAACTTGTATTCTATCTGAACGGCTGAAGCATTCTGATATGAGGTAGAGCTGACGACATTTACCCCATCTAAATTCTTCAAGCGTTTTTCAATCGGTTCTGAAACCTTGTCTGCAACATCTTCCGGCGTGGCGCCAGGATAAACGGTTGTCACACTGACAATCGGGGTATTGATGTTCGGCAGTGTTTCGAGTTTCATATTAAATCCTGAATATAGTCCTGCAATAATGACAATGATCGTCATCAGCCACACAGCAAACTTATTCTTAAGTACGAAATTAATAATACTGTTCACGTTGTATTCATCCCTTCTCTCTTATTCTGACCGACTAGTCATAACACAATCTAATATAACTGACCACATAGTCATAAGTCAATATACTTATAAAACAAAAGGTTTATTTTTTGTGACCAATCGGTCATAATGTACATAAGGAGTTTATCAAGGAGAGGAAAGTATGAAGGAAAAAGAAAAATTAATCATTGAAACATCCATTAAGCTTTTTGCCACGAAAGGGTTCAACGCTACCTCCGTTCAAGAAATCGTGAACGAATGTGATATATCGAAGGGTGCCTTCTATTTATATTTCAAATCAAAGGAAGCCCTGCTGCTCGCCATTATGAATTACTATTTCACGATGATCACGGATAAAGTGAACGAGATCGAGAACGAGGATTTATCACCATACGATAAATTCCAAAAGCAATTAGAGTGTCAGCTGATTGAAATCTGTAAACATAAAGAGTTCATCATCATGCAGATCAGGGAGAACGCCATGCCGTTCAATGATGAAATCCATGATCTCCTCAGCGAGATGAAGATGAATACTCACCGGTATTACCGAAGAAGATTATTTGGGATATACGGAAAAAAGATCGAACCCTATTTTTGGGACATCACCATGATGATTCAAGGCTTTTTCCATTCTTATTTAGAATTGGTCATGCTGGATAAAATCGATCTGGACTTTTCATATCTATCCCATTTTATATTGAGACGAACAGATGACCTTGTGGATGGTTTGCTCAAAAGCGGAGATAAGCCGGTGCTATCCTTTGAGAAACTGGATGATCTGGTGAAGGACTTTACCTCTTCGTCGAGAATCACTGAGTCGACACTCATTCACATGATCCAGGACGCGCTGGAGGTTGCTGAGGAAGAGAGTATCCGGATTTCCCTGGAAGTCATCAGAGAAGAAGTACAAAAAGACGAAACCCGCCCCGTCGTCATCAAAGGAATGCTTGTGAATCTGGCAGAGGATACTTCAATGAAGCACCTTATGAATGCTTTGAGGCATTTTTATCAAATACAATGAGGAAAGACCCGCTTCCGACACGGGTCTTTCCTCATTTCCCCCTATACCCTAAAGCTCTTGAATCCTTTCCGATTCATGTATGATTACCCCTTCTCCGAACGTCCCTACAGCCGCCCGGTACATGGCATAGGCAACCTGTTTGCCCGGAATGCTTCTGTATCGTTTCAGCCTGCCCACCATGACAGGGCGGAGCGCTCTTGAGAAGATCTCCCCCGCTTTTTCACCCAATCGGAACTCCTGCCTCTCCCCCAATAAAAGGGATGGCCTGAATAGATGAAGGGAAAGATAATGAAGCTCCTTCAATTCCTTCTCCAAATTCCCTTTGACCTTACTATAAAAAAACGGTGATTCCGGACTTGCACCAATCGAGGATATCACGAGATACTGCTTTGCTCCATGTGCTTTCCCAAGTTTCCCAAGTTGAATGGGATACTCGTAGTCCACTTTCTTAAAGGCATGTTTCGTCTTGGCTTTCTTAATCGTGGTTCCCAGGCAGCAAAACACATCATCAATTTCCTCATGGGGCAGAAGCTTCATCCCATCAAATGAAATGATCCGTTCGTCCAGCTTCTCATGTTTCACTCCACTTTCTCTTCTTACAAAGGAAATCACTCTTGTATATTCAGGACTCTTTAGGAGGATATCCATCAGGTGGGAACCGACCAGGCCGGTCGCCCCTGCGATTAAGGCTACTTTAGACACATTATTTTCCCCTCTCTATATGGGTAATCTTTCTTAAGTATAATGCATTTCCATATAAAATCCTTATGTAACCACTAATAGTCTCCTCCCTATAGCCAGTGGCCGGTTCCAACTGCAAAGGCGTTAATCAACGTTTGGTGATTAACGCCTTTCGGTTACCCCTATAACTCTTCATCTTCAAAAAACTGCTGTAATTTCTCCTCTTGTTCAGGACTCGCTTTTTCTGTCGCATAAGGATTATCTTTTACACCTTGTGTATCCATATTGGTTTTGATGGCGAAAAATGGACCTTTTGGTTCCTCGGCAATGACACGGTCATTCAACTCGTTGAAGTCCGGCATATCTTTATTTCCTTTATCCATCTTATCTTGCCCCTTCCCGGCTTCTATCCGTATTTTTATAAGCAATCAAAACGATGTCATCTGCAGATTGCTGACAAAGTTCATTTTCCATACTCTTCACTTTATTCAAGGCATCTTCAGACAAATCCGCCACGGGATATTCTTTCATAGCCGACCCCTCCTATCCATTTTCATTTGCTTGACCGATGACTTTCTCTGCAATGACGCCATTTCCTTCTTCAACCGCATGATGTTCTTCCAACGATTCTCCTGGAACGTATACCTGGCTTGGATCGCGTCGCCGGTCATTCATGGTGAATTCAGGATTCAATGGGGTGTCCATAAGCACATCTTCCGATTTCTTGTCGTTACTCATTTGTACCACCTCCACTATTTAGTATGGCTAGTGGCAGGAGAATCATTCCAATTTAAAAAGCGCCTGAGCAACGACCGTCGCTCAGGCGCCTTTCATCCTATTAAACCCATGTATAATCCTTTCCCCAGCTTTCCCTGGCAAGGACCTTGATTTCGTCGACTATTTCATTCTCAACCGCAAATGCATCCCCCTGCTCATACGGATTGTAGTGGAAGGCATAGAGCCGGGAGACGAACTCATGGAACGGAAGGGAGCATTCGCCTTCCAGTTCCCCGTTATCCATCACGGAAGGTTCGATTCCCTGGCCCCAATTCTGCGAACCGTCGTTGTTCGGATTATAGAAATAAATCCGGTACTCACCCCTCGGATCCTGTGTGATCCGGAGAATGGAGACGGCGTGAAATCCAAGGAGCTTCCCGTGGACATTCGTGATGAAAATCCCTACCGGATTCGGATAGATCAATCCGTAATCATCATTGTATTCCGGATGATGAGTTGCATAAAACAGCCTGACAAAACCCGGATAGTCAGAAATGAGTCCGGTCAACGGATCGATGACCGTGCTGAAACCCTTCTGCACCCAATCTCCATAAAACTCCGGATTCACCCAACGATGTCCATCTTCCCCTCTGAGAGAAACCCTTCTCATCATTTCACTATAAATACGATCAAGATGCGGGACGAGAACAAGTGAAACCGGATCAAGCTCCTGATGAAGCTCAGGCGCCAATCCTCCGCTCAAGTCCTTTGAATGAACGGGCGTACCTTCAAACATGATATCGATGTCGCCATCCCTTGCAGCCCTTGGGATCAGTTCAAGCAGATACCCGGGAGCATGCTGCGCCCACAGGCTGATCCCCCGCGCTGTTTGACAGGTTGGGTTCAGGCCTTGACCGATACCGATGGGCTGCCCGAGGACATTGATGACACCTGCAAGGAGTACGGAGTTTGCTGTAATGCCATCTCCCGTTTTACATGAATTCAGAAGCGTCTTTCTTACCTCGGCCCTGATATCGAGTTCGATCAGCCTTTTGAGTCCCGGTGAGACCGGGGAATAGGAAAGAACTCCTCGTTCAAGCATGAGGGCAAGTCCGTATACGGATTGCTTCGTGGCCGGGTAGATCGCCACTTTCACAAGTTGAAATACAAGCTCTGCATTTTCATCCAGGTTCGCTTTACCTTTATCATTCAACTGAAGGGCTGTCGGTACAAGCTCAGGAAACTTCCTGCATAAATATCTTAGAAGGATGGCGTGCTGCGGAGCCACCAATCCGGTATCACGCATAGACCCGGCAAAATGTACCGCCTCTTTCTCCAGCTCTTCTTGAGATAGTTCCAACAGCTTCTTGCGATATTCACCCGGTTTCACAATACTTTTACTTAACGGGGTCGGGCCTTCAATTGCCGATACGTATTTCTCCAACACCAGACGTTCCGCTGCACTAAGATCGGAATGGAGCATTTTCTTAGCGGTCTCGATCATGGAAACGGTTCGTTTCACCATGATGGGACGCTGTGCCGTCAACCGTTCGATCTCTTTGATCAACGTAGTCGTAAGGGCTTGATAAGACAATTTATCTGAAAGGAAGTGAAACAATTCTGTAGCCCTTTCACTCTGTTCCCCACCTTCTATCCGCGCCGCTTCCGTCGCTTCAGGGAAAAGCAGGTTCAGATTCAGTACCATTACTTCATTCAGGAAATCCTGCGCCATCTCCGCCGTGACATCGGAATGTTCATATTGAGCTTCGGCAATGGAAAGCATCCTTAGCTCGCTCAGGATTTCAATAATCGAGGGCAGACCCTTTGCTTGCAGGGATCCCGCCACAAGTGGCGGTTGAAGCTTGGATGCTTTTTCCCAGGGACCGTCTTGGAATACCCCGGCTTTTTCAAAGCGGCTTGCACTTTGGTATAAAATTCCGAGACCTTCGTCAGTGTCCAGTAATCGTTGAGCTTCCTGATAGACGTCCGTTTGATACATTGATTTTGCAAAAGAAGCTGCACTCTCCAATTCATTCAGCGCCTGCAAAAATCGATCTTCCAGCTTGGAAGTTAATTCAAAAGCCATTTCAAAACTCCTTTATCGATCAGAATATCGGACAGGTTGTTCAGGCAAAAGACCAGCCTAAATATAGAAATTAAATTGTTCGTACTCTTTTAAAAGGTCCCTCATCACTTCGCTGTCTTCCCCATAGAAGAAGATGGTCCCGTAATGGTTTCCGAACCCGATCCTCTGGGCCACTTTCCCCTGGGCGGGGCTAAACATATCATGTTTTTCGAAATACGGATGATTTTCAAGCTCGTCCGGCACCTCAAGCTTTTCTACATAATTGACATGAGGGTGAACCATTAAACACCCTGCATGGGCCTCGGCTTTCTCACCTGTCGAAGGGAAGAATTCTCTCAGTTCCTCTTCCGTTGTGTTTGGATCTCCACAAAGAATCTGTGCCTGGTACGCATTAAAACCATATGCCCGCTCAATTAAATCAAAGATATGACCACCAGGTACCCTGGCTGCGACTTCACCGAAATGAAGTGTACCGTCGGACGTGATGAAATATTCAGGATGGATGACTCCGTATTCTATTTCAAATGCATCGATGAGCTGTTGAATGGCCTCCCGGATGATCGGACGCTTTTCTTCAAGTGTCGGAGAAGCCGGTACGAAATTCGAATAACCCAATCTCACGTATTCCGTTATATTTAAAAATTGGATCTTTCCTTTATGAATGAACGCTTCACACGAGAATTCCTGCCCGTCTAAGTGACTCTCCATCAACAATGGAAACTCAGATTCAGTGAGGGCATCTATATCTTCAGGATTCTCGATGGCCCGGTGTCCGACAGAGCCTGCTTTATCAAGAGGCTTGACATGAATGGGGTCGTTCTTATCCCCTTCGACTTTCAAAAGGGCTTCATTTACTCGTTTCAGAAAGCGTCTTACATCCTCTTTATCCCTTGCTTCTTCAAATACACCTACTTTGATTCCCGCAATTTGGGCTTTACGCTTCATCATCCCTTTATCCCTTAAGAGGAGAGATCGGTTAAAGACACGGGGTTCGCTGCGGAAACGGGAGTTCAGTGCTCCTGCCCACTCCACGCATTCTTCATATAAAGGAATGGCGACTTCAGCACCAAGGGCATTCAGCTGTTTGTAAAGATGATCTGAACCTTCATTCAACCGATCGAAGTCCCAGCCGATAAAGGCAATATCATGCTTTTCTGCATAAGACTCAAAATCAGGTGGACCCACAACAACGAACGGTCGTTCAAGCTTCGTACACGCCTCGATGGCCGGCAGGCTCCAACCGATTAGTGCCGTTAAATAGGGTTTGGTTTTTTCTTTCACATTCTGTTTGGCCTGCTGCATTTCAAGTTGATCTAGTCCCATATTTTCCTCTCCCTTTTCACGTATTTATTCAGATTCATCTTTAGCATAACAAAGGCCCTGCTGAGAATGAAGTATTATGCTGAATTTTCAGTCTTTTCGACAAATAAAGTGTTAATGCGACTTTACCCGACACCGACTGCCTCTCAAGACCTCTTTAGATAAAAAAAGGCATATTCCCAACTTCGGAATATGCCTCATTTTCTTTATGAAAGATGTTAAAAAGGGATGCCTTCTTTCTTCGAGATGTCATCATTGATGATTCCCACTCCGCTGATTTTTCCCTTTTGAACATCCGGTTGTACGGAAGGATTGGAAGGATAGGTCTTACCATCAAAGCGTAAGCGTTTATAGCCTCCTTTTATCCCCCCACCGGAAACATACATGATCATATTTTTCCAACCATTCGTTTTCTCATTCTCGATGATCACGGGTGACCTGAGTAATGAAAAGGTCGTAACCAGCTTGTACTCACCGTTTTGATTTGTGAATAGTGCACCGCTGCATCCCCCACTTCCACACACTGGGGAACCAACCAGATAAACAAATGTTTCAGGCTGTTGATCATCATTCAAGTCGATGTGATTATAATAGTACTGAATCTGATCTTCACCCTGTTTTAAATCAAAAGCTTTACTAAATGCCTTTTCAAGCATTGGATCCCTTTTCGTTTCTGACAGGACATAGGTCACATCACTGACATCCACTTCAGAATTTTCCCCGTTCGGATGAGCACTTCCGATTGAACCTGTGTACGAGAAGAAGACTATAAATACTACCAGAATCAAAATATGGATATACTTCATCGGATCACCTCAATCAAATTGGTATAACCATAGTTTTACCAGCCTTACTGAGATTATCTGAAGTTTCTATCCGGAAGTCACCATTTTCTAATGCAGAAAATCCCCCTGACACATTCGTCAGGGGGATTCAACAGCTTTTATTCACCTAAATCAACGTTATGATATACCTGTTGAACATCTTCAAGGTCTTCAATCGCATCAATCATTTTCTCGAATTGAGCTTGATCGTCTTCAGAAAGTTCAACATCATTCTGAGCAAGCATCGTAAGCTCTGCCACTGTAAACTCAGTGATACCGGCACCTTTAAATGCTTCTTGAACAGCGTGGAATTGATCCGGCTCTGCATAAACGATCACGGAATCATCTTCTTCGATGATGTCACGAGCGTCCACGTCCGCTTCCATCAGGATTTCCATTACGTCTTCTTCAGATTTCCCTTCGATGCCAATGACTGCTGTCGCATCGAACATATACGCTACTGATCCACTCACACCCATATTCCCGCCATTCTTACCGAAAGCAGCACGAACCTCGGATGCTGTACGGTTGACATTGTTCGTCAAGGCATCCACGATGACCATGGATCCGTTCGGTCCAAAGCCTTCATAGCGCAATTCGTCATAATTTTCTTCTGAACCGCCCTTTGCCTTTTCGATGGCACGATCGACAATGTGTTTCGGTACACTATACGTTTTCGCACGTTCAAGAACGAATTTCAACGTTTGGTTAAGTTCAGGATCCGGCTCTCCCTGTTTCGCTGCAACATAAATCTCGCGGCCGAATTTGGCATATATACGACTCGTATTGGCATCCTTAGACGCTTTCTTTTCTTTAATATTATTCCACTTACGTCCCATATCGTTTCACTCTCTTTCATTTATCTATAGATAGTTTCTGATTATAAAAGGTATATTCGTTTCTATTATACATGAAAAAGGCACCTTTTGGCTAAGTGATTCCCTTCCATCCTGTTCCGAAAAAAAAGCCGACTCAAGTGAGTCAGCCTTTTTCCTGGTATGCACTGATGGCTTCGTATTCCTCTTCCAGCAAGCGTGGAACCCGGATAAAAATCGGCATCAACCTCGTATAAGCTTCCGTCGCTTTCGGGTCTGGCTGATGGGAATGAACGGACCCTACCATTTCACTTACTGCTTCCAAAGAGTCGATCATTTCACTGCCGTACATCCCGAGTACGACGGCACCTAGGCATGAGCTTTCAAAGCTTTCCGGTACTTCCACTTCCTGATCGAACACGTCGGCAAGCATCTGGCGCCACAGCTCAGAGCGGGCAAATCCACCGGTTGCCTGGACCCGTTTCGGCGTACCGATCAATTCCTCCAGGGCAAGTAAAACACTGTACAAATTCATGACGATTCCTTCAAGGACGGCACGGATCATATGCTCTTTTTTATGATGCATCCCGAGGCCGAAGAAAGAACCGCGTGCTTTTGCATTCCAAAGGGGAGCGCGTTCCCCGGCCATGTAAGGATGGAACAGGAGTCCTTCTGATCCCGGCTCTACTTTTGCCGCAATATCCGTTAGTACTTCATAGGGATCCTTCCCTAATCGTTTCGCCACTTCCACTTCACCGGAAGCAAGTTCGTCCCGGACCCATCTGAAGATCATTCCACCATTGTTCACGGGTCCGCCGATCACCCAGTGCTTATCCGTTAAGGCATAGCAGAAGATCCGTCCTTTTGGATCGGTCACCGGCCGGTCCGTCACAGCCCGGATCGCACCACTTGTTCCGATCGTCACGGCGACCACTCCCGGCTCGATGGCATTGACACCAAGATTTGATAGAACCCCGTCGCTTGCGCCGACAACAAATGGCGTATCGGCAGGTAAGCCCAGCATCTCTGTGTATTCAGACTTTAAACCAACCAGGCTTTCTGTTGTGGATACCGGAGTCGACAGCTGATCCTTCGAGACTCCGGCCACTTTCATGGCTTCCTCATCCCAAGCCAGGTTTTCCAGATGGAACATCCCTGTAGCAGAAGCAATGGAATAATCCACTACATACTTCCCAAACAAACGATGGAAAACGAATTCTTTAATCGAGATGAACTTTGCCGCTTTTCCGAGCAATTCCGGCTTTTCGTCCTTCAGCCAGGCAAGCTTCACAAGGGGTGACATCGGATGGATCGGCGTACCGGTCCTTCTGTAAATCTCCATCCCGTTCATTTCTATCTTGATTTTCTCCGCCCATGCAGCACTTCGGTTATCTGCCCATGTAATCGAAGGGGTCAATGGCTGGTCGTTTTCATCCACAAGGATCAAACTGTGCATGGCAGAACTGAACGACACAAATGAAATCGTTTCATTTGTACTTGAAGCCACTTCCTTGACGCACTTCAGGACTGCCTGAAAAATCTCTTCAGGATCCTGTTCAGCCGTCCCGGGCGTTGGTGTATGTAATGGATATTCGATCCCGTGACGCTCGATCGCTTTTCCTTCTTTATTAAATAGTACGGCTTTTGTACTGGTGGTCCCGATATCGACACCGATCATGAATTCTGACATCTTCGTTCCTCCTAAATAAATAGAGAAAAGGAAGAAGCGACATGGCTCTTCCCTCTTCTGCTATTATTCTATCCTATTTTAGCTAATGAATATCCCTAAAATGAACGCAACGGCAAATCCTACAAAACCGATGAGGGTTTCCATCACTGTCCAAGATTTTAACGTATCTTTTACATCTAATCCAAAGTAACGGTTCACGAGCCAGAAACCACTATCGTTTACATGGGAGAATACTGTCGCTCCTGAAGCGATGGCAATAACCATCAAACCAAGAACGGGACCTTGCATACCAAGAGTTTCGATCAGCGGGCTCATCAATCCTGCAGCTGTTACCATGGAAACAGTCGCCGATCCTTGAGCGACACGAACGACCATGGCGATCAAGAAGGCAAGTGCGATCGGTGGCAGGCTAGAACCAGCCATCATATTTCCTAATACTTCCCCAACACCGGAGTCGATCAATACTTGTTTGAATACTCCACCGGCACCCGTTACAAGGATGATGATCCCTGCAGGCTCAAGTGCTTTCGTTGCAATGTCCTGAACTTCCTGGCGGGAATATCCGCGCTTTGTTCCTAATAGAACGAACGTCAATAATGTTGCGATTGTTAAAGCTACGAATGGATGTCCCAAGAAAGTCAGGATGGAACGAATCATGTTTCCTTCATCCAGGATAACACCCGAAAGCGTATTCAATAGAATCAATACTAATGGAATCGAGATAAGAGAAGCAATCAGAGCGAAACTTGGAAGCTCTTTATCGTACTCTATTTCTTCTGCCTGCATATAGTCAGGAACCACTGCGTGAATTCGTTTTGAAATCCATTTTGCAAAAAGTGGACCAGCGATGATCATGGATGGAACACCGGCAATCGCACCAAACAGGATGACCCATCCAAGGTCCGCCCCGATCAAGTCAGCAACCGCGATCGGTCCCGGAGTCGGTGGGATGAAGCTGTGTGTGACGGCAAGACCTGCAAGCAATGGAATTCCATAGTACAGGAGTGACTTGCCTGTTTTTCTGGCCAATCCGTATACAATCGGTACAAGAATGATGAATCCTACATCAAAGAATACGGGAATGGCAACGAGGAAACCTGTGATCCCAAGGGACCATTGTGCCTTATCTTCCCCAAATTTGTTAATCAAGGTCTGAGCCAGTCGTTCCGCTCCCCCTGATACTTCGAGCATGCGTCCGAACATCGCACCTAAACCAACGACAACGGCGACAAATCCGAGGGTTCCGCCCATACCGCTCTGTATAGATGCCACTACTTCCTGCAGCGGCATGCCGGCCGCGATCCCTACGATTAAACTTACTAATAATAGGGCAACAAAAGCGTGAAGCTTTGTTTTAATTACTAAAAATAATAAAAGAAAAATTCCGGCCAGTGCCACTAAAATGAGCATTTGATCTGACATTGTGTATCCCTACCTTTCTTTCCTCACGGCAGCCCTGCTGCCAAATTTTTTATACCACTTGATCCTGCTTATATGTTCCCGACGAGCAAGTAAAGCGTTTGCAAAACACTCTATGTAACTATGACTCTCCCATTTCAGTATGAGAGCTGCCAATTCGAGAGAACAAAACGAGCAGGAAAATTATTTTCTGTCTATCTCTATTATAAAAAATATTTTTCTTTTTGCAACCGTTTACAGAAATTATTTTTATTTTTCTACAAATCTTGTATAATGAAACTATGAAAACCCTTACAGGAGTGGTGTCAATGAGTCAACATCAACATTGTTTAGCAAGCATCCGTTCTCACTATCCTCAATTCAGTGTGACGGAGAAAAAAATCGCCGACTATATACTGGAAAACCCCAACGAGATCATCCATTCAACGATCAACGGTCTGGCAGAAGATTTGGGAGTGGCCGACTCTACTGTCTTTCGCTTTTGTAAACGAATCGGCTTTAAAGGCTATCAGGCGATGAAAATCGCCCTTGCCTCTGAAATCGTGACCGGACTTAAGGACATTCACGAACGCATCGATGAAGGTGACACGGCACAAACGATCGCCACAAAAGTATTTAAGTCCAATATCAAAACGATCGAAGACACGTTGATGGTGGTGGATGAGAAAAAGCTGATGAAAGCCGTGGACATGATGACTAGCGCCCGCTCCATCGAGTTCTTCGGAAGCGGCGGATCCGGTGTCATCGCCCTCGACGCTTACCATAAATTCATCCGGACCGGTCTGCGCGTGCATGCGGCAAGTGACAGTCACATTCAGCTGATGACCGCTTCCCAGATGACGAGTGACGATTGCGCCGTGTTCATCTCCCATTCAGGATCGACGAAGGATATTCTTCAGCTTCTCGACATTGTGAAAGAAACCGGGGCAAAGACCATCTGCATCACCAATTTCGCTAAGTCCCCATTAAGCCAGAGGGTCGACACACCCCTCTTCACCGTTTCAGAGGAAACCGACTACCGTTCAGAAGCTCTGTCGTCCCGCATTGCTCAGTTAACATTGATTGATGCTCTCTATGTGAACTTAATGATGAGAAGGGAAACAGAAGGACAGGATGCCCTCCGGAAGATGAGGAAGGCCATTTCGGTTAAAAGGCTATAAAAAAAGGTTGATCAGTTCAGAACTGATCAACCTTTTTTTATTTTAATCCAGATGACTCATCAGTGATGCTTCATATTCCGTCACCGCTTCATCCAGCATGTGAAGACCGGCGTCGATCTGCTCTTTTGTCACCGTAAGGGGTGGAATCATGCGGATCACTTCGGAGTGATTTCCGCACAGATAAAATAAAACCCCTTTTTCAAGCGCCCGGTCAAGGATATCCATCAAGCCTTCCTGATTCGGTTTACGCGTCTTCGGATGGACGATTTCAATCCCGATCATCAACCCCACCGCCCGGATGCTGCCGATCACAGGATGTTTTTCTTTCAACATCTCGAGCCTTGAAACGGCGTATGCCCCCATCGTCTTCGTATTATCAAGGAGTCTTTCCTCCTTCATGACTTCCAGGGTGGCAAGACCGACAGAGCAAGCGATCGGGTTCCCGCCGAACGTCGTGCCATGGCTTCCAAGCGGCCACTGCTTCATCAGCTTATTGGACGCCACCGTCGCGCTCAGGGGAAGACCCGACGCAATTCCTTTCGCGATCGCCATGATATCCGGCGTCACATCGAAGGTTTGTGCCGCAAACCAATTACCCGTTCGTCCGAAGCCCGTTTGGACTTCATCGAAAATCAGTAATATATCATGCCGGTCACAAACCTCCCTTACCTTCTTGAGCCAGGCTTTCGGAGGGACGATATATCCCCCTTCCCCCAGCACCGGTTCTAAAATGACACACGCCACTTCTTCAGGAGTGACCTGGTGATCAAAAAGCGTTTCAAAATCCTTTTCAAGCTTGCTGACAACATAGCGGGCTGAATCCTCTCCTTCCGGACACTCCCGTTCATTCGCATACGGAATTTGATACGTCAAACCCGAAGGCTGCATGAACTTCCGATACTTACTCTTTGAGGTCGTGACACTGAGTGCACCCAATGAACGGCCATGAAAACATCCCGTAAAGGATATGACATAAGGGCGCTTCGTTACATATTTAGCAAGCTTGATCGCCCCTTCGATGGCCTCCGTCCCGCTGTTGGCAAAGAAGAAACTATCAAGGTCACCCGGAAGGATCTCCGCCAATTCATCAGCCAGGCGAAGGATCGATTCATACATGATGACACCGGAAGGACCGTGCATCAGACCGTCCGCTGCATCCTTGATCGCCTGGACGATTTTCGGATGACGATGGCCCACATTTGTCACGGCGATGCCAGAGGTGAAATCAAGATACTTCCTTCCGTCAAGCCCATAGTAGTAGCACCCTTCTTCTTTCACAACCGGTAAATTCGGATGATCCTTTGCCATGCTCGGTGCCAGACGATCCGGCATCCGCTCGATAAGCTTTTCAAACGTTCGTTCCATTTCAGTACCCCCAGATATTCTTATAGTATAATGCTAGATTGTCGAGGTTTTACATAAAGAAAAAGTGCGCCAGTAATGCGACGATTGGCAGTGTGATGATGGTTCGTTGGATGAAGATGATGAAGAGATCCAGGAAGCTGATGGGAATCTTGGATTTGATCAGCAGGATCCCGATTTCAGACATGTAGATTAATTGAGTCAAAGACATGGCCGCGATCACAAATCTCGTTAACTCACTTTCGATCCCGCTACCGACCACTGCAGGCAGGAACATATCGGCAAACCCGACGATCATCGCAGGGGCAGCATCCGCAGCCTGCGGGATTTGCAATAGTTCAAGGAGTGGGACGACCGGGTAAGCCAGCACATCAAACACCGGTGTGTATTCTGCCACGACTAAAGCAAGCGTTCCAAGGGCCATGACGAGTGGAATGAGTCCGAACCAGATATCAAATACGTTTTGCAGTCCTTTTTTGGTCACTTCACCGACACTTTTCACTTCAGATGCTTTTTCAACAGCTTTTTCGAAGCCCCATTGAAGACGGGAAACATCTTCAGGTACTGTTTCAGAGATTTGCATTCCCACCGGCTCGTAATACGTATCTTTCTTACGGGAAAGAGGCGGAATGCGCGGGCAAATCACCGCGGCTGCGATCCCGGCAATGACGACGGTTCCGTATAATTGCACAAACATGGATTCCAAACCTATGAAACTGACGATCACGAGGCTGAAAGCGATGGAAGCAACAGAGAAGTTGGTTGCAATGACCGCAGCTTCCCGTTTTGTGTAGTAGCCTTCTTCAAATTGTTTCGTTGTAATGAGGACACCAACAGTCCCACTCCCCATCCAGGAAGCCAGGGCATCAATGGAAGATCGTCCCGGCAGCTGGAATAAAGGCTTCATGATCTTCTGCAGCAGGGTCCCGAAGAAATCCATCAGTCCAAAATCTAATAGAAGAGGCATCAATAATCCTGCAAACAAAAACCATGTGGTCAAAACAGGGACCAACGAATACAGAACCGTTCCGCCTGTATAGTCGGATATGATCCATTCCGGTCCGATCCCGTTGACGGTCATGATGGCAAAGACTGAACCGATGACACGGATGGCGATCCAGAACGTACCTACATCGAACAGCCCTTTTAAAAATGGCTGGGTGACGATCCACTTAGGTTGAAGAAGCTTTGTATAAATGGCCATGAGAGCGGATATCCCAAAAATGATCGTCATGAATAATGGCAATACTCCTTCAAATATCCCTTGAAAATAAGAAGCAAAGATTCCGACCCCGATGGTCATGTTCCCTTCGTACGTCACAGGGATCAAAAACAGCAATACTCCTATTAAGGAAGGAATGATAAACTTCATTGCTTCCTTAGCTGACCTCCCGGACCGGGTTTGTAACTGACTGACATTCTGTTTTCCAACCTCCATTGTCAAACACCCCTTTGAAATGATTCATTTATCCTTCTACTCACCAAAGAACTTGCAAGTATCATGCCAACCTTTCATCTAATGCTGTATTTTTTCATTTTTCTGACAACCGAAGGCTGACTGATCCCAAGATTTTGAGCCATTATAGTCGTCGTTTTATACTGCTGCCTCGCTTTCTTCAGCACCTGCTCTTCAACCGCTTCCAGGACGTCCTTTAATGATTGTCCGTCACGGTCAAACTCTGACAGATCCCCACTATGCTTTATGTATTGCCCGGGCAGGTTTTCCATTTCAATGAGCTGCCTCGAAGATGTGACAATCAGCCTCTCGATCAGATTCATCAACTCCCTGACGTTCCCTTTCCATTCCTGAATGAGAAGCTGATGGATCACCCCTTCATCCAATGTCTTCCGGCGCTGATATTTTTCACAAAAATAGCCCACAAAATAATCGATCATCGTTATAATATCCGATGTCCGTTCCCTTAAAGGCGGGATGGTTATGGGAACGACATTCAGGCGGAAGAATAGATCCTGCCTGAATTCCCTGTTCTCCACGGCCATCTCCAAATCCCTGTTCGTCGCTGCCAGGACCCGAAAGTCCACCTTCCTTTGCTTCGTGCCACCGACCCGGTAAAATTGTTTCTCTTGGATGAATTTCAAGATTTTCACTTGATTGGGTTGAGACAGTTCCCCGATTTCATCAAGAAACAGGGTACCGCCTTCTGCAAGTTCAGCCAATCCTACCTTCCCCTTGCGATCGGCCCCGGTGAAAGAGCCGGGTTCATAACCGAAGAACTCAGCTTCAAATAAGGATTCCGGTATGGCACCGCAATTGACTTCAATGAAAGGCCCCCCTTTTCTTTGACTTTTATTATGGATGAATTTCGCAATATGGGACTTGCCGACACCGGATTCCCCTAACAACAGGACATTCACATCCACTTCTGCCACCTGCAGGGCAATCTGGAGAACCCTCTTCATCTCATCACTTGTGGCAATGATCCCTTCCGAATAATAATGACGGCTCCTGAGGATTTCGAGTTCACTTTTCACCCTTTCCATCTCATCTTCCATGTCCTCTAAGTATTTCTTCATATTCAATAATTCCGTGACGTCATGTGAATAGCTGACGACCCGCACAAGCTCACCATCTTCATGGAAAACCGGGATCCCTGTGACCAGGAGCTTTTTTCCATCCTTACTTGTCTGAACCAGGGTAATTTTCCTTTTTTCCTTTAAAACCAATGGAGTCAAAATCGGTGTGAAGATTCCCTCTCTCTCAAGATCATAGACGGATTTCCCTACCATATCCTCTGACTTCACATTATAAATACCACCAGTCGCCTCACTGACTTTCAAAATGATTCCATCTGTATTCGTGACTAAAATATCGTCCTGCAATGAGTGCAGGATTGCTTCATTTTCATTCCAACTTTTTTTCGTCTCACTCACCGTGGTCACCCCTTTCATCTTCTCCGGATTATTCAATTAAGAATAATTCCACTGAATTTTATTATATTAATCCATTTATACCAGACTATTTTGACTTTTTATACATTTTTGAATAATTTATTTAAGAATGCATAAAAACCCACTCTCTTATAAAACAATTATTTTACTATTCAAATCATTTCGATTATCATTTTGGTAAGACAGTGAAAGGTGGGAAAAGGATGACACATGCATTAACGTTGGAACACGCCAAAGAGATGGATAGACAGGATACGCTCGCCCATTTCCGAAAGGAATTCTACATAAAGGAAAATCACTATTATATGGATGGGAACTCCCTGGGCCTACTATCGAAGCGAGCCGAGGAATCGCTTTTGACCTCATTGAATGATTGGAAGGAACATGGCATCGATGGCTGGATGGACGGGCAGGAGCCCTGGTTCTATTATTCTGAGAAGCTTGGAGAAATGACGGCTCCTTTAGTGGGTGCAGAAAAGGAAGAAGTCATCGTGACGGGTTCCATCACGACGAATCTTCATCAATTACTGGCCACCTTCTATCAACCTCAGGGAAAACGAACGAGGATCCTGGCAGATGAACTGACTTTCCCGTCGGATATTTACGCGGTTCAAAGTCAGCTAGAATTAAAGGGTTATTCCCCTGACGAGCATCTGGTACAGGTGGAAAGCAGGGATGGATTTACCCTGCGGGAGGAAGACATCATTCATCAAATGACCGATGAGATTGCCCTTATCCTCCTACCGTCCGTTCTATACCGAAGCGGGCAGCTGCTGGATATCAAACGCTTGACGGATGAAGCCCACAAACGGGGTATTGTCATCGGATTCGACCTCGCCCATTCGATCGGAGCCCTTCCTCATCAGCTGCACAAAGACGGTGTGGACTTTGCGGTGTGGTGCAATTACAAATACTTAAACAGCGGTCCGGGTGGTGTCGGGGGATTATTCGTTCACAACCGCCACAGAGGGAAAAAGCCCGGTCTTTCCGGCTGGTTCAGTTCACGAAAGGATGCACAGTTCGATATGGATCATACGCTTACTCATGCTGATTCTGCCGGTGCTTTCCAAATCGGGACACCCCATATTTTGAGCAGCGCCCCCCTCCTCGGTTCCCTTCAACTGTTTGAAGAAGCAGGGATCGAGAATCTGAGACGGAAATCCCTTTCTCTTACAAGATTCATGATGGATGTCTTCCAGCAGGAGCTTAACGGCTATGGATTTACCATCTGTAACCCCCTTGAAGATGAATGCCGGGGCGGACATATCAGTCTGCAGCATGAGGAAGCAGCGAGGATCTGTAAAGCCTTGAAAGCAAACAGGGTAACACCTGATTTCCGGGCACCCAATGTGATCCGCCTGGCACCTGTGGCTCTTTATTCGTCGTATGAAGATGTATGGGAAACGATTCATATTTTGAAAAACATCATGGAAAAAGAAGAATACAAGCAGTTTGACAATACACGGAACGTTGTCGCTTAACACTGAAAGGATGAGGCAATCATGAAAATCATCGATATTTCAAGACCCCTGCATAATGAAACCCCTGTTTGGCCGGGAGACACGCCTTTCTCCTTTTCCTTGAACTGGACGAAGGAAGAATCGGGATCCGTCAATGTCGGTCAGCTGACCATGAGCTCCCATACCGGGACCCATGTGGATGCCCCCTTCCACTTCGACAGTGACGGGAACCGGATCCTCGATATGGCCCCAGAACGTTTTATGGGACCGGCCATCGTGGTTTCGTTGGAAGGCGCGCCTGAAATCGGTCCTGAACGATTAATAGAGCTCGACTTGACTGATGTCAAAAAAGTTCTGTTTAAAACCAATGCCTGGAGTGATCCAAACCGATTCCCCGGACACATCCCCCCTGTCACGAAAGAACTTGCCCCTTTTTTAAAGAAAAAGGGCATTGATCTGATCGGGGTGGATCTTCCCTCTGTTGACCCTTTGGACAGCAAGGAATTGCATGCCCATCACTCATTGCGGGAACATGACATCGGAATCCTCGAAGGGATCGATCTTACCCATGTAACTCCTGGGATATACGAGCTTGTAGCCCTTCCCCTTCCTCTTAAAGAAGGGGACGGATCCCCGGTTCGTGCCGTTTTGATTGACCGGACGTAAAATATTCGTGAACCTTTTTTGTCCTTCGGTTCGAATATATCTCCACTCCTTTTTCATAGACTGATAGTAGAAGGCTGCAATCATATAGCGATAGCTATAAAAAGGAGTGGGGTTTATGATGGGAATCACGATCACCATCGGTTTTATCGCGATACTTGGAATCATCATGGGAATTCTTATTTATTTTTTAAGACAGGCCTTGGATTCGAATGATTCGAAGAAGGTTGATTCACGAGATGACCATTTTTCACAGTAAGGGGCCGGTTTACTGATGTTCGCTTGTATGTGAAGCATTTCATAGAACGCTCAATAAACCGCAAAAAGCCCCGGCGTCCTTCATTTTCCAGGACGCCGGGGCTTTTTTTATTCGATAATGTCCTTTTCTCCCAGTTTCATAGGGCTTGAACAAAGGGGACAAACCTTGGATTTGGTATCTTCATGGGTATCGGGCCTCTGCCAGGCAATGCACTCAGAGCTTGTGCACACCAAGGCAAGAATCTTACCCACCTTTCCGCTTCTCGCCTTTTTAGAAGGCTTCGGCTCAGCGTGTGGAGTCTGTTTGAATAAGTCAGCAATAAAGCGCGAGCACTTACGCTGTTCGCCTTGATAATAGGCCGGTGAAGAAATGAACAATTTCTCTTTTGCCCTCGTGATGGCTACATAGGCAAGGCGCCTTTCTTCCTCCACTGCACCCGAAGTCTTCTCTTTTTGGCTCGGGTCCTTATACACCTTATCCTCGAGCTTATTGGCGTTGAGAGCTGAACTGTGGGGAAGATTCCCTTCGATGGCCCCGATTAAAAACACAACGGGGAACTCAAGGCCCTTTGACCGGTGAATCGTCATAAGGGATACACTGTCCGTGTCCCTGCTTCCCCTTTGATTCGAATAGATCTCCTCATACTTCGCTTTCATCTCATCAATGAAGGTAATGAAGCTAGAAATCGTATCAAAGCGCTTTGCTGAGCCTTCAAGCTCGTCCAGCATTTCTTTAATGAGCTCCTTCTGCTCCGTCACCACGTGAGATTCCTGGGCGTCGATGTACTGGTGATAGAATTCCTTCCGGATACGCTTGATGGCACTTTCCGGTGATTGGTCACCGATCGCCTTCAGGAACTTCATCCGTTCTTTCACATTCTTCACCTGGAAAGGCTTCAGCCCGGATAAAGTCGTTAAGTGAATGAGGGGATACTTCTTCCGCTCCTTCTGCTCTTCTTCCAGGATGTGAGCCATTCCCCGGTCTCTTCGGATAAAAAGGGTGGGCAGCAGCGATTCCATGGCTGAGAAATTTCTTGGAACGATCGATAATCGCATGTAATCCACCACGGGCTTCACGGTCCAGTTATCATAGAAAAGGGAATCCTTTTGATTGTATGGTGTGAAGGGAATCTCCTTTAACAGGAGCTGCTCAAAGACGGCACGCCCACTGCTCATCGTACGGTGGAGAATCGTCATATCTCCATAACCGTAGCCTTCTTCTCGTAATCTCTGAATCTCTTCTGTGATCCAGACGGCTTCTTCATCGGCTGTAGCGGGTCTTGAATAGAGAGGCTTCTGTCCCTCCACTTTTGTAGCGATCAGCTCTTTTTTTCTCCGATGTTCATTCCGTCCGATGACTTCATTCCCGAGTCCGATGATATAAGCGTCTGAACGGTAATTTTCTTTTAAGGTCACGACTTTGGCATCCGGAAACTCCTCATCAAAATCCAAAATGAATTCGTTCCGGGCCCCGTTAAAGGTGTAAATCGTTTGATCATCATCCCCGACCACGAACAGATTACGATGAGCCGCAATCAATTTGATCAATTCATATTGAACCAGATTCGTATCCTGAAATTCATCGACCATCACATACTGGAAACGGTGCTGAAGGGAAGTCAGGAGATTCGGATTTCCCAATAGTAATTGATAGGCCTCTGTCAAAATATCATCAAAATCCATTTTATGATTCATCCGCTTCCACTCTTCATATTTTAAGAGGATGCTTCGCACTTCTTTTTCTGACTTGGACTTCTCGGGGAGCTCCCGTATATCTTTCTGATTCAGCTTATAATGAGAAAGCTTGGCAAGGAGCGTCTCGGCGTCATACGGATCATATATATTCATTTCTCTCTGGATCTGTTTCAAAATGATTTGTTTATAGCGCTCGTTCCCAATCACTTCCTGTGTGTAATGACGGGATCTGAGCAAGTAAAGGAACAGGGCATGAAACGTGCTGGCATGTACCTGTCCACCATGTTCTGCTCCCGGAAGCCTTGAAATCCGCTGCTTCATCTCTTCCGATGCTTTTTTGGTAAATGTGACAAGCAAAATATTTCTTGGCTGAATGTCCTTCACGGCCATCAAGTAGCCTGCACGGCAGACGAGCACCGTCGTTTTTCCCGTTCCCGCACCGGCAAGGGTCAAGCATGGTCCTTTCACATGACGGACCGCTTCAATCTGAGCCGCATTCAGATGAATGCCCGCTTCCTCCATCGTCCGAAAGAAAAAAGCATCCTCGTCATGGGAGGATATCAGCTGCTTCGTGGTTTCCCCCTTATGGAGCGGAGACACGGGGATCTCCTTCTTATCTGCTTCATATGGATAAATGGAATAGTTGGATACTACTTTATTCAAAGCTCATTCTCCTAGCTTTTCTTTCGATTCATAACCTTCTCATCATAACAAGAGCCCTCCGTGAATAGCAATGACAATCTCAGGACGAAACAGATGCACGAGACGATATGTAAATACTGTTAAACGATTGTTTAATCCCCCCAACCCTAGTAGAATAAATGTTTTGAAACACTAAACAAACGTTTGTTTAAATCAGATATGCTCCCAGAGGATTAATATATTGAAAGAAAAGGTAATAGAACATTAGGTGATAAACAATGAAACTGACAAAATGGGGCTACACCCGCTTCAACAGCATAAAAGCAGAATTCGACCACTTCCCCCACTCCCTCGTCATCCTGAGGAAAATCAGAAACTACTACTTCATCAACAAAATCCACTGGTCCCACCTCGACCCCGTCGTCGAAACCCATCACCTAGAACAAATGGAACTGCTGGTGAATAGGGAAATGGATCTGGAGGAGAATTACCTTAATAGGAGATTGGATTAACGCTCTTTTTTGTTCATATAATGAAATTAGCGCTTGTCCAATGTAGAATGTCTGATTTTGAAGTAAAGTTCAATACTGTTGTTAAATTATTTTTACTGTTTGATCTTTGATCCAAAGAAAATATTATGAAAAAGCACAGAGTGGATTGAAGCGAAAGGTGCTCGACTCCGACGGGAATAGCGGGAAAGTTGAGACCCCACAGGGCAAAGCCCGAGGAGGCTCAACTCACGCCCCGCGGAAAGCGAGCACCTGTAGCAGAAAGGAACGGTCTCCGCCTCAATAAATTCTCCTTACAGAGCTACTAAGCTCTTTTAAAAAAACATAAAAAAACTAGAAAAAATAAGATAAACCAAGATAACCGCCCATTTCAATTCAAAAACCACCCAAAATCGCACTATATTGATTATTCTGAACATTTGCATTAATTTTATAATTTGTTAATATATAATTAATAAATGATTTACAAAACAATCTTTAAAGGAAGGCGTGATTCCAATGAAGTGAGTTAGCAAAGCATGTCAGCATCACATCTCGCTTTTGAGATCGGCCCGTGAAAACTGATTTCAAGATGTGTGGATATGCGGGAATGCGCAATCTTATTTCAGGAGATGATTCCAATGAAGAATGTAAGCGAAGCATGCTAACATCATGGTACGCAAGAAGATAGCCCGTGAAAACTATCTTCGTAACATGTGGGCGTGTGGGAAAATCAGCGGCAAACGAAAATAAACTAATAAACCATGCAAGACCATTAATTTAATGTTAAATGAATGTTACGTATGTGTATTAGTAAGAAAGGATAGTAAAGTTAATTGAATAAGGTTTACTTAAGTTAAGGCGCTGTTTATGTGGTATAGGCATAAGCAGCGTCTTAAATTTGTGGTCAGTATTCTTCTTTTAATAAAGAGCAGACAGCCGCATCGCAAAAGACACCTTTTTCAAATGCCGCTTTTCGCAATACGCCTTCAAATGTAAAGCGGGCCTTTTCGAGACTCCTCTTCGATGCCATATTTTCCGGATCGTAATAGGCCTCGATCCGATTAAGATTCATTTCTTCAAAGCCGTATCTCAGGATCGGCTGTAATACTTCTGTGATGACCCCTTGTCTCCAATAGGATGGATGTACCTCAAACCCCACCTCGGCTTTAAAATGTTCTTTCTCCCATTGATGAAAACCGCAGCTGCCGATGATCTCGTTGGATTCTTTCAGGGCAATCCCCCATCGGATTCCTTCATTCAGATGAAACCTTTCGTTCCACTTCTCAATGATCTCCAGTGCCTGTTTTTCCTCATGGAACGATTCCAGATCATAATATCGGGTGACTTCATCTTTTGAGAAATAGTCAAAAACACGGGGAGCATCCCCTTCTTTCATCTGCCGTAAGCGAAATCTATCTGTTTCAAGTGCCGGAAAGGTTCGTGTCAACATGTTCATTCTCCTTTTCTATTTGTTCTCCTTATGTATTCAACATGGGATTTTCCAATGCCTTCTTGTAAAAGCAAGTTTTTATCATTTCACCGTTTGTGTTCTTTCCTTCATCTGGTTACAATCGATGTAATAGATGAAAAAGGATGGGGATGACATGAAGGCCGATAAAATACTGGTAAGCACTGCCCTATTCACCGGGAATGCAGCTGCTCCCATCAACGGATTCGTTGCAGTAAAGGATGACGTGATCATTGGGGTCGGTCCCCGTGCGGAGATGGAGAGTTTCATAGGACCCTCTACGGACGTCAAGGATGCCGGAAACCGCCTGGTGACGGCAGGGTTCCATGACTTTCATCTTCATTGGTTTTTAGGAGCGATGTTTGAGGGGTTTTGCCAACTGACTTTCGGAACCACAGAGGATATGACAGCAAGAATGGTGGCGGAATATGCCCGGGACCATCCCGAGGAGGAATGGGTGCTTGGATTTGGATGGCATCATGTCCGCTGGCCGGAGCAGACCACCCCCACCCGCCATTCATTGGACCGGTACCTGCCCCACCGCCCCGTTGTTCTGCTCAATGAAGAAGCTCATAGCGCTTGGTTGAATACAGCTGCCCTCCACAAATTAGGGATTCACCGGGATACTCCCGCACCTCCTTTTGGTAAGATTGAAAAAGATTCCGACGGTGAACCAACCGGATTTTTATATGAGACGGCCGTACAGTATGTGACGGAGGCTTTTACATTCGAGAGGAAAGTAAAGAACAGATTGATGAACGGAATGCTGAAGAAGACGGCATCCTATGGGATCACTTCCGTTGCCGACATGCTGCCTCTTCCCGGCTATACATTGGGAGACCCCGGGTTTTATCGGGAATTTGAAGAAAAAGGGGAGCTGACGACCCGCATTCACTTCCTGGACGTGCTGGATGGTGACCTCGAGCGTGGCATACAGTTTAGGGAGAAGTATCAATCGGATAAGCTTCAGTTTTCTGGTTTGAAGCAGTTCCTCGATGGGGTCCCCTTGACGTATACGGGGTATTTGCTTCAGCCATACTCAGACCGGCCGACGGAAATTGGCGGGACCATTTATGAACCCCATGTGTATCAAAAGTGGATCGAGGATGCTGACCGGGAAGGGTTCCGGATCCGCCTGCACGCTTGCGGGGACGCCGCTGTCCGGTTGGGCCTGGATGTGTATGAGCATGCGAGGAAGGTCAATGGTGCAAGGGATTCCAGACATACGATCGAACATATTGAAGTATGCGACCCACAGGATTTCGAGCGCTTCCGGAAGCTCGGGGTCATCGCATCCATCCAGCCCGAGCATCTCACATCGGGTTCCATGGATTCCCATGCGTATCTGGACAGACTCGGGATGGAGCGGGCACGCTATACGTGGCCGATCGGTTCATTGCAGAAGCATGACGCAGCCATTGCGTTTGGAACGGACTTTCCGATTGTGGACTTGAATCCGATGCTGGGCCTGTACAGGGCGGTCACACGGAAGCACGAAGACGGCTCTCCTCAAGGCGGATGGAATCCTCATGAGAAAATTTCATTGGCCCATGCCCTGATTCATTACACGAAATCCCCTGCTTACGGAAACTTCAGGGAGCATGATTTAGGAACGATCGAAGTCGGAAAAAAAGCTGATTTAGCCGTTCTGGACCGGAATCCATTTGAAGTTGATCCTGAGGAGATCCTTGAGACGAAGGTATGGATGACAGTGATGGACGGCAGGATTGTGTATGAAAAATAGCGGAAGTGTATAACTAAATAGAGGTCCGTCCCTCATATCCGGGGACGGACCTCTTTTTTTATTTTGTTTCCGGTTGTTGCAGTCCGCCGCCGCGGATGTTCTTTTCCTGGAATGGCAGGTTGAGTTCTTTGCTTAGCTTTTCAAGGAAGCTCAGTTCACGCTTGGATACGAGGCAGATGACGGTTCCTTCTGCACCCATGCGGCCGGTTCTTCCTGAACGGTGAATGTACTGCTTTGTGTCGCTCGGGAAATCGAAATGGATCACGTGTGTGACATCGGTGATATCGAGGCCTCGTGCCGCGACATCGGTTGTCAGAAGCATGGACACCTTCCCTGAGCGGAAACGATCCAGGGATTGCTTGCGCTCCATCTTGTTCGATTCTCCTGCTAAGACTTCGAGCTCGACTCCTTTATATTTCAGCTTCTCTTCCATTTCAGAGAGTTTCTCCAGTTGATTGAAGAATACAAGTGCCTTGATCCCTTTGAAGTAAGAGATACTTCTGAGGGCTTCCATCTTATCCCGCAATTCACTATATACAAAGACATGGTCGACTTTCGGATTATCAAGGTTGGCTTCCATTTTGACAATTTCATGGTTCTGTAAGAGAGATTCGGCTACTTGTTCCGTTTCATCTGATAAAGTTGCTGAGAAGAAAAGCACCTGACGTTCTTTCAAAGTTGATTTGATGATATCCTTCACTTCCCGGATATGCTCTGATGAAATCATTAAGTCAAACTCATCGACGACGATGGTTTTCACTTCATGCATCTTCAGTTTTTTCATTTTCATCAATTCGATCAGGCGACCCGTTGTTCCGACAACGATATGAGGCTTTTTCTTCAGCTTCTCGACTTGTTTCTTGACGTTCGCCCCACCGATGAAGGCAGCACTCGTAATGTCCGTCCCCTTAGCCCATTTCTGGATTTCCTGGTGGATCTGCATGACCAGCTCTCTTGATGGTGCAAGGATGACTGCCTGTGCCTGTTTTCTTGATGGATCGATGGCCTGGATGATCGGGAGTAAATAAGCCAGGGTTTTCCCCGTCCCCGTTGGTGATTCACACACAACGTCCTTCCCTTCCATGATAAGGGGCACGACTCTTTCCTGTACGGGAGTGAATGCAGTAAACCCTGCTTCTTCCCAGTTTTTTTGTAGTATTGGCGAATGGATGATGCTTGAGATTGAATTCATTCGTTTCGTCCTTTCTTAATTGGTAAAGGCAGAAGGCTCTTCCTCAATGGGTAAGCTGATTTCCACTGCCGTCCCTATTTCTTTATCACTTTGAAAGTGTATATGTCCTTTATGACGCTGGATGATTTTCTTGCATACGGCGAGACCGAGGCCCGTACCTTTTTCTTTCGTCGAGTAAAACGGTTCCCCCAGATGTTCGATTCTTCCAGGCTCCATGCCGACTCCATTATCCTTCACGATTACCAAGGCGTCTGTCCCCTGCTCTTCCAATGTGATCGAGACCTTCCCATCCCTGGATGGGGGGATGGCTTCCACGGCATTCTTTATGATATTGATGAAAACCTGTTTAAGCTGATTGGACTCTCCCGACACATACAAAGGTTTTTCAGACAGATTCTCATATGTTATGGAAACATTATCAAAATTAGCCTGTGCTTCCATCAGGACGAGGACCTGCTGGAGGATCTCATTTATTCTTTCAGGACGAAAGTGAGTTTCCTGTTGTTTCCCAAGGATCAGCATCTCACCTGAGATCAAATCAATTCGATCCACTTCAGAAAGCATAATGTCCAAATGATCGTGGTTAATGGTATTGGTCGTTTGCATAAGTTGGATAAATCCCTTGAGAGATGTGAGCGGGTTGCGTATTTCATGGGCAACGGCAGCTGCTAACTGACCTATGACGGAAAGCTTTTCCGATGCGACGACCATTTCTTCGTTTTCCCGATTGGATGTGATATCCCTTGCGATAGCGAACATTCCTGTCACCTCACGATTAATGATAATCGGAACGAGGGAGCACCTGAGGATCTTTCCTTTATTATCGCCGATATGGATCTTCGTTTCAAAGGTGGATGCGAGGCCTTTGAACGTAGCAAAAAAGTAGTCTGTCACCCGCTTCATTTCTTCTTCATCCAGGAACTTACTGAATTTCACTTCTTTTAACTCTTCTTGAGTGAATTCAAGTAATACCTCGGCTTCTGCGTTGACAGATATGACATGTCCATCTAAGCTCAGCTCCAAGACGGCGTCGGGATTCTGCTCGAACAACGAATGATAATGCTGATTTCTTATCTGAAGCTGGTTCTCTTTTTTCGATAGTTTATCGTTTGAGATAATCAGCTCATTGGTCCTGCGGTAGATCAGGAAAAAAATGATGATACCTGTGACAAATGTAAATAGCCAGCCCTTATAGCGCTGAAAATAAATATACATACTAAGCTTCTCATGTGCGATAATCATGGAAACATAATCTGAAAACACTATCCATACTGCGCCTAACAATACATAGGTGACGGATATCTTCAAGGCAATATCTTTAGCTTGTTTCATGATGTGACATTCACCTAAATTCCAATAGTCTTTCTCCTATGGTTTCTCAGTTCTTATCCATTTATCAAAAATCTTCCCCCTTATTCTCTCCTTCCAGGAACAATGTAGATAAGGGGTAGATTCCCACGCTTTGTATCAGGAGTGAAAGCATGATGACTCCGAAAGTTAAGGAGTGCAGAAGAAAGGGGCCTTGATCATCTAAACCTAATAATAAAGCAACAGACATTGTTCCTTTAACTCCAGACCAGGTTAAGATGGATACTTCCTTCCATCCATACGTCATCCTCCATGTTTCTTTCATTTTTACAACACCAATAATAATAACATAGCGAACGAATAATGAGAGAACAAAAAGGAAGAAGATCCAGCCGGTTAAAGAGAAAGATAAATACCGTGTCGTCTGGATTCCGATCAATAAGAATAAAAAGGTAAGAATGGTCGGTTCAATAACGGTCCAGAATCCATCCAGGTCCTGCCTGAAGTGATTTTCCTTTATTGTTTTTCCATATTCATAGGAAAGCATGATTCCTGAGGATACTGTTGCAAGGACGCCTGAGACACCCAACTCTTCCCCCACATAAAAGGTTCCGTATGCAAGGATGATACTCAGCATGATCTGATATCGCGAATCTGTCGTGAAGTGGATCGCTTTACTCGCCATCCATCCAAGCGTCACACCCAATACGATCCCTCCCAGAGAAACCAACAGGAATTCTCCCATGAAAGAAGAAACGGAAAACGTTTCCCCTCCAAAGTAAATTCCGGCCACAACAGTAAAGAGAACAATACTTGTGCCGTCATTGATCATCGATTCCCCCTCCACTACATCGGCTATGTCGTCTCTGTTTGAAGACTCTTTCAATACCGATACCACTGAGACCGGATCTGTCGGTGTTAAGATCGCAGAAATCAGTAAAGCTTCTCCATAGGTCATAGGGATCCATGGGTGCAAACCGTAGTACGTAAGGAGACTCATCAATAATGTAGTGATGACAATACCAATCGTACTTAGGAGAGTGATGATTCCAGCATGTTTCTTTAAAGCCTTTGCAGGAAATTGATAAGCGGATATAAATAAAAGTGCCGGCAGAAACCACTGGAATATAATATCCTTCGTCAGGGTGACATCAGAAAACGCGGGAATAAACGAGAGACCTATTCCAATGAGAAGCAAAACAACCGGAACAGGAATGTTCTTCTTCTTTTTATCAAAGGTAAAGACACTATAACCAATCATAAGCAGGATTAAAATATGTATAGGTTCGATGATTCACACCTCCAGTTACAAGATTATTTCCACTCATTATATTTTACTAAACTTAACATCCATCCTTTTTCCTAATTTTTCAAATTGGTGTTTATTTTCCTTTAGGGAGGTAAAAAGAGAACAATATGATAGTGAAGGCAGGTGATACGAATGTTAAGTATGATGTATGGGAGTAAACCTTTCAGTAAAAGCGGTACAATCACTCTCCCCCATAAATGGAGGGAGAAGTTTGGACTGCTGCCGGGAAAACTTGCAGAGCTCGTCTATCAAAACAATTGCCTCTATATTAAGCAGGCCACGCGGGACTCCACCAATAACAAACGCTACATCTCAGAAAAAGGAACGGTCCACATCCCGAAGGAACTCCGGGAAGAAATGGGCATGACGTATCCATCCTCCTACTGCTTGCACGTCAACGAAAAAGACAACTGTTTTATGATCACAACGGAGAAATAATAAAATGAGGTCCGTCCCTCGCTGCTTTAAAGCGATGAGGGACGGACCTTTGGTTGTTGGATGGTGATGTTGCTTCCCGTGTCGGAGATGGATAGTTTGCGGACATCCATGGTCGGGAAGGATTGTTCGAGCTGGCGGAAGAGCCATTCACTTGCTTCCCGTTCCACAAAGCAGGCAACCGTTGGGCCGGCCCCGCTTAAAGCGACGCCGAAAGCACCGAAGCGATCCGCCACTTTTTCAACGGCATCGTAATGGGGTAGAAGCTTTCTCCGGTGAGGCTGATGATAACGATCCCGTTTCATCATCTTCCCGACCATTTCCCAATCACCGGTCAGGAACGCCGCCACTAAAACATTGGATACCGCTCCAGCACTAACGGATTCTGCAAATGATAGAGATGACGGGAGGACATTTCTCGAATCCGACGTTTTCAGCTCCACTTTCGGAATGACACATACAACATCGATTGGAAGGTCAGGCACTGTGATCAGGTTAACACCCCTTTCATCTTGACAACTGACGACAAACCCTCCGTAGAGCGATGCCCCGACGTTATCGGGATGACCTTCGAAACGATTGGCCAGAACCAGCTTCTTTTCCTGTGTCAAGTTGAGGTCGCATAAAGCATTGGCGAGTTCGACCCCTGCCACGACAGCCGCGGCACTGGATCCGAGACCCCTGGTTAATGGGATATCACTTGATACATATACATGACATGGAGCAGGCTTCCTTCCATATTCACCTGCCACTTCCTTGACGACTTCTACGATGAAATGCGACTCATCTTCAGGAAATACCTCCAGGGCAGGTGACAAAGGGATCACCTGCCAGTCATCTGCTTCATGTGCCTCGACGGTTAAAAAGACATCCAAAGCCAAACCGAGTGAGTCAAATCCTGCTCCTAAATTGGCTGTGCTCCCCGGGACGATGATTTTCCAGGAGCGAGATTCCCGGCCCTTCATACCCCGATCGTTCCCTTGATATAATCCTTCACCAGTTCACGATCATTTGGCAGCTTCACCGGTGTCACCGGGCTGCACTCCATGGCCGTAACCGGATCTTTCAATCCATTCCCCGTCAATACCGCGACAACCTTCGCCCCTGGTTCAAGGAGCCCTTTTTCCAATGACTTCTTGATCCCTGCGATGGAAGCGCAGGAAGCCGGTTCCGCGAAGATCCCTTCTTTCCTTGCCATCAGCTGATAGGCTTCCAGGATTTCTTCATCCGTCACTTCATCAATATGTCCGTTGGATTCCTTCATTGCGTCGACAGCCAATGTCCAACTCGCCGGGTTCCCGATGCGGATGGCAGTGGCAATCGTTTCGGGCTGGGGAAACACGCGTTCGTGGACAAGGGCTGCTGCCCCCGATGCCTCAAAGCCGAACATGCGGGGAAGCGATGAAGCGCTGCGAACTGAATATTCCTTGAATCCTTTCCAGTATGCTGAAATATTTCCTGCATTCCCGACAGGTATGGCGAGCACATCCGGGGCTTCCCCTAATCCTTCGATGACTTCGAAGGCCGCCGTTTTCTGTCCTTCCAGTCGATATGGATTCACCGAATTCACAAGCGTGACGGATTCCGTTTTACTCAGCTCCCGGACAATCTCGAGGGCTTCATCGAAATTTCCTTCGATTGAAATGATTTCGGCCCCGTACATAACGGCCTGAGCCAATTTCCCTTGGGCGATTTTCCCCTCCGGAATGACGACGATGCATTTGATCCCCGCCCGTGCCGCATAAGCTGCAGCTGAAGCAGAAGTATTGCCTGTCGAAGCGCAAATGACCGTCGTGCTGCCTGATTCCACCGCTTTCGCAACGGCCAGGACCATCCCCCGGTCCTTAAAGGAGCCTGTCGGGTTCGCCCCCTCAACCTTTGCATAAAGCTCGATGCCCCACTCCTCGGACAACGACTTCAACTCGATCAATGGTGTGTTTCCTTCGTTCAAGCTTAAAAGGGGAGTATCTGCATTTAATGGAAGCTGTTCTCCGTACTCTTCCAGTAGTCCTTTCCATTTCATCCTTTTTCTCCTCCTTCTACGCGGTATGAGCTTTCGATCGAATGAACCGCTTCATAATCCTTCAGCTCCATGAGGATGTCTTCGTAATGCTCCAGGGATGCCTTATGAGTCACCAGGACGATTTCAGCAAACTCATCACTGTCCAGGGGATTCTGGAGTATTTTCTCGAAACTGACTCCGTGATTTGAAAAGATGGACGTCAGTTTGGCCAATACGCCCACTTCATCACGAACATGCAACCGCAAGAAATATTTTGAATGAATTTCATCAGGTTCTTTTAGTTTCTTCGGGAACTGTGGATTCACGGCACTCTTCCCATTCACACCCAGTCTCATATTCTTCATGATTCCCACCATATCGGATACGACAGCAGTCGCTGTAGGAAGACTCCCTGCACCCGGACCGTAAAACATCGTTTCTCCCACCGCTTCGCCGTACACGTACACGGCGTTATATTCATCATGTACAGACGCCAGGGGGTGTTCATTTTGGAGCAGGGTCGGCTCCACGCTTACCTCGACCTTTTCCCCTTCCCGGTGGGCGTAACCGATGAGCTTCATCGTGTAACCGAATTGATCGGCATATTGGATGTCATCTCCCGTTACTTCCGTGATGCCCTTCACTTTCACATCCGCCAGGTCCACATTCATCGAGAACCCCAGAGTGGACAGGATCGCCATCTTCCTTGCCGCATCCAATCCACCGACATCTGCCGTCGGATCCGATTCAGCATAGCCGAGATCCTGGGCCTCTTTTAAAACATCATCGAAGGTCCGTCCCTCTTTCGTCATCTTTGTCAAAATGAAGTTCGTTGTCCCGTTGACGATTCCCATCATTTTCGTGATGCGGTCCGAGGCAAGCCCGTCTACTAAACTCCTTAAAATCGGGATGCCTCCTGCGACGCTTGCTTCGTAGAATAAGTCACAGCCATTTTCCGAGGCTGCTCTTAATAATTCAGGTCCATGGAGGGCCATGAGATCTTTGTTTGCCGTGACGACGTGCTTACCTTCGTTTAATGCATGCAGGAGATGCTCCTTCGTTGCTTCGATTCCACCCATGACCTCGACCACAATATCAATTTCAGGGTCAAACAGGACTTCCTCAGGATTTAAGGTCAATATGCTGTTTTCAATATCCAGTCCCCTGTCTTTCTCTAAATCCTGAACGAGGGCTTTTTTCACCGTCACCGGGCAGCCGATCTGATGAGACAATTTATCCTGATGATTCTCTACTATCTTCACCACTCCGGCTCCCACCGTTCCGAGTCCTAAAAGTCCGATTGAAATTGATTCCATAAGCCGAAAACCTCCATTTGTTTATTTCTGGTGTACATTTGTATTTGTATAGTGGACATTATAGTTGAAAATATTACCTATTACAATAGGTTTTTGCGTATTTTCAGAATGTAAGAGCTTACAATACTAATTGATTGTGATATTGCTGAATCACTCTAGTTTTCAGCAAAAACAGTTGCCGAATTTGATTTTTCAAGGATCGCCTGTGATTTGTTGATCTTTTTTAGGGGTGTGGTGGTTCTTTTATCTATTATTACGGCACTTCACCATCCCAACTTGTAGATAATTGCGTCATTTTAGTGAGGAATTGCGTCATTATTATGTTTATTGCGTCATTTTCTCGATAATTGCGTCATTTTACATAGTAATTGCGTCTTTTACCATTTATAGGAAAAACCAAACAAATCCCCTAACAAATTGGTAAAAACAGAGGACTGCCCCCAACTACTCACGCAGTCAAGAGCCGTCCCATCTTTACACAATATGATGCAGCTGTCTGGCCATTTTGGATAAATCCCGATAAACAGGGATTTTACTCGGATCGGCGTTCCCGCCGCTGATGACGCAGCCTACCTTCTTCCCCTGTACCTTGACTTTTTGACCCATGGCTGCCGCCAAGGATGCGGCTCCCGCTCCTTCGACCAGGGTTTTCTCCCGTTGAAGCATGAACATGATGCTATAGGAGATTTCTTCATCGGTCACGGTGACCATGTCGTCCACATACTTCCGGATGATCGGAAACGTGAGCTCTCCAGGCTTCTTGACGAGGATCCCGTCCGCAATGGTATGAACATGCTCAAGGGAACCTTTATTGCTTCCTGTAAAAAAATTATACGTAGCCGGCGCCCCCAAAGCTTGCACGCCGACAATCTGTACGCGGGGATTAAAGGCTTTCACGGCCAGTGCCATCCCTGCGAGCAAGCCCCCTCCACCGACGGGGACGAGAATCATGTCTAAATCACTGAGCTGTTGAAGCATTTCCAGTGCGACTGTCCCTTGTCCAGCCATCACTTTATGATCATCAAATGCATGAACATACGTCGAGCCTTTTTTGATTTTCTCCTCAAGTGCTGCCCCGTAGGCTTCCTGATAGGTGTCTCCAGTCAAAACGATTTCAGCTCCGTAATGTTTCGTTGCCGCAACTTTAGTAGAAGGCGTCCGCTTTGGCATGAAGATTTTTGAAGGGACCCCTCGCTTGGAGGCAGCCAGCGCCACCCCTTGGGCATGATTCCCTGCCGACGCGGCAATGATCCCCCTCCCTGCTTCTTCTTCAGACAATGACATGATTTTATTCATGGCGCCCCTCACTTTGAAGGAACCCGTCCGCTGCAGGTTCTCCATTTTCAAATAGACTTCTCCACCAGTGAACGCATTCAGCGTCGATGATTGCTTTAACGGTGTTCGATGCACCTGATGACTGATTCTTTCCATCGCTTCTACCACTTCAGTGTTATCCATTAAATTCCCAAGTCACTCACCTCATATTTTTTTTCGTAGTCTTCGATATGTTTACCGTAATGCAACGTTAAATCGATTTCATCCAGACCCTTCAGAAGCATCGTTTTCCAATAAGGATCAATGTCAAAGGAGACACGCAGCCCCTCAGAATCACAGATGGTCTGGTGCTCAAGGGACACTTCGATTTTATATAAATCAACTTGACTCTCATTCTTCATAAGGCTATCGACTGTTTTATCATTCAACTGAATCGGCAGGATCCCATTCTTTAAACAATTGTTATAAAAAATGTCTGCGAAGCTCTTCGCGATGATCACTTGAAATCCATAGTCCTGAAGGGCCCAGGGTGCATGTTCCCGTGAAGACCCGCATCCGAAATTCTTTCCGCCGAGAAGAATCTCGGAATCCCGGTATTTAGGGGTATCCAATGAGAAGTCATGTCTCAGGGACTTCCCATCGTCTTCAAACCGCCAATGATAAAATAAGAACTGACCGAAGCCTTTACGCTCGATCCTTTTCAAGAATTGTTTCGGTATGATTTGATCCGTATCTACGTTGTCCCTCCTGAGAGGAAATACATTCGCTTCCACATGATTGATTGCCACCCTTTTCACCTCCTATGAAATCGGCATTTTTTCAAGCTTTCGTACGTCGGTCAATTTCCCTGTGACGGCCGCGGCTGCTGCCATGGAAGGACTGAGAAGATGGGTTCTTGAACCATTACCCTGCCTGCCTTCAAAATTCCGGTTGGAAGTCGATGCACAGCGTTTGCCGGGTGGGACGATGTCGTCATTCATGGCGAGACACATGCTGCAGCCCGCTTCCCTCCATTCAAAACCAGCTTCTGTAAAGATCGTATCCAAGCCTTCTTCTTCTGCCTTTTTCTTCACCTTAAACGAACCGGGAACAACCAATGCGGTGACGCCCTGCTTAACACTGTGCCCTTTCACCACTTCAGCCGCCGCTCTCAAGTCACTCAAGCGTGAATTCGTACAAGAACCGATAAATACGTAATCAACCTCGATGTCCTCGATTCTCATTCCGGCGTCAAGCCCCATATAATGAAGCGCCCGTTCAACCCCTTCCCTTTCAGAAGGGTCCCCGTACTCATCCGGATGAGGGACGGACCTTGAAATCCCAGCACCCATCCCCGGGTTCGTCCCCCATGTCACATGAGGTTCGATCTCTTCACCCTTCACTTCGATTCTGTGATCATAGGTGGCGTCACGATCGCTTGTCAGGGATTGCCACTCTTCCTTGCACTGCTGGAACGATTTGTTCTTGGGAAGGTATTCCCTGCCGTCTAAATAGTCAAAGGTCGTTTCGTCGGGACTGATCAATCCGGCTTTCGCTCCTGCTTCAATGCTCATATTACAGACGGTCATTCTTTCTTCCATGGACAGATTGCGAATCACGTCTCCCGTGAATTCGATGACATATCCGGTGCCGAAACCGACTCCATAGGTGGAAATGATGTTCAGGATCACGTCTTTAGCCGTGACACCGAATCCGAGCTCCCCTGAGACTTCGACTTGAAGGGTCCGGGGCTTCGATTGCCACAATGTCTGGGTCGCCAGTACATGCTCCACCTCACTCGTCCCGATCCCAAAGGCCAGTGCTCCGAACGCTCCATGGGTTGAAGTATGGCTGTCTCCGCACACGATCGTTTTCCCCGGTTGGGTCAGACCCAGTTCAGGACCGATGACGTGGACGATTCCTTGATCGGGATGATGGATGTCTGCCAGGGTGACACCGAATTCTGCACAGTTTTTCTTCAACGTCTCCATTTGCAGTCGGGCGATCTCATCCCTGACAATGTGACGTTCTCTTGTCGGAACGTTGTGGTCCATGGTCGCGTACGTCAGGTCCGGTCTCCGCAGCTTGCGATCTTTCAGGCGCAACCCCTCGAATGCCTGGGGGGACGTTACTTCATGTACAAGGTGAAGATCGATATACAATAAATCCGGCTTGCCCTTTTCCCTGTGTACGATGTGTTTTTCCCAAATTTTTTCGATGATATTTTTCCCTGCCATGAACTCCCTCCTGGTTTGGTCAGATTTTTTTTAATGAAGACTGTTTTGGTGGAGAGAGTGACCGTTGATTTTCGCTCCGGTCACCCCCTCCATAAATTTTTATTACAAGTACGCTGCCAGGATGGAAGACAGGGCATGATCTGCTTCCAGACGCTCTACGACCAGCTGACTCATGGCACCCGTTCCGACGACGGTACCGCGTCCCATCGTCCAAAGGTCTCCTGTCCGGTAACCTGCATTCAGGACTTCCTGGACCCCCATTTCGATCATTTCCGCTTCTTCTTTCAAGCCGAAGGAATGACGAAGCATCATGGCAACCGATAGAATCATAGCCAGTGGATTGGCTTTTCCTTTTCCGGCGATATCAGGGGCGGATCCGTGAACCGGTTCGTAAAGGCCGAATGAGTCCCCTCTTAAACTGGCGGAAGGAAGCATTCCAAGTGAGCCTGTGATCATGGAGGCTTCGTCGCTCAGGATGTCACCGAACATGTTCTCGGTCACGAGCACGTCGAATTGTTTCGGCTGATACATCAGCTTCATGGCTGCAACATCCACAAGCATGTGTTCGACTTCTACATCCGGATATTCACCGGCCACTTCGTTCACGACTTCACGCCACATTCGACTGGTTTCCAGAACGTTTGCCTTGTCGACCGACGTTAATTTTTTCTTGCGTTTCTGAGCCAGCTTGAATGCTTTATGGACGATCCGTTCAATTTCACTTTTTTCATAAACCAGGGTGTCAACGGCCACTTCATCCCGCTTCCCCTGGCGGCCGGACGGCTGACCGAAATACAATCCACCCGTCAGCTCCCTGACAATCACCAAATCTACTTCTTCCACAATCTCCCGTTTAAGCGGGGATGCCCCCAGTAAACTTTCAAATGCCTTCACCGGGCGCAGATTCGCGAAAAGGTCGAACTCTTTTCGGATGGCCAGGAGCCCTTTTTCAGGACGGATTTCTTTCGGCAAGTGCTCCCATTTCGGTCCTCCGACTGCCCCTAATAGGACGGCATCGCTCTCTTTACAAAGCTTGATCGTTTCAGGAGGTAACGGTGTACCGAAGCGATCAACGGCCGATCCCCCGATGAATCCTTTCTCGACTTCGAATTCATGACCGAACCAATCACCCACTGCCTTCAGTACTTCTAATGCCCCGTCCATAATCTCTTGACCGATACCGTCTCCTGGTAGTACAGCGATTTTTCTCTTCATTAGAATTACCTCCTGATTTTTTGGTTTATGAGGAGCCTTATAATTCAAGGCTCCTGTGGTTTATAAGCTGGCTTGCACCGCTTCTTTCCCTCTTGAGTGTGATCGCTGTGCCGACCGGTTCACAGCATTTAGATACGCGCGGGCTGATGCTTCCAATACATCCTGAGCGGTTCCGCGTCCGCTTGTATTTTCACCGTCATACTCCAGTCGGACATACACTTCGGCGAGTGCATCACGGCCACCGCCCACTGAGTTGATTTTGTAATCCAAGAGCTTTGACTTGCCCGGAAGGATTTTTTCGATTGTATTGTAGATGGCTTCCACGCTTCCTGATCCCGTTGAAGCAAGGCGAGTGACGCTTCCGTCTTCAAACTTCAATTCGATCGTAGCCGTCGGGATATTGTCCATCCCATATTGAACCTGCATTCTTTCCAGAGTGAATCCGACACCTTCAGTCATTTCCGTCTGCTTATTCGTCAGGATGCTGAAGAGGTCTTCATCGACGATTTCCTTCTTCTTATCCGCAAGATCTTTAAATGTGTGGAACGCTTCGTTCAACTTTTCATCCGTTAAGTCAAAGCCCAGCTCGACAGCTTTATTCTTGAACGCGTGACGCCCTGAATGTTTTCCAAGAACGAGTCGGTTGGAATTCACTCCGATCAGTTCCGGTGTGATAATTTCGTACGTTGTTTTCTCTTTCAATACGCCATCCTGGTGGATGCCTGACTCATGGGCGAAGGCATTATCCCCTACAACCGCTTTGTTAGCCGGTACCCTCATCCCCGTCAGCTTACTGACAAGAGAGCTTGTTTTCTTGATTTCATCCAGCTTCAGTCTGGTCGTCGCCCCGTAGAAATCTTCACGGATGCGTAGGGCAACCGCGACTTCCTCCAAGGCTGCATTCCCGGCACGTTCACCGATTCCATTGATGGTTCCCTCAATTTGGTCGGCTCCGTTTTCAATGGCTGCAAGGGAATTGGCCGTCGCCATCCCCAGGTCATCATGGCAGTGTGCCGATAGCTTTACGCCGCCGATATTCGGTACGTTTTCTCTTACGTACCGAAACAGTTCACCGTATTTATGTGGGGTGATATACCCCACCGTATCGGGAAGATTGATGACGGAAGCTCCGGCATCAATAACCCTCTCCATGATCTTCACTAAAAAGTTGAGATCCGATCTGCAAGCATCTTCCGCCGACCACTGGACGACCGGGAAAAATTTCTTCGCGTACTGAACGGCCTGCACGGCCGTATCGATGACCTGATCCGGTGTCATCTTCAGCTTATGGGTCATGTGAATCGGGGAGGTTGCAAGGAAGACATGCAGCCTTGGTTCCGCCGTTCCTTTAAGGGATTCCCATACGGCATCGATGTCCCGCTGCTGTGCCCGCGCAAGTCCCGTTACCGAGCTGTTCTTGATCGTGGAACCGATCCGCTGCACGGCATCGAAGTCCCCTTTTGAAGCTGCAGGAAATCCAGCTTCAATGACGTCCACCCCGAGTCTCTCCAGCTGCTTTGCTACCTCGATTTTCTCAATCGTATTCAGATTTACGCCCGCTGACTGTTCTCCGTCCCGTAGAGTCGTGTCAAAGATCTCAATGGTTCGCACTCGCTACCACTTCCTTTTCTTTAGTAGAAGGTTTCTGTACAAATGGCATCATTTTACGAAGCTCCCTGCCAACGACTTCGATCGGGTGCTGACTTTCACGCTGATTGATAGCGTTGAATTCCGGACGGTTCGCCTGGTTCTCCAGGATCCATCCCTTCGCAAATTTTCCTGTTTGGATATCCGTCAGTACTTCCTTCATGCGGGCTTTTGTTTCCTCATTCACTACCCTTGGACCTGAAACGAAATCTCCCCATTGAGCCGTATCTGAGATTGAATAGCGCATTCCTTCCAATCCCTGTTCATACATCAAATCAACGATCAGCTTCAATTCGTGTAAACACTCGAAATAGGCGACTTCTTTTTGATAACCGGCTTCGACCAGTGTTTCAAATCCTGCTTTCACAAGTGATGTCACCCCTCCGCAAAGGACTGCCTGTTCCCCGAAGAGATCGGTTTCTGTTTCTTCCTGGAAGGATGTTTCCAAGATTCCTGCACGTCCTGCGCCGACACCTTTGGCATACGCCAGGGCCAGTTCTGCGGCTTGACCTGAAGCGTCTTGATAAACCCCGAAGAGTGCAGGTACCCCGGCTCCTTCTTCAAAGGTCCTTCTTACAAGATGTCCGGGTCCTTTAGGGGCAACAAGGAAGACATCCACATCTTCCGGAGGAACGACCTGATGGAAATGGATATTGAATCCGTGTGCAAATGCGAGTGCTTTACCTGATGACAGGGCGGGCTTGATTTCTGCTTCATATACTTTCGGCTGATGCTCATCCGGCAGGAGAACCATGATGACATCCGCCTGTTCGCTCGCTTCCCTAACGGAGTAGACGTCGAATCCGTCCTTTTCCGCCTGGTCCCACGACTTTCCTTTTCGCAATCCCACTACAACATCAAATCCGCTTTCCTTCAGATTTTGAGCATGTGCGTGACCTTGTGAGCCATAACCGACAACCGCTACTTTCTTCCCTTTCAAAACCTCTTCATTCACATCTCCGTTATAATAGACCTTTACCATTTCCCTCATCCTCTCCATTTTTTAAATAATACGTTTTTTAACGTTACTTTTAATTTACAATCGAATACTGTTTCAGATCCGTGACCGATTTTCCATTGCCCCTTGCAAATGCCGTGATGCCTGTACGGGCGATTTCTTTGATACCATAAGGCCTTAATAGGTCGATGATGGCTTCTATTTTTGAGGTTTCTCCTGTTACCTGAACCGTAACACTGTCCCGTGCGACATCAATGATGGCCGCTCTGAAAGGTTCAACGATCCCATTGATTTCGGATCTTGTCTGTCCGGTACTCAGGACTTTGATGAGGGCAAGCTCCCTGGCAACGACTCCTTGATCCGTGATGTCGGAAACCTTGAGGACATCGATCTGTTTATGGAGCTGCTTCAGGAGCTGTTCGATTTTACGATCGTCTTCTACGTTGACGACGAAGGTCATCCTCGAAATCCCTTCCGTTTCTGTATATCCGACCGAAATACTTTCAATATTGAACTGACGCTTTGTAAACAATCCGGTCACCCGGTTCAAGACACCGCTTCGGTTATGAACAAGGGCTGTTACAATCCGTTTCCTCATGGTTTCACTCCTAACATTTCGTGTAATCCTTTACCTGGAGCCACCATCGGGTAGACATTTTCCTTCGGGTTCACCCAGCAATCGATGAGCACCGGTTCATCACTTGTTAAGGCTTCTTTTAAAACAGAATCGACTTCTTCCTGGGTTTGTACTTTATATCCCTTGATTCCATATGATTCAGCCAGTTTCACAAAATCAGGCTGGGTGGAGAACACCGATTGGGAATACCTCTCTTCGAAGAACGTTTCCTGCCATTGCCTCACCATTCCAAGTGTGCCGTTATTGAGAAGGACCACTTTTACAGGAAGGTTCAATTCTTTCAGGAGGACAAGCTCCTGAAGAGTCATCTGGAAGCCTCCATCTCCTACAAAGGCGACCACTGTACTGTCCGGGTTTGCTAACTGTGCCCCGATCGCTGCGGGAAATCCGAATCCCATCGTGCCAAGTCCTCCGGATGTGACCCAGTTATTCGGCTTTTTAAAAGAATAGTATTGGGCCGCCCACATTTGATGCTGACCCACGTCCGTTGTGACGACGGCTTCCCCGTTCGTCATTTCGTACACCTGCTCAATCAACCGCTGTGGGGACAATACATCATGAGCCTGGTTATACCAGAAAGGATATTCCCTTTTGTATGATGTAAGATGCTGATGCCAGGCATCGAAATCGGGCTTCTCGGACTCATTTTGAAGGAGCCTGGTAAGCGCCTGTTTCGCATCGGCCACGATCGGGATCTGTGTTTCAACGTTCTTGCCAATCTCAGCCGGGTCGATGTCGATATGAACCACTTTTGCCCTCGGTGCAAAGGTAGCGAGATTCCCTGTTAAACGATCATCGAAACGGGCACCGATATTGATGAGCAAGTCACATTCGTGGATAGCCATATTACTCGTATAACATCCGTGCATCCCCGCCATGCCAAGAAACAGGGTATGGTCTGCCGGGAACCCCCCTAATCCCAATAAGGTGTGAACCACCGGGATGTCATATTGTTCAGCGAATGCCTTCAATTCCTCCGTGGCCTTTCCGTGAAGCACTCCAGCCCCTGCAAGGATGACGGGTTGCTTCGACACCTTGATCGCATCCACCAGCTTCTTGATTTGGAGGGGATTCGGATAAAAGTTGGGCTGATAACCGGGTAAGTCCATCTCCACTTCGTGTACCGGGTAGGCCTGCTGTAGGGTCAAATCTTTTGGAATATCGACAAGTACGGGTCCGGGCCTCCCGGTTGATGCGATGTGAAAGGCTTCCTTCACGATCCTCGGTAAATCTTTAATATCCCGTACCTGGTAATTATGCTTGGTGATCGGCATCGTGATGCCTACCACGTCCGCTTCCTGGAATGCGTCGGTCCCGATGACCCCCGACGCCACCTGCCCCGTAAAGACGACCAGCGGAAGGGAGTCCATCATGGCATCGGCAATCCCTGTCACGAGATTGGTAGCACCAGGTCCAGATGTCGCAATGACCACACCCGGCTTCCCTGATACCCTTGCATAACCCTCAGCCGCGTGGATGGCCCCTTGTTCATGGCGGGCGAGTACGTGCTTGATCGGGGCTTTGTATAGAGCATCGTAAATCGGCAAGACCGCTCCTCCAGGGTACCCAAACAGAATCTCAACCTTTTCCTCCTTTAAAGCTTTCATGAGCATATCAGCGCCGTTGCCGTTTTCTGTCAGTGTCTGTGAAGCCGGTTCTGCCTCTACCTTCGCTCTCATTGCCTATCTCCTCCCCTTATTAAATTGCTATGTTCGATTTTTCACTCAGCATGGTTCAACCAATTCATTCAAATAAAAAAGACCTTTCCACCCACTACGACAGAGTTCATCTTTCGCAGGGGCGAAAAGGTCTTGATCCTTTCCACGGTACCACCCTCGTTCAGAGATGATCGATATCATCTCCCTTGGCAGGCTGATCGGTTTCATCAGCCTTTGTTTTTGTAACGAGTATCATCTACTCGATCGTTCCTACTTACACGGTTCAGAACGATACTCAGAGGGGATGTCGGTATTGGTTGTATTACTGGTTTGCAGCACCACCAGCTCTCTGAAAATACAGCTCCCAATCCTTTAACCTCTTCAACGCTTTCACTTATTCCGTTTTCAAGATTCCACCTGTACTTGCTGATGTAACAAGTTTTGCGTATCTTGCAAGATACCCTTTTTTGATTTTCGGAGAAGGCTGTACCCACTCCTGTTGCCTGAACGTCAACTCTTCTTCAGAAACCATGAGGGAAATCGTCCGGTTTGTAAGATCAATGAAGATGGGATCTCCATTTTCCACCACACCGATCGGCCCTCCTTCGGCTGCTTCAGGGGAGACATGCCCGATGGAAATACCACGGGATGCACCTGAAAATCTGCCGTCTGTCATGAGTGCGACTTGCTTCTCAAGTCCGCGTCCTGCAATGGCTGCTGTCGGTGCCAGCATCTCCGGCATTCCCGGACCGCCCTTTGGACCTTCATATCTGATAACGACAACATGACCTTCTTTCACTTCTCCGCTTTCAATTCCGGCAAGGGCATCATCCTGGGATTCATATACAATCGCTTCACCCATGAATGTTTTAATGGATGGGTCGACTGCCCCTACTTTGATGACACCGCCATTAGGAGCAATATTCCCGAAGAGAACGGATAATCCCCCGACTGGACTGTGGGCATTTTCCCTGCGGCGTATGACATCATCATTTTGAATATGAGCATCCTTCACATTTTCATAAAGGGATTTCCCTGTAACGGTGATGCGGTCTTTGTGTACAGCTTCCATTTCACAGAGCTCTTTAATGATGGCGCTGACCCCTCCGGCATTGTGAACATCCTGCATGGAGTAATCCGAGGCCGGGCTTATCTTGGATAGATAGGGAACCCTTTCTGCGACTTTATTGATCCGGTTGATGTCGTAATCGATTTCCGCCTCATTGGCAATCGCCAGCGTATGGAGGACGGTATTCGTCGAGCCTCCCATCGCCATGTCTAAGGCGAATGCGTCATCGATGGTGTCCTCTGTTATGATGTCTCGTGGCTTGATATCTTTTTTCACCATTTCCACAAGATGTTTCGCTGCGTCTTTGATCAATTTGTGACGTTCTTCTGAGGTGGCTACGATCGTCCCGTTCCCCGGTGGAGCCATTCCTAGCATTTCCATCAGGGAATTCATGGAGTTCGCCGTGAACATCCCGGAGCATGACCCACAGGTCGGACAGGCATTTGCTTCGATATCGAGAAGCTGTTCTGCCGTCATCCTTCCTGACTGGTGGGCGCCGACCCCTTCGAAAACGGATACGAGTGATAGTGGCTTCCCTTCACTTGAGACTCCTGCTTCCATGGGGCCTCCCGATACAAAAACGGAAGGGACATTGGTTCTGACTGATGCCATCAGCATTCCCGGTGTGATCTTGTCACAGTTTGGAATGTAGAATACTCCGTCAAACCAGTGAGCATTGATGACCGTTTCTGCCGAGTCGGCGATCAGTTCGCGACTTGGGAGTGAGTACCTCATCCCGATATGCCCCATGGCGATCCCGTCATCAACACCGATCGTATTGAATTCGAACGGGATTCCCCCCGCTTCCCGGATCGCTTCTTTCACCACCTGGGCGAATCCGTTTAAATGCATATGACCGGGGATGATGTCGATATAAGAGTTACATACCCCGATAAATGGTTTTTCCATGTCTTCGAGCTTGACTCCCGTCGCGTAGAGTAAACTGCGGTGGGGAGCCCGGTCGATCCCTTTCTTGATCATGTCACTTCGCACGTCATCACCTCCAACTTAGCCAACTTGAGCGTTTTGTTTGTAAACTTTTCTTCCATCCTGCGTGACAGTGTTTCTGAATTCCTGCAATAATTGATTTGTATACTTTCCAGGTTTTCCTTCTCCGATGACACGGCCATCAACTTTTACAACGGCAATGACTTCAGCGGCTGTTCCTGTTAAGAACACTTCATCTGCTGTATATACATCATGTCGGGTGAAGACTTCTTCTTTCATCTCGAAACCTGCTTTTTCGGCAATTTCGATGATGGCATTCCGGGTGATCCCTTCGAGCGCTCCTACATATCCCGGAGGTGTAAGGATTTTTCCTTTCTTCACAATGAAGATGTTATCAGCCGATCCTTCTGCTACATATCCTTGATCGTTCAACATCAAAGCTTCGCTTACGCCTGCAAGGTTGGCTTCGATTTTAACGAGAATGTTATTTAAGTAGTTTAATGATTTAACTTTTGGTGATAGGACATCCGCACGATTTCGCCGGCTTGCGACGGTAACGATATCGATGCCTGTTTCATATAAGCTTTTAGGGAATAGAGCCAGTTGTTCAGCAATGACGATGACCTGTGGCTTCCTGCAAGTGAATGGATCCAACCCAAGGTTTCCAACACCCCTGGAAATGACCACCCGTATGTAGGCATTTTCGAGTTTATTTTTTTTCAATGTATCAACGATAATGTCGCTCATCTCTTCTTTAGAGAGTTCAATGTGCAACATGATGGATTTTGCTGAGTCATAAAGGCGATCAACATGTTCATCCAGACGGAACACGTTCCCATCGTACATTCGAATCCCTTCGAACACTCCATCTCCATATAGAAAACCATGGTCGTACACAGATACAACTGCGTCTTCCTTTTTTACGTATTGTCCGTCTAAGTAGATCCACTGTTCGTTCATGTTAATCATTCCTTTCCCGGTTGTGATTTATTTGATTATTCAGAAATTTATTTTTGCAACGAAAGTACGTTGACTTGATAAGCCTACTCAGAACGCGGCTGATTGGTTTGTGACTGCCGCTTCCCGCCGGCTCTGTTTTTTATATTGAGGACAATATTACTCCCGTTTCCCAGGAAGGTCAACAGGCTTTTTGTAAATTATTTGACTATTTAGATTAATCTGATTATAAGTAAACGCTTACATCTTTGTCCTTATAGAGTTTGTGGGAAGAAAAAATTTTTTAAGAATTTTTTCATTAAGGGTGGTGAATGGTGGTTCAGATTTGGAGAATACCTCTTGAAAAAATTTTCGACAAAATCCTACAGGTATCGGCGTTCGGGGTGTTTGTACCCAGCCGGATCGGATCTGGAATAGGCATGTTCATGCAACAAAAAAAAATCAATCCAGAGTCTGGCCTCTGGATTGATTCTTCTATACCCATGTGAACATATAATTCTGATCTTCGACATCGTTTGCTTCTTTGACGATTTTCAACGGTTTGAAGGTATCGATCATGACAGCGAGCTCCAAGGTTTCTTTTTTTCCGACACTGGCTTCCGTCGTTCCTGGATGAGGCCCGTGTGGAATTCCACTCGGATGTAGGGTGATCGACCCTTCCTTGATCCCCTTCCTGCTCATGAAATTCCCTTCCACATAATACAGCAGTTCATCACTGTTCACATTGCTGTGGTTATAGGGAGCCGGGATCGATTCAGGATGATAATCATATAATCGCGGCACGAATGAACATACGACGAAGTTATGACCTTCAAACGTCTGGTGGACAGGCGGCGGCTGATGGACACGGCCGGTGATCGGCTCGAAATCCTCTATGTTGAATACCCATGGATATAAATATCCATCCCATCCGACGACGTCCAGTGGATGATGATCCAATACATGGGAATGAAGCGCACCCCTGGATTTGGTGATCACTTCAAACTCTCCCTTTTCATCGTTCGTTTCAAGCTTCTCAGGTCCCCGCAGATCACGCTCACAAAACGGACTGTGTTCCAGCAGCTGCCCGTACTCGTTACGATAGCGACGAGGAGTGGTGATCTGGCTGAAGGACTCGACGATCAGCATCTTCGTCTCTTCTTCAGGAACGACCCGGTAGATGGTTCCGATCGGAATCACCACATAATCACCTTTTCCATACGTGATCGTTCCGAACATCGTCTCTACCTTTCCTTTACCAAAATGGATATAAAGCATTTCATCACCGTCACCATTCCGGTAAAAGCTTGTCATCTCTTCCGTGACATAGGCGGTTCCAATCAATAAATCGGAGTTACCAAGTAAATACTCACGGCTCTTTAAGGCACAGCCTTTCTTCTCGACTTTGTCTGTAAAGAAATGTCGATGACGCAGAGCACCCTCTTCCTCAAATTCCGGCATATAACTGCCTAAAAACTCTGTTTTCGCCACAGCCGTAGGCAAGTGATGATGATACAGGATCGATTGGGTTCCCGAAAATCCCTTCGTTCCCATGACCTGCTCCCTGTAAAGCGTTCCGTCTTCCTTTTTAAACATGGTGTGACGTTTATGAGGTATGTTCCCCAATTGACGATAGTACATGGTCTTCCCCCTTTCTTCTCTCTACAATCGTATTCCTTAATACTCCTAATCCCTTAATCTCTAATTCCACTACGTCCCCGGGCTTCAACCACGGATGCTTCTCGGGACCAAGCTCTAAAATGCAGCCGCTGCCGACCGTACCGGATCCGATCACCTCACCGGGATACAGGGTGACGTCTTTCGATGCGCGCTCGATCATGTTTTCAAATGTATAATGAATATCCTGATAATTCCCCTCGGATAAGAGCTTCCCATTCACTTTTGCCGTCATGGGCAGATCAAGACGTTCCCCGTTTCGATACGCATCCATCTCATCTTTCGTCACTACATAAGGTCCGAATGACGTGGCAAAATCCTTTCCTTTCGCAGGACCGAGCCCGACTTTCATTTCATGCTTCTGGATGTCCCTTGCACTCCAGTCATTCATGATCATATAGCCGTAAATGAAGTCTTGCGCGCTTCCTGGGGAAATGTTCCTGCCTTCTTTTCCGATGACGCAGGCGATTTCCAGCTCGTAATCGAGCCACTCACAGCCGGCAGGTTTCGCGATGGGATCGCCTGGACCTTTTACAGCTAAGTGATTGGTGAAATAAAACACGGGAATGTCATACCATTCCGGCACCACATCGAGCCCCCTTCGTTTACGGGCCGTTTTCACATGCTCTTCGAAGGCATAGAAATCCCGGATGCTCACAGGTCTTGGAATCGGTGCCTTCAGTGTGACGTCCCGTAATGGATACACTCCCTCTTCTCCCTCTGAAAAAGCACCCAGCTCCTTCATCCGTTTCAGTCCTTCGTCACCAAGATCGATGATGGATAACATATCTTTAGGGAGTGAGCCTCCGCTCACAGCATGGATGTCCACGACAAGTTCATCCTGAACCATCCCCGCCTTTACTTCTCCATCTATTAAAAAACTAACCAACTTCACGTGTCATCACCTTTTTCGAATCAATTCAAATGAATCGGATAATGGTTTGGTGTACATCTGGCCGGCAAGCCTTCCCACCGGTTTGAGTTTCTCTGAATCTATTTTCCCGTCATAGTAGAGTTCATCATTGACCCTGACACACTCCACCTTCCCGATGACAAGGCTTCCTGCACCAGGATGATCGCCGAAGTGAAGGACCTCATGAAGCACGCATTCCAACTGAACCTTGCTTTCCGTCACTCCAGGAGGCTTTACAGTGATGGACTCCTTTTTCGTCAGTCCGACCTGTTCAAATTCATCCACGTCGGAATCAAATTCGATGGCACAGTTATTCATCTCCTCCACAAACTCTTCACTGACGATGTTGATGACAAATTCCTTCGTTTTCTCGATATTTCGAAGGGTATCCTTTTTGCTGCCATCTTTCCCTCTTCTCATGGGAGAGAAGCAGACGAGCATAGGCTCTGCAGAAATCGCCGTAAAGAAGCTGTATGGAGCGAGGTTCGCATTCCCTTTTTCATCAATGGATGAAACAAAGGCAATCGGTCTTGGCAGAATCGAGCCGATCATCAATTTATACGCTGACTGCCACTCAAGGGTCTGGGGTTTGATGTCCATTTCACTTCACCCCTTTGTTATTCAAAATGGATTCCAGCGCTGCAACAAATCGTTTATTATCCTCTTCTGTTCCAACCGTGACCCTGACCGTGTCCGGGTATCCCAGAAGCGTTCCTGAACGAACGACGAGACCCTCTTTTACGAGTTCATGGGACACCACGTCCCCATTCAAGCCTGTGTCCACCATGATAAAGTTGGATTGAGAAGGGAAATAGGATAAGCCCATCCGGTCGAATTCCCCCTCCAAGTAATGACGACCCTGTTCGTTCTTATGGGTGCATTCCCTTATAAACGCCTGATCTTCCAGGGCAATGATCGCCGATTTCTGGGCAACGGTATTCACATTGAAGACATCCTTCACTTTACGGAGCTGTTCAGCAATTTCCTCATTCATGACTCCGAACCCGACCCTTAACCCGGCAAGGCCATAAATTTTTGAAAATGTCCTGAGGACGATCAGGTTTTCGAATGCCGTAAGAAGCGGCAGGGTTTCTAAATAATCATCGGTTGTCACGTACTCCATATAAGCTTCATCGACCACCACGAGAACGTTGGATGGGACACTTTCGATAAACTGCAGTAGTTCCCTTTTCCCTACAATGGTCCCCGTTGGATTATTGGGGTTGCAGACAAAGATCAATTTTGTTCTTGGTGTGATGTGGTCATGCATGCCCTGTAAATCATGGGTACCGGCTACGAGAGGGACAATGACGGGTGTGCCTCCCTCTAACAACACATTGGTCTGATACCTCGGAAACGTCACATCGGCCATGATCGCCTCGTCTCCGCTGCTCAAATAGGCCCTCGTCAACAGCCGGATCACTTCATCCGATCCGTTCCCGAATACGAGTTGTTCTTTCGGAACGCCCAAGAACGCTGAAACTTTTTGACTCAGGTCCACCGCAGCCCCGTCGGGATATAAAAACAAGTCGCTTCCGTTTTCTTTAAACCACTCTTTCACTTTCGGGGAGCAGCCATATATATTTTCGTTTTCCGATAACTTTCTGATCGAGCTGAGTCCATGCTCCTTCTTTAAATCCAGAAGCGTCTTCCCCAGCACATATGGAGCGATATGTGTGACCGCTTCCCTTGTTTTGAACTTCAGTGCCATACATATACCCTCGCCTTCCTCATGGATGAAGGGGGTTGACTCATGTGTTAGCTTGTCTTCCCGTTCAAATAGGTACCTGCAATCGGTACGATATTAAGCGTAGAAGCAGCTAATCTCTTCATGAGTTAACCCCCTGACCGGTCCTTTGACCCCCGTTATATATATTCTATCTATCTATTTTTTATAGGTTTCCTCTGCGCTCCTGTTCGCGTTCGATGGATTCGAATAGTGCTTTGAAGTTCCCTTCGCCGAATCCCCTCGCCCCTTTACGCTGGATCACTTCGATGAATAGTGTAGGACGATCCACGATAGGCTTCGTGAAAATTTGAAGCAGGTACCCTTCGTCATCCCTGTCCACTAAAATATTCAACTCTTTGATTTGCGAAATCTCTTCATCGATTTCACCTACACGCTCTGAGAGCATTTCGTAGTAGGAATCCGGAGTGCTCAGGAACTCTACTCCATTTTCCTTAAGAATCCCGACTGTCTTCACGATATCCTCTGTCAGGATGGCAATATGCTGCACTCCCGGGCCACCGTAGAACTCAAGATATTCCTGGATTTGTGATTTGCGCTTCCCTTCAGCAGGTTCATTGATCGGGAATTTGATACGGCCGCCGTTATGCATGACCTTGGACATCAGGGCAGAATATTCTGTTGTGATATCTTCATTCGTGAAATGACGCATTTCCTTGAAGCCCATCACTTTTTCGTAGTATTCCACCCACTCTTCCATGCGCTCCACATTTCCGACGACGTGGTCGACAGCGATGATGCCGGCATCTTCGTTTTTAAGCGCCGTATCATATTTTTCAAATCCAGGCATGAAAATCCCTTTGTAATCTTTACGTTCCACAAGTGTATGGATCGTGTCCCCATATGTACCGATCACGGCTTTCTTCACTGTTCCGTTATCGTCTTCCAGTGTGGAAGGGGGCATGATTTCAATGGCACCACGTTCCACCGCTCCACTGTAAGCCTTCTCAATATCATCCACGACAAGTGCGATGTCTTTGATGCCGTCTCCGTGTTTCTTCACGAATTGGGATACCCGGCTTCCTTCATGCAGACTCCCTGTAATGAGCAATCTCACCTTGTTTTGTTGCAATACATAGGATACCGTGTCACGATTGCCTGTTTCGAGCCCTGAATAAGCAACGGTCTTAAATCCGAATGCTGTACAGAAAAAGTGGGCTGCCTGCTTTGCATTACCTGTATAATATTCTAAATAATCGACATCTCTTACCGGGAATACCTCTTCTGCCTTAGCCTGCTTTTTTGCTACGTTCTCTTGCATATTAACCCCTCCATTAAACGTAAGTATATTCTGAATATTATATTAAATCGTTTTATACAACTTCTCAAGAATGGCTAGTAAAGCTTAAACGCTTCTCTGTGATGAAGTCCGTCCCTCTTTTTATCTCACTGGCTCCTTTTTTCTGGGTGGCATATGCACGGCATCCCCCTTTAAACCTTCGACCGCTTCGAGCATGGTCTCATTCATGCTGGGGTGGGGATAGAGCGGAAAGCGAAAGTCCTCATCCCTCGCTGCCATTTCGAGTCCCATTACACCTGCCGTGATCAGCTCGACCGCACCCATTCCCATCATATGAATACCAAGGATCATATCCGTTTCACTGTCTGACACGACTTTGACGAATCCGTCCTTCTCCTCTGTGAGCTGGGCGTACCCATTTCCCCTGACAGGGTTCTCACTCACTGTGACCGAATAGCCTTCACTCTTCGCTTCCTCTTCTGTAAGGCCGGCGTACGCAATCGGGGGACTCATCTGCACCACCGTAGGCACGAACCGCAGATCCACTTCTACCGGAAGACCCGCCATTGCCTCTGCAGCTGCCTTCCCCTGCTTGATCGCCTTCACGGCGAGGGACGGACCTCCCGTCACATCCCCGATCGCCCAAATATGGGGAATGGAGGTCCGTCCCTCCCGATCTGTATGGATATATCCCTGCCCGGTTGTTTCGATACGAAGGCGGTCGAGACCGAGATCAGATAGATTCGGTTTTACTTGACCGCTCACGACAAAGTGAGAACCTTCAATGGAGACCGTTTCTCCATCTTCTTTTTGGAGCTCTGCAAGGACAAGTCCGTCCCTCTCACTGGCCTTTTTCAGTACGCAATCTTTGATGACACTGATTTTCTGTTTTTTTAACTGCCTGGACAATTCTTTGGAAAGGGAGGGATCCAATGCTAATTCTTCACTCAGGATTAGCGTGACCCGACTTCCCAATGTTGAGAAAACGGACGCGATCTCCAATGAAATGTAATCTGCACCATACATGATCAGTTCCCGGGGGATGTCCTCCAGCTCAAACACCTGTCTTTCCTTCAGGATCGTATCATCATTGAAGATAATTTCATCCGGATAGTGAAAGTCTCCACCTGTTGCGACGATCGCCTCTTTAAAATTAAGAAGACTGAACTCATGCCCGTTTTCGACTCCGATACGGGATTCTGACAGGAATGAAGCCGTCCCTTTTATGATTTCAACCTTGTTTGCTTTACAGAGGGATTCCACACCGGTACGGAGCTGGGTGATTTTTTTATTTTTATAGTGTTGAAGAGTCGCAAGGTTTGCCTCTACTTCCCCGAACTCCATCCCCATTTCCTTCAGGTGCTTCGTCTTTTTGAATTCCTGGGCAAAATGGGTAAATACCTTTGATGGGATGCAGCCTTTATTCAAGCAGGTACCCCCCAGGTCCTCCCGTTCGATCAGCGTGACCTGTCTACCGAGGCCCGCTGCTCTGATGGCTGCGTGATAGCCTCCGGGACCTCCTCCGATGACAATGACGTCTTTTTCTTCTGTAATTTCTCCCACTACCATTTATATCAACTCCAAAAGCATGGATTGAGGCTCTTCGATCAAATCCCTCAAACGATTTGTAAAGGTCACGGCCGACCCGCCATCCACCACTCTGTGATCAAAGGACATGGATACATTCATCATGGAGCGGACGACAATGTCATCGTGTTCATTCACCATCGGACGCTTCTTCGTTTTATGAAAGGCTATGAGGGCCACTTCCGGCTCGTTAATGATCGGGGTGGCCCCGATCGATCCGTTCAGCGGGCCGACATTACTGACCGTGAAGGTACCTCCTTTGATCTCTTTCATCGCAAGCTTGCCTTCCTGAGCCTTGACGGTGAGGGCCTTCATTTCAGCCTGGATTTCGACCATTGTCATTCCTTCCACCCCTTTGATGACAGGAACGATCAGACCATCATCCGTGTCGACTGCGACACCGATATTATGGTGTGGCTGAAGCTCGATACATTCTTCCTCTTCATTGAGGCGGGCATTGAAGATCGGGAACTCTTTTAAACAGACAGAAAGAGCTTTGATAAAAAACGCCCCCATGGAAACGGACTGTCCCCCTCTTTTCATCGTATCTTTCCAGACTAATAGATTCGTCACGTCGATTTCTTCAAAATGGGTGCAGTGAGGGATGGTTCTGAGTGAATGAGCCATCTTGGAAGCAATTTGTTTTCTCCTGCCCCTGAAAGGGATGGTGTTTGGCACGGTTTCTGCTGGCTTCGGTTGAACAGCAGGAACAGTTTCCTCTTCAGGTTTTGGAGACGCCCCTATGTCGCCTTTCATATAGAGGAGAACATCTTCATCGACGATTCTGCCCCCGGCCCCTGAACCAACCACTTCTTCTATATTGACCCCATTTTCTCTTGCGATTTTTCTCGTATACGGGGAAGCAAGGATCCTCTTCTTCTTTAAGACCTGAGTCGTCTGGGAAACGGTACGGCGGCTAGCATCCCTGCTTTCCTTTTCCATCAGCAATACCGTCGATCCGACGGGAATCGTCTCACCTTCACTTACGGTGAATTCCTTAATCACACCTGAAAATGGTGCCGGGATTTCCGCCGTCATTTTATCTGTTTGTACCTCTACAAGTGGTTGATCCGCTTTTACGATATCCCCCACCTTCACAAGAAAGTGATTGATATTGGCTTCGGTCATCCCTTCCCCGATATCATGAAGCTTAACTTCCATGGACTCCCTCCTTGTCTAATAGCGCGCCACTTTCTCCACTGCAGCAAGCACTCGTTTACTGTCAGGCAAATAGAAATCTTCAAATCCGAAATACGGGACAGGTGTATCGAATCCTGTTACGCGCTCTGTGGGCGCTTTTTGATATAAAAAAGATTTGTCATTGATGATTGCAAGTACATCATTTCCAACCCCACCCGTTGCATGGGCTTCGTGGACGATGACGGTCCTCCCGGTCTTCTGGACAGAGTTTGAGATCAAATCCTTATCAAGGGGATAAAGGGTTCTGAGGTCAAGTACCTCGCAGGAGATGCCTTTATCCGCCGCTTCCTTCGCTGCGTCCTCGGCTATCTTCACCATCGCACCCCATGCAATGATTGTGACATCCTCCCCTTCTGCTACTACCTTTCCCTTCCCGATTTCCACGGTGTACTTCTCTTCCGGTACTTCCTCTTTAGAAGACCGGTAGCATCTCATGGGCTCAAGAAACAGGACGGGATCGGGGTCTTCAATCGCCGCAATCAGAAGACCTTTGGCATCATACGGTGTGGCCGGACAGACAACCTTGATTCCCGGCATGTGAGTGAAAAGTGCCTCTGTGCTATCGGAATGGATTTCCGGCGCCCGGACCCCGGCCCCATAAGGAGCCCTGATGACCAGTGGGCAGGTGAAAGACCCGAGTGTGCGTGCCCGTATTCTGGAAGCATGGGTCATGATCTGCTCATATGCCGGGTAGATGAATCCTAAAAACTGGACCTCCGTCACCGGGCGGAATCCATTCAAACCCATCCCGATGGCGGCACCGATAAACCCGGCTTCACTTAAGGGTGTATCCAGCACCCGGTCTTCGCCGAATTCCTGTTGCAGGCCGTCAGTCGCCCGGAACACTCCCCCGTTCGTCCCGATATCCTCCCCCATCAACAGGACGTCCTCGTTTTCTTCGAGCATCACTCTCATGGCATCCGTGATGGCCTGAACCATCGTCAACGTCTTCATTTTCGTTAAGGTGCTCATTCTATTCACCTCTCAATTGCTCAATGAGCTTTTCTTTTTGTTCCTGGATCGTCCATGTCGGTTTGGCAAACACATAATCGAAGATCAAACCCGGATCCGCGGCTGGATATGCTTCCAGTTCGTCGACGGCAAGGTCCACTTCTTTCGCACATTCCTTTTGGACAGAAGCCGTCCATTCCTCGTCAAGCCAGCCCCTTAGCTTCATGTATTTGGTTAAACGATCGACGGGGTCATTATCTTTACGCCTGGACTCGCTTTCCTGCTGGTTACGGTACTTCGTCGGATCATCGGCTGTCGTATGGGCACCATATCTCCATGTCACCGATTCGATTAAGGTAGGTCCGTCCCCGTTCCTTGCTCGCTCCAGTGCTTTCAATGTTTCAAAATAAACGGCAAAAATATCATTGCCGTCGATGCGGACGCTTGGGATATCATAGGCCAGGGCTTTCTGGGCGATGGTCTTTGTCTTCATTTGCTTGTGGATGGGGACAGATATGGCATATTGATTATTTTGATTGAAAAAGACGACTGGAGCCCCCCATACACTTGCCAGATTCAATCCTTCATGAAAATCGCCCTCGGAAGTGGCGCCGTCGCCGAAATAGACAATGGCCGCATTCCGGGTTCCTTTTCTCTTTTCAGCGAAAGCCGCGCCTACCGCATGTGGAAGCTGGGTCGCAATCGGGATGCCTGGAGTGAAGATATTCTTCCCTTCAGGAGGGACACACCCTTCATTCCTCCCTTTCCAGAAAAGAAGGATATGAAGGAGCGAATGTCCGAATGTCATGGTTGCGCCATGATCGCGGTAGGATGGAAATAACCAGTCTTTCTCCTGCAGGGCAAGGGCGCTCCCCACCTGGGATGCCTCCTGACCTTCATATGGTGCATAGGTTCCGATACGGCCCTGGCGCTGAAGGCTTACGGCTTTACGATCGAAGGTGCGGATCCTCATGAGATGCCGGTAAAACGTACGGGCCAATTCTTCTGAAATGTCTTTTTCATACTCGCTTTGAACCAGTTGTCCTTGTTGGTCCATGACTTGGACCAGTTGAAATTCCTCGATCATTTCATCACCTCGTGTGGTGCAATATTGTTGGAGATTCGGGATAATCATGAAACTGCCTGGATTTACGTTCTCACCGACCACTTCGGACGCTTCGCATGGGAGAAGAAGCTGTTCCTTCTCGTGCGTGCGTGGATCCGGTCCTCGCAGAAACGGTTGGCCGCTTCCACCGTGGTCATGTGCTCATTTTCCGACTGCAGATAGATGTTTTGAAGGCTGTTGTAAATGGCGCTTGTCTTTTGAAGGACCCGTTCTTTGTTCGGCTCATATAATTCGTCCGCCACCTGGATCAGTCCTCCGGCATTGACGATGTAATCAGGGGCATACAGGATCCCTTTTTCGTGCAGCTTCAGCCCATGGGAAAGATCTAATAGCTGATTATTGGCAGAACCCACCACCGCCTTTACCTTTAACTGATCCACCGTGTGATCGTTGATGACTCCCCCGATGGCACATGGCACGAAGACATCCGCATCGACAGAATAAATTTCCTCTCCCGATACGACTTTGATGGCCGCACCAATGTTCTTCGCTTTCGCAACCAATAGATCGATGGATTTCTGACTGATATCCGTTACATACAGATCGGCTCCCTCTTCCAACAGTCGCTCTGCTACTTTAAACCCGACTTTCCCGAGCCCCTGAATGGCGTAGCTTTTTCCATGAAGGTCTTTTGAACCCCAGACATTTTGGTTTGTCGCCTGCAACCCATAAATCACGCCCATGGCCGTCGGGATGGATGAATCACCGCTTCCGCCGTACTCTTCATTGACGCCGACGATACAATTTGTCTCTTTCAAGGCATAAACGAAATCTTCAGGCGTGGTCCCCATATCTGTCCCTGTATAGAATCGTCCATTAAGGGATTCGACGAATTGACCGAAGGCACGGAACAGCTCCGGATGTTTATCTTTTTCCGGATCTCCGATAATGACCGCCTTCCCTCCACCGAAGTCGACGTCGGCCGCTGCACATTTATACGTCATGCCTTTGGATAGGCGCAGGACGTCTTCAAGCGCTTCATCTACTGATGAATAAGGTCTCATGCGGCATCCGCCAAGAGCTGGACCGAGGGTGGTATTATGTATGGCGATGATGGCTTTCAGCCCTGTTTCCTCATCGTTGCAAAAAACGACCTGTTCATGGTTCTGTATTTTCTGGAACATATCCATATCATTTCCCCCTACAAGCTCTCTGTTTGTAACCGCTTTCAATTCAGTCGATACTTTAGACACTTTGCTTCCTCCTTTTACTACCCGCTTCATAAATGGATCTAGCTCTCTTTAATTCTTTCGTTAATTTTCTCTTTCGGTAATACCACTTGCTTCACTTCACCTTTTCCGATGAGTCTGTCACTCTCTCTATCTCTGACAGTCACTTCCGTTACGATGACGTTTCGTTCATATTCAATAACGTTCGCTCTAATTTCAAGAAGGGAACCTGTTTTCGCCGGAGCCACATGCCGGGCGTTCACCTCTGCCCCCATTCCTTCTTCGTGATCTTCCAAATAGGGTAGAATGACTTTCCTGGATGCCCATTCCATGTGATACACCATTGACACCGTTGAATACACGGGATGAACCACGTTTCCTTCAAACTGGGCATACATGCCGGGGATGACTTCAGTCGTAATAACGGCAGTATGTCCTACTGCTAATCCAGACTTCATTGCTTTCCCCCTTTAAACCAACGAATCATACATTTTTATATAACGTTAATTCAACGATATAATAACATTTTGTTTTATAAATAGTCAATAAATTGTTAAAATATTTAAAATATTATATTAATATAAGTTATGCATAGTGACTCTATTAACGCAAAAAAGCAACGGAACCAAAGTCCCGTTGCTTTTTACAGAAGGTTGTTTATTCTTTTTATATTCTATGAAAGAAGTGCCCGATCACTTGCCAGTTGACTGCCACGGATCCTCTGGAATTCGTGAAGCAATCCTTCGACGGTGAGATGCTTCTTCTGTTCTTCATTCACTTCAAGGATGATCTGTCCCTTATCCATCATGATCAAGCGGTTCCCGAGATCCAGGGCCTGCTGCATGTTATGGGTGACCATCAATGTAGTGAGCTTGTATTTCTCCACAATTTCCTTTGTCAGGTTCGTAATCAGATCCGCACGGGCCGGATCAAGGGCAGCCGTGTGTTCGTCCAATAGCAGGATCGATGGCTCTGTGAAGGTCGCCATCAATAGGGAAAGGGCCTGCCGTTCTCCACCTGACAATAATCCCACCTTGGCATTCAGACGGTTTTCAAGTCCGAGATGAAGGGTTTCAAGTACTTCTTTAAAGAACACTTTCCGCTTCTTCGTGACCCCCATCCTGAAGGTTCTCGTCCGGTTGCGGGAATACGCCATGGCCAGGTTCTCCTCTATGGTCATGGATGGCGCCGTCCCTGCCATGGGATCCTGGAATACGCGGCCAATGAGCTTTGAACGTTTATACTCAGAAACCTTCGATACCTCGTGGTCATCGATCAACACATTTCCGATATCAGGAATCAACACCCCTGAGACGATGTTCATCAGTGTCGATTTCCCCGCGCCGTTACTCCCGATGACCGTCACGAAATCACCTGGTTTCAGAGAGAGCTGAATATCATCAAGGGCGATTTTCTCATCGGGTGTCCCTTCATTGAATACTTTATGAATTCGATTTAATTGTAACACCGCCATCACCCTTTCTCTCTGAAATCGACGTTTGGTTTACCCGTTCCGCCATCCGCTGCGCCTTTCGTTTCTTATCCTTGTAACGATCCATCACCTTAGGCATGACAAGGGCCAGAATGACGATGGTCGCCGTGATCAGTTTCATATCCCCTGTTTCAAGGAAATCGACACGAAGAGCCATGGAAACGACCAATCGGTAGATGATCGCCCCGCCGATAACGGCTAAGGTCGTACGGGCAATCGTCTTCGTTCCGAATAATGCTTCACCGATGATGACAGAAGCGAGCCCGATGATGATCATCCCGATCCCCATTCCGACGTCGGCAAAACGGCTGTATTGGGCGATCAGAGCACCGGATAGCGCCACCATCCCATTCGAGATCCCCAACCCGAGAATGATCATCAGATTCGTATTGGCAGAGAAGCTGCGGATCATCCGTTGATTATCCCCAGTCGCTCTCAACGCCAACCCGATTTCCGTTTTCAAAAATGCGTCTGTCAAAAATTTGATCAGCAGTGTAATGATCGTCATGATGAACAGAATGCTCCATGTTCCCGGAACTGGCTCCCCAAGCCCGATGCCTGTCCATACTTTATTAAGGGCGGCATCGATACCAAGAGGGGACCAGAATCCTTCTATCCCTGTAAACGCAGTATCCTGACTGAGCAGGGGTACATTCGATCTCCCCATGATCCGAAGATTGATGGAATAAAGGGCGATCATCATCAAGATCCCTGATAATAAGGCATTTATTTTACCAAACGTATGAAGTAAACCTGTTATACATCCTGCTACAAATCCGATCACTATCGCCGTAATCGTTGCGATGACGGGGTTTACGCCACTGACAATCATGGTTGCAGCGACAGCGGCCCCTGTTACGAAGCTGCCATCGACTGTTAAATCAGGAAAATCCAATATCCGAAAGGACAGGTAGACTCCGAGGGCCATAATAGCGTAAATGATTCCAGATTCAAAGGATGCGAATATTGCTGTTGGCACGAATCATCATCCCTTCCTATTTTTCTTCGATAAACTTCCCAAGGTCTGACCAGGCTTCCTGTACTTCCACACCTTGTTCTTCAGCTGCCGCTTTATTGAACATCAACTCGAAGTTTTCCGGAGCCTGTACAGGGAGTTCAGAAGGCTTTTTCTCCCCTTTTAAGATCTTCACCGCCATCAACCCGGTTTGGTAACCAAGATCTTCATAGTTGAATCCACTTGCAGCAATGGCTCCTTTTTTCAATGAATCGAGTTCCCCGACGAATAGAGGAATATCCTTTTCATTCGCTACCGTGATGACCGACTCAAGGGCTGAAACGACTGTGTTATCTTTCGGGATGTAAAGGGCATCGACCCTTCCCACCATGGATTCAGTCGCCTGTTTCACATCTGCAGACGTTGAAACCGTTGCTTCAACCACTTCCACGCCTTTTTCCTTCGCGAGTTTATTCACTTCAGCTACCTGCACGACAGCATTTTGCTCACCGGAATTATAGACAATCCCGATTTTCTTCGCTTTCATTTCATCCGTGATAAAGTGGAGTGTCTTTGAAATCGCTTCTGGGTGAGTATCCGTCGTACCAGTAATATTCTCACCTGGCTCGTCAAATGACTTGACCAGTTCAGCACCGACAGGATCCGTGACAGAGGTGAATACGATTGGAATGTCTTTCGTTGCATTCAGGGCAGTTTGTGCACTTGGGGTAGAGTTTGCAAAGATAAGGTCTACACCGTCCCCGACAAAGTTCTTCGCAATGCTTTGTGAGTTACTTTGGTCTCCTTGAGCGATTTGAACATCATACTTAACGTTTTCGCCTTCCTTGAAACCGTTTTCATCCAAAGCTTTCTTAAAACCTTCAAATGCCGCATCCAGTGATGGATGTTCCACAATCTGGGTTACCCCGATGACATATTGCTTCTCACCATCTCCACCGCCGGAACTCTTATCACTACCACATCCTGATAGAATCAGCATTCCAAATAACATAGAGATCACAACAAGTAATAAACTCTTCTTCTTCACAGAAATCCCCCTTTTTCTCTTCCTGATATATGATCAGTAGTCTACTAGACTAGCAAATCCATGTATGATAAAAATATGAACGAACGTAAATACAACGTTATATTATCACTCCAGTCGCAAAATAGTCAATAATATTCGGAAAATTTAAAAATTAATACTAGTATAGTCGGTCTTGGGGGGAATATCTAGAGGAAGTTACGGAAAATTTTTGTGCAATAGCTTTCTGACATGAGGATGGAATCTGTGATGGGGGATGTTGAACCTGTGCCACTTTGCGAGCTCCACCCAAAAAAAGCGCCCTCCCTAAAAGGAGCAGCGCTTAGAAAACCTTAATCTATTAAGAACGCATTTCGTAACTGGAAAGCTCTCTGAAAATCCTGTTTGCATCGCTCATCATTCTTTTGAGCAGCACCTCTACCGTTGGAATATCCTCTACAAGACCGGACACCTGCCCGCCGTTGATGAAGCCCTGATCCAGTTTCCCTTCAAGCGCCCCAATCCGGTGATGATCCTCGGATGTCATGTGGTTGAACTCATCAGGAGCGATTCCCTCCCGCTCTTTTTGAAGCAACCCATCTGCATAAGGTGTCTTCATCACACGTCTCACCCTGCCGACAGAACGGCCCACGATGACCGTGCTATCGTCCTTCGCATCCACCAGGGTCGATTTATAGTTTTCATGAAAAGGAGCTTCTTTGGTCGCGATGAACCGTGTCCCCATTTGCACTCCGCTCGCACCAAGGGCAAGCATGGAAGCAAGTCCCCGTCCATCACCGATTCCACCTGCTGCCACTACCGGAATCTTTACCGTATCCACGAGTTGAGGAATAAGGGCCAGAGTGGTCGTTTCCAGATTGGAGTTGATCCCGGCGGCTTCATACCCTTCCGCGACGATCACATCCGCACCTGCCTCTTCCGCTTTCTTTCCCTGTTTTTTCGAAGCGACGACACAGATCACCTTTACATTGTGCTCATGAAAATAAGGAATGAGCGGGGATGGATTTCCCGCTGATAAGGAAACGACAGGTATGCCGTGTGTCACCACTAAACGAACCATCTCCTTCAGATGCGGTGTGATGGAAATCGGGATGTTCAGGGCGAAAGGCTTGCTGGTTCTCTTTTTCGTTTCGACGATGATCGCTTCCACTTCCTCCACGCCCATGGTCCCGACTCCAATCGTTCCAAGTGCTCCTGCTTCAGAGATTGCCGCCGTCAACGGGGCATTGCTGATGTTCCCCATGCCACCTTGAACGATAGGATATTTTATATGTAAGACGTTCGTTAAGTTATTCATTATAATCCCCCTTCGTTAAATTTATGTTATACTTTTTGGGATTGTTCGACAAGTCCAAATGATATTTCCACTAATTTGAAATATTTGTTGACAATTTATTCCTAAACACATATTCTAAAAGTAGCTATTTTGCAAAGCAAGGTAGCTGTTTTATCATCCGGTACCTTGTAATGCAATATACTAGAAGTGGGGGTTTCATATCATATGTCTATCCGCAGTCAGCTATTAAAGGGGATATTAGATGGTTGTATTCTTTCTGTAATTGAAAAAGAACCGGTCTACGGATATGAACTTTCAAAAAAACTGCAGTCTTCTGGATTACAGGATGTAAGCGAAGGGACTATATATCCTGTATTACTACGGCTCCAAAAAAATAAGTTAATCCGGGGGGAAATGCAGCCTTCAGATTCTGGCCCCAACCGAAAATATTATTATTTAACGGAGGACGGCCATTCCGTACTATCTGATATATCGAAGGAATGGGAACAAATCGTATCACCAGTGACAACATTGTTAATAAGGGGGAATCATGATGATTGAAGCCAAGCAGTTAATTGAATTAAACAATCAGAAACGAACAAGTTTGTCGGAAGAAAATGAAAAGTACTATTCTGACTTTCTGATATATATGCGCCTTCAGCTTACTTTGTCAGAGCAGCAGACTGAGGAAATATTAATGGAAATTCTGGATCATATTATTGACGGGCAACGTGAAGGGAAAACAGCCAGAATGATCTTAGGAGAGGATCCCAAAGCTTACGCTGACGATATCATTGAGCAGCTTCCCTTCGAAAAGAAGAGGAGTATCACTACATTCATAGCATCGCTAGCTTTGAATTTATTAGGATACTTCTTGTTGACACGTGGACTTTTATTATTGATAGGTCCAATGTTTAAAGAAATAAGCAATGAATTCTATCCAGTCACATTCTCCATCCTTGCCATTCTTATTTTCTGCTCAAGTTTAATTGGTGTAAAGATTATCTTCTCTATTATTAAAAAATCCCTGTTCAAAGAGAAGCAAACCCCTATTAAAGACTCCCTTAAGGCAGGAACAATGGGCATGATATCAATGGGGATCATTATTTGCAGTATCTACTTCCTGCCTAATATCGGGCCTTCCTTCATGTTTCCTTGGTATGCTTCGCTTATTACAGGTGCGTTGCTTTTAGTACTCTCTTATTTTATGAAAAAGTAGAGGTCCGTCCCTCAAAAAAACCACCTGCCGATTTAAATGGGCAGGTGGTTTTTTCAGTCAAGCAATAACGGATGTGTCATCACGTTATAACTCACATCTTTGTTCTTCAGTTCGTTTCCGTCTTCGAATACACTTTCAAAGAATCGGGATGCCGGCTCTGCGAGTTCTTTGTAGTATTCTCCGAACAGAGTGACCGCGTGGGCTCCGAGCCATTTTTCAGGCAGGAGTTCTTCCGGCAGGCCTGGGTCGACGAAAAGGAATTTTCGGTATTCATGGACGAGCTTTGTTCTTTCCACGAAGCATTCGGCATCGCTCATTTGTCCTTTACTGATTTTACTCTTATCAATCATGTATTGTTGGCTGTACCGGGAAATGAATTCCTGGTATCGGTCATTGATTTCGTTCAGATCCCAGCTTTTTTCTATTAACCGTTGATTTTCATTCGGACCTTTATGTTCTGCGATGAAGAAATCGACGTACTCTTTAATATCGTATTTATCGATAAGGGATTGCACCTGCTTCTCCAGGTTGTTGGGAGAAATCCACGTACTTGTCGACAGCGTTCCAAATCCGCTCCAAACCAGTTCTTTTCTCAGTTCATCACGGATACTCCTGATTTCTTCGGGAATGGAATACATGAGGATCCTCCATTTTCCGTCCCATTGCTCAGGCTTCAGCTTAAATATCCTGTTTGCCGCTTCTTCCATGCGGACCTCGCCGCGTTCAGTCAGGGAGTAATAGCTCTTGTTCCCTTGTTTCTCCGCCTGGACCCATCCTTGCTTGTTCATCCTCGAAATCGCGGCACGGACGGCCTGATCATTATGACCAAATTCATTCAGCAGGCGAATCAAGCTGCCGATCCATATTTTATTTCCGTAGTGGCGAATATAGTCCCCGTATAGTGTAAAGATCATTGATCTTGTATTCATCGCTGCCTCTCCTTTTATCCTATCGCATTCATTTATGACGTTAATTTTACGTTTAATAAATATAATAGCATAAAAAATCCAGGAAGATAAATGAATATTCTTAGATACATATTCTAAATAAAAAAATCAGGCTCCCCCAAAGAGCCTGTCCCTCAATGATACACCCTCAACATCTCCAGCATCTTTACAAAATCATACGTGTTCACGACCTTTTCCTTGGACCAGTTTGCCTCGATCCAATGTACAAGCTCCTCCTGACTGTTGAACACTTCCCCGCTCGTGTCCGCCTTCCTGATCATAAATCTGCCGTTATCTTCATCTGCGACGACGAGACAGGGAATTTCACTTTCGACTGTCATGATTTCAAATTCCATCTTTATCACCTCACGTCTATCCTTTCTAAAAAGGAAACCTCTTAATCACAAAAAGCCCTGCAAAAACAGGGCACTTACGATTCTATATTTTCAACGAGGGTCGCGATTCCCTGACCTACTCCGATGCACATGGTGGAGAGGCCGTATCGTACTTTCCTCTTCTTCATTTCATAGAGAAGGGTGGTCAGGATACGGGCCCCACTTGCCCCAAGCGGATGACCGAAGGCGATGGCTCCCCCGTTGACGTTGACGATTTCTTCGTTCAGTCCGAGTTCACGGATGCAGGCGAGGGACTGGGCCGCGAAGGCTTCATTCAGCTCCACCAAGCCGATCTGATCAAGGGCGAGGCCCGAGCGCTTAAGGACCTTCTGTGTGGCATAGATTGGCCCCAGTCCCATGACGGAAGGCTCCAGGCCCGCAGTGGCTGACGTCACGTAGCGGGCGAGGGGGGTGACCCCTAATTCTTCCGCCTTTTCCCTGCTCATGAGTAAAAGAGCCGATGCTCCGTCATTCACACCGGAAGCATTCCCGGCCGTCACGGTCCCCCCCTGGAACAGGGGCTTAAGTTTCTGCAGCTTCTCACTATTGGTGTCGGGTCTTGGATGCTCATCCATCATGAAGGTAGAGACATTTCCTTTGCGGTCACGAAGCTCCACCGGTACAATCTCTTCTTTGAAACGTTCTTCGTCCATGGCACGCTTCGCCTTCACCTGGCTCCAATAAGCAAAGTGATCCTGTTCTTCACGTGAAATGCCAAATTGCTTCGCCACGTTCTCAGCCGTTTCCGGCATGGAGTCGGTCCCGTATTTTTCTTTCAGCCGGGAGTTGACGAAACGCCAACCGATCGTCGTATCGAACATTTCCATATTGCCTCTCGGGAATTCTTTTGAAGGCTTGGCCATGACGTACGGGGCACGCGTCATGCTTTCGGTTCCACCTGCTATGAAGACCTCCCCTTCTCCTGCTAAAATGGCCCTTGCTGCATAGTTCACAGCGTCCAGTCCCGAGCCGCACAGACGATTGATGGTCGTCGCACCGACCTCGACAGGAAGACCCGCAAGGAGAGTCGACATACGTGCGACATTCCGGTTATCCTCTCCGGCACCATTGGCGTTTCCCAGTACCACTTCTTCAATCGTATGGACGGGGACAAGGGGATTCCTTTCCACCAGAGCTTTTATGACATGAGCTCCAAGGTCATCAGGACGCACTTCTTTTAAAGCTCCTTTATATCTTCCGATCGGGGTCCGGACGGCATCGACAATGACAACCTCTCTCATGATTGGGGCTCCTTCTCTTTTGGTGCTGAATAATCATAGACCCCTTTGCCTGTTTTTCTGCCAAGGCGGCCTGCCTTCACGTACTTCTCTAACAGTGGCGCCGGACGATACTTCTCGCCAAGCTTTTCATGGAGATACTTTAAATTATTCAATCGTGTATCCAATCCTACTAAATCACCGAGTTCAAAGGGACCCATTGGGTAATTTAAGCCAAGCTTGATCGCTTTATCTATTTCCTCGGGAGACCCTAGTCCTTCCTGAAGCATGTAGAAGGCTTCATTCCCGACGAGTGCCGAGATCCTGCTTGTAACAAACCCTGGGAATTCATTGATGACCACTGTTTCTTTCCCCATCAGGCGGGCCACCTGCCCGATGACCTCCGCTGTTTCATCACTCGTTTCCAATCCCCTCACGATTTCGACGAGTGGCATTTTATGTACAGGGTTGAAAAAGTGCATGGCAATCACTTTATCCGGACGTTTCGTAAAGGACCCGATTTCAGTCGGACTCATGGTGGACGTATTGGTCGCCAGATAGCAATACTCAGGTGCATGGGCATCCAGGACCTCGAATACGCCACGCTTGATGTCTGTCTTTTCCGGAACGGCTTCGATGACCACGTCGGCATCCCTGACGGCAATCGATAGATTCGTTGAATAGCTCATCAGCTCTTTTGCTTCTACATACTCCTGCTGTGTAAGCTTGTTTCTTTCGATCCCCTTCCGGAAGATGATTTCGATTTCTTCTCTTGCGTGATCCAACTGCTCTTGTTTAATATCAACCAGTGTGGTTCTGAAACCTCCTGTTGCACTTACATAGGCAATCCCTCTACCCATCACACCCGAACCCACTACCACGATATGCTGTGTCATCCTTCATTTCCCCTTTCTTGCAATAAGGGGTTGACCTTGTTAGGACAACCCCTGCTTGATGTTTTTTATACGCCAAATGGATTTAACGGACGGTTTCCGAAGTACGAAATGATACTCTTCGTTTCAGTATACAGATCCAGCGTTTCGACACAGAGCTCACGGCCGAACCCGGACTGCTTATAGCCTCCGAATGGAGTCCCCGGGAAAGCCGAGAACGGGCAGTTCACCATGACGATCCCAGCCTGGATCGCCTTCGATACTCTTGTCGCACGGCCATGGTTTTGAGTCCATACGGCAGAACCCAATCCATATTCACTGTCGTTCGCCAGTCTGATCGCTTCTTTTTCATCCTTGAATTTCATTACGACCACAACAGGTCCGAAGATCTCTTCTTTTACCACCTTCATATCATGATTCACATCGGTGATGATGGTTGGCTCATACCAGTAGCCATTTTCGAAGCCTTCTACTTTCGCTGGGTTTCCTCCAGCTAAAATCGTTGCTCCTTCTTCTTTGGCCGACTGGACATATCCATCGATCGTATCCAGTTGACCCTGGTTGATGATGGCCCCGATATGCGTTCCTTTGTCATGAGGATCAGCCAGTTTCAGCTTCTTCGTCTTCTCGACGAACTTTTCCATGAACTCATCGTAAATATCTTCGTGCACATATAATCTGGAACGCGCTTCACAGGATTGGCCCGTATTATAGAAGATTCCGAATAGGGAACCATCCACAGCTGCATCCACATCGGCATCATCAAATACGATATTAGGGGATTTTCCGCCTAATTCGAGGGTGACTCTTTTTAACGTTTGAGACGCTTTTTCCATGATGTTTTTTCCGATCGGAGTGGAACCGGTGAAGGCAACTTTATCAACCTTTTCATGCTCCACTAAGTAATTACCGACAGAAGAACCCGCTCCCGGAATGATGTTGACGACCCCTTCAGGTACTCCCGCTTCTATACAGATTTCACCTAGTACAATGGCCGTCAGAGGAGTAAGGGTGGCTGGTTTCACGACAACCGAGCAGCCTGCGGCAATGGCAGGTGCGATTTTCCATGCAGCCATCATTAATGGATAATTCCAAGGGATTATCTGAGCACAGACACCGACCGGTTCTTTCTCTGCGACGTTTGAGAATTGACCCGGTACGTTATTGACCGTTCCGCGGTGACCCACGATCGCACCTGCATAGAATTCAAAGTCTTCGATTGCCTGCATCACTTGACCTTGTGCCGCGGATAACGACTTCCCGCTGTCCATGATTTCAAGGGATACAAGTTCATTGAAACGGGATCTCATAATGCCTGCAATTTTATTAAGGACACGGGAACGTTTATTGATCGGGAACTTCTTCCATTTACCGAAATCGAATGCATTCCTTGCTGCCTCTACCGCTTTTTCCGCATCTTCTGTTGATGCCAGTGAAACAGTGGCGATTGCCTCACCTGTTGCCGGGTTGTATGTCGTGAAGGTTTCCCCAGAGGTGCTTTCCATACGCTGACCGTTGATCACCAATGAATAATGCTCTCTTTTCATTTCAAGGACTTCAAAACTTTGCTCTTTTACTGTAGACATAACTCCATCTCCTTTTTGATTGAATTATTTTCCGTGAAAGGCTGGTTTTCTTTTCTCCATGAAGGCTGATACACCTTCGCGGTGATCCTCTGTCTTGCCTGCGATCCGCTGGGCATATGCTTCTTTTTCCAAGTATTCGTTGAAGGACAGATCCGCACTTCCCTTCAATAAGCGCTTCATCAAGCCGATTGCCTTTGTCGGCATGGAGGCGATCCTTTCGGCAAAGGCTCTCGTCTCTTCCTGCCACTCATCAATTGAAATGAGCTTTGTGACAAGACCCAGTTTCTCCGCCTCATCCGCTTTGATTTTCTCTCCAAAAACGGCCAGCTCAAGGGCTTTGGCGTATCCAACAATCTTCGATAAGTAATAAAGATTTCCTGAATCCGGAACGAGACCGACATGCACAAATGCCTGAATGAAGCTCGCTTTCTCTGACACGAGCCTGAAATCACATGCAAGCGCAAGGCTGAACCCCGCTCCTGCAGCCACTCCATTGACAGCGGCGATGACAGGTTTTTCGCACTGCTCGATTTCCTTCACCATCGGCCCGTAATGATTCCGCAGCACTTCACCGTGATCCATGCTTTCATCCACTTCACTTAGATCCTGCCCTGAGCAGAAGGCCCTGCCTTCCCCCGTGATGACGATGGCTCTCACTTCTTCATTTCGCGAAGACTCTTTTACCGCCTTTTGAATTTCCATATTCAGTTGACGGATGAATGCATTCAGCTTATCGGGACGATTCAGGGTGATCCAGGCTACGTTATTCTTCACTTCATAGTTAATCGTTTCAAACATAGTGCAGCCTCCTTATTTTCCTTTGAAATCAGGTTTGCGTTTTTCCACGAAAGCCTTCATGCCTTCTTTCTGGTCTTCCGAGGCAAAAAGGAGATAGAAGTTCTTACGCTCATACTGCATTCCTTCATAAATCGAGGAATCCACGGCTTTATGTACTGACTCCTTGATCAAGCGAAGGGAAAGCGGAGGCTTGACAGCCAATTTCCTCGCAAATTTCTCTGTTTCTTCCATTAATATCTCTTTAGGGATCGTCCGGTTGATGACTCCCCATTGGAGTGCTTGGGCGGCTGTAAACATGTCTCCGGATAATAGCCATTCCATAGCACGGGATTTCCCGATCAACTTTGTAAGCCTTTGTGTCCCGCCTGCTCCCGGCATGACCCCAAGATTTACTTCGGGAAAACCGAAGCTTGCATCCTCCGTTGCGAATAAAAGGTCACAGCAAAGGGCAAGCTCAAATCCGCCACCTAACGCAAACCCCTGGACCGCTCCGATGATCGGCTTCTTGATCCAGGCAAGGCGGTCCCATTCGGTGAATTGATTCAAGAGCTCCAGATCAATGGCCCCGTCCTCTGCCATTTCATCAATATCCGCTCCTGCGGCGAAAGCTCTCCCCCTGCCGGATAACACCATCACCTTCACATTGTCGTTCCTGTCAAACGCTTCGAAAGCATGGACCAGTTCCGATACCATGGGACGATTGATGGCGTTCAGGACTTTCGGTCTGTTCAGTTCGATGAAACCAACTCCGTCCCTCTCGCTCACTACGATATATTCGTACTCTTTATTCATTCACTTCTTCGCCGATCATAAGGGTGACAAGATCTGCGGCAAAGCCCATAAGGTCCTTCCCGGAAGCTTTTCCTTCGTCGGATTTCATGGCTGCCTTCAGTGCTTCATGGCTTTCGTAATACATTTCACACATTAAGTAATATTTGCCTTCCCCACCCATCGGAGATCCGACAATGCGAGTGACATCCATCTTCTTCAAGCCGGGAATCTTCGCAGTGATCGGACCGTGGGTATTGAAGTAATGCTCATCGAATTTCTCTTTATTTTCAGGGTGCTTATATAACGCAATCAGTTTTACCATAATGGAATCTCTCCTTTAGTTTTCAGTAGTTTACTAGATTTTTACATCATCGTGGATATAGGTTTCATGGCTTCGAACGGGTTCCGGCACTGTTTGCAGTAGAGGATGCTTCTGCAGGCGGTGGGCCCGAACAGATTCTCCATGGACGTATAGGCGGAATCACAGTACGGGCAATGAATCTCCCAATCTTCTTCCCCTGTAAAATGTTCTGGAGGCGGCGCAATGCCGAATTCCTTCAGCCGCTCCCGTCCATTCATCGTCAGTCGGTCCGATGTCCATGGAGGAGAATAGACGAACTCCACCTGTACAGATCGGACGTCCAGCTGTTCCCTGCATGCCTTCTCCACATTGCCTTTAATGATGTCCAGTGCAGGACAGCCTACAAAAGTGGGAAGAAGCTCGATCACAAGATTTCCTTCCTGTTGATCGACGCGATTGACCATTCCGAGATCCACAATGCTGATGGAATCGATTTCAGGATCTTTCACTGTTTGAAGAACATCTAAAACGGTAGCAGTCATTTCCCTCATCCTTTACCAGCTTGCAGCCGGATTTGTTTGATAGACTTCGCTTAAGGTCGAAAGTGCCGTATCCAGTTCAGATGTGTGTTCACCTAAGCGTCCATTCCCCTTTTTCATTCCTACAATCGGTGGAAAGGATAGTTGACAGGACCTGAAGACCGGCTCGAGCGCGAGCTCCCAACGTCTTGTTAAACTTTCTTCCCCTTCGATCAATGCCATTTGGGACATTTCTTTCCCCCTTGGCCCCAGGGTCAGGACCCCAGCGAATTCTTCCAGCACTCTTTCCATTGCCTTATTCATACGCTCCCTTGCTTCCCCGCCTGCATTCATCAACTGAATGAACCAGGTTTTCCAGTGAAGCAGGTGGTAGTACAATTCTGTGTTGATCTTGACGGCCATCTCGGCTAGTGGTTCATAGGAAGAATTCTTAAGCGCATCGATGCGCACTTTTTTCGCCACACTGTAAAAATAATGCCGCACCACGGCAAAGGCCCAATCATAGCGTGGTTCCTCCATGTAGTTTCCGGGTCCGTTCACTTCTTCAAGGAGAATGGCATTTCTTCTTTCGGCCGCTTTCCGACCATGGGCGAGATGGTCCTGATCGCCTTCTCCCAACTCTTCAAGAAGCTGATAAAACATGGTCGCATGTCCCATTGTGTCCTGGTTGATGGAAGAAAACGCGACATCCTCCTCGATATGGGGAGCGAGCCCCAGCCATTCAGATCCCCGGTAAGCAAGGATGAAATCGTCATCAGCCAGCTGATATAAGAGGCTCAAGAGGGCTTCCTTATAATTTGCATTCGGAATGTCCTGTAGACTTTTCACGTTCATTTCTTCTTCACCAACTCTCCCCACGACATGATTTCTTTCTCATCAAGCATTTCCTGTTCGTACTGTCTCCACTTTTTCTTCAAATAGCCGTAGCCCTTGGCGTTACGGTAATCTTTATTATCAAGACGGGAGACGCTCTCTCTTTCTTCGGGCGTCATCATCCGGACATCCGACCGTTTCACTACCCATATATCCGAAACAGGCTCTCTTCTCATGAAATTCTCTTGAGCCATCACCATAGCAAGCTCATGGTTGGGAGCCAGCAGACTGAACTGGTGCTGCATCTGTGCTCCGTCCGACCGTTTACTGAACACTTCAAATTCCTGATAAAAGTTCTGACCCTTGTCTGACATCTCTTCTCATTCCCTTCTAACTTACTCGGTCACCAGGGCTTAACGCTTCCCGGACCCACGCATTATTATCGTAGGATAATTCCCTTAAACGGAGGCGATCCTTCGATTTCGGCCCGTTGTTGCGAATGATTTCCTTAAAGCGACTCCAGTCTGGCTGCTTATAAATCCATAAGTCCTGTTCTTCATCAAAGTACATGGTTTCATCCGGGAGCGTCAGTCCCAATGACAGCATCCTTGGAACATATTTCGTGAAAAAGTCCTGTCGAAGCTGTTCATTCGTTTTCGTCCGGATGTTGTACTTGATGGTAATATCCTGCTTGGAAGAGCCCGTCGTCTTCGCATCACCAGGTCCAAAGAACATCAGAAGAGATTCCCACCAACGGTCCACCGCATCCTGGACCAGTGCCTTCTGATCCGGTGTTCCTTCTGCGAGAGCCATGATGATCGCCTCACCATGCTGGGCATGGAATACCTCCTCGGCACAAATCCTCTTCAGCGCCCTGGCGTACGGTCCGTAGGAAGCATGAAGCATATTCGTTTGTGTGATGATCGCCGCCCCATCCACAAGCCAGCCGATCAATCCTGCGTCCCCCCATGTCGGTGCCTCCATATGAAAGACGTTATGAAACTTCAAATCTCCGGAAAACAAATCTCTCATGATATGCTCTCTCGTTTTCCCGTAAGGCTTCATCAAATCTTCCGCTACACGAAGCAGAAGCTGTCCGTGCCCCATCTCATCCTGAACCTTCGCCATGATCCCCAGTTTTCTTCTAAGGGTAGGTGCTTTCGGGACCCACTCCTTCTCAGGAAGTGCCCCCATGATTTCACTGATGCCGTGCATGGAGATCAGCTTGATCAGCGCATTCCGGTATTCATCCGGCATCCAATCATCGGCTTCTATCTTTTCGTCATTTTCGATCTTTTTCATAAAATGAGCCATACGCTCATCTTCCGTCAATGGTTGATTTGTCAATACGTCACTCATTGCAGCCCCTCCTTCATCACACCATTTCAACGTTATACTGAAATGGTGTGATAGGTATTTTTTTCAAAAAAATTTATTGAAGCATGGCTTCTCCTCTAAGATCGACAATCCGGATGGCTTTACCTTCCGAGCGGGGTATTTCCCTGGGAGCTCTCACTTTGACATCCATGGAAACATAGCAACGGTCTTTCATCAGGCTCTTCACTTTTCTTTCGAGCTCACTCAGGCGGTCATGATGTAAGTCATTCGACACCCCATTAAAACATTCATCCGTCACCTCGACCTGCAGCTCCACCAAATCCAGTGCCCCTTTTTTCTTTAAGTGAACTTGATAATGCGGTGCAAGTTCACTTATCTGAAGCAGAAAATGCTCCATTTCAGATGGAAACACGTTCACACCCCTGATAATGAGCATGTCATCGACTCTTCCTTTCACCCTGGACATTTTCACCGTTGTTCGTCCACATGAGCATGTTCCGTGCTGAATCGAAGCGATATCGCCGGTTCTATACCGGATGATCGGAAAGGCTTCCTTCGTTAAGCTCGTAAACACAAGCTCCCCGACCTCCCCTTCCGGCAGGGTCTCTAACGTATCAGGGTTAATGACTTCAACGAGGAAATGATCCTCTGCTATATGAAGGCCGTCCCGTGCTTCATGACATTCCATGGCAACCCCGGGACCGATGACCTCACTTAACCCGTATATGTCGCATGCTCTAATATCCATCTTCCGCTCCAGCGTCTTCCTCATTGAATCCGACCACGGCTCGGCTCCGAAGATTCCATACTTTACAGAAAGGGAAGCCGGATCCTTTCCTTGAGCCTCCATTGATTCAGCTAAATTGAGAACGTACGAAGGTGTACCGCATATGATGGACGGCTTAAAGTCTTCCAATAATGTGATCTGCCTGGACATGTTCCCTCCTGACACCGGAACCGTGATCATCCCGAGCTTCTCACTGCCATAATGAAGACCAAGTCCGCCGGTAAATAAACCATATCCATATGCGTTATGCAGGACATCCCCCGGTTTCCCGCCTGCCATGCTGATTGCCCGTGCCACGATTTCTCCCCACATCTCAATATCATTCTGGGTATAGCCTACGACAGTGGGCTTTCCGCTCGTACCACTTGAAGCATGGACCCTTACCATTTCCTCGCGCTCTACGGCAAACAGGCCGAATGGATAATGATCCCGAAGGTCTTTTTTGATTGTAAGCGGTAACATTTTTAAGTCTGACAAAGACTTTATATCCTCCGGCTTGATGCCCCTTCTCTCAAACTGCTCCCGGTAAAAGGGAACTTTCTCATAAACGACTGAAGCAACATGTTGCAGTCTCTCTAGTTGAAGGCGCTCCATTTGCGATCGACCGGCAGTTTCAATCTCATGCAAAATCAATGTATCGGCCTCCCTGTCATGATATAAAAATATATTTATATAACGTTATTAATTCGTTTACGTAAATATGTGTTATATTCAACTACTCAAAAGATAACGTGTCTGCTGAAAATTGTCAATATATTTTCAGAAAATTTAATTAAAGTACATTTGTTGACGGCAAGGTAAGGTACAATCTATCTCCTGAAAAGAAGGACATCTCATGCCAATACAGAATCTTACATATGACACGTTCAAATAGGAGGCAATAATATGACCACTTTTGAAGGAACGAAGGAAATACAGGCATTAGAGTTGGAAATCATGGAAAAGAAAAGGCAGCTTGCACAGCTACGCAAAGAACAAGCGCCGCAAAAGGTTGAAAACTACCTCTTTTTAACAACTGATCAACAAACCGTTACACTGGAGGAACTTTTCAAAGACAAGGATGAACTTATCATCATCCATAATATGGGGAGGAATTGTCGCTATTGTTCCATGTGGGGAGATGGCTTTAATGGGGTGTATCATCATTTGTTAAGTCGTTGTGAATTTGTTCTATCCTCTCCAGACGACCCGGCCGTTCAAGAAGACTTTGCAGCTTCAAAAGGGTGGGCCTTTCCACTTGTATCATCTAAAGAAAACACTTTTTCACAAGATCTCGGGTTTAAAAATGGGAAAACCTCCATGCCCGGAGTATCCACTTTCAAAAAAAATGAAGAAGGCATGATTTATCATTGCAGCTCTGCTTACTTCGGGCCCGGAGACGAATATTGCGTCATTTATTCTTTACTGGATTTATTACATGCTCCATCTGAAGATTTTGTCCCTCAGCTGAAGCATAACCTTCGTTCATCCTTTCAGCTCACTCATAATGTTGCAGTTGGAGTGAAGCATTATCATGAAGCGATTCAATTTTACACGAATATCATTGGAATGAAGGTTGAAGAGCAGGGACAAAAGGAAACAAAGTTCTCAATGAATGGGCGGAATTTCTTCATTGAAGATAGTGATCATAACACCGTGCATTTCGAGTTCGCTGTGGATGATTTTGATAGAAGTAAGCAAAAGCTCCTGGACAGCGGCTGCAGGGTAGATCATGTCTATCATTCGAAAAGTGAAATGATATCGGATCCATTTGGATTGTCATTTCATTTGTATGAGGTCCGAAAAAACAATTAAATATAAAAAAGCCTGCCTTGAAATCCAAGGCAGGCTCTTTATTATATTATTCAGTAGCCGGTTTAAGGATTGTCTCTTCCTTTTCCGCTTCTTCCTGTAATTCTTTATCCCGTTTTATCTTCCCGTTTCCAACCGACAGGGCCACTCCGACGCCGATGGCAATGAAGATCAGGCCAGTTAAGAAGACGGTTGTGAACGCATCGGACCATGCGGTTTCAATTGATGCAATCACGATGCTGCCGATTTCTTTCGGTACTTCCAGTAACCCCGGGGTCACGAGGAGTCCGAATAGCGCATCCGTCTTTTCGCTTAATCCGCCAAGGATCTGAGCTGCCGCAGGAATATCCTGCTGTGCCGCTACATCCTTCATATTTTCCTGAAGGGATTGATTCATCACAGCGTTTAATACGGTGATTCCGATTGTCCCCCCGATGGACCGGAAGAACGTTGCGGAAGAGGTGACGGCTCCCAGCCTCGATTTAGGGAATTCATTTTGAACCGCGATCATAAGCGTCGGCATGACAAGACCCATTCCGAATCCCATCACGATCATGTACATATACGCTGTATATTCCTTCGATTCAGGACCCATCGTACTCATCAGGAAGAATCCAACCACTGTGATCAGCATACCAGCCGTCAACACTGTACGGTATCGCAGCCTTAATAATAATCTTCCGCCGATGATACTCGCCGTGATCAAGGCGATCATCATCGGTGTCATGGTGGACCCGGCTTGAGTAGGCGTCACACCGAGGATCCCCTGCATGAACATTGGTACGAACATAATCGCACCGAACATTCCTAATCCGAGAAGGAACCCTAGGGCATTCGTCGTAGCAAAGACCCGGTTTTTAAACAGGCTTAAATCAAGAATCGGTTCCTTCGCTTTGTTTTCAATGAACCCGAATACCAGAAGCAAAACGATGGATCCGCCAAAGAGCATGAAGCTCGTTCCTGACATCCACTCGAATTTATCCCCTCCGAAATTCAGTCCAAGCAATAAGAGGACCAGTGCCGGGATCAAGGTGATGATTCCCAGGTAATCAATGCTTACCTTATCCGTCGGGCGACCGACATTTTCATTTTTCAAACCGATGAATAATAGAAGGGCTGATAACAATCCAAACGGTACGTTGATCAAGAAAATCCAGTGCCAGCTGATTGTATCGACAATGAATCCGCCAATGAACGGTCCGATGACCGAGCTCAATCCGAATAAAGCACCGAACACACCCTGCCACTTTGCACGCTGCTCAGCAGTGAAAATATCCCCGATGATGGTTTGGGATAAAGGCATGATCATCCCCCCGCCAATCCCCTGAAGGCCGCGGTACAGCACGAGCTGCTCCATGGAAGTGGCCGTGGCACATAGACCTGACCCGATAATAAAGATGATGACTCCGATTAAATACAATAATCGTCTGCCATATAAATCCGATAATTTCCCCACGATCGGTGTAACCGTTGTGGAAGTGATCAAATAAGCCGTGGTGACCCACGCAAAAATAGAAAACCCGTTCAATTCTGCGATGATGGTCGGCATCGCGGTCCCGACCACGGTTTGTTCAAGGGCACTGAAGAACATCCCGATGATCAGACCGGTCAGAACCAAACGTTTATTTATCCCTGGTTGTACTGACATATGTTTCTCTCCTTATTCTTCTGTATTGTTCTCAACGGCTGCAGCCAGCTTTTCATAGATGGTTACAAGTTGTTCCACATCTTCTTCTTCAAGATAGGATAGGTATTGGGAGAAAATTTCCCTCCTTACCTTTTTCGCCCTCTCGAAAACCTCGCGACCGCTCGTTGTAAGCTCGAGCTTCACAATCCGGCGGTCACTCTCGTCTCTCTGCCTCGAAACCAGATCATTCTTAAGAAGTCGATCGATCATGACAGTGATGGCACTTGGCTTTACATCTAACTTCTCAGCAAGCTCCGTCGATTTCATATCTTCTGAAGTCGACAAAAGATATAGTATGAAAAACTGAGGACCTGTTAAATTCATATCTTTCAATGCAACCGCCATTTCCTGCTGAATATGGCGATTCGTTACGTGAAATGCTGTAAACAAGCGATCTATATAAGAGTGCTGGATCTGTTCCAGGTCCAAGATCATCCCCCATTTCTATTCAACCATTTAATATTTAACCTGTTTAAATATTAATCACCTGATGTAAAAAAGTCAACATTTTTTTCTCCTCTACATTCGGCAGGAAAACTATCAGAAAACATGCATTATAAAAACTTTTATACGTAAATGCTTTCATAAGAATTTATCATTTACACGGGGTTATAACACTCTTTATAATCGGGTTGATTGTTTTTCAAACTACCGTAATTAAAAGGAGCGTGCTCCATGATGAAACAAATTCAATCTTTATTAAACATATCTCTTGGTGCGTTATTAATCGCATTGAATATACATTTTTTCCTTTCACCCAATAAGGTGGGCACTGGCGGGACGAGCGGAGCCGGCATCGTGCTTGCTCAATTTATGGATCTGCCTGTCGGCGTCATCATGTTTACACTGGATATGTTATTATTCATTCTCGGCCTCATATTGATCGGTCCAAGTTTCGGCCTGAAATCCGTTTTCGCGAGTACAACCCTCAGCGGAATGGTGTGGGGGTTGGAGGTGTTCCATCCCCTTCAGAACCCGATCGGTCATGATGTCCTGATTCAAATTGTCATCGGGACGCTGATCGGAGCCATCGGAGTCGCCATGATCTTTAACCAGGGTGCTTCAGCCGGAGGTACCGGCGTCCTGGCGAAAATCATCCACAAATTCACCGGGCTGGAACTGGGACGGGCCGTTCTTGCTTCGGATATTCTGATTGTCCTTGCGTCTGCCTGGTTCTTTGGACTGCAGGTCGGACTATATGCATTTTTTGGCTTGCTGCTCAAAGGGATAATGATCGACCGCACGCTTCAATTTTTCAATGAAAGCAAAGAAGTGGTCATCATCAGCGAACATAGTGAAGATATCAAGGAGTTCATCGTTGGAGACCTGGAGAGAGGGGCCACCGTCCATTCGGCCAAGGGAGCCTTTTCCGATGACCAGAAAGAAGTCATCACCACCATCGTGGGACGAAAGGACTTCTCCAAGTTGAAAGCGCATATTCAATCTACCGACCAGAAAGCATTCATTACGGTTCACAGCATGAACGAAATCTGGGGTAATAACTTTAAATCATTTGCTTAAATGGGCTGATACTGGAGTCGGGTGTCTTTTTTAGAAGGCATCCGATTTTGGATCAGCCTCTTTTTCATATATGATAGGAAAAGGAAATATCGATTGAATGGATGATGACCGTGAAAAAAAGACAGACCACAGAATTAAAAGTATATAGCCATCTAAAGGACGCCTTATTGGCCAGGAAGATCGCACCCGGTACCCAGCTTGTCGAACAGATCATCTCTCAGAAGATGGCTGTAAGCAGGACCCCTATCCGGCATGCGTTGAAACGGCTCGAAGCAGAGGGGCTGGTTCAGATCATCCCGAACCGCGGGGCATTCGTCGTCCATCCTTCCAGGGAAGAGATCATTTCTTTTTTTGAATTGAGGAAAGAAATTGAATTTCTGACTGTAAAGTACGGCCTTCCTAAAGTTAAAAAATCCGATATGTCCAAGCTTTATTCGTTTCTTGAAGAGGAACAGGAAACGTATAGAAAAAAGGACCTGTTAAAATACGTCGAGCTTAATAAGCAATTCCATTTGTTCCTTGCGGAGGTAAGTGGAAATAAGTTTCTGATCCGCTATATGGACGAAATGCTTACCCAATCGAACGTCTATTTGTTTTTATTTGATGTGTTTTATCATGTAGAGCCGGGTGAAAATGTCCGTTTCCGGGAACACGAGGAAATGGTGAAGGCCATTGAAAACAAAGATCAGCAGACGCTCCTTGAATTGATCGACCTTCATTTGAAGCACAGCTTTGACGATTTGCGGATGGAGGATCATGGATATTCGTCCTTGGAATCGGTCTTGACAGAGTAGAATGATATAAAAAAAGCCGATCACCTGAATTCAGAGGATCGGCTTTTTTTGATTAAAACAATTTCGTTGTCCAGTCTTCACAATTCCATACTTCCGTCGCTACATCCTGGTAGAAGTCGGGTTCGTGACTGATTAAGAGCACGGTACCTTTGTATTCTTTTAACGCCCGCTTCAACTCTTCCTTAGCCTCTACGTCCAAGTGATTGGTCGGTTCATCGAATACAAGGACGTTCGATTCCTTATTCATTAATTTGCATAGGCGTACCTTCGCTTTTTCCCCACCGCTCAGCACTTCCACCTTGCTTTCGATATGCTTGGTCGTCAGACCGCACTTCGCCAGGGCAGCGCGCACTTCCGCCTGGTTCATGGAAGGAAACTCATTCCAAACCTCTTCAATGCACGTGTAGTTGTTCTTTGTTTTGATTTCCTGTTCGAAATATCCGATATGGAGATAATCCCCAAGCTCCACTGAACCGGAGATCGGTTTGATTTCCCCGAGGATGCTCCGTAATAGAGTCGTTTTCCCGATTCCGTTGGCTCCGGATAGAGCAATCTTCTGCCCGCGCTCCATCTTGAGGTTGAGGGGCCTTGATAACGGTTCATCGTACCCGATCACAAGATCCTTCGTTTCAAAGATGACCCTGCCTGCGGTCCTTGCTTGTTTAAAATGAAATTCCGGCTTCGGCTTTTCCGCAGCCAGTTCGATCATATCCATCTTATCCAGCTTTTTCTGACGGGACATGGCCATGTTTCGGGTGGATACCCGGGCCTTATTACGCGCCACAAAGTCCTTCAACTCCGAGATTTCCTGTTGTTGTCTCTTGAACGCTGACTCAAGCTGCTGCTTCTTCATTTCGTGGACACGCTTGAATTCGTGATAGTCTCCTGCATAACGATTCAATTCCTGATTTTCCATATGATAGATCAGGTTAATGACACTATTTAAGAATGGAATATCATGAGAGATCAGGATAAAGGCATTTTCATATTCCTGAAGATAGCGTCTCAACCAGTTGATATGCTGTTCATCAAGGTAGTTGGTTGGCTCATCAAGTAACAAGATGTCCGGCTTTTCAAGTAAAAGCTTCGCCAGTAAGACTTTCGTCCGCTGTCCCCCGCTTAAATCGTGTACATCCTTATCCAAACCGATATCATCCAATCCAAGACCACGGCCGATTTCTTCCACCTTGGCATCAATGATGTAGAAATCATTATTCGTCAGGGCATCCTGAAGTGTACCGGTTTCTTCAAGCAATTCTTCCAGTTCTTCAGGAGTGGCGTCACCCATCTTGGCAAACAGCTCATTCATTTCCGTTTCCATATCAAAAAGGTATTGAAAGGCCGTCTTCAACACGTCCCGGATCGTCATCCCCTGCTTCAGCTTTGCATGCTGATCCAGATACCCGATGCGGATCCGCTTCGCCCATTCCACTTTCCCTTCATCAGGCTCAAGCTTCCCAGTGATGATGTTCATAAATGTAGACTTTCCTTCTCCGTTGGCACCGATCAAGCCGATATGCTCACCCTTCAACAAACGGAAAGAAACGTCATTAAAAATCGCACGGTCACCGAAACCGTGGGTTAAATTTTTGACTGTTAATAAACTCATGTCGTAAACACCTTTTCTTTCTATACTAAAATTCGCTCTCTCTATTATAAGGGTCCTATTGCTTAGAAGATAGGGGGAAATGAGCTGGTGTTTTTTTACTACCGTTTACCCGATGGCCCCTGCTACGTCATAGTCAGCGGGATCGAGTTCAGTTGATTCACCCATCACCAGTTTGGCAAGCTCCGATCCAAGGTATGGACCAACCGTCAAACCTGATGCCCCAAGACCATTTGCCACCCAGACATCATCAAACCCCGGTATTGCTCCGAAAACCGGAAGGAATCCAGGAGTGAACGGCCTGAATCCGACTCTCGTTTCCACTATTGCCGCGTCTCCAATTCCAGGTGCGACAGCCGTTGCCTTCTGAAGGACTTCGTGTAGTCCGCCCGCTGTTACCCGGTGATCAAAGCCCACATCGTTTTCATGTGTGGCTCCAGCTACGACTTTCCCCTCGGGGAAGGCAAGGAGGTATTGATCATTCGGAGGCATGACGACGGGCCATTCACCCGTCTCTACCCCGCCTATTTCCAGATGGAGGATTTGTGCTTTCTGGGAGGTTACAAGAAAGTCTATTCCGAGAGGCTGAAAGAGTTCCTTCGCCCAGGCACCGGCTGTTACGATCACCCCATCCGCCCGAAGCACTTCATCCGCTATTTGGACGCCGGTGATCCTGTTTTTTTCGTGTAACAATCCGGCATCCCCTTGTCGTAGGGTGGCTCCGTTCTTTTTAGCCCCGTTCAAGAGTGCATCCCGCATCGCCCTGCCATCCACCCGGGCAGCGCCGCTTACGTGAACAGCCTGGAACTCTTCTGATAACAGCGGAAAGCGCTGACGTGTTTCTTCTGAAGTCAGAAGCGTCAGTTCACCGATTTCCGGAGCATCCTCCCTGCGTTTCTCTGCTCTCTCCATCATTTTATGGAGCTTATTCACATCCGTGTGGAGGCTGATGGCCCCCACACGTTTATATCCTGTTTCAGTTTCTCCGTCTGCTTTTAACTGTCCTATGATGCTCGGATAATACCTCGCCCCACCCTTTGCCAGGTGATACCACACTTTATTCCTGCGTTGTGAAAGCCATGGACAGACGATTCCCGCCGCTGCATCCGTTGCCTGTCCAGGGTCATTCCGGTCAATAATCGTGACATCCGCTCCTGCTTTCGCAAGATGATACGCTGCGGAAGCCCCGAGAATGCCTGCCCCAATGATGATATATGATTTCATGCAAAACACCTTTTTAGTCCATTTTTTCTTTATTTTACTTGAGAAGAGGGGCGAACTCAATGGCTGGACGTTTCAATGGATGAGGATCAGCTTGTACCTGGTACATCCCCTCCTATTTGGACCAGGTACACAATCATCACCAAACCAAAAACCACCATCAATTCCAGACAATTCTCACTACTTTTCCCAAAATAGATTGACAAGTTGTTTTGATTCATGATAAAAATTGTATAACCTAATATTGAATAAGCTTTGAAGGAAACTAGTAGCGTACATTTCCCTGTTTAAGAGAGCCGGTGGTTGGTGTGAACCGGTACATAGATGAAGCGAATTTCGATTCCGGAGCTTCTTTTGACGAGATCAAAAGACGGGTAAGACCGTTATGTGTGAAGAGTGATGAGAACTATTTTCTCATAACTAGGGTGGTACCGCGATATCCAAATCGTCCCTACGATATGTAGGGGCGATTTTTTTATTTGGTCAGAAATTACCCTCACACGTCAATAAAAACCGAAAGGAGTATGAGAATGAGTCAGCGTGAACAATGGTCATCGAAAATCGGCTTTATTTTAGCGGCAGCCGGGTCTGCCATCGGATTGGGGGCCATCTGGAAATTCCCTTATATTGCCGGTGAAAATGGAGGCGGAGCATTCTTCCTGATCTTTATCTTATTTACTTTATTACTCGGCCTTCCATTATTACTGGCTGAATTCTCAATCGGACGTACAGCCGGAAGCAATGCGGTAGATTCGTACCGAAAAATCGCTCCCGGGACCAAATGGCACTGGGTCGGGATCCTCGGGATGATTACATCCTTCATCCTGCTTTCCTTCTACAGTGTCATCGGGGGATGGATTGTCGTTTATTTATTCAAAGCTGTTACAGGACAATTGAACGGCCTTTCTTCAGATCAATACACAGAAGTATTCGGGGCAACGATTTCAAATCCCGGGATAAGTGTATTCGTTCAGCTCCTCTTCATCTTGATGACCATCATCGTGGTGGCCAAGGGGATTGAAAAAGGGATTGAACTCGCAAGTAAGATTATGATGCCGGCATTATTTATTCTTTTCATTTTGTTAGTGATCCGCGCAGTGACCCTTGATGGGGCAGCGGAAGGAGTTTCATTCCTGCTCAAGCCCGATTTTTCCAAAGTAACGTCACAGACGATTTTAGAAGCGATGGGTCAATCGTTCTTTACGTTAAGTGTCGGGGTATCGGTGATGGTGACATACAGCTCGTACCTTCCGAAAACACAGAGTCTTCCCCGTTCGGCCATTTCGATCGTGGCGATGAATATCTTCATCGTATTATTGGCAGGACTTGCGATTTTCCCGGCAGTCTTCGCTTTTGATCTGGAGCCTGGCGCGGGTCCGGTGCTGCTATTTAATGTACTGCCTACCGTGTTCAGTCAGCTTCCATTCGGGATGCTCTTCTTCATTGCATTCCTTGTGCTATTCTTGTTCGCAGCATTGACTTCAGCGTTCTCGATGCTTGAGATCATCGTATCGGTCATTTCGAAGGGGGACCCCGGAAAACGTACGAAATGGTCGTGGATCATCGGTCTCGCCATTTTCGTTTGCGGTATCCCATCGGCTTTATCTTTCGGGGTGCTTGGTGATATCACGTTGTTTGGGAAAACCATCTTTGATTTAGCCGACTTTACAGTAAGTAATGTATTGCTTCCAATCGGATCATTGCTTATCGCTCTCTTTGTACCGCTCAAAATGAAGAAAACCGCTTTATATGATGAATTAAAGCAGGGCAGCGGGTTGAAACGGGGATTATTTGAAACATGGTTCTTCTTGATACGCTTTGTGGCGCCGGTGTTAATACTATTCGTCATGCTTGATGTCCTGGGAGTGTTTTAATCACTCCCGCTCCATACAAAAGGGTTGACCCATAGCGCGGGTCAACCCTTTTCTTTATGATGCTCCATACCCCATGATCACTCCGCACGCCAATCGTTTCCCTGCATCACCTGAAGGCTGTGACCTGAAGTCATCAGGGTTTTGATGAATGATGACACCCTTCCCTATCACATCTTTCACATTGAATTTATTCGTAAAAAAGGACATCTTTGCGTAGCCGTCATTTGAAAATAAAACGGGAAAATCCCCTGCATGATTCCCATGCGGCTGATTGGTCGGATTCCAATGCCCTCCTGCAGACGTGAAAGGTTCATTAGGATCTCCTATTTCACATACCCCTTTTTCATGGAGGTGAAATCCGTGGGGACCGATCGGCTTTTGATCACCCTTTCCTTCTTTAAAGGATGGTAAACCTGTCACCTCGGCAAATACTTCCACCCCATTTTGCACTTCACGAAAAAATACATATCCTTTGAGCCCCGGAGCGAGTGGACCTCCCTGAATGTGAGCGTAGGCCATATTCGAAGCATTTCGGTAATGGGAATAAGCAGGATAACCATATTGATAATAATTCATCCATGTGCCCCCTTTCTTCACCCTATTTTATGTTGGGACCCGTGGCGACATGATGAAAAACCCGGAACATTGATTTTAACCAAACGTTTGTTTAACACTGATAACCCCTTTCTTATCAAGGGTTCGCCCCCTTAGTCAAACGTTTGTTTAAATTTTCATCTCCCAAAAGACCGACCTCCCTGATCATTCTCTCAATCAGATGGGTCAGCCCTTCCTATATGCAGAGGCGGACCGAAATATGACTGGTTTTATTTTCCTATTACTATTATCCCTTTTCATTTTGTCCTAAAAATGGTATATTTTCAGAAACTTCTGATTTCTATTCCTGTGCCCCACACTATTTTAGGAGGGATTGCTATGCAATGTGAAATGAGGTTAATTCCATATTTCATGGACGAAATGATTGTGGATACAAATGAAATTCCTAAGGGCGTTGACTTAATCCAAGCCCCCAGCATGTGGAAAAATGGGTATAAAGGGAAAGGTGTAACCATCGCCATCCTTGATACGGGATGTGATATGAACCACCCCGATCTTGCAGGTAGGGTGAAAGGATTCCGAAATTTCACCGACGATGATGACGGTGCAGAAGATAAGGTAACGGATTACAGCGGGCACGGTACCCATGTGGCAGGGACCATTGCCGCAAACGAAAATGGTGATGGGGTCATCGGAGTGGCTCCAATGGCTGACTTACTGGTGATTAAAGTTCTTGCAGGCAGCCGTGGAAGTGGGCAGTATGATTGGATCGTAAATGGTATTCTCTATGCCATCGAGCAAAAGGTCGACATCATTTCAATGTCTTTGGGAGGACCTTCAGATTATGACCCTCTGCATGAAGCCATTCAAAAAGCGGTGGATGCCAATATCCTGGTGGTTTGCGCTGCAGGGAATGAAGGCGACTCCAATAGCGGCACTGATGAATTTTCCTACCCTGCCTGCTACAATGAAGTCATTTCGGTCGGCGCCATCGATCTTCAAAGAAAGTCTTCCTACTTTACCAATTCCAATAATGAAGTTGACCTGGTGGCACCCGGCGAACAAATCCTGTCGACCATTCCCGGAGAAAAATATGCCAAGCTCAGCGGAACCTCCATGTCAGCTCCCCACATCTCTGGAGCGTTAGCCCTGATCAAGGAATTTGAACAGGCATCCTTTGCCCGGAAACTTTCTGAATGTGAAGTATATGCGCAGCTCATTAAGCGGACTGTACCACTTGGCTTCCCGAAAACACTGGAAGGTAACGGCCTGGTCTTTTTAACCGCTCCTGATCTCCTGCGCGAGCACTTGAGAAACCAACCTCTTGCCCAGATTGGGTGAAGGATGTGGATTGCAATATTTAACACAAAAAGAACAGCCATCAATGGCTGTTCTTTTTGGTGTTGGAGTTATTGCAGTCTGCTTTCGACTTCCTGACAGATTTGATCGGCACTCAGTCCGCTTGCTTCGATGACAGGGCCTTGAGTCGCTACATTTTGAATACCCATTACATCTGTATCCATTCCTGTCACGACACAGCAGTCACACCCGTTAGCATCGGATTCCTGCTTAAGCTCCACTACTTCATGCCCCTGTGCCCGTAAGGCTTCAACAACGTTTGTTAAGGATTGTTCAACACCAATTCTCATGCCTTTACACCTCCTGGTTCTATATATAGGTTTTTCTTTCGATGAAAAAGATATTCTTCCATTATTTTTTATTTACTTGTCTGCTGCTTTTTTTCTGACTTTGTCCTTCTGTATTTCCCGCCTGGGTATCAGATGCAAATTCCACATCGTTTTTGGCCTTTTGTTTTGCCAGCTGTTGAGAAGTTTGATCCATACTCTTCCTACCCTGCTTAGACATGCTCATCCCTCCTCTGACTTTTATAGAATTAGAATCCCCATTTTCAGGCAAAATATTTGAAGGGCATCCGATTCCCACCGGAATGTTTATTTTTACATCAACCCGGGTAAATAGTCTCTATAACAACAATGAAAAGGGTGGTTTTTACATGGATGAAGCAAAATTACATGAATTGATTGATGGATTAAACGAAGATTTAGCCAATGAGTATGCGGCAGTCATTCTTTACACTAACTACGCTGCTGTAGTGAGCGGCTTATATCGTCAAATCTTAAAACCTTTCTTTGAAGAAGAAATTCCTGATGAGCAGGGTCACGCTTTATACCTTGCCGAAAAGATTAAAACGTTAGGCGGTCAACCGACAACGACGCCTGCAGCCGTTAAACAAACGGATGATGTGAAGGAAATGCTTGAAGAAGGACGTAAAGCCGAAGCAGATACCATCGAGCGCTATAAGAAGCGTAAAGAACAAGCAGAAGAATTGGGTCTTGTTGAGCTCAGCATCAAGCTTGATGATATGATTGCTGATGAAACTCATCACCTTGAAGAATTTGACCGTCTGTTAAAGGACCCTTCCTTTAACTAATGATAAAAGACCGCTGTTTTCAGCGGTCTTTTTTTACGTTATAATACGAAGCTTCTTCCATTCATCCAGCAATAAAGCCTGGTATTTCGGGGTCAAATACCGATCATCGATCAGCTTCAGGACTCCCTTATCCTCTTCCGAACGGATAAGCCTGCCTCCTGATTGAAATACTTTATTCAATCCGGGATACACGTATGCATAGTCATACCCATTCATTCCCATGTCATTAAAATAGTCCTTGATGATTTCCTGTTCATCAGTAGGCTGAGGCAGCCCCACGCCTACCACGATCACACCCTTTAACCTGTCTCCTTTCAAATCGATCCCTTCTGAGAAGATCCCTCCGAGGACCGCCAGACCGATAACGGGTTGTTCTCTATCACTCCGGAACTCCCGGAGGAATTCTTCTCTTTCTCTCTCGCTCATATTCGGCTCCTGAATAAGGACCACCGCGTCCATTGATTCTTTATTCATCCTGTCATACGCTTTCTGCATATAAGAGTAAGAAGAAAAGAAGATGAGATAATTTCCTTTGTACCCATTGAACGTTTCCTCTATGGAACGAATAATGATGGGAAGGGTCCGTTCCCTGTCCCTGAATCGGGTGGAAATCGGGTGGATCCCAACATGCCACTGGTTGTGCTGGAATGGGGAAGGAATCAGAAATCGATAATCTTCTTCACTCCCGCCCAGCTGCTGAAAATAATACGAAAACGGAAGGAGTGTGGCAGAGAAGAATACCGATGATTGATAAGGACGTGTAACCTGCTTAATAAGCTTCGATGGATCGATGCAATAAAGTTTCACCTCTACATCTTGGGAGCTGCGACCAATGACAAAGCGATGTTCTTCGGAGTAGAGATTTGAAATCCTTACAAAACTGATGCTATCGAAATATAGCTGCATAAATTCCTCCGACCACTCCCTGCCCGTTTCCCCCAGGCACTTTTCCGCTATTTCAATAAAGCCTGCAATCGTCTCGAGGAATGAACCGTCCAATTCCAGCCGGGTGTCAGCATCTTCTTCTTTTTTCAATCGCAGAAATTGCTTATTTACAGCAGTGATTGCCTGCTTCAATCCCTCATGGTCAGGATGTCGCTTTTTGATTTGTAAGAAAGCAGATTTTGTCAGGGCGGCAGAATACATTTCTCGTCCCCTGCCTACAAGATTATGGGCCTCGTCAATAAGGAGATTCGTCTTTTTCTTACTTTCATCACTCATTCTTTTCAGGGATACCCTCGGATCGAAGATATAGTTATAATCACAGATGACTCCGTCAACCAGGTAGGAAAGATCGATGGAATATTCAAAAGGACACACCCTATGCTTGCTCGCATACGATTCGATGATCGGACGCGTGATGATGGTTTCCTGTGTCAAAATATCAATCAGCGCTCCGTTAATGCGGTCATAATAGCCGTTTGCAAATTCACAATACTCTTTCTGACATATCGTTTCTTCTTTAAAGCAGATCTTGTCTTTCGCCGTAATCGTAACCGTCCTGTGTGCCAGACCTTTATTTTCCAAAAGGAGAAGCGCCTCTTCTGCCACTGTACGGGTGATCGTTTTGGCCGTCACATAATACCATTTGCTGTTTCCTTCTGCCATCGCTTTTATGGCAGGGAACAGGGTGGAAATGGTTTTCCCTGTTCCTGTTGGAGCATTGGCATAAAGGGATTTCGATTCGGTTACTGTTTTATATACTGCACCTGCGAGTTTTTTCTGTCCCTTTCGATAAGAAGGATAGGGGAATGTCAGACCCGGGATACTTTTCAATTTACTTTCTTCATTTGTCAGTATCACAGTGGCAAACGGTGTATATGCGATCAGTGTTTCCTTCACGATGCGTTCAAGCTCTTCAATGGAATAAGTATGCATGAAGGATTTCGTTCTTTCTGTTTCAACTTCGATATAGGTTAATTGAACACTCACATGGGAGAGTTCCTTTTCCTTTGCCAGCAGGTAAGCATAGCATTCACCCTGAGCCCAGTGAACACGGCTCCCTTCTTCGATCAAGTCCAGACTTTTTGCCGTCGATTTGATTTCCTCCACAGTCACTTCTCCGTCGTCATAGTGGATGCCGTCACAACGGCCCTCAAGGTGATAGACGAGACCACCGGCTTCCTTCTCCCCTTTCAGAAAGACTTCTTTCTCATCGCCTTCTTTATATTGTTTCTGCCATTTCTGATGGAGTCTTGTACCGATGATCATAGAAGAACGGGACTGGAATCTCAGGTCGATGCTCCCTTCCTTATAAACAAACTCAACTAACTCCCTGATGGATACTTTCATGGTTTTTTTCACGGATGTTTCACCTCCTGTTTTCAAAAGGAAAATGATGATTCTAACTGATTTCAGATATACATATATATTAGACAAGCTGTGTGGAACGGAGGATTCGGGAGAATGAAGGCAAGATTCGTCTTTTATTGCATTGGGTTACTGTCTCTATCATTAGGGGTTTCACTTATTATCAAAGGGGATTTGGGAGCAGCTCCCTGGGATGCACTTGCCGTCGGGGAATCCACACTGCTTCACCTTTCTATCGGGACATGCATCTTCATGAATGGATGCATTCTCATCCTCATTAACGCACTCCTGTTAAAAGAAGGGATCCAGTGGTTGGCAGCCCTCTCCATCTTTGTGATCGGGATGATGGTTGATTACTGGATCACGACCGGCCTTAAAACAGTTGAACCCGTTGGATTCGGGCAGCAACTATCTCTTGTCCTGATCGGCATCCTGCTTCTCGGGATCGGAATCTCCATCTATCTTCAAGCAAAGCTCCCATCCAGTCCCATGGATACCTTCATGGTGGCGATCCACCGACGGTTCGGATTGAACCTGCGCAATTCCCGGTTGTTAAATGAAGCGATTGCCATCACCCTCGCCATGGTCTTCCATGGGGCTGTCGGCATTGGAACGGTTGTTGTCGCCTGCACGTTAGGATTTATCATTCATATCTTCTATCCTATCATGGAACGTATGTACGGGAAATGGAGTTGATTTTTTTAAGCAAACAAAAAACACTTAGCTCTTCCCTAAGCGTTTTGATTATTCACATACGTATTGGCAGGTTTCGCATCAAACTTTGCCAGTTTTTCCTGATTTAACGGCAGGCTGATCGTTGCCACCGTCCCTTTATTCACAATGCTTGAATAATGGACAAGCCCACCCATGGCAGCGATGATCCGCATGGACACGGATGTACCGAGCCCGGTCCCCTGATCCTTTGTCGTGAAAAAGAGGGTCCCGATTCGTGCAATCTGTTCTTTCGTCATGCCTTTCCCTGTATCCGTGACGGTGATGATCACCTGTGTATGTGTGACTTCGAGGTGAATGGTGACACTGCCTTGTGGAGGAGTTGCCTCAATGGCGTTCTTGATGATATTGACGAATGCTTGTTTCAATTTATTCCTGTCTGATAATAAATAACCATCTTCCCTCAAGTCTGCCTCAAGATATACCCCTTCCTTCAATGCGTAGGCATTGAGGAGGACGGTGACATCTGAAAGGACTTCTTTGACATTGATCTTCTCGACCTTTTCAAGCTCCGGCTTGGCAAAGTTCAAATAATCATTGATAATGTCCTCTGCCCTTCCCAATTCACTTAGTACGATCTTCAAATATTCTTCGTGATCACCTTTGACCTGTTTTTTCATTAATTGAAGGAACCCTTTCACAACCGTCAGGGGATTGCGCACTTCATGAGCGATGGAAGCTGCGAGTTCACCAAGAGTATTGAGTTTCTCCGACTTCATGATTTCTTCCCGCATTACCTTCTTTTCAATCATCCATTCACTCAATTGAGCTGCGAGTCCCACTCCCAGCACCTGGATCCCGCCGAATATAAGGACATAGATTCCCATCTCCCGGTTACCCGAAACAGGGACACCGGAAATGAAGGCAAAGGAAAGCAGGATGCCGAGCATGACCAGAGCCGGCCAAAAACCCAGTAACACCGCAAATGTCACTCGCTTTCGTGGAGGGAATGTCCAAAAACGATTGGAAATCAAAAATGGCAGGATCCCGGCCAGAAACGCACTGATGAATCCGAAGACAATCGCATCACCTCCATGGATGATACGTGCCGCCAAGATAAACAGAAAGACAATGACCCCGGCTTTCCTACCTCCGTACAACATGGAAAGAACCAATGGGATATACCTGAAATCCCAATACAATCCGAAGCTTTCATAGGCGAAAATCAAACACATGAAAGCGGCAATCCCATGTAATACACCAATGAAAACAGGGGATTTCCCTAGCCTGTGATTTTCCAGGAGAGAGGTTTGAATGAGAACAGGAGCCAATATAATCAGTACATGTAATAATAATTTCTCAATCAGCATCGAAATGTCTCCCAGAAAAAAGTATTACTTTACACATACGACAAAATTTAGATAAATCCTTTCTCCATAGACATAAAATTACAAAAAAAGTCATAGGGACGGACCCCGGCAATCCTGCCCGGGGTCCGTCCCTCATAAGAGGGTTAATTCAATTGTCCTTTATAGGTGAGGTCTTTGGGTTCGAGGTGGTTGTAATGGCCTTGAAGTATCTTCTGTATATCCCCGATGGTTTGCTGTATCTGTACACTTTGTCCTTTCACCTTGGTGAATTCCTCCGCTACATAAAAAGGCTGACTCAAGTAAGCTTCGAGTCTCTCCCCTATTTCGAACAGCTCAAGATCTGATTCCGGGATTTTTTCCTTCCCGATCGTATTCATCAAGACGCGGATTTCTTTATATCGCCTTAATACTTTCTTTGCCTTCTTATGGGTCGCAGCGTGGCTTGCATCCAAAGCTTCGTCTTCGAGCAGGATGGATGTCGACTGAACGGGATGGATGGCCGGGTACATCCCACGGGTAGCGAGATCTATGTCGAAATAACACAAGGTATCAAGTGGACCAAACGGGTCATCTTCATCGACCGCTTCTCCGCTTGGATCAAATAAAATGGTTGTGATGTCCGGATAGCCCTCTGCTTCAAATCTCTCTCTCAATTCATACAGCTCCCCTGAGACGATAAACGAACGATCAACATACAAGAGGATACTTTCCTTATCCCCCACCAACGAAACCTCCGCAAAGGCATCCCCGATCGTGTGGCATTTCGCATCGACGAATCCTTCAAGGTCACTTAAACCGGGATAGGTTTGATCCGGAGTTAATAAAATGGCATGGTAACCCTTCTCCTTCAACACTTGTGTCATTTCAGCCAAAACAACAAATTGGCCGACCTGGGATCTCGCAACGAATCCGTTGGTCCCCCCCTGAACAATGGGTGCAAATAAATCAAGCGGTTTAATCCCCGTTTCGATCATACTAACTTTCCCTCCTTGAATAATTAATTCATCCAACGTGCAATTTGCCAGGTTTGCAAGGGTCACGATCGTTTTCACCTCGGCGCGTCCAACCGATATTTTTCCTGTACATAAATTTGACACAGTGGCAGGCCTTAATCCCACCGTTTTGGCCGCAGATGTGAGATTCGGTACACGCTTACGCAGCAATGAAACATTTAACCTTAAATGTTCTTTCATGGTAAATATCCCCTCCTTACTTTATAAGGTAATCTATTTTACCTTTAAAAGCAATAACTTTTTAACTCAAAGCGTAATTTTTTTACTTTTAAAAGTAAAAACTAATCATCATTTCTCATTCCTCTTTTATATTAATCTTAATTTCTCTTATATTATTGTCCTAAATAAACAAGGTCCTACTTATAATGAAAAATAAGATTCTTTATTTAAAAGGATGAAAGCAGATGAAAAATACGAAATTACCCGAAACGCCCAAAATCCAGCGCATCGTCATCGAGATGATGGTCGCTTTCTTTGTCCTGTTTTCCATCATCGTGTACTGGCTGCCTGTTGAAAAGGCCACACCACCCCCTTTCTTGCAAAAGGAAAATGAGCGTCCCCTTGTCATTGCCCATCAGGGGGGAAAACATCTTGCACCAGGGAATACCATTGAAGCGTTCCAAAATGCCGTGGATCTTGGAGCCGATGTCATCGAAACGGATATACATATTACCAAAGACGGCCAATTGGTAACGATTCATGATCCCACAGTTGATGCGACAACGGACGGACGTGGATATGTAAAGGACTACACATTGAAAGAGCTCCAACGGCTTGATGCGGCATACTATTTCCAAGATCTGAAGGGGGATTACTCATTCAGGGGTAAACATGTATATGTCCCTACCCTAGAGGAAGTCTTTCAGCGTTTTCCCGATATGAGGGTCAATATTGAGGTAAAAGATGACAACCCGGAAGAACGGATAGAGGAAATGGTACAGAAGTTAATAAAACTGATTGAAGAATACGATATGGAGGATAAAGTCCTCATCGCCTCATTCGACCAGGACATCATCAATCTAGTCGAAGCCTACTCCAATGGAAGGGTCGCCACACAAGGTGGCAAACAAGAAGCCAAGAAATTCGTCATCCTGCACAAACTGTTCATGCGAAATCTTTATAAAACGAGTGTCGACGCTTTTCAACTTCCCCTTCAAGAAGGAAATCTGGACCTTACACAACCGATTCTGATCTCAGGCGCACATCGCATCGGCCTTCAGGTACATTACTGGACCGTCAACGACCGGGAAACGATGGAAAGACTCATAAACCTCGGTGCAGACGGCATCATTACAGATCGACCTGATTTATTATTGAACCTACTGGAGGAGAGATAATACTTTCTTCTCTGAGAAAAGGGTATGATATAAAGATTCCTCACCAAAAACCTACAAAAAAATTACAAATATAATGGTAATGTTCATACTATTGACCTATATAAGTGTTTGTCAATCTCTGTTAGGCTTAAATTAAGTCAAATGACGAAAGAAGAATAAATATGACAGTAAATGTGTTTTTAGACGACTATCGACACTGTCCACAAGGGTACATTCTCGCGAAGGATATCGATGAATGTATTGACCTGCTTCTTAATTATTCTATCGCTCATCTTTCACTGGATCACGACTTAGAGAGTAAGACACGTAATGGTTTAATGCTCGTCCACTACATGGTGGAAAAACAGTTATTTGCAGAAAGAATCACGATTCATTCCGCAAACTCTGGCGCGGGCAAGAGAATGTTCAAGTATTTAAAAGAGGCACAGAACGACCGGAAGATGCCTCAGTCCATCCAAATTCTATTACGGCCATTGCCTCTAAGATGAGTTATCATATATAAAGAACTGTTCCCTGAACAGTTCTTTTTTTGTCAATTTATTTAATTTGGTTTTTTCTTACTTTATAATGGAGAATAGAGAATTTTATTTAAAGAGGGTTACATTATGGGTTTTCTGAAAAAATTTCAATTTGTCGGGGGAAGGATTGCTAAAACGGGACTTGCCGTTTTCCTTACCGCCCTCGTATGTGAACTGTTGAACTGGCCGGCGACCTTTGCCGTCATAACCGCCATCGTCACCATTGAACCGACGGCTGCCAATTCTATCAAAAAAGCGTACGTCCGCTTTCCGGCATCGGCTATCGGTGCTTTATTTGCCGTGATCATCACTCATACGTTAGGGGCCCACGCCCTTACCTATGCCCTGGTCGCGCTCCTGACGATCATTACCTGCCATAAGCTTCATCTGGGTGCGGGTATCCTGGTCGCTACATTAACGGGAATCGCTATGATTCCCACGATCCATGATCACTACGTAGCAACGTTTTTCATCCGCCTTGGAACGACTACAATCGGGCTGATTGTATCGACTTTGGTCAATCTGTGGATCCTTCCACCCAAGTACAGCAACACAATCTCAACCAATATTCATAATCTCTATTTCAAAACGGGAAACCTGCTGGAAAGAAGGGGCTCTGAGGTCCTCCAGAATCATTCTCTGCACAGAGAGACGAAATTGATATTCAATGATATTTTAAGGGAGATTGATGTGACGGATACTCTTTGCGAATACCAGAAAGAAGAATGGAAGCTCCACCGCTCCAACCGTCAGGAAATGCGCTGCTTCCATTATGAATATAAGAAGCTGAACATCTTGAGACAGATCCTATTTCATATCGGTAACATCATCTATCTACCCGTCCACTACTCTTTCAGTGAAGAAGAAAAGGAACGGATCATGGATGCAACATTAAGTTTAAAAGGAATTATGCACCACCCTTCCTTTGATATTCCCGATCAGCATTTCACCCTTATGAAGAATTTATTGGAGGAATTCTGGGAGGATCAGGAGGGGCTTCATATGAAACCATTTCAATCCATGAAGCATCACTTCTCCTGCGAAACCATCATGCTTTATGAACTGTTATCCATTCATGACCTTATTGAAGAGCTGAGTGAGATTCATCTCCTTGAGGCACAGCATCGTAACGTATTGGAAAAAGCACTGTACCCTGAATGATGATTCATATCTTCTTACAAAGCTCTTTTCGTAAACCTTGTTGCTATGTAAGGTAGCGAGTAGTGGTTGATTTCCGCTGCAGGTGCTCGCTTTCCGCGGGGCGTGAGTTGAGCCTCCTCGGGCTTTGCCCTGCGGGGTCTCAAGATCCAGCTACGGTGGCTAGCCCCTCGAGGTCATAAGCTAAATGGTCCAAGAAGGCAAAAGAACGCCTTCTTAGCCCATTCATCTTATGCTTGTCGGGGCTGAGCAAGCCACCTTCGCTTTACAGGCTTTCCCGCTATTCCCGTCGGAGTCGAGCACCTTCCGCTACAATCAACTTTATTGGTATCGAGGATTAATTTACTTCTGTACACCTCTAGAAAACATCATTTTCAGTGTGTGGAATGGTCGATTTCAGCTTGAATAGTAAAATGCTGTTTCATTCGTTTTTTCACTGGTAAGCTCTGTCACGCTATCTCATTTAGATGGGGAGGGGAACGGCGTAGACTCCTGCGGAAAAACGGACGAGACAAGACCCCGCAGCGAATGCGAGGAGGCTTGGCCGTTCGTCCGCCGGAAAGCGAAGCCGTTCCCCTCACCATCTATCCATACACACATAGACAGAGCCTCAGTAGTTCCTATGTTAGAAAACAACCATCTTTACGAAAAGAGCTTTTTACAAAAACGAAAAAATCCGAACGAATTCGATATTCAAAGAATGTCGAGTCACGTTCGGATTTCTTTTGTATGAAACGGATTTGTCTAAAAGCCTTATTTCAGGGCATTATTCGCTAACATTGCAATGACCATATCATCCATTGGAGGGTTATGAAGCCCTGCTCTCACATCACGATAATAGCGCTGCATGGAATTGGTCCGGAAGAGGCTCCTTGCTCCCACGATCCTCATGGCAATGTCCACGATATGAAAGGCGCTGTTTGTGACAATGTGCTTAACAGAAGAAAGTTCTGCAGCCATATCCCCCCGCTTTGCAGGCTCCCTTACCCACTTATCTGCCACGGAATACAGAATCTGCCTGGCTTTAAACAACTCTAGCTCAATTTCACCGATTTTCCGCTGGACCTCAGGAACATCCTTGATCGGGCCGGGCAGACTGTTCGGGGAGTAGTCTTTGGCAAACTGGATGGCATCATTACGTGCGGCCATCGCTACTCCTATATAACAGGCAGGGATATGAAGCAGCCATGCCTTAGGAAGATCACCCTTCCCTTGGTCGCTGTCCCGCTCCACGAGGGAAGAAGATGGTAACTGGACGTCCTTAAGAACGAGGTCATCGCTCCCTGTCCCCTTCATGGAAATCGTATCCCACGTCTCCTCGATGCTCACGCCTTCCAAGTCATGATCCACAAGGAAGAATCCTTTCTCCTCCGTATCACCGATCACAGCCGATACTAAGGAATAGTCCAGCACTCTCGCCATTGAAGTAAAGGATTTCCGGCCTGTTATTCTCCAGCCCTTTTCGGTTTTGATCGCCTTGGTCTGAGGAAGTCCCCCACGTGTCGGACTGCCCGTTGCCGGTTCTGTGGCCGCACGGTTCACGAGAGCTTTGTTTGAAACAATCTTCTCACACAGATCCTTGAAGATCGCTTCCTCCCAGGCACGGGTCTCTGTAAGCTCCATCAATCCCCCCAAGTGCCAGCCAATGGACAATGCCGTGGCGGCATCCCCTGTTGCCAGTCTCTCCTGGATCATCACAAGCTCATATAAATTGATCTCTTCTCCCCCATATTCTTTCGGAAGAGACAGACTCCCGTATCCACTTTTTTTGAGGTCGCCGAAATTTTCATAAGGGAACGCATCCTCTCTATCGTACTTCTCCCCTCGTTCTGAAAAAGTATCGGCAAGTTCCCCGGCTAAGTCAACCAATTTCCTTTGGCGTTCATTCTGTATAAACGATTGATATACATCCAATGAAACAGCACCTCCCAATGATAAAATGACGCTTCTCTTCTCCGTTTATCATAATCAATTTCGCTGCCCGACTCAAAGATAAAGCTTACTAATCTGATCGGGTTACATTTTCTCCTTAAATCGAATAATTGTTTTTGCAATGAACATTCTATAAATAACATCACACACACTAAGGAGGAGATGACCTTGAGCGACAAACGCAATAAATGGTACATATTGATTCTGATGCTCATATCGTGGGTATTCCTCTTATTGGCAGGAAAAGAAACCTTAAAACGATATTTACCCGCCTCCATGTTCATGTCACTTCTTGTGTATTCTGAAAATGTGCTGGCAGAGAGAATCCATTGGTGGACCATCTCAACAAGGCTTTTCCCGAGAGTAAACGGCGTTATGCCATTTGTCATCGGGGTTTTCCTGACAGGATCGGTGTGGATCCTTAAGTTCACTTATCAAAACATATACCTTTATGTATTCGTCAACCTTCTTGTTGATACATTTTTCACGTACCCTTTTTATTCCCTTTTCAAAAAACTGGGTGTGTGGAAATTAACCCATTTAAAGCAATACAAGCTATCTCTTCTGTTTTTCATGAAATCACTGCTCATGTATGCTTTCCAAAAATATATCGGGGAAAAGCTTTATTCAAAAATCAAAGCCCCACTTCAATAAAAAACCTGTTGCCACAATGGCAACAGGTTTCTTTTTTTGTAGATTATGATGCATTTTCTTTATCTTCGACTTTGTATTCCTGCTCCCAAAACTCTGCATTTTTGATACCGAGTTTTTTCGAGTTGAAGACCGGATCAAGCCCCTGCTTCTTCTGTTCTTCGTAATCTTTAAGCGCTCTGAGTGCCGGTTTGGCAAGGATGAGGATCGCGATCAGGTTCAGCCATACCATAAGCCCAAGTCCGATATCTCCCAACGCCCACGCAAGGGCAGCTTCTCTTACCGCTCCGTAGAAAGTGGCTCCAAGAAGGACTACCTTCAGGATCACCATGGCCACCTTCGAATTCTTGCCTCTCATCAAGTAAGCCACATTCGTCTCAGCCATGTAATAGTATGCCATGATCGTCGTAAAGGCAAAGAAGAATAAAGCGATCGCGACGAATGATGCCCCGAATCCAGGAATGACGGATTCAATGGCAGCCTGTGTATAGCCAGGACCCGCTTCAATACCATCGAGATTGTTTGCAAGCATCGTCCCGTCAGGACCTTCCGTATTGAATGAACCCGTAAACAGGATCATGAATGCTGTTGCCGTACAAACAAGAAGGGTATCAATATAAACCGAAAACGCTTGAACCAAGCCTTGTTTCGCCGGATGTGAAACCTCTGCCGCCGCAGCAGCATGGGGTCCTGTACCCTGACCTGCTTCGTTGGAATAGATTCCGCGTTTTACTCCCCACGATACAGCCATACCGATGATACCGCCGAACACAGAATCGGCACCGAATGCACTTTTGAAAATGAGGGCAAAAACAGCCGGTATTTCAGCAATATTCATTCCAACGATGATAAGGGAAAGAAGAATATACGCAATGGCCATGAATGGCACAACGTACGAAGCCACTCCCGCAATACGTTTGACTCCACCAAAGATGATGACACCGATTAACACGACAAGACCGATACCTGTTACCGTCGTGTTAAGGCCAAATGCATTTTCCAGTCCCAATGCAATCGAGTTTGACTGGATCCCCGGCATCAGAATGCTCATAGCGAGTAATGTCGCAAATGAGAATAATACGGCATACCACTTCCAGCCAATACCCTTCTCAATATAATAGGCTGGTCCACCGCGGTATTCCCCGTCCTGCTTCACCTTATAAATTTGAGCCAATGTCGACTCAATAAAGGCACTGCTTGCACCGATGAAGGCAATCGTCCACATCCAGAAGACGGCTCCCGGACCACCGAAGGCGATGGCAGTAGCCGTACCGGCGATATTCCCCGTTCCTACACGTCCGGATAATGAAAGAGCCAAAGCCTGGAATGAAGACACCCCTGCACTTGAGCTTCCACCCTTAAACATTTGAACCACCATATCTTTAATCAACCGGACCTGCAAAAACTTCGTTAAAATAGAAAATAGTAAGCCTACGCCTAAACAAAAATAAATCATGACCGGGGACCAAAGGATCCCTACGAGCTTGCCAACGAATTCTTCCACGGCATTTCCCCCTTTTATTTTTATAAAAATTTTCTAACTATTAAGAATTATATTTTATTTGACACAATATAGACAATCCTTTTTTATGACGAAAATTTCCTAAACGTAGAAAAACCCTTATATGCCAAGACTTTATACTCGCAAAAAAATTTTGGGGCATTCTATAAAAGAGGTGATAAAATGTCGAAAAAAAAACTTCTCGTCCCTGAATCCCGAGCCGCAATGGATGAGCTCAAAGCGAGAGTGTCGGGTACACTGGATCCAAAGGAAGCCAAATATGAAATCGCAAAGGAACAGGGTATCCCTCTTCAAAGAGGTTATAATGGGAAATTAACGTCTGAACAAGCGGGCAAGGTCGGAGGATCAATCGGTGGTAATATGGTGAAAGAACTTGTCAGAATGGCCCAGGAGAATATGTCAAAAAAATGATCATTCAAAAAGCTGACATACGCTTGATGTCAGCTTTTCTTCTTATGGAGTATTTCTTTCAAATGGTCAAGATCCTCATAGATGGCCTCTTCCAGGGACCGATTATAGAAAATCGAAGCTGGATGAAAAGTTGGAAAGATGGAATACGTTTCATCACTCCAGGTCCATTCATTAGAATCGAGATCTTTCAACCGCCTGACCTTCGACTGGATCAACCGGCCATGACAGTCCGAAATCGTATATTTCCTCCCCACTAATCTTTGCAACCCTATATTCCCCAACGTGACAAGCTGCTTCGGCTTCACATGTTGGAGCTCATAATCCAATATCGGTGCATGGGCCAGCTGTTCCTTAAGGATCGGTGCCCTGTTGTATTTCTTTTCGATCATTTCATTGTCTACGCTTTTCTTTTGTACAATTTTGTAAGGTCTGCTCCTGACCGTAGAGGTGAAGTAAATATCTTCCCTTTCTAATCCGAGGTAATGAAAGAACTGATCGAGTACCTTACCTGCTCTCCCAGTGAAGGGCATCCCATTATGAATTTCGGTTTCCCCGGGTGCCTCCCCGACAATCATAATGGTAGGGTTTATCGGTCCCCTTCCATGGACAAAGCCTTCACAGTCATACCCTTTCATCCGGTCTTTACAGAGATTCACCAGTGTTTCCGGTATCACGCACATCATCCTTCACTTCTTATTATTTTCGTTATTCCCGATGTGGATGGAGTCTACACATTCACATGTTTAATTCCCTCTCAGAAAAGGAATAGTATGGATAAAAGAAAGATTAAAGGAGATGGATGGATTGTCACAAGCTGAACTGAAACAACAAATCTTAAAGGTTCTTGACGAAAGCAAAGTAGGTACGCTGGCGACTGTGAAGAATAATAAGCCTCATTCCCGCTATATGACGTTCTCGCATGATGAACTCACTTTATATACGCCAACGAGCAACGAAACGCATAAAACCGATGAAATCGAAGATAATCCCAATGTCCACATCCTCCTCGGCTATGAAGGGGAAGGATACGGAGACACTTTCGTTGAAATCGAAGGACGCGCTTCCGTCGAAGATTCTGCCCGTTACAAAGAAAAACTATGGAATGACCATATGAAGAGATGGTTTGAAGGCCCAGATGATCCCAATTACATCGTCCTGAAAATTCAGCCGACAGCCATTCGTCTGATGAACGATGATGAAGATTCTCCGCAGTCGCTTGAATTATAAATAAAATGATTCCTTGACATGTTATAAGATTAATGATATATTTAGTTATTGTAATCTTGTAACATACATTGAAACGATAGAGAAGATAATTCGTAATTCTATTCTGTTTTGATTTAACAACTTATTCACACTGGATCGGCTTCGGAGCCGTTAGGATGTAAGAGAGGTAGGGCTTACGTCGTTTAGGTATATCAAACGACTCAAGGAATTGCCCGCGGCTGTTTATTATCTGCAAACAACGTTCAAGATATAAATATATTACTTGTGATGTTGCAAGTTACAGAATTGCCTTTATCCGATTAAGGGCAGTAGCAAAGGGATCGCTAACGGGATGATTAGCCCCTTTATAAGGAAAAACACCTCAAAAGCGCTGACTTTTGAGGTGTTTTTTTGTGTTCTCGTTGATTCTTCCCTGTCTTCTGCCTTCTCAACCGCTCTCCTTCAACTGGCTGTGATACAACCCATGATAAAAGCCCTTCGTCTTAAGAAGCTCATCATGAGTGCCCTGTTCAATGATTCTTCCTCCATCAAGGACCAGGATTTGATCAGCCTGCCGGATCGTGTTAAGGCGATGCGCCACCACTACGCTCGTCCGTCCGTTCATCAACCGTTTGAGGGCATCCTGGATCTTCAGCTCCGTAATGGTGTCGATACTACTCGTTGCTTCATCCAGGATCAGGATGGACGGATTGGAAAGGATGGCCCTCGCAATGGACAACAGCTGTTTTTGACCCTGACTGATCCCGCTTCCATCCGCCCTCAGCATCGTATCGTAGCCCTCGGGCATCTTCTCGATGAAGGTATGGGCATTGGCGAGCTTAGCGGCATCCTTTACTTCGTCATCGCTCGCATCGAGCCGGCCATAACGGATATTGTCGGCAATCGTCCCCTGGAAGAGGAAGCTATCCTGAAGAACGAAGCCCATCTGCTGACGTAAGCTTTTCCGTTTAATGGCCTGAATATTTTGACCGTCGATCTCTATCCTGCCTTCATTCAGCTCATAAAACCGGGATAGTAGATTCGTGATCGTTGTCTTACCAGCCCCTGTCGGTCCGACCAGGGCAACGGTTTCACCGGGACGAATGGAAAAGGATACATCCTCAAGCGTCTGATCTCCTTTTTCATAGGAGAACGACACATGTTGAAACTCGACCTTTCCTTCAACGGACTCGATTCCCACGGCATCTCCTTCGTCCTTCGCTTCTTCCTCTTCATCTAAAATTTGAAATACACGCTCGGCACCTGCAATCGCTGAGAGGAGCGTGTTATACTGATTCGCAAGCTCATTCAACGGCCGCGTGAACTGCCTCGCATACTCTGCAAATATGACAATGACACCGATCGTGATCATGCCATTCAGGGCAAAGACCCCTCCCACTCCGGCAATCACGGCAAAGCTGAGATTATTCAGCACGTTCATCAGTTTCGGGATGAAACCGGAATACGTATCCGCCCAATAGGCAGCTGTCTTCAGCCTCTGATTCTTTTCACCGAATTCTTTGATGGCCGTTTCTTCCCTGGAAAACGTTTTGATGATGCTGTGACCAGAGATGGTTTCTTCGATATATCCGTTCATTTCACCTATATTGTGCTGATATTGTTTAAATAAGCGGCCTGTCCGTTTCGTGATCCACTTCATGCCAAAGACCATGAGCGGGACAATGGTCAAGGTAATGAGAGTGAGGAGCGGGCTTAACCAAAGCATGATCGAGACGGTCCCCACTAATGTAAGGACACTGGATATGATTTGAATGAATGAGCTATTCAAGGTGGCACTCACATTGTCAATATCATTGGTCACCCTGCTCATCAGTTCACCATGCTTCCGTTTATCAAAGAAAGGGATGGAGAGTTGATGCAATTGATGGAAGAGGTCCTTCCGCAACCTGTATACCGTATCCTGAGCGACACCGATCATCCAATAATTTTGAAACCACACGGAAAGAGAATGCAGGATGTACACCGCAACCAGGCCTGTGATCAGTCCCACCAGCCCCGATGTCTCCTTCGTGACGATATAGTCATCAATCGCCTTCCCCACAAGAAAGGGGCCGAGAAGTGCCGCTGCCGAACTGATGAACACCATTAAAATGACCAGATACAAAATGACCTTCATTTTGGAAAGGTAGTTCCACAGGCGTCGAAGTGTCCCTTTTGCATCTTTTGCCTTGTCGTTTTCCCCCAATTTCTTTCGTATATGCCTAGACATGATGGATTTCCCCCTCTCCGAATTGAGACTGGTAAATCTGTTGATAGAGAACGGAATCCTCTACCAGGGACTGGTGGGCCCCTTCCCCGATCAATCGTCCATCTTCCAACAGCAGAATAAGATCGGATTCCATCGCCGTACTGACCTTTTGAGTGATGATCATGGTTGTACACTCATATTTCTTCAATGCTTGAAGGAGCTTCGACTCTGTTTTCAAGTCCAATGCACTCGTACTGTCATCCAGCAGGAGGATCTTCGGTTTTCGAATAAGGGCCCTGGCAATGGAAAGCCTTTGTTTCTGACCTCCAGAAAGGTTGACCCCTTTTTGCCCGAGGACCGTATCATATCCGTTCGTGAGATTCAGGATGGTTTCATGGATTTGGGCATCTTTTGCCGCTTGAATCATTTCTTCCCTTGTGGCATCTTCCTTTCCCCACAAGAGATTTTCTGAAACCGATCCAGAAAACAGGATGACTTCCTGAGGGACATATCCGATATTTTTTCTTATTTCCCCCAATGGGATGGTCCGGATTTCCCGTCCGTCCAATTGAACGGTTCCCCCTGTTGCATCATACAGACGGGGGATGAGCTGAAACAGGGAGCTTTTACCTGATCCCGTAGCCCCTAAAATGGAAACGGTTTGTCCCGCTCCCACCTTAAAGGAAACATCCCGAAGCACGCTTCCCCTGGTGGATGGGTATTGAAACGATACATCTTTAAAAGATATTTCTCCTCTGACCACTTTGTTGCGAGAGTCTACCTCCGTTCCATCCTTCAAGTCAATCTCCGTTTCAAGTACTTCCTCGACCCTTTCAGCAGAAGCCCTTGCTCTTGAAAAGCTGGTGATGATAAAAGAGAATATGGAAAAAACAGATGAGATTCTCGTGACATAGGTGACAATCGCCACTACTTCCCCAACCCTGGTACCACCAGAGGCCACATCAATACTTCCGAACCATAGAACGGAAAGAAGGGCAAGGTTCATGACAAGCATCAAGAGAGGCATAATGATCTCCATGAACCTGAGGGCACGCACCGTTCGATCCTTCAAATCTTCATTCGCTTCATGAAAACGGCTTTCTTCATGCTTACTCCTCGTATACGCTTTGATCAACCTCATTCCGGAAAGGTTTTCCTTCATGACCTCGTTTACTTTATCGAGCCTTGATTGAACTCTTTCAAACAGACTCCACCCGCGTTTCAACACCCAAAATAGGAACAGCCATAACACCGGAATCACAACGATTAGAATAAGCGCAAGCCGGGCATTGACGATCAGGGCCATGATGGTGGAACCCACTACAAGCAATGGAGCCCTTAGCATGATCCTGAGGCTCATGAAGATCGTATTTTGGAGCTGCCTGACATCATTCGTCATTCTCGTGATGAGAGAAGAGGCCGGAAGCTTATTAAAACTCGCAAACGAAAACGACTGGACTTTCCTATACAGACTTTCCCGCACATCATATCCGAATCCCTGACTCGTATGCGCAGCAAAAAATGAGTTCGTCACACCTGAAAAGAAGGCAACGAGAGACATCCCGACCATGATGAATCCCCATTTCAACACGGTGTCCAAGTCTTTGTTCAGAATTCCTTCATCAATGATCCGCGCCATGAACAGCGGATTCAGTAGTTCTACTGCAAGCTCTACCAGCATCAGACTCCAGGCAACGGCCATGGCAGCACGGTAAGGCTTTAAGAAACGTATGACCTTCAAACGAACACCCCTCTAAACAAATATCTGCCATTATTTATATGTATCATCATATCGTTTTTTTATGCAGGGTGGTAGTTGGAAGCACCAGACGTGCTCCCTATCATGAATTGAAAAAGAGACCGCGACAATTTCGAGGTCTCTTCTTAATATATGCAGTTATTCAACTCTGATAAAGCATTTTCTTTATCAACCCATAACAGTAAAGGTCCGTCCCTCTATCTCATCCGCCGGGCACTGGCGTTCAGGCGCGCATTTCGGATGACCTGATTGATGACTTCCGAAAATATGAGCCCGATGGCAATGGAACCGGAGATCATAAAAGCTTTGGCTGCCAGATTGATGGCGGCATTGTAATCATTTTGAACGAAATTTCTCATGGCATCGTACGCAAGCCCCCCGGGTACGAGGGGGATGATCCCGGCAACAGAGAAAATGATGACCGGGGTTTTGTACATTTTCGCAAACACCTGACTCACCACCGCCACGACAAAGGAGGCAAGTAACGTAGCAAGAACGGTGTCTGCTTCATTTAAACTCATCAGTATGTAAATGATCCAGCCAAGCATCCCGACAATTCCGCATTTAAAAAGGGACTGCTTTGGAGCATTGAAGATAATCCCGAATGCAGCGGCGGAAATGAAGCTGGTCACTAATTGCTCGATGATGTGCATTCCCTTTTCACCCCAATCTCACTTTACGTTAATGTAAATACGACAGCAATGCCCGTCCCAATGGCAAATGCCGTTAAAAAAGCTTCCGCGCCCTTTGAGAGACCTGAAACGAGATGACCCGCCATCAAGTCCCGGACCGCATTGGTGATCAGGAGACCGGGAACAAGGGGCATCACGGATCCAATGATGATCTTATCCAATTCCTGCCCGATACCAAGCTGTACAAACCCATATGACACCATGCCGATGATGAAGGATGCAAGAAATTCCGCGAAGAACTTTATCGGGACGAGGCGGTGTAAATAAATCAGGCTCGTAAACCCGACGCCTCCCGTGATCAGAGCTGGAATGAAGTCCTTCCACATCCCCTGGAACATGATGAGAAAACAACCACTTGCAATCGAAGCCGCTGCCACTTGAATCAGGAAGGAATAAGATAGATCGGACTGATCCAGCTTCTCAAGGGCATTGTATGCTTCTTCAAGTGTCAGATGCCCTTTACTGATCTGCCTTGAGATACTGTTCACGAGGGTCACTTTCTCAAGATCCGTAGACCTCTCATTAATTCGGATGAGCTTCGTTTTGGTCGGTTCCGACGTTTCAATCGAGAAGATGATCCCAGTGGGGGTCACATAGCTATGCGATTCCGATATCCCATAAGAAGCGGCGATGCGCATCATCGTGTCCTCGACGCGATACGTCTCCGCCCCACTTTGCAGCATGATTTTCCCCGCCAGCAGGCTGACCTCCATAATGTCATATCTTCTTATCATTTTTGCTTCCATACGATCTCTCCACACGTACTATTTTTTGAATAGGTCTAGTTTATAGGAAAGCAGTGGTGTAAGCAATGAGGAACGGGGTGATTTTCCGTAGATTTGATCTTGAGGGATGAAAGGAAGGCAGGTTCAAGCATCATTTACTTTCCTCCCTCTCTTGGAAGGCTTTTCGTTCCGATGGGTCGTTTGTTGGCAGGGAACCCCTTTTTATCTTTCTTTTATACATCATGTACGCACCCGTCACCACCACAAACCCCACGAGGACCACCATTTGATAGTCTTCAATCACTTCAAGGATCGCTTCTTTCTCCCCGTCATATAACTTCCCGATCGTCAAGAACAGAAAAGTGGATGGTGCTATACCGAGCATGGTAAGGAGGGAATATGCCTTCACATCCATTCTGACCATCCCCGCAAGAAATGGGATGACATTCCCTAAGTGAAGGGGGCTTGCAATCGCCACGCTCCAAACACCGTATCGATTGAATTTTTTCTGGGCTGTGCGGAGTTTCTCAAGCTTCTGGGGCTTAAGCCTTCCTTCTATGTTATCTCCCAGTTTTAAACTGATATAGTAAGGAATATAGCTTCCCACTGTGTATAGGAGACTTCCTGCTAAAGATATGAACACGATTTGCATCCACGTTAGGTGGAGGATGAATCCCATCGTTACGATAAAGAACGTTCCAATAAAAGGAAAGGCACTCCCTTCAATGAATAGAGAAAACAGTACACCCCATATCCCCCACTCTTCTGCTGAATTTATTATCCATTCCGTCATGTGAATCACTCCTGTACGCTTGTATCTTCAGTATAGAAGAGACCCTCTGACGCCAACAGAATCCGTGGAGGTAATTTACGCTAAGTCTTGAGATGTATTGACAGAACGAAAGACCGGCCCTGAGACTGGCCGGTCTTTCGTTTCTTTAGGATGCCTTTCGGCTGATTTCCTGTGGATGCGACTGCACTTTGATCAATCTTGGTGCGATATTGGCGATGATCACCATCACAACGGAGCATAATACTGCCGATCCCAACATCGTGATCCCGTTTACTATAAGAGAAAATAGCAATGGAGACATCTCATCCGGTGCATACTCGGCAAAAAACACGAATCCGGCAATGAAATGCCAGAAATAACGGGCAAGGCTTCCTGCGAATGTTGCCATCACTACCCAGAAGACTGCTTTGGACCGGTGACCGCCTCCCAGTGCACCCTGAATTTTCCCGGCGAACCCCCCGGCAAAACCGATAAAAGCAAAAGCGATGAAATACTCAATCACCATTTGGACCGGGGTCGCAATCCAGGCATCCCCAAGGGCAATCTGCAGGATCCCCCATAAAAAGCCCCCTATCAGTCCGGCTCTCAAGCCTCTTCGATAAGATAATAGAAAGATCGGAACCATGGCAATCGATATCGAGATACTCGGTGATAGCTTAATAGAAGGCAACAGATCAAGGATGATCGCAAAAGCCGCCATCAATGACGCTTCAAGCAATACGACAAGTCGCGTGTTTTTCATAAAAAAATCCTCCTTATGAACTGAAACGAAACCATAAGGAGGGAGAATGAACAATCGAAATAAGCACAATGCTGCCTATTTTCCACATCCCTACGCTAGTCCTAACTAACAGGTTCAGAGGGTCAGAACAGATTGTTCACTCTCAGCTTTCGCTCCCCTTGTGGTACCGTTTATAAAGTTGTTAAGGTTTATTATACATGAAGAAACATATTTGAAAAGCATGATAGGAACTTTTTCTTAAGGTGTCTCTCTCAGAGGATCATGAAGGATGATGACGGGCATTGACTTAGGGGTGACCATGAATCCATATACTTTACCATCCTTGTCCTTATACGCTACAGAATAATCTCCGAACTGGGGTGAGAATTCGACGTTTTGGTATTCAAGATCAAGGTCCTGGTATTTCAGGCTCACATACAGGTTGGTGGCGATCCTTGCTGTCAGATGTTGTACAGTGGAAATCCGGTTGGCTACTATTATGAGGATGATTGCGAAACAGAGTAACATGACTTTCTTTGTCCTGGACAATCTGATCATTCATCAAGCCCCCTTTCATTTCTCATAACTACTATACTCGTATACTCACTATTATATACCTATTCACTGAACCATGACAAAAGAGCTACTCTAATGGGATGTGTCTAAATACCCATTTTTAGCAGCTCTTTTTAAAGTTTATATAGAATCCAAATACAACCTACCATTTATAATACCCACAGATATTTATCCTACTAATCAACTGTTTAACCCCTCCAGGCCAGACCAACAAACGTTTTCGCGTACTAATCAAACGTTTGTTTAGTTGTCTAACATCTCAGTAAGACGGGAAATTTGGCTGTGGAGTTCGTCGATTGGAACGAAGCGTGCTTTTCTGAACATCTCCTTACCGTCTACAAATACGATGATGACAGGCACGGTGAAGATGGAAAATTCCCCTGCTATTTCCGGAATTTCTTCTGCATCGGCATGGATGGATCTCACAGATTTGAAATCCTTCAACATCTCTTCCACCTGGGGCAGGAGTGCGTGAAATACAGAACAACCTGGCCTTGATATGTATAGTAGTACCAGCTTCTCAGCTTCGAGCTTTTCACGAAGTGCTTTTAGTGAATGGACTTCTTCCATTTTACGGCCTCCTTTCTCCTATTTTTGTATTGTTTGGGTAAATGATTCCCTTGTTCCGCCCTGATAAACATACACCTTTCCGTTGGAAGGTCTCCTGAACGACGGCCCGGTAAATCCCCGCTTTCGTAATTCTTTCCTCATAAATATCATGATTCCGCCATGACCTACGATGAGCACATCCTTCCCTTCATGGACGACCCTATCGACCACCACACGGATCCTCTCTTCGATTTCCCGCTTGCTTTCAGGCTGGGAACGATGATTGAACCACCAGGCGAGCCTGATGGATGCCATATGAAGAAAGAGCGGCAGCTTTATGTCAGACCGGAAGATGGGAGATAATCTAATTTCCCTCAGTTCCTTGAGAAAGGTGATTTCTCCTTCATAAACCGCTTCAGCCGTTATTTGTGCCCTAGATAAGTCACTGGAGTAGCAGCCTTTCCAATCAATATCTTTAAGATCAACTTCATTGCCTTCTACGTCCGAGGCATCATACTCTTCCACCCACTTCATCAGCTCATCACTCGTTACATATGAAGCCGGGTAGCCCCTCGTTACTTTAAAGTGCCTTATGAGACCAATCTTCATACACATCCCCTCCCCCACCCATTATACTAGTTTATGGAAGAGAAAAGGCATGCGCTTGGGACGCATGCCTTCTTTTTGATCAGCCCAGGGAAACGTCCAGAATCATCATCACGACGAAACCGAGCATCAGTCCCAATGTAGCCAAGTCCGTACTCCCTGAAGATTGTGACTCAGGAATCAGTTCTTCGACGACGACGAATATCATCGCTCCTGCCGCGAAAGCAAGGGCATAAGGCAGGAGGGGCTGCACCATCAAGACTGCAGCAGTACCGATCACAGCGGCTATCGGCTCTACGATGGCTGACAGCTGACCGTAATGGAAGGATTTCAAACGGGACATCCCCTCTCCCCTTAGCGGGATGGAAAGAGCAGCCCCTTCAGGCATATTCTGGATCCCGATTCCAATGGCAAGGCCAATGGCCCCCACTAACGTTGCATCCCCGAGGCCAAGTGAGGCAGCACCGAAGGCAACCCCGATGGCAAGACCTTCCGGAATATTATGGAGGGTGATCGCAAGGAATAATAAGGTCGATTTCTTGAATTTAGTTGGAGGTCCTTCCGCATCTTCCGATTCATTGCCTAAATGTAAATGCGGTACGACAAAATCTAAAAGTCTAATGAACACACCACCAAGTAAAAAACCGATGGCAGGTGCAAGCCATGGGATTTGACCGTTTTGCTCACTGAATTCAATTGAAGGCGCAAGCAGTGACCAGAACGATGCTGCTATCATGACTCCTGCGGCAAACCCGAGCATCATGTTCAACGTATGCTTTTCAATTTTCGTAAAGAAAAACACCGTGGCTGCTCCAAGGGCCGTCAGCCCCCATGTCACCAGACCGCCGAACAGTGCCTGCATCGTGGGATTAAATCCACTTAACCAGTCTATGAACATACGAACCACTCTCCTCCGATCAAACATTTTGAATACTACCATCTTGCATCAAGGAAACTTTCTTTGTCAAAGGAAATGTCATACTACCTATTTACCAGAGCCCATCATTTTTCTATGTATATGTCATTCGCTTCAAATGGTGTATGTATCGTTTATACTTTCCCTCCTTACCTAAGGGCTATACAAAAAACGCCCCTGCCTTGAAGACAGGAACGTGCTTCCTATTCGTCCCTTATGGCTGTTTTCCATAAAATAAGGTTCAGGACGAATAGAAGGATGAGATAGCCCGGGATACCGAATGGAATCTGCAGGGCCAGGTAATGGAGGCCGAAGAACACCCCTACAATGAGATAGAACGGCAGCACCTTCCAGCTGTCACTTTGTTGGACACCTTCGAAACTTTCTGAAAATGGCAGTGTCCCCCCCATTAAGCTCAGACAGATGACGGTGAATATACAGGCACTGACAAAGACGATGATGATTTCAGGGATCACGCGGTACCCAAACAGAATGATGAAGACAATGCTTATGCTGGCATAAAGCGGAAGGAATAGTTTCATAAGGAATGCCTTCAATGTCCCTTTGTAAATGGCCGCCCTGCCTGAGACAGGCGCTACTTTATATATCCAGGATCCCTTGTATTTACCTGAATAGCTTAGCATCATCACGACTGTCGGTATAACGATGAAACTTGAATAGATCGATAGGTACATGCTTGAAGTCAGGAGGTCTTCCCTTGTCCCATCCATCAATCCATTGAAGATGAAAATGAACGGCATGATGATGGCAAACCCAAGGGCGGGATACACCTTCAACTTAAATTCCCTTTCATTTTTCATCATATAATGGGCGAACCGGTAAAATGCCCGCTCTTCGTTCGACTTGGACAATACCTTCATAAGACCATCCCCCAACCGGAAACGGGCTTTCTTCTTCTTACCGCCATGGGAGGATAACTTCTGAAGATTCTTTTCAAATGTCGGCAATGCTTTCACATAAACGATAAGAGCCAGGAATGGAACCAGCACAGCCGTACATGAAAGAATCAGGATCATGGTCTCGTGATTACCGTTCAGGAACCATTCAAACGGAGCCCCGAACCAAATGGGAGGCAGAAAGATATTCCACCAATCCGGTGTAAAAGAAACCGTCAAATCCACAAATTCAAAGGAACGCGCCACAACCTGATATCCCACTGCAAGTCCGATGGATAATCCAATCTGCACATAGTTGATGATATCCTTCAGTTTTTCCCCATCAAAATATTGGAGGATGAAATAATAGAGCATGGCCGTAAACACAACGATGAAGATATTCATCAGGATGATCCCTGCCAGGAAAATAATAAAGAAGGAAAGACCCTGATTGATCAACCCTACGACCAGTGGAATGGCGGTCAAGGAGCCTGTCAGGAAAAACAGATAAATAAACACGTGAAGCGTTTTAGCCAGGCTGATGGTTTTCCTTTCAACAGGCTTGGTAAACAGAATCGTATGATCCCGGATGTCCAGTATGACAACTGAGAAATCTGAAATCATCGACGTCATGACGATGAAAATGAGCACGGTAAAGGTGATGCTCATCTGAAAAATATATTGATCTCCCATCACAATGAAAGGTATGACGAATAATCCAAACAGCGCATACACCCAGAGGGATTTAATGAAACGATTTTCATCCTTTCCATTCTTCCTTCCTTGCTGTTGGAATATCGTAGGCACACGTCTTTGATCCATTGTCAGCTTGACTTGAAGGATTCTTCTTAACAACCGGTAATCGAATCCAAGCCTCCTAATCAATCCTTGAAACCAATCCAGAAACAAAAGGGTACGAAATTCCTTCATCCCTACACCCCTCGCACAACAGAAACGATTTCCGCTGCCGTTTCTTTATACTCATTGAATCCGGTTAATTGGTTGAAGATTTCTTCCAGGGATCCTTCCATATTCTGATTCTTCAATTCTTCAAAACTTCCATCCGCCACGATTTGCCCGTTATGCAGGAGAACGATCCGGTTGCTGATCTTCTCCACCACATCCATGATGTGAGAGGAGTAGAAGATAGTTTTCCCTTCAGCAGCAAGCTGGGCGAGGAGCTCTTTAAAAATCATGACCGAGTTGGCATCGAGTCCATTGATGGGCTCATCCAAAAATAAAACATCGGGATTATGTAATAAACTCGAGATGATCAGAATCTTCTGCTTCATCCCTTTTGAATAAGAGGCGATCCTTGACTCATACACTTCCGAAAGTCCAAACAACCGGATGAGCCTCTCCGCTTTCTCCCCCGCCTTTTTTTGTTCCATTCCATATAGTTCCCCCATGAATGTGAGGTACTCTTCTGCTGTCAGGTTATCATAAAGATCCGCCATCTCAGGCACATAGCCGATCCGTTTCTTATATTCTATGGAACTACCGGATATATCTTCACCGAAGAGCGTCACCTGCCCCGAGTATCCTTCTTCAAGGCCGAGGATGATCTTGACCGTCGTACTTTTCCCGGCACCATTCGGACCGATATACCCGATGATCTGTCCCTCATACACATCCAGCCGGACACCCTTCAACACTTCCTTACTGCCAAAATTCTTCTTCAAATCCCTAATCGACAAAACCGGTTCACGTCCGTCCATAACAATCCCCTTTTTTCTTTAGATATGCCTATATGCTAACATAAATTCCATTTTATGGTCAGGCAAATACGGAATATCCGGAAACTTGATCCTTTTAAAAATATTTCATTTCCCCCCTTCCCAAACTGGCAGAACTTGTTATATACTTTAACTGTATTAAGACACGTAGTACACTACATACAGTCGGGAGGGTGGATATGTTTGAGCTTGATTTAAGAAGTCGTAAACCCATCTATGAACAATTAGTCGAAAAACTAAAAGAATTAATCATTAATGAAGTGCTGAAGCCGGATGAACAATTGCCTTCCGTTCGTGCCCTGGCACAGCAACTGACCATAAATCCAAACACAATCCAAAAAGCCTACAGGGAACTCGAATCTCAACGATTCATTTATTCTGTGAAAGGACGGGGTAGCTTTGTCAATCCTTCAAGTCACATTCAAAACGCGGAGAAAATCATGAAAGTAAAAGAAGAGTTGTCTAAACTTTTGTCTGAGGCCCTTTACTTAGGGATCACAACGGAAGACTTAAAGCAGATGATTGCAGAAATCGAGGCAACGGTTGGGGGTAATCAAACTGATGATCGAGATTAAATCCATAAACAAAGCCTTTGAAGGCACAGAAATCATTCATGACATCTCTTTCTCTGTTCAAAAAGGTTCGATCTATGGCCTGCTCGGATCGAACGGTGCAGGAAAGACCACATTACTGAAAACCATTGCAGGAGTATTGAAGCCTGATAGTGGAGAGGTGTCCGTTAACACCCAGCCTGTCTATGAAAATATCCCGACGAAAGAGACGTTGTTCTTCATCCCTGATCAACCGTTTTTCTTTGCTCATTACTCATTGACTCAAATGGCTCGTTTCTATCAGAACACTTATAGCCGTTGGGAAGAGGATCGCTTTCAATCATTGAGTAAATTATTCGGGATTGATCCTCATAAAAACCTTCATAAATTCTCTAAAGGTGTGCAGCGGCAGGCGGCTTTCATCCTGGCCCTGGCCACTCAACCCGACGTCCTGATCCTGGATGAACCGATGGACGGCCTTGATCCCGTTGTCAGGAAAAAAGCCAAAAGCGTCCTGATTTCAGAAGTGGCCAACCGGGACATGACCATTATCATCTCTTCTCATAATCTCCGGGAAGTGGAGGATATTTGTGATCATATCGGCATTTTGCATGAAGGGGAATTTTTGCTGGAGAAGGAACTCGATGATTTAAAGTCCGGCATTCACAAAGTACAGCTGGCATTCAAAGGGGATATCCCCGGGCAGCTCTTTAGTGATCTTGAAATCCTGCACAACGAAACGAGGGGAAGCGTGTCCCTCTGTATCGTCCGCGGTGAGGAGCAACGGGTGAGGAGCTTGATTCAGTCCTACCATCCGGTCATTTTCGACTTATTGCCCCTGACACTTGAAGAAATTTTCGTTTATGAAATGGAGGACGTCGGATATGCCATCCAAAACATCATGGATCAATAAAGAAATCATCGTTCACAGCCTGAGGAATGTTGGATGGGTCGGCATCGTCTACTTTATCGGACTTCTCTTTTCTCTACCTGTCGACATCATCGGACAATTATCAAGGGATCCTCAATCGTACCCGGTTGCGATTTATGAAAATTTGTTTAAAATGCAATACCCGATCCAAATAGGTTTATTGCTAGTCATCCCGGTCATTCTATCTTTGTTCCTATTTCGTTATCTGCATGTGAAACAGGCTGGGGACTTCATGCACAGCCTACCCATCACCCGCAGAAAATTGTTTTTCCATTTTACCGGGACGGGGTTTGGGATCCTCATCCTGCCGGTTGTATTGAATACCGTAATTGTCCTTTCCCTTTATTCATTCACGGATCTTCAACAATATGTAGGGGTTCAGGATATTTTTGCCTGGTGCGGCATTACGATACTCATGAGTGTGCTCCTGTTCACAGCCTCTACCTTCGTTGCCATGATAACGGGACTGACTGCCGTGCAGGGTGCACTGACTTACATCCTGCTCCTATTGCCTGCAGGAATGTTTATGCTTGTTTGCTACAGTTTGAAAAATCTATTATTCGGATTTCCCGAGGACTATTTCTTTAATGTACAAATCGAGAAATACTCCCCGCTCATCAAAACGGTCTACCTTGAGAACAATCTCCTGTCCGGTACAGATGTCTTGTTATTCATCTTGATCACTCTCGTATTCTATGGTTTCTCATATGTGTTATACAAAATGAGAAAAGTGGAGGCTGCCTCCCAGGCGATTGTCTATCCTTTCTTGAGACCGTTGTTTAAATACGGTATCTCCTTCTGCTTCATGCTGGTCGGCGGGGTGTACTTCGAAGGCATTTATCAGTCTGATGGCTGGACCTTATTCGGATATTTCTTCGGTTCACTCATCGGGTACTACATCGGTGAAATGATTTTGCAGAAACATTGGAGAGTATTCCGTCAATGGAAGGGTTTCGCAGGATTCGCCATCGTCATTGCCTCTCTCGGGTTCATCATTCAGTTCGACCTGTTTCACTATGAACAGAAAGTGCCCGAATTAGCAGATGTAGAGAAAGTTCATGTCAGTCAGAGCTATTACTCCCTGACGGACAACCCTGAGAATCTGATTAAAGATCATTTTATGACAGATCCGAAAGCGATTGAAGCCGTCCTGGATCTTCATGAAGCGATTGTGGATCATCAGCGTGATAAGAATGAAGCACCTGAGAAAAACGAGCAGATCTTTCTCTATTACAAGATGAAAGACGGCAGTAAAATCGTACGGAATTACCTGATCAATATTGAAGATGTGAAATCTCAGTATGCATCTCTTTATGAAAGCAAAAATTACAAAGAGAAAACTCAACAGCTTTTCGGTGTGGACTCAGATAAAGTCGACAAACTCACCATTTATAACGAGATGGGGAATAAACCTGCCATCACCGTAGCAGACCCCGCTGATATCAAGGAAGCCATCGATATCCTGAAAGAAGAAACGTACGATGATCCCTTTGAGGATCGTGACAAAATCAATCTTTATAATGTTGAATTCCTCATGTCCAAAGACAATTGGGCAAATACCGGCGTTAAAAAGAACGATAAGAAGTTTATTGCATGGCTCGAGGATAAAGGATACTTAAAAGACCTTGAAATGACGGCATCTGATATCGAGTGGATGTATGTGACGCAGCCACTTGATTACACCGATCCTTTCTCTCAACCGGTGGAAGATGCGGTCCTCCAGTTAAAGAAAGAAAATAAGGGAATCGAAGTGAAAGATGCGGAACAGATCGAATCCATCATGAATGATCTTGTATACGATCATATGACCAGTTCGTACACCGTCATCATCAAATATAAAAACCACGGATCCATCCAAACTTTCGGGTTACAAAAGGAAGATGCCCCTTCCTTTATCAAAAGAGAACTGAACGATTGAATAAAGAAAGTTGAGGTGACCCTATGGACACACTAAATACATCATCATCTCCTCTGACGATAGAGGAGGTGTATGAACAATATCACAAGCTGATTTATCACATCGCTTACAACATAACAAAGGACGTTCATTTATCACAGGATGTCAGCCAGGAAACCTTCCTGAAAGCTTATATCAAAATGGATACCCTTGAAGACCCGGCAAAAATCAAATCATGGCTCACCACGATTGCAAAATGTACAGCCATCGACATCATCCGTCAACGATCCAGGCGCAATGAAACCTGCATAGAAGAGCACGAAGAATTCCATTCCATAGAGGAGCACCGCTCCCTGGAAGATGAAATCGATGCCCTCTTCCTTAAAAGCAGCATCCAGGATCATATCACGTCCCTTCCACTCACTCAGCAGGAAGTCATGGCACTGAAAGTCACGGAAGACTTGAGTGACAGTGAAATCGCCACAAAGCTGAACCTGCCCCCTTCTACGGTGAAAACCCGTTTTCACCGGGCAAGGAAGCAATTGTATACAATCGTTCAAACGAAAATATCGGCATAAGAAAAGGAGCCTTGGTGAGAAGGCTCCTTTTTAGTTAATGATAATAAGATGTATATAAATTATTGGTTTTTAGGAATTCTAACCCAAATGATTGACAGCCCTTCCAATAGGTTTCAAAATAGAAGAATAAGTCATTCTCAAAGGGAGAGTTTATGGACACTCATTCGTCTCATTTATATGAATACTTAACCCACCACGCCATAGATTTCACAGAAGACTGGCTGAGATTTCAGAATATTAAAACCGGATCTCACTATTCTCCGGATTCTCCGCCTGAGGTTCTGAATAAAGTCAAAGAACAAAATTCCAATTATGTAAAGGTCATTGCAAGATGCCTATTACTTTCAGAAGAGGAATCAAAAGAATTGATCTCTAACTGGACGAAGGAAACGGCCACCGATCGAAGCAAATCCAGTACGACCCTTGATGAAGTCGTGCGAAACTCAGGTATTTTCAGAAGGGTGTATTGGACGTATGTCGAAAGATTCGTCGAAGAACACGCTGAACTACACATCCAATTGAAAGAGGTCTTTGAGTGGGAGCGCAAGATTAACTTCGCCCTGGATTATGTGCTGGAAACGTTCACTTCGACATTCCTTGGGATCTTAATGAATAGGCTTCAGGCTCAGTCCACATTGATCCAGGAATTAAGTACACCTGTCATTTCTTTAACCTCTGAAGTTGGGCTGCTTCCGATCATTGGGGATATTGATACAACCCGTGCCCGAATGATCATGGACTCGACCCTTCAGCAAAGTGCTGATGCCCATCTGTCCATGCTGATCATCGACTTGTCCGGAGTCGTGTTGGTGGACACCATGGTGGCACAGCAGATCTTCCGCCTCATTGATGCCTTGAACCTGCTGGGAGTCAAATCCGTCATCACGGGTATCCGGCCTGAAGTCGCCCAGACAGCAATCCATCTCGGACTTGATTTCTCCACCATCCATACTGAAAATTCCCTGGAACGGATCATCGCCGAAGTCATCCAGGAAAACAGCAGCTTTTTGCACATGTAAGTAGCGAACGAAAGAAAAGACTGATCCAATCCAATGTGTGGCCGATGGATTGAATCAGTCTTTTTATTTTATGAAAAATGATGGGAAGCGTTGTAACTGGCCTTCACCATGTATTCATGCTGAAGAAGTTTCACTTCAAACAGGGTGATCGGATCGAAATATCGTTCCGGATTTGCTTTCATTTTCTTCAGTGCTTGCTGATCGGATGCAATCTCCGCTTCCGTATCCTTGATCGTCACCTCCAGTTGCTTGAACGGCTCCGCAAAGAATGAATGAACATCTTGCTGCAGGGATTTCTCGAACAGGTCAAACTGAAGGAAGAACTTCTGGACAACGGATGCCGTAATATCCTGATAGTCTTCATTCTCCAGATAACGCTTGTACTGGTTGTATAATAATGACTTATTCTGCGGAAGGACCCCAAGCAGCTTTCCTGCGCTTTTCAGAAGGAACTGGGCCGGTTTAAACCGTAACAGTATATTCTCTTTGTCAATCTGTGCCCTCGTTCCCATTCTGCTGACGTCCCTGCGCCAATCATCAACCACTTGGAAATCGCATTGTAAAACGACTTTATCCTTCCCAAATAGTCCGTTGAACGTTTCACTCATTTCATTCAAGTAGTCCTGACTGTCCTGCAGTTCCTGTTTTGAAAAGGCAAGCCATTCCTCCAGGGACGTGACGTAACGAGGCATGAGATCGTCCTGGATGTACTCCTGGATCCTTGTGTTCATCGCATCATTTAATTCCGTGTGGATTTGTTTGAAATCACTTTCTTCGCTGATCAATTCCGAGCAGCCGCTGAGTATCGCAGGAATTTTCTCAGAGATTTCCTTCTTCATGGCTTCCTTCTTTTGATGGAAGGAATCCTTGATGATAGAAACCTTATCGCTTTGCATGTCTCCCAAGTAGTTCTCGAATCCGTTTAGACGGGTGAGGATGTCCTCATTTTTTTCAATCGTTTCCTTTAAATCAATTTCATGATTCTTACGCTTCGAGTATAGATCCCTTAACGTTTTTCTCACTAAATAAAATAATTTGCTTCCACGCTCTCCCTTAAGGGCACCGCTTTTCACCTGATAATGCTCCCTGAGGAACGTCTCCACATCTTTACGCTGAAGATGAACGGCTTCAAGGGACGAGTAAGGCAGCACCTCCGCATCCGGGAACCATTCACGGGCTTTGTTCCGTGCAGATTCAATGATTTCTTCCGTTCTCTCGGTGTGGGATACTTTATCCATCTTATTTAATAAGAAATGTACGTTCACAGGCTGTCCGATTTCCGCTAATTTCCGTAGGGTCTGACGGTCTTCTGCATTAAACGGGGCATCGGCATTCAGGACATACAATAACCCATCGGCTGCAGGATAAAAGGCAGTCAGATCGTCAAGCTTCCTCTTACCCGTTTGAACATCGATGAGGGCCGTTCCATTTTTCTTAAGGAACTCTGATGGAAGCTTATACTCGACAAAGGCTTCACGCTGCATCAACTCTTCGAAGTCTGCGATGCTTTCCACTTGATGAACACCTTGATCATGGATTTCCTTCACTTCCACCTGCTGATCATGATAGCTGTAGATGATCGTTGATTCTTCAGCTTCTCCGACACTTTCACCCAGGACGGATTGAACGAAGGAAGACTTCCCGCTCGATGCACTTCCCGCAATCAATAGATGATGTTCACTCAGATTCATCAACTGCTCTGCGATCCACTGGGTTTTGTATCCGACAGGTGCTTCATTCCGTTCCGACCATTGAATGATTTTATTCAAGAACAGAATGATGTCTTCAAACCGGGCCTGATAAGCATTTTCCTCCAGGAGGATCATCTCCGCTTCTTCCGTCACCATTGGTTCGATGCTGTAGGAAAAGACATCGTTCCAAGCCAAAACGGCTGCTGCCGGAAATAGCGGCTCTTGATCCCTGCTCACCTTCAACCAATTCGTCAACATACTTGGCATGAAGCCTTCAAGGTCTTTCACAAGGTAATCACCTTCAAGAAAGCCGATATATGCCTCTTGAAAGTGAGAAAGAATGTCCTGCCAAGAATCGTTCGGAAGGATCTCCACATATTCAAAGATTGTATTCACCGTCAGCATCCATTCGATATGGGCAGCGGAGTGACCTCTGTAGCTCGCCCAGAGACTGGATACGAGATCCTTGAATTGTTTACGGTCTTTTTCATACACTGCGATCAATAGATCATAGAAATAATCCGGAGCAAATGACCTTGTGTACCCTTGATCACCATACTCTCTCAAAATCATGAACCATGCAGGTTCCCTCGTCCGGATGGATTCCTTCACCGCCAGTTCCACCGCTTTATTCCAGTCCCCCTGCTCCTCATAAAAAGACCTTGCGAGTTCAGTGACGTTCGGATAATCCGGTTCGATCGATAATGCTTTTTCGATCGTGTGATAGGCCGATTGAATCTTGTTCCTCTCAATGTACAGGGAGAATAGCTGCAGGGACACCTCCATGGTCAGTATCGTACTATCGGTTTGGATGGCTGTGTACACATCCTCGGCTGATGACAGCATCCCGAGCTCATAGTAAGAATCCGCAATGTTCTTCTTAGCCCAAGGCTCCAGTTCGTTCAGGATGCTTTCCCATTTGAAGATGGCTGCTTCATAGTCCCTGCTGTGAAAGTAAACCTCCCCTTGGGCATAGCGGATGTACGTTAAATCATACGGTTCGTTTTGCTGTTCTTCGACAAATGCTCCTCCAAGTACTTCTATTGGATGACGGTTCGTGTCCTGATCTACTAAAAAAGTTCGATAAAATGACTTCTCCATCAGTAATTTTTCTTCTGTCATAATGTCCTCCGTTATATGTGGGCCTCCTTCGCCGGAAGCCTCACAGACTTGTCTATTTCTCTCATTCTAACAGAATTTCATGGGGATAAAATTTCATTTCCTTTTCATTTTCCGATTGATACTTTCTGCCGTGATTCAATGGAATTACTTCTATTACAGAAGAAAGGACTATCCATTACGAAAGGCTTTGCTCCCCCTCCAAAATAGATAGTCCTTTATACTTACCACTATTATTCTCCCATCAAACTATGCGGAAGTCTGATGGACAAGCTTTTTTTGTTTCCTGCCTTCAAAAATCGCCACTACGAGGGCAATGAGTAAAAACAGACTGGAAATTTGGAATAGTACACCCGTCTCGACATACTGAGCCAGCACGCCGAATACTAAGCCGCTCAACCCGATACCCAGATCGATGGAAGAGAAAAACATGCCGTTCGCTACTCCACGTCTATGATCCGGCGTCATGGACAATGTCCAGGATTGAAGGGTCGGGATGAGTGAACCGAATCCAACTCCGAAAAGAAGACCGGCTACGACGATCAGTAAATCGGAATGGGCGAAAGACAGTGCCCACATACCGATAAACGTAACGACGATACAGAATAGCACAAGCCCCTTTGGTCCCCGTTCATCAAACCACTTCCCTGCTATCGGTCTGGATAGGGACGCCATGATCGCGTTACATAAATAGAAAAGGAAGATATGCTGTATTCCGCGTTCTTCCCCGAAGATAACGATGAATGTTACGATCGATCCGTATCCAAATGTCACCATGATGGTAATGAAAGCCGGGAACCAGCTGGATTTTTCGACTAATGAACCAAGATAGGAAAACTTCAAATCTTTTTTCTTCGTTTCTTTGACCACTTTAGGCGTCTGATAATGAACGATTCCCAATAAGAAGATCGCGATGACACCAAGTACACTTGATGTGATGATCAGATTCGTGAAGGTCGTCACCTGGAATAAATAGATTCCGAGACTCGGGGCGATGATCATCCCGATCGTAATCGACAAGCCGTAATACCCCATCCCTTCTCCCAATCGGGATTTAGGCACCACATCGACGGCTGCCGTTCCGTTGACAGTTGTGGACCAGCCCCAAGCGAGCCCGTGCACAAAGCGGAATAATAAAAAGATGAAGACCACACTCGACAATGGATAAATCACCGTAATCGCGAGTAACGAGATCACCCCTATCAAGACAAGAGGCTTCCTGTCCCTGTATTCCAGCATAAACCCAATAAACGGCCGGCTCAACACAGCCCCGATCGAAAACAGCGTCGTCACCAATCCAATCTCAAGCCCTGAAGCCCCGATCGATTTAATATAAGGAGGAAGCGTCGGAATCAACATCTGAAACGACATAAACACAAACAAATTCCCCACCATCAACATAATAAAAGACCTCGTCCATAAAGGATCCTTCACCTTCATAAACAAACCTCCCTTCCCATCTATCAAACCCCACCAGCAGATGGGGATATTATTTCGGATTACTAAATAATAGCACATAAAACACAATTGCGATACGAATTAAAACAACGGAAATGTGTAAGTTTTTAACAGAATGCAAATAGTAACATTGAGAATAGATTCATTATTATATAGAAAATAATTCTACACTCTTTTTTGGCTTATTCCGGGTAGGGAAGGACAACCGAAAGAGCAAATGAATTTGCTCCTTTCGGTTGTCCTTCCCTACCCGGCCTTTCAGCGCACGCTGAAAGGCGAGTGAAACGGACGTTTCACTCGAATAAGCCAAAAAAAGCATGAACACTTACTTAGGTTCAAAGTCATAATCCATTCAATTATTCAGCTAATTCCCATACTTTTATTGAAAACACAAAGAATTATACTATAATAACAACATGGCCAAACTTTCTGAATTATCTTATTTGCGCGGCCACTCATACATATTTACTTTTTGCTCCTTATAAATATACAACCATGAATGGAGGTCATTCTTTGAAGTATACGTTACGCCCATTAGGCGACCACGCCGTCGTCATCCAATTAGGCAGCTCGATCCAACAAGAAACGCACGACCTGGTGAAAGCGGTAACAAATCTAATCGAAACCCAATCATTCGACTGGCTGGTAGAATATATCCCGGCCTTCACAACCGTCACACTCTATTACGACCCGATCAAACTCATTGATTCTCACAAACCCTTTCAAAACACACTTCCATACACGGTCGTCTGTTCTGAAATTGAAAACATGCTTTCAACCCTGAAAACCGGAGAAAAAGGAGAAGCAAGAATCATCGATATCCCCGTTTGCTACGGCGGAGAATTCGGGCCTGACCTTGAAGAAGTCGCCAACCATCATCAGTTATCCACTGAGGAAGTCATCACCAAACACATGAACGGGGACTATCTCGTATACATGATCGGCTTCGCACCAGGATTCCCTTATATCGGCGGCATGTCTCCGGAAATCGCGACACCGAGAAGAAAATCCCCACGTCTGAAAATACCGGCAGGCTCAGTTGGAATAGCAGGGGAACAAACAGGGGTATACCCCATCGAAACACCCGGTGGATGGCAACTGATCGGCCGTACACCCCTAAAACTGTTCCAGCCTGATAAAAACGACTCACCGAGCCTGCTGAAAGCCGGGGACCGGATACGCTTCACACCGATTTCACTTGAAGAATATAGAGCATTGGAGGAGGAACAATGATTACTATAGTCAAACCGGGCCTCCTGACAACCATTCAGGATTTAGGAAGGTACGGCTATCAAAAGTACGGCGTCATCGTGAGTGGGAGCATGGATCCCCTCGCCCACAAAATTGCGAACCTTCTCGTCGGCAACGAAGTGGACGAAGCAACCCTGGAAATCACCCTGATTGGACCTGTCCTTGAATTTAAGGAAACTTCCCTGATCTCGATCTGCGGGGGAGATTTAACTCCGACGATTGACGGGAAACCAGTTCCATTAAGGAGATCCCTCTTGATCAAAGCCGGAAGCATCCTTAGGTTTGGGGCATGCACGAATGGATGCCGCAGTTATCTTGCCGTTGCGGGTGGTTTTCGTGTCGAAAAAGTCATGAACAGCAGGTCCACATATGTAAGGGCGGGAATCGGAGGACTGGAAGGTCGTCCCCTTCAGGCGGGCGATACATTGGAATCAGGACCGATCAACAAAGAATCAGCCAATATGATCGACTATTTACTTCCCTATGTCGAGAAGAGTGACTTCACGGAAATAGACTGGTCGATATCATCCGAATTCATTTCATCCTATCACCAGAAGAAAGTCATTCGGGTCATCCCTGGAACGGAGTACGATTTATTTTCCGAAGAGAGCCGCGAACAGTTTTTCAATCAGCCATTTAAAGTATCTTCCCAATCAGACAGGATGGGATACCGTCTTGAAGGTCCGTCCCTCTATCTTGATGAGGAATTCGATATGGTATCGGAAGCAGTGGTGTTTGGAACGATTCAAGTTCCGTCAAATGGTCAGCCAATCATTCTGCTCGCTGACCGGCAAACGACGGGAGGCTATCCGAGGATAGGATACATTGCATCCGTTGATCTTCCCCTCATTGCTCAAACGAAGCCGGGGGAATCCATTACATTCACCATGATCTCCCATGAAAAGGCGCAGGAGCTATACATAGATCGTGAGCGCCAATTAAACCATTTGAAGCAAGGAATCGCCTTGAAATTTAACTCTTAGTTCACAACAAAGGAGAGAACCCCTTGAAGAAAAAATCAAATTTCAGCCTATTACTGGGAGCAGCATTCCTGATGGCGACCTCCGCCATCGGACCGGGCTTCCTGACTCAAACAACCGTCTTTACTGAAAAGCTGGCCGCAAGCTTTGGTTTCGTCATATTAATTTCCATCCTAATCGATATTGGCGCCCAGCTGAATATTTGGCGCATCATTGCCATTTCTGAAAAAAGGGCTCAGGATATCGCAAATGATGTCCTTCCTGGATTAGGGTATTTCCTTGCCATCCTCATCGTGGCAGGAGGCCTTGCCTTTAACATCGGGAATATCGCCGGAGCCGGACTCGGTACGAATGTCCTATTCGGGATTTCACCTGAAATGGGCGCATTGTTCAGCGGAATCGTCGCAGTCGGGATCTTCCTGGTAAAGGAAGCGGGCAGATTGATGGACAAATTCGCTCAAATCCTGGGATTATTGATGATCATCCTTACGGTATATGTCATGTTTACTGCCAATCCACCTGTCGGCGAAGCCGTAACGAAAACATTCGCTCCCGACACCATCGATTTTCTCGCGATCATCACCCTGGTCGGCGGGACCGTCGGTGGATACATCACCTTTGCCGGGGGGCATCGATTATTAGAGGCTGGGATAACAGGGAAAAAAGCCCTTCCTGAAATCACAAAAAGCTCCGTATCAGCCATCGGGATCGCGTCCATCATGCGAATCTTTCTATTCCTCGCCGCGTTAGGGATTGTTGCTCAAGGGTTTGCATTAGACCCAAAGAACCCACCTGCGTCCGTATTCCAGCTGGCTGCCGGTGATATCGGGTACAAGATGTTCGGAATCGTCATGTGGTCTGCCGCTGTTTCATCCGTTGTCGGGGCAGCCTATACATCGGTATCCTTCATCCGTACATTCAGCCCGCTCCTTGAGAAATATCATAAGTGGCTGATCGTCGGTTTCATTACGATCTCAACACTTGTTTTCGTGATTGTCGGTAAACCGGTTGCCATCTTGATCCTGGTCGGATCCCTCAATGGATTGATCCTGCCGATCGCCCTCGGTGTCATGCTGATTGCCGCCCATAAAACAAAAATCGTCGGTGACTACAAGCACCCGATCTGGATGACCGTATTCGGTGTGCTGATTGTCGTAGCCATGTCTTATATGGGTGTCTACTCGCTGATCCAAGGCATCCCTCAATTGTTTAGTTAAACAAAAATGGAAAGACCTCGGGTCCCTTTGAGGAGATCGAGGTCTTTTTTTGTCAGCTGATTTTTTGTACCCGGTACAATCCCATTGAATTGTACCGGGTACACCACTTTGGTACTTCCTCTTTCAAGACATAGAAAAAAGAGACCGCACCGGCCTCTTATTTCTCAATAATATTCTTCACCCGGCCAACCTGTCCATCTGCTAATCGGACTTTGATGCCGTGTGGGTGATTGGGGGAATTCGTTAGTATATCTTTCACGATCCCCCGAGTCAGTTTGTCTGTGCGCTGGTCTTTTTTCAGGACGATGTCCACTTCAAGACCCGGTTTTATATTGGAACGCTGTTGTCCGTTCATTGTATTCTCCATTCCTTAAAAAAATTTTTGGATTCGTCCAGGACTAGTCTTCATCCTTCACATCAATATCTTCAGGGATCGGTTCACTTAGATATTCTGCGAGCTGTCGCTTCATTTTCTCCATTTGCTCAAGATGCTGATTGAATTGATCCCGGTATAGTAAATACTGTTCTCCATCATGGACTGCCCGAATCTTCCTTTGCTGCACGAGGCTTTCAATATACGATTCGGGGAGGGACAGATATTCGGCTGTTTCTTTAATGGTGAGATACATGGTGATCATCCCTCACTTTTCATTCAACTAACTCGATCTTCGCAACGGCTTCACAGTGCATGGTCTGTGGAAACATATCGACCGGCTGCACCTCCGTTGTTTTATACCCGCCGTCTTCCAATATTCTTAGATCCCGGGCAAGGGTTGCCGGGTTGCAGGATACATAGACCACCCGCTTCGGCTTCATGGCAAGGATTGTGTTCAGAAGGGCTTCATCACAGCCCTTTCGCGGAGGGTCCACGACAAGGACGTCCGCTTTGATCCCTTCCTTATACCAATCGGGGATGACCACTTCCGCAGGTCCCGCTTTGAATTCCACATTTGTCATATCATTCAATTCCGCATTTTGCTTCGCATCTTCTATCGCCTGTGGAACGATTTCCACCCCGTATACCTTCTTCGCCTTTTGAGCGAGGAATAAGGAGATCGTACCGATTCCGCAATACGCATCGATGACCGTTTCTTCTCCCTGCAAATCGGCATACTCCAACGCTTTATCATAAAGCACCTTCGTCTGCTCCGGGTTCACCTGATAGAAGGATCTTGCTGAGATCGCAAACTTCACGTCACCGATATAATCGTGGATCACTTCTTCCCCCCATAAGACTTGGGTTGTATCGCCCATGATCACGTTTGTCCGTTTAGGGTTCACGTTATGGACGACCGATTTCAAGCCTTCTATGTTTTCGATAAGTGCATCCACTATCGCCTTCTTATGTGGAAGCTCAGGCGTCCGCGTGACCAATACCACCATCACCTCACCCGTCGCATATGCCGTCCGGGTCATAATATGGCGGAGAGTCCCTTTATGATTCTTCTCATCATAGGGACGGACCTCCAATTTTCCACATACATCCTTCACATGCTGGATCACTTCATCATTTTTTTCATATTGAATGATGCATTTGTCCATATCGATGATCTCATGACTGCGCTTTTGATAGAATCCTGCTACAAACCGTCCGTCCTTTTCCCCTACAGGAACCTGGGCTTTATTGCGGTAGCGCCATGGTTCTTCCATTCCAAGGACCGGATGTACAGGGACATCCTGAAGTTTTCCGATACGCTGCATGACGTCCCTTACATTCTTTTCTTTCGCTTTCAGCTGGCCTTCATACGTCATATGCTGGATCTGGCAGCCTCCGCATTCCCTGTAGATCGGACAAGGAGGCTCCTGACGAAACGGACTTTCTTTCGTGCGTTCTGACAGTCGGCCGAACCCGTATCCTTTACTCGTTTTCACGACTTTGACCCGGCCTTCTTCCCCGGGCAGGGCATTGGGGACGAATAAGGGGTATCCATCGACCTTTGTGACTCCATTGCCGTCATGGGTCAAATCCTCGAATACGGCTTCATCTATATAATCATTTTTTTGAACGGGTGCTTTTTTACTCACGTATATCTTCCTTTACGAATTCCTTTTTAAGACTCTACTGATTGTACCATAAATGGATAAGGAGAATGAAATGGATGGAGGTCCGTCCCTCTCTATGAAAAAAAAGCATCGAAGGGCCGATGCTTTTTGTGTTCAGGAGGAGGCGGATTCTTCCCTGTCTGCGGCCTGGATGGATTCGATAGCCTGTTTCAGATAAAGTTCGAAGGCTTCACCCTTTTCGACACGGGTCTCTCCGAGGGATTCCACGATGCACTTGAAATTATCGATGAGATGATCGGATTTCATGCCCCTGCTCACAAGCACGCTGTTCAGCCAGAGGGCATAATCGGAAAACACCTTCGATTCACCTACATCGGCAGCAGACTCCAGGTAATTGAAGTGATGGATATTATCTTCATAGCATTTCTTCCGGCCGGCTTCTCCAAACTTTTCATCCAATTCCGGGTATCGATCGTATAGTTTCACAACGGCTTCATCTATAACATGTTTATACTTATTTTCCATCAGTACGCCACCACTTTATACCGGTCAATGGACGGGATGATGGAGGCCAATTCCTGATCAGGGTATTTCTTTTCCAGATCATGAATCCGCTTATAGTCTTCACTTTGTACCCATTTCATGAAATCTTCTTTCGTATCCCACTCCATATGGACGGTGATCTCTCCCGGCTTTTTTTCATTTTGCAGCAGGAGGAACCGTTGGAATCCGTCTGCTTTGTCTACCAGACCTGAACGGGTATGATAGATTGATATGACTTCCTCTGCCTTCTCATCAGGCACTACAAATGTTGAATGTACGATATACATGATATTCTCCTTCTCACCGGCACATGATCAGCCATGCTTTTTATTCACTGTAACACAGTCAGGGAGTGCCGGGGTATACAAAATTTAACAGGCTGCAAAAGAAAGAGACACAATGTACATTTTCTTGTTAGGATGTAAAAACTTACCGCGTTTTATCCTATCTACAAAGGGTACAATGGTATGTGCAACAATTCTAGAAAGAGAAGGTAGATAAATATGAACCCAGACTTCTTAGTAAACCTTATCCTTGTAGGGAATGTTTTTCTTGGAGTGTTATTCGCTCTCAAGTCAAGAAGGTGGTGGCTACCCTATATACTGATCGGACTCACCTTTTTAACCTTGACCTTTGGATTCGGGATATCCCTTTTGCTGAATAAAGAATCGATCCTTGCCTATTTATTTGTGTTCGTCGTCGGGCAACTGATATGGGTCTTTGCCTTTGTGATTGTCGCCCATCTATTGTCCTGGATCGTCCGGAAGGTTCCTTTCCGTCATAAACAACAGATCGGATGGGGCTTTTTAATCGGATTTCCATTGACGTTTTTTGTGTTTTTACTTATCAACTGAGGAAGCTTTTTATGGCTTTTCCGAAGTGATTCATGGAAACATATATAGATTAAAGGGCTGTTTTCGTAAACATTGTTGCTTTTAAAGTAGCGAGTAGTAGTTGATTTCCGCTCCAGGTGCTCGCTTTCCGCGGGGCGTGAGTTGAGCCTCCTCGGGCGCTGCCCTGTGGGGTCTCAACTTTCCCGCGTTTCCCGCAGGAGTCGAGCACCTTCCGCTCCAATCAACTGAGATCTTTACAAGAATAATTACTGTCACTGTTTTTTATTATATAGCTCTGTCACGACAAACTTATATAGAGGGAGAGGGGAACTGCGTAGACCCCTGCGGAAAACGGGCGTGGCGAGACCCCGGAAGCGAATTTTGCTGAGGAGGCTCGGCCGAACGTCCGCGGAAAGCGGAGCAGTTCCCCTCTCCCTCTTGCAAACACTCAATGACAGAGCATTTGCAAACCATAATCAATGTAAACAAAAAAAGGAATGCCGTAACCCCAACGGCATTCCTTTTTATCATTCTGCTTTATCTTCCGGCCGGATCTTATCAAGGGGGACGAAGACTTGCAGGTGACGGTATAGGTTTTCGAATTCGGCAGGAAGGACCCCTCCCAGCTCGCCGTCCACATTCAGCTGCACCTTTTCTTTCGCCTTGATCTTAATTCGATTGGCTTGTGTGTAAATGACGTTCGGATCATTCACATGCTCTCCACGTACTGCCAGGGAAGCAATGCGGATAAATTCTGCCAGATTCGTTTTCTTCAGAATCAGGAGTGAAAATAAACCGTCATTGATCGAAGCATCGGGAGCCAGTTTCTCGAAGCCGCCGACGGAATTGGTCAATCCGATGAGGAAAAGCATCGCTTGTCCTTCAAACAGCTTTCCATCATATTCGATCGATACATCCGTCGGTTTAATAGAAGGAAGCATTTCAATGCCCTTCAGATAATAAGCAAGCTGCCCCATCATGGTTTTAAGCTTACTCGGTACTTCATAGGTCAATTCAGTGATTCTTCCCCCACCGGCGATATTGATGAAATAGCGCTCATTCATGCGTCCAATATCGACTGGGATCGTTTCACCCTTCGTAATCACATCAATGGCCGAGCTGATATCCTTTGGAATGTGCAGGGCACGGGCGAAGTCATTCGTTGTCCCCATCGGAACAATCCCCAGCTTCGGCCGGTAGTCCTGTTCAGCTAATCCATTCACGACTTCATTTAACGTACCGTCCCCACCTGCAGCGACGACGATATCATATTTGCGTTCAACAGCAATCCGTGCCGCTTCGGTTGCATCCCCTTCACAAATGGTGGCGTGTACAGATGTTTCATATCCTGCCTGCTCCAATTTGATTAATACTTCAGCGAGGTGTTTTTTAAAAAGCTCCCGCCCCGAAGTCGGATTGTATATTATTCTTGCTCGTTTCATACCCATCATCCTAATCTGTATTGATTAAAAAAACTCGTCCATGTATATACCATCTTTTAACATCATATACCAATTTAATTTATTCATGCAAAATATGTTCAAAAGGCAGGATTTTTCAAATCGTCCACCGGTCAATATCATAACTCTTTTCATAGGAAAAATCTAATGAAATATGAAATTTCCCACGCCTGATGGGAGCCGGATCCATGATTGTCAGAAAGAATTCATAAATGGGGAGTTATACTGAGAGGGAAGCAAAAAAATAACCGTACAGAATATCACCCTGATATTCTGTACGGTTATGGGAATAGATGTATGTTCCGTTTTTGCAAAAAATGGATGGATTCGTCAAGGGACTTCATATCAAAATGATAGACTTCCCCAATGATGTCTTTCCACTTATCCAGATCCTTCATTTGATACTCCCGGATATTCCGGTAGGTCATGACCTTCAACGTCCGATTACGGAGAAAATAACACTGGTTCCCCTGGAAGCGGACGGCGGTGATTCTTCTCATGGTGATGTTGTCATCGGAATCCAGATAGGACGCCTGTATGTCCCTCTCCAGGTCTTCTTCTTCTAGCGGTATCCACTCTATAGTCTTTTTTACAAACGTCTTCCCGTTCGAACGGCGATCGACTTCGAACTCACGGATGTCCTTCTGGGTAAAGATGATTTCCTCTCCAAATCCGTGAAGCAGATGTTTCTGTCTCGCCTCGAGCTCCACAGGCTTCATGATGGGAGAACCATAACCGACATCGACATACAGCTTACGGTTATCAATCGAAATCATCAGTCCCAGGTGTCCCGGGTTCACTCTGACAAATTGACAATGGAAGCCTAGTTTTTTTAGCAACCTTCCAAAATTAATATTCAGCGTAAAGCACGTTCCTCCCCACCCTTTCAAATGGAGATTTTCCGCAAATGTCTCCAACGAGGGGACAAAGGAGCCACCCTCTGAGAAATAATAAAATTTACTGAATGTCTCATAGGGAATCCGTATCAGATGCTGTTGGATCAACCGCTGTAAGTAGTTCAACGTAGGGGGCTCGATATCCATATTTAAATAGTTCACATATTTTTTTACTGCTTCCAATCCGATCACTCTTTCTACTTTTTCATCAGGCAGACTGTAAACTGGTGCTGAAGAGTAAACTCATGGAGGGAATCGTGACGTCTGGATAAGAAGGTATGTAATGACTGCAGTAATCCTTCTATCTCCGTATCCTCTAAATGAGAGAGCAAGGAAAGGGATCCTACGCGCTCGCACCAGGACTGTATGGTGAAATCGACCATATAGTAAAATGTATAAAAATCTTTGATCGTAAAGTCGGCTTGCTGCCATTCTAACAACCATTCCACGGGAAATCCATTTACTTGATTGCCCGGATCAGCTTTTCCTTCCGGGGTTTCACCGATATATTCATGTAAAAACGTCATCGTATCCTTTACGAGTTCCTGATTTGGAAGGAAGCTTGAATCGCTTACAATGAACGTTCCTTTCTCCTTCAAAATCCGCTTCATTTCATGTATCGCTTTCGGGCGATCGAATAAATGCCAGCTTCTATGACTCATCGTGATATCGTAGTAGTGATCTGGCAGATTCGTTGATTCTGCAGTGCCGGTCAGATAAGGGATCTCGAGGTATTGCCTGCTTTCCAATGCCTTGGCCGTTTTCCTCAGGTCAATAGAAGGTTCGACTCCGATCACTTCGGCTCCACGCTTATGAAGCTTTCGTGTCAGGGCTCCGGTACCTGCACCAATTTCAGCCACTTTCCTTCCTTCCCACACGATTCCTCTTACCTTCAACGTATCAAAAAATTGATGCGGAATATCATCACAAGACGCAGCGTAACGGGAGGTCACATTACCAAAATTCACTTCCATTCACTCTCTTCCCCTATCATAATTGATTTTCACTCTGCTGAACGTTACGATTTCATGTCAACTCCATCACAACCGCCTGCACTAAGAGCCTTCCTACATACTACATTCTGTATGCCAAGGGGAAACTCCTGCCGAGGGACGGACCTCGCTTACCTTTATATCGTCATAATTTGTAATTCTTTGATTGATCGGTTACTTTAAGAAATTATCCTATTTCTACTCGTGGTAAACCTTATCGTAAATTATATTTCTATCATTTTAGAGGGGGATTTCATGAAGGAATAGAGGTCCGTCCCTAAAAAAAAACGGTCATCAGAGATGACCGTTTGCTGGGTGGTGTTCTTTAGTTGTTGGCTCCGGCTGCGATCCGCTTTACGTTTTGTTCGGCGGTTTTCGTGAGGTCCGGGGTGAATCCGTTTTTCATTCGCTGATTTTCTTCGTTGAAGTAGTCTTGGACTTCCTGGTCGAATTCTATTTCAATTAGATCACGAATGTCTGTAATTCTGAGGGCGATCATAATGGATACAAGGTGAGCCACTGTTAAGGATTTCTTCTTGAAATTCACTAACTCATTGATCGTAGCCACTCTTAATCCTGTTAAGCGGTGAAGATCGCCTTGAGTCAATCCTCGTTCACGCAGGATTTCTCCCAATTTAATGTGAATTTTATGGGGAAATTTATTTAGCGCTTCTATAACAATTGTATTTGTCTTTTGGTGAATCATGATGCTTCAACTCCTCATCCTATATCATATTAACGTGAATACCCCCATTCGTGAACCGGCAATAAATACCATCAGAACGGGTACTTAAGACCATTTCATTTTGAGCATCATGAATCACCATGAATTAAATGAAAGAAGACTTCCGGAACGTGTCCCGGAAGTCTCCCCCATCTTAATCGTGTTACATCAATACGTTTTGAACGAGGCTCGTCTTCAAGCTTTCGTATACTTCCTCCCATACCCTTCTATCCTTGATGTATTGGGAGGTCAGGCGCTGGATCATCTCTTTCTGCTTTTCAGGGAACAGTTCATGATCCCGCGGAGGAAGCTTCGCCCGTTCATCATCGACGATCTTTTTCACCATGGGAGCTCGCGGCCCCCACACCAGCTTCTCCTGACCTTCCTTATCGATAAAAATGAAGATCGGGATCGCTCTCGACGTTCCATTGGTCAGATATTGATCCATCAGTTCAAGATTTTCGTCCCTCAAAATCATCCGGACGTCCAGATTGGCCGCCTCCGCAACAGTAAGAAGGATCGGGATGTTCAGCATGGCGTCACCGCACCAATCCTCCGTAATGGCAATCACCCGCAAAGATTGATCTCCCAGTCGATTCAACACATCTACGTCTTCTCGCGGAATCTTAAAGCCCTTCCGGATGGCTTCTGTATTTTCTTTATGAGCACTCATATTTTCTATGTATTCTTCCGGTGTCATTCCTTTATCAAACCATTGTTCCAAGTTCATCCTTTTTCCTCCTCCAGTGGTTCATACCTGTCGAATCACTGTGTTCTTTTCTTGGAAATTCTCTCTCTAGCATAGGCGTGTTTCTCGTAATCTACAAGTGAAAGTCATAATGGATTTACTCAAATTTTCAATTGTACGATTATGCCTGTAGGAATATAATATAAGAAAAGCAACTTCGTGAACAGGTTCGAATGAACTGCTCCAAGATGATTCATTTCCATTTAAAAAAAGGAATAGCGAAACCGCTACTCCTTATCCATTTTTCCAGAGGGGGATGGAAATAGGTAAGTATGGAAAGAAGCATCTCTTTCTTGCATCTTTCCCTGACAGAAAAAAAGCTGACTCAATTGTCAGTTTCATCCTCTCATTTTTCGGTTACATTAAATGGATATAGGACGACGCTTTCCAATGAACCATCTTAGACATCCTGTGATTTCTCAATTATTTTTGTCACTTTATTGTAGTAGTAGTCCAGCTCGACTAGGCTATCTGCCTCCTTCAGCCTCTTTAAATAGTGGTTCGCTTTTTCATAATCTTCTGGTGGCAGTTCAACCTTGATTCTTTTTTTCTTCCACTTCGCCAACAGGTTTCACCTCATTATGATTTGGAGATCCTCCCTTAGAGGTCGGTTCGAGCTGATAATGAGATAGCTCTTGAATATAGGTTGCTTTGGTCGCTGCTAAATTCTGTTCGATTTTTCGTGTGATGACGGAACTTCCCCCGATCCCTGATAATAAACTGATATAGATCACATACCAGATCGGGACTGTATCAACCACCGGTAACACGGACAGATACCCTGCCAGAACGCCTATGATAATATCCTTCGTTGAGCCAAAAAGATAATGTTTCTCACCCTGGTCATCAATAAATTTTCGCGGAAAAGTGAAATGACCGTTTTTGAAAACCAGAATATGTCCTAAGCCCCCAATACCACCCATCAACATTGGCAACAAGATCACTTCGAATAAGGACATTCTATCCACCCTCTGGAATCATTTACTATTATTATATATTATTTACAGAAAATTCAGAATAGATAATTGGACGCAATTTTGTCCACTAAAGGAGCGCCATTATGCGAAAAATTGTGATGAAAGTCTCGTCAATCGACAAACTTCGATTTCAAAACTATATGATGCAGCTAAAAAGGGCTGAATCGAAAGTAGAAGCCGATACGTATTACCGATTAGCCAAACAAATCCTGGAGAAGGCCAAAAGGAAGCAAATGTAATGATTTCTCACTGTACTTCCTTGTAAAAATACAAAAAAAGAAGAGCCATGACAGCCCTTCTCTCCTCTCTACCTGTTTAGTTGACGCCTACCGCATTATACGCAGCATTCACACTTGCCACTTCAGCACTTCCTGCACCATATAAATCCGTTGCTGCCTGAACCGCCGCTGAACGAAGCTGGCTGAAATTCGAGGATGGTGTTAAATATTGTGTAAGGGCACGGTAGTAAATCTTACCGGTCTTATCCGTTCCGATCCCCGTCACCTTCACACCATAGTGTGTACCACCTTGACTTAACAGGTATGCCGCCTTATTACCGATTCCGCTGTTAATATGAACACCGCCGTTGTCCTGCGTTCCTGTGTATCTTACAGAATAGTGGTCTGGATCACCGTACTTCGCAGGATCAGACATGGAGCGAAGAGCATCTCCACTTTTGTTCGGTGTATAGATGTCTTCCCCAATTTCCCAATCAGGATTATTATTGGCATCGTATTCTACCAATGTTCCAAAAATATCGGACATGGATTCATTGATGGCCCCTGATTCATTTTGATAAATCAGGTCCGCTGTTGTATCTGTCACGGCATGTGTCAGCTCATGGGCGATGACATCAAGTCCGCCGGATAAGGATACGAACGTCGATCCATCTCCATCACCGTATACCATCTGTTGACCATTCCAAAAAGCGTTATTATAGTTTCTGCCGTAATGGACAGTCGATTTCAAGGCTGCTCCATTGCCGTCGTAGCTATTTCGATTATGGGTATTCTTATAATAATCATATGTCGTTCCTGCATAGTAATGTGCATCTACTGCAGCTGCGTCGTAACTTGCGTTAAATAGGTTATCGCTGTCTGCCCAAAGTGAGCCGGGAAGACGGGTACGGTTGGATCCATCATAAGTGAAGATCCCTTTCCCTCTAGTGCGATCTTGTAAATAATAGGTTGAAGAAGAAAGATACGTATTCAGAGACTTCGTATCCCCCAATACACCCTTACCAGAACCGACAGTATCTGTACCTCCAGCGGCACCCCCACCGCCGCCAGGCTTACCGGCTCCTTTCCCTGCTTCATGAATTTCATTCACCTTGGCAAGGATATCACCTGTGACCGCATCCACGAAATAATTCCAGTTCCCAGGCTCCGGAGCCAGGAAATTATAGTTTACGAGATATGCATAATGTGCTTCGCCATCTTTCACATAGATCACTGATTCGGATTTCGGGGCGTATTCATAATCAGGCTGGCTGCCTACTGCCTTAACCAGATCCTTTTCAGCTGATGAAACGGCTTCTTTTTTCGATAGTTTCTTCGCTTGTTTCAGGTTTTGTTTCCCATCCAGGTTCGCTGCCGGCGCACCCGATAGAGCTGTGAGCACCCCTTCTTTGTTTACATGTGCTGTCAGAACAGCCCCATAAACAGGAGTGCCCTTATATACCTGCTGGATGCGAAGATATGTAAATCCCAGATCATCCTTCTGCTTTTCTACTACTTTGAACGATAATTTCGAATCACCTTTAAACTTGAACGTCTTTTGTTTGTCTGTTAAATAATCAAATACAACTGTTTCCGGAGCCTTTGAAGATGCCTTCGTCAAATGACCCGAAATAAATTGAGGAGTCCCCATCTGTGAATTGAAATTCACCTTTTCACTAACATTCGAAGCCCCAAATGCTTCCGAGGCCAAGACCGGACTCATCATTAACCCTGCTGTCAATCCTAGTGCAACGACTTTCTTCTTCAATTACAACACCTCTTTGAAAGAATTTTCAAACTATTTAAAACATTAGATATACTATAATACAAGCCTTCTATATTACGAACGAGCCGAAAGACCTAATATTCACCTTTTCCAACCTCGGGTTAAATGACCTACACAAAACGGGTAAAAACCACTAGGATCAGGAAAATTTGAACAAAAAGAGGGACGGACCTTGAACTATTTCAAGGTCCGTCCCTCTCCCCCATAGGAAAGCCCCCTGAAAACCAAATGTTTTCGGGGGGCAATATGAAAAATGTTAGCGTTTTTGAATTTCTTGAAGCAATAATTTGTTTACAAGCGGCGGATTGGCCTGACCTTTTGTCGCTTTCATGATTTGACCGACAAGGAAGCCGATGGCACGATCTTTCCCGTTCTTGTAATCTTCGATGGATTGTGGATTCGCATCCAGCGTTTCCGTCACGATCTTGAGGAGCGCACCTTCATCAGAAATTTGAACAAGGCCTTTGTCTTTCACGATCTGCTCAGGATCTCCACCGTTTTCTACTAGCTCTTTGAACACTTTCTTCGCAATCTTGGAAGAAATCGTGCCTTTTTCGATCAACTCGATCATGCCCGCGAGTCCTTGTGGAGTCAGCTTAACATCTTCCAGTTCTTTCTGCTGTGCATTCAGGTATGCTGATACTTCACCCATCAGCCAGTTGGAGGCAAGCTTCGCATCTGCACCTGCTTCAACGGTATCCTGGAAGAAATCAGACATTTCCTTCGTCAATGTGAGAACCATGGCATCGTATGCAGGCAGTCCCATCTCTTTTACATAGCGCTTTTTACGCTCATCCGGAAGCTCAGGGATCTCAGCACGGATGCGGTCCATCCACTCTTGATCGATGTGAAGATGTAAAAGATCAGGTTCAGGGAAGTAACGGTAATCATCCGATCCTTCTTTGACACGCATCAGGATCGTTTTACCCGTCGACTCATCGAAACGAAGCGTTTCCTGTTGAATCAAGCCTCCAGATAAAAGAACTTTCTCCTGACGTACGATTTCATACTCTAATCCTTTTTTCACAAAGTTAAAGGAGTTCAGGTTTTTAAGCTCGGCTTTCGTTCCGAACTTCTCCTGACCGATTGGACGCAGGGAAATATTGGCGTCACAGCGAAGCGATCCTTCTTCCATCTTACAATCGGAAACCCCTGTGTATTGGATGATGGATTTAAGCTTCTCAAGATACGCATATGCCTCTTCCGGTGTACGGATGTCCGGCTCAGATACGATCTCGATCAGAGGTGTTCCTTGACGGTTGTAGTCGACAAGGGAATAACCGTCACCTGAGTGAGTCAGTTTCCCTGCATCTTCCTCAAGGTGAAGACGAGTGATTCCGATCCGTTTCTTTTCACCATTCACTTCGATCTCGATCCAGCCATTTTCACCGATCGGCTTATCGAATTGAGAGATTTGGTACGCTTTCGGGTTATCCGGATAGAAATAGTTTTTACGGTCAAACTTGGTATCCGTTGCGATTTCACAATTCAATGCGATCGCCGCCTTCATTCCGAACTCAATGGCACGCTTGTTTACCACCGGAAGAACACCAGGATATCCAAGGTCAATCACGTTTGTATTTGTGTTCGGCTCTGCTCCAAAGTGGTTCGGCGCCGGAGAGAACATCTTACTGTCCGTTTTTAATTCTACGTGGACTTCTAGTCCGATTACTGGTTCAAAGTTCATTGATTTCACCCCTTACAGTTGTGGTCTTTTTGTATGGAAATCTGTCGCTTGCTCAAATGCGTGAGCGACGCGATAAATCGTGCTTTCGTCAAAATGTTTTCCGATGATTTGAAGACCTAGCGGAAGTCCTGTTGAAGAGAATCCACAAGGTACTGAGATTCCCGGTACCCCTGCAAGGTTCACTGGAATCGTTAAAATATCGTTCGCATACATCGTTAATGGATCATCGATTTTTTCACCGATTTTGAAAGCAGGCGTCGGTGTTGTCGGTCCGATGATGACGTCATATTTCGTAAATACATCTTCAAAGTCTTTCTTGATCAGCGTACGCGCCTGTTGTGCTTTTTTGTAATAAGCCTCATAGTAACCGGAGCTTAAAGCAAACGTTCCAAGCATGATACGACGCTTCACTTCGTCCCCGAATCCTTCTGCACGTGTCTTCTTGTAAAGATCAAGAAGGTTCTCTGCGTTCGGTGTACGGTAGCCGTAACGAACACCATCGAAACGTGCAAGATTGGCAGACGCTTCCGAAGATGCTAGTAAGTAATAAGTTGAAACACCGAATTTAGAATGCGGAAGGGAAACTTCTTCCCAAGTCGCTCCCATACCTTCCAACACTTTCAGTGAAGCAAGCACAGCTTGACGGGCTTCTTCCCCGACACCTTCACCTAAGTATTCTTTCGGCACAGCAATCTTAAGACCCTTTACATCGCCTGTCAGAGCCTCCGCATAATTCGGAACCTCCACATTGGCTGAAGTTGAATCATTCGGATCAAGCCCAGCGATGGCCTGCAGTAAGTACGCGTTGTCTTCTACATTACGAGTGATCGGTCCGATTTGGTCAAGAGATGAAGCAAATGCCACAAGACCGAAACGGGATACACGTCCGTATGTCGGTTTTAATCCAACAGTCCCTGTGAATGCGGCCGGCTGGCGGATCGATCCACCTGTATCTGAACCAAGTGAGAAAGGTACCTCCCCAGCTGCAACGGATGCTGCCGATCCACCTGAAGATCCGCCTGGGACCGTTTCAAGATTCCATGGGTTGCTTGTTTTCTGGAAACCGGAGTTTTCAGTAGATGAACCCATCGCAAACTCATCCATATTCAATTTACCGATCGTGATCGTATCGGCACTATGTAATTTATTGATGACCGTTGCATCATAAATCGGATTGAAGTTTTCAAGGATTTTACTTGCACAAGTGGTACGAAGACCTTTTGTGACGATATTATCTTTAATCCCGATCGGCATTCCGAAAAGAAGACCTTTACTTTCATCCGTCCCCAGTTTGGAATCCATTTCCTTCGCTTTACTGCGGGCATTCTCTTCATCCAGTGTTAAAAATGCCTTTACTTTATCTTCAACGGCGTCGATTCGTTTGTATGACTCGTCTACCAGATCTGTGACAGAAACTTCTTTCTTATGTAAAAGCTCATGAAGCTCTGATAATTTATGGTCAAATAATGACATGAGGTCCCCTCCTTAGTCCAAGATTGATGGAACGCGAACTTGTCCATCTTGTTTGTCTGGTGCGTTCTTCAATACTTCTTCACGTGGCAGGCCATCAACAGGCTTATCTTCACGCATCACATTCTTCATATCCAGTACGTGACTTGTTGCTTCCACATTCGATGTATCCAATTCATTCAGCTGCTCGGCAAACCCAATGATCGCATCCAGCTGAGTCGTAAACTTCTTCGCTTCATCCTCAGTGATGGCTAGTCGTGCAAGGTGTGCAACATGCTTCACCTGCTCTTCAGAAATTCTAGACATCTTCTTCACCTCCGTATATGTTCGAACACTCACAATACTATTGATAATACCAAAATTCGCTTCATTAAAGCAACTATGATAAGAGATAACCATTGTTAGGGGCATGGCTGATTCTTGTCCATACCTCCGTTTATTCTATCACGAAATGAGGGGTGGGTGTGAGTTTGTGAAGAACACTGGTTTAGACTGTCCGACCCTGTATAAAATGATAGGGATAAATTGTCTTTTTTAGCTGGGGAGTGGTTCTTCATGATGATTCGTGGCCGATTTGGCCTGGATTCTATGATTGAGATCTTTCTTCGCTATTTTCTGAATGGGGTATCTGCTAATTTATGGGGGAAAAGGCTGTTAATAAGGGGCATGGGAAATAGATTGCGTCGTTTTGGCCGGTGATTGCGTCATTTTGGAGATAATTGCGTCGTTATTTTATTTATTGCGTCATTTACATACTTAATTGCGTCATTTTTCTTTTAATTGCGTAATATTCCATATAATGGTTATATCCACTCTTTTCACTCCCCAAAATAAAGGATTCCCCGACCCCAAAACCGAATCTATAAAAAGAGGTGATTTCATGAAAATATATAGTTTCAAACAAAAGACCGGAAAATCCATTCATCAATTCAACAGTCAAAACGTTACGATCCATCCTTTACTGAAGCCTGATGATCCATTCCAAATCGGGTATTTTTATTTAGAGGAAAACAGCGTGCTGGGCATGCATCCAGCCATGTGCGATCAGCTTCTGATGATCACGTCAGGACGTGGGTGGGTGAGGATCGAAGGGGGAGAAAAAATCATAGTGGAACCGGGCATGGCCGTCTTCTGGCAAGAGGGTGAAATGCATGAATCCGGATCTGAAGATGGTATGACCGCCATTGTAGCCGAAGGAAGCAGTCTCGACCCCGAGCGGTACCTGACTGCGAACTAAAGCATTCCATTTGCTTCCTTTCCTCCATTTGATTACCTTTAAATAGAGTATGTAAATGGAGAGGGTTTTCACAATGTATCCAATTCTACTAGCCTTCATAGCGGGTGTGTTAGGCGGCGGGCTGTTCACGCTCCTGCACCTTCCCTTGTCCTGGCTTCTCGGTTCCATGGTTTCTGTCTTTCTCATCAACAGATGGACAAAGTTTGAGCTTGCCTGGCCGTCTTACCTCCGGGATCTTGGATTGATCATCGTCGGCTATTCCATCGGGCAGTCGTTCAGTCAGAAAACGATGATTGAAATCTTTACTCAGCTTCCTTCCATGCTGACGATGACGGTTGCGATCATTGCCTTCAGTATGGTCCTTGCTTACATTACGTCCAAAATGACGGGAATCGGTTTGTCTTCGATGGTTACCGGTAGTATACCTGGCGGCCTTTCCCAAATGGTGGCTCTCGGAGAGGAAATGAAGGATATTGACTTAACCGTTGTGACGATCCTTCAGGTCATCCGGCTGCTGTCTGTCATTTTCGTGGTACCGTTCCTTGTGTTCAGTCCCCTTTTAGCTGGAGGAGGAACGGGTCCACGTCCTGCATCTGGTCAATTTGAGATTCCTTCTTTTCACTGGGGGTTTGTCCTTTTTTTCATGATTGCCATTGCAGCAGGCTTCATGGCTAGGAGAATCCACCTGCCCACCCCGACTTTACTTGGTCCGATCCTGGTGATCGGCGGCTTCATGGTGGCTGAATGGCCGGTCCCGCATATGCCAGGACTGTTCATTATCCTGGCCCAATTATCTTTGGGTATTTATTTTAGCTTCATGATGAATTTCTCGTCATCCAACTCGATGGGCAAGTTCATCTTATGGTCGTTATTTACTTCCCTGTGCCTGCTTTTGGGTTGTGTAGGACTCAGCTTTTTATTAAGCCGCTGGCATGATGTGTCTTTTTTGACTGCGTTCATTAGCATGGCTCCAGGGGGCATGGCAGAGATGGCACTGGTCGGACAAGCCGTCAACGCAGATCTTTCCATCATTACCGGATACCATTTATTCCGGATTTTATTTATTTTGTTCATCATCCCAGCGATTTTGAAAGGGCTTTTCAAACTGTCGATTTTCCAAAGGGGCCATCACGATTAGAAAAGCTTATTTTTAATGGATGAGAATAGGCTTTTCTTTGGCTTGGGTTTCGCCTTTGCTTCCATCACTTTCTCACTTTTTTTCTGCACAAAGATCTCTTCCTGATCAATGGCATGATCATAAGCGAGGACGAGTCCGATATCCGTCTCGATCTCCTTATTGGTCACCATGGAAAACGACACATGATACGTATCGGCAAGCTTAATGTATTTAGATAAAAAGGTATAGCTCATGTTCCCATTCAGTAAAAGCTTTGCATCAGGATGCTTCTTCAATTGATCCTGAACTTCCTTGTATATTCCCTTTTCCCTCACCTGGCTTTGGGTAAGGGCAATGACGATCCGCTCTCGCAGGGTCCCCAGAAACTTCCTTCTTTCATCAGGCTTGGTTTGTTTCTGCCCATATATTCCATTTTCCAAGTAATCATCTATGGTTGGCTTACTCAAAAACATTGCACCTCCAAAACGTCTAATTACAGTTTCTCCTACACTATATGTTTACATGTGTTCATTTGGTTCTGTCCCATTTTCTCTTATGGGAATGCTTTCAGGCAACTAAAAGGGTCCGCTCATACACGTGAGCGGACCCTTTGCCATTTATATGAAAAACGATTGTAAAATTGCCTTCTGGACATGCAATCGATTCTCCGCCTGTTGAAATACGGCGGAACATGGACCGTCGATGACGGCTGCAGTGACTTCTTCTTCCCGGTGTGCCGGAAGACAATGGAGGAATGTCACATTTGGAGAAGCATGACTCAACAACTCCTCGTTCACTTGGTATCCTTTAAAATCCTGGAGACGCTTGAACGCTTCCTCTTCCTGCCCCATACTGGCCCAAACGTCCGTGTAAACGACATCAGCACCCTTCACCGCTTCATTCGGGTCATGGGTCAGGGTGAAACTCCCTCCGCTTTTCACGGCCAGATCCAACGTTTTCCCTATGATATCTTCCTTCGGTTCGTACCCCTCGGGACAGGAAACGACGACCTCCATCCCAAGCATGGCACAGAGGATCATGAAGGAGTGGGCCACGTTATTGCCATCCCCGATATAGACGACCTTCACCCCTTTCAGCGTCCCCTTGGTTTCCAGGATCGTGAGGACATCGGCCAACGCCTGGCATGGATGATACGTATCGCAAAGACCGTTGATGACGGGGACACTGGCATACTCTGCCAGCTGTGTCACCTTCTCGGTTTCGAACGTGCGGATCATGATCCCGTCCACATAAGAGGACAGGACGCGTGCCGTATCCGCAATCGACTCCCCTCTTCCAAGCTGGATATCACGGGAATTCAAATAGATGGCGTGGCCTCCCAATTGGAGCATTCCCGCTTCAAATGACACCCGTGTTCTTGTGGATGACTTTTCAAAGATCATTCCGAGAGTCTTTCCTTCGAGGCTCTTCGAATAAGGGTTTTCCTTCAAGTACTGAGCCAATGATAAGAGCTCATGGACCTCTTCCGCCGTGTAATCGAGCCACGTGACGAGGTCTCTTCCTTTTAACGACATGTTCTCCGGAGATGGTGCAATGGTTGAATGGTTCATACTCGGCTCACTCCCTGAATGGATTTTGAATGGACTAAAGGCTTCGGCTGGACGTATGCATTCTTGCTCCGCATGAAGGCTTGCAGGGTTTCCGCTTCCGTTATGACGGTGACACCCGCTTCCAATGCAGCGATTCTTTTCTTCGCGTCCGTTTCCTCATCATTGAAGTAGAGACATGCATGATCGGTTTTGATCCATTCATTGAATGATGCTTCTTCAGCCGTTTGATATTGCTTAGCCTGCACACAATCGACGTAGATGGTTCCCCCTGCTTCAACTCCCGCATGCAGCTCTTCAAATACTTTGTATAGAGCTTCTTCAACGGTTTCCCCGAGACATAGACCTTCTCCCGTCGACTTCATATTCGCACCGAGGATCTGATCGATCTCAGGTAAAGCATGGGATGAGAACACGGGATACTTCACCCCGACTCCTTTTATTTCGGAAGGAGGATAAAACGCATCGATGGTCAAACGCTCCCCGCACATGAGATCCGTAGCCATATCGATCAACGGAAAACCAAGGATCTTACTGACTATCGGTACGGTGCGGCTGGCCCGGGGGTTGACTTCCAATACATACACGTTTTGATTCTGCAGCAGGAATTGAATATTCATGATCCCTTTATACTGAAGCGCGGATACGATTTTACGGGCATACTCTTCAATCGTCTCCTTGATTTCCCCTGATAGAGACTCGGAAGGGAAGATGGACATGCTGTCCCCTGAGTGGACGCCGGCCCGTTCAATATGTTCCATCACACCAGGCACATAGACGTCTTCCCCGTCCCCTACAAGATCGATTTCCACTTCCCGGCCTTCTTTAAATTCATCTACCAATATAGGAAAATATTCTTCATCTGCGGTTTGGATGAAGCGTTGCATTTCCTCAAGGCTCTTCACTTTCACCATCCCTTTGCCACCGATGACATAGGAAGGGCGGCATAGAAGAGGGAAGGCCAGATTCCCGGCAACATGCATCGCTTCTTCTTTACTGTGGCATATGTCCCCTTTCACACGGGGGATCATGCATCCATCTAGGAGTTGATAAAAACGCTCCCGATCTTCCACCCGGTCAATGATATCGGATGACGTTCCGAGCAGTGTGATTCCCTCTCCTTCTAACATACCGGCAAGGTTCAACGCCGTTTGTCCACCGAATTGAACCAGTACGGTATCGATCCTCTCATGCTTGATGATGGCAAGGACCGCTTCTTTCGTAATCGGTTCGAAATATAATCTGTCCGCGGTTTCATAATCGGTACTGACGGTTTCGGGATTGTTATTCACCATGATCGTGGTGTACCCGTGCTCTTTCAAACGCTTGATGGCCTTGACGGCGCTGTAGTCAAATTCGACTCCCTGACCGATCCGGATCGGTCCCGCCCCGATGATCAGGACTTTTTTCTCCCCTGGTAAAGACTCGATTTCATTTGTCCCATAATACGTTGAATAGGCGTAGTTCGTGATGGCCTCAAACTCGCCGGCGCACGTATCGACCATTTTAAATACGGGAACGATTCCTTCTTCCATTCTCAAATCGACGATAGACGCTTCAGCCATTCCCGTCAGCCCTGCAATGGTACTGTCCTCAAACCGTAACTCCTTCGCTTCTTTCAATAGCTCTGCACTCAATGAAGATGTACTGAGCTTATGTTCCATATCAACAAGATTGCTCATCACCGACAGGAACAGCTTATCGATCCCCGTCATTTCGTGGAGGGCATCGATGGATCGCCCCCCTCTTAACAACTCCATCAGTTCAAAGAATCGTGAATCCGTCGGCGTCACAACCTTTTTTTCCAATTCTTCCAATGTCAGATCTGACATTCCCCCATACAGGCTCTCCAGTGAAAGATCCAACGATTGAAGCGCCTTTTGAAACGCCGCCTCTAATGAGCGCTCGATCGCCATCACTTCTCCCGTTGCTTTCATCTTGGTGCCGAGGATCCTGTTCGCTTCAGGGAATTTATCGAACGGCCATCTCGGGAATTTCACGACCACGTAATCAAGGGCAGGTTCAAAGCTTGCATAGGTGGTCCTGGTCAGGGGATTGATGATTTCATCCAATGTGTAGCCGACCGCAATCTTCACTGCTACTTTGGCGATGGGATAGCCCGTTGCCTTGGACGCCAGGGCAGATGACCTGCTCACCCGCGGATTCACTTCAATGACATAGTATTGGTTGCTGTTAGGGTCTAAAGCAAATTGTATATTGCATCCTCCCACTACTTCTAATGCGCTTACGATATCAAAGGCGGCCGTACGGAGCATATGAAACTCCCGGTCTGTCAACGTCTGGGACGGTGCCACGACGATGGAATCCCCCGTATGGACCCCTACTGGATCGAAGTTTTCCATATTACAGACCGATATACAATTTCCTTTCGAATCTCTCATCACTTCATACTCGATTTCCTTGAAACCGGCGATGCTTTTTTCCACAAGCACTTGATGGATCGGACTCGCTTTCAAACCGGATAGCACGAGTTTTTTGTATTCCTCCATGCAGGAAGCGATCCCGCCCCCTCTCCCCCGGACAATGATCGGAAGGGCAATCTCTTTAGAAAAATCCAGGGCCTCTTCCAGGTCATGGACGATGCTGCTTTCCGCCGTCGGGTGACCCAAAGCTTCCATTAACGACCGGAACTTTTCTCTGTCCTCCCCTTTTTGGATCGAATCAACGGACGTACCGAGCAGTTTCACACCGCACTTCTCAAGGACCCCTTTCTCATCGAGCCCGACAGCCAGATTCAAGGCGGTCTGCCCACCGAGACTCGCGACCAACCCTTGTGGTCGTTCCTTTTCGATGATGGCCGTCAAGGTCTTTACGGTCAGAGGTTCACAATACACTGTGTCGGCATAAGCGGTATCCGTCATGATCGTTGCCGGATTGTGATTCACCAGGACCACTTCATAGCCCTCTTCTTTCAGGGCAAGACACCCTTGCGTGCCGGAATAATCGAATTCAGCCGCCTGCCCGATGATGATGGGTCCCGATCCGATGATCAGGATTTTTTGAATACTGGAATCTTTAGGCATACATTTTCTCTCTCCCCGGTTGTTTAATCGAATGATAGAATTGCTGGAATATCCACGAAGCGTCTTCCGGTCCAGGACGTGCTTCGGGATGGAATTGAACGGAAAGGATCGGCTTACTATTATGCTGCAGGCCTTCAAGGGAACCATCATTGACGTTCATAAATCGTGGCTCAAGCCCTGTCCCGATTAAACTATCTTGATTCACTACATAATTATGGTTTTGCGATGTGATGAACACCTCACCCGTCTCGTTGTCCATGACCGGGTGATTCGCCCCTCTGTGCCCGAATAACAATCGATCCGTTTCCCCTCCCAGTGCAAGGGCGATCAATTGGTGACCCAGGCAGATCCCGAGTGTCGGCATTTGCAGGATTTTTTCTTTCAGCTGTGGTAAGAAGGACATCATTTCCTTCGGGTCCCCAGGGCCGTTGGATAATACCAGTCCATCGACATTCAGTTGATCCAACTGCGCCAATTGGTGATACGGGATGACCGTCACGAGACAATCCATTTTCAACAAGCTTGATACGATCGATTTTTTTACACCGAAATCGATGACGGCGATATGCTTGCTGCCGCTTCCCATTTGAAAAATTTCTGAAGCAGCGACTTTTTCGATTTGACCGTTGAGTGTTTCTTCTTCAGGCAGCACTTCTGTATATGAAATGCATGCATTTTGACTTCCCTCATGACGGATCTCTTTTACAACCTGTCTCGTATCCACCCCTGTCATGAAAGGAATCTCCCATTTTTGAAGATAATCCTTAAGGGACGAAGCCGCATTATAGTGGGAAAATGATTCAGCTGAACCGAGCATGACGACCCCTTTCACCTGGGGCTTTCCGCTTTCGAAATCGTCTTCATTCACACCGTACTGACCGATGAGAGGGTAAGTGAAAACGACGATCTGATCCTTATAGGAAGGGTCCGTCAACACTTCCTGATACCCTGTCATTCCTGTGAAAAATACAATCTCACCCTGAACGGGGCCCTCTTCCTCCATCATGACTTTCCCTGTAAAGGTGCTGCCGTTTTGCAAACATAAATAGCCTGTCATGAGTTGACCTCCAATTATGAATAAATAATTATGTTTAAGTATTTTTATGCATTTGTTATTAAAAAATTTTAGTAGACTTCGGTTGATTGGTGTTGCTTGATTGTATCGATCAATATTTGAAGGGCCTGATCGAGTTCAGCATGGGTAACCGTCAATGGTGGTAATAACCGGATGACATGCGGTCCTGCCGGAAGGGTCAATAATCCATTATGCCGGAGCTCGGCAATGATATCACTCACTTCCTGATCGAAGGAGATACCGATCATAAAACCGATCCCTTTTACTTCCTGGACCATGTGATATTCCTGAAGCTTGAGGGTCAGTTGTTCCAGGAAATACTCTGATTTATGTTGAACCTCTTTCAGGAATCCCTCTTCGAAAATGGTTTCCATGGTTGCCGTCGCTGCCGACATCGCTAATGGATTCCCTCCGAATGTCGATCCGTGTGTGCCTTGTGAAAAGGATGGGATGAGTTCTTTCTTCCCCATCATGGCCCCCACGGGAAATCCGCTGCCGAGTCCTTTTGCAGCCGTGACGATATCCGGATCCAGGGAATAGTGCTGGTAAGCAAAGGGCAGTCCCGTCCGTCCCGCCCCTGTCTGGACTTCATCAATGATGAGTAACGCATCCAGTTCGCGGCATTTGGCTTCAACCGCCTGCAAAAAGGAAAGGGTTCCCGGGTTGACTCCCCCTTCCCCCTGGATCACTTCGAGCATGATGGCGGCCACATCCCCATCCTTCACTTCTGATAGTGTTTCCTCATCGTTGTATGGAAGATATTCAAAGGTCGGCAGCAGAGGACCAAATCCGCTGTGGATCTTCTCCTGTCCGGTCGCACTCATCGTTGCGAATGTACGGCCGTGAAAGGATTGCTCAAATGTCAGGATCTTCGTCTTTCCTGTATGTTTCTTCGCAAGCTTAATCGCCGCTTCATTCGCTTCCGCTCCGCTATTGCAGAAGAAGACGGCATCAAGGCCACTTGCAGAAGCGAGGAGTGTGGCCGCCTCTTCCTGTTTCGTGATCGTAAACAGATTGGACACGTGCCAAAGTGTATCCATTTGCTTCTCCACTGCTTCTTTTACAACAGAAGGTGAATGCCCTAAGTTACAAACGGCGATTCCAGAGATGAAATCCAAATAGGATGTACCATGTTGATCCTGGACCTCCGTGCCTTTACCCGAGACCAATTCAATGTCTAACCGATTATACGTTGGGAATACATGACTCATATCGCTTTAACCCCTTTTTCTTCTGTCATTCGGGTGCCGATCATTTCCCCATCCTGGATGATGGAATCCCGGCATCCGACAATCATCACTTCTTTAATATGTTTGTTTAAAACCGAAAGAGCCGCCTGCACCTTAGGAATCATTCCACCGTAGATCACACCGGTTTCGATATAATGTTGAACGACTTCGATTGTTACACGTGGAACAAGTTCACCATCTTTCAAGATTCCAGGTACATCGGTGACAAATACCAGTTTCTCAGCCTTCAGGGCTTTGGCGACGGCTGCTGCAGCAAGGTCGGCATTCACATTCACCCTTTCTCCTTCCCCTGTCGTTGCAAGAGGGGCAATCACCGGCAAGTAGTTTAATGAGAGTAGATTGTGCAGCAGCGTGAGGTTGACCTCTTCAATTTCCCCGACAAACCCAAGAGACTCTTGATCTATGAAACTCGCCTCGAGTAATTGAGCATCGTACCCGCTTAACCCGACAGCTTTTACCCCATCCCGGTTTAGTCGGTGGACCAATGCGCTGTTCACCTTCCCCTTCAGCATTTGTTCAGCAATGTTGAAGACATCCTTCGTGGTCTTTCGCTGGCCGTTGATGAACGTGGACTGTATTCCAAGCTCTTTAAGTGTTGCCGTAATCTCAGGACCCCCGCCATGAACGAGGATCACATGGTAGTGCTTCTGAAGATCTTTTATGCTTTTATAGAAAAGGGACGACAGCTTCGAAATGATACTCCCACCGAGTTTCACTACAATCACAGGCTTATGTTCGGTAACTTGCATTGATTTTGACGTAATCATACGTAAGATCGCACCCCCATGCTTTTCCTAATCCTTCCCCACTATTCAGTAATACAGAGATGCAAACATATTCATCACTCATGTACCCGCTGACTTCCTCTTCATTGAACGGTTGAGGAGTCCCTTTTGAAAATACGAGGGTGTCCCCGATGCGAATATCACATTGATGAGGGCTGAGGTCGACTCCACTATGGCCCATCGCTCCGACGATCCTTCCCCAGTTCGGGTCCCCGCCGAAGAGGGCCGTCTTCACCAGATTGGAACCAACGATTTTTTTGGCTAGAATGTTGGCATCCTGATGGGACTGTGCTCCTGTGACATTCACTTCCACCAGTTTGGTTGCACCTTCTCCATCCCTTGCGATTTGTTTCGCCAGATCTTCACATACAAGGGTCAATCCTTTTTGAAAGTGAGTCCAGTCAGGATGATTTTCATGAAGAGTTTCATGATCCACCATGCCATTGGCCAAACTGATGACCATATCGTTGGTGGACGTTTCCCCGTCTACAGTGATTTGATTGAAGGATTGATCAATGGCAGTTTTAAGGGCAGTCTGCAAAACGTCCGATGATATGGTGGCGTCGGTTGTAATAAAACCGAGCATTGTCGCCATGTTCGGATGGATCATCCCCGATCCTTTCGCACAGCCTCCGATGGTGACGGCCTTCCCGTCGATCATGACCTGATAGCACGACGATTTCTCGATTGTATCCGTCGTGAGGATCGCCTGTTGGAAAGACTGTGCACTTTCCGTGTCCTCACCGACCTGGATGTCACTGCAGCCCTTTTTCATCTTATCCATGAGAAGCCATTCTCCGATGACACCTGTCGATGCAACAGCGACGTACTCTTCGGGGATCTGGAACCGTTCGGCGGTCCATTCCCTCGTTTGATACGCATCCCTTAACCCTTGTTCACCTGTGCACGCATTTGCAATGGCACTGTTTACGACGATTGCCTGTAGTTTATGAGATTGTGAGATGCTTTCCTGTGTGACTTTGAGGGGAGCCGCTTGAAAATGACTTTGCGTATAAACCGCTCCGCATTGTGCAGGCTTCTCGCTGTAAATGACACCAAAATCTTTTTTGGCATATCTCAGGCCGGTATGCATACCGCCAGCCTTATATCCAAGAGGTGACAGAATCGTTCCTCCCTTGATAGGTTTCACTGTTTCTTCTTTTACCAGTTTCATTGATTCTCCCCCTCTTATGGATAAATTGGATAGTGATGAAGACCTGTCGTTTCTTCCAAACCCAGCATCACGTTCATATTTTGCACCGCTTGACCCGCCGCTCCCTTTACCAAATTATCGATGACTGATACGATCGTGACCCGGTTCGTCCGTGGATCTGCTTTGATGGATAGGTCACAGAAATTGGTGCCGAATACTTCTTTGGTGCTCGGGAACTGCCCGACCGGACGAATCCTGACGAATGGATGCTTTTCATAAAAGCTTTCATAGCGGGTATGTAACTGCTCAGTGGTGCAGGTATCCTTCAAGTCGGCGTACATCGTCACCATAATCCCCCTCGTCATGGGAATGAGGTGGGTTGTGAGTGTGATCGGTCCCGCTTCACTACTCCATTCCTTCAATTGCTGTTCAATTTCAGGAGTGTGCTGGTGCTGATGGACCTTATAGATTCGTAGATTTTCCTGTGTCTCGGAAAAATGACTGGATTGACTCGCTTTCCTCCCTGCCCCGGATAAACCTGTTTTGGCATCGATGATCAAGGAATGAGGGTCTATAAGATCCTGTTGATAGAGCGGAGCCAGCCCCAGCAGGGTCGCCGTCGGGAAGCAGCCCGGGTTGGCAATCAGATCCGCTTCCCGGATGGCGTGTCGATTGATTTCAGTCAGTCCATAGACCGCTTTCCCAAGGATATCCTGCGGAGCAGATTCTCCTTTATACCACTCTTTATATTCACCCGGATCCTTTAAGCGCAGGTCGCCTGAAAGATCGACCACTTTCGCCTTTTTTCCGATGAGCTTCTGGGCAAGCTCCTTTGAGACGCCGGAAGGCACCGCCAGGAATACGAAATCAAGCTGTTGCATTTCTTCGATCATGATCGGCTTCACCCTTTCTTGGGAAAGACCGGATAAATGCGGATACTGTTCCGCATATGAACTCCCCTCCAGAGAAGATGAATACAAAATACAATCATTCACAATCGGATGGTTTGACAACAGACGGTACAACTCCACACCACCATACCCAGTACTACCAACAATACCAACATCCAATACCTCTCACCCCAAACAATAAATTTAAATTAGGTCTAATTATATGAGTGTATATTAATAAAATCAATAGTATATTTATAAATTTTTCTATAAAGTTACTTTATTCACAAATTCACTCCGATAGTACTAGAAACAGATAAAGGTCCGTCCCTCAATAGCGAGGGACGGACCTTCATCTGTATATTAAAAACAATTTAGAATTGTGCTGCCTCCGTTGAACCTTTCAGAGCTGTTGTGGAGGATGTGCCACCTGAAATCACCATGGAAACTTCATCGAAATAGCCGGTTCCGACTTCACGCTGATGCCTTGTAGCGGAATATCCATGCTTTTCGCTGGCAAACTCTGCTTCTTGTAGCTGTGAATAGGCGGCCATACCACGATCTTTGTAACCCCTCGCAAGCTCGAACATACTGTGATTCAGTGCGTGGAAGCCGGCAAGTGTAACGAACTGGAATTTATAGCCCATTTTACCGAGCTCCACCTGGAATTTGGCAATCGTTTCATCGTCCAATTTCTTTTTCCAGTTAAAGGACGGGGAACAGTTGTAAGCCAGTAACTTTCCTGGATGTTCAGCATGAATTGCCTCTGCAAACCGGCGTGCTTCCTCAAGGCTTGGCTCTGACGTTTCACACCACACAAGATCTGCATACGGGGCATATGCAAGACCTCTTGCGATGGCTTGATCAAGACCTGCATTTGTGCGGAAGAACCCTTCAGGAGTTCGGTCACCGGTAATGAACTGGGCATCATACGGATCGACATCACTCGTGATCAAATCCGCGGCATTGGCATCCGTACGGGCAACGATCAAGGTCGGCACACCCATTACGTCCGCTGCAAGACGGGCGGAAATGAGGTTCTTTACAGAAGTTTGAGTAGGAAGAAGCACCTTACCTCCGAGATGACCGCACTTTTTCTCCGAAGAAAGCTGGTCTTCAAAATGGACCGCTGACGCCCCTGCTTCAATCATGCCTTTCATTAATTCAAACACATTCAACTGTCCGCCGAATCCCGCTTCTGCATCGGCAACGATCGGTACGAACCAATCAATCGATTCATCCCCTTCTACATAATGAACCTGATCTGCGCGCTGAAGGGCCTGGTTGATCCTCTTTACGACGGATGGTACGGAGTTAGCAGGGTACAGACTTTGATCTGGATACATATGACCTGAAAGGTTAGCATCCGCTGCAACCTGCCACCCGCTTAGATAAATGGCTTTCAGTCCGGCTCTTACCTGTTGGACCGCCTGGTTTCCTGTCAGGGCACCCAGGGCATTGATATAATCCTCCTCATGAAGCAAATTCCATAGTTTCTCAGAACCCCTGCGGGCAATTGTATGTTCGATATCAATCGATCCCCTTAGTCGAATAACATCTTCCGCTGAGTAAGGACGGGTGATCCCTTTCCATCGTTTATCCATTTCCCAGTTCTCCTGAAGTGCCGTTACACGTTCGTTATTTGCTTTTACCATGTTAAATCTCTCCCTTTTTTGTTTTTATACATACCGGTGTATGTTTGATGTATGGTCTTGCGTCATCGGTTGAGGTCCGTCCCTCATCCAGGTGAAGCGGTAATTGAGCAAAGTGATTATGCGTGTTCTATTAACAGTTGACCGGGTCCGCCCCCCGTTAAAGGATTCGGTAGCCGGGAATGGTGAGGAAGTCTGTGAACTGGTCATTCTGGATGAGCTGGTCGAACAGGTCGACGGCTTCAGAGAATCGGCGTTCCTTGTATCGTTCTTCTCCCAGTTGGCTTTTGAGTACTGTCAGCTCTTCCTGCTTGAGCTGTTCGTAGAGCTCCATAGTGATATGCCGTCCATCCTCGAGGATCCCTTTCGGATGACGGATCCATTGCCATAGCTGGGCACGCGAGATTTCTGCCGTGGCCACATCTTCCATCAGATGATGGATCGGTGCCGCTCCTTGGCCGCTCAGCCAGGATGAAATGTATTGAATGCCTACATTAATGTTCAGGCGGACACCTTCTTCGGTTATCGCTCCTTGAGGAACTTCGAGAAGTTCCTGTTCAGATACTTCCAGCTCCATCAATGTTTTCTCTTCAATCTGGTTCTCTTTTTTCATTTCCCGATTGAATACGTCCATGGCAACCGGGACCAGACCAGGGTGCGCGACCCACGTTCCATCATGACCATCCCTTGCTTCCCGTTCTTTATCCGTTTTCACTTTATTGAACGCTTCTTCGTTCTTGACAGGGTCGTTCTTGACAGGAATCTGCGCCGCCATACCGCCTATTGCAGGAGCTCCCCTTCTGTGACAGGTCTTAATCGTAAGCAGGGAATATGCTCTCATGAATGGCGCCGTCATCGTGACCGATGAACGATCGGGAAGAATCACATTTTCCTGTTCCCGAAGCTTTTTGATATAGCTGAAGATATAATCCCATCTTCCACAATTCAACCCTGCTGAGTGTTCTTTTAACTCATAAAGGATTTCATCCATTTCAAATGCCGCTGTGATCGTTTCGATCAGCACCGTCGCTTTGATCGTCCCTTGGGGAATTCCAACATAATCCTGGGCAAATACAAATACTTCATTCCAGAATCGTGCTTCTTCATGGCTTTCTAATTTAGGTAAGTAAAAATAAGGGCCTTTATTCAGTGAAGTTAGGTGAGTCGCATTATGGAAGAAGAATAACCCAAAGTCGACAAGGCTTCCTGATAGAGACTCTCCATCCAGTTCGATGTGTTTCTCCTCCAGGTGAAGTCCTCTGGGTCTTACGATCAGAACCGCGTGCTCTTCGTTCAATTCATAACGCTTCCCGTTTGTCTCGAAGTCTATCGTGTGGTGTACAGCGTCTCGGAGGTTGATTTGTCCTTCTATGAGGTTGTTCCATGTAGGTGAAGTGGCATCTTCAAAACACGCCATGAAACATTTCGCTCCTGAATTCAGAGCATTGATGACCATTTTCCGATCGACAGGGCCTGTGATCTCCACCCTTCGATCCTGGAGTGCTGTCGGAATCGGAGCAACCTTCCACTCACTTTGGCGGATCGATTCGGTTTCCGTCAAAAAGTGAGGAAGCTCTCCTCCATTGATCCGCTCCTGCTTCTTCTCTCTGTTGTGTAACAGCTCCCTGCGTTTCTCCCCGAACCTGCGCTCCAGCTGTTCCAAAAACTGCAGTGCCTCAGAGGATAACATCTCATCAAAGCCCGGTTTAAGTTCCCCGGTTACCTTGATACCAACCATTTGAGTCGACATAGAACGTATTCACTCCTTAAGGGTATTAAACAAATCATAATTGTTATAATACAGATTAATTAACATGTTTGTATTGTATAACAGATAGATTGAATTTGGAACACTTTTTTCAGAATTTTCATTCGACATTTTTCGCAAGGGTGTTACTAACACAAAAAGAGGTCCGTCCCTCATCGCATAAAAGCGGTGAGGGACGGACCTTCAGTAACCATAACCATTTCGATATTTATAGTTTGTTCTCCAAGTCTTTCATTCTCATCTCCATTTTTTTATTCTGTTCATAAACAAGCGTTGCAAATGTCAGGGACGTCCCAGCCACTATAAGAGCGATAAAACTCATCATCTCAGCTACCTCCTTATTCTTTAATTTTGTATATAAAAGTCTTACTTTCTGCACCACTCGATCGATTCACTAATCTTTTACGTATAAATCGACCTGTTAGTTTCATTTTTTTGGAAATACGTAAGGTCCGTCCCTCAAAAAAAAAAGAACTAACCCTTTTCTGGATTAGTTCTCTCTCTATTTATTCATATATGTGTAAATAGGTTTCTTTACTGCCGGGCTTCTTGATGATCAGCGCTTCCGGTCCATAGGAAGAGGAGACGAGGAGTTCTACATCCCAGCTGTCCGGGGTCTGTTTGCCGATCATATTGGTCAGATGCTGGGCGAATCCGATGGTTTCCGCTTTCCCCTGGAAGGACAGGGCCACCTCGAATTCCATTTTGGACAGCTTCTGATCTTGATAGAGCGCTTGTCCTGTCAGTCCTGTGTATACAGGAAAATACTTTTCGATGTCTGTTTTCAGTTCATTAAAGACTTTGTAATCGTTCGGATGGTTCTCCTGGGCTTCCGGGGAAGGGAATAAATAATAGTCTTCATTGATCCCTTTCCAGTCCTGAATGCCGGTTTGGTCCGGTTCCACGGTTGTGTAGGCGAAGAAGTGACCGGGTACGACCTGATCTTTCGGAGCCTGCTTATAAAGTGAAATCATAATCGGCACGTTCTGGAGTTCTTTCTTCTGGCGAAGTCGGTTGAGGACTTCACCCGCGATTTCCGCTCCCTGCTCTTTCAAAACCTCATTGGAAAGGTTCTTTACAGTTCTTGTACCATTTGACATATTGGTCTCATATTGAACAGAATTCAGGGACAGGGCGATGGCCACTCCACCAAGACGCACCTTATTATCTTCTTTTTTCATCAAGTAATTATGTTCGACGACGTGGGCCAAATAGATGGGGGCATTTTCCCCTTTTGACTGCACGGGATTAAGTCCGACATTTTCAGACTCCTTCAACCCTTTTTCCTTCAGCTGTTCACTGGTGTACTTTCGTTGCAGCCAGCTATCAACCGTCTTCTTGGTAAGGAATTGACCTTCTTTAAAGAAATATTCATCCGTCGAAAACCGATTTTGGGCAACCCTTAATAAGCCCGTCTCGATTTCATTAATATCATATCTTGAACCCAGGTCATTCACGACGACTCCCCGGGTATTACTCGTTTCATACGGAAGCATCGTCTTGTAGTATTCTTTCGAAATTTGAAAGCTTGGTATGATGGCTTTCTTGGCTTCGCTATCCTGATTTTCCTGGACGACCTGATCCTGTTTCTCAAATGTCGGTGCACAGCCTCCCAGTAACACTAATGCGGCGAGAGCGACCGAAATCCCTTTTTTCATTCCTCGTTACACCTCTTATCGGTTAAGTTCTTCCATCAGCTTATCCTCATCCCAGACTTCTATATTTAAGTCATTCGCTTTCGTAAGCTTCGATCCCGCTTCTTCCCCTGCAATGACAAGATCGGTTTTCTTACTGACACTGCCGGTCACTTTTCCGCCGAGCATCTCAATTTTTTCTTTTGCTTCATTTCGGCTCAATCGTTCGATTTTCCCTGTGAGGACTATGGTCTTGCCTGCAAAATACGAGTCGACGTCACTGGCTGATACAGGCTTCGGTCCTTTGTATTCAAGGTTCACACCTGCCTCTTTCAGCTCCTGCATGAGTTCTTTCACTTCATCGTTTTCAAAGTAAGCGACAATGGCGTCGGCCATTTTATCCCCGATCTCATTCACATTCGTCAGTTCTTCTTTCCGGGCGTCCATCAACCTGTCCATTGAGCCGAATTCCTGTGCCAACGTCTTCGCGGCTTTGGCTCCTACGTGACGGATGCCAAGACCGAATAACAGTTTCTCCAGAGAATTCCCTTTCGACGTTTGAATGGCTTCCAACAAATTATCAACGGATTTCTCGCCCATCCGTTCCAGCTGAAGAAGCTGATCGCGCTCAAGTCTGTATAAATCGGCTACGTCTTCAATCAATTTTTCCCTGAACAGCTGACTGATCACCTTTTCACCCAGGCCGTCGATGTTCATGGCGTTGCGGGATACAAAGTGAATGAGCCCTTCCCGGATTTGAGCGGGACATTTCGGATTAATGCAGCGGAGGGCCACTTCCCCTTCAAGTCTCACAAGTTCACTTTCACACTCAGGACAATGAGTCGGCATCAGGAATTCCTGTTCGTCACCGGTTCTCTTGTCTTCCAGTACGTTCACCACTTCAGGGATGATGTCCCCCGCTTTTTTAATGACGACGTGGTCACCGATCTTGATATCTTTCTCCCTGATCAAATCTTCATTATGAAGGGAGGCACGTTGGACGGTCGTTCCAGCTACACGGACCGGCTCCAGGATCGCAGTCGGTGTGACGACACCTGTGCGCCCTACACTTAATTCAATTTCCTTCAGGACCGTGACGACTTCTTCGGCAGGGAACTTGAACGCAATGGCCCACCTCGGGCTTTTCGCAGTCGTTCCAAGTTCCTGCTGCTGATCAAGGGAGTCGACCTTAATGACGATCCCGTCAATATCATAGGATAGATTCGGACGTTCATCTGTCCACTTCCCGACAAATTCGAGGACTTCTTCAATGGTCGCACAACGCTTGCGTTCGGGGTTTGTTTTAAACCCGAGTTTATCAAGCGTGTCCAATCCCTCGCTATGGGAGTCGATTCCTGTATCCCCGATATCAGCCAGGGCATACAGGAAAATGTCGAGATTCCGGGAGGCCGCGATTTTCGGATCCAGCTGGCGGAGTGAACCTGCCGCTGCGTTACGCGGATTGGCAAAGGGTTCTTCTCCTTTTTCTTCTTTGATCTTATTCAGTGCTTCGAAGGATCCTTTCGGCATGAATGCCTCTCCCCGAACTTCGAAGGACACTTTTTCTGAAATCTTTAACGGGATGGAACGGATGGTCTTCAGATTCGATGTGATGTCCTCACCTATGGACCCGTCACCCCGTGTAGCCCCTTGGACGAACGCCCCGTCTTCATATCTGAGAGAAACGGCCAAACCATCGATCTTCAACTCGCAAACGTAGGAGAAGTCCTCGCCGACCGCTTGACGGACACGGCGGTCAAAGTCACGAAGATCTTCTTCATTAAAGGCATTCCCAAGGCTCAGCATCGGCGTTCTGTGTTCGACTTTTTCGAACGAATCAAGAATGGTTCCACCCACACGCTGGGAAGGTGAATCCGCTGATTTTAATTCCGGAAACTGGTCCTCGAGTTCAATGAGTTCTCTGAGGAGTTGATCATACTCTGAATCCGGGACAGAGGGCTTGTCGAGGACATGATATTCGTAATTATATTGGTTCAATCGTTCGTGGAGTTCATTGATACGCTTTTCGGCTGATTGTCGATCCATTTCCACAACCCTTTCTTGCTTATATTCGGTTATAGCCGGAAGGGGATCCCTTCCGACCTGTTATGCTTTTTCAATTGGAGCAAATTTGGCCAGGAGACGCTTGATTCCCATTGGACTCGGGAAAGCGATATCGAGCTCGACACTGTCTCCTGATCCCTTCACGCTGACAACCGTTCCTGTCCCCCACTTCTTATGTTGGGCCTTATCGCCGACCTGCCACGCAACGGATTCTCCACCCGTTGTGGTTTGGACCGGACGTGCAACAGGCTTTCTGGGAGCAGGGCGTGAAGGTGATTTAGCCGCTGATTTCCCGAAAGGAGTAAAGGCACTCTTCTTCTCTGCCATCACATCATCCAGCAGGTCTGCAGGAATTTCATTGATGAAACGGGAAACCGGGTTCATCTTCGTCTGTCCGAAGAGCGTCCTCATCTGGGCATTGGTCAGGAAGAGCTGCTCTTCCGCACGGGTGATCCCCACGTATGCCAAACGGCGTTCTTCTTCCATTTCATCCTCTTCCATAAGGGAACGGCTGTGAGGGAAGACCCCTTCCTCCATTCCCATGAGGAATACGACAGGGAACTCCAAGCCTTTGGCTGCGTGCAGTGTCATCAGGATAACAGAATCCTTCGGCTGGTCGTCCTCATCAAGTTTATCGATGTCGGCGACTAATGCAAGGTCCGTTAAAAATGCCACGAGGCTCTTATCGTCGTTGGATTGTTCAAAGCTTTTCGTGACAGACAGGAACTCGTCCAAGTTCTCGAGTCTTGATTGAGACTCTATGGACTTTTCCGCTTTCAGCATATCGGTGTAGCCTGATTTCTCAAGGATCTCTTCTACCAGTTCCGTGACAGACAGATACTCCTGCATACTTGTGTAGCCTTTCACCATTTCCATGAATTCAATCACGGCTTTGGTGATCTTGGGACTGAGTCCGATGAAGTCGGCTTCTGCGAGTGCCCTGAACATGGAAATGTCATGATCCTGTGCGTAACGGGCAATTTTATCGATCGAAGTGGCCCCTACTCCTCTTTTCGGAACATTGATGACACGCTGAAGGCTGATATCATCATCCGGATTCGAAATGAGCCTGAGATACGCTAAGATATCCTTGATCTCTTTCCGATCGTAGAACTTGATGCCGCCAACGATGGAGTATTCGATATTCGATTTAAGCAGCACTTCCTCCATGACACGGGACTGTGCATTGGTACGGTACAGGATGGCAAAATCAGAATACTTCTTCTTACCGGTTTCCATCAATTCCTTGATTTTCCCTGTGACGAATTGAGCTTCGGTCTGCTCCGTATCCGCCCTGAAGTAGGAAATCTTCTCACCGTCATGATTTTCAGTCCAGAGGTTCTTCGGTTTTCGATTTGAATTCTTCTGGATGACTTCGTTCGCCGCCTGGAGGATCCGTTTCGTTGAACGATAATTCTGTTCCAGGAAAATGACGGTCGCCCTCGGATAATCCTTTTCAAATGAAAGGATATTGGCAATATCCGCGCCGCGCCAGCGATAGATCGACTGATCCGAATCCCCGACGACACACAGATTTTGAAAACGGGAGGCAAGTAGCTTCACAAGCATATACTGCGCCCTGTTCGTATCCTGATACTCATCCACGTGGATGTACTGGAATTTACGCTGATAGTATTCCAGTACTTCCGGCACACGCTGGAATAATTGGATCGTCGTCATGATCAAATCATCAAAATCCAGGGCCTGATTCTTACGTAAACGCTTCTGATACTCTGTATACACATCAGAGACCACCTGATCATAATAACCGCCTATTTGCTTCGATAACTCTTCAGGAGTGGTCAGCTCATTTTTTGCAGAGCTAATGGACCCGAGAAGGGAACGGGGATCAAATTTCTTGGGATCGATATTTTTTTCTTTTAAAATCGCTTTGATCACCGACTGCTGATCGGTAGAGTCAAGGATCGTGAAATTACGGTTCATCCCGATGCGGTCAATATCGCGTCGCAGGATTCGTACACACATACTGTGAAAAGTTGAGATCCAGATGTTCTCAGAGGCCCCGCCCAGGATGTTTTCAATACGATCCCTCATCTCTCTTGCCGCTTTATTCGTAAAGGTAATCGCTAAAATATTGTAAGGATTAACGCCTTTTTCCACCATCAGATACGCAATCCGATGCGTCAATACCCTTGTCTTCCCGGAGCCTGCCCCTGCCATGATCAGTAACGGCCCTTCCGTTGCCTTCACAGCTTCTGCCTGCTCGGGATTCATTCCATTCAACAGTCGATCAGTCAAAAATTGCATAGTCTCACACCACCATAACGAACGTACGTTCTGTATTTTTATTTCTATTATATATCAATCAGGGAAGGACCACCAGTTCGATCCTTATCCTTTCACTGCTTTTACCGTCTTTAAAGCTTCTTTCAGATTGTCATAAACAGCATTTCCAACGACGACAACATCTGAGACAGCAGCCATTTCCCTCGCCTGCTCCCAGGTTTCAATTCCCCCGCCGTAGAATAATGTCGTGTTTTCCAATGAATCCTTTACCTCTTTTACCGTTTCAACATCTCCATATGTACCACTGTACTCCAGATAAAAGATCGGCAGGTTGAACATTCTTTCTGCCATCATGGCATAAGCTGCAGCGTCTTCACTTGAAATGTCTGTGTTCGCTTCCGTTACCTTCGCCGCCTTGCAGTCACGGTTCAATATACAATATCCTTCTACAAGGATTTCGTCCCAATTCATGATTTCTCCATATTCCTTCACAGCCTGATGATGCAGTCCTGTCACCCAGTTCATGTTCTGACTGTTCATCACCATCGGAATGAAATACAAATCGAAGCCGGGAGTAATCGACTCCAAATTTGATACCTCCAGAATACAAGGAACCGTATATCGTCTCACTCGTGCCATCAAATCAAGAACCTTTTCAAGGGTTACACCGTCCGTTCCCCCCACGATGATCGCGTCTGTTCCCGATTCACATACTGCTTCTAAATCTTCATCATCTATTCGTTTATTCGGATCTAGTTTAAACACATGGCTCCACTTTTGGACATCATACATGCTCTGTTCCTCCATTCATACATCCATCTAACGTATTATATCATTTGTGAGAAACTGTCGCATTAACTCGTCTGATGTTAAGAATTACTATTCCAACAAAAAACAAAGACCGCTTGTCATAGACAGCGGTCCTTCTCTTATTTTTCTTCCTGATGTACACGATCCAGTACCAATTGATATGCATCATTTCCGTAGTTCAAGCAGCGTTTCACACGGGAAATCGTTGCCGTACTTGCACCTGTTTCAGTTTCGATCTTATGATACGTCTTCCCGTCCTGAAGCATACGTGCGACTTCAAGGCGCTGGGCAAGTGATTGAATTTCGTTGATCGTGCAAAGGTCATCAAAGAAACGATAACATTCTTCAAGGTCTTGCAGGGAAAGAACAGCGTTGAATAACTGATCCAGCTCCTTGCCTCTAAGTTTATTTATTTGCATTAAAAAGACTCCTTTTTCCTTCTATTCTTGATAGGATACCGAACCCGCGAGCCCCGGAGAGCTTGGGATGACGTTAATCCACGTCGAGCCCTTCCGCAGGCTCACAGGTTTATTCTTTTCATAAGGAAGTATCCGGCCATTCACATTCTTCCATTGTAACTTCCGGAGCTTCCCTTCCTGTATCAAGTAAGCATCTCCACCCGATTTGAGGTCAATATCCCGTCTTCCTTTGTCGTCGACTATCTTATGTGGAGCTTCTACGATGAAAAGATTTTCGATCAGGACGGGATCTTTTGAGTCATAGTCGATGGTTTGCTCCCCATTTGAAAAGCGCTCGTATCGGCCTTCTTTTTCATTAAAATCATACACAGCATTAAACAGGGGATTATGATTGTATGAAATCATCACGGAATTTGCAGCTTCCCCATTACTCTTCCCTTTATCACTGAAATTCAGTGAATCAGGCGGTCGCTCCATGTCAAAGCCGTTCTTTTCCGCTCCCTCTTTGATATGTTCATATGTGATATAAGAATTATGAGGGGCTTTCCGGAAGCTTGCCCGTTTGAATAACGTCCCGTCATATTGGATTCCGTTAAGGTCCTCGATAAAACCGTTGGTCAGCATTTCTTTCGCCTCAGGACTGTATCCGTGAGCGACATACAGACTGTCATATCCTTTTGCAAGCTCTATATAGTAATCTCTGGCGCTTCGGACAGGGCCGATTTCTTTCGGCATCCTGCTTTGGAATATGGCTAGGAAACGGGTGATATCCCCCTCGGCCAACACTTCATACACAATATCCGCTTTCGACAGTCCGGATTGGGGCCTTGCCTTCGGATGGTTATTCACCATCACGGCGACCGCCCGGTTCATTGATTCTTCCTTATCGGCCATCCCCGTTAAAGGATACTGATTCATTTCTTCTGTTTCTACGCCTGTCTCTTCCTTCACCACTGGAGTTGCGGCTTCTTTATCAGATTCTTTCTTTATCTCTTTATCTGAACTACATGCGACAAGTGCGAACGAGCTTAACGCAATGATCAAAGCTCTTTTCAGCATGTTTTTGACACCCCTATTTACTTTACTATTTTAACGCATTATTGTTGGAAAGAGTACCGTTTTCTTCATTACATCATAGATTCCCTTTTGTGTCATCCTTATATAAGGCAGATGAGTGGACTGAAGGAACAGCAATGTATAAATCGGATCAGAGAAGCGGTAGCCCCTCTCTTTTAATAAGTCTTTAAGTGTCTTTTCTTCCTCAATCAGCTCGGGCATTTCCTTCTCTGAAAGCAATCCGCTTAATGGCAGTGGAATCTCGTGCAGGATTTCACCGTTCTCTGCAAGAACGATCCCGCCACCGATTTCTTTCATCCTGTTGAAAGCTGCAATCATATCAGGCTTACTTTTTCCAATCAGGATAATGTCCCCTGTATTGGAGTAAGACGATGCAAACCCCATCACACCTTTAGAGAATCCTTTGATCATGGTGCTGATCCTCCAATTGCCATTCCGGTCCAACAACATGAGGAAGGATTGGTCATGATCGGGATCAAGCAATTCCTCTGATGGATTGATGGAAATGGAGTAAGGCTTGGTGATGACATCGTTCACCATTTCGATCCCAAACGGCATGGAGAATTGGAGATCGTCATACCCTACTTCCCAATCCAGGGATAACGGGGTGAACCCGTTAGGTCCCCAATTGATTTCGGTGGAATCTTCCATCTGGTCACCATTTCTACGGACCCAGGTACCTTTGGAAAGTACGGAGACCGGAGTCGGATCATCTTTTGCCCGGAGAAAATTAATGTTTGCGACCCGGCCGGTAGCAATCATCCCGTGCAGGTGAGTGATATTGTAATAATTGGCAACGTTGTAACTTGCCATATTATAGGCTTCGATAGGCGGTATGCCCTTGTCGATGGCCATTTTGATCATGAAATCCAGGATACCTTTCTCATAAAAGCCCGGTGTCGATCCATCTGTGGTAAAGAGAAGGGAATCGTATGAATCGATGCCTTTTTCTTTTAGCCCGTCTAACAGAGCCGGTAGATCCGGCCGGATCGAGGAATGACGCAGTGTGACGGTCAACCCTTGAATCAGGCGCTTGTATACATCCTCACCCGTCATGGCTTCATGGTCGCCATCAATGCCCAATAGGCGGAGCTTGGCAATCGTCTTGTCTGAAGCCCCCGGAAGATGACCTTCCACAATTTTCCCCATCCGTTTGGTTTCCTGCATCCAGTGAAGGATCAGGTCATCTCCTTCGAGGAGACGCGGCCATGCGGTCAATTCCCCGCCTTGAAGCACCGAATCATGTTCGAGCCACGATTTCACTTCCCCATTTGAAAACGTAACCTCTTCATCGACCATCTCGGTTTGAGAGTCAAAACGTGTCCACCAGTACATCGTGACCGGCATTTTGCTGAACTCCCTCAATAAAGTAAACGCTTTCTTTTTTTCCAATTGTAAAAACATCATCAGGTTATCATTGACGAATGTCGTTGTACCGGTTTGGGATGCATACTTGGAAAAAGATTGGGGATTATAAAGCTGAAACGGGTGTACATGCGGTTCGATATATCCTGGAACGAGGTACTGTGATTGGCAATCCATCACTTCGCATTGCTCAAGGTTTTCCGGGAGTTGATCACCAGTATAGACAATCCTGTCCCTGTAAATCCAAATATGTCCCTGCACCCATTTCTTTAATGTCGAGTGAAGGTATGTTGCATTCTTTAAAAGAAGACTGGGAGACAATTCTCCATTCAGTACTTGTACATGTTCTCGGAGTTGTTTGTTTTTCCATCTGTAGCGCTGTTCCAAAGTGAACACTCCTCTAGTGGAATGGTATTAGTTTAAGTTTCAATTTATGTTAACATATTTTACTATTTAACGCATTAAAGGTTTACAACAATTATGTGAATTTTCGATTAAGGAGGAATTTACAAATGAAAGTATCATCAAACATCGGGATCATCAATGCCCTGATCCGCATCACCGTTGGATTTACCATTTTAGCGTGGAGTACATCAAAGCTTGCAAGACGTCCATGGAGGGACTCCTATCTTGTCATGGCCGTAATCGGCGCCATGAAAGTCGGAGAAGGAATCCTGCGTTATTGCCCTGTCACGGCCCTGTTTGAAAAAGGTGGAGATGGAGAAGGCAAGAACGGCGGCTTTGGAGGATTTAAAGCAAAGGATATGATGAACTTCAAAGACATGCTGAAATCCGACAAGAAGGACCACACTGATAATGGGCACCAGCACCAACCAACAAACGAACACACACAAGACCCGACGAAAAACACCAAAAAAGAATCCAACTTCAACCCCGAAGAACTCACCAACCAGGAAGTCCAGGAAGCATTGACGGGTTCTAAAGGGACGGACCTTCATTCTTAAGGGTCTGAAAGGACATATATCCTGTGAAATGCCGTAACAGCGGGAATCCTGTTGATTGGCTCCCTTCAAAAAGGCATGATTGCCGAGGTCCGTCCCTCTTTATAGGACATCCCTCGGCAATTTTGCATCCATATTTCATTAAAGGAGTTGTTTGTATTGTTCTGGGAATATTTAACCGATATGTCGTATGTTCTGTTTTCGTTGATCGGCGGCATCGTCGCCATTGCCTACGTGTATGTCCGTAAATCTAGGAAGAGACGTGTTCGATAGCTTTCCGGCCGATATCTCTTCTATAGAACAAGCCTTTGCACTCTGCTTTAGCTAATTCTTTATAAACGGCTGTTTGCGCTTTTTCTACAGTGGGAGCAGAGGAAGCGACCAGTAACACTCTTCCGCCATTTGAAACAAGGGAACCGTCTTCTGTTAATTCAGTTCCTGCATGATAAACGAGTGTATCATCCATCGACTTTTCAAGATCAGGCAGTGGGATCCCTTTTTCATAGTCACCTGGATAACCTTCTGCTGCCAGCACCACGCCAAGGACCGCGTCACCTGACCATTCCAAATCGACAGGCTTTCCTTCAATGATGTTCTTCACTACGAGACCGAAATCAGAAGTCAGACGCGGCAGTACTACCTGCGTTTCAGGATCACCAAATCGTGCGTTGAATTCAATCACTTTCGGGCCCTCACTTGTCAACATAAGCCCGGCATATAAAATTCCGGTAAATGAACGATCCTCTTTCACCATCGCTTGAGCAGTCGGGTGGAGGACCGTGGAAATCGCTTCTTGCACAACCTCTTCCGAAATATGCGGCACCGGGGAATACGCACCCATACCTCCTGTATTCGGACCTTGATCCCCATCATAGGCACGCTTATGATCCTGTGCGATGACCATTGGATAAACCGACTCACCATTTACGAATGCCATGAGGGAAAACTCTTCCCCAAATAAGCATTCTTCGACAACGACTTTCGATGAGGCATCCCCGAATTTCTCGTTCAGGAGCATTTCTTCCAGTGCACTGATGGCCTCTTCCTCTGTTTCCGCAACTACCACACCCTTACCTGCAGCAAGTCCATCGGCCTTCACTACGATCGGGGCACCGGCTTCCTTCACATATTCGATCGCTTTCTCCACGCTTGTGAATACTTCATACGATGCCGTTGGGATATTGTACTTTTTCATTAATTCTTTCGAGAACGATTTACTTCCTTCAATGATCGCCGCTTCCTTCGTAGGGCCGAAAATAGACAGTCCTTCCTCCTGGAAACGGTTGACGATCCCATCGAGCAATGGATTTTCCGGACCTACAAACGTATACGCGATACCCTCTGTTTTGGCAAAATCAATGAGTTCACTCACGTCGGATTCAGTGTATGGAAGATTTGTTGCGACGCTTGCGATCCCTGCGTTCCCAGGTGCACAGAACACTTCTGTCACACTTGTACTTTCCGCAAACTTCCTGCATATGGCATGCTCGCGGCCGCCACGTCCGATCACTAATACTTTCATCTTGAAAAAGCCCCCTTTTTTAAGAAAACCCCTCCTGTTGAACTGTAGATAAGGAGAGGTTGGTATATGGAATGAATATGTGCTGGATGTGCACTGATGGCACCGAAGAGGAGGGGTGTGAGGTCCGTCCCTCATCCCACTCCCCATGAACCAGCTGTTTTTCTTGAATAACCCCTTGTTATTAGGGTTGAACAGTAAACCTCATTAGTAATTCAGTCAAATTTCGAGGTCCGTCCCTCCCATTAATGTTTGAAGTGGCGGATTCCTGTCATGACCATGGTGATACCGTATTGGTCTGCTTTTTTGATGGAGTCTTCGTCACGGATGGAGCCTCCAGGTTGGATGATGGCTGTGATGCCTGCTTTGGCAGCGGCTTCTACGGTGTCGTCCATCGGGAAGAAGGCATCTGATGCCATGGCGGCTCCTTTGGCTTTCACTCCGGCTTGCTCGAGTGCAATGTTTGCAGCACCGACGCGGTTCATCTGTCCCGCACCGACTCCAACGGTCATATGAGCATCCGTTACCACAATTGCGTTCGATTTCACATGCTTCACGACTTTCCAGCCCAGCTTCATTGCTTCCCATTCCGCTTCCGTCGGTTCACGTTTTGTCACGACTCTGAGGTCTGCATCATCAAGGGTGAACGTGTCATCGGCTTGAACGAGCAATCCGCCTTCCACCGTGGTTAACTTACGCTCGATTTTGTTTGTGGTTTCAAAAGGAACCGTCAATAAACGGATGTTCTTCTTACCTGAAAGAATTTCAAATGCTTCGTCACTGAACGCAGGAGCGATCACGATCTCAAGAAAAATTTCATGAAGCTGCTTCGCTGTTTCTTCATCCACGACGCGGTTCAACGCGACAATGCCGCCAAAAATGGAGGTGGAATCCGCTTCATACGCTTTCGAGAAGGCTTCCTCGATGGTCGATCCGATGCCGACACCACACGGATTCATATGCTTCACAGCAACAGCTGCTGGTTCCGTGAATTCTTTTACGATTTGAAGGGCCGCATTGGCATCATTGATATTATTATAGGAAAGTTCTTTTCCGTGAAGCTGTCGAGCCATGGCCACAGAGAATTCAGAGCCAAGTGGCGCACGGTAGAAAGAAGCCTGCTGATGCGGATTTTCTCCATATCGTAGCGTTTGCTTTAATTCGTATGTTCTCGTAAAACGTTCGGGGTGCTCTTCACCTGAAATGTCCGTCATGTATTCAGCGATGAATGCATCGTAAGCTGCTGTGTGGCGGAATACTTTTGCAGCTAATTTACGGCGTTTTTCAAGAGGTAATTCACCTTGAAGCTTTAACTCGGCAATCACTTCATCATAGTCCAGTGCATCTACTACGACCGTCACGTATTGATGATTTTTAGCAGCCGCACGCAGCATCGTCGGGCCACCGATATCGATGTTCTCAATCGCTTCTTCTACACCGACATTGGGCTTTGAGATGGTCTGTTGGAACGGATAAAGGTTGACACATACAAGGTCGATCCCTTCGATTCCTTGTTCCTGAAGCTGTTTTCGATGGCTTTCCTCACCGCGTTTTGCAAGTAATCCTCCGTGGATATTCGGGTGAAGGGTCTTTACGCGACCTTCAAGGATTTCTGGAAACCCCGTCACTTCTTCGACTCCCATGACGTCTACGTCATTTTCTAAAAGGAGCTTCTTCGTTCCGCCAGTCGAAATGATTTCATACCCCAATGTCTTTAATTCCTTCGCAAATTCGATGACTCCGCTTTTATCTGAAACACTGATCAATGCTCTTTTTTTCAATGTATGATCCTCCTCTGCCTTATGTACTGCTGATTTTATTTCATTATATTGAAATCAAAGGTCCGTCCCTCACCACTTTACCACACTACCATGATAAAGCAACCACTCTTCCCCCTCTTTAGTGACCCGTTGTGAGGAAGAGGTGGTTCAGGGTGTTTGGGTAAAGGTGGTGTTCGACATGCTGGATTTTGTCCTGTAGTGACTGCCGGGTTTCACCTGTTGTGACACGGACGATTTCCTGTGCGATGATCTCACCTGTGTCCATGCCTGCGTCGACGAAGTGAACCGTGACGCCGGTGATTTTCACTCCGCCGTCGATGGCTTGTCCGATAGCGTCCTTCCCTGGAAAAGAAGGAAGGAGTGACGGATGGATGTTGACGATTCTTCCACCGAAGCTTTCAAGAAGCGTTGGACCGACCAATCTCATATACCCTGCTAATACAATAAAATCAACACCCAAATGAGCCAGCTCATTTAGGATTTCCTGTTCAAATGCCTGCTTATTTTCATAGTCTTTTGCCCGAAAGACGAAGGTTGGGATTCCTGCAGTTTGGGCGCGGTGAATGACAAACGCGCCCGGCTGGTCACATACAAGAAGCCTGATATTCGCTTTCAGAGTTCCGCTTTGTACAGCGTCTACTAGTGCTTGAAAATTACTTCCGCTTCCTGATGCAAAAATGGCAATCTGTCTCATGACTCGCCCCCGTTATTGACATGCTCATCCTTATTCTCAACGAACAAAGCTAACCCCTGTTCCTTTCGAAACGCGTCCAATGATAAAGGCGTCTTCTCCCTGTTCATTGAAGAATCGAAGAATGTCTTCTGCTTGCTCTTCCTCTACAGCTAACACAAATCCAATCCCCATGTTGAAAATGTTGTACATTTCACTGCGCGGAATATCGCCATAGTGCTCCAGGGCAGGGAAAATGCTTGGAATATCCCAGCTGCCTTCCTTTATCTCTGCTTGCAACCCATTAGGCAGCATCCGTGGAATATTCTCAATGAAGCCTCCACCCGTAATATGGGACATCCCTTTAATGGAGAATTGTTTAAGTGCCGCCAGTACAGGCTTCACGTAAATTCTTGTTGGTGTAAGCAATGCTTCCTTTAATGTAGTCCCGATTTCAGGGATTGTTTCTTCCAAAGAAAACGACTGATCTTCGAAGAATACTTTTCTCACTAAGGAGTACCCATTACTGTGTATACCACTGGACCCCAGTCCGACTAACACATTTCCTTCAGAAATTTGTTCGCCTGTGATGATCTCTTTTTTTTCACAGGCACCTACAGCAAAGCCGGCGATATCATATTCTTCGTCTGAATACATACCCGGCATCTCGGCAGTTTCTCCACCGATCAGCGCGCAGCCCGCTGTTTCACATCCGTCCGCAATTCCTTTTACAATACCTTCTATCTTCTCCGGGAGAGCTTTCCCGGTCGCTATATAGTCTAAGAAATACAGTGGTTCCGCTCCTTGAACGACAATGTCATTCACGCACATGGCGACGCAATCGATCCCGATCGTGTCGTGTTTGTCTGCCATGAAGGCAAGCTTCAGCTTCGTTCCTACTCCATCTGTGCCTGAAACGAGAACTGGCTCACTCAAGTTCAAGGAAGATAAATCGAACATTCCTCCAAAGCTGCCCAATTGACCAAGGACGCCTTCACGGGCCGTTCGTTTCACATGCTTTTTGATCCGGTCTACGGATTCGTACCCCGCTTCAATATCTACTCCTGCCTGACGATACGCATTTGCCATCATGATTCCCCCTATTTCACTAACTCTTTTTCATGTGGATGAAGTGTATCCGGGTAGATTTCCGTTGGATACTTCCCTGTAAAGCAAGCCATGCATTGACCGCGGTTCTCCGATGAATCATCCCGGCCGATGGCTTTAATCACGCCTTCCGGACTTAAGAATGTCAGCGAGTCCGCACCGATGATCTGACGCATTTCCTCCACTGAGTTGGAAGAGGCGATCAATTCTTCATGAGTGGATGTATCGATGCCGTAGAAGCAAGGGTTCTTGATGGGCGGTGAACTGATACACACATGCACTTCCTTCGCTCCCGCTTCTTTTAGCATGGTGACAATCCGTTTGCTCGTTGTTCCCCGTACGATGGAATCGTCGACCATGACGACACGCTTACCCTCAACGACTCCCCTTACAGGTGAAAGCTTCATCTTCACACCCTGTTCACGAAGGGATTGAGAGGGCTGAATGAACGTACGGCCTACGTAACGATTCTTGATCAGTCCCATTTCATACGGAATCCCTGAAGCTTCCGCATAGCCGATAGCACTTGAGATGCTGGAATCCGGGACACCCGTTACAACATCTGCCTCAATCGGCGCTTCATTCGCCAGTTCCATCCCCATCCGCTTTCTCGCCGAATGGACGTTGATTCCCTGGATATTGCTGTCCGGTCGTGAGAAGTATACGTATTCCATCGTACACATCGCATTTCCGCCTGAAAAACTAAACCGTTCTGAGGTCAATCCCTCATCATTGATGATCACAAGCTCCCCCGGCTCGATATCCCGTACAAATTCAGCCCCAACGATATCAAAGGCACATGTCTCTGACGCCACACAGTAAGCATCCCCGAGCTTACCGAGAGATAATGGGCGAAGACCGTGTGGATCCAAGGCCACCATCATCTCTGTTTCTGTCATGACGACAAATGCGTAAGCACCCTTCAACATCGTCAGTGCGTTTTTCACGCGATCTTTCAGATTAAAGTACCCGCTTCTTTTAATTAAGTGAGCCAGCACTTCTGTATCCGAGCTTGTTTGAAAAATACTCCCCTGTCCTTCAAGCTGGTGCTTCAAGGCGTTCGCATTGACCAGATTCCCGTTGTGGGCAAGAGCAAGACTACCGCTCTGCGAGTTGAAGAGAAGAGGCTGGACGTTCTCGTAGCCTCCGCCTCCTGCCGTCGCATAGCGCACGTGACCGATGGCCGAATCCCCTTCAAGCTTCTCGATTGTGCCTTCCTGGAACACTTCCGTCACGAGGCCTTCCCCTTTAAGGCAGCGTAACGTGTCACCGTCTGAAACGACGATACCTGTCCCCTCTTGTCCCCTATGCTGTAAACTATGAAGGCCATAATACGTAATTTGTGCTGCATTGGGATGTCCCCAAATCCCGAATACGCCACATTCTTCGTTTAAACCTTTGATTTCAGCAGGCATGGGATCGCTCCTTTCCAAGCTGACTCCAATTCTTCTACAGATGCTTGTAAAATGATGTCTTCATTTTCTGATGACACCTTGATTGATCCAAGATCGGTCACGTTACCAATGGCTTTCGCTTCTGGAACGAGTTTCTCAAACTCATTCTTGTGTTCCGGTTTCACCGATACGATGAATCTGGATTGAGTTTCACTGAAAAGGTCAGCCACAGTGTTTTCTCCAGAAACCTGGACGCTTGCTCCCAATCCATTTGTCCCAAAAGTCGATTCGGCAAGGGCAACGGCGAAGCCACCTTCAGCGATATCATGGGCAGATGCCACAAGACCTTTTTGAATCGCTTCTAACAACTGCATTTGACGACGAAGCTCTGTCTGCAAATCGATCGCAGGTGCCTGACCGAAGATTTTTCCTTCCGTCAGTTTTTGAAGCTCGCTTCCGCCAAATTCTTCACGGGTTTCACCGATGACATAAATAGAATCTCCGGCTTCCTTGAAGCTTTGAGTCGTAATATGGTCGATGTCCTCAATCAGGCCTACCATCCCCACTACAGGTGTTGGATAAACCGCCGTCCCCATTGATTCATTGTATAAGGATACATTTCCCCCGATGACTGGAGTCGACAGCTCACGACAAGCTTCACTCATCCCGTCAACCGACTTCTCGATTTGCCAGAAAATTTCCGGTTTCTCCGGGTTTCCGAAGTTTAAGCAGTCTGTAATTGCAAGTGGGATCGCTCCTGAACACACAATGTTACGGGCCGCTTCTGCTACAGCGATCTTTCCTCCGACCTCGGGATCCAGGTACAAGTAACGGGAATTACAATCCGTTGTCATGGCAAGTGCTTTTCTCGTACCGCGTACACGTACGACCGCTGCATCAGAACCCGGGCTCACAACCGTACTCGTTCTCACCTGATGATCATATTGATCATATACCCATTCCTTACTTGCGATCGTTGGCTGCTGTAACAATGCCTTAAGCGTTTCTTTGTAATCCTCAACCTTTGGAGCGGGCGTTTCCATTGCCTGAAACTCTTTATAGTAAGCCGCTTCTTGGGAAGGCTTGTGATAAACAGGCGCCTCTTCAGCTAGTGCATCGACCGGCACATCTGCGACAACTTCCCCTTTGTGAAGAAGACGAAGACGCTTATCATCTGTTACCTTCCCGATGGAAACCGCTTCTAAGTCATATTTAGAAAAAAGATCGACAATCTCTTGTTCACGGCCTTTTTCCACGACGATCAGCATGCGTTCCTGTGATTCTGACAGCATCATTTCATATGCCGTCATGCCTCTTTCCCGCTGTGGTACAAGATCAAGATCCATTTCGATTCCGGATCCCGCTTTACTCGCCATTTCCGCTGAAGAACTTGTCAGGCCGGCCGCCCCCATATCCTGAATTCCCACAAGAGCATCGTTCTGAACAAGCTCCAAACATGCTTCAAGAAGTAATTTTTCCATGAATGGGTCTCCCACTTGAACCGCCGGACGCTTCTCTTCCGATCCTTCATTCAATTCCTCGGATGCGAAAGTCGCTCCGTGAATGCCATCACGACCAGTTTTAGCCCCGACATACATGACGGTATTGCCGACACCATGCGCCTGACCTTTTTTAATATCCTTATGATCGATCAACCCGACACACATGGCGTTTACAAGAGGATTTCCTTCGTACGAAGCGTCGAACTGAACTTCCCCGCCGACCGTCGGGATCCCGATACAGTTACCGTATCCGGCGATACCCGCTACGACTTCTTTAAATAGATACTGAACACGAGGAGAATCCAACTCTCCAAAGCGTAAAGAGTTGAGGAGTGCGACAGGTCTTGCCCCCATCGAGAATACGTCTCGTATAATACCCCCGACACCCGTTGCTGCTCCTTGATAAGGCTCAATCGCTGACGGATGATTGTGACTCTCGATTTTGAACACCACTGCTTGATCATCGCCAATATCAACAATCCCAGCTCCTTCTCCAGGTCCCTGAAGAACCCGTTCACCTGTCGTTGGGAACTTCATCAGTACAGGCTTCGAATTTTTATAGCTGCAATGCTCTGACCACATAACAGAGAAAAGACCGGTCTCTGTGTAGTTCGGCGTTCTTCCCAGGATGTTTTCCACCATTGAAAATTCTTCGTCTGTTAAACCCATCTCACGATAAAGCTGCTCTTCTTTCACTTGCGTTGAAGTTGGTTCAAGCATTAACGACATGTTTTTCCCTCCAGTGTTTCACAATCGATTGAAATAGTTTCTTCCCGTCTTCACTACCTAGTAAAGTATCCATGGCACGTTCCGGATGAGGCATCATCCCAAGGACATTTCCTGCTTCATTGGTGATTCCTGCAATATTCTCAACGCTTCCGTTCGGATTTTCATCCGTATACGTGAAGACAATTTGATTGTTTTCCTTCAGTGTGATCATCGTCTCCTCATCACAGAAGTAGTTCCCTTCGCCGTGGGCAATCGGAATTTGGATCACATCATTCTTTTCATAGCCGTTCGTGAACATCGTTTCATTATTCTCAACGGTTAACGGTACGGTTTTACAAATGAACTTCAAGCTGTCATTCCGGCGCATGGCCCCTGGCAGTAGACCTGTTTCGAGTAAAACCTGAAATCCGTTGCACACACCCAGAACCGGCTTCCCTTGCTCTGCCGCCTTCACGACCTCTTTCATGACATTCGAGAAACGGGCAATCGCTCCTGAACGAAGGTAATCTCCGTACGAGAATCCCCCTGGTAATAGAATCGCATCATAGTTTTCCAGATTATCAGCATCGTGCCAAACATAGTCCACTTCTTCACCGATTTCATCCTTGATCGCATGGTACATATCGATGTCACAGTTAGAGCCTGGGAATACAATTACTGCAAACTTCATTGAGCGACACTCTCCTCGATTTCATATCGGTAATCCTCGATGACAGGGTTCGCAAGCAGGCGATGACACATTTCCTCAATCGTCGCTTCCACGTTTTCAACAGATGATGGAAGAGTCAACTCCATATACTTTCCGACGCGCACATCTTCCACACTTTTGAATTCCATTGAATGCAGCGCCTGTTTCACAACACTTCCTTGAGGATCTAATACACTTTCTCTTAATGTGATATAAACCTTTACTTTGTACATAGTTTGTTTCCTCCTAAGCGTTCTAAAATGATTGAGTATACTTCTGTTAAACTTCCAATATCTCTTCTGAAAACATCTTTATCTAGTTTCTGATTCGTTTCGGCGTCCCACAGACGGCATGTGTCTGGTGAGATTTCATCCCCTAATAGAATCGTCCCATTTCGGTCTTTCCCAAACTCTAATTTGAAGTCGACAAGCGTGACTCCCGCTTCTCTAAATATCTCTTGAAGGACTTCATTCACACCAAGTGCCATCTCTCTGATCTCGGCACGTTCTTCCCGAGACGCGATCTCCAAGAAATCAATATGATCATCCGTGATCAGCGGATCTCCAAGATCATCGTCTTTATAGTAAAATTCGATGATCGGCTTTTGAAGGGGTGTCCCCTCTTCTTTTCCAAGCCGTTTGGATAAACTTCCTGCAATCACGTTCCGGACCACGACTTCAAGTGGAATAATCCTTACACGTTTGACCAGCTGCTCATCCTCTGAAATCTGTTTAATAAAGTGACTCTGTATCCCTTTTTCAGCAAGCTTTGAAAATAGCAAGCTCGAAATCTTATTATTTAAAACCCCTTTGCCGTCGATATCCGCTTTCTTCTCCCCATTGAAAGCAGTGGCAGAATTCTTATACTGAATCCAGACAACGTCTTCATCGTTCGTTTCGAAGATCTGCTTAGCTTTCCCTTCATATAAAAGCGTTCCTTTTTCCATATGAAATCCCCCTGTTCGTTGAAAATTGCCAATCTTCAGTCTATATTTTCATAAAAAAAGGAAGGGATTCCGTTAAAAACCCCTGCCTTATTCATTTGTCAGAAGGACTTATACCAAGCCGCAACGTTCAAAGATGGTATCTACATGTTTTAAGTGATAATTGTAATCGAAGCAGTCATCAATGTCAGCCGGTGACAGCTTGGACGTGATGGTAGCATCCTCCTCGATAAGAGAACGGAAGGCCACTTGCTTCTCCCACGCCTCCATCGCTTTCGGCTGAACCGTATCATACGCCTCTTCACGAGTCATCCCTTTATCGATAAGGGCCAAAAGAACACGTTGAGAGTAAATCAAGCCAAGTGTGCGATCCATATTACGCTGCATATTCTCCGGGAAGACCGTCAAATTCTTGATGATGTTTCCGAAACGGTTCAGCATGTAATTAAGGGCGATCGTCGCATCCGGCAGGATCACACGCTCTGCAGATGAGTGAGAGATATCACGTTCATGCCACAGTGGCACGTTCTCATACGCTGTCAGCATGTATCCTCTGATTACGCGTGCCATTCCCGTCATGTTCTCAGAACCGATCGGGTTACGCTTATGCGGCATCGCTGATGAACCTTTTTGACCTTTCGCGAAAAATTCTTCCACTTCACGCGTCTCACTCTTCTGCAACCCGCGAACCTCAACAGAGAACTTCTCGATGGACGTCGCAATCAGGGCAAGCGTCCCCATGTAATGAGCGTGACGGTCACGCTGAAGTGTTTGTGTGGAAACCGGTGCAGGCTTGATGCCTAGCTTTTCGCACACGTAAGACTCCACGAAAGGATCGATATTGGCATACGTTCCAACCGCACCGGAAATCTTACCGAATTCCACTCCGTCAGCCGCTGCTTTGAATCGTTCCACGTTACGCTTCATCTCTTCATACCAAAGGGCAAGCTTCAGACCGAATGTAGTCGGCTCCGCATGAACACCGTGCGTACGTCCCATCATGACCGTATGCTTATGCTCAATCGCTTTGTTTTTTAAAATTTCAACGAAGCGTTCCAAGTCTTTTAAAATAATCTCGTTCGCTTGCTTCAGTTGATACGAAAGGGCCGTATCTACAACGTCCGTAGAAGTCAGTCCGTAATGAACCCATTTTCTTTCTTCCCCAAGCGTTTCAGAAACCGCTCTTGTGAAAGCTACGACGTCGTGTCTTGTTTCTTCTTCAATTTCCTTGATGCGGTCCACATTGAAGCCTGCGTTCTCACGGATCTTCGCCACATCCTCTTTCGGAATGTCCCCGATCTCAGCCCATGCTTCACAAGCAAGGATTTCTACTTCAAGCCATGCTTGAAAACGATTTTCCTCTGTCCAAATTGCTCCCATTTCAGGGCGTGTATAACGTTCTATCATACCAGTCGTCCTCCGATCTTTTCTTGCACCTTCCAAATCCCGGCTTCCTTTACGTTCGACATTGTCTCTTCTAACTCATTCGTTAAGATCGTGACATGCCCCATCTTGCGCTTCGGCTTCGGTACACCCTTGCCGTACAGATGGATAAACCAGTCCGGGTGTTTTGGAACAGCCTTCATTATAGGCTCGATATGCTCTCCTAATAGATTAACCATCACAGCGTTCTTTAATAAGGTAGGCTGGACAAGCGGCCAATTACAAACCGCTTTGACGTGCTGGGCGAATTGGGAGAAATCACATGCTTCAATCGAGTAATGGCCGGAATTATGCGGCCTTGGAGCCAGTTCATTGATGTAGATGTCCCCGTCTGCTGTCAGGAACATTTCAATTGCCAGCGTTCCCACAAGATCAAGCGTCTCACTGATTTGTTTAGCCATCCCAATCGCTTTCTCTGCTGTTGCTTCGCTCACCCTAGCCGGCGCGATTGTTTCATGTAAGATGTTATCCACATGAATATTTTCCACTACCGGAAAGTTCGTTTGCTGCCCATCGGGATTACGTGTCACGATCACGGACAGCTCTTTTTCAAAAGGAATCCATTTCTCTAACACACATGGACCGTTCTCCAATAAAGCAGCGGCTTCGTCTATCTCACCTGCTTGTCGGATCACATACTGTCCCTTCCCGTCATAACCGCCCCTCGTCGTTTTCAAAACCACTGGATAGCCAAGCTTTTCTATATTATCATAGATGTCCTTCTGTTGTTTAATCACAGCATAAGGAGCGACTTCCACCCCTGCAAACGTAAGGGCTTCCTTTTCCATGATACGATCCTGAGTAATGCGGATCAATTCGGCACCCTGTGGTAAGTAAGCACGTTCTGACAGCCATTTCAGCGCTTCATAATCGATATTTTCAAATTCATATGTAATCACGTCACACTCTTCCGCCAGTCTATATAACGCGTCATACTGATCGAAGCCTGCCGTGATCACAAGATCGGCAACCTGTGCACATGGTGAGTCCGGCGAAGGATCTAATACAGCCACCCGAAATCCTCTTGCTTTCGCATCCAGTGCCATCATCCTGCCAAGCTGTCCGCCACCGATAATCCCGATCATCTGTCCTGGTAAAATCGTCTTATTATTCAAGGTCATCACTGCTTTCTATCACTTTTTCCCTTAGTGCGTTCCTTCTATTTTCAAGCGTCTTAGCCAATTCTTTATCTTCAATTGAAAGAATCTGTGCGGCAAGGAGTCCGGCATTTGTTGCTCCTGCTTTCCCGATTGCTACCGTCGCAACGGGCACTCCGCCAGGCATTTGCACGATCGATAACAGTGAATCCATTCCATTCAATGCCTTCGATTGCACCGGCACCCCGATTACAGGCAATGTGGTTTTCGCAGCCACCATCCCCGGTAAATGGGCAGCCCCTCCTGCACCCGCTATGATCACTTTCACTCCCCGGTCTCTTGCCCCTTCTGCAAATTCAAACATATAATCAGGTGTCCTGTGAGCCGATACCACCTGTTTCTCAAATGGAATCTCAAGCTCCTCCAATACCTCACACGCATGCTTCATTGTTTCCCAGTCCGATGTACTTCCCATGATTACTGATATCATAATGGTGACAGGCACCTCCCGTAGTTTACCCGAACCCTCGCTAACAAAAAATACCCAGATCAATTGTTCTCTACTCTTCTTGAGAGAAAGCAATTGATCTGGGTATTTTACAGAGAATGGTCCCTTCACTCAGGGGAAGGTCCACACATGAGATCTTTATCCAGACATCTACTTTCCCTCATAGTCCGACCATTTACGGTAGTCAGGTAGAGACTCATGGGCCATATTCCCATTATTATATGAGGGTATTCGGTTTATTTGTCTCCATCATAACGTGATATCGAGACCCTGTCAACGAATAATCGAACGATAATAAAAGTCTGAAAATTAATGTTCGGATTTAAAGCGTTTTACTCCTCCATCCTCTTCCCTTCAAAGACAATTGTCTGTCTAATAGGGACATACTCCGTTTTACTTCCTTCTTTCTGTTCTTCAAAAACAGGCTTTTCCATCCGTCTGACCGGCATATAGCCCATTTCCTTCATACGATCCAGGCAATCTGCAATCGTCTCATTTTCCTGCACTTCAAATAATAATTTCTTTTTACTCATTCTTTTAATTTTCCTTTACGTATATTTCGCACCGTCTTCACCCAGAACCCACCATGAATCGCTTTCGGTTCATAGGCAATGATGAATGCTTTCGGATCAAGCTCCTTAATTGTATCATACAGCTTCATCTCATACTTTCGCGGCGTCAGGATCTGCAGGGCCATCCGGTTCCCCTCAAGGCCATTCGCCTCCCAATTCGTCACACCGTATCCACGTGCACGAAGCTCATTCGGAAGGGCCTTATCATACTCCTTCGTAATCACATTCACCGTGATATATCCAAGAGCCAGCTTCTCCTCGATCTTCATACCGACAATGACACCAAGACCGTACCCGACTGCATACGCAATCAAGTTCTGGATCTCATTCAGATTGTCCAGCACAAGCCCGAGACCCACCACATAAATGACCACTTCAAACGTACTCACAAAAGCTGCAAAATATCGATAACCCTTCAACGTCAGGATCATTCTTATCGTAAAAAATGATACATACACGATATTAATCAATAAAATAATGATGACCATCATCACACTGTTCTCTAACACCTGGATGCTCCTCTCTACACTACTACTGTAGTATGCTCAAATTAAGTTCCTATTTTACTAGAAAAAATCGAGAATATGAACCACTTCAGAAAGAATTATGAGTAAATATTAGATGACAATTTCTAGAAAAAACGCAGTTCCACACTCCTTGTTTTTCCTATTTGGGGCGGATTAAAACAAAAACGGCTATGTGGCCGCTTTTCATAAGCAGCTACATAGCCGTCCTGGACTGCATTCTTATAAAGCTTTTAACTTCTCAACCACTTCAGAAGGTTCTACACGATCTTTGTAATCGGCTTTCGTATATTCGTACGCAATCGTTCCATCCTGCTGAATAATATACGTCGCAGAAACAGGAAGGGTCCAGGAATCACTATCGTTCGCTTTCTCAAGATCGAGTCCCTTTTCTTTGTAGATGTCTACCAAGTATGGAGGAAGTTTGTACACAAGCTTATATTCATCCGCCACTTTATTTCCTTCATCACTCAGAACAAAGTAATCAAGTTCATTTTTTTCTTTAGTAGAAAGGGATGCATCCGGCGTCTGCGGACTGACCGCTACAAGCTCAGCTCCCGCAGCTTTAATGTCCTCCATCAGCTGTTGGTAGGCACGCAGCTCCATGTTGCAATACGGGCACCATCCGCCGCGATAGAACGTCAGGATCACTGGTCCTTGGTCTAGAATCTCACTTAATTTCACTTCTTTGCCTGAAGCATCGGGTAATGTGAAGTCTGGTGCTTTGTCCCCTACGCGGAGACCTTTACCGTCCTCTGAGTTCTCTAGTTCTGTGATGGCTTTCCCCATCTTGTCCTGCATTTCCTGAGGGGTTTTCTCTTTGAACTTAGCGATGTATTCGTTGTATTGTTCACGCATGTTTGTTGTTGTCATTTAGATGACCTCCTTTTGGGGTTTGGGTTTAGTATAAAGGGGTTGGGGGTGGGGAGGAAAGGGATGTGCTTGGGGGGATGGGTTGCTTTGTGTGGGGCGGGATTTGGGTTAGATCTGGTTCAAATTGTGAAAAATTGAACAAATAAAGTTTCGATAGCATTATATTGAATAAATGATAGATTCCTATTCTATTTTTTAAAAATGAGTCTACTTTTCCTTTATATTTGATCCTAGTGGGAACACTTCGGATGAAATACTTTGATGAGGATGTCAAATTGGTAGAAAGGGTAGCTGTATTAAGAGATTAGTACAGGTATGATGGAATAATTGCGTCGTTTTTAAGCCTGATTACGTCATTTTCGGGATAATTGCGTCATTTTTTCGTTTATTGCGTATTTTACCGAATAATTCCTTTCCGGAGACTCATTGCACACCATTTTAAAACAAAAAAAAGAGCAACTCCTAAGAGCTACTCTTTCTTCACATTTGCCTGGCGACGTCCTACTCTCACAAGGGAGCCCCCAACTACCATCGGCGCTGTAGGCTGCGGCTAGTGATGAGCGGCGAATCTCTTCGTCCGCTTCACTCGTTCAGATCCTCGTGTGGGAACCACACTCCGGTCTTCTCTCCCTCGCGTCCTCGACCTTCTTGCTCCTCCCTACCCTCGCACTGCGGTCCAGGAGAGATCTAATAAAACACTTATGTTCTTCGAACTTCAAATCAAAACAAAAAAGAGCAACCTCTAAGAGCTACTCTTTTTCCTATTCGCCTGGCGACGTCCTACTCTCACAGGGGGAGATCCCCCAACTACCATCGGCGCTGAAGAGCTTAACTTCCGTGTTCGGCATGGGAACGGGTGTGACCTCTTCGCCATTATCACCAGACGAATATTCAATTGAAGGATTGTTCCTTCAAAACTAGATAAAGGATTGATGTCAAGAAAGCCGAATATCGACCAATAGTTGTTCATTAAAATAATGACTCTTTGTGGTTAAGTCCTCGATCGATTAGTATCAGTCAACTCCACATGTCGCCATGCTTCCATCTCTGACCTATCTACCTAGTCATCTTCTAGGGATCTTACTCACTTACGTGATGGGAAATCTCATCTCGAGGGGGGCTTCATGCTTAGATGCTTTCAGCACTTATCCCTTCCGCACATAGCTACCCAGCGATGCCTTTGGCAAGACAACTGGTACACCAGCGGTGCGTCCATCCCGGTCCTCTCGTACTAAGGACAGCTCCTCTCAAATTTCCTGCGCCCACGACGGATAGGGACCGAACTGTCTCACGACGTTCTGAACCCAGCTCGCGTACCGCTTTAATGGGCGAACAGCCCAACCCTTGGGACCGACTACAGCCCCAGGATGCGATGAGCCGACATCGAGGTGCCAAACCTCCCCGTCGATGTGGACTCTTGGGGGAGATAAG
>NZ_CP096886.1:810000-857500 GCF_024195245.1 Rossellomorea sp. KS-H15a | reverse complement strand
GTCACCCATCATTTTACCTGAGAATACTTGGTCAGGAACTTCTGTGATGTCTTTGATCTCACCTGTGATCGGAGCTACGAACTTTTCGTTGTCGCGTTCTGTTTGAAGAGCTTCCGGGTTCACTTCTTCAATTTGTTGCTCTACTTCTTCGTTTGCATTTGTTTCTACTCTGCGTGGAGCTTTCCCACGGATGATGTCTTGCATTTGTGATTTGATCGTATCTGATTTCGGTCCGAAGATCGCTTGAATATTATCTCCCACTTCAAGTACACCTGAAGCACCTAATTTTTTCAGACGGTTTTTATCTACTTGTTTCACGTCATTGACGGATACACGCAGACGAGTGATACATGCATCTAAGTGAGCGATGTTCTCTTGTCCACCCATTGCGTCAAGGATGTTGTATGGAAGATCACCAGCTGAGCTTGCAGGAGCGTCATCTTCATCTTCATCCACGTCTTCACGACCAGGAGTCATAAGATTGAACTTGCGGATAGCGAAACGGAATCCGAAGTAGTAGATGAATGCAAACACGATACCTACCGGGATGACGATCCAGGCATTCGTTTGTGGGTTAATCAATCCGAATAGAATGTAGTCAATTAAACCACCCGAGAATGTCATACCAATCTTTACATTTAACAGATGCATCGTTAAGAATGATAAACCTGCAAAGATACAGTGTATTCCAAATAGTACTGGTGCTACGAATAAGAATGAGAATTCGATTGGTTCTGTGATACCTGTCAAGAATGAAGTCAAGGCAGCGGATGCCATGATCCCACCTACAACAGCTTTACGTTCCGGCTTCGCTTCATGGTAGATCGCCAATGCCGCTGCTGGAAGTCCGAACATCATGAACGGGAATTTACCTGTCATGAATGTACCTGCCGTAAGGTCTTGTACACCATCTTGAATTTGTTTCATAAAGATTGCCTGGTCCCCACGTACAACATCACCAGCTGCTGATGTGTAAGAACCGAATTCGAACCAGAATGGAGCATAGAAAATGTGGTGCAATCCGAATGGAATAAGTGAACGTTCAATTACACCGAATACAAATGCTGCAAGTGCTCTGTTTTCACCGAGCATAAAGTTAGAGAATGTGTTAAGACCATCTTGGATCGGTGGCCAAATTAATAACATTAATAATCCTAATACCACGGAAGATGCTGCTGTGGCAATTGGAACAAATCGTTTACCTGCGAAGAACCCTAAATATGAAGGAAGTTCAATTTGGTAGAAACGGTTGTACATGGACGCTGCCAGGATCCCGACGATGATACCGCCGAATACACCTGTTTGTAGGGTTGGGATACCGAGGACCAGTGCAAATGCAGGATCGACACCGTCACCTGTAACGTCACCAATACCTAATCCTTCAACCGTTCCCATTGTTACGTTCATAATCAAGAAACCAACGATAGCCGCTAGACCGGCTACCCCTTCTCCACCGGCAAGACCGATGGCAACTCCGACTGCGAAGAGCAATGCCAGGTTTCCGAAGATAATTCCACCCGCTTGTTCCATTACGCTGGCAACGGTTTCAACGCCGCCGTTATTAAGGAATGGGGCAATGTCTAGAAGCGTTGGATTTTGAAGAGCATTACCAAACGCTAGTAAAAGTCCGGCTGCTGGTAAGATCGCAACTGGAAGCATTAATGCTTTACCGACTTTTTGTAGTACACCAAAAGCCTTTTTAAACATGTGAGTTTCCTCCCTTTATATTCATTTTCGACTAATTAGATGATTGCGCCTAACCAAACAAAAAAGGCATGAGAAAAGAGGATAATGAACGTATATGGATAGACTACCCCAAAATACACGTTTCAATTATCTTCTTTACTCATGCCTGATCGAATCAGTAACACGTAAGAAAAGATAAGTACGTTAATTCACTTTATTTTGAATCCGCTGCAGATGCATTGTGAGGTATACTGCCTCGGCATCGTACACGGGTTTCTGCAATGTTTGCTGCATCATCTTAATCAGCTTCCAAGATAGATTATAGCAGACAGGGTATTCTTCTTTCAACAGTTTTGCAATTTTTTCTGGTTCTTCTACTCTTTCTCCCCTGAGAACCCTCTCGATCGTATAGCGAATATGACGTATGAGCCTCATATAATCGACGCTTTCTTTATTGATTTCAACGTCCAGCTGTTGTTCGATCATCCCTATCAAACGACTGATCAACTGGGAATGCTGATTCACCTCGGAAAGATCCTTGTTCATCATGGCACTGTGTATATGAAGGGCAATGAACCCCACTTCCCCTTCAGGAAGATGAACATCAGTCATATCATTGATCATGCCTACGACTTCTTTCGCTATTTCATATTCAAATGGATACAGCGTTCTTGTCTCCACCAGGAACGGATTCCGAATCTCCATCCCTCTCATCAATCGGTTAATGGCAAATAGAATATGGTCTGTAAGGGCGATATGGATATGCTCGTTAAGGAATGAATTGGTTCTTTTCCTGATCAATTCGATGGCAGAGATAATGACGTTTGACATATCCTCATTTAAAAAAGGAAGAAGGTTTTTGTATTGCTCCTGTTCTTTTTCCCCTTTTAGGACAAACATCTTTTCGGCAATATCATTTTGAATCGGATCACCCTTTTTCCGGTTGAACCCTATCCCCTTCCCGATCAGCACGACTTCTCCGTAGCTCTCGTGAACGGCAATCAATACGTTGTTATTTAAGACTTTTTTTACATTTAAAGTAGACATACTCAATTCTCCCTATATATTCGACCATTTTCGACACTACCCGATTCCATGATTTTAACGAAAACTAACCCTTTTTTCAATTGATACTTCTTACCTTAGTACTACTTTCTCTACCATTGTTGCTATTCCCTTTATTTATTTTCTACACTTTCTCCGATAAAAACCAAAAAGAAGCTGATCTGCAAGCGATCAGCTTCTGATGATGGTTGTCTATTTTTATACGAGGAAGATAAAGTACAGTACAAAGATCACAAACAGGAAATACATGATTGGATGGATTTCTTTTCCGCGACCTTTCATGATCATCGTAATCGGATAGAAAATGAATCCGATGGCGATACCCGTTGCTATGCTGTACGTAAGCGGCATGGCAACGATGGTCAGGAATGCCGGTACAGCTACCTCGAATTTCTTCCAGTCGATTTCACCTAGTGACGAAACCATCAGTACCCCGACAATGATCAGGGCCGGTGCCGTCACCGCTGATGTGATGACCGCCAGTAACGGGAAGAAGAAAATCGAGAGCAGGAATAGGATAGCCGTTACAACAGATGCGAATCCAGTTCTTGCTCCTGCTGCAACCCCTGCAGATGATTCAATGTAAGACGTGGTTGTAGATGTGCCCAGGATCGCTCCTACTACTGTTGCACAAGAATCAGCGAACAACGCTTTACCGGCTCGTGGTAATTTATTGTCCTTCATAAGTCCAGCCTGGTTGGCCACCGCTACCAGTGTACCGGCTGTATCAAAGAAGTCGACGAATAGGAACGTCAGGATGACTACAAGCATCTGGATGGTAAAAATACTGCCTGCATCATTAAATAAAGGTTCAAGTGCCGCTCCGAATGTTGGTGCAAGACTTGGTGCCGCATCCACTACTCTTTCCGGTGTATCAATCAGTCCTGCGATCATTCCCACGATGGCCGTTACGACCATCCCAATGAAAATTCCGCCTTTGACGCCTCTTGTCATTAAAATGACCGTGATGACAATTCCGAAGATGGCAAGTAACGTAGTTCCCTTTGTCAAATCACCCAGACCGACTAATACGGCATCGTTATTTACGATGATGCCTGCATTTTGAAAACCGATGAAGGTAATGAATAAACCGATTCCGGCTCCAACAGCGTATTTTAATTCTGCTGGAATCGAGTTAATGATTTTTTCCCGGATGCCAGAGAGTGTCAAGGCGATGAAAATAAGTCCTGAAATCAAGACGCCCGTCAAAGCCGATTGCCAAGGTACTCCCATTGTTAATACGACAGTGTATGCGAAGAAGGCATTCAAGCCCATTCCCGGTGCCAATGCAATCGGATACTTGGCGATGAGCCCCATGATCAACGACCCGATGGCCGCGGCCAATGCTGTCGCTACGAACACTGCACCATAATCCATTCTCATGCTATCCGGAAGATCCGGCACGGATTGAAGGGTCAACGTAAGCGGGTTGACGATTAAGATATAAGCCATCGATAGGAAGGTGGTCAATCCCCCGATGATCTCCCTTTTATAATTCGTTCCTAACTGGTCAAACTGAAAGAAATTCCTCATGCTTGTACTCCTCCTATAGAGTCGCCGTAGAAAATAAAAAAACCTCGAACTACCAGAGTTCAAGGCTTTGACTGTTAAGATCAAGATCAAGAAGGAACCAACGTACGGTCCTTTTCATCCATCACCTCGTAGTCAAGCCATTTACGGTAGCTTGGTAGAAACGCTCGGGCCTTATTCCCGAAATTATACGACGTAATACTTTTATTATGTTTTTTATGATTACAGTACTATTGTACCAACGGGATTTCAGTCCGTCAATACAAAATACGAACATTATTATATATTTTCCGATACAATGTTCGTTTAATACAAAAAACGACAGGCATCCTCCGTCTTTGTCGAAACGGAAGAAACCTGTCAGCTTTACAACTATCTATACCATTACTCCCACTCAATCGTTGCAGGTGGCTTACTCGTCACATCATACACCACGCGGTTAATATGATCGACTTCGTTCACGATGCGTGTGGAAATTTTCTCTAATACATCCCATGGAATACGTGCCCAATCCGAGGTCATACCGTCAATGGACGTGACAGCACGGATTCCGATTGTGTAGTCATAGGTTCTGGCGTCACCCATGACACCGACACTTCGGATGTCAGGAAGAACGGTGAAATATTGCCAGATGTCACGATCAAGTCCGGCTTTCTTGATTTCATCACGAAGAATGTAATCAGACTCACGGACGATTTCAAGCTTCTGTTCAGAAATTTCACCAAGCACACGGATACCAAGACCAGGTCCCGGGAATGGTTGGCGCCACACAATTTCATCCGGAATGCCGAGCTCGGAACCTAATGCACGCACCTCATCCTTGAATAATGTGTTCAGAGGCTCGATCAGGGTGAACTGCATATCTTCAGGAAGTCCGCCGACGTTGTGGTGGGACTTGATGGTTTGCGCAGTCGCCGTACCACTCTCAATGATGTCGGTATATAACGTACCTTGTGCAAGGTATTCGATACCTTTAAGCTTTGTCGCTTCATCATCGAATACGTAAATGAATTCATTTCCGATGATTTTACGTTTTTGCTCAGGATCGGATACACCTTTTAGTTTATTCAAGAAACGATCCTGGGCATCTACTTTAATCACGTTCATATTAAAGCCGTCAGCGAATGTCTTCATGACACTGTCAGCCTCGCCTTTACGAAGGAGTCCGTGATCGACGAAGATACATGTCAATTGGTCGCCGATGGCTTTGTGGATCAATACAGCCACAACGGAAGAATCGACTCCTCCACTTAGAGCGCAAAGGACTTTTTTATCACCGACTGTTTGGCGGATCTTGTCCATTTCCATTTCAATGAAGTTCTCCATGGACCAGTCGCCTGTGCATCCACACACTTCAAACACGAAGTTTTTCAGCATTTCGTTTCCGTGTTCTGAGTGTCGTACTTCAGGGTGGAATTGTACCGCATATAACCCTTTTTCCTCATTACTCATAGAAGCGATCGGGCAAGATGGATTTGTTGCGTTCACATCGAATCCTGCAGGAGCTTCGACAACAAGATCCCCGTGACTCATCCATACGACTTGCTCTTCGGGAAGATTCGAGAATATCTTGGACTGCTTCTCGATATTGATGGCTGCCTTCCCGTACTCACGGTGCTTCGCGCGTTCTACCTTTCCGCCAAAGTGCATCGTCATCAACTGCATACCGTAACAAATTCCGAGAATCGGAATATCAAGATCAAAGATGCGCTCATCGCAACGGAATGAATCCTCACCGTACACACTGTTCGGACCGCCGGAGAAGATGATCCCAGTCGGATTCATTTCCTGGATTTCCTCAAGGGTAACTGTATGCGGATGGAGCTCACTGTAAACACCAAACTCACGAATTCTTCGCGTGATTAACTGATTATATTGACTTCCAAAGTCCAAAACGACGATCATTTCCTGATTGTGCAATTCTTCTTTACCAAGCATTCAGTTCACCTCTTCAATTTATTTACCTACTACCATCTATTGTTGTTAGCATTCCAAAAAAAATATAAAAAAAACTAGACTCCGCCTTAAAAAAAGGCAGAATTCTAGTTTTTTGAATACACGGATGTCAACTAAGAACACTGCCTTCATAGTCCAGTCATTTAAGGTGACCGGGTAGATACTTTCGAACCGTATTATCGAGGATATACGAAGGATGCTAACGAACGCTATTTGAATTTGACATCATTTTATACTTTGTGATCAACCTGGTCAACCGGTTGTCCTTTTAATTAAATTTTCCCATAATTCCCTCATCTTCGCCCAATCTTCTGATGTAGGACTCTGACCGTATAATATCCGTTCATAATTATTGGTCAAACTGGTCATTTCACGGGTACCGAAGAACTGATCGATGTATCTCGAATACCCCCGTAATGTCTGACCGTCATCCATTTTCAATCCGTATCTTTCCAATTGCTTCATGAGGGACAGATAAGCTTCCGAGAATACATTATCCGATGACTTCCTGCGGTAGTAAAAAATCAGGACATATGGCATCCAGCGTCTTCTCACAAGGTATAATGCAATGGCAATGATGATCAGCAGAATGGTTCCCATCACGATCTTGCCCCAATTGTCCGCAATGAACGACGTGATGTCATCCCAAAGCTTCGATAATGAAAAACCATTACCGGAAGATGCGGTATCTTCATCAGGCTGCAGGGGTTGTTTCGGTGCTTCCTTTTTCTCCGGAACAGGGACTTCACTATTATCAGAATCGGGTATATCAAGGTCATACTGGTAAGAAACATTGTTGCTGAAACCGACAGTAGGCTCAAACGGAACCCAGCCCACTTCCGGGAAGAATACCTCTACCCATGAATGGGCATTATTGTTCGATACTTCGTAAAGTTTGTAGGTCGAATCCACCTGCCTGCTGTATTCCCCTTCTGTATAGCCTTTAGCCCATCTCGCCGGGATCCCGAGCGAGCGGACCAGCACCACCATGGAAGTAGAAAAGTTATCGCAGTATCCGCGCTGCGTTTCAAACAGGAACTGATCCACGTAATCCTGTCCCTCTTCAGGAACCGGTACATCGAACTGATCGTATACATACGCTTCCTTTGAAAAATATTGCTCGATCGCCCTTACTTTGTCATACCAATTATCTGCTTCCGACGTAATTTCAACGGCCAGGTCTTTGACACGCTGAGGAGTCGTATCAGGCAGCTGGGTGTAGCGGTCGACAAACTCAGGTACCTGCATGATCTCCTGCTCTTCATTGGCCGCCTTCATCTTTTTCTGGGAATAGAATGGAGAGCGGTAGGACAGCTCATACTTTTCAAGTTTAACGGTTTCATCGGATTCTATATAACTCGTCACTTTTTCATCTATGGGATTGAAGCTGAAATATCCATTTTCATTCCCGTTGATCGTTTCTACCCCGTAAGGATAAGCGACATGGGAATAGGTACGCTCGACCATGACCTTCTCACTTTCCAGGTCCCGCTCTTCATCGGAATCCGGTGAAGGGATCGGAACCTTTTTCCCCGAATCAAACGTGAGTGGTTCCTTTTGATCGTCAGGAATGGACTGTTCCCATCCTTTCCCCGTATATAAATCCTTCGATTCAATTTTCCAGTAATGCTCCCGCGTCACCTCTGCATTGAAAATGACCGTGGGATCACCGACAAAGGGACCCCCAAGCTTCGTATCATCTGTATCGTAGCCAATCTTGTTGACACCACTTCCACCAGCACCCTCAGAAAAGGATTGAAGATACGGGACAGGATCAGGCCAGATCGGGTCGGCTTTAGGTGCTGCAAACGCAACAACCGAACTGATCGTAAGCATCACCGTCAGAGGAACGATCCAGCGATGGCGGCTCATCTTGGAACCAAGGAGCTTTTCTTTTTGCACCAGCCTTTCAAGGGCCAATAATCCCATGAGAAGAAAGCCGAAAATGACGACGCGTATAATCGAGCTATCCCCTTCATATACCGTAAAAGTATCAATCAAACACACATAAGTGACCGTCATTACATAAAACAAAAGGATTGTTTTCCGGACAGATATCCAGTAATGAATCAAGTACGTCATCAGCCACAGAAGCACAAAGAATAACAAGCTTCTATACTCAAAAGACAAACTTGGCCATTCACGCCCGAGGGTCAACCCGAGATTCTCCCATAAATCATGACTGAACTCCTTGAACCACTTGGGAGAGAAGAAAGAGCCCCTGTAATACAACCCATGCAGACTGTACAGAATAAAAAGGATTTTCACACATGCGGTGATAGCATAATGAATCCGGAAATATGACAGGGCTAGTGCCAAGGCGATAAAGACAATGAAATAGGTCAGACTCGCCGTGTCCGTCACAACTTTAAGTGGCTTTAGCCACTCCCATAAAAGGAGGAATCCAAAGAAATACGTCACAATCTTGAAAAAGGAGCTTGCTGTTTCTTGCCTCATGCCCGTTTCACCTCCAGAAATGCTGACGAGAAGTCGCCTTCAAAGCATACCTGCAAACGAATGCCGCGGGAGGAGGCATAGGCTCTCAACGATTTCTCTTCTGCGGTGTACGAATCCCCTGCCCTCTTCACCAAAAAGATGACGACAGAGCTGTTCCGCTTCGCATATTCGTTCACGCTCATAATCATTTTTTTCGAGACGGACGAGGTCACAAATAGCACCGCCGCTGATTGAGAATAGTTCAATCCCGCCCCCTGCAGGACTTTCCCCAGAGCAAACGGGCTGTCCTGCCTCACTTTCGCCAAGTGATAATTCAGCTGACTCAAGTGCTCATCTCCCCCCCGGATGGGAAATGAAACATGATCTCCACCAATTGACACAAGGCCGACCTGAGCCCCTTTTTTGACGATGGACCTGACTATCGATGCCGTAAAGGTCACCATCGCTTCAAACGCTTGCGAAGACTCCCTGTCGAGGACAATGAGGACGTCATGGGATTGGCGCTCCTCAAACTCCTTCGTCATCAGCTCATTGGTCCTCGCAAAGGTCTTCCAATGAATCCATGAGAAGCGGTCTCCCGGTTGATACTCACGGATACCCGTCGCCATCGTCGTATCTTTTTGGATCTTAACACTTGAAGTCGTCATCCCCTGGTCATATCGATTCTCCAATGGTCGATAAGGGACATCGACGATCGACGGGTACACGAGGAGCCTGTCCACACAATCCACCGTGGCTTCCTTTTCAAAAACACCAAAAAAATCACCTGTTTTGAACCTGACATTAGAAAAGATGTGTTCTCCACGGGGAAGCTCATCAATGTAATACGTCAGCTTGATCCGTCTTCTGAAGCCGGGATGGATCATTGCTTTCGCCTTCTGAAAACCGGACTGATGAAAGACAGAATCAGTCACCACATCTTCCAACACCAAATAAAACAGAGGAAATGGCAACTTTCGGGTGAGGGTGATGGTCACCTTCAATTCATCCCCGGCCTTGTACTCAGCAGATTCAAAACTCCGCTCCACATAAAACTCTGATAACGGATATAAGAACACAAAAACCGAATAAAGGGAGAACGGCAAGAAACTATAGAACAGAAACCAGCTTACAAACCCACCTTGAAACATCGCATACGAAAAAGTCACACCCATCAGAATAAGCAGGAGCAGAAACTTCCCCAGCGGTTTAAGAAATTGAAGTTTCGTCTTCATCTATCTCACAAGCCTTTGTACCGGGACCGGTATTCGCGCCATGACTCTCTCCACAACTTCTTCAGGGGTGATCCCTTCGTATCTCGCTTCCGACTTCATAATGATCCGGTGAGAAAACACGAAAGGCGCCAGGAATTGAACATCGTCGGGAACTACATAATCCCTGCCTCTTAAGTAGGCATAGGCCTGACAAGCCTTCATCAGGGCAATCGATCCACGGGGGCTCGCACCCAGATACACATTCGCATGGATCCTCGTACGGTTCGCAATCTCCACAATGTATTTCTTAATGGTGTCATCCACCAATACTTCCTTGACATCCCCTTGGATATACCTCAATTCCTCAAGGGTCATAACAGGCTCCAATTCATCGATCGGCGGAGTCCTCTGAGCGCGGTGAAGGACTTCCATCTCCTCCTCTGGTTCCGGATAACCCATTTTCATCTTCAGAAGGAATCGGTCAAGCTGAGCTTCCGGCAGCGGATACGTCCCTTCATATTCAATCGGATTCTGGGTCGCCATAACGAAGAACGGCTTATCAAGCTTCCGGGTCATCCCGTCAATCGTCACGCTGCTTTCTTCCATCCCTTCAAGTAAAGCGGACTGTGTCTTCGGTGATGTCCGGTTGATTTCATCCGCAAGAATGATGTTCCCCATGATCGGTCCAGGTCTGAAATTAAATTCCATCTCTTTCGGGTTATAAATCGATACCCCGATCACATCAGACGGCAGTAAGTCCGGTGTGAACTGAATCCGTTTAAAGCTCGCCCCAACGGATTTCGCCAATGCACGAACCATCATCGTCTTCCCTACACCCGGAACATCTTCAAGCAGAACATGCCCCCCGGCAAGCAGGGAAACGATGCTCAGTTCCGCTACTTTCCTCTTCCCGATCATGACTTTCTCTATATTATCAATGATACTTTGTAACTTTGGATTCACTGTTTCATGTGACATCGTACCCCTCCTGAATGATTCAAACTCTTCTTTAACTATTACTACTTTCGTTTAAAAAGTCGAAAATCCTCTATAAATTGGGAAATTGGTAGATAATTTTTAGGGAATTGGTAGGATATGAGGGTCTTCGAGGGGATGGACAGTTCCAGTTTTTATAGAGACATCTTGCTGCCATTCAATTTAAAAAGCCGATTCTCCATTATACGAGAATCGGCTTTTCCACTTGACTATTTCCAAAAATCATCAAAAACCGTGACCGGCAGATGACGTTTATGCTGTGTTTTCAGGTAGTGACCTTCAATGGTTTTCTTGGCTTCAGCGGGGACTTCTTTCCCTTCCAGGTAATCGTCCAGCTGATCGTACGTGACGCCAAGGGCTTCTTCGTCCGGAAGCGACGGACGATCTTCTTCCAGGTCCGCTGTCGGCTTCTTATTGTATAAGTGTTCAGGACAGCCGAGCTCGATCAAAAGCGCTCTCCCTTGACGCTTGTTCAGGCGAAAAAGGGGGACGAGATCTGCCGCTCCATCGCCGTATTTCGTGTAGAAGCCTGTGACTGCTTCAGCAGAGTGATCCGTACCGAGCACCACGCCATTCTTCATGGCGGCTATGGCAAATTGCACCTTCATCCGTTCACGGGCCTTTTCGTTCCCTTTGACAAAGTCTGAAAGCTCGATCCCGTTTTTCTTCAACGTTTCGACGCTTGCATCGACTGCCGGTTGGACATTGACCGTCATCGACACGGTCGGGTTGATGAATTCCACGGCATCAATGGCATCCTGGGCATCTCCCTGTTCCCCGTAAGGAAGCCTGACAGCATAAAAAGCATAATCCGACGAACCGGATTCCTGATTCATTTCATCAATGGCCATCTGTGCCAGTTTCCCTAATAAAGTAGAATCCTGACCTCCTGAAATTCCGAGGACCAAACTTTTCATAAATGAATGCTTCTTCAAGTAAGCCTTCATAAAGTCGACACTGCGACGGATTTCTTCCTGGGGATTGATTTCCGGGGAGACCATCATTTCTTCTACGATTTGTTTTTGAAGAGAATCCATGTCTTCACACTCCATGTTAGGTTTTATTACATCATATTATATCTTTTTATCATGCCCAAACAAAGGGAATCTCACCAATTTCCGCTTTGTTTTTCTTTCACTTCAGCTTTTACACGATGAATCAGATCCATCTTATTGTTCCAACACTCTTCACTTAAATCCACAGGGTACTCTTCAGGATTCATGGAACGCTTATACTCATCCCATAACAATTCAAGATTTTCATTTACGAAACTTCTCATTTCTGATAATGGAGGCGTATCATACACAAGCTCACCGTCCTTGAATACCTCCACATGAAGTTCCCTCGCTTCGAAATTCGTGACGAACTTACTGATATACGTATGAACAGGGTGGAACATTTTCAACCGTTCCTGACTTTCAGGGTGCTCATGCTCCAGGGCAATATATTCGCCCTCTGATTTATGATTAACCGTATTGACGATGCGATAAACCCTTTTCATCCCTGGAGTTGAAACTTTCTCGGCATTGCTCGAGATCTTGATCGTGTCTTCCATTTCACCTGACTCATTTTCAATGGACACAAGTTTATACACGGCACCTAAAGCAGGCTGATCGTACGCTGTGATCAGCTTCGTCCCGACACCCCATACATCAATCTGTGCCCCTTGCGCCTTCAAGTTCAGGATCGTATACTCGTCCAGGTCATTGGATGCGATGATCTTCGTATCCGTAAAGCCTGCATCATCAAGCATCTTGCGAGCGATCTTCGATTGGTACGCCATGTCCCCGCTATCAAGGCGGATCCCCTCAAAGTTGATCTTATCGCCCAGCTCCTTCGCTACTTTAATCGCCGTCGGCACACCGGACTTCAACGTGTCATACGTATCGACTAAGAACACACAATCCTTATGGCTCTCTGCATACTTATGAAAGGCCTGATATTCATCGCGGTAGGCTTGCACCATAGCATGGGCGTGAGTTCCCGAAACCGGCATACCGAATAACTTCCCTGCCCGTACATTACTCGTCGCATCAAAGCCGCCGATATACGCAGCCCGTGTTCCCCAAATCGCTGCATCCAGCTCATGGGCACGTCTCGTCCCGAACTCCATCACCACCTCATCCTGTACCACCTGCTTGATCCGGTTCGCCTTCGTCGCAATCAACGTCTGGTAGTTCACGATATTCAAGATTGCCGTCTCCAGTAACTGCGCCTGAGCAAGCGGCGCCTCCACCCGAACAAGGGGGACATTCCCGAACGCAACCTCCCCTTCCTGCATGGAACGGATCGTCCCGGTGAAACGAAGCTCCGCCAAATACTCGAGAAAAGCCTCCTCATATCCCAACTCCCGTAAATACTCGATATCACTCTCCGAGAAATGAAACTTTTTCACATATTCAATGATCCGTTCGAGCCCGGCAAATACCGCATATCCATTGCCAAAAGGCAGCTTTCGAAAGAACACTTCAAAAACAGCCTTTCGATTATGGAAATCATCATCCCAGTAAGCCTTCGTCATATTTATCTGATACAAATCTGTATGCAACGCTAAACTATCATCTGCATAGTTCGTCATGTATTTCTCTCCTTTAAGCTATAGCCAATTGTAGGTCTTATCTATTTTAACCAATATTGGGCGGGATATCGAATGATTAGTTTAGGTTGTGGATTTAAACAAACGTTTGATTAAATGTTCAAATAATAAATGAGAGAGATTTACAAAAAGCGCAATGCCTACTATCCCTAAAAGCACCATCTTAAAATAACGAAGCAAGAACTCGCCACACCAACATGAACATCGCAAAACTAACCCCGGCCATAATCGCTTTCTTGCTCGTATTCTTCCCTCCATCTGTCGACATATCAATGGACAGGCCAAACACTGAAATAACGGCTAAAACTACGGCCGTTATCATGAGATTCTGGTCACCATCATCCACCTGTTATTGAAGCTTCTCTCCTTTGAGCGATGAGTATATAGTAGGTTCATCTCTACATTCCTTTTCAATAGACCTATACACGGTTCAAAATTGAATGTTATATCAAAAACAACCGGAAATGAGACTTATGTATCGCGTTTCAATATTTTGGTAATAACTCATATCTTATTTACCACAGGGGTGGGTTTTGAAACTTGTTGGTGGAAATTTAATGGTTGAGGGGCTTGTAGGCATCCTATTTTCTAGTGGGAGTTGGGGGAAGAACTATTTGGAAGCCACAGAGGGGTATCTATTATTAAGATATATAAAGAAAAACCATCAATAAAAAGCTTGAAATGTGCTTTCAAGCTTGAATAAGCTATTAACCTGTTAAACTTTTAATCTCCAGAGGCCAAAGAGAATCACAATGAGAAGGATGATCCCGAACTTCTTGAAAGAGAACTGTCCGCCTTTTGATTTTACTCTGTCTGCAATTACTATCACTACCGAGACAAACATAATGGTTATCATGATCCAAAAGAACCATGCATCTTGATTATTTAGTTAAGATCTTCCGTCCATTACTAAAAAAATATACATGATTAAAGCTATCATTGTTGAAATACCTATCATAAAGCTGATTTTACCTTTTCGACTTAGATCGTTCATAGGTTCCTCCCTAAAAAAAAACCGGTGTCAGTCCCCCGTCAAAATCACGCATTACAATGCAGGTGAACTGACCCCAAATTTTCTAATTACTACCTAATCTTTATTTTTATTAAACTTTTCATTTATCAAACTTTTCGTTTCTTCATAACTTGCATCATTTACTTTATGGAGTTCACTTTTAATGTCTTTTGAATACTTGAACACATCCTTTTGTCTTCTTTTGGCTTTATCAGACAAATATGAGTATGCTTCATCTGTTAATTCACCCTTATCTTTAAGATAGAGAATGACTCCTAAGAGATTATTGTTTTCTTTAATACGTTTATACGACCAATCATAGGTAAATTCAGATATTTCACTAGTATTCAGATACTGTTCTAGATCATTATTATTTAGCGCTTTACTCTTCCAACTTTCCCACTGTTTCGCTATTTCTTCTGCGCGATTAAACTCCGAGTTCAATTCATCTAAATCGTAAACATTTGCGTATGAACCAGAGGCATTCTCTGCGACATCCTGAAGTTGTTTTTGGCCTTCTGCATCAACATCAAATCCAATAATATTGACAATTGGTTTTACAGAAGAGTCTTTTAAAGACTTTGCTACCTCAACGGGGTTACCATCACATGTCTCAATTCCGTCACTGACCAGGAAAATGATATTTGTGTTTTGCTCTGCAGGAAATTGAGATAAATCCTTATGAGCTTCTCTTAAAGAAGCGGCTACCGGGGTCCAACCTTTTGCTTCAACACCATTTAAAGATTGGTTTAGTTTACTTGTGTCATAGCTTTGAAAATCATAAACTTTTTCATTTGCTTTACAGGACATTTCTTTATCCTTATCACTGCCTGTCCCTTTATGACCATATACTCTAAGTGCCACTTTACTTTCTTTAGGAAGTGAAGATGCAAAAGTATCGATTGCTTCTTTAGCCAATTCCATCTTCGTACGTTCCTTTACCTGCGCCTTCATACTGCCGCTTGCGTCAAGGATTATCTCCACATTTAAATTATCTTTAAATTGATATCGTGGATCTTCTAATTCGGGACTCCCAAATGACTTCACTTTTAATTTTTCCAACATGATTTGTGGATCTTTATAATCTACAGCGAAGAGTGAAAGAAGTTGATTCCAGTACGCCTCAAGAAACTCTCCATCAGCAGAACCTTTAATTGCAGGTAGCTGATTTATCTCTTTAACGATCTCTTCGTTATTCTTCTCAAACTTTGCATTTGCATATGGTCCGGCAGGATAATCAATTACTTCTTCCATTGTTTTAGGAGCATCTGGCACCGAGAAAAGCTCTGGATAATTGGAAAGCTGATTTTTCTCATCTTTTTCTTGTTCATTTACTTTAGAACTTTCGTTTTTCATTTCTGCTTCTTTGCTACCATCAGATTTATCATCATCTGATTGACAACCTGCAATAGCAAAGGATAAGCATATAACCAAAATCGTAATAAAAAGGTTTTTACTCAAGAGTATTTCTCCTTTATCAAGTTTGTTATGAAATTAAATAAGTACACTAATGTACTTTAAATTCCGCAGGGTACTGACACCAAATTTTATTATTTGTTCTTAACTTCATTCACCTTTGCATCGTAACCAAGTGTACACGCCCATGATTCCACCTAAACATGTATGGCGGTTATACGTACTTAGGTTCTTGGATATCGCAAGTCTTGTTTATAACGCGGTAGTTTTTCCTGCCCAGCCTTTTCTATGCTCTTTACGATTAACTCTATCTGTTGTTCCACTGGAAGATGTGCTATTTCTTTCTCATATGTAAAATCCTTAATACTTTTCTTTGTTTTCCTTACTCCACGAGCAAGCTCCTTCAATACTGTCCGATCATACTCGTTGAGCAATTTAAAGAGGTTTAATTTCTTCATTTCTTTATACGTTTCTTTAATAAATTTAAAAGAATCAATTAGCACCCTTCCCTGTTTGTATTGCAGCCGGTTTAAGTGTGCTGATGCTTCTAATACTGTCTGAATCTCTTGGTCGTCGAGTGTATGATGAACCAAAATATGATTATCGTAATAATGCGTATATGCTTTTAATCTTTCTTGAAGTTCTACTAACATATCATTTAGTTGGTCAATCACTTCTTTTCCTTTCTTTAAGTAATCGTTCTTATCAACATATTGATTCAACACATTACTTATATTGGAAAAGGTCTCAGGTGAAAGTCTCATCTTCAACTTTTCAAGTTCAAAAAATTTATTAACGTACGCGGTAAACAAGATTAACTTTTCAAAGGCTAGAAGTGCATCGGCTTCAGAGTATTCCTCTTCAGCAATAACGGTATATCCCCTATGCTTTTCTCCTCTTTTATAAATCGCTAAATAGTAACTCACACCGTTAACTTCATAGCCATATGGATTTATCATTACCTTATTTTCGAATAATTTCTTGTGTTTATTCGCATTTCTTTTTAATACTGGTATATTCATTAGTATCAATCCTCATTCACCTTGTTTTGGATAACGTAGGTCTTGTTTATAGCGTTGCAATTTTTCAATTCCATTTTTATAATATGTCTTTTTTATTTCATTCATATCGTGATTATCAGTCAGAATATCTGCTTGTCTATCTTGATCAAACTCTTTTAATGATTGTTCAACTTCTTTCTTGCCTTTTAAAAACTCCTCTAAAAAATCTCTATTCTCTTTTGGGAGTTTCCCAAATATATTTGTCTCTTTCATCTCATCCAACATTCGTTTTAGGCCCTCGAAGTTTTCTAGTAATGTTTTAGATTGGAAATATTGGACTCTATCGACATGTATAAGAATTTCTATTAAATTTTCATAATCTTGATCTGTTATAATATTTTCCTTTAATATACGATGGTCGTAATCATTTGAAAAATCAATAACTCTTTTCTTTAAATCTTCCTGAAGATTACCATATTCCAATAAGATATTTTTCCCTTTTGCCAATATGTTATTTTCATTATTAATTAAATAATCATTAATTACACTTACCGGCTTAAAGAAATAATCCGTGCTTAATTGCCCTCTTTTTTCTCCAATCGAGAAATAGTTGTTTGCATAAGCTGTATATAAAACAAGAATCTCAAATGCTTCAAGAGCATCGTTTTCTACAGGATCATCTTCTGAGATCACTGAGTATCCCTTAACTTTATTCTTTCTTTTATAGATTGATAAATAATAATATGTCCCACTGACCATGTAACCGAATGGATTAATAAGGACGGTTTCAAATATTTTTTTATGTTTAGTTCCTTTTGATAAGAGGATCTCTGCATTCATTCTAAACCACCTTCCGCAACTCAGATTTTTGGGTAGCGTAGCTCTTGCTAATAAAATAAGAACTTTTCTTTCACTGCATTTCTTTAATTCACTTCTCTAATTCCTCCATCCTCTCAGGAGTAATTAGAAGGATAGGAGCAATAAACAGGAAAAATAAGGCCCCAACATAAAGGAAAATGGCTATTGGCACAGCACTCGGTTTATCACTGGCCCTCACATTAGTGAATAAAATGGAACTAAACGTAATGATGAGAGGAACCGTCACCATATATACTCGCCCCAAAGCTGTTCGTGTTGGATTCTTTACTCCGGAAGCGATATTCTCAGCAAAAAGATAAGGGACCGATGCCATAACGATAATGACCAGCATACCCGCCCAAAAGACAATGGTTCCGGTAAACACCCTAAATAAAGAGATGGCAAAATAAATCGCCAACGCTACCAGCAGTACATAAGCGTTCAAGGAGAAATACCTTACGCTGTCATTTCGATTAAATCTCCACAAAATAAAAGAAGTGATACAAGCAATGATAGCAATAGTCATGTTTAAGCCAAATAAAAACCAAGATCCGTCAGGTAGTACACTGCATAGAGCTCCCATCATAATCAGAAGGAAAGCTATTATGTCAATCCTACTTTCTTTCAGAGGCACCTTCTTTTTGAAAGTCACTGTTTTCACCCATCCATTCTTCAAAAATTTTTTCTATATCCCAACATTGTCCTAAAAAACAGATTCTCATTGAAACTCCCTCCGATTACTATGAATAAAAATACTAAACCAAAGCCCGGAAAGATATAAAATGGAAGAAAAATAGTAGAGCGTGGCTTTATTGCCAAAGACAAATGAAAAATATTCCGCCGCCTTAAAAAATCCTCCCCCTCCTGCAAGGAGAATGACGGCTAAACTCATTGCGTATACAAAAGAGACGATTTTATATTTACTGTTCTCTCCTAAAACCTCTTCAGAAATGAATGTCCTATGTTTATTTACAAAATAGGCGACTAAAATCCAAATCGCGATCCACAGGATTTTCACCAAATACAATTCAAGTACTCGAATGAGTAGAAATGTTAAGTAAAGAGAAAAAAGAGTGAATGCGTAATACCCGCCAATAGCAGAATAGACTCTTTTCTTCTTTTTATTTGGAATCACTTTTTTGGTCGAAATTTTAGTCGTTTTCTTCTTTGATTTGATTCGCCTTTTATGAAGCTGCAATATCCATAAAAGGGGGAGATATAAAATAATGACGACTGCCAACGTCATGGTTGAGTACTCAGGCACCAACACTGCAAACAAACCTGTACACCATGGTAATAGGTATAAAGCGGAAACATTCTCTGTCATATGTGGTGGCTCCTTCGCTGAGTGATATCGATTTTCACGACTGAAAAATTGAACCAAGTACTCTCCAAATCAACATAAACATAGCAAAACTGATTCCAGCCAAAATGGCTTTTTCACTTGTGTTTTTTCCACCTTCTGTAGACAGATCAATGGACACCCCGAACATTGATACAAGAATCAATCCTAAGATTGGAATTAGAAATTTTCTATCTGTTTGATCCACTTCTTAAGAGAGGGGCCAAGATATGAAACGATGGAAGCTTTTCAGAGTCCTATCATTCTGGCTAACCAGCTTCTTTAATTCGTTTTTATATAACGAATGAACAACGACTCTATAAATGTTATCTATTTCACTACCCAGGATTATCCTCATTTAGATCCTTTTCATTTATGGTGAAGAAAAATGTCATGTCAGGCATACGGTCCATATAGGTTTCCATTTCATAAAAGTTAGGGATCATGACTGATGATCTTCGCAGTAAAATCTGTCTCAAACCTGTTTTGCAGTATAGTAGTGACCAACTCTTTTACATCATTAGAGGATAGTGGTTGGCTCTTCTCTCCTGACGAACAAGCAGAAATGAGAAAGAGGAGAATGATCACGATTACCGAGAGTTTTTTCCATAGGTCCCCTCCTATCTCTGGATGAATGATTTTAAGTGTAAAGCTTCTACCTCTATTGAAGATTTTGTTTCCACTTTTTATAATCAAAGCCCGGAATAGAAGGGTCTTTCTTAATAGCAAATTGCTCATGTAAAGATTGCTTTTCCAAATCCTCTATATGCAGCCTTTCTGTCTCAATATACGTATCATTTGGAAATACGATGGTGAACTTTACGAGCTTATAATGTTCATTCTTTAATTCTGAGAACAATGCACGCAATGCTTGCTGATTATTTTCAAAATAATCCTGGGAGAAGTCTTCATTGCTTAACAAGTAGAAGGTATAAAAAACTTCATCTTGGTACTGTCGAGTGAAATTTGAGAAGCTCATATGTATAAACTTTTTATCTTCCAGATGGATTTCTGGAGGCGTTAAATAACTGCTCTTTGCCACTTGATAGTTGGGCAGGGCTTTTCTGACAGCTTTCTCTACCTCTCCTTCCAGCTCTTCTTGATAAAACATATCAACCACGTATCCATTGATCTTGCTGACATCACTCTCTTCAAGTTCACGATCAGTTATATCGGAAGAAAATGACATGTCAGGCTTTTCGGTAATAGATGCGTCAATCATGTACGTATGACGTAGTGGGTCATACTCGATATGGTTAACTTTGAATGTGTAATCAAAGTTTGATTCTAATTCTGCTATTACAACGTCAGCTACTTTTTGTTTATCAAAGTGATTGGTTTCTTTCTGGGAGCAGGAAGTGAGAGGGAAAATAAAAAGAATCGCGATCAAGATGATTGTTGCTCTGTGCATGACTAGCAGCTCCTATTTTTATAATCAATCAGTATTGCCCAGTTAATGCTTATCAGGACAGGATGCCAACACTGCATATTCTACCTTTAAAGAATACTAATTTAATACTGCAGCTTCAGTCTGCCCCTGCTCCTCCCCCATCCCCGCCACAATCCCCACCGCCATCAAGTTCTGGACCATATGTAGACTCACCCGAAAAGGAAGAGGTAAACTGGTCTCTTACCTTTTCGGGAGATAATGTTTTACCAATTATTCTATTGATAAAATAAAGCAACACTAAAAAAGTCATCACAAGAAATTCAATGAACAATAGGTTGGGGAATTGGGGGAAGACCAAATAACTTAATAAAATCAACAAACCATACTCAATGAGAATCAAATAAAGAAGACTTGATCGATAATAGACGGTTGTGGACTTTTGATTATTCTTATATTTTCCTTTATTCACACTCGGCTTTATCATGCCCTCAATAAAAATCCCTGTATAATATATGAACGTAGAGAAGGAAAACAGCATGACCGTAAATAAACAATACATAAGAAACATAACTGATTCCCCCATACTTAGATATCCTGTTCTTGAATTTTCCTGATACCTCTATAAGTTTCTGGAGCATTTAAAATTAAAACACTTTCACATAACATTTTCATATCCTCAGCCAAGTATAATTTCAATATTTTGGAATTACTCTCATCTTATTTACCACTGTGTCGGTTTTTAAAACTTTTTTGTGGAGAATTATTCTTAATCTTCTTTGCTTTTCAATGTAAAATTAAAACTGGTCTTTAAAATCGCTAGTGGATTGTTTGGCTGAAGATAGTGCCAGAGCAAGCATAATCCTCCATGGGTCTGGTGCTTTCATAAAGAGTTCTTTACTCGGCATTAAATGGTACAAGAGAGAATCTTAAGAGGAAGAAAAATGGGGTCAGCTCCCCTGCATACTAACGCATTAGTATGCAGGGGAGCTGACCCCAAATTCTCATGACCTTTTGGGTGCTTTAAAAACGCAGGGAGTGTAATTTGTAATAGGGCAGATAAAAAGTATAGTACCAACCCATATGAAATGTTCTTATTAAAATCATTTGCATTTCCGATAATGATACACATTGGACCAACAGTTATACAGATAAAAACAACAATATGAAAAACTATGCTAAATCTATTTTCGAAGGTTTTTGAAAAGGCTTGAAAAATATTTTCCTTTAAGATATGTGTAATGATAAAGCCTGCTACCCAAATCCCTAATAAGAAAAACCATACGGCATTCACTTCTTGCCAGAAGTATTTAATAAGAGGCTGGGCAAACAAAAAAGGAAAGACTAAAAATCAAACAATAGCTTTGAATAGAGAAATACCTCACTTTAAGTTCCACTACTCTCCAAGAAACCACAATAATAATGACTAATATGCTAGACACAACACTATTCATTATGAATTGTGGAGTATACCATTCTGGTAGAGCACTAAATAAGAAAGTAACAATTATAATAGAGACCGTTACATGTATGATTCTGCTTTCTTTAAAAGAAAGGTTGTTCTTTTTATCCAAAAATACCACCCATTCCTGACGTCAGTATATCTTCAAATCCGCTGATTTTGCTTCCAATTTTTCCGCTGAATTCCCTACATACATATGGCTTTCTTATATCTCGACCGAATACCACGTCTAAAAAATGGGGTCAGTCCCCCGTCACAATTCTGTCTCGCATTACCGCTGTGTGATAAGCAAGCTAAGAAAAAGAATAAGTTCTCATTTACATTTCCAATTAAAATATAGATGCGAACACTCTCCATAACAAAAGGCAGACGAGCATTAGGTTTTTTTCTTCAATTCTTTCGCTCCCTTTCTTATTTTTTCCCTATTACAAAATAGTGTTCATTGAAACATCTTCTGAGAGAATATTAAATGCTTGGATTTTAGTTCATAAAAAAATTAATAAGCAACTCGCTCTGATGCTTTCTGTTCTTCCTCCTGCTTTTTCAATCGATGATATGCGAAAGCCCCTTGCACACCGCGACCATAAATGGTTAAAATGATCGCTACCATCGTTAAACGTCCAATCCAAAAACCTACTGTTGTATTCTGCATCGTGAATACCATCATGATCTGAGCAATAATATAAAGAACCAGTAAGCCTACTGCGGCTGTCCGACTTTTTTTCACTAATAACCAAATGACCAATGCACAACCGATAAAGACGTCTATAATACTCCATAAATCTAACCCTGGTAAAAACGACTGCCCTAGCGTCACCATCGCTAATAGGAATAATAATTGAATCCCCATAATCACTGCAGCTACAATTCCCATCGTTTTCACTCTTTTTTTTGCATTATTTATATTCATTGCGATGATCTCCCTTCGCTAAAATCCCTAAAAATGGAATGTTGTATTTGTAAAAAAAGCTTGAAAGAAGCTTTCAAGCTTTTAATTTCGTATGTTCTTAGACTGCTATTCTCCATAAGCCGAATAGAATAACTATTATAAGGATTATCCCAAACTTTTTCCAAGAAAAGTTACCCCCATGCATCTTTACTCTGTCTGCTATGGTAATTATCAAAAAAATGCTTAAGAATACAACAACAATAGTTAGGAACTGTGTGTCCTGTGCATTTAATTTTGTTCGACCGTCCATAATAAAATACATATATGACAACCCTACAAAAAATGTACAAAAAGAGAGAGCTAAACTTATTTTCCCTTTTTTACTTAATTCTTTTTTCATTGTATCCTCCTAATTATTCAAAGGTTTTATTTCAGGTGTACTCTTATTTTTCGGAGTAGCATCTTTGGGCGTAGTATCTTTCGGTGCCTCAATATTATCCTCTAAAAAACCTTTATATGGCTCTTCAAAGCTTTTATTAAGTATTTCCTCACTTATTTGATCCATTAGCTGATCTGATTCAGAGGTGCTTGGTGTTGTTCCATATTTTATTAAGTACTTGCTAACATTACCGAAAATCCCATACATCCCTGCACCTGCGGCCATACCTATTAAGATGTTTGTGGTATCCCAAGAGCCTTTAATTCCTTCTACGATAAAATTATCAACACCAGCATATCCACTTGTAATGACACCATACTTTAATATTTCATAAATATTTTTCGACCTCCAAGCATTGGCGATCTGCCCTCCTAATGGCCCTAGTATCCCAGCAGCCATCCCACCGAATGCAGCGTCTATTAAAACGTCACCAATAGTACCTTCTCCAGTTAAAATCATCTTCCCGAACGAGAACCCCCCGGAGACCAATGAACCCACACCCATATTAGTCAACAATCCAGATCCACTAAAATACCTAACCGCCGCCCCCGGAAATGCCCTAGCACTACTTCCCGCTAGCCTTAGTAAGAAAGGCAAGGTCCCTGTACCTTGCGCAATTCCTCCAGCGATTCCCCCGGCAAACGCCCAACTCAGAGCACCAAAGAAGCTATACTCCGCACCTGCATTTGCGGCTGCCCCTTGATATAAGAATCCACCAGCAAGTGCTCCTGCACCTATTACTGCCATCATAATCCATCCAGGAGGGGTGGCCACAAGAGCAATTGCTCCTATTATTGCTCCTGTTGCTATGACTGCAGCGAGTACAGTTTGGGCCCATTCGTTTTCAGCAAACCAGTCACCGACTGCCCCGAAGAAGTCACCTACATCGTCGGCACGGTCACTAAACCAATCTGAGGTGGCATCCCAGGCGTTTTCGAATCCCCCTTTGATTTTATCCCACCGATCCGGCCAGTCTTCCTTGAATTGATTCCATTCATTCGATGCCCAGTCACCGAAATCTCTGACGCCATCTCCAACGTCCTCAATGACGTTTTCTCCAAATTCCAATGCTCTCTTCCACCAAGGTAAGTCTGTCTCACCATCGATCGTTTCACCGCTTTCACTATCTCCTGCTTCAGTCTTACTTACACTGTTCTGATCCATATCCACTTCCCCAACATCTGCGAAAGCCGGCTGAACAAATATGAACAATATGAATGATACGAGTAGGAACAAAAGCAAGTTTTTCCCCATCTGTTTGTGTTGCACCTTACTCCCTCCAGTTCTTTGAGTATTACCGAATTAAACCTGAATCTATAGTATGCTTTCCACTTCTGTTTAAGCTTCAAGAATATCCTTCACCTTGTACATAATTCATCCCTTGAACGAGTAACTGTCTATATTATTTACGTTTTTTACAGAGAAAGAGATTCTGATGCTTTAGATAGAATTTCTATTTTGTGAATATTCTCCTATATCCCCCTGTACTAGTGTAAAGGCGATGGATCATCACCATCGCCTTTACACTAGTACCCCTTTTTCTGCTTTCGAGGGGTATTCAAAAGTTTGTACATACTAATTCCACCCAATACCATGACCACACCAAGCAACACCCTTCTGATCCACACTAATATCATCAAGTAAGGCTGCAGTGAGTCATGACCTGCAAAAAAGCTTAAACCAAATATACACAGCAATAATACAAACATAATGATGCTTAGTACTTTCATCTCTCAAACCTACTTTTCTAATCACATGAAACCGTAAAGCCTTTCGGACTTCCTATTCGAGCAGATGATTCGGATTTTACAGGACTTAGCATATCATCCGATACCGTCACATATTGTCCTTTGCGATCCGTCTCGACATAAATTCGAAAATCTTCCGGGATAAACCGAATATCGACTAAACGGTCGTTCTGATTCTCTTTTGCATATCGTTCTGCCGCTTCTCTTGCACCACTAATATTATCTCTTACCGATTTACAAGCGATCTCACTGACTTCATCTTCTTCAAAAAAGAATTTTAAAGCGGAGTTGGCATCCACTTCTACACTGGAATCCTTAAGCCACTCTTTAATATCGTTTGGCATTGGGCGGCCTAACTCTGCCTCGACCTGACTGATGAAATCATCTAGTAATTCATCAGGAGAAGGTAGATCCTTTGGTTCCTCTTCGTCTTCGGAACCTTCATCCTCTGCCTGTTCAAGAAAATCTTCAAACGATTCTTTTAAGTCATCCAATTTATCCTGTGTTTCATCCCGGAGGTCTTCTTTTAGGGTTTTCCCTGACTCTTTTACAGCTGCAAGGGCTGCTGCATCTGCCCCGGTTTGGGTTACACGTTTGTTAATGAATACATTGGAAAAGTCAAAGAAAATAAAGGCAATGAAGATAGCGGCAATGAGCATGCCGATAATCAGTACCAGCATGCCGCTGCCTCTTTCATTTGTTATATACTCTTTACATTTAGTCATCTGAATCAGCCTTTTCTTCCATTGGCATTACAGCATCTGCCGTAAAATCGAACTCCATTTCATGAATTAGGGGTAGGGATATCACGGGTGCTTTCACCATTACTTCGACCCTTGCTTCCTCATCACCAGGTCCCCCTGTCACATTCTCCACATGAATTCCAAAAGCTGATTTACGGGCAACCTGCTCCCAATCTTCATCATGGATCGCGGCTGCCCTTGCACCATCCCTTGCAGCACTTTCTGCCACTACAATGGAATAAGCAATAAGGGCAACCTGCCATATGATTAACATTCCTAAGATCACCAAAGGGAACATGGCTAGAAATTCTATAGCCTGTGAACCTTTTTCATTTTTGACATGCTTCTTAAAAAGCTTCTTCACGATTTTCCACTCCAATGACGATCAGCTACCACCGCCGCCAATTTTGTTAATCATCTCTTCAAGCTTACTCACAATCGTTCTGCCGATTGACGTATTATCGCCTACCCCTGATGCAATGGCTCCCATTACTGCAAGTACCACCAATCCGAGTGCAACCCACTCTAAGGCCTGGGCTCCTTTTTCATTGTCTACATAACGAGAATAAGTTGCGTTTGCTTTTAACCACATTTTTGTTAGCATGTTGTTTCCTCCTAAGTGTTTTAAATAATATAGATCCTTCTATTGAAGGAAAGACTCCAAACCAAAAGCCTGTGGATTGTAGATGATGTTCAGTACCAACAATCCGATGATTAATCCAAAAACTGCAGGGGCTACAAAGAATGTTGTAACCAGGGTAATCTGAGGACTTGCTTTTGCCGCTTTTTCTTTGGCAATGAATCCTCTGTTAGCCCTTAAATCGTCTGCCTGCAACTTGAATGTCCTCGAAACCGGCACTCCTAAAGATGATCCTTGAATCAAAGCATTGACTAAAGTGTGTAATTCTTTAGAAGAATTTCGTTCTGTAATATGTTCGTACGCTGAAAGGCGCGGAACACCAAGTTCTATTTCTTTGTTGAAACGGTCGATTTCTTCACTTAATGGACCTTCAAACTGCTTGGTAACCTGCTTTAGTGCTCCGTCCAGACTCACTCCGGCTTGAAGTGTCACACTCACCGTATCGAGAAAATCCGGCATCATCACACTGATGGTCTCCTGTCTGTATTTCGCTTTGAAATATAACCAGGCACTTGGGCCAGCAAATCCCCCCAGAACTGAAAGAAGTAAAATCTGGAGAGCGAAAGGCATTCCGATAAAACTGTAAAGACTTCCAAAACCCAACCCTATAAGGGCTAAAACGAAACGAACCCCATAAAACGATTGAAGGTCCATGCCCAGGGGATTTCCTGCTTCTTTCAGCATTTTGTCATGCTTCTCTACGTTGGCAAAGAAAGGATACTTTATTCCGATTGGGCCCGCCTTGATGCCCCACTTAATAATCGGAACCATGATTCGCTGTCTTAAAGAAACTTTTTTCCTTTTCTTCTTTGGGTTATACCCTTGTTCCAATAGGAGGTTTTCCCTCTTAGCGATATAAAGGAATAAATAAACAAATCCTATAAAAAGCATGATTAAAATCAATGAAATCATCACGATTGAAAAAAATCCAACTAGTCTCATTTTCTACACCCTTATATGCGTCAGACGTTTTATTAATACGAAAGCAAACATAACAATTACGGTAAAGATGGCAAAGAGCAGTAATCCAAATGGGGTAAAAAGTACATTTAAAAATCCCTTAATAAAAAGATTCATCATTAAAGCCATCAAAAATGGCATTACCACCAGAATATAAGCAATCGACTTACTTTCAGCTGTAACAGTGGCAATTTCTTTGTGAACCCTGCTTCTTTCTTCCAACGTCTCCGCCATAGTTGAAAGAACTTCTGCAAGATTCCCCCCTACTCTCTGTTGGATCAGAATCGTGCTGACAAATATATTAATGTCATTACTTGCGATCCGTTCCCGAAATTCATTCATGACCAGTTCCAGGCTGTCTCCCAGCTTTAGCTGATGATCCATTTTTCGGAACTCCGCAGCGCTTGGTTCTTTAATATCCCTGCTCACCATTTCAATGGCTTGAGGTATGGTCTGCCCTGCCTTTATACCGTTACTCATCATCCGGCAAATTTCAGGCAGCTGTTTATTAAAGGTCTCTGTTCTTTTATTTTTCCTCGAGTTGAGGAGAAGTTTGGATCCAAATAAGACCATGAGATAAGAAAACAGCAAGGCCATCAATAGGTATAAACCAAATAGAAAATAGTTTAATAGGGTCAAAGCACCGATTGCTAAGAGATAAAGCCCCATATACTCAGAAGGCTTCAGAGGGATACTTCCCTGCACGAGCTTCTTCTCCAGCTCTTCGGATAGCTCAGAACCATCGAATTTATCACCAATGAGGAAGACGAAGCTCCGTCTTTCATTGAGTTCTTCACTCTCGAACCATGAATCTACTCTCTTCCTTGTATCCTTCATGCTTCTATGAGAGATGAAATAGAAGACAGATATGGCGAAGGTGAACATGCTGGCTGTTAAGGTGATCCATGCCATGTTCATGTAAGAGCACCTTCTGTTAAGAGGGATTTATCAAAATCTACACCGTATGAAACGAATCGTTTATAAATGTTTGGTATATATCCCGTTGCTACAAATTCACCTTCAATTGTGCCATCAGCTCTTGTTGCTGTTCGATTGAATCTAAAGATGTCTTTTGCAATAATTTCTCCATCTTCTTCAACCAGTTCTGAGATGTTCACAATTCTTCTCTTCCCATCCGAGAAACGCGATGTTTGCACAATCAAATCAAGCGCACCGACAAAGTAACCGCGAATGACATCAACTGTCAAAGGAAGACCAGACATGATGACCATAGCTTCCAATCGTCCCAATGCATCTTTTGGTGTGTTGGCATGCACCGTTGTTAGAGACCCTTCATGCCCAGTATTCATCGCTTGTAACATGTCAATTGCTTCTGAGCCACGAACCTCCCCGACGATGATCCTGTCGGGCCTCATCCTTAAAGCATTTTTCACAAGATGCCGAATTGTGATTTCTCCTTTACCCTCCATATTCGGAGGACGTGCTTCCAATCTCACTAAGTTATCATAGCTAAAACGAAGTTCGGCCATATCCTCAATAGTGACGACCCTCTCGCCATATGGGATAGAGTCGGATAACACATTCAACAAAGTAGTCTTCCCACTTCCTGTTCCCCCGGAAACAAGGATATTGGTTTTAGCTTTTACTGCTGCCCGAAGAAATTCACCCATATCGTTTGAAAAACTGCCGAAGGATTGAAGATCTTCCAGTGTAAAAGGATCTTTCTTGAATTTCCGGATGGAAATGGATGCCCCGTCGATACTGATCGGGGGGATGACCGCATTTACACGACTTCCGTCTTGGAGCCTGGCATCCACCATCGGCGAACTCTCGTCAATCCTTCTTCCGAGAGGAGCGATGATTCGGTCGATGATATGACGGACGTGCTCATCATCTTTAAACCTGATACTCGTTTCTTCGAGCTTACCTCTTCTTTCGATAAATACCTCAAATGGACCATTCACCATTATTTCTGTTATGGATTCATCGCGTAATAGTTCTTCAAGAGGCCCGTACCCTACGGATTCGTTAATGATCTGCTGAACAATTTCTTCGGTTTGGTCATTAGGGATAATAACCTTCTCTTCATTGATCATTTGCTTGACGAGCCGCTCGATGGTCTTCTTTCGCTCGACCGGGTTCATCGTTGTGATGTTCTCTAAATTTGCTTCTTTGATTAATCTGTTTTTATAGTGCCTAACCCAGACATCGACTTGACTTTGCCCCACATTCCACTGGGTATTTGTGGGTCGTTGAGATGCAGCCTTTTCAACCCAGGACATTTCATCACCTCATTTCTTGATTTATAGTTTCTTCGACATATTTCTTCATATCTTTTGACGCTTTGGAATCCCCTTTATCTTTCTTTTTCTTGAAGAAACTTACACCCATATTCATATAAGGTTGGATTCCGAAATAATCAGAAGAGATTGTTCCATTAACATCCTTGGCTATAATTTTCTCTATATCTTTTTTGTGAAGTTCAGATTTTGAATGAGACCTATTCAGTAAGATGGAGAGAGTACCGTTCATTCCAATTTGAAAGCGTTCGAACAATTCATCTGCATATTTGAAACATCTCATCCCTAAGCTGTCGGGCGTCAATATATAGTGCACCTTTGTGGCCTCACTTAATCCTGTGAAGGTAATGGAATTAATGGTAGAAGGTAAATCGAGAATAATATAGTCATAGTGGGACCTCGCCACTCTGATTATCTTAGAAATTAATTCATCCGATATTTCTTCGGCTTTAGCCGGGTTGGATGGCCCGGTAATGATTGTGACACCATTCTCTTCTTCCACACTAGCTATGTTCTGCAGATGCCTCATTTCCATTTCATCCATAACAGGAATTAGGTCGTAGTAAGAACGTGGGGGTTGCAACCCAAACAAACTGTCGATGGCCCCAAATTGTGCGTTCAAATCCACTAATAGCACCTTTTGGCTATGATGGACACTCAATGACTGAGCCATCATTGCAGCCAATAGCGTCTTTCCACTTCCCCCTTTTGCACTGTAGAAGGCGTGAACCTCTCCCGTACCGTATCCGATTTCTGTCTCTCTGTGAAATTTGATCTGCTCTTTGCTCTCACGGATTAACTCTTCTAATCTATTTTGTTCCTTTGGGAAAACCACCAGATCCTTTGCCCCTGCAATCAACCACTCTCTCGTTTGATCAAAATCCGCTGTTCGTGATAGACCAATCACGAAACTGGAAGTTGTAAACTGTAGCTGATTCGGATATTCAATGGAATCTACATCCACAAAATAGTAATGGTAATGCTGTTGGTTCCCTATTGTTTTTTTCCATTCTGGAGTAACGGTCAGTTCTAATTGATGCTTTTCCTCAATCCCTTTAAAACGTTCACTCCAATCTTGATCCTGTGTAATTAATATGGCATTAAATTTACTCACAATGTCGCATCCTTCCAGATCCACATATTTTCATTAAGCTGCTTTTCAGCCATAAAGTCAGTTAGAAGTTAGACATATCACTGACCATTATTCTGTTTCTTTTGTTCAGCAGCAGGAGTTGTACTTTTAGAATCTTCCTTTTTGGCATCTTTTGCTTGGGTTTCTTTTTGCTGCTCCTTCGGTTTTTCTTCTTTCTTAACCTCAGTTTCTTTTTTTGCTTCAGTACTTACACCTTGGGTAGTCTCTTTATCATCAGCGACTTGGTTGACTCGAAGCACCCTGATTTGTTTAGCGAAATTCTGGTAGTGAATGAGCTTTTCCGCTTCCTCTACGGATAATGAGATCTTTACTCTTTGAGCTGGACCTTCTTCGGGTTTATCATCAGGGGTTTCAATTTGTACGACTGGTACATTGCTTAACAATCGTTTTGTTTCTAATTTCTTATCAATTTCTCTCGACACAATGATGTCTACCTGATCTCCTTCCACAACACCTTGATCAATCAAAACGATCTCTGTTGCATTCAGCCAAACCACCCGCTCATCAGCAGGAATATTAACCTTCTCCCTTATGAGAGTCCCGGTAAGAATATCATCTTCTTTAATATCTACTAGTGAAATAACATTCTTTAATTTTTTTTCATCTGTAATAAAAGATTGATAGGCACTGTTCTTCGGTAGTTCTATCCATTTAATATCTGACGATTTGATCTCATGATAAGATTTGATTTCACCCGCAGCAGCGGCCACCTTGACCGTTTCTCCAAGTCTTTCCTGTGCCTGGCTGATTTGAACGAGGATGACCCCCGCTGCAACAACCGCCAATATAAATGATAATGTCAAAAATATGATAGCTTTTCTTTTTGAGTCGATCATCGACTGTTCACTCCATTATTCTATATTTTCTTGTTGAAGCGGATATAAATAAATGTTATGACTACTTATTGGGAGGGCATCTTCCTCAAGCTGAAAGTACTCTCCTTTTAATTCTTTTTGATTGAATTCCCCATTGGATGTAATGATCCAGTTTTGCGAGGAATGTTTTCGCATGATATCTTCTACAAGTTCATCGACGGTAGAAGCAGTGGATTCGATAACCCTATTCTTTATTAGATAATATTTTTTAGGTTTCTTTTTCCCCATCTTTAAATAAGTCCGTCCATCAAGATACTTAGAACTGGAGGTGATCACATATTCCGTGCGGGTTCCTTCTAATAGAGATGGTATTTCCGGTCTATTTGAAAGTAAATGAAGGGCTAACCCCCGATTAACGGAACCATTCACCAAATAGATGTGCTGGTTGGGGTAGAACCAGTTTTGCAATCTCTTTACCCAAGCAGCAGGTGTGGTATGTTCATCATAAATATATAGAACTTCCCGATCCTGCATGGACCAACCGTATACTTCTTCCAGCATCTCATCTGTTGTAGTCATTGTTAAAGGGAGTTTACCAAACCCCCAACTTTTCTTTCCTTTTTCTAATGCATAAGACAACGAAATTCCTTTTTTGAGAGTTGTTGGCCGGATATGAACTTCCGTTAATAGATTTTTGGGCAACCCTAGTGATTCATCAACTACAATAAACATCATTCATTCCTCTTTCCCTCTTTATTCCATCGCCTTGAATAAGCTCTCCCTCTTATTTTTCACTTTCTCTCTCGCCTCATTCTCGAGCTTCTCCGCAAAATCCTCCATAGTTTGAAGTCTCTCGTCAGCTAAATCTTCTATTTCCATCGCTTTATCACGGTCTATTTTCTCCTGTTTTTGAAGTGATAATATGGCCTTATTAAAAATCGTTCGTTCTTCTGAAGAAAGCTTATCAAATGTTCTTCCCAGGTCATCTACCTGTTGTTGAAGCTCGACGGACCTATTATTAATTTCGATTCCATTACTTGCTTTAGAGAAATTATCTTCTATTTGTTGGACGGCATTATCCAGCAATTCCTGTAGCGAATTCTCGAGTTCTACTTTATTGGCCACAGTAAAGTATTGCCCCTTACCAGCCTCTGCTGCTGACTTTAACTGTTCTTGTCCTTTATCATCGACATCAAAACCAATGATATTGACTTTGATGTTCAAATTCGAGTCCGCCAATTGGCGCGCTTCTTCAACCGGATTGCCGTCACAGGTTTCGACCCCGTCACTGACAACATACACTATGTTCTCTGTGTCATCTCCCGCTTGTTGTTTAAGGTCCTCGTAGGAAGACTTTAACGAAGCTCCCAACGGTGTCCATCCGCTCGGCTTAAACTGAGTCAATGCCTTCTCAAAAGATGACTGATCATATGTATTGGGTTCGTAAACAAGTTCATCACTGGAGCATGATAGTTTTTTATCTTCTTCTGATCCCGTTCCTTTATGCCCATAGACTCTAAGAGAAATCGTAGCGTCTTCTGGAAAACCGGCCGCAAATTTACTGACAGCCTCTTTAGCCAGTTCCATTTTCTGACCGCCACTTACCTCTGCGGCCATACTTCCGCTTGAGTCAATGAGTATGACGACATTCTTTCGTTTTTGATTCTTTTCTTCAATATCATATTTACCGAAATCCGGCTCGTAATTTTTCAAGGTCTGATAGGAATCCGAATAATCCAGGGCAAACCAATTGACCACCCCGTTAAACGTTTCCTCTACACTAAGCCCCTCAGCAGGGAAGTCTTCCATGATATCTTCCACTTTGTCAATGTCCGCTTCAGCCCCATTTTCCACCTTTGTCACAACGTCCTGCATCTTCTCTCCGTATGGTTGCTTGACGATTTCTTCAGGTTCAGTTGGGGCCTCCGGGAAATTCACCGCTTCTTTTTCTTTTTCCTTGTTCACCTCTTCTGAGGATGTTTCTTTAAGGTCTTTCTTAGTTGTTTCTTCTCCTGAACACCCCACTAGACCAATAAGTGAACAGCTGAAGAATAATACAAGTAGTCTCCTCATGTGATTGCTTCTCCCCTTTGTTGTCGATGATCTAAACTTCATTATATTTTTGTATCAAGTTAATCCCTTTTCAATAGACCTATATACGAATAAAAATTGAAGAAGATGTCAAATCCACCCATAAATGATACTTATGTATCACTTTTCAATATTTTGGAATTAACTCAACTCTTATTTACCACGAATTTCATGTTTAAAAACTTTTTAATGTAAAATCCTGATACTTTTTTTCTATATAATAATTATCATTGGTCATCGCGAACGTCAATCCGACAAAGTCTTTGTCGAATCTTGTCTGTTATTATTGGACCATTTTATAAAATTTCCCAAAGGTAAAAATAGGTATTTTGTATAGCTACGAAAGGTTTACTTCGCTTTTATCAACAGGGTATTTGAATTTTATAGTGGTAATTTTTAGGTGTTTTATTACAAGTATTAAAATTGGTAGGTAATTGGAATCATTTGTGAATGAAGTGTGACTGCTTCCTGTCATTTTTATATTGAACGAATTTTCCAAATATAGATAAATACCTCCATATAATTGAAAAAAGCCATCCAGTCGTGCCGGATGGCTCTTCCTATTCTTTATAATTTGTTCGCCAGTTGATCAAGGAGTTCTTCCTTAGTGATAACCGCTTCTCCACCGCCTTGAACAAACGATTCTTTCCCGCCGCCTTTTCCATTGATGAGCGGGAATACTTTTTGTGCTACTTCTCTTAGGTTAATGGTTGGTAACGACCCCTTCGCCGCTACGAGCTGAAGCTTTTGATCATTATGCACGACCAGCATCACAATCGCATCCTCTCTCTTAGAGACGATATGCTGGGCGATTTTCTGAAGTTCCTGGATCGGCCGGTCACTGTAAGCTTTTTGAATGAGCGTATAGTCATCTTCTGGGATTCCGAGTAATCCTTCCGCTTCATATGTAAGCAGGACTTCTTTCAATCCATCGAGTGCTTTTTCCTGTTCTTTCTGTTTGGCGATCAGCTGCTCGGCTGTCGGTACCATCGTTTCTTCAGGTGCCTGGAGTACACTTGTGAGCTCTTTCAGCAGTCCATGCTTCCGGTGCAGTTGATGGAGGACCCTGTCACCGCAGATAAATTGCAGGCGGATATGGCCTTTGTGCTTTTCCCAATCAAGGATCTTGATGGCTCCGACTTCGCTCGTGGAACGTGGGTGGGTTCCGCCGCAACCGTTATAGTCGAAGTCCGGGATGATGACGAGGCGGATTTCATCTGTGACGGATGGCTGTTTCCGTAGCGGATAGTCGGACAGTTCCGCTTCCGTCACCCACTTCGTCTCGATCGGACGTGCTTCCCTTATGATCCGGTTGGCTAGCTCCTCTGCTTTCGAAGCATCTGAGTTGCTGATGTCACTGACGTTTAAGTCAATGGTGAGGAACTCTTTCCCGAGATGAAAGCTGATCGTCTCATATTGCAGTGCTTCTGCAAATGCGGCCGACAGGATATGCTGACCGGCGTGTTGCTGCATATGATCGAATCGGCGTTCCCAATCGATCTGCCCTTCGATAACTTCTGAAATGTCTTCAAACGGTTCTTCTATGTAATGACGGATTTCTCCGTTCACCTCTTCAACGTTGATAACCCTCTTATCCTTTAACGTTCCCGTATCATGGGGCTGACCGCCACCTGTCGGATAAAAAGCCGTTTGCTCTAATACGACGTACCAGCCTGACTCATCCTGTTGCTGATCCTGAATGGATGTGTGAAAGCTTTTCATATAGGCATCTTGATAGTATTGTTTGACTGTCATCGGTAACCCTCTTTCTGAAATGTTCTATCCATACTTTATCATAAGAAGGATGGATGGAACCACGTCAGTCCCTTGGCTTCTTCTCGATCGATATTGGTACTGTCCCGACTTGTTCCCATGGAATTTCCCATCGTCTTTCAAATTCTTCTTTAGCCCGCTCGTCCCCTTCAATGATCCGTTCTACCAGCGTCCTGAGATCCATCGTTGTATAGTTCATGTTATCACCTGCTTTGGTTTAGTTAAAAAGTAGAAGTCACACGCAGTATACGTAAATCGTTTCGGTATGGATGTGTTTTTATCATACTTTTTACCTATATGGTGATTTTGTAAACTCTTTAACTCTCTTAGGACGTAAAAAAAGTGGTCACTCCATAAGGAATGACCACTTTTATCTGGATAGCTCCAGGAAATGGGCGATGATGAATTACATCATGCCGCCCATTCCACCCATGCCGCCCATGCCGCTCATATCCGGCATGCCGCCGCCTTCTTCAGGAATGTCCGCTACTACTGCTTCAGTAGTCAGGAACATTGCTGCAACAGACGCTGCGTTTTGAAGCGCAGAACGAGTTACTTTGGTTGGATCTACGATACCTTTTTCGATCATGTTGACCCACTCACCAGTAGCTGCGTTGAATCCGACACCTACTTCTTCCTTCTTCAGACGTTCTACGATGATAGAACCTTCGAGTCCAGCGTTGTGAGCGATTTGACGGATCGGCTCTTCAAGAGCACGCAGCACGATGTTAATACCAGTTGCTACATCTGCATCCGCTTCGATTGATGCTACTTTGTTGTATACGTTCACGAGTGCTGTACCACCACCGGATACGATACCTTCTTCTACTGCTGCACGAGTAGAGTTCAGGGCGTCTTCGATGCGTAGTTTACGTTCTTTAAGCTCAGTTTCAGTTGCAGCTCCAACTTTGACTACTGCTACTCCACCTGCAAGCTTAGCAAGGCGCTCTTGTAATTTTTCTTTATCGAACTCAGAAGTGGACTCTTCTAATTGAGCACGGATTTGGTTTACGCGAGCTGCGATTTTTTCTGGGTCTCCAGAGCCTTCTACGACAGTCGTGTTTTCTTTCGTTACGACTACTTTCGCCGCGCGGCCAAGTTGAGTGATGTTGGCAGATTTAAGGTCTAAGCCTAAATCTTCTGTGATTACTTCTCCACCAGTTAGAACCGCTAAGTCTTCAAGCATCGCTTTACGACGGTCACCGAAGCCAGGAGCTTTAACAGCTACAGCGTTGAATGTTCCGCGAAGTTTGTTCACAACAAGTGTTGCAAGAGCTTCACCTTCAACATCTTCTGCTACCATTAATAGTGGCTTACCTTGTTGTACAACTTGCTCAAGAACAGGAAGTACTTCCTGGATGTTTCCGATTTTCTTGTCAGTGATCAGGATGTATGGATTTTCTAAGACAGCTTCCATTTTATCTGAATCAGTGACCATGTATGGAGATGCATATCCGCGGTCGAACTGCATTCCTTCTACTACGTCAAGTTCAGTAGTGAACCCTTTAGATTCTTCAATTGTGATAACGCCGTCGTTTCCAACGCGCTCCATTGCTTCTGCGATCAGTTGACCGACTTCTTCGTCAGCTGCAGAGATAGCCGCAACTTGAGCGATGGAATCTTTGCCTTCGATCGGCTTAGAAATCACTTTTAATTCTTCGATAGCCGCTTGAACCGCTTTTTCGATTCCTTTGCGAACGCCAACAGGGTTAGCACCAGCTGTTACGTTTTTAAGACCTTCACGGATCATTGCTTGAGCAAGGACCGTTGCAGTCGTTGTACCGTCACCGGCGATTTCGTTTGTTTTGCTTGCTACTTCAGCAACCAGTTTTGCACCCATGTTTTCGAATGCATCTTCTAGTTCGATTTCTTTCGCAATGGTTACACCGTCATTTGTGATAAGTGGTGAACCGAATTTCTTCTCAAGTACCACGTTACGTCCTTTTGGTCCAAGAGTTACTTTTACTGCATTCGCTAATTGATCGACACCGCGAAGCATGGAACGGCGTGCTTCTTCGCTGAATTTAATATCTTTAGCCATTATAAAGTCCTCCTCTTATTTAAATAATGTATGGTTTACTATTACGGAATTTAAATTATTCGCCAACTACAGCCAGAATATCGCTATCACGAAGGATCAGGTATTCTGTGCCTTGGTATTTCACTTCTGTACCAGCATATTTAGAGAAAATGATTCGATCGCCGACAGCTACCTCAAGAGCAACGCGCTCACCGTTGTCAAGAATGCGACCAGTACCTACAGCCATCACTTTACCTTCTTGTGGCTTTTCCTTTGCGGAATCCGGTAGCACAATACCGCTTGCTGTTTTTTCTTCTGACTCAACTAGCTCGATAACGACGCGATCACCTAGTGGTTTTAACAAGTGAAACAACCTCCTTGAAATATGTAAATGATATTTATTAGCACTCGCTCACTGTGAGTGCTAACACAACTATTATATTAATTAATTCGTTTTCATTTTGCAAGAGTCCTGCCTAAAATTTTTTTCGTCATTTTTCTCTTTTTTTCACACCCTCCTATCCTATGCCCTCCTTTCCCCATATATTCCAGGCTGAAAGAAACCCTTAGATTTGAACAGTTCCGCTTTTCTTAGTAGAATTGTACAGGAGTAACATGACCGTTATCTTACAGGTGCTAAAGGAGATCAAACGTTGAAAAAACATTTCGGATTTATTTTAATAGCCTATATCGTCATGCAGCTTTCAAGCATTGTCGGGGTACCCCTTTTATATAAGATCGGTGTCGACGTCCTCGGTAAACCCGATGAGACGGTACGAAGCCTTGTCCCTGGATATTGGCTTGTCATCAGCTTTACGCTGACCCTTCTCATTGTGGGAGGCATTCTCAGGAAAAGCGAAACAAGCACCCGTCTCGAACGGAGTGCTCCCATGGGCGCCGGCCGTTCGATTGTTTGGGCGGTACTCGGAATCTTCATGGCATTCATCGCTCAATCGGTTGCGATACAAGTCGAATATGCATTAGGAATTCAGATGGGGTCTGAAAATACTCAGATGATCATCGGCATCATTGAAAAAGTGCCGTTATCCATGCTGGTCGCGGCCATCATCGGACCCATTCTGGAAGAGATCGTATTCAGGAAGATCATTTTCGGCGTGCTTTACGAGAAGATGCATTTCTTCTTTGCCGCTCTAATCAGCTCGGTCATTTTCGCTCTTGCCCATTTCGAGCCTGAGCATGTGATCCTGTATTCAGCAATGGGATTCACCTTTGCCTTTCTTTATGTAAAAACGAAGCGGATCCTTGTGCCAATATTTGCTCACGTGGCCATGAATACAACGGTCGTTCTAATGCAATCTATCTATAAGGACGATATCGAAAAAATGATGAATGAAGCTGAAAAAATACAAGGATTTATTGGAGGATTATTTCTATGAGGAGGTCACCATTATTCTCGGGAGTGATCTATCTCCTTCTCGGTGTGCTCTTCACATACTTTGCTGTACAAAATGTACAGAATGATGAAGGTTGGGGATTTTTCACGTATATGCTGATCTTTCTTGCGACCCTGGACTTCGGTTCCGGGTTACGGATGGTCATGCTGCATTTCAAAATCAAAAAACAAATAAAGCACAAAAAATAAGGATTGATCAAATGATCAATCCTTATTTTTGTCTTCAAACTGTTCCATTTCAAGCTTCTGCTCCGCCTCCAATACTTTTTTGTATCCGATCTTGGAGATCCAGATGCTGACTTCATATAGTATGAAGAGCGGTACCGTCACCATTAGATGGGACACAATGTCGGGAGGCGTGATAAGGGCCGCGATGACCAATAAGATAAAGTAGGCAGCTTTCCTCATCTTCCCCATCATCATCGGCGTGATGATTCCTAACCGTGTAAGAAATAGCATGGCTACGGGTAACTGAAAAAGAAAACCGAAAGGAATCGTAATCTGGAATAAGAAATGAAAGTATTCGTTTATTCCTATCACTTGTTCTATATTTAGGTTCGTTGATAAACCCATCATGAATTTCACGATATATGGAAACAAAATAAAATAAGAAAATGACAATCCACCTAAGAAAAGGATAAGGGAAACTGGAATGTAACTCAGCGTCACTTTTCTCTCTCTTTCATATAAACCAGGGCTCACAAAAGACCAGACTTGAAAGAGAATGATAGGGGATGTCATGATCAAAGCAATGAACATGATCATTTCCATATAAATCTTGAGAGGATCTGTGATACGAAAGGCGTTCATGGTTAATTCTTTCGCTTCATCGGCATGCTGTAAGTACCTGATCAGCGGTTCTGCAAGAAAGAAGCTTACAACAACTGCTAACAAGAAGAAAACGACTACAAACATGAGTCGTTTTTGCAATTCTCCTATATGTTCATAAACTGTCATGTCTCTTTGACTCATGGCGTTCATCCTACTCTACTTAGCACTATTATTTTTTTCGTCTTCATCATCTGCTAAGCCTTTTGTTGCATTTTTAAATTCACGCAATGTATTTCCTGCCGCTTTTCCTAATTCCGGAAGTTTCTTAGGGCCAAAAATAAGTAAAGCAACGACTGCTATTAATACGAGGCTACCTGGACCTGGCATAATGAGACACCTCCTCTTTTACCATTCTATCATAACGTAAATATGAAGAATTTTCTATTCTGTTATGATTCCATCTTGTGACATTTCCGTGTCATCCTCCGAGTAATGCTTCAAGAAGTATACGAGTGACTGAAGCTCCACCGCCAAGTCGATATGATGGACACGGATATGGTCGGGCACCGTCAATCTAGCCGGGGTAAAATTCAGTATCCCCTTTATATTCGAAGAAACCAATCGGTCTGTGATATTCTGAGCAGAAGATGCCGGCACCGTCAGAATCGCTACTTCAATATCATGCCCCACAAGCTTCTCTTCTAAATCATCTAAATGAAAAACGGGTACATCACTGATTTGAGTCCCGACCTTCTTTTCATCCACCTCAAAAGCCATTTCGATCTTCGTGTTATTATTCTTGATGAAATTATAATGAAGAAACGCTGTACCAAGATTCCCCACCCCGATCAGCACAACCTTCGTAAGGGCATCCTGATCCAGTGTCTTACGGAAGAAGGATAACAGATAATTGACATTATAGCCGTATCCCTTTTTACCCAATGCACCAAAATAAGAAAAGTCCCTGCGGATCGTAGCAGAATCAACTTTCACCGCTTCACTTAATTCCTTCGATGAAACCCTCTGCTTACCTGATGAGTACAGATTCTTGATAAATCGATAATATAGCGGAAGGCGCTTGGCCGTTGCCTGTGGAATTTTCGTTGTATCCTGGTTCATATTGTATTCCCCCACATCTATTCAAAACCTCTGATACCGCTTCCAAAATAGAAAGCATACAGATTTAATAAACTCTCCTACCCATCATACACTATATTTTATCCTAAGTGTACGAAGATTAATAGGTGTTTTATTGCCGTTCCCCTCTCAAATACGGTACACTAGCACTATGAAATAGAGGTGAAACGTCATGATTCTTTTACAAGTGAATCAATTAACAAAAAACTTCGGTGCAGATAATATCCTATCAAATATTAAACTTGAAATACAGACTAGAGATCGTGTTGCCCTTGTCGGCCGTAATGGTGCGGGGAAGTCGACTCTTCTAAAAATAATAGCAGGACACCTTTCCTACGATTCCGGGGAGATCACAAAGCCAAAAGGCGTCTCCATCGGGTATCTTGCCCAAAATACGGGTCTCGAATCGGATCTTTCCATCTGGTCTGAGATGCTGACTGTCTTTGAGGAATTGAAACAGCAGGAAAAAAAATTGCGATTTTTGGAGCAGCAAATGGCCGATCCCTCGGTATATGAACAAGAGGAGGTCTATCAACGGGTATTGAAGGAATACGATCAACTCCAGGTTCTCTTCAAGGACTCCGGCGGCTATCAGTATGAAGCGGATATCCGTTCCGTCCTTCACGGATTGAACTTTGCCGATTTTGATTACGAAACCAAGATATCCACACTGAGCGGTGGTCAGAAAACCCGTCTTGCCCTTGGTAAGCTTCTTCTGACCAAGCCTGACATCCTTATCCTCGATGAGCCGACCAACCACTTGGATATTGAAACTTTATCATGGCTTGAAACGTATCTTCAAAGCTATGAAGGAGCCGTCCTGATCGTTTCCCATGATCGCTACTTTTTAGACAGCGTCGTCAATCAAGTGTATGAAATTTCCCGGAACAGGAGTAAGAAATACCCCGGGAACTACAGCAGATATCTTGAACAAAAAGCAGAAGACTATGAGAAAGATCTCAAAATGTTCGAGCGTCAACAGCAGGAAGTCGCAAAGCTCGAAGACTTCATCCAACGGAATATCGCAAGGGCGTCTACCACGAAAATGGCACAGAGCCGGCGAAAGAAGCTGGAGCGCATGGATCGGATGGATCGACCACTCGGCGATGAGAAGTCTGCCAGCTTCGCGTTTCAAATTGACCGGCCAAGCGGGAATGACGTCCTGCACGTCCAGGACCTTACCATTGGCTACGGGAAAAACGAGACGATTTCCTCCCATATCGATTTCTCTGTCAAAAAAGGGGACAGTATCGCCCTGGTTGGACCGAACGGAATCGGGAAATCGACGCTTTTAAAAACATTGGTGAATAAACTTCAGCCACTGGACGGCACATTTAAATTCGGATCCAATGTTTCCATCAGTTACTATGACCAGGAACAAGCCGAACTATCATCGAACAAGACCGTATTAAATGAACTATGGGACGAATATCCGATGAAGATGGAGAAAGAAATCCGGACGGTCCTCGGTAACTTCCTCTTTTCAGGGGAAGATGTCCTAAAGACCGTTTCTACCCTAAGCGGTGGAGAAAAAGCACGGTTAGCCCTCTCCAAGCTGATGATGGAAAAAGGAAACGTCCTGATTCTGGATGAGCCGACTAACCATCTTGATCTGGATAGCAAAGAAGTGTTGGAAAATGCCCTGATTGATTATCCCGGAACCATCCTCTTTGTGTCACACGACCGGTATTTCATCAACCGAATTGCCACAAAGGTCGTTGAATTATCCAAAAAAGGCTCGACGGAGTATCTTGGCGATTACGATTATTATGTAGAAAAATTACAGCAGCAGGAAGAATTGGCGGCACTTGAACGCACGGAACAGGGTGAACAATTACAAGAGCCCACTCAAAAACGATCTCACAAGATTGATAAAGAAGCGAAAAAGCTCGAACGTCAACGAAAGCGCAGAGTCGAAGAAATCGAAGGCCTCATGGAAGTACTTGAAATAAACATACAGGAAAAAGAAGATCTCCTCTGCGACCCTGACATCTTTCAAGATCACGAGAAAGTACAGGAGATTAATGAATCACTAACAAAAGCGAAAGAAGAGCTTGATTCTTTATTGGAAGAATGGACAGAACTGGAAGAACTCCTTCAAGAAGAGCAGTAATCCACAGGATTGGGGATAACTATCACTCCCCAATCCTTTCTTATTCCACATTATTATCCACAGTTACAACACTTATAAAACGTTACTCAAAAGAGTTTTCCACAATATCCACAAAAACAGCCTGAGTTATCCACAGCATTTACCATTATTTAGGTTCTGTATTACTCATGTTTTTCACAATGTATACACACTAAATAAGTAGTTACTAACAATTTGTCCACAACCTGTTGATAAAACGTATGTTCGTTCCTTTAAAATCCTTCCCCCCTGACTAATTCTGTGCATTACTCACAGGATATCAACAAACAATAAAAAAAGCTTGAACGATGTTTCGTTCAAGCTTTCCCTTTTAGAAATTCTCGATATCAAGTCCTGGATGAGCATTCATATCCATGCTTCCCCTTTTTCCTTGTTGGAATAACACTGTTCCTGCGGCTGCAATCATAGCAGCATTATCTGTACAAAGAGATAGGGGAGGAATGACCAATTCCGCTTCCATTCCCTCAAATGCTTCTTGAAGGGCAGCACGCAAGCCTTTATTGGCCGCAACTCCGCCAGCAAGTAATACTTGCTCCACTTCATACTCCTTCACAGCCTTAACCGTTTTCGTTACTAACACATCAATGACACTTGCTTGAAAGCTCGCGGCCAAATCCTGTGGATGAATGGTCATGCCCTTTTGTTTGGCATTGTGAAGCGTGTTGATAACCGATGACTTCAAACCACTGAAGCTGAAATCATAAGATCCTTCTTCCAGCCATGCCCGTGGCAGCTCAAGACTTGCTTCCCCAACATGTGCCAGCCTGTCAATATGAGGACCACCTGGATATGGAAGGCCCAATGTCCGCGCTACCTTGTCGTACGCTTCTCCGGCAGCATCATCGCGTGTTTCTCCGATGACCTCAAAGGACCCGTGATCTTTCATGAGTACAAGCTCCGTATGTCCTCCGGAAACAACCAGGGAAAGAAGAGGAAACCTCATCTCTTTCACTAAGCGATTGGCATAGATATGCCCTGCAATGTGATGGACCCCCACCAACGGTTTATCGTGGGCAAAAGCGAGAGCCTTGGCCGCGTTGACACCGATTAATAGTGCGCCTACCAAACCAGGTCCTTCCGTCACAGCGACACAATCTATATCCTCCATCGTCATCCCGGCTTGATCTAGCGCTTCCTCCAGTACATACGTAACCTGCTCCACATGATGACGCGATGCAATCTCAGGTACCACTCCACCGAATCGCTTATGACTTTCAATTTGAGACGAAACAATATTCGTCACAATCTCTGTTCCATTACGTATAATCGCCACAGCTGTCTCATCACAACTTGTTTCAATTCCCAATACTACTATATCTTTTTTCATAAATTCACCCACATTACTAAAGCATCCTCTTGATTGTCCGAGTAGTACCTCTTACGAATCCCACCGTCTTTGAAACCGAGCTTACGATATAAGTGCTGCGCAGGCATGTTTGAAACCCTGACTTCGAGTGTCATTACGCGAGCGCCAAATTCAACCGCTATATCCATGATCTTGCGCATAAGACCTTCCCCCAAACCACGTCCCCGGTAATCAGGGAGCACGGCTACATTTGTGATATGGGCCTCATCCACGACCAGCCACACGCCGCAGTAACCCGCAAGCTTCTCTCCATCTTCTGCAACGAGGTAGGTGGACAGGTGGTTATGCTCAATTTCATTCAAGAAAGCGTCCCGGCTCCAGGGAATGCTAAAAGATTGATTTTCAATTTCCATTACCTCGTTTAAATCATCGACTGTCATAAATCGTATATCCATATTGTAACGATCCTTTATCATCTATTCAGATTTATTTTGGGCCTCCAGCCACTTCACTTCTGCTTCCGCCATCCGTATATAGTTGGGAAGCACTTCATGTGCCGTCATTTCTTTTAAACCCAGTCCAATATAAGCCAGTTCAGAAGGGCGGGGATTATGACTGACAAATGGTGCGATTCTTGCTTGATCTCCAAGTACTTCCTTAATCATGCCCTTATGGATGGAGACATCATTCCCGACAAATAACAACTCTTTATCTAATTCTTTTAACTTTGTCGCCCATTCGTCAAGCATCATGTTGCGATCTTCTTCCACGCAAACTAATCGATCTCCCTGAAACTCATAGAGTCCTGTGTATACCTGTCCTCTTCTGGCATCAAACAACGGAACGATAAACCCTTGAAAATATCGTCCGGATGAAGCCAAAGTAGCCAGGCTCGATACAGGGACAAGAGGGATATTCAATGACCATGCCAGGGTCTTGGCCAATGTGACCCCGATTCTTACACCCGTATAGGAACCGGGTCCATTCGCCACAACAATCTTCGTTAATTCCTTTGCCTCTACCCCACAGTCTTTTAACAACCGTTCGACAGCCGGCATGGCTCTCACAGAGTGGTTCTTTTTCATATACGTGATGTATTCCCCAATTACTTTATCCTCTTCAATCAAGGCAACCCCAAACGGATAATTGGAGGTATCTATTGATAATATCGTCATGACACAATCTCCTTACACAATTCACTATAACGATTTCCATGCGGCTTCAACACAATCCTTCTCTTGGAGTCGCCTTCCCGGTAAATCGACAAGCTTAATAATTCTTTTGGAAGCTGATCCTTTATTAAGTGAGCCCACTCTATGACGGTCACACCTTCTCCTTCAAAATATTCATCAAATCCCAAATCTTCAAAGGAATCGTCCAGCCTGTATACATCCATATGATAAAGAGGCAGGCGCCCCTTATATTCTTTAATAATGGTAAAAGTGGGACTGTTCACGGTTTTAGTGACACCAAGACCCTTGGCAAGTCCTTTCGTAAACGTTGTCTTCCCTGCCCCAAGATCACCTTCCAGCGTCAACACAGCACCAGGCTTTAATAGTCCTGCAAGCTTTTCTGCAAATTGGCCTGTTTCCTCCGGACTGTTTGTCATAATCTCAAACTGATTCATGTTAATCTCCTCAATCATCATTTAGAGTATAAAAAAACCTTAGGATCGTTTGTTACCCTAAGGGAGAATGTATATATGTAGTTTACCCTTTTTGGGGTATGAGAGTAAAGGTTCTGAAAAAAGACAATAAAAAAAACGAAACAACGTTTCGTTTGAATGAACAAAAATGGCGGTCCGGACGGGACTCGAACCCGCGACCTCCTGCGTGACAGGCAGGCATTCTAACCAACTGAACTACCGGACCAGAGTTTTTTGCGTAAGCAAAATAACTTTCATTACCTTCACGATAGTGAAAATAACTATCCATGCGTGACTCATGAAAGATTAGCGATAACCTTTGATAAAACAAGTCAAAAATGGTATTGCGGGGACAGGATTTGAACCTGCGACCTTCGGGTTATGAGCCCGACGAGCTACCGAACTGCTCCACCCCGCGACGATAAAAATGTTACTATCTTCTATACTACTATATGCACCTTCACAAATAAAGTGATTGTACAAAAAAGAATTGTTTCGCCTGGCGACGTCCTACTCTCACAGGGGGAGATCCCCCAACTACCATCGGCGCTGAAGAGCTTAACTTCCGTGTTCGGCATGGGAACGGGTGTGACCTCTTCGCCATTATCACCAGACGAATATTCAATTGAAGGATTGTTCCTTCAAAACTAGATAAAGGATTGATGTCAAGAAAGCCGAATATCGACCAATTGTTGTTCATTAAAATAATGACTCTTTGTGGTTAAGTCCTCGATCGATTAGTATCAGTCAACTCCACATGTCGCCATGCTTCCATCTCTGACCTATCTACCTAGTCATCTTCTAGGGATCTTACTCACTTACGTGATGGGAAATCTCATCTCGAGGGGGGCTTCATGCTTAGATGCTTTCAGCACTTATCCCTTCCGCACATAGCTACCCAGCGATGCCTTTGGCAAGACAACTGGTACACCAGCGGTGCGTCCATCCCGGTCCTCTCGTACTAAGGACAGCTCCTCTCAAATTTCCTGCGCCCACGACGGATAGGGACCGAACTGTCTCACGACGTTCTGAACCCAGCTCGCGTACCGCTTTAATGGGCGAACAGCCCAACCCTTGGGACCGACTACAGCCCCAGGATGCGATGAGCCGACATCGAGGTGCCAAACCTCCCCGTCGATGTGGACTCTTGGGGGAGATAAGCCTGTTATCCCCGGGGTAGCTTTTATCCGTTGAGCGATGGCCCTTCCATGCGGAACCACCGGATCACTAAGCCCGACTTTCGTCCCTGCTCGACTTGTAGGTCTCGCAGTCAAGCTCCCTTGTGCCTTTACACTCTGCGAATGATTTCCAACCATTCTGAGGGAACCTTTGGGCGCCTCCGTTACTCTTTAGGAGGCGACCGCCCCAGTCAAACTGCCCACCTGACACTGTCTCCCACCCCGATAAGGGGCGCGGGTTAGAATTTCAATACAGCCAGGGTAGTATCCCACCGATGCCTCCACCGAAGCTGGCGCTCCGGTTTCCAAGGCTCCTACCTATCCTGTACAAGCTGTACCAAAATTCAATATCAGGCTACAGTAAAGCTCCACGGGGTCTTTCCGTCCTGTCGCGGGTAACCTGCATCT
>NZ_CP096886.1:667500-805000 GCF_024195245.1 Rossellomorea sp. KS-H15a | reverse complement strand
GGATTTGAACCCTCGCGCCAGTTGCCCGACCTACACCCTTAGCAGGGGCGCCTCTTCAGCCACTTGAGTACTTCTCCATAAAAATGGCTCCGCAGGCAAGATTCGAACTTGCGACCGATCGGTTAACAGCCGATAGCTCTACCACTGAGCTACTGCGGAACGTGAAGTATTCTTACGCTTAACTCGTCTTATCGACTCTTTAGATTATAATGACTCATCAATTTCTTGTCAACTACTTTCAGTCACTTTTTCAACAAGAAAAACACCTTTTATAACTACCCTTTTTCAATCACAACTTCCTTTACAAGGCGAAGTTTTCCTTTACAGCGGCCACACACATATTTCGTTGTATTGATTCTTCTTTTTCTTTCGAAGTTCAGACCGCACTCAGAACAGGCATAGTGTAACACCCGACTTCTCCTGTTCACATGTGGCAACGAAGAACAATGCCTTGGTCCCCCGACATGCTCGAGAAGTCTTTTAAAGTCCTGATCCCCATGTTTATATCCCTTTCCTTCAATATGCAAGTGATAATGACATAGCTCATGCTTTATAATTCCAATCAACTCTTCCATTCCATGCTCATCCAGATATCTTCGATTAATATCGATATCATGGCTGCCTAACATGTATCTTCCACCAGTGGTCCGTAATCTTGGATTAAAAAACGCCTTATGGCGGAACGGCTTGTTGAATGATTGGATTGAAATTCTTTCTACTAATTGCTGCAGCTCGGCATTCGTCATACAAATCCTTCTTTCTTAATTAGAACATGACAACCTATTATAGCATAAACTAGGTATCACCCTTATTGTTTCAAACTGACAAACTAATCGGAGAAAGACCGTTTTCTTTAGCGGCACTTTCAACGGGATAAGGAGGTTTACCCATGCCAAATTGGCTTGTCAATCAATTGCGGAAAGCTTATCTTGAAAAAGATCGATACCAGATCAAACTTCTTAATCAATGTTGGAATTTCTACAGAAAGAAGAACTGCTCTTAATGATGTTTTTCTATTATCAAGTAATTCCATCTTATATAAAAAAGAGCTGACCACCAGATAGCTCCCTATCATTCAGTCAGCTCCTATCCATTTCTTAATGGACCATCGTCAGTGCAACCCTGCCTTTTTGGACATCTACACTATCAACCCAAACAGTCACAACATCCCCGACTGAAACCACATCTAACGGATGCTTCACGAAACCATTTTTCAGCTTTGAGATATGGACAAGACCATCTTGTTTCACACCAATGTCAATAAAGGCACCAAAATCCACTACATTTCGAACGGTTCCTTGTAACTCCATTCCTTCAGATAGATCCTCCAGTTTTAGAACATCCTTCTTCAGTAGCGGTTTAGGAAACTCCTCCCTCGGATCTCGACCGGGTCTAATCAGTGAATCGATAATATCCCTTAATGTCAGTTTCCCAATTTCCAACTCTTCACACACTTCATCTATATTCAATTGTTCCAAAGACTGTTTGAGTTTATCTGACCCGACGTCATTTACACCCATCCCCACTTTTGAGAGGAGCTTCTTTACATCGGTATAATTCTCAGGGTGAATAGACGTCCTATCAAGGACCTCTTTCCCATCCATTATCCTCAGGAAGCCAATGCATTGTTCAAATGTTTTCGCACCCAGCCTTGGGATTTTTTTTAATTGCGCCCTGGATTGAAATTTCCCTTCTTCCTCCCGCTTTTTCACGATATTATTGGCCACTGTTTTAGAAAGCCCCGCTACATATTGCAATAAGGAAGAAGATGCAGTATTTACATTTACACCCACTTGGTTTACAGCCGTTTCCACTACAAACGTTAACGATTCGTTCAACTTCTTTTGGGAAACATCATGTTGATATTGCCCGACCCCGACTGATTTAGGGTCGATCTTCACTAATTCAGCTAACGGATCCTGTAATCTCCGGGCAATGGAGACAGCACTTCTTTCTTCCACTTGAAGGTCCGGGAACTCTTCTCTCGCAACATCTGATGCAGAATATACGCTTGCCCCCGCTTCATTGACTATTAAGTAAAAGATATTCCCGCCTACTTCTTTCAATAGATCCACCACAAATTGTTCGGTTTCTCTCGACGCGGTACCATTTCCAATTGCCACAACCTCAATTGAATATGTTGTCAAAATCGATTTAAAAGCTTCTTCCGCTTTGTTTCGTTGGGATTGAGATGTATGCGGATAGATTACGTTGATATCGAGGGTTTTCCCTGTTTCATCAATGACAGCAAGCTTACACCCAGTCCGAAATGCAGGATCGACACCCAATACCATCTTCCCTTTCATCGGTGGCTGGAGCAATAATTTACGCAAGTTTTCAGAGAAGATATGAATGGCTTGATCTTCCGCTTTGTCAGTTAACTCATTTCGGATTTCTCTTTCTACTGACGGTTGGATGAGCCTTTTATAACTATCTTCCACTGCTTCCTTCACTAGGGGCACAGAAATAGAGTGGATATTCTTAATGACCTGCTTTTCCAAATATGTTTGGATGCCTTCTGTATCGGGCTGGATGTTCACTTTTAAAATGTCTTCCTTTTCCCCTCTATTCATTGCCAGGACACGATGGGGCACAACTTTGTGAATGGGTTCCTGATAGGAGTAATACATTTCAAACACTTTTTTTTCGTCTAACTCCTCTTTCTTTACCTTTGATTCTATTAACCCTTTACGGAATGTATATTTTCGTATGTAGTCCCGGTAAGAAGCTTCATCGGATATGTATTCAGCAATGATGTCCTTGGCTCCACCCAGGGCTTCTTCCACAGAAGTCACTTCATTCTCTTCAGAGATATAGTTTGAAGCTTCACTTGTAAGGTCTCCTTTTAATGGGAAGGTCAGAATCCATTCAGCCAGGGGCTCCAAGCCTTTTTCTTTTGCTACGGTTGCTTTAGTACGCCTTTTTTGTTTATATGGACGATATAGATCTTCCACCATTTGCAGCTTATTGGCTTTTTGAATGGACCGAGCCAATTCTTCCGTTAACTTCCCCTGTTCTTCTATGAGACGGATGACTTCTTCTTTTCGCTGCTCAAGATTCAACAAGTAATTCCACTTGTCCATGATATTGCGAATCTGGACTTCATCCAGTGCACCTGTCTGCTCTTTTCGGTAACGTGCGATGAAAGGAACTGTATTCCCTTCCTCCAGAAGGGCAATGACGTTTTTTACACTCTTTATTGATAAGTTCAATTCTTTAGATACTTGTTGAAGTAATGGCTCTTGCTTCGTTAATGTTGTTGCCAATAGTATTACCTCCATTGATAGGATTCTCTTTTATTTTACCATATCTGTCTTTAGGGATTAAAACGGTGACGTAGGTTATAGATGGATCTCTTATCCAGTTGCCCGAGGGGCGTGAACTTATAAACAAAAAAACTTACCCTAAGCCTGTTAGAGTAAGTTTCCAATGATATATGTTGTATCATCTGATGTGCCGTCTACTAATGATTGGATGTCTCCTAGCGCCCCATGAAGGGTCGGATATCTTTGAAGGATATTCTTTACGCCGGATATACTCAATCCATCTGAGTGAATGAGAAATCTTGAGTTGGTATTATATTGAAAACGTTGGGTTTTATATGTTTGAGGCCGTCCGGATAGATAGCCTGTGACCGGTAAGGGATAGGTCATCTTTCCTTCGGGTGCATACATATAAAAACGGATATTACCTACACAACTATACACAAATTCTTTGGAATGGTAATATGCTTTAATGATCGCCACGGCAGCTCCACGTTTCTTCTGAAGGACATCATTGCAAAGACTCATGAGAGTCTCGACATCTTCATGATGATTTTTTTCTACAATCTCCACGACAGCATGTGACGACTCATAGGCAAATTTACCACTACCTAAACCATCGGCCAGGACACAGATGAAGTAATCGTTTGTGGAAGTATAGAAGTAACTATCACCACAAAAGGGATTCCCATTTTTCGATACTTGTTCTGCATAAAGCTCTATTTCATTTTGTTGAAGATAAGCCATTAATAATGACTCTCCGAATCGTCCATCTCTTCTTGAATGGCTTCCCTAAGCTTTTTGATCGCTCTTCTTTGCAGTCGGGAAACATGCATTTGTGAAATACCGAGCTTTTCCCCAGCTTCTTTTTGGCTTAGGTTTTCTAAATAAGTGTGTTGTATAATCGCTTTTTCCCTGTCGGAGAGGACATGAAGGACTTTCTCCAGAACGAGTCGCTGATTCACCTTCTCATAACCTTCATCCTGATCTCCTACGATATCCAGTATTGTTACCGTACTTCCTTCTGAATCAGCCTCAATTGAGTGATCCACAGATAAAGCCTGATAACTCCTACCCATTTCCATCGCTTCCAGTACCTCTTCTTCACTTACTTCCAGGTACTCAGCAATCTCATGAACCTGCGGAGAGCGTTCCAATTTATTGGTTAATTCTTCAACCGTCGATTTAATTTTCGGACCAAGTTCCTTGATTCTCCGGGGAACATGTACACTCCACGTTTTATCCCTTAGAAACCTTTTAATCTCCCCGATAATGGTTGGAATCGCGAAGGCTTCAAATGATCTGCCGAACGATTCATCATACCTTCTGATCGCTCCAAGCAGTCCGATCATCCCTACCTGGATTATATCCTCATGAAAGGATCGGCCCTTTGAATATTTCCTCGCAATGGATTCAACAAGGTTTTGATAGTGTAAAATGAGCTGACTTTGGGCGTCATCGTCCTGGGTTTCCTGGTAATCCTTGATCCATTTTAGTACCTTTTCTTTTTGAGCCTGCTGGTTAGGTTGAGATAGTTTTTTCATCCCTCTCCACCTGCTCCCCTGATAGGAATTTAGTCATAAAGACTGTCACTCCCTCCTTGTGATGCACTTTTACATCATCCATAAGGCTCTCAATAAGGTAAAGGCCTAACCCACCTTCTCTTAAGAACTCAACGGAATGATCGGCATGATAAGGACCAACAGCACTGCGAATTTCTTTGAAGTCAAAACTTTCACCGTGATCAGCCACCATCACTTCAAGGCGATCCCCATACAGCGCGAATCCGACAACGACTTCTCCGTCATTATCTTTGTACGCATGCTGGACCGCATTAGTGATCGCTTCACTTGTGGCAATCTTCAAATCCTCAATTGCATCATAGTCAAACCCCATACGACTTGCAATTCCTGAAAGCGTCAAACGAATAACCCCGACATATTCCGGCTTTGCGGGGATCTTCATCTCGATGTAATCAAAAGCTTGCATCATTCCACTCCACCTTCTACTTTGGAATTGATATTCATAATATCCCCTAAACCTGTAATATCAAACAGCCTTTGTAAACGGTCAGATAATCCGACTAAATTAAGCTGACCACCACGGGCCTTAACCGTCTTAAACAGACCAACGAACACGCCGAGTCCCGTACTATCCATGTATGATACTTCCGAAAGATCGACTGTTATATCTTTATTATCAGATTCAGCAGATGGCTGAAGTGTTTCTTTAAGCTTTGGAGCTGTATATGCATCAATTTCACCGGCTACTTTGACGAGCAGCTCGTTTTCTTTTTCTTTCATATCTATTGATAAGTTCATAAAAAGACCACCTTTTTGGCAACATTATAATACGTCCCTATTCATTTACCCTATTTCTGATAAAAATAAACACATTACGAATTTCTTTTTATGATGATCAAGGTAAAATCGTCCCTAAGCTCAAAATGCTGCAGCTTCTCAAGTTGCTTATACACATTATTGATGATCTCCTGGGTGGGAAGGTGTGTATATTGGCTGATCAACTGAACCAGATCCTCCCTCTCGATGAAACCTTCTTCCGTGCGGCATTCTGTTACTCCATCGGAAAGGAGAATGATCATATCCCCCACTTCCACACGTCTTTCATATTGTCTGTACTTTGCTTTTTTATCGACACCTAATAGAAGGCCTTTTGCATCAAGGTCTTCATATTCATTGGTTGACGCTCTATAAAAAAAGCCGGGTTCGTGCCCAGCTGATGAGTATGAAAACAGATGCTTCACAGGATTATACACTCCGTAGAACATGGTAATGAACATACTGGCGTCCACGTTTTGTTCGACTACCCTGTTCAAGCTTTCCAAAACAGCATTCGGCTCATGGCGATACTCTGGTAAACTGTCCATCGCATATTTGATCATGGACATACAAAGTGCCGCTGGTATACCCTTCCCAATCACGTCCGCAATGGCCACACTGACGCTGTCATTTTCATCCTGAACAAAATGATAATAATCACCGTTCATCTTTTTTGCCGGTACACTCACCGCTCCGATATCCAACCCTTCGACTGACGGAATGACTGTACCAAGAAGGGTTTGCTGCATATTGGAAGCTACATCTATTTCATTATTCAATTCCTGCTGTTTCGTTCTCAAGCTTTGATGTTCACGATAGGCAAAACCATACCCTATCATGACTTCCAAGAGAATATCGAAAGAATGCAGCACCTGATGCGGTATGTTTGGTTCCATCTCCAAAATGACATTCTTGTGGAGACTGATGATTTCTTCCGGTGATACGTGATGCTCAATTGATTTGCGACTGAATTTCTGTCCCAAATAAAGAGCCTTCTCATCCTGGTCGTTTAAATAGTGCTCAATAATCTCTCTATATTTTGAATCCATCAATTCTCTGAAATTCATATAACTCCCCCTAGCGGAGCCACTTGGTCGCCCTTATATCTGTCCCTTCACCCGGTACAGATTCGACGTTAAATTCGTCCATTAAACGCTTAACTCCAGGCAAACCTGCTCCTAATCCGCCTGATGTGGAATATCCATCTTCCATTACTTTTCTGATATCGGCAATACCAGGGCCTTCATCTAAGGCGATGATGCGCACGCCCTTTTTTCCGGCGTCGAATAATTTTTCAATACAAATTTGACCATAGCCGGCATATAAATAAATATTCCTTGCTAATTCGCTGATAGCCGTAGTGATACGAGCCTGGTCAACTGTGCCGAATCCGAGCTCTTTCGCTACATTCCTCCCTAACTGGCGGGCAGCAACGATGTCCCATTCATTCGTGATCTTCACGCAGGATTGGCTATCCATACCTAGTCCCCCAGTTCCAATTGTAATTTCTCCAGACCTTTTTCCAGATCCAAAGCGGTCAGAACGTCCTCTAACCTGATTCCAAGCTCGATCAACGTTATCGCTACAGCAGGCTGAATGCCTGTGATGACAACTTTTGCTCCCATCAGCCTGGACATATTGATCACATCCCCAAGCACTTTAGCGATGAACGAGTCTATAAAATCAATGGAAGTAATATCGATCACTACTCCCCTCGCACTTGTTTCGTGAATCTTCTGGAGAAGATCCTCTTGAAATTGAAGGGCTGTCTGATCATCCAGCTCCCACTGAATGGAAATCAACAAACAATCATGCAGCTTTAAAATTGGTATTCTCACTCTAATCCCTCCGCCGAAACTATTTTTCGATTTGTCATTTCAAGAGCTTTTTCTATTCCTTTTCGTAACGTACTGTTTGTGCTGAACTGATTAAGATCAATTCCCAAATTAACGATCGTCTGGGCAATCTCCGGCCTGATTCCCACCAGCATACACTTCGCCCCTACTAAACGTACGGCTTCAGCAGCCTGGATGATATGGTGGGCGACCATCGTATCCACCACCGGAACACCGGTAATATCAATCAGGACGACTTCCGCCCTGTGCTTTACCACACCGTTCAAAAGGTTTTCCATTATCAAACGGGCACGTTCAGTATCGATGGTGCCGACAAGCGGCATAATGGAAATCTTTTCAAACACCGGTATAAGTGGTGCAGATAATTCCTGTAATGCTATCTTTTGAAGAGAAACCGTTCTTTCCCATGATTCTGTGTAAGCTTTAACCACTTTGTTGTACATTGGAGTAAGCCACTGATCGAACTTCTCAACCTGTGAAGCGTGATTTTCTTCTGTGATCAGCCGATCCTCCGTCATGCCTTCGTATACCACTTTACCAAATGTCCCTAAAGCGGTTGTTACAAATGTTAATGGCCACCCTAATCTAACAACCTTTTCAGCGAAATCCTCAAGGCGGCTGTTGAATTCTTTCGAATCTCTCAAATTAGCGGCAATCATTTCAACAAACTCATGGCTTGTCTTGGTGAACACCTGATCTGAAACGACTTGAAGAAACTTCTCATCCGCTTCATTTCTCATGCGGTCCATCCAAGTACTAGTGATTTCTGATTTATTGTCCTGAATATAAGCCGTGACTTCACTAAACATTTTGTTCTCTCCATTCTATCATATGAAATTTAACCCTAGTATTTAGACCGATTGATGTAACCCAATCTTAAAGTAGTTTACAACAAAGAACGAAAATGACTTAATTACTTTAATACTAACAAATAAATATGGAAAAGAAAAAGCCTATGCCTTTTCGGGTATTTTCATTGCTTTCTTTTCCCATTATAAATTGTTTACCTGGTTTTGTCATAAAATTGTCTATATTTCCATTATCCAGATTCTTCTTTCAAGGCAGAATCAGGCTTTATTGGGTATGAAACCAAAAAAAGCAAAACAAAAAGGCTCGATGATCAAGCATTTGTTGATCAGCAAGCCTTCTGGTTTGCAGTTAAACTGTCTCTATTATATATGTGATAATGGATTCACACGAAGGACGGATATGAGTTAAAACTGGATCAGACCCACACTGATTTGCAGGGCGTCGTCCACTTTCTCCATCATCTCGTCATCCAAGTGTGTGATCTTATCGGTAAGACGTTGTTTATCAATCGTTCGAATCTGTTCAAGCAAGATAACGGAATCACGTTCAAAGCCATAACGTTTTGCATCAATTTCAACATGAGTAGGCAGTTTTGCTTTTTGAATTTGTGCGGTAATGGCAGCTACAATAATTGTGGGACTAAACCTGTTCCCTATATCGTTTTGAATAACAAGTACCGGCCGAACTCCGCCTTGTTCTGAACCTACAACAGGAGAAAGGTCTGCAAAATATACGTCACCACGCTTTACAATCAAAGGATTAACCTCCGCTTACTAAGCGTTCGACTGTATGTTCTGCCTCATATTCTGCTTGAATCGCTTCTGAAGCGATCGCGAGATTAATCTTCGCCATTTCCATATAGCCGCGTCTCATAGATTCACGTAATTGTCTCTTCTTACGCTCTCGTAAATACATTTTGGTTGCACGATAAATAAACTCATTGCGATTCACATTTTCTTGATCTGCAAAGCCGTCCAATTCTGTAACGAGCTGTTGCGGTAGACGAATTAAGATTTCTGTTGTTGCGCTGGATTCAGACACAAACTACACCTCCACCAATCACTACATACCGTTTCTGTTCATTAACATACTTATCATACCATCAAATACAGGGAATGAAAAGTTAATTTATCAATCTCTTCTATTATCCACCAGTTAAAATACTAATTATTCATCAAACGGGGAGTTATTTTCCTGTTGACTGTGCACCCCTGCCGGTAAGAGCTTATTCGACACTTCCGTCGCTTCTCCATTTCTTATATAAATGCGCGGTACTCTGGTCGAGATGATGCAAGGGATCTCATAGTTGATGGTATCAAGCTTTCGGGCGATTTCATCCATCGTTATGGCAGCTTCATCCTGCTTGCCGATCAACGTGACGCGGGTACCGATCGGCCGGGATTCAGGCAGCCGGATCATACATTGATCCATACAGATCCTTCCAACAATTGGAACTCTTTCCCCATCCACTAAAACGTCCTGACCCTGTAATTTCCGCAGCCATCCATCTGCATATCCAATCGGAATCGTCCCGATCCATTCTGATTCGGAAGCTTCATACGTAGCTCCGTAACTGACCTTCTCACCAGCTGCAAGTTCTTTGGTATGAATGAGTCGGGAATGTAGCGAAAAGACTTCCTTCAATGGAAATGGCAGTTCAGGTTTCATCTCGAGCGATGGTGTAAGACCATACATGGCAATTCCCACTCTTACAGAATTAAAAAGGGTATTCTTTTTCCTTAAAGTAGCAGCACTATTGGAAGAATGGATATAGGCTGGAAGCGATTCCAGTTGTTGTAGCATATATTCGAAGCGCCTCAACTGTTCTTCAAGATAGTCATCATTCAGTTCATCCGCCGTAGCAAAATGGGTAAAGATCCCCTGAAGCTCGAACTGTGGGTGAGAATGAATATATCCCTCGATCCCCTTTAATTCTTCCGAGGTTCGAACGCCTATCCTCCCCATACCTGTATCACATTTGATGTGAAGGCTTAGATGATCTTCTTTCGACAGCTGTCTTTCAGCTTCCACAAGCCATTCCTTATGGAAGACCGTTAAGGAAATGTCCAACTGTGAAGCAATCTTCACATCTTTGGGGCGCGTAGCCCCCAAAACAAGGATCGGAGCGGTGATGCCTCCCCTTCTCAAAGAGATCGCTTCATCCAGGAAGGCCACGGCCAACCCATGCGCCCCTGCAGCGAGTGCAGTGAGAGCTGTTTGAACATCCCCGTGCCCATAAGCATTCGCCTTTACAACGGCAAATACATTCACGTCATCCGGGATATGACCTTTAATATTTTTTACATTTTCATATAAATGATCCAAATTGATTTCAGCCCATGTATCTCGAAAAAATTGCGTCTGGGTTTCCACTCTGTTCACTTCCTCATATCGTTACACAAAACATTGTCATTCTATTCAAGAATACCATGGATTATTCATATTATCATTTATTGTGGTGAATAGATTTTGGGTTTTTCAGCAGAATGAAAGTTGAACTTGGGGTTTGATGGGGAGTATTGGAGGGGGTTATGGTTGGAGTAGGGACTTTACTCTCTATCCCTTGATTGAAAAGAGGCGGACCCGATAGGCCCGCCCCGATCATATACATCATTTCACCATTGAACCTTGCACGGATTGTGCCACCATCACCATTTCCGAAGGGGTGAGGTCATTTGATGCGAGCATATAATCCACACCATTATTCGTCCATCGGATGGTTTGATCCGTCATGGCCGCTACGGTGAAGCCAAGGTCCACCAATTCCCCCTTGAGGGATGTAGACACAGTAATCGTAGGGACGACAGTCGTCTTCTCTTGAACGATTGTAAAGGATTTTTCGCCATCATAGGTTAAAATGACGCGCTTTCCTGTATCCGTCGCCACTTCTTTTTCTTCTATTAATTCCGTACCGGTGATTTCAGACATCGGGTAAAGAACGGTGAATTCTGTATCTTCTACTGTCGCTGTCACTGGAACCTCAAGCTGGGCGCCGGTCATATTTTTCTTCATATCGAAATCTTTTTTGTCAAACGCGGCTTTCATGTCCATCTTAGAAAATTCCACTTTTACAAGCGGGTTTTGATCTGAATCCATCACATTAACAGATGCAGGCGTCAGGTCTTTTTTGTTGAAAGCAATCTCCTGTGTAGGGAGCATCTGACTGTTCTGGTAACGTGTTTTCGTTGTGAAGACATAGTGACTCTTCGTTTCTTTGAAGGTCGCATCTTTGTCTTCTAATACATCCTTGACAAGTGATTCATACAAGTATGCCTGACTGCTGTTTTCAGGCCAGTTACTTTGGAATCGGAAGCTTTTATTCAAGGCCGGTGTCAGGACGAACACTCCCTCATCATTACGCAGGATCATTTGGCTTTGATCTTTCGTAGCATTCTTAAGGGCTACACGATAATAATTAGGGTCATTATGCCATACTTCCACATCATAGGTTTGGGGTTCTTCTCCCACCTGCAGGGTCATTTTCGCATCTGCTTTGTACCCCTTCATATCTTCTACTTTTGCCTTAAGGTCCTTGGTTACATCGTCTTTCGATTTCTCTCCACAGGCAGCGAGTGCAAGCACCGCCAACATGGCCATCACTAGTATCACTAGCTTTTTCTTCATACTTTCAACCCCTTTTGTCCCAGGATAAACGTAATTGAGAGAGGGGAAGGCCACTTGTCAAAGAATGGACGATCCTTGAAAGAATGCCCGGTTCCATTCGCCAACGAACCGCGATTGTTAAACAACTGGCCTTGTCTCTCCTATTGCACTACTGAATATATGAGACAACCTGAGGGATTATGCTAGTGAAGATGACAAGCTTTAAATTTAATTACTCTTCTATGACGACCTGGGCCGCCGCAAACTCCCTGCTGTGCGTGATGGATAAATGGGCATGCGTTTTCTCGGGCTTCGAAAAATAAGGCTTGCCGTTCCCATCCTTACTGATTTCAATATCCTGAAACGAAAGCATCGTCCCGATCCCGGTTCCATTCGCTTTTGCGTACGCCTCTTTCGCTGCAAAACGACCGGCCACATATTCAATCCTGCGCACTTCACTCAACGAAAAGAACGCATCCTCTTCCCTGTCCGTCAGGATCCTCTTCACGAACTTCGGCTGCCGTTCCAGTAATTCCCGTATGCGCCCGATCTCTACAATATCCAACCCTATTCCTTTAATCATAAGCGTCTCCCCTTCTACTCTTGTCCTGTCCTGCATATTTTAATAATGAACTCCACTCGTGATTTTCATCTTTTTCTTATACTATAGTACTAACGGTTATTTTTTGAGTACCAAGCCCATTTAGGAGGATACACTATGTTTGTACGAACGGAAAGTTTTTCTCAATTTCTACGATACTATCCTATTATTTCCTTTATCGTCCTGATTCATATCGCCCTATTTGCGGTCAGTGCCCTTCCCATCTTCCCTCAATTGTGGGTGTACGAACAACTCGCTGGTGTGAATGTATTCATAAAAGAAGGCGAATGGTGGAGACTGATCACTCCGATCTTCGTTCATATGGGTTTTGCCCATCTATTATTCAACTCGTTTTCTCTCGTCCTATTCGGACCACCACTTGAGAAACACCTTGGAAAGGCAAAGTTCCTTGCCCTTTACCTAGCAAGCGGTGTGTTTGCCAATATCATCACTTATCTAATCAAGCCTCTTACCTATAGCCACGTCGGTGCTTCAGGGGCCATCTTCGGGTTATTCGGCTTTTATATTGCCATGATCGTCCTGAAAAATCATTTCATCACCAGGGAAAGCCGGCAGATCATCCTCCCCATCGTGATCATCGGGGTCGTAATGACCTTCATGCAATCAGGCATTAACATTACCGCCCATATCTTCGGGTTGATCGCAGGCTTCGTCATCGGATGGATTTCTGGGAGGAAATAAGAATAAGCAAGAAGCGGCCGGAATGAACAGGCCGCTTCTTTGTTTATATACTATGGGAAAACCAGGAGACGATCCTTTTCAGATCTTCTTTCTTAAGGTCCCTCACCTGACTCGCATAACCGGCTGCCCCTGATTTCACCGTAGTCGTGAGACTCCCCAACCCTTTCCTTTCCTGAAACCAGCTCTCTTTCGTATCAAGGGACTGAATCCGATTTTTCTTCATATACATCGTATTCTTCAATACCCCTCTATATCGTAAAGATAACTGCCCCCCATCGATTCTGAATCCGCCTGCGCGGTATTGATAGTATCCGAGCACTCCAAAAGGCAGAATCAAGAGCGCTGCCCAAAGACCATACGGCCAAAAGAAGTAGCAGGCGGCAGCAACAGGGACCAATACCCAGACCGTTTGCCTGAATACATATCTCCTCATGGCACTTACCGGCAGCCCTTTAAAATCATCTTGGATGATATATTCTGGAAACAATCCATTTAACAACTCCGGTACTTGTTCCTTTTTAATAATCGGGAATAACTTAATACTCGTACTGTCTTTCTCTAAAACAGATCCACCGGCATTTTCAATGTGCACGGTACAATACCCAATCAGCTGCCTGATCGGGTTCTCCACTATCCGGATCCCCTGCACCCTGTTTAACGGGACCGTCACCTGCTTCTTTTCAAGCAGCCCTCTTGTCATAACAATATGTTCATCCACTATTCTGATCTTAAAATCACCATAAATGATAAATGTCCAGACAATCGATAGGAACCAGGCAAGAACCAGCCCTAAAAATGCCGTCAATGCGACGATGAACACGCCACTTTTTATAAACACGGCCACTTCTTCATATACAGCCTTATAGGGAATGAGTTCATTAAATTGCGATAAAAATAACGCAACCCCTGAAATAATGACCCCTACTCCTCCCGAGGTCGCCGCAAGAACCCAGATGTCTTTTTGGCCTAGGGTGAAAAAAGGTTCATCTTCCTGAATGGCAGCCTGCTCCAGAGAAGAATCCTCCGTCACGCTCTCACCCTTCTTCTCCTGATAAATCATCTGTTCTAAATCCAGTGCTTCCTCCTTAGAAATCGCGGTCAGTTCCGCTTCCGACTCCCTGGAACTTGAAGATCCCGCTGTTTCGACCTTCACCTTTACAAGTCCAAAAGGCCGGTGCAAAATGCCTTCCGAGAAGTTCAGACTCTGGATCCGTTCAATCGGGATATACCGCTTCTTTTTCACAAATAGCCCATACTCTATCCTCAGTTCACCACTTTCAAGCCGGTAGGTAAAACGAAGCCACTTAATGATTCCGAAAACAAGAACGATGACAAGGACTAGCGCCATGGATAGAAGCGGCATATAATCCCAAAATCCATTCTTCTCTCCCCGATTGTTTATGACAAACAAAAATACGAACGGAACAATCAAATCTTTCAGTTGTTTAACAAAACTCGCCACAGCAGATATCGGGTGAAGCCTTTTATGTTCAGACATCATCTTCCGCCACCCTCGCCAGCTGCGAAATCGAATTCCTCAGTTCATCCGCTTCTTCCATGTCCAAAGCAGGGATCTCGTGGACGTTTGCTGCAGTGGAGATGGTAATCGTCGACAGCCCGTATCTTTTTAGAATCGGCCCCTGTACCGTATCAACATGCTGAACTCTCACCATCGGAACCAGCGTACGTTTCACAATCAGGATTCCCCTCTGCAGTTCAATCTCCTGTTCCCTCACTTCATACCGCCACCTTTTCCACTTGATGGTCGGAAGTAAAAACACGAACAAATATGTAAAAAGGATCACTACACCTACAGCTATTGCGGTCACCCAATGGGACCAATCAAATATATTCGTTAACACAATTGCTCCGACTGCCAAGGCAGCCACGATCAACGATTCCAGCACTCCATATATCTTCCATACTTTCAAAGCCATTGGAGATATTCTCTTTTGCGGTTCCCCTATCATTCAAATCCCCCTCTCTCTTTTACTAAATCTTACAGTAAATATACGTTTCGGAACAGAGATGGTTTCAGATTGTGGGGAGAATAAAATTTCATAACATCTACTTCACTATAAAGGAACTTTTATCGACCCATTCAATTCCTTCCTTTCCTTGCAGATCCTCTACCAGTCTGAACAGCGCATCATCCTTTTTCTTGGCTTCGATCATACAATCGATTTCATCGACTGAGCCTTTCATTCCGTGTAAGAAGTCAAGGAACATCCCGGGCTCGATGAAATCCGCATGGGCCTTGTACTCTTCCTGGGACCGGGGGCTCGATATATGCATCTTCACCGGCAAAGGCGATTGACTCCACGTCCCAACCACTCTATCCCAATCCAGCAGCCAGTCCCTTTCGTTATTGGCCAGATGGTGATGATAATCAAACACAAGAGGAATGCCGAGTTTTTCACACAAATAAAGGGCATCCGCCGCGCTGAACACCGTATCATCATTCTCAAGGATGATCATCCGCTGAAGAGAGACCGGAGTCAGCCCCCAATTATGAATAAATTGCTCTAGCGCCTTTTCCTTATCTTCATACGCTCCACCCACATGAAGGACACAGCGGTGGGTCGGATTGATCCCCATCCCCTTTAACAAAGCTTCGTGCATCTTCAACGTCTTCAGCGTATTTTTCAACACATCCACATCACTGGAATTCAGCAGAACAAAGTGATCAGGATGAAAGCCCACCCTCATGGGATGAAGCTTCAAGTATTCTTCAATCTCCTGGAGTTCTTCCTGTAACGGAGAGATAAAATCCCATCCCTTCAATTCAGGATGATTCGCAAGAGGGATCAGTTTCGAACTGAACCTGAAGAAGTGGATTTCATTCAGGACATTATGCTTTAAAAGCCTGAGGCAGTTTTGTAAATTCGACCGGGCGATCCGTTCTAATTTATGGATCGCTGCCTCTCGATCCTTTATGCCTGCGAATTGCTTATAGGTCATCGTTTGGGAGGGGGATGCATTTTGAAGGTTCATGCTCATGGCCACATAGCCGAGTTTTACGAGTGTCATGGATGTTGGACTCCTTTTTGGGTTAGTATGTGCGCTCTCTGGGGGAATTATCTTGCGGGTTTTGAATAGATGACGGATTTCGTTTCTCCTTGGGTTTTATATTGAAGGGATTTTAACATTTTATAGGCTGTATTTCTTGAGTTTAGATGGAGGAACTTTCTTAGTTCACTATTGGTTAGGTGGTTGTTTAGGAGTAAGAAGTATTCGTGGATTGCTGTGATGTGTGCTGTCTTCGAAGAGTGGCGGCACTTAGGGCAGGACCAGGATGCACTGACTCTGATCATGGGGAGGTGCTGGCAGTTTTCGCAGCGTATACCGGTGAGGATGTCGTTTTTTGTGAGGGAGTAGGCTTTTAGGATGTCAATTTCCGACTCCTCATGTTTTTTTATTATGACCCTCTTCATTTTTAGAAGTTCTTTCTCTGTCACGGTTGAGGTTGGATGTTTTTCATTTAAATCCATGATCTTATCGATGATATTTTGAGCATGGATAATCTGTTTGTACGGATCGTCCGGCGCAGGGGATACAGTGTAATTCAAGGTAGTTGACGGGTTGCTGAATACGACAAGATGTTTAATCGGTGGATGCTTCAGTTTGTGGGTACTGAACCATTTCTGGAGTAATAATTTATACCTTTGCACTTGCGAGACTGGATCGGTGAATCCTTCTGTCACTCCTTTATGAGTCCGGGTAAGCTGCTTGATGAACGGATCAATGGTTACAAGTCCCGATATGTTTTTTACTTCGATGATCAAAATATAGGATGGGGTAAGGATGAGAAAGTCCATTTGGAAATGGTTTGAGAAGATGGGGAGTCTTACATTATAAAAGATCTTGTATCTTTTATCTTTTAAAAAGGTGAGATGGTAGTAGACAGTGGATTCTCCTTTGTAACCGGCCCTTCTTTTTCGTAAATCCTTTTCTAAGAGGGGGACTTTTAGATGATGTTGGACGATCCGGCCCGATAATGCCTCTGTTTTTTCAAGAATTAGCGGGATTGTTAGCTCTTTACAGAACAATTGATCACTCTCCTTATTATTGGTTATGGGTATTTAGTTCGCGATAGGTTGGGAAATTCCTTCTTACGGATCGGGAATATTAACATATTAATATTGATTGCGTCATTTCGGGGGTTGATTGCGTCATATTCAGGATAATTGCGTCGTTTTTTTATTTATTGCGTCATTATAGATGGTAATTGCGCATTTTTACATAAATTGGAATTAAGCCAACACTCTCCGTCCACCATCTCATCTCACCTCTCACCGCAACACAACAAAAAAACACGACAACCCCTAAAGGTCATCGTGTCCTATTGATCTAATCAAGAATTGTTATAAGATTTACGTTTGCTTGAAGATTGTGGTCTGCCGCCGCCAGAACGGTTGCGGTCTCCGCCACGGCTTCCGCCTCCGCGATTTCCACCGCCGCTGCGTGAAGATCCACCGCGACTTCCGCTGCGTGCTCCACCTTTGTATCCACCACGGTTACCGCCGCCACGATTTCCACCTCTTGATGGTAGTGGACGTTCTTCCGTAATTTCTACAGGAGTCGTATCAGGCTCTTTCGTCAATACACGGATCGCTGCCGCTACTGCTTGAACAGGATCGTGATCGCCTAGGAATTCTTCTGCTAATGGATAGTAATCTTTAAGATCGCTTTCCTTCGCAGCTTCAACCAGCTTCTCTAAAGCCAGGCGTTGTTGACCTTCAAGAGCTTCGTTTAAGCTAGGTGGCTTAAGGGCCGTCATTTTCTTCTTCGTTGTTTGTTCAACAATTTTCAGGTAACCCATTTCTCTTGGTGTAACAAAAGTGATGGACATACCCTTCTTACCTGCACGACCTGTACGTCCGATACGGTGAACGTAGCTTTCAGGATCTTGAGGAATGTCAAAGTTGTAAACATGCGTTACGCCTGAGATATCTAATCCACGGGCAGCAACGTCTGTTGCGATCAAGATATCGATGCGTCCTTCTTTGAACTTCTTAAGGACCGTCATACGACGGGCTTGAGAAAGATCTCCGTGAATACCTTCTGCAAGGTAGCCGCGGATGCTAAGAGCACGCGCTAATTCGTCTACTCTTCGCTTTGTACGACCGAATACAATCGCAAGTTCTGGTGATTGTACGTCGATTAAACGGGAAAGTGTATCGAATTTTTCTTTTTCGCTGACTTTTGTGAAGTATTGTTCGATGTTTGAAACCGTTACTTCTTTTGATTTTACTTTAATTACTTCCGGCTCTGACATGAAACGGTTCGCAATGCGGCGGATCGGATCCGGCATAGTGGCAGAGAATAGAAGTGTTTGTCTTGTGCTTGGTACAGTTTCAAGGATGCTTTCGATGTCTTCGATGAAGCCCATGTTCAGCATTTCGTCTGCTTCGTCAAGCACTAATGTTTCAACGTTTTCAAGGTTGAGTGTTTTACGTTTGATATGGTCAAGAAGGCGACCTGGTGTACCGACGATGATATGAGGGTTCTTTTTCATCGCACGGATTTGACGCTGGATGTCCTGACCTCCATATACAGATAGGACGCGGGCACGCTTGTCAGCCCCGATACGGTATAATTCTTCAGAAACCTGGATCGCAAGTTCACGTGTTGGTGCAATGATAAGGGCCTGGACTTTAGGGTTCTTGACATCGATTTTCTCGATCATCGGAATACCGAATGCTGTCGTTTTCCCTGTTCCCGTTTGTGCCTGACCGATGATATCCTTACCTTCTAAACCGACTGGAATTGTACTTGCCTGAATTGGTGTTGCTTCTTCAAAGCCCATACGTTTGATTGATTTCAACGTAGATGCGCTTAAGTTTAAATCTGCAAACTTAGTCAATGTTACATTCTCCTTTAATTTACATCTTTTATAACTAATCAATATCTGATTATATTTTTAGGTCGGAACGAAATCTTACCCACCGAAAGACTTCGGTATCTAATCTAAAACCGTCTATATGAGATGTTTAGTTTTATGTTTGGTACAAAAAAATACACTCTTCAAAATAGAAGAGCTAGCACGTCCAACAAATTAAGAACTATGTTGTAGTTATGTTACCACTTCTAGAAACGAATTTCAATCTAATGTCAAATAGTCAATCTATTCAATTTGAAGGAATTGGTAGATCTTATCAAAAAGTTCGTGCTTATCTTGGCTGTGACATATCAAGTGTTTGGCTTCAGGGGAATAAAATAGGTTTTTCTTCTTTGAGGAAATAGTCTCATATATATATTTCGCAGCTTTAGGGGGGACTATTCCATCATTCTTTCCTTGGGCGATAAAGGTTGGGATGCTTACCTCCCGAAGGAGCGGACGAGCAATACGGACGACTTTCCTGAATTCGTATGTGGACAGGATCGGGGTTTGGGTCACTTTGAATTTGTACCGTTTGTACAGCTCGTTTTCCAGTATATTTCCCTGTATTCCTTCTTTAATTAAATTTCCAATATCTTTCAGTAATTGCTTGGCATTGATATAGTAGGCCGCCGCACTTAACAGGACGAGCTTATCTACATCGTATTTGACCGAAAGATACGAGGCAATCAATCCGCCCATTGAAAATCCGATTACGTACACTTCGTCACATGTGTCCAACAGGACTTTCAGCTCGGACTCAGCATGTTCGATCCATTCTATATGCTTAATCCCTTTCAGTTCGAGGGTTTCCCCATGACCAGGAAGAGTCGGCACGACGATTTTCCAATCGGTTCGATCTTGGAGGAATTCAGCCAGGGGTTCTACTTCAAACGGACTCCCTGTGAAACCATGGATTAATAAACAACCGATCATGTTATCCCTTCTTACTTATTAAAAGGTAGGGAGCGAGCCACTCTCCCAGCTTAAGCTCATTTTGCTCATTTCAAAGAAGGTTTAAACTTATCCCTTTAATCCTTCAATGATTTCTTCCAGTTTCATTCCTCTGGAAGCCTTAAATAGGATCAATTCATCCCCTTTGATCAAGGAAGACAGTTCCTGAGCCAGACTCTCTTTATCCATATAAGAGTGCACGCGCTCTTCAGGGAAATTCTCCAGGGCACCTTTTGCGATGAACGTTCCAAGCCGTCCAAACGTGAACACTTGCTGGATCTTTTCCTGATCGATCAAGTGTCCGATCTCTTGATGAAATTCTTCTTCTTGATCTCCAAGTTCGAGCATATCACCAAGGACGAGGATTTTTGTGCGGAATCCTTCGAGCTCTGACACCAGTCCGATGGCCGCTTTCATGGAAGTGGGGCTCGCATTATAGGCATCGTTGATGATGCTTTCGCCTTTCTTCCCTTCCACCATTTCCATCCTCATCTGGGTCAGCTTCAATGATTGCAAGCCTTCTTTCATTTCTTCAACGGTGAGTCCGAAATGACGGGCGATCAGGATCCCGGCAAGGGCGTTATGGATGTTATGCTGTCCCAATACAGGCAGGAAGAACGTTTCGCCTTCAGCGACAGAAGTCTCAAAATAACTTCCTTGATTGTTCATTTCGATCTTTGTCGGGTAAATATTATTGGATTCACTTCTTCCGAAGGTCTCCATATTCTTGAGGCCAATTCCCTTTACGCCCTCCTGCAGAAGCGGTTCGTCTCCGTAGTATGCAAACAGCCCGTCAGGTTTAAGCCCTTTGACAATTTCGAGCTTAGCCTTGGCGATGCCTTCACGGGAACCAAGATCCTGAAGATGGGATTCCCCGATGTTCGTGATGATGGCAGCATCCGGCTGAGAAATTTCAGATAGGAGTTCGATCTCTCCAAATCCGCTCATCCCCATTTCAAGCACAGCCACTTCCGAGTCCTGGGGCAGGGAAAGGATCGTTAACGGCAGACCGATATGGTTATTATAATTCCCCTGTGTTTTATGCACACGGTATTTTACAGATAATAGATTGGCGACAATATCCTTGGTCGTTGTTTTCCCATTGCTTCCAGTAATCCCGACTACCTTTAAGTCAAGCTCGTGCCGGTATTGGTTTGCCAAAGACTGAAGGGCAAGCAGCGGATCTTCCACCACGATGACCGGAATATCTTCCGGGGGATTAGGGACATTGATATCCCATAAGGCAGCGGATGCTCCATTGTCGATCGCCTGACGGACGAACTCGTGACCGTCGACGTTTTCTCCTTTAAAAGGAACAAATAGGTTGCCACTCCCGATTTTTCTCGTATCGATGGAAACGCCTTTTACAATCACCGGATCAAATGCAGAAGGGTCATTTTTCACATCAAGCATGGTACATATCTCTCTAATCGTCTTTTCGAACATTCGTTTTCTCCTTTTACTCATTTTTCATCAAAATAGACCAGGGACTGCCTCTAGATGTGGTCAGTCCCAAGTTGTTTACATCGTATGTTTAATCGTTTGTTTGTCTTGATAGCGTTCCAAACCAAGCTCCACGAGTTTCCCGATCAGGGTAGGATAATCGACTCCAGTGTGTTTCCAGAGAAGCGGGAACATGCTGTACGGTGTGAAACCTGGCATCGTGTTCACTTCGTTCATGTAAATCTGACCGTCTTCCGTCAAGAAGAAGTCTGCACGCACAAGTCCTGAACAATCCAGGGCTTTGTATGACTGAATCGCAATTTCCTTCATTTCATTGTAGATGCTTCCTTCTACTTCAGCAGGAATGATGAGAGCTGTATCCCCATCTTCATATTTGGCTTTATAATCGTAGAAATCTTTCTTAGGTACGATCTCTCCTGCCACGGAGCATTCCGGCTGATCGTTGCCAAGTACGCCAAGCTCGATTTCCCGGGCCTTCACGCCTTCTTCGATGATGATCTTACGGTCGAATTGGAACGCTTCTCTGAAGGCAGCCGCTAATTCCTCACGGGACGTACACTTGCTGATCCCTACAGATGAACCTAAGTTGGCAGGTTTCACGAAGCATGGGTAACCAATCTCTTCTTCCACCTGTTTATAGGCAGATTCCGGGTTCCCCTTCCACGTGCTGCGGATGAACCACGTGTAGTTGACTTGAGGAATGCCAGCCTGAGCAAATAGATTCTTCATGATGACTTTATCCATTCCGGCAGATGAAGCAAGGACACCGTTTCCTACGTATGGAAGATTCAACAGCTCAAGCATGCCTTGAACCGTTCCATCTTCACCATTCGGTCCGTGAAGCAATGGGAAGATCATGTCATATCCTTCAGACTCAGAAGGAGCGATGGACGTACTCAACGCATTAGGAGCAATTTCTTCCCCTTCTTTAAATTGCAATGCTTTCACATCTTCAACAGGGGCATTCAATTGTGGCCCTTTTATCCAATTACCTTCCGTCGAAATAAAAATAGGGTGGATTTCATATTTATTTAAGTCCAGGGCACCGATTACGGCCTTGGCTGTTTGCAGGGAAACATTATGTTCAGCGGATTTACCGCCGTACAGTAAGCACAACTTCGTTTTCATGTATTTCGTTACCTCCAATATTCACAATAGATGTTTCTATTTTATCACTTTCACCGGAAAGGGAAAGAATGATTCCTTTGGAAAATAAAAATTACCACATTTGTCTTGATTCAAATGGCATTCGGATTACGGCCCATTATATATGTATGCAAACGAAAACCAGTCCGGCGACAGTTCTTTCAATTATTATTCTGAATACACTTAAGATTTCGCCTATTTAAAAAGCTATTAAATTATCACTCTATTAGGTGTATAATCCTCGTATTAAAAACATTTGTACTTTCAAGGAGGACACCCAGATGAGAAAGCTCGGTTTACTGCCTAAGATCCTTTTAGGTATCGCGTTAGGTATTATCATTGGAGCATATGCACCAGAATGGTTTGTGAAAATCTTCGCTACATTCAATGGACTATTCGGTAATTTCCTCGGATTTGCAATTCCATTGATTATCATCGGCTTTATCGCTCCGGGGATTGGCTCCATGGGTAAAGGTGCAGGGAAACTTCTCGGATTGACCACTGCCCTTGCGTATGGTTCCACCGTGCTAGCCGGTTTACTCGCCTTTACGGTTGCGAAGTCTATTTACCCAACTTTACTCGCCAATCAAACGTCCCAATCATTTGAAAATCCAGAAGAAGCTCTTCTCAAAGGGTTCTTCACAGTGGACATGCCTCCGATCATGGGCGTGATGTCGGCACTCCTCATCGCGTTCACCATTGGACTGGGAATGGCCGCCATTAAAGGGGATACCCTTCAAAAAGGGATGGATGAATTCAGGAACATCGTGGAACTTGTCATTGAAAAGATCATCATTCCACTTTTACCGATTCATATCCTTGGGATCTTTGCCAATATGACACAAGGCGGACAGGTGAGTGCCATCATGTCTGTATTTGCAAAAGTTTTTGTCATGATCATTCTATTACATCTTGTCTTTTTAGTTGTTCAATATACAGCCGCCGGTACACTGAGAAAGCAGAACCCGCTTTCCATGATGAAGGGGATGCTCCCCGCTTATTTCACGGCACTCGGAACACAATCATCGGCGTCAACGATTCCCGTCACCCTTGAACGTTCAAAAAAAATCGGTTCAAGAGAACGGATTGCAGACTTCTCTGTCCCGCTCCTTGCCACCATTCATTTATCAGGAAGCACCATCACACTCGTCAGCTGCGCCATGGCCGTCATGTTCATCCAGGGTGAAGCTCTGCAATTCACTCAGCTGTTCCCATTCATTTTGATGCTCGGCATCACGATGATTGCAGCACCTGGTGTTCCCGGTGGAGCCGTTATGGCAGCCCTTGGATTACTTGAAACGATGCTTGGATTCGGACCGACTATGACGTCTCTCATGATTGCCCTTTACCTTGCACAGGACAGCTTCGGAACTGCCTGCAACGTAACAGGCGACGGTGCCATCACATCCATCGTCGACAAACTGACCCAAAAGAAAAAAGCACGGGTCTCGTCCATTAAAGCAAGTTAACCAAACAGAGGTCCGTCCCTCACTTTAGAGGGACGGACCTCTGTTTTTTCTTACTATCTATTCTGATTATTCAAGGTATTTTCTGTATAATGGAAATAGTAACACAATAAAGGAGTGCTCATGAATTGAAATTAACTGGTCAGCGTGTAACACTTAGAAAAATAGAAGAGAGAGACCTTCCCCGTCTATGGGACTATATTTACGGCGACCCTTCCCCTGAGTGGAAAAAATGGGACGCCCCTTATTTTAAACATACGTACGTCCCCTTTGAAGAGTATATGGAATCATCCATCAGAAATAAAAGTCGCAGCGATGAGTTCCAACGGGTCATCGAGGTCGACGGTACCATCATCGGAACCGTCGGATACTATTGGGATTACGAACCCACCAGATGGCTTGAAGCGGGAATCGTCATCTACGATCCTGCCTTTTGGAACGGTGGATATGGAACCGAAGCCTTATCCCTATGGGTCGATCACCTCTTTACGACGAAGGAAATCGGGCGGGTCGGCATCACGACGTGGTCAGGGAATGAACGGATGATGAAGGCCGCAGAGAAAATCGGGATGCAGCTTGAAGGACGTATGAGAAAATGCCGGTACTACAATGGTGTTTATTATGACTCCATACGCATGGGGATGATCAGGGAAGAATGGGAAGAAAAACGCTCTCTCTAAAAAGGAGTTCCACTATGAAAACAATCATCTTAGTCGGTGGCGGACACAGCCACCTCCACTGCATAAAAAAGAGTCAACATCAGGAGGAAAACGTGAAATGGGTCCTGATTTCCCCTTCCCGTTATCAATATTATTCCGGAATGTTCTCCGGATACACGGAGGGAATCTATTCATTGGAAGAAACCCGGATCGATTTAGAGAACTTATGTAAAGCTGCCGGCTGTGACTTTGTCAAAAGCACCGTTCTCTCCATCGATCCAGATCAGCAGCATCTGTTAACAGACAAAGGGGAGATCTTCACCTACGACTTTGTTTCATTCGACATCGGCTCCCGAAATGATTCAACGGAGATCAAAGGATTACATAAACACAACCTGCCTATCAAGCCAAATTACCGATTTCCCGAGCAAATCCAGAAACTGCAGAAAAGCCGAAAAACCATTTTCATCGGTGGCGGTGCAGCAAGTATTGAAATGGCATTATCCCTGAAAGCATGGAAAAGGGACAAAGGGTATGACAATCATGCTGTCATAGTCGCCCACTCCTCTCCACTGTTAGAAAAAGCCGGTATCTTTTCGTCTGAAAAAATGACGGCTATCGCCCTTACAAAAGGCATCGATCTGCATCAAGGGCGCGTGACGAAAGTGGAGGAGTCCCGAGTGTATACAGATAAAGGGGAGATCCTCGATTATGAAGAGGTCATTTTCCTGGGAGGACCTAAAGCACCCCCTCTATTCGCGAGCAGTGTGCTTCCGACAGATGAACAAGGATATCTGCTCGTGAACAGCTACCTTCAATCAGTTGAATACCCAAACGTGTTCGGAACCGGTGATTGCGCTACCTTACAAGACTTTCCCGATGTGCCTAAAAACGGCGTAACAGCCGTCAGACAAGGGCCCGTCCTATGGGAAAACCTGAACGGCGCCGCAGCCAATGGAAAAATCATTCCCTTTGAGCCCCAGAAACGATATCTCGCTATCATGTCTGTCGGGGACAAGCGTGGCTTCCTAACCTACGGATCCTTTTCATTGGTCAGCGGATGGGCCTGGCGGTTGAAGGACTGGATTGATCAGCGGTTTATGGGAAAGTATGGGGAGTGAGGGTTAAGCAGCTAACCCCACAAAAAAAACACGACCGCCTCCCAGCAGTCGCGCTGTAAACACCTTATCTAAACAATTCCACATACTTCTTACTAATCACAGGGAGTACCCCGTCGAACAGCTTCTCTCTCCAGTACAGGTCCGCTGTCTGCTGGACGGCTGCTGCGTGATTCGGGTAAGGATAGACCATGTTGGAAAGGGCACCGATCTTGCTTCCCTTTTCCATTGCGAACACGACCGGCTGCATCCAGTCTCCAGCGCCGGCGCCGACTGCGTGGGCACCGAGGATCCTGCCTTTCGGGTCTGTGATGATTTTAACGAGACCCTCTGTCTTCTGATCTGCCACGAACCGGTCTACCTCGTCTAACGTTTTCTTATAGACCTTGTATTCTATTCCTTTTTCCACCGCTTCTTCCTCGGTCAAGCCGATATGGAAGATTTCCGGTGTCGTATAGGTGGTCCAGGGCAGCTTGCTGTAGGAGACATTTCGTTTCAATCCAAATACGGCATTTTGGACGACAAGCTTCCCTTCCATTCCGGCACCGTGAGTGAATGGATAACGGCCGTTCACATCTCCTATCGCGAAAATATGGGGTTGATTCGTTCTTAGTTCGTCATTCACTTTGATGAATCCCCGATCGTCTGTCTCCACACCGGCAGCGGAAAGATTCAAGGAATCTGTACCCGGCTTGCGGCCTGTCGCGAGGAATAAAAGGTCCCCCTCAACCGACTGCTCTTCTCTATCTTTCACGTAATGAACCACCTTCTGTCCATCCCGCTTCGACACACGTTTAATTTCAGCTCCAAAAACAAACTGAATATCCTTTTCCAATAACCCGGTGGCCATTTCACGGATTTCTTTATCTTCTTTCACCAGGATTTCATCATGCTGTTCTAGCACTATGGCTTCTGAGCCTAAATGGGAGAATGCCTGCGCCAATTCCAGACCAATTGGACCTCCCCCGATGAAGACCACCCGGCGAGGGAGGTCATCCACTTCGAATACTGTTTCATTCGTATGGTATTCAACATTGCCAAGGCCATCGATATCGGGGACAAGTGGACTTGATCCTGTCGCCACAACCACCCTCTTCCCGGAGATCCGGTCCTCTTTCTCCACCAAAATGGTATGGGGATCCAGGAACTCGGCTGCTCCGAAATAAATATCGACCCCAAGCTCCAGGAAGCGATCGGGATCATCGTGCTGTTGAATGTGTGAAATGGCCCCTTTGACTCGTTCTTTTACCTTCTTCATATCGACGGATCCTTTTGTTTCGAATCCGTAATCCCCGGCTGAACGTATGGTCGCCACTTCTCTTGCCGATTGGATGAACGCCTTGGACGGGACACAGCCAAAGTGAAGGCAATCCCCTCCCAGAAGGCCGCTTTTTTCAACAAGTGCCACTTTTGCTCCCAGTGAGGCAGCCCCAGAGGCGACGGTCAATCCGCCTGCCCCTCCTCCTATGACAATTAAATCGTATTGTTCCATCTGAATCTCTCCTTATGAAAGTAGTCGTTTCGCTTCTAGAAATCGTTGGATTCCCGTATATAACTCCACTGCAAAAAACAGGAGGGTGGTCCACAAGACAATGGATGGAAATATCATCATGAGGCTGAACAGGATGAAACCTTCCGTTCTCTCAGCCAGTCCCGCTTGATAATAGAAGGACTTCATCCCCTGCTTCTCTGATACAGCCCCCACGGTCAGGAAAATGGTCATGGAAATGATGATGGAGACACTAAGTAAGAGAAGGGCCCACATGATGTCAGGATGAAGGAAAGCAACCCCGAGGATGACACTGATTTCAACGAACCGATCAAACGTGACATCCATGACGGTGCCAAAGGGAGATGGTTTGGTCAATCGGGCCATGGTTCCATCCACCGCGTCCAGGAATCCCGAGAGCCATAATAAAAGGACGGCCATAATCGGGAAACCCAGGTAATAGACCAGACCTGTCACAGAACCTATGATGAAGGCGGTGACTGTCACTTGATTGGCCGTTAATCCTTTGTTCAGGAACAGACGTGCCGTCCCCTCTATACTTGGCTGCACCCACTTGCGGGCATGCGTGTCTAACATGTACTTCCCATCCTTTACTTATCTTCTTTGCCCGATAATCCAAGCCATGCTTTCATCTTCTTTTTAAAAATGAGTGGTACGATGATCATGGCCAGGAAAAACGCAATGGCAATATACAAATTCGTCCGGTCTTCTCCCACCAAGCTTGACCCTAAAAAGACATAGCCAAACGTTCCTGGTAAAATCCCGATGGCTGTGGCAAGAATGAATGGAAGGTATCTCACTTTCCCCATTCCAGCGAGGTAACTGATCAAATCAAAGTTCAAGAACGGCACCAGACGCAATACAAGGACATAGATGAAGCCGCTCTCCTCCATCTTTTCCCGTATTTTCACGATGCGGGGGGAAGGTCTCTTTAACAGTTTCGCCCCCAGGATGCTTGCTGCATAATAGGCAACCGTCGCACCCCCCAGTGCCCCCAGTACAATATAAAAGAAACCTTCCACCGCACCGAAAGCAAGGCCCGCCGAGAACGACAGGATGGAAGCAGGGAAAAGGATCAATGGACGGACCGTATAGACGACAATAAATACGATCGGTGCCCAAATGCCGAATGACACGATCCAATCCCTGATGTCATGGGGCTTTATATGAAAGAAATTTCGGCTAAGCCACATGAGGAACAGTAATATCGCGATGAATAGAAAGATCTTGCCGATTTCCTTCTTCTTCAATGTTCTTCCCTCCTATTCCTCGTTCTGAAACGTTTGAATGTTCTCTTCCTTGGCATATAGCCAAACCGTCCCGTGGGAGGATTCCCCTTCAAGGGGCAGATGGAGTTTCTGCTTCAGTTCTTCCACCCATATTTCATGAATGTTCGTTCCCGCTACAAACAGCTTTTGCTGGATCTTGCCCTTCCACTTTGGGTAAGGCAGATCCTGTCCCGAAGAGCTTATGGACAGATGGGAAGCATGAATGAATTGTCCAGGAGACAGAATGAGTCCGTCACTCATAAAAGAAGCGACAAAGGAGGAGCCCGGACGGTAATAAATTTCCTCCGGTGTCCCCGCCTGCAGGAATCGTCCCTCGTGTAACACCGCCACCCGGTCTCCCACCTCATACGCTTCATCACGGTCATGGGTGACGAACAAGACTGTGGTTCCTTCTTCTTTAAATACGGTCAGTACCCACTGCCTCAACTCTCTCCTCCGTTGCAGATCCAGACTGCTAAAAGGTTCATCCAAGAGTAACAGCTTCGGTTTCAGAATGAGGGAGCGGATTAGGGACACCCGTTGCTGCTGGCCTCCCGATAGCTCAGAGGGGTAATGATGCATGACTTCACCTAAACCGACTCTTTGAATATAGTCTTTCGCCTTCCTTTTATTTTCACGTTTCTTTTCCCCTCTCATTTCGAGACCGTACATGACGTTTTCAAGTACATTCATATGAGGGAATAACAAAGGCTGCTGAAAGACCATTCCAATCGGTCGGTTTTGAGGTTTGGTTGAAGAAATATCGTTACCATCTATTAATACCTTTCCCTTTGTAGCAGATTCTAAGCCTGCGAGAATCCGCAAAAAGGTTGATTTCCCCGAACCCGACGCTCCCACTAATGAAAGGATTTCCCCTTTCTTCAATGAGAAGGTTACATCATTCAAAATCTCTTTCTCTTTAAAGGTTTTGGACACTCCCTGGATATGTATGAATGGACTCACTTCCTCTTCCTCCTTCTTAGATGCTGGTAAGGGAGTATGAATGTCAAACACCCTTCAATTATGATGTATAAGATGAGGGGGATAAGGGCGAACACGATGGAGAATGCCGCCATCACCGCTTCATCTGCCGTATCGGTAAATGGGTAATAGACCATTGCAAGGGTGACGACGTTCCCCCCGCCTATGATCGCCGTCAACACGTATTGACTTAAAGAGATGACGATCGTCAGGAACAATACACTGCGTATGCTTGGAAGGAGCAGTGGCAATTCGATATGGTATAAGCGCTTGATGGCACTCCCTCCCAGGATGGTTGATTGTTCGAGTAATTTCGAGCCGATCCGCTCATAGCCTGTTTTAAACATTTTAATGCTGTAAGGAATCGTCGGCACCAAATGAACGAGGGCGACCCCGAGCCAGTGATCGGAGAGGCCATATCGTATGAAGGTAATATGAAGTCCGATGGCAACGACTAAAACAGGAATGAACAGGGGCAGCATCATGAGCGCTTCCACCAACGCTTTCCCCCTGAAAGAAGAAAAGGAAAACACCTTTCCCGCTGTGATGCCGATCAGAAGATTGAGACCTAATACGACTACTGCAATCCATACCGACACCCCTACTGAATTCAGAAACTTCCCTTCGTTCATTAAGAGTTCCCACGCCCTTACGCTTGGTTCACCTAGAGCAGGACTCCCCCATGCCGCTACACCGTAAAAGCTTTTATACACTAAAAAGAAAAGGGGAAAGGCAAAAAGGATAAAGGATATGCTGTAAAATGACGTTTTTTTCATCATGACACCCCTAATTCCCAATCCCTTTAGTAATGTGCATCCGTTTCTTGTTCGTGAAGTAAAGAACGAGCCACATAAGGACTCCGATGCCGAGTCCGGTCATGACTAGGGAGGCAAACGCTAGTGGACGGTCACTCCAGCTACCGCTATAAAACCAGTCGTATGCAAGGATCGCAAGCATTTGTGGAGACGTTACCCCCAACAGCCGTGGAACTTCAAAGGCGGTAAAGATAAAGGCAAAAAGAATGGCCCCTGTTTCGATGAGGACAGGATAGATGAAGGGCCATTCTGCCACTCTGAACGTTTGATAAGGGCCCGCTCCCAATAATGAAGCCACCTCTTTATACCCTTTGGATAGGGTGGCATACACGGGTAACAGCATGAGGGTCACAAAGGGAACTTCTTTCCACACATACGTCAACATGATCCCGATCCCATTCCGGTCCTGTACCAATATGGGAAATTGACTGCGATCGTCAATCCAGCCCGTCACCCCGGCGATACTTGAAAAAAAGCCGCTCTGATTAAAGAGTAAGTAGACGAGATACGCCCATACAAAATGGGGGACCAGCATCGGGATCCACACCAGCAGTTTATGCCTGGTTTCCATTAACAATGGAGAGAAGGCCTTGACGATACCCAATCCAATGAAAAGGGACAGGATCGTTGAGACCGCTGTTACTGTCAGACTGAACAGGACAGATGTAATAAAACGATCTTGCTCAAACAATTCCCGGTAATGTTCGAGTGTAAAGACTCCTCCGCCCCTTACACTTTCCCACATCGCAAGAACGATCCCGAGTCCCGGGATCAGGAGGAAAAAGAGGAGTCCCGGCAGGAGGAGAAGTGCGTTATTGGTTGGCCACTTCACGTATCCAGTTCTCCTTCAACCATTCAACATAGGCAGCATCAAGCTCACCCTTGAAGTTTTTTTCAAGTTTTGAGGCCTCCAGTACACTTTCACCGCGATCGATCTCCATGAATTTCTTCCTCCACTCTTCATCAAGCTTGTTATAGGAAATGGGCGAACTCTCTCCCCAATAATCCGGCTTGAGCTTCTCATACTGCGCTTCCGGGGACAGAAATTCATTGATGGCCACCAGGGCACCCTCTTTATTGGGACTATTGAAAGGAATGGCCAGGAAATGAGTGTTCCCGATGGATCCTATGTCACTCAATATGAACGGCTTCGTGCTTGCCGGAAACACGTCATCCTTGATCAAATGTTCCGCCCTTGCCTCGTTATATCCCATCGTCATCCATACCTCTTCCTGACTGTACAGCTTATCAAGGTCCGTCAAGGTGGATGGATACGTCTCCCCTTTTCGCCACAGATAAGGCTTCATGGTGTTTAATTCGTCCCATACTTCCGCTCCTATTTCTTCTGACTTTTCCTCATCAAACCCGTCCCGGGCCAGATTCGAATCCGTTTTGGCATAGAGGAGATGTCTTAGAAATGCATTCCCAGTGAAATCACTTGGGTTTGGGTATGTGAATTTCCCGGGATTCTCTTTCATGAATGTTTTCAACTCTTCAAAGGTAGCCGGCGGGTTTTTCACTTTTTCACTATTATAGAAAAATACGAATTGAACTTTTCCCCAAGGGGCTTCGAATCCTTCTGTTTCCGTTCCGAAGTCATATTGAAATGCGTCATTGTCCGTATCATAGTATTGGTTGTAGTTAGGCAATTTGTCCGTAAAGGAACCTGCCAACAGATCTTGTTCTTTCGCGTTTTTAAAATTTTCACCGTTGACCCAGACGATGTCGATCGTCCCCTTTTCTTTTCCTGCCCGTTTCTCGGTTTGCAGCTTCTGCAGGATTTCAGGTGTGTCTAAAGGTACCCTGTTCAATTCGATATTGTTCTTTTCTTTTAACATGGGGGCCATGACCTCATCAATATATCGATTGATCCCGTCATCTCCTCCCCACATGAACATATTCACTTTGGTCCCTTCTGCTTTCGAGGTGATCGTTCCCCACTCTTCATCAGGAATTTTCCCGCTATCGTTTGCATTTGTCGAACCGCAAGCCGATACTAATAGTAAGGAAAATACGCTTACAATTGCTAACCATATTCTCATCCATTCTGCTCCTCTGCGCTTTTCTATAATTATATAGTACTAAACCGTATAATATAAAAAAGTAATCTGCCTTACATATGTAAATGAATGCCCCAATAGTGGGTGAAAGAAACCGGAAGAGCACATCCCCCATGCCTTCCAGTGCTCATTTTCTCAGAAGGCTTGTAACCTTTTTGATCAAACTCTGTCTAATACAGTAAGGAGGTGACTCTAGCGTGAAGCGATTCATGATGATCATAATCATTCTACTAACGGGAATGGCCGGATGTGGAACAGCTGATGAAAACGACAGCCAGCCGGTCAAAAAAGAGACCGAACAGAGAGCGGGTGAAGATATTTCTGTACAGAAAGGAATTGTCGCAGGCGATATGGTACCTTCATTAACCAAGAAAGATGCAGATGGTCAAAGTGTATATGTATATAGTGTAAAAAACCAAACAGAGCAGGAGAAAACATTTTCGTTTTCATCCGGCCAGACAATCGACTATGAACTTCGCAACGAAAAAGGCGAGATCGTTTATAAAGATTCAAAGAATAAAATGTATACCCAGGCGTTACAGGACATCACTGTGAAACAAGGGGAAGCGTTTTCCCGCGAAATCGTCCTTCCTAAGGTTGAAAGCGGCTCTTACACATTGACCGTCTGGATGACTGCCAAGGGGGAACAGGATTATAAAGCGACGGCTAAGGTAGTGGTTGAATAGGGACACGCAAAAAGGATTAATCTCGGCCGGGGCACGGCGAGATTAATCCTTTTCTGTGTAAACGGGGATAGACCCACTGAGGGAGATGCGTTCTGGTGTCACGATGCATTTTCTTCCGAAGAACCTGACCCCGTGTCTCGCGGCTTCTTCCATGACCCGGGCAAAATGGGGATCGATTTCAGGAGCGGAAGTGATTCCCCTGAGATCTGTGCGCTGGGCAATGAATAGGACCGCCGTTTGATAGCTTCCCTTCATCTGTAAGTGGGTCAGTTCCTCTACATGCCTCGCACCCCTTGCTGTGACAGCATCGGGAAATTTACCCATTCCGTCCTCGACCATGGTGACACTTTTGACTTCGAGTAGTAATTTCTCATCATTTTGTTTATGTTTGAGGAGGAAGTCAAAACGTGAACCTCCCACCTTATATTCGGCTTTTTCCAGACCCCACCCCTTCAGCTCCTCCAGTACTTCCAACTGCAGGGCTTCCAGTACCAACCGGTTTGGATATTGCGTATTCAAGGAAACATACATATCGTTTACGGGATCATGGGTCATGACCGCTGACCACCTTGTTTTCCTTCTTGGATCCTTGGATTCCTGGAGCCAGATCGGCCCTCCAGGTACCAATAAGTCTTTCAGCCTGCCCGGGTCCGGTAAGTGGACCTTTTCTTTTGAACCTGAAGGGAGTTCGCATTCCAGCACAAACCGATTGAGCCGTTCAAGAAAGACGGCTTGGACCAAAGTGTCATGGAATGAAATATCTGCTAAAACGTCACGGTCCCTCATTTAAGTAAGGCGCTCCAGCTCTTGGTTTTACGGTCATAAGAAAGTAACCCGTTCGCCGGTAATTTGCGAATCTGCTTATAATCCTCTGCCATTTCATCCATGTCATAATAATCACCGATCACCCATATGGGTATCTCGATCTTCCCTCTCGTCAATACTGCTTTTTCAAGGGAGATGACCGTTCCTTCTTTTAACTTATCCTGGAAGGAATGAATGACTTCCTTTCCGATCACAGGGTAGGGTTTCTCCTTCTTCATACCGAAGAGGCCCTTCCCACTCTTCATCGTACTGAGCTTTGATGAAAGGGTCGCTCCCAGCATATAATAGAAGTCCTCAAAATCCCGGTAATAAACCTTATTGAACCAGCCATCATCATGGGAAAGGTAGGCGTAGCGGTTATTCAGTTTAGAATAAAATGGAGGGTTCAATGGCTGCTTGATATGCCCCATATAAAGGAGTTCTGCAATTTCCTGTCCGTTCAATTCATCGACTCCGACCTCTTCTTCAAAATCGATCCAGCAGAAGTCTCCATAGCTCTGAACCCCGTCATCGATGATCTTCTTCATTTCGTCCTTTTCTACATATTCCATATGGGTATGTATATTGAAAGCACCATGTTCGTACTGATGCTTGATGAGAAGTAAGTTCTTTAAGGGTTTACGGGCATTCATTGCAAACTCGTTGAAATGGATTCCGTACGAAACGACATAGTGACGATCCGGATTCTTGTGAACATAGATGATATCTTTCATTTGGTTATTTGCCTTCAAGAACATTCCCTCCATCTGTTTAACACGGTGCACAGTTCATAGTTTCTATTTTATCAAATATAGAACCTACTTGTTCTTTTCTATTTCATTTCAAAATGATGACAAAAGTCGCAGGGAATTGTCGAAAATAGTCATATTTGAGTGGTATGAGTTGAAGACTAGCATCGATATTAGCCCTCTCATCCCCTTATTGATGAATATAATCTATTTCAATATGGAATACCGATTATAAATATGTAATAAATGGAATATATTTTTACTATTTTTCTCCCGATTGCTTCTGTTGTCAATATTATCAATGTATTGAATGGTTCTTCTGTTTCATATACCTGTCATGTCCCGACAGAAGTTCTCGAATTTCTCTGGTCATGAGTAGAAATTTCCTTTCATTTCTATTAGACTAGGAATGTGAAATCTTTAGAAATTCAGGTGAATAGATTATGGAAACTCGCCAGCGATTTGCTGATAAGATCGATTGGGGTCTTCTCTTTTTATTGATGCTGTTCTTTATTGTAAGTGCAATGGGAATCAGCAGTGCCCAGACCTCAGGGCAATATGGGACAAACTTTGTGATTAGACAGGCTTTTTGGTACGTAGTGGGCGGTATCATCATCGGCGCTGCGTTATTTCTCGACTCGGATCAGTATAAACGGCTTGCCTGGTACATATACGGCGCAGGAATCTTCTTGCTCGTTTTATTATTGATTTCTCCGGAAAGCATTGCACCTCACCGGAATGGGGCCAAAAGCTGGTTCATGCTTGGACCGCTTGGATCGATACAGCCTTCAGAGTTCATGAAGACATTCTTAATCCTTGCTTTGGCACGTGTCATTACCAATCATCATGAACTTAATCCAAGAAAAACAGTGCAGACAGACTTTCAGTTATTGATTAAAATCGGCTTGACCACCCTTCTCCCCCTTGCTTTCATCATGCAGCAGCCGGATTTAGGGACATCACTGGTCATACTAGCCATCATGACGGGTATCATCCTCGTTTCAGGTATTACGTGGAAGCTGATTGTGCCTATCTATGCTTCGATCGGAGTATTAGGTGCAGGCATCCTTTCACTGGTCATATGGGCACCACAATTATTGGAGAAATATTTAAACGTGAAACCTTACCAATTCGGACGGATTTATGCCTGGCTCGATCCGTACAATTATGCGAAATTAGAAGGATTTCACTTGATCAACTCCCTTAACGCCATTGGTTCGGGACAGATTTTCGGGAAAGGCTACAGTGACCGGGAAGTGTATATCCCGGAAAATCATACAGACTTTATTTTCAGTGTCATCGGTGAAGAGTACGGATTTATCGGCGCAAGTGTCGTCATCAGCTTATATTTTCTGCTGATCTACCACCTAACCAAGACGGCCCTTGATACGAAAGAGCCTTTCAACGCTTATGTGTGTGCAGGGATCATCAGTATGATCACGTTCCATGTGTTCCAGAACATCGGAATGACGATCCAGTTACTCCCGATCACCGGTATCCCCCTTCCGTTCATCAGTTATGGAGGGAGCTCCCTCATGGGGAACATGCTGGCCCTCGGCCTTGTGTTCAGTATGAGGTTCCATCATAAGACGTATATGTTTTCTTCAGAAGATTCCTAATTACCGGTTGCATTCATCCCTGAAATGTGTAAAATAATAGTAATTAGATATGGAATATTCTGTGAAGAAGAGAGTAATCCCGACGTGGATCATAAGCGAGCCGGGGGCGGTGGGAGCCCGGTATGAAGCCCTGGATGAACCGCACTTCTGAGAAGTTCTTCTTGAAATCAGTAGGGAAGGACCGGGATCTCCCGTTATACAATGAGTGTCCTTAATCGGGAATAAGAGTGGTACCGCGAGCTAAACTCGTCTCTGTATAGAGACGGGTTTTTTTGTGTTTTATACTAATGGGAGGTGTAACAAGATGGACTTGAAATTAATATTTGCTCAAGAATTAAAGACTCAGCTCCTGCAGGACTGGAGCGAGAAAGAACTATACGATTTGATTGAAACTCCGAAGCACAGCCATTTAGGGGACTTAGCCTTTCCTTGCTTCCAGTTGGCCAAAACCATGAGAAAAGCTCCTGCACAGATCGCGAAGGAAATGGCCGCTGAGATTACCTCTCCCCTTTTCACCAAGGTGGAAGCGGTTGGACCTTATATCAATATTCACTTTGACGGGAGTAAAGCAGGAAAAGAAATCGTGTCGGGGATTTTGGCGAAAGGAAAGGACTATGGAACCCACACCTTTGGAAAGGACAGAACCGTCGTATTAGACATGTCCTCTCCCAACATCGCCAAGCCGTTTTCCATGGGGCACCTCCGTTCAACGGTCATCGGGAATGCCATTGCCACCATTGCGGAAAAATGCGGCTATCGTACCGAAAAAATCAATTACATCGGAGACTGGGGAACACAGTTCGGCAAACTGATCGTCGCTTTCAAAAAGTGGGGAGACCCTGATAAGGTCAAAGAAAATCCCATTGCCGAGTTGTTCATTCTTTATAAAAAATTTCATGAAGAAGCAGAACTCGACGCTTCCCTTGAGGAAGAAGGAAGAAAAGCCTTTAAGCTCCTCGAAGACGGGGATGAAGAGATTACCGGGCTTTGGAGATGGTTTAAGGATGAATCACTCCAAGCATTTAAGACGATTTACTCTTTACTTGGCGTCGAGTTCGATTCCTATAACGGTGAAGCATTCTTCAATGACAAGATGGAAGAAGTCGTGACCTTGCTTCAGGAACATCATCTTCTAGAGGAATCCCAGGGGGCTCAAGTCGTTCGGATGGATGATGGGAATCTGCCTCCCTGCCTGATTAAGAAATCTGATGGAGCAACCCTTTATGCCACACGGGACCTGGCTGCTGCCCTTTATCGTCAGCGTCAATATGCCTTTGATGAAGCCCTGTACATTGTTGGCCAGGAGCAGACGATCCATTTCCAGCAAGTGATGAACGTCTTGAAGAAGCTCGGGTATACTTGGGCGGATGAAATGAAGCATATTCCATTCGGTTTGTATTTAAAAGATGGAAAGAAGATGTCTACAAGAAAAGGAAGGGTCATTCTCCTTGAAGAAGTGCTTCACGAAGCCATCAAAATGGCAGAGGACAACATTAAGCAGAAAAATCCTGACTTAAAGAATGCTTACAGAGTTGCAAGAGATGTCGGGGTCGGGGCAATCATTTTTCATGACCTGAAGAATGACCGTCTCAATGATATTGAATTCTCCCTTGAACATATGCTCACCTTCGAAGGTGAAACCGGTCCTTATATTCAATACACGTATGCGAGAGCCCAGTCCCTTCTCAGAAAAGCAGGACAGATCGATCCACTGACATTTGAAGGTCTTGAAGATGCTGAAAGCTGGGACGTGATTAAACAGCTGCGGTTATTTCCGGAAATGATCGAAAAATCATGGCAGCATTATGCTCCATCTATCATTGCCAAATATTTAATCGTCACATCACAAAGCTTTAACCGTTATTATGCTAAAACCAAAATCATTTCAGATGACAGCCAGCAAAATTCTCGTCTGGCCCTGGTTCATGCCGTGGGGATTGTCCTTGCCGAAGGATTACGATTATTGGGGATGAAATCCCCTGCTGAAATGTAGAATCCGAAAGAATACTGTCACTATTTCCCGAGAAATAGATTTATTTCGAGAATGTGAACGATTCAGTTCTTTAAGTACAGGGTGAATAGGATATTTCATGACTCCCTTTATGAAAAGTGATATACTTCTTATGTTCTATTAAAAACGAAACTAACGCTTTATTCATAAAGGAGATTACTTATGTCTGAACTACTTCACACGTTCGAAGCATGGTTAATGGATTACGGTGTATGGGGACTGATCATCGTCTCTTTCGCAGATTCATCTTTCTTCCCCATTCCACCTGATGTATTACTGATTCCATTGGCGATTGCCAACCCTGGCAGTGCACTGCTTTACGCACTTTATACGACGATCGCTTCCGTCATCGGAGCCCTTTTTGGATGGTTGATCGGGAAAAAGCTGGGTCGCCCGATTCTTGTTCGGCTATTCTCTGAAGCAAGAATTCAAAAAGTAGAAGAGTACTTCAAAAAGTTCGGCCCAATGGCCTTACTGATTGCAGGTCTGACACCGGTCCCGTATAAGATTTTCACCATATTCGCAGGGGTATCCGGTGTGAAGATCCGGGTACTTGTGATCTGGTCGATCATCGGCAGGGGGATTCGCTTTTTCTTGGAGGGTGCAATCATTCTCACATTGGGAGCGAAAGCAAAACCTTTTATCGAAGAGAACTTCACTATACTGACACTTGCTGCAGGCGGTGTACTGATTCTTGTCTATCTCGTCTACTTGGTCATCAAAAAGAAAAAGCAAACTCCTTGATCAGCTGATCTAAAAAGGAGCATGGGATGATCCCATGCTCCTTTTTTATTCGGAAGTTCCCACGACAAAGCGTAGATGCTTATGTAATACGCGCAGGGACTGCCTGCTACCTTCATAGAGTTCCCCATCCATATCAAGCTTCTCATCCTGCCCGAGTTCAATATGGGCTTCTTTTGCTTGTATGTGCATAATATCGTCATATTCTTCGCTGATATTACCTGTACTTTTAATGACGAGAAATTCCTTCAGCAATGGAAATCCACTTTTCTTCACTACATATATGTCCATCAATCCATCGTCCATATTGATACACGTAGGCAGTGGATTGGATCCGATCGAACGTCCGTTTGCGACCAACAGCATGACGACCTCTTCTTCCACTACCTCATTTTCCGTCGTGACCTTCACATTCAAGATAGGTGAATCCTGAATCGATTGGAAAGCACTGATATAATAACTCAGTTTCCCGAGGACGCTCTTTGATCCTACATCAATATTATCGCTCGTCTGGGCAACCAGTCCCGTGCCCCAGAAGTTACTGAAATACCTCTCCCCTGCTTTCACAATGTCGATTTCCTGTTCATAAGGCTGTTCGGTTATAAGACGGACAGCTTGTCCAATATTCATCGGAATGCGCAGGGAGCGGGCAAAATCGTTACATGTGCCACCAGGAAGAATGGCGACAAGCGGACGATCACTGAGAACTGACAGCCCATTGATGGCTTCATGGATCGTACCGTCCCCGCCCATGATCACCACCAGCTCAAAACGACTCCCTGATTCCCTGCAGACCCTTTCGGCATCTCCCTTTTCTTTTGTTTTATGAATGATGAGTTCGTTGCAGATATCCAATAAAGGGGGAACGGCATCCTTCAACAGGATTTCGAGTGTCCCTTGACCTGCCTTGCCATTGCATATAAGCAATACTTCCGAAAATCTCGCCATGAATATCGTCACCTAACCTATAGATTTAGTATGGTACATAAAAAGAGGCTGACCCAAAACGATGAGTGATGATCATCCTTATCGGACCAGGCCATATGATTAGAAAATATTTCAACCTATCATGGGTACTTACCGGCTTTTGAAGCCAATGAATCTTGGGTCAACCTCTTTTACTATGCCGTATTCGAGTCTTCCTGAGGGACTTGGAGTACAGATCGATAGGCAATTCCGAGACGCCCTTTGATATAGCTTTGGGGGTCATAGGGAATATGCTGATGCTGCATGCGATGAAGCTCCATTTCTGCAAACATAGCCAGTGCACGACAGACCTGATCCAATGCCATGCTTATACGATGTGGATCTGCAAGCTGGTCCCGGCTCATACAGTAGTATGAAATCTCATCTGCCTTCTTTCTGATTTCCTTTAATGCTTGTGGATCAAACATCATTCTTTCCATGCCTAACCCTCCCCTTTACCTTTAGCTATAGTATATCGGGAAGAATCGGGAATTATGTCTGTCCTATATTTCGGATAAGCATGGATTATGAATCTTGTGTTAACGTCTTAGGTAATGGTTGATACTGCTTTAGTGAATGAAGAATTTCCCGTCTTGATTTCGTTTTTGAAATATTCACACCGACGTTCGACAATTTCGTTATCACTTTTTTAAAGCGATCGTTCTCCTTTACCACGTTATTCACCTCTTTTTAAAATATCGTTACCTATTTGTACGTTTTACTCCGTAAAAGGTTTCACTTATTGTAATATGGTTTTCCTTTTCCCTAAAAATGAAACGATAATCCTACTTTTACACATTTCAGAAGAATAATTTGTTTCGAATTACACAATTTATACTCATGAAAACTAAATTGACATGTATTCTAATCACAACGTCCCTTTTTTTTAGTCTAATTGGTCTACATAAAATAAATGCCGTAAGCACGTATATTGTAAAAAAAGGAGATACACTTTGGACCATTTCCAGGGAGTTCCAAATTGGATTATCTGAAATGATCCGTGCGAACCCCCAGTTGAAAGATCCAAACATCATTTATCCGGGTCAAAACATTAAGATCCCTGGCATCACATCCCAAAGTTCATTCGAAAACCAAGTCATTGAATTAACAAATAAGGAACGGGAGAAAAACGGCCTCCCTCCTCTTCACTCTGACGGAAATCTCTCTCGGGTCGCCTTGTATAAGTCCCGTGATATGAGGGATGCCGGGTACTTCTCCCATAGAAGCCCGACCTACGGAACTCCCGATGAGATGCTGACACGTTTCCACATCGTATATAGCGAAGCTAGTGAAAATATCGCTGCCGGTCAAATGAGTCCTGAAAAAGTTGTCCGGGACTGGATGGACAGTCCGGTTCACCGTAAGAACATTCTCAACAAGTCCTATACACAAGTTGGAGTAGGATATGCCGATGGTGGGACTTACGGGTCGTACTGGACACAGCTATTTATTGCGAAAGAAGGTCCGTCCCTCCAAAAGCTCAACTAAGTTTGGAAAAACATGTTCAGAATAAGAGTGGGATATAGGATGAATAATAAGGGTGTACTGCCATTATGATCAAGGGGGAATATTTCATGCAAGTACGTGATATTATGTCGACAAATGTGGAAGCAGCTTCTAACCAGGATTCACTTGAGAGCGTCGCTTCCAAGATGAGTTCCAGAAATGTTGGTTCCGTTCCTGTCGTTGAAAACGGGCAGGTTGTCGGGATGATTACGGACCGTGATATTGCCACTCGTGGACTGTCTCAGGGTGCACAGGGAAATGTCTCTCAGGTTATGTCACAGCAAGTTGTGACCATTTCTCCTGATGCATCCGTAGAAGAAGCATCGGCTTTGATGTCCCAGCATCAGGTGCGCCGTTTGCCTGTTGTGGAAAATGGTCAGCTGGTCGGGATGCTGGCTTTAGGAGATTTGGCAGTACAGCAGAAATCCGATCAAAGTGCCGGAAGTGCCTTAAGCGGAATCTCCCAGAATCACCTTCGCTAATAAAGGCTTAAGAGCAAAAACTTCATAGCTTCCTTTTACTGAATAAGGGGCTTCTGCAGCCCCTTATTCAGCATGTAAAGAGATCTTAATCGACTTATTGTGACGAAGAGATGGGTATATCGTCATTTTTTTCATGTTAAGGAAGGATTTTCTTTGTTTGTGACGAATTTGTGATTAATGCAAAAGGTGTTTATGGAGGAGGAGGTTTTGTATGAGTCGTGCTGCACGATCGTACCGTAAGGAAGTTCGTCATTTTAAACGTGAGAACCGCAAAAGAGTCTTCACCGACAGCATTCTTGATTTCTTATTTATGTTATTTGGTATTTCAATGATCACGGGGATTTTGTTATTTGTTTTAGGATTTTGGAATTTTTATTAATCAGATCTCTGCCATTATTTATCCTATTTTAATAGCTTGAACGCTTAACCGTCGCCATGGATTTCTATGGCTTTTTTTGTGTTCCGAGCTGCACTCACTACATAAAAAAACATTATTCAAATAAACACAAATAAGTTATTTCACAATAATTATACACGCTATTACTTTCGTCATTAACGTAGCACGAAAACCTTTATTACTATGATAAAATAGTTCGATTCACTAAATAATATCTGGTAATATTTTAATATTCAGATAATAACTTGACTTTCATTTTAAATTTTCAGATAATAATACATGTAACCGACACAAATTTTCGAGGGGGTTATCATGGATATTTTAAACAATTTAGTTACGGAAGCAAATTCCATATTATGGGGGTATATTTTAATCGGTGTACTGCTCATTTTAGGATTATACTTCACAATCGGATCTAAATTTGTTCAAATTCGCCATATAGGTGAAATGCTTCGATTATTAGGGGATAAAGATGTCGTTGAAGCAGAAGGGGAAAAGCAGATTTCTTCCTTACAGGCATTCTTTATTGGAGCAGGTACTCGAATTGGTACAGGTAATTTAGCAGGAGTAGCCATTGCCTTAGCAATTGGGGGACCTGGAGCGGTCTTCTGGATGTGGCTCGTTGCCATTCTGGGAGGAGCCAGCGCCTTTGTCGAAAGCACATTGGCACAGATTTATAAAGAAAAGGATAAGGTAGGATTCAAAGGCGGCCCCGGCTACTATATGAAGAAACAACTGGGCAAGCCCTGGATGAGTTCGATCTTTGCGGTTACCATCATCCTTTCCTTCGGGACAACCTTTAATGCTGTCCAAAGTAATACCATTGCAACGGCCTTCAGTAATTCATTTGGCATCAATACGTTTGTCATTGGAATTGTACTGGCCGGATTGACTGCACTCATCATCTTTGGCGGTGTGAAACGCATAGCCAACTTTTCATCTTTCATTGTACCGATCATGGCAGGCTTTTATATTATTCTAGCTCTATTTGTAGTCATTACGAATATCACTGAAATGCCCGGCGTCATCGCCATGATTTTCAAGAGTGCCTTCGGCTTTGAACAAGTCGTCGGTGGGGGTATCGGAGCTGCGATCATGAACGGTGTAAAGCGTGGGCTATTCTCCAATGAAGCCGGAATGGGTAGTGCACCGAATGCAGCGGCTACGGCATCGGTTTCCCACCCCGTCAAGCAGGGGTTCATCCAGGCACTGGGGGTATTCTTTGATACGATTCTTGTATGTTCCGCGACGGCCTTTATCATTTTAACATCAGACGCATACGGTTCCGGTTTGACTGGAATTGAACTTTCTCAAGCAGCCATGTCTGAACACTTTAACTCATGGGCCGGAATCTTTCTGGCGATTGCCATCTTTACCTTTGCCTTCAGTTCCATCATTGGGAGTTATTATTATGGTGAAGCCAATCTTCCATTCATTAATAAAAGCAAGACCGGCCTTCTGATCTACCGCTTCATTGCACTGGGAATGGTGGTCTTCGGGTCTGTCGCAAGTCTTGATATCGTTTGGAGCCTCGCTGACTTTTCAATGGCCTTGATGGCCCTTACGAACTTGGCCGCCATCGGTGTCCTTGCACCGATCGCCTTTAAGGCTTTGGACAACTATATGACGCAACGTCGTCAAGGATTGGATCCTGTCTTCTATGCAGATGATATTCCTGGTTTAAAGAATGTCGAATGCTGGCCAAAGCGTCAAAGTGATATGCCTAAAAAAGCCGTAAATGAATAATCAACCTTATACGAAAGAGCAGGACCAGGTCCCTGCTCTTTTTTCTTGTCATTTTTTTCTATTCCATTCTCAGGTATACTATTGATAGAAAGTTAGTCAAAGGAGCCATAACATGATGAGTATCCTATCTGCTCTTCTAGGGGCATTATTTTTTCTTAACCTGATCCTTGCCGCTGTCATCATATTCTTGGAGCGGAAAGATGCGGGAGCGACCTGGGCCTGGCTGATGGTGTTGTTCTTCATTCCATTTCTGGGGTTCATCCTCTATTTGGTGTTCGGGCAGAACTTGAGCAGGAAAAGGTTATTTGACTGGGAGGATATGAAGAAGATCGGAATTGAAGGCTTGATTCACAATCAGATTCGATCCTTGAAGGAACATCGTTTTCCTTTTAAAAATGAAATCGCCTTTCGTTATCAGGATCTTATTTATATGCATCTGATCAATAATGAGGCCCTACTGACCCAGGATAATGAGGTCACCTTTTATACACACGGAGAAGACAAGTTTGAAGCGCTGTTAGAAGACATCGAGGCAGCAGATGATCATATTCATATACAATATTATATTTTCAAGAAAGATCAGCTAGGTATGCGCATCTTGAAGAAGCTCACGGAAAAAGCTAAGAAAGGCGTAAAGGTCAGGGTCCTATACGATGAAATGGGGTCCAGGCGAACGAGGCGGGGGTTCTTTAGAGACCTCCTCTCTGCCGGTGGTGAGGTGGAAGTGTTTTTCCCTTCGAAGATCCCCTTTATCAACCTTCGCTTAAACTATCGAAATCATAGAAAGCTTGTGATCATTGATGGAAAAGTTGGCTATGTAGGCGGCTTTAATATCGGAGATGAATACCTGGGCTTGAACCCCAAGTTCGGTTATTGGCGGGATACCCACCTCAGAATTGCCGGCAGCTCTGCACTCGCCATGCAGACAAGATTCATCCTCGATTGGAATCAGGCAAGCCGATCAAAGAAGATTGCCTATGACCTGCGATACTTTCCCCCGCCATCTTTCACGGGGGATGCAGGGGTTCAGATTGTCACATGCGGTCCCGACTCGGAATGGGAGCAGATAAAAAATGGCTATATCAAAATGATTTCATCAGCCAAGGAATCCATCTACATCCAGACCCCATACTTTATTCCAGACGTCAGTCTCCTCGATTCTTTGAGGATTGCTTCTCTTACGGGGGTGGATGTCCGGATTATGATCCCGAATAAACCCGACCATCTATTTGTCTATTGGGCGACGTATTCGTATATCGGGGAGCTCCTGAAAGCCGGAGCGAAGATTTATATTTATGATAATGGATTTATACATGCCAAAACGATTGTCGTCGATGAGGTCATTTCCTCTGTCGGTACAGCCAATATCGATGTACGAAGCTTTCGTTTAAACTTTGAGGTCAATGCCTTTTTATATGATCAGGCACTCTCTGAGGGTCTTGGAGTAGTGTTTAGAAAGGACATTGAAAAGAGCAGGGAATTAACGTTGGAAGACTATCATCAAAGACCTTTGACGATCAAAGTCAAGGAATCCATATCAAGGCTGTTGTCCCCGATCTTATAGATGGGATGATTGGACATTGCCATCTGCGGATAGAAAAAGGCATAATAGACTTATTGTGAAAGAAAAAGAGAGGGATGAGATCATGAGTGTGCACAAAGAAATTTCCAAGCATTCCAACATGCAAAATCAGCTTGTTCAGCAATTTATGAAACTGGATGAGCAGAGAGAAAAAGCGATTGACGAAGCTGTTCAGCTTTGTTATGACGGAAAACCTTTTACAACAGATCACATAAATCAAGTAACAAATGAAATCAATACCCTGGCAAGACGCGGGGTCGTTCCGCAAAGAAAACTTGTGACAACGGGAATGGTTGAGGAATATGTCGCGAGACTAAAATAAGCTGGACAACATAAATAACCCTGATTCGTCTGCAACCATTCTGATGGTGAGATCGTTTCAGGGTTACTTTATTTGAAGGCTGAAATTTAGGCTTTTAATGCGCTATTCCACCCATCATAAACAAATACAGGCTGTGTATCGTTTTCTGCTCGCTCTGTCACCACATAGTTTTTATGTGCTACGACCGTTTGATCATCTGGTAAATCCAGTTTCTTCGCAATTTCCCTATCCATTTTGACAATGACGGTATTTTCTCTCAAGGTCGTGACGACACCATTGATGACATGTTTCTTTCTTTTAAACTGAATCGTATCCCCAAGGTTTGCATTCTCTTTTGAATAAACGAATGTATTTTCCATTTTAAAGTCCCCTTTTTAGTTAAAATGATCGTTCTCTTTTTAATTGAAAGAATTTTCTAATAATATTATTTTAACTTGTATTTATATAAATTTCAATGAATGACTTATCCTTTTTGTACCACAATTACATAAAGTCAAAACCTTTTGATGTCTTTTTTCAAAATCTTTTACAGCCAAAGCGATGCCTGGCTGATTTTCGCTCCAGGTGCTCGCTTTCCGCGGGGCGTGAGTTGAGCACCTTCCGCTACAATCAGCGTCAAAGTGAAGTTTAAAGACTTGTTTAGCAGTGCCCTTCAAGATAAACACTTTCAAGGTAAAATCATTTCTCTATATATACTTTTACATTCCATAAGGAAAATCCTTCCTTTTATTAATTTTATATAAAAAACAGGCATCCGTGGGTAGCGGATGCCTGTTTTTTAGTAAGCTAATGCCTTCTTCTTTTCTTCTTTCATTAGGACGAAGCAGAGAAAGATGCCTAGGAGTGACAGGACTGCGAAGAAGAGGTATACCGTGTAGATGGAATAGGTTTCATAGATAAAACCTCCCACGAAGGTACTGAACCAATTCCCGAGACCATTTCCGATGGCGGAATAGACGGTGACGGCAGTAGCTGTAATATGTGCCGGCGTGATTTCTTTGATGTAGCGTAGCCCCGCAGGAATGAATAATCCGATGGCAAGCCCCTGCATCACCGCTGAGGAATAGACCAGCCATAGACTTGGTTCTGTGAAGTAAAATAACCAGCGGATCATGGATGCAGCACCTGCCAGCGCCGCTACGGTCAAGAGACCGAACTTATCAATCCACCCTCCCGCGATTCTCATAAACGGTACTTCTGATAGGACGGCAATCAGAAATGCGAGACCGATTCCGGCGTACGTACCACCTGAATCTTCTACGAATAATCCGAAATACACGTTATTGGCTAAATTTGGGCCGAACACCAGGAACGTGACGGCCAGGAAGATCAGAAACTTCTTCATCGTGAATAATTCCTTCATCCCGGCTTTTAGATCAAGCTTAGCTGCCGCTCTCTCTTTAGGAAAACGGAAGGATAGGAAGCCGGATAGGACCAGACAGATAAAGAAGGAGTAGAAAATGATTGTCGGTCCGATGAATCCTTCCGAAAGCCTCCCCATGACGAACACGGCAATCCCGAATCCTAATGAGCCGAACAGACGAATATTTCCGTAGTTATAACCGACTTTACTTGTATACTTCAAGCTGATGCTGTCAGACACGGGAATGATGGCACTTTGGAAGATCGCAACTAAAATCGCGACCACCAATAGTCCATAGTAAACATCCATGAATAAATAACCAAGAGCAAAGATCCCTGCAACTAAGGAGGTTAATCCTAACACGACGGTGGGCTTATTGGTTGTGTCACTGACCATCCCCCATATCGGCTGGAAGAAAATCATCATGATCGGGCCGACAGACATGATGGTTCCGATTTGATATCCATTTAACCCCACACTTTCACTTAAATATACACTGAGTAAAGGATATAAACTTCCAACCCCGAAGAAGGTCAATAGATAAAACCCTTGTAACGTAAAAATTTGATTTCGCACATTTCTTTCCACTACCGTATCCCCCAAGATGTTTTTTGTCTATCTTATAGTAGACCTTGACCGTTCAATTGTCTATGAAATTATGCCTTTTTATGGATAAACTCCCCCGTTTTATGATGCATGCCTTGCTACGGCGACCTCCCTCCGCTTTCGTTTGATCCAGCTGTGGCAGTCATGCCCTGCATGTATATTTCCAATAAATTACCGTTTGACTTTTTCGATTAAACCCTTTAAAGTATGGAAGTATATTTTAAATGAACTGAATAACATATCTTCTTATCCAGAGAGACGGAGGGACTGGCCCTGTGATGTCTCGGCAGCGGACTCATGATGAGTGCTGTGCCACATCCAGCAAGCGTAATGCTTGAAAGATAAGAGGAGTGTTTCGTTTGAATGAAACCTCTTCTTATACTGGAAGAGGTTTTTTATTTGATTTCACACGATAAAGGAGTGTTTGACATGAACCAAGAAAAAGGTAATTTACTGGCTTTATTGCCCTTGATCATATTTGTTTCACTGTTCCTTGGAGCGGGGATCCTTTCAGGAGATTTTTATGCATTCCCTGTACTGGTATCCATCATCATTGCCTCCATTGTAGCCCTTGCGATGAATCGGAAAGAGTCGTTAACCTCTAAGGTTGAACGGTTCGCAAAAGGTGCCGGGCACCCGGACATTATGATTATGGTCTTTATCTTCTTATTAGCCGGTGCGTTTTCCGGTGTAGCAGAAAAGATGGGCGCCGTTGATTCAACCGTCAATTTTGCCCTATCCGTGCTTCCTGGTAATCTGATCATTGTTGGATTATTCATCATCGCCGCTTTCATTTCCCTATCAATGGGGACATCAATGGGGACGATTGCAGCACTTGCCCCGATTGGAGTGGGCATCAGCTCAGGAACCGACATTTCTATGCCCCTTGCTATGGCCACCGTCATTGGGGGAGCGATGTTCGGGGATAATTTATCGTTCATCTCGGATACAACGATTGCAGCCGTACGCACACAGAAAACCGAAATGAAGGACAAGTTCAAAGTGAACTTCTTCATTGTCTTACCCGCAGCTATCATCACGATGGTCATCCTTTTTGTCCTTACGATGGGAACTCCATCCTCCGTTGACGCAGGAAGCTTCGACTGGGTTAAAATCATCCCTTACCTCGGAGTCATCATTGGGGCCCTTGCAGGATTGAACGTATTTGTCGTTTTAATCGGCGGGATTGTGTTGGCAGGGGTTATCGGATTTACGGATGGAAGCTTTACCCCATCGAGTTACTTTGGTAGTGTAGCCGACGGGATGACGGGCATGGCAGAGATTGTGATCCTTTCCATCCTGATCGGCGGAGTCGTCGAACTGATTCGTCATAATGGAGGGATTCAAGCGATCCTTTACCATGCCACACGTAAGATTAAATCTCCTCAGGGAGCACAACTTGCAACAGCAGGCTTGGTCAGTTCGACGAATCTTTGCACAGCCAATAACACAATTTCCATTATCATCGCAGGACCACTGGCCAAAACGCTTAGCGATCAGTATGGCGTAGATTCCCGTAAGTCAGCCAGTATCCTCGATATTTTCTCTTGTGCCGTTCAAGGGTTGATCCCATACGGTGCACAGGCACTGTTAGTGGCGGAAGTAGCCGGCATATCACCTATCAGCATCATCCCTTATGCCTTCTACCCTGTCCTGATTGCCGTTTGCGGACTGATTGCGATTCAATTCGCCCTTCCGAAGTTCACACGGAGAACCGCTGCTGGTGGAGATCCGGTCCGTTCTTCTTAATACGTTGGAAAAGAGACAAATCCGTATGGGTTTGTCTCTTTTTTGTGTCTGGGTTATTCAAGCACCCTTAAAAAAGCAGACCCCGATTTCCGGAGTCTGCTCCCTTCTTATAACAAATCATTCACATGATACAGTTTACCACTTTCAATATCGGTTTTGGTTATGAGAGCCACCAGTGCATCCGCTACCGTGTCCGTGCTGCGCAGCATCCCCTCTTCTTTGTAGCGCTGGAACGACTCAACCTCGGCAAACGCTTCTTTGGAGGACGAGCGGATTTCCCCCTGCATATCCGTATCCATCACTCCCGGACTGAAAGCGATGACCTGATGACGGCTATGTGTGTTGGAGAGCTCAAGGCTGACCGTTTCAGTCAGCATATTGACTCCCGCCTTAGTCGCACAATACGTACTCCAGCCATAAACGGGACGACTTCCCGCTCCTGAACTGATGTTGACCATGATCATCTTCGATTCAGAGCCTTTTGCTGCCTTGAGCAATTCATTGGTGGCGATCATAGGTGAAAGTAGATTGACGTGGACACTCGTTTCCATTGCTTCATTTTCCACTTCACCCGACGTATTGATCGGTGTCACCACGCCTGCATTTTGAACGACATATATCTTCTTGGCTCCAGATCCAAATACCTTTGCCCCTACTTCGCGGAACACCGCTTCTGTTTGTCCCGATTGAGATAGATCACAGGGAAAGAATTCATACGACACTTCTTTTTCCCGTGCAAGCTTTTGTAAGCTGTCATTATCCGAACGGGATATATTGAGAATACCGATGCCTTTTTCAATAAAGAGCCTGGCGACGGACTCCCCTAATCCCCTTGTTGCTCCTGTCACGATTGCATAATCCATTTCGAATCATCTCCTTCTTACATACTGATTATAAAGGAGAGTTTCCTTTCCTCAAAAAATTAAGCATCAAGTTAACCGAATTTTTACTAATATTTGTGAAAAAGCACACCATCAAGGCATGCTCTCATCAATCAAATGATATTCCGGTATGAGGTCGGATAGTGGTACGATCGACGCTTTTTTCTCATAAAGGGGAAGAAATTCTTTTAACATGGTGGCAACCTTCATGCCTGTAACCCCCACATGCCCGATCGCGATGGTTGCATCATCACGATCCAATGCCTTTGAAAGGAGTCTCGCCTGCTTCCCGATGTGTTGAATGGTGTAGATATCATCAAAGAATAATTCGTTTTCTAGGTATGGGACGCCCATTTCCTTTGCAAGCTTCGGAATGACACTCTTTCCTGTTGTTTTACTATCCAGATAAAATAACCCCCTTTCCTTGCATATGCCGAGGACAATCCTCATGACCCGCTCATCAGCGGTGGCCTTCGAGCCCATATGATGATTGACTCCTACTGCATAAGGAACCTCTTCCAGGGCTTGCTCCACTCTCTTCCTGATTTCTTCATCGGATAGGGAGGTCGTGATGGCCCCCGGTCCGAGCCAGCTCGCTTTCCCTGACATCGGTTCCATGGGTAGGTGGACGATGACCTCATGTCCATTTTTATGGGCTTTTTCCGCATCTGCCTTGGTCGTTGGGAGAAAAGGCATGACCGCAATCGTCAACGTGACGGGAAGGCTCAGAATTTCCTCCGTCCCTTTCATGTCGTTTCCTAAATCATCGATCACAATCGCAAGTTCATTCTGATGTGCCGGAAGAGGAAGGATGTTTCTTGCTGAAACGGACATCTGTATGGAAAAAGTCATAAGTAAACAGATAACAAGGGTTCTCATATGGCATCACTCCTTTTTCTTTAGGATGTCCATTTTAAGGAGGATATACGAATGGAGGTCCCCTCAAAAATCAGCAAAAAAGAAAGCCGGGAAGCGTAAATACGCTTCCTGGCTTGGAATTCAGGAGGAACGGACCTATTGATCCCAGGCTTTGGTGGGACGGTCTTTAGGGTAGCCGTGGGTTTGGCGATATGTTTTTCTTTGTGTTGTGAAGTCCCACCAGTTCTTGCTGCTTTCAGGGTGATTGGCGTGGTGGACGACACATCTGAGTGAGTCTTCCACGCATGGGTCCATCCAAACACCGTACTTCTTCTCTAAGTCGATGATAAGATCTTCCCCCTTCTCTCCCTTGATTTCTTCAAAGGTATAAAATCCAAGATCCTCTACAACATTGTGGGCCATATTGGGTCCAATAGAAGGGATCTGTTGAAATATAGACATGCCGACTAAGTAACGGGATCTTTCCATCGTGATGTTCAGTTTCTCACGGAGAAGTTCAGGAGAACATTCATTCAGATCCCCAAGTCGTATCTTTGCTTTACGGAGGGCTGACCTCTCCTGATCAGTCAATGGAAGTTTAGGGCTTTTTCTGCTCACCTTTCGTCTCCTCCTTATCCTTTAAAGGTTTGCTGGCGGACAAGTTGGAAGTCTTCCACCGCCGGACGGTTCGTTTTCTTTTTAACAGTTTTGCGTTTCGTCTTGATTGGTTTATCGTTCACCAGCACCCCGACTTTCGTCTGCTGGATTTCCTTCACGCCCTGAACAATCAGCTGCATGGCGATGATCGCGATCATGAAGGCAACGAGTGGTGCAATGACAATCCAGTACTTGCCTGTCATAAGGGAATTCTTCGTGGAACTGATCAGTCCCGACCATTCAAATGTTCCTGACTTTGGGGGATCCGGAACCAGTCCGCCTGTTATGATCGTCCCTCCCAGGAATAGATGAAATAATCCGAGATGCACAAGGATAAGAAGCGTCTGGATGAATTGCTGTCCCCATATAATAAACAGCCTTGGAGCCAGGTGAGGGAAGAGATGCGTCCAAAGCAGGTGCTTGTTGCTTCCACCAAGGAGCTTCGCAGACAGGACAAAATCCTGCTTCCCTATTAATTTCAGTTCATTCCCGATTAACACAGTGGTCAACGGCAGCACAAGGATCGTTAAGACAACGGCTTCGAACACCAATCTTTCAAAGATCGAGTGATCCCACCCCAACACAGGCAACCCCCAAAGGACCGGTCTTAATAAGAGATAAGCGATAAGACTTAAAGGAAGAAAGTGAATCGAATCCACCATGCGGTCAAGCCAGTTCTTCCTGCTTTCTTTCAAGTGGAAATGATAGGCGATACCAAGATAGAATCCCCCGACCACCCGCAGGGAAGCAACAATTAAAGCAAACAACAGGGTATACTTCGCCCCCACAATAAGCTGATCGAGAATACTGTAACCGAAGAAATCCGATCCCAGAATCATGTCCCCAAATGGTTTATGAGGAGGGGCACTGATGATCCGTCCCTCATCATTTTTCATAAATTGAATTTGTTTGATGGGCTCTTCTTTCAATGTTGAATAAAGGAAGCTGACCGCGATCAAACCAAATATCACCGTGAACCCGGTGGCGAATTTGCCATTATGCATATGCTGCCACCACAGCCTGCGTATGGTCGATAGAAAGCCCCATATCTTCCATTCAGTCCATTTCGTTTTATCCCGTTTATATTTCGCGTGATCCTCACTGCTCTCATGATTGATCCACAGGTAAACACCTTGGTACACGATGAAAAAAGGGGTGTAGATCATAATCAATGAGATCGCAATGACCATCGGCCTGAAATCCTGTATGATATAATAGGTGATTCCTCTCATGTTAAAAATGGTTTCAATGATGAATAAACTCGATAGCATCCCCCAAATGATCAGCTTTCCATGATAGAAAAGACTTGGTGAGATATTTTTCAAAACATGTGAAAAGAGGATCCGCCCTTTCGACATCCCCTTACTCTGGGCAAATTCAATGTGAGGCTTCAATAACTCTTCTTCCATAATGAAAATGAGGATCCGGAAAAAAGAGATCATCGGGATGATCGACAGCGTAATCATCGGGGCAAGAAAGATCTTCTCCTCCCCGAACTCGGTAAAATTCATCAGTTCCACACCGAAATATTTAAATACATAGACAATCATCAACTGGAGCATGAACGCAAACATTAAATCAGGCACCGTCTCCAAGAGATTCAATGCTTTCTTAAGAACCGATGTGATCGGTCGGGGTAAAAAGACGGTGAAAACGGTAAGAATAAAGGCAATACCAAGCCCTATGCCCAATGCTCCCCCAATAATCTGCAGTGAATACAGGTATGGTCCCCAAAGCATATCGAGGAAATTGACGGTAATCCCTTTATATGAATAACTCCAATTGGCCCCATCCATGAAAACAAAGATGAACTTGATGAACTCCTCCAAGTAGCCAACAACATTATACAGCCCTCTTTCCTTGAACACTTCCGGGGCAATACTCACGGCCAGGATCCCAATTAGACCGAGAATATAATAAAAGATGAACCTGATTGGAAACTTGAGATATTTCATATATTGAATCCCCTTTTATTCTCTTTTTCCTCAGTTTAATAGAAATGTTAAAATTTTTCAATTTTATTTCAAATCTGACAATTCGGTAACAAAAAGAGTGACCCCGCTATGTCAGAGTCACTCTCACCTTCTAAGCCAATAACCGGCTCGGCTTTCCTAAATAAAAGCCCTGTCCAATCGTTATCCCGATTTCCCTTGCCACCTGCATATCCTGTTTTGTTTCGATCCCCTCTAACACAATCAACGTATCACTTCCGTAGAATTGGCTGAAAAAAGAGAGGAACCGCTGTTTCTTTTCATCCTGTGCCAAATTCATGGCGAAATAGCGGTCAAGCTTGATGATTTCCGGTTCATATTCAATGGATTTCTTGATGGAAGACGTCCCCTGCCCGAAATCATCAATCGCATACCAGACACCATATTGCTTCAGTTCCTTCAAAGACTCTTTCAACAACGGATTCTGCCAAAGCTCTTCCGCACTGGACTCATTAATTTCAAGCACAAGACGGCCCTTCATGTCAGAATGGCGGTCCATAAGATCGGAAAAATAGGTGTGAAAGCTCGGGTGCAAAATCGTGGTGATATAAATATTGAGAAACAGTTTACAGTCCCCGATCCCGTTTTCCGAAAAACTTTCAAGTGCCTTTGAAATGGACAACGTATCCAGTTTGTACAAGATATTGGCCTTCATGGCCGATTGAAATACACTTTCGGGATTTTCATTATACTTATTTCGCAAAAGACCCTCATAAGCATAGAGGGTTCGATGTTCACCCATATCATATAATGGCTGAAAATCATGGTAGATAAAGTCGTCTTGGAAAATAGTAAAGATGTTCATAGGACCCCTATACTCTCTCTTTAGTTTTTGGTCTTACCCACAAAAAAACCACACAAAAACGCATTATCCGCGTTCGCATGTGGTCGGTTGCGCTACTGGCTCCCCTAAATGTAAGCGCCCATCTATCATTTAGGTTCAAAGCCCCCAGTCGAATGGTCAGCTTATAAAGATATTTGTCTTATAAGAAAAATATACCACATAACTAGTACTTATGGGGTGTATTTTCCATAAATTATTTGAAAATTCATAAAGAAAGACTATCTTGAAACAAATGGATTGCCACTAACCCAGAATCTCCATGGATAATCCCTGGCTTCCCCTGTGTTATCAATCCCAATTCGTTTCCCGGCGGAAATGTTTTCAGGTTGATACCCTTCTGTAATCATGAGCGGCGGTTGTAAATAACTCCCCCCATAATCCTCCATGGTAATGCCCAGAGCCTTCGTCAACTTTCCCGGCCCATTGGTCCAATTCTTCTTCACATGACCGGGGCGCCTCGCTTCCATAAGCTCCTGTCCATGAAGAGGCTCTACGGCTCTGATGAGGATCGCTTCAGGCTTCTCCCTTTCTCCGCTCACTACGTTTACGAGGCAGTGAGTATGCATGACGTATGTATAAATGCGGCCAGCTTCATGGAACATCACTTCCGTCCGCTTTGTGCGCCTGTTTCCGTAACTGTGGGCGGCCCTGTCGATCGGCCCCATATAGGCTTCTGTTTCTACAATATAACCTGAAGCGATCCCTTCTTCGGTTTCTTTCACTAACACGCACCCCAACAGAGCTTTGGCAAGCTCCAGCGTCGGCTGCTCGTAAAAGGTTGGGGGCATAGGTGTTCCTTCCATGATTTCACTTCCTTATCTGCATTGTCTAATCTATTTGTACCCTACCTTTGCCTATTTAAATCAAGCATCCACGATTGTAGTAGATTCCACGCCTCGATATTTCAATTCCGGCAACCCTACGCCTCTGGTCCCATTCAAAAATAATCCTATGGCTCATTGTCGTAGTCTCTCCACTGCATTAAAATAAATGTATCAATTGGAAAATCAAACCAAAGCGAGGGATTGAAATGAAAAACGCATTTGCCGTCATGATTGCACTGCTTGCATTGGGGACGCTCTATGTCATCCTAAATGACAATACATCACTGTTTGCAAAAGAAAGTCAGTCAGGAGAACGGATTGAAGTCACGAATAATATCAAACATATCGACCTGGACTTGGAAAACAGCGACACAGAAGTCATACCAACTGACAAGAATGAAGTACAGGTCGATATAGAGGGAAAAGGGACAATGACATTGGCGGTGAACGGAGAAACGATTGACGTAGCGGTCAAGCATAAATGGTATCAATGGATTGGATTCAACCGCAAATCAAACGTTACGGTCTATGTTCCGAAAGAATATAGTAACAGCATGGAAATCGATATTGGCGCCGGCAATTTTGTGATGGCTGGAGAATCTGATTCAAAGAAATGGAAGCTCGATGAACTGTCCATTGACATGGGATCTGGGAATATGCAGCTTAAAAACATCGAGACAAATGTGTTCGAACATGATGGCTCTTCAGGGGACCTGGTCGCAAGCGGTCTCACTACAAAGGATGGAAGAGTGGATATCAGTTCGGGGGATGTAGAATTATCAAACTTTGAAGGTCCCCTTGAAGGCGACTTATCCTCAGGGGAATTAACGGTCACCATGGACTCCTTAAAGGGAGACATGACATTCGATGTCAGCTCAGGGGGAGTGGAGCTTGATCTACCGGAGAAAGCAAGCTTTAAACTGAAGGGGCAGGCGAGCAGCGGGGATATTTCCTGCAATCTTCCTCTAAAAAATCAAAAGGTAGAAGACGGGGATATTTCAGGGGTCTCAGGCTCCGGGAAAAATACCATTGATGTTTCAGTGTCCAGTGGAAATGTAGATATCTACTAAAGAAGAGTGCCGGGAACACCCCGGCACTCTTTTACATTATTTATGATGGAATGGACATCTCCCTTCAATCGGTTCCACATCGTCCCCAATAAAATACTGCTTCCACTCACGGTGTTCGGGATCCCCATAATGACTGATATTAGGATGCTTCGGTAAGCCGTCCCATTTTTCGACCCGCTCTCTTACTTTTTCCCTGGACATGATTCCCCCCTTGGAGGTACCCTCCAAGCCTTCAAAAATCCTTCTTGGCTGAAATCCCAGTACTAAGCTATTCCCAAGATCCCTCGTCTTTCGCTGCTTGTAGGCAGGGGCATTCCCAAACACGAAGAAAGGTTCCCCTGCAAAGGAAAAAGCCCACAAATGGTGATCAGGGTCCTCTGGATAATCTTCCGGCCAATCCTCCTTATCCTCACCATGGAGAAACTGCAGGATCCTCCAGAAATAATCTCTGTAATGAGGGACGGACCTCTTCTCCCTTTCAGGCTCCACAAATAAAAAGAAACCGTGACGGATCAAGCGTTCTCCTTCGGGTACATCAAACAAGTCGATGAACTCCTGAATCGTTTGGGGAAGATGCTCCCAATTGTCATGACTGATATAGGAATACCGAAGCTCCCCCTTTTTCTCTCCGGTCATCCCGAAGTAACAAGGGAAAGTGCGGTCAGTTACAACCTCATGAAAATTCTTATATTCTTCTATAACCCATTGAGGGACAATCTCAGGGTTTGTCATATCTTCTTTTGTCAGTAGTAAACTGTTCGTTGTCAATTCTTCCACCTCACATTTATGTCGATGGTATGCTCTTCCCGAATTGTGACAGGATAAAACAATTACTGACAAAAAACACCTCATGGCCAAATAAAAAAAGGGAAAGCGAAATCCGCTTTACCCTTTCTTTACTTCTGCCCCTAATTCCACTCCAAGTGCCACGATCGATTGATTGATCCTCCACACATAGTAGAAATGGTGAATAAGGTCCACCTGGGACTTACGCCAGCTTGGAGCCTGAGTTTCAATTCTTTCCCGCTCCGGGCTTAAATCCCACATGACGGGAGCACTTCCCTGTTCTTTTAACAATTGCCGAAGCGTCTCGATGTTTTGAGAGATTTTTTCTTCCGTTTCTGAAAACGCACTGCTGAGCTCCTCGGAAACCGTTGCCGGCACCTTTCGATGGGAGGAAGCAAGCAGATGCTTTGCGTAATAATTAATGGCCGTCACCACAGTGATCCAGCGCCCGACTCCCGACCTTGTCAAAGATCCGGGTCTTTGCAGGAGGGATTGTGCCTCATCCTTGATCGCCTGAAGCTTCTGATCCAGATCAAACGCCTGATCTGTCAACGCTTTATCTTCCGGGACTGTAAAGGTGTTAATATAGGAAGATACATACCCCTCCAGATCCCCAAAGAAATCATCAAAGCTATCGGCGACTTTGTCCTTTGTTCTTTTTGGAAATACAAACGCTGAGACAATCAGGGCAATAATAGCACCTGCAATCGTATCGATGACACGTGCCCCCATCAGCTGAATGCTGATTCCACCAAGGAGAAGGTCATACATAAAGGCGATGAGCATTGTAATGAATAGGCTCATCAATGTATAGGAAACCGGGAAAAGATAAAAGGCGAGGAACAGGACCGCAAACAGGAGAACAACCTCCAGCTGTGAATTTCCGGATACGAGGGTTGCCGCTCCGAATCCGATGATGGCGCCGATCACCGTTCCAATCGATCGTTGGAAAGCCTTCATATACGTTCTGCCTACCGTTTCAGTACCAATTTGAACAATAAAGGTCGTAAGCAAGACCCAGTACGGCTGTGCAGGTGCGATCAGAACCCCGACGATGATCGCAAGCGTTCCCGCTACCAAGGCTTGTATCGCTTTACGAGTAGACGGTTTTAAACTCTTGTCCTCTTCAGACTCATCTTCCTTGTCTTCTTCCTCCGGTTCAGTATCGCTCTCTACAGTCGATTCCTTGTACTCAGACACTTTCAGTGATTCCTGAATCGTAATGGCCGCTTCCAGGACATGGTTCGCAATGGACTCGATCCGTCTCAGGAGATATACCCAGCCTTCAGGTTTCTCTTCTTGATTCAGAACCTCCGACAATATCAGACGAAGGGCCTGGATGGCTTTTTCCGCCTCTTCAAGAGAACGAGGATCATAATCCTGGGCCAGTACCTCGGCGTCACGGAGAGAACGGATGACCCATACGAGCAGGCGCCTGAGTTCCATGACCTCCAAAGCTTCCAGGTCCTTCAGCTTTTTCAATGAATCCGTGAGAGTCTGAATGAGCATTTCAGTGTCAAAGACATATAAACGAAGTTGTGACGCTTCGATACCCGGCCACAGCTTCTTTAAATCATTCTCATTAATGTCACCTGCTACGCTTCTCGCATACTCATTCAGCCTTCGTACATTCTGGTCCAATTGCTTTCTCCGCTTACCGCTCGTATTCGGATCCTCTATCATCTTCATTAAGATGGTAAACGTCAAGTTGGATTGAATATGAAACGAACGCATACTCCTTCTTAACATATGGACAGAATCCTTAAAAATGATGAAGTTATAAAGAAACGCGAACACGAGCCCAATGACGATTCCGAGGTAAAACCATTCAAGATGGGCCACATCCAACTGTAAAATCGACGATATATAGATCGACATAAACCCTGCCATTCCCATGGAAAAATAGCGGATGGCAAATCGTGAGAAGTAAAAAGCGCTAAAAATGACGCCTACCAATAAAGCGTTCACCACAAGACTGTAGTGGGCAAAGGCCGAACCCAGTGTAATCCCGGTGGCAACTGAAACACCAACCAGCAAGGTCGTTACCTTCTTTTTCCCCGTCGTATCATCCATGACCACAAAAATACCGAGCATCCCCACCATACCTGACACAATGGCCGGGGTGATGGACGGATGGTCGAAATGCTTCAATAAGAAAAGCATCGTAAATACAGCCGATATCAAGCTGATCGTAGCTTTACCCGCCTGCTGAAATCTTTTTCTGCCGGGATCGGAAGCAAGGATCCTCCCCAGCCATATATGCTGTCTATGTAAATGTTTCATCTCTCATCAAACCCTTATCTACACACCGTTTTTCATTCTCTTTTATCGTACCCTTTCCAATAAAAAAGTAACCTGTACTGCAAGAAGCAGCAGGTTACTCACATTCGCTGGTGCACGAAGAGAACGGAATCTATTTGTATGATTATAAGGGTTTTGGACGGGTGGGTAAAGGAAAGTGCTCTCACCAACTCTCCTAGGCCAATACACATAGGCCACCCTTTCTATGCCAATTGTAGATTTCCAAAAATTGAGAAAATAGTATCAAGGGAAGATACTCCGCTTTACAGAATCCATTAAGTAACCGAAAAATCACATTAAGTGAGTAATGGGATTTTTCAACTTATAGGAGGGTTAATCATGAAGATAAGTCGTTTAACGAAACGAATATCAATGGGAGCCATTGCACTTGTATGTTCGATCGGATTCGCTTTGCCGGCTTCCGCAATCGGAACGGATTCTATGAAACAAGAACCAAAAGGAGCTTATGTCCCATCCGGAACACCTGACCTGTCAACACTCAATTCCCCATTCTCCATGAAAAGCAGCATGAAAGGCAAAGGCAATAAGAAGAATCAGCAAGCTCTTGGTCCTGCTAACCCTTCTTATACCATCGATGTAGACTATAACTCTTCCACTCATAAAGTAGCAGGAACCTTGGAAGTGACGTTTAAAAATAATATAAAAAACAACTTAAGCGAATTGTATTTCAACCTTTGGGGAAATGCCGAGGTTTTTAAAGAGAACGGCGGCGGAATGAATGTTTCCGATGTAAAAGTAAACGGGAAAAACGCGGCTTTTGAAATAAATGAGACAGCACTACATATCAAGGATCTTTCTTTGAGCAAAAATAAGAAAGCGACCGTCAGCATGGATTTCGAGGTGAGCTTACCTGAACAACAGGATCGATTCGGATGGTACGGCGAGACAGTTTCCATGGGGAACTGGTTCCCCATCCTGGCCGTGTATGATGACGAAGGATGGAACGTGGATCCTTACTATCCCTATGGCGAATCCTTCTACTCTTTATCAGGAAAATATGACGTAACCGTTACAACCGACAAAAATCAGGTGATTGCGGCTACCGGAGAAGAAGTAGGCAAAGCAAAGATTACAGGCGATAAAGCCACCCACCGCTACAAAGCCAAGGATGTCCGTGATTTTGCCTTGGAAATGAATCCAAATTACCGGGTGATCTCTACTGAAGTCAATAATATTAAAGTGAATGTCTATTATTCAGACGAGCACTCCAAGTACGCTGCCGCCCTCCTCGAATCCGGAGAAGACAGCATCAGGCTCTTCAGTGAGAAATTCGGCCAATACCCTTGGCCAGAACTGGATATCGTGACGATGGAAGGCTGGTTCGGCGGGATGGAGTATCCACAGCTTGTCATGATCAGTCTTGCAGGCGACCGTCCACTTGATTGGGCCAAGTCCGTCAACGCTCATGAAATCGGTCACCAATGGTTCTACGGCATCATCGGCAATAACGAATACGATGAGCCATGGCTCGACGAATCGTTTGCCAGTTTTGCAGCCGCTTTATATGATGGGGAACTCGATTCACTTCAAGTTGAACCTACCGAAGAAACGTACTATCACCTCTCAAGCCAAATTTCCGATTTCACTGCAAGAGCAGATGAAGGGGGCATCGGTGCCTATTATTATATGATCTACAATTACGGATCCAGCACCATCAATGACTTAAGAGAATTGCTGGGTGACGAAGTTTTTTATTCCGCCATGCAGACCTATTTCAAGCAGCAGAAATTCGGTATTTCCACTACACGGGATTTTATCGCTTCCATGGAAAAATCTACGGGAAGAGATTTAATGCCGTTCTTCAGGGATCATCGGGTGTTACTTTCAGATCAGGAATAAAAAGAAACCCGGTCATCCTCATGGACTGACCGGGTTTCTTCTATTTAATCCTTACTCGACCGTAACAGACTTAGCCAAGTTACGCGGCTTATCTACATCGCAATCGCGGTGCAGGGCAGCATAGTAAGAGATTAATTGTAATGGGATGACAGAGATAAGAGGTGTTAACAATGGGTTAACCTCCGGGATGACGAAGCGATCTTCTTCGTCTTCTAAGCCTTTCATGGAAATGATACAAGGGTTTGCTCCACGAGCTACTACCTCTTTCACATTTCCTCTGATGCCTAGGTTTACTTCTTCCTGTGTTGCAAGGGCAACGATCGGTGTTCCTTCTTCGATTAGGGCGATTGTACCGTGCTTAAGCTCTCCTCCGGCAAATCCTTCTGCCTGGATGTAAGAGATTTCTTTCAGCTTCAATGCACCTTCAAGGCCTACATAGAAGTCGAGTGAACGGCCGATGAAGAAACAGTTACGAGTAGTTGACAGATATTCGCGGGCGATATCTTCAAACTCTTCTTTCGTATCGCAAAGTGCTTCCATCGCAGTAGCCACGATACCCAGTTCCTGAACAAGGTCAAAGTCCTGGTTGTTTCCGCATGCCTGCCCGGCAACGTGTGCAAGGATCGCAAGCACTGCAAGCTGAGCTGTGTACGCTTTCGTTGAAGCAACCGCAATCTCAGGTCCTGCATGAAGAAGCAATGTGTAATCCGCTTCACGTGACAGGGTAGAACCCGCTACGTTTGTGATCGTCAATGATTTATGTCCAAGCTCTTTGATCTGGACAAGTACGGCACGACTGTCTGCCGTTTCACCACTTTGTGAGATGAATACGAACAATGGTTTCTTAGAAAGTAAAGGCATGTTGTAGCTGAATTCGCTTGCTACATGAACTTCTACAGGGATCCCTGCGCTCTTCTCGATAAATTGCTTTCCAACAAGGCCAGCGTGGTAGCTCGTTCCACATGCAATGATGTAGACACGATCCGCTTCTTTCATCGCTCCGACGATAGGCTCATCGATGTGAAGCTCGTTGTTCTCGTTTTGGTAAGCCTGGATGATTTTACGCATCACTAGAGGCTGCTCGTCGATTTCTTTCAGCATATAGTGAGGGTATGTTCCTTTTTCAATATCACTGGCATCGATTTCAGCCGTGTAAGGAGCACGTTCCATTACTTCACCGATCAGATTTTGAATTTCGACCTTTTCCTTCGTTACGATGACCATTTCTTTATCCATCAGCTCAACATATTGATCCGTTACTTGAATCATCGCCATAGCATCACTTGCTACAACGTTGAAGTCTTCTCCAAGACCGACAAGAAGTGGACTTTTGTTTTTCGCTACATAGATGGTTTCATCGTTCTCAGAATCTAAAAGGGCAATCGCATAAGAACCTTTAAGAAGCATCAGCGTTTGACGGAACGCTTCCTCAACCGTATTTCCTTCTTCCACGATCTTTTCGATCAGCTGTACGATGACTTCAGTATCCGTATCACTCTTGAACGTTACGTCTGTCAGGTATTCGCGCTTCAGTTGGGAGTAGTTTTCGATTACTCCGTTATGAACGATCGTGAATCGGCCTGAGTTACTTTGATGAGGGTGGGCATTCACCTGGCTTGGTACACCGTGGGTAGCCCAGCGTGTGTGTCCGATTCCAGTGTTGCTTGATACGTTCTCATCAACGATGCCGCGAAGGTCTGCAATACGACCTTTCTCCTTGAACACATGGATGCCTTCTTCGTTTTGAACGGCGATTCCTGCAGAATCATAACCGCGGTACTCAAGCTTCTCAAGACCTTTTAAAAGAATTTCCTTTGTATCTGAACTTCCAATATATCCAACAATACCACACATAATTTATATTTCCTCCCTGAACATGCAAGGGGGCAAGAACTCTTTTGGGGACAACTTGCCCCCTTATCTCTGTTTGTCATTAGTTTTTTAGGTCACTTTTTTCTTCCCTTTGTGCATTAAGTTGCCTTAACGTTTTAAGGACGAAACTTTCGGTTCGGTGACATATGCGAACCGGGAGGCATCCGCCGAATACTCGATAAACCTCCACCTCGTCAACTAAACGATCCTTTACGTATCCATCGCTTAGTCCTGGCGCTTTATAGGATTATTACTTACAATCCACCTTTCCTTCTTGAATTACATTCCCATTTTATTTGAAAAACGAAAACAAAATCATCATACACCAGCAGGTTTCCCTTCGTCAATATAAATCTCATGACATCAATAAGTTGTTATCCATTTGTCATGTTCCCGACACAGGATAGTGATAAACCCTTTCAAAAGGTCTCTACTAATTAAATATGCACAAGAGGCTCATATTGACCCCTTGTGCATGAAAAATCAACTATTCGTTTAGACCCATTTCCTGGTCGACGACCTGTACGATTTCATTCACATATCGCTCACAAAGTTCTTCCGTAGGTGCTTCCGCCATTACACGCACCAAAGGCTCTGTTCCGGAAGGACGTACAAGAATACGGCCATTTCCGTTCATTTCTTCTTCCACCTTTTGAATGACGTTTTTCACCGTGTCGTTATCCGTGACATGGTGCTTATCCGTCACTCGTACATTCACAAGCTTCTGAGGAAACTTCTGCATCTCTCCGGCAAGTTCAGAAAGTGATTTACCTGTCACCTTCATGATGTTCACCAGCTGAATTCCCGTTAATAGTCCGTCCCCAGTCGTATTGTAATCCAGGAAGATGATATGGCCTGACTGCTCTCCACCGAGTGTGTAACCGTTTTTCTTCATCTCTTCCACCACATAGCGGTCCCCGACGGCTGTCTGGATGCTCTGGATGCCATTCTCTTCAAGTCCTTTATGGAACCCTAGATTACTCATTACAGTCGATACGACAGTAGACTGTTTTAACTGCCCTTGTGATTTCAAGTACTTACCGCAGATGTACATGATCTGATCGCCGTCAACGATCTGTCCGTGCTCATCAATGGCAATGATCCGATCTCCATCTCCATCAAAGGCAAGACCCAGATCCGCGCCTTTTTCTTTCACCATTTCAGCCAATGTTTCCGGGTGAGTGGAGCCGACACCTTCATTGATGTTCAATCCATTCGGGGATGCTCCCATTGTGGAAATATCGGCATCCAGATCAGCAAACAGGTGAGTGGCAAGGGCGGATGTAGCACCGTGTGCACAATCTAACGCAATATGTAAACCATCGAAATCTTCGTCTACTGATTGTTTTAAATACTGCAGATACTTCTGACCGCCTTCGAAATAGTCACTTACCTGCCCAAGGTCCGCGCCTGTCGGACGAGGAAGCCCGTCAACGGTTTGGTCCAACAGATCTTCAATTTCACTTTCCTGGTCATCGGAAAGCTTGAAGCCATCCGGTCCGAAGAATTTAATTCCGTTATCGGCAACCGGGTTATGAGAAGCGGAAATCATGACCCCCGCCTGAGCTCCGAGCGCCTTTGTCAGATAAGCGACACCAGGAGTTGAAATCACGCCTAAGCGCATCACTTCAGCACCTATTGAAAGAAGTCCCGCTACAAGAGCCCCTTCCAGCATATGTCCGGAAATCCGGGTATCCCGTCCAATCAATATTTTGGGACGTGTAGCATCCTTTGTCAGAACATATCCACCAAATCGGCCGAGCTTAAACGCTAATTCCGGTGTCAATTCGGTATTCGCTACACCTCTTACTCCATCCGTTCCAAAATACTTACCCATTGTCATTCTCTCCTTTTTACAGCTCTATGCTGATGTGTTCTTTTCTTTAATTTCTACTTTTACCTTTTTTTGCGAAAGGGTCCATTCAACATTCTCCGGCCCTTCCGCTTCTATTTCTACCTCATGTTCCCCGGGTTCGAGCCCTGTAAGATCGAGAGCAAGAGAGAAATCTTCTTTCTTCACACTACTCACTTCTTCGTTTTCACCTTTCAGAGACACGTCCACTACTCCGTTTTCAGGTTCCATGATGGTGTACTCATATTCGTCAGCCAATCCTTCAGGTTTGATTTCGATCCCGGATAAGCTTTTCTCTTCGGTTGTGTTCACATTAACTGTGACTTTTACTTCTTCAGGAGCCACTTTATTCAAACCATCCTGTAGGGCGAGTGGCACAGTAATGGTCGAATCCTTCGTGATCTTGGAAAGATCGACTTCTGCCAGGAGTTCTTCGACTGTGTCGAGTACATCCTGCCTTCCAAAGACCGTTGCTTCTTTAGGTTCCACTGAAATCGACTCAAGGGTGGTACCCTTCGGAAGGCTTCCTTTTTGTTTGATGGTGACTGGTACGGCCTTACTCGGATTCACGACCGACACGGTCACATCCACCACTTCAGGATCCACTTGGACATCCAGTTTGTTATATTCCCGGTCGAGCACCTGTACCCTGGCTTCCCTAGTCACATTTTCATTGATTTCTTCGTCTACATCGAGTGTGGCAATCACGTAGGCAATCCGCTCTACCTCATCCTTCGAGCCTGTCACCTTCACGGATTTTGGATCGACGGCAAGACCTTCTTCCTCATATCCATTGGATAGTATACTCTCATTGAATTTAGGTTCAATGGTGAATTCTTCCGTGACCTTTTCCTGTACGGAAATATTGGCGAAATCAGGATCGATCTTCACATCCAATTTATCAGAGATGTTCTGAATCTGAATTTCCACACGGTGTTCACCTATTCCAATATCATTTAAATCAACATATACTTGAAAGTCTTTGAGGGTTTTCGCCTGTTGGACAATCGCTTTTGATCCCTCCACGGTCACGTTCACGGTATCCGGCAAGCCTGACACTTCCAAGTTCTCACTATCATAGAACACTTCAAGCGGGACATCCTGGATCGTTTCAATCGCATTCTGGGACGTACCGTTACTATTGTTGGCCGTCTTCTGAATATCGTCAAAGTTCACGGATAGATAAAGAATGAAAGCTAGCATGAGTCCGACGATACGCATGAACCAACGGCTTTCCATGAATTTATCCATTTTCTTTCTTCCCCCTAAAGCTCCATTTTGTCGAGGAAGCATTCGTTTTATCGCCAATGAGCTCTAATGTAAGAATTTCCCTGAAGCGCTCCAGAGAGAGATCGCGATGCAACTCCCCATTTTTCGTAATGGAGATAGCTCCCGTTTCTTCTGACACAACGATGGTGATACTATCCGTCACTTCACTGACACCAAGTGCAGCTCTGTGCCTTGTTCCCAGTTCCTTTGAGATGAAAGGACTTTCCGATAACGGTAGATAGCATGCAGCTGCTGCGATTTGATTCTTCTGTACAATCACCGCTCCATCATGAAGTGGTGTATTCGGGATGAAGATATTAATGAGCAGCTGGGACGAAATTTTCGCATCAAGGGGTATACCTGTTTCAATATAATCACTCATCCCCGTCTCCCTCTCAAGAGTAAGGAGAGCCCCGATCCGCCGCTTTGCCATATAGCTTACGGCTTTTGTCATGGATTCAATCATCTGTTCCTGCTCTTCTTCCTCCTGAAGCCCTGTCCTTGAGAACAATCGGCCACGACCAAGCTGTTCAAGGGCCCGGCGGAGTTCAGGCTGGAAGATGATGATGATCGCAAGGAACCCCCATGTGAGGGCTTGTTCCATCATCCATCCCAGTGTATCGAGACCAAAGATACTACTCAGGCCTCTTACAATGATGATGACAAAAATACCTTTTAATAATTGTACTGCTTTCGTTCCTTTTATCAGCATGATCAGTTTATAGATTACAAACCATACAACGAGTATATCTACAATATCAGAGACATAATCCAGCGCGGAGTAATCCGAAAAAATATCGATAAACGGCATATTACATCCTCCAATAGCTTAATCGAAAGCGTAAGCCGCCATGTGTGGCTTCTCCATTTTCGTAACGTTCCTATTATAGCACATTTTATCACTGTCAAATGAAAGACACCCACGGCTTCATGATTCTTTCTATTCTCTTCATGAACTCACGTTTTTGCATAAAAAAACTGACACGAACATCATAAGTGTCAGCCCTTTAGGGACGGACCTGACATTCCATCCCCTCTATTTTATCCTACTTTTCTTCAAGTTGCGAATTTCCCCAATCCAACGTGTCTTTAGCCCCTTTTTTAATCTGGTACCAAAGCCACTCAAACGCCTCATCGATTTCATGGATTTCTCCTGTCACACTGCCTGCAGAAGCCAGATATTGATTACCGTTGATGACGGTCACGTTCCCTGTGACTTTTCCTTCTATTTTCACATCACCATTCCGGACGGTCAGGTCACCATTTACGACTTCCCCCTCAGGTACGACAACCGTATGATCCTGAACGACTAATTTAGTATTTTTCGTAAATGAGAAGTCCTCATCATTCCAGGAGGTAAGGAAACTTCCTGTCATAAAGAACAGGAACAGGGCCGCAGCCGTAAGTAGCGGGTGGTGACGGAACCATCTCTGCACCCCTATCTTCTTCTTCTCTTTCGGTAATCCCGCCATGACTTTATCTGTAAAGTCTGCAGAAGCACTGATATGAGATGTGCTTTGTACAAACGCAATCGCTTTTTTCAATTCATGGAAATGATGCTGACAATCGCTGCATTCCTGCAAATGATGTTTCAGCGTTTCTTCTTTCTCCCTATTTAAGTCTCCATCTAAATAATCGTGCATATAGTCGATGATTTCTTCAGGACAAGGTTTCATGTTCACTCACCCTCTCTACAGTGATCGTAATTGTTTTCTGAGAGCTTCCCGCCCTCTATGTACTCTCGTTTTAACCGTTCCTAACGGTAAATCCAGTATTTCGCTGATTTCCTGAAGCGGGAGCTCTTCAATGTATTTTAAAACGATGACCGATCGATATTTCTCCGGTAACTTGGAAATTTCTTTCTGTATGGTCTCCTGCAACTCCATATTCTCCACTTCATCTTCCGGAAGCTGAACATCAGCAGCCACCTGAGAGTACATTGTCAATCCTTCCGTTCCTGCCACCTCTGCATCCAGGAAGTAATCCGGCTTTTTCTTACGAATCCGGTCGATGCAAAGATTTGTCGCAATCCTGAACAGCCAGGTCGAAAACTTTCTCTTTTGATTAAAAGTCTCGATATTTACGTATGCCCTAATAAATGCCTCTTGGGCGATATCCTCTGCTTCATGACGATTCCCAAGCATGCGGAAGCAAATTTGGAACACTTTATCTTTGTAAAGCTCGACCAATTCTGCAAAGGCATTTTGATCACCTTTCAATACTTGTTTTATCCGTTTATTCACTAACGCTTCCATTTCACAACCTCCGCTCTATGCGGCTATATTTATATACGTAGTACCCTATCAAAAGGTTTCAATTTTTTTATATTATTATCCTAACAAATTTTTAAGGAAATGTGTTTACATTTATTAGAAAAGGGGTATAAAGGAACTAATATTTCTATTGCGGGAGGATCTCGAAATGAGGAGAAGAATGAATGATTTATTATTTCAAATTGAAGACTGCCGTCGCCAAATGGTCGAACTAGCATTAAAGTCTTCCTTTGCCGATGAGCAAGTAGTTGATTTGAGTACTCGTCTTGACGATCTGTTAAATCAATATCAAGTGGTCAAGCACCATTGAAGGGGAATAGATGAAGGCTGGAATCCTTAGAGGGTTCCAGCCTTTTTTGACATTTATTATAGTAACTTCTCTCCAAAAAGTGATCCCATCAACGCAACGGCAACCGTAGCTGTCTTATTCTTCTCATCCAGGATGGGATTTACCTCCACGAATTCAGCAGACGTAATCAATCCAGACTCCTCAAGCATCTCCATCGCCAAATGACTCTCGCGGTAGCTGATCCCTCCAAGGACAGGCGTCCCAACTCCAGGGGCATCACTTGGATCCAGGCCGTCTAAATCAAGTGATAGATGAACCCCATCCGTTCTTCCCTTCAAGTAATCAATGGATTCTTCCATTACCCTTGTCATTCCCAGGCGGTCGATTTCATGCATCGTATACACTTTGATGCCTTTTTCCTTAATCAACTCTCTTTCTCCTTCATCTAAAGAACGTGCACCGATGATGACGATGTTCTCAGGCTTGATCTTTGGTGAACTTTGCCCGATACCCGTTAAATCCTCATGGCCGATCCCAAGGCTTACTGCCAGGGGCATCCCGTGTATATTTCCGGACGGAGAGGTGTCTCCCGTATTCAAGTCACCGTGGGCATCGTACCAAATCACCCCTAAGTTCTCATAATGGGGAGAAACCCCTGCCAATGTTCCAATCGCAATACTGTGATCCCCACCAAAAATCAATGGGAAATCCCCGCTGCCAATGACATCATTCACCTTACCGGCAAGCGTTTCGCTTGCTTCAGCAACCGCTTTCAAATTTCGTAAATTTGTATCAGGATTATTATGTACACGTTCAGCTTGACCGATCTCAATATCACCCAGGTCCTTGATATCATATCCGAGATTCTCAAGTCGCTCAACGATACCGGCATAACGAATCGCACTCGGTCCCATGTCCACACCTCTGCGCATTTGACCTAAATCCATCGGTACACCAATAATTGAAATGTTTCTTTTCATCAAAAATTCCCCCTATTCAAAATTTACATCCTACCCCCATTGTATCCCTAGTAGGGCCGATGACTCAACTGGACAGGATTGTGTATATATATGCGTGGGCGGAGGGGTTATGGGAGAATGAGTGTAAGTTTATGTATTAGGCCATCAAACGTATTATTTATGTACACAAAAAAAACCTCAAATCTCCTAAAAGATTTGAGGTCTAATCATGTCGTATGTATGTTGATTTTTTTGCTTCATAAGCGGATGGATATTTTTGCATCTGCAAAATATCTTTGGTGGAGCCTAGCGGGATCGAACCGCTGACCTCCTGCGTGCAAAGCAGGCGCTCTCCCAGCTGAGCTAAGGCCCCATATAGAGAAATTCTCACACCAAGAGATGTGAGAAATGTGTGATGAGCCATGAAGGATTCGAACCTTCGACCCTCTGATTAAAAGTCAGATGCTCTACCAACTGAGCTAATGGCTCGTAATGGCTGGGCTAGCTGGATTCGAACCAACGCATGTCGCAGTCAAAGTGCGATGCCTTACCGCTTGGCTATAGCCCAATAATTACGTGAATGGCATAAAAAAGGGACATTTATAGGATGTCCATTTTACAATGAAATATACAAAATGGTGGAGGGGGGCAGATTCGAACTGCCGAACCCGAAGGAGCGGATTTACAGTCCGCCGCGTTTAGCCACTTCGCTACCCCTCCAGCTAAAAAACAATGGTGCCGGCAAGAGGACTTGAACCCCCAACCTACTGATTACAAGTCAGTTGCTCTACCAGTTGAGCTACACCGGCATATATGGTTATCAAACATTCATTTTACTTTCGTAAAAAAATGGTGGAGGATGACGGGATCGAACCGCCGACCCTCTGCTTGTAAGGCAGATGCTCTCCCAGCTGAGCTAATCCTCCGTTATGTATCTTTTCCTTCAAAAAGAAAATGGTGACCCATACGGGATTCGAACCCGTGTTACCGCCGTGAAAGGGCGGTGTCTTAACCGCTTGACCAATGGGCCGGTTTGTAAAAAAAAATAAAAGCTTCCAACCGGGCTCGAACCGGTGACCTCTTCCTTACCATGGAAGCACTCTACCTGCTGAGCTATGGAAGCAATGGCTCCGCAGGCAAGATTCGAACTTGCGACCGATCGGTTAACAGCCGATAGCTCTACCACTGAGCTACTGCGGAATGATTTGGCCTGGCGACGTCCTACTCTCACAGGGGGAGATCCCCCAACTACCATCGGCGCTGAAGAGCTTAACTTCCGTGTTCGGCATGGGAACGGGTGTGACCTCTTCGCCATTATCACCAGACATATTGCTTACAATGACAAATATTATTATATAATATTTTCGGTAAAAATCAAGGTATAAATGAAAATTTATTCCCTGAAAACTAGATAAAGAATTGATGTCAAGAAAGCCGAATATCGACCAATTGTTGTTCATATAAATATGACTCTTTGTGGTTAAGTCCTCGATCGATTAGTATCAGTCAACTCCACATGTCGCCATGCTTCCATCTCTGACCTATCTACCTAGTCATCTTCTAGGGATCTTACTCACTTACGTGATGGGAAATCTCATCTCGAGGGGGGCTTCATGCTTAGATGCTTTCAGCACTTATCCCTTCCGCACATAGCTACCCAGCGATGCCTTTGGCAAGACAACTGGTACACCAGCGGTGCGTCCATCCCGGTCCTCTCGTACTAAGGACAGCTCCTCTCAAATTTCCTGCGCCCACGACGGATAGGGACCGAACTGTCTCACGACGTTCTGAACCCAGCTCGCGTACCGCTTTAATGGGCGAACAGCCCAACCCTTGGGACCGACTACAGCCCCAGGATGCGATGAGCCGACATCGAGGTGCCAAACCTCCCCGTCGATGTGGACTCTTGGGGGAGATAAGCCTGTTATCCCCGGGGTAGCTTTTATCCGTTGAGCGATGGCCCTTCCATGCGGAACCACCGGATCACTAAGCCCGACTTTCGTCCCTGCTCGACTTGTAGGTCTCGCAGTCAAGCTCCCTTGTGCCTTTACACTCTGCGAATGATTTCCAACCATTCTGAGGGAACCTTTGGGCGCCTCCGTTACTCTTTAGGAGGCGACCGCCCCAGTCAAACTGCCCACCTGACACTGTCTCCCACCCCGATAAGGGGCGCGGGTTAGAATTTCAATACAGCCAGGGTAGTATCCCACCGATGCCTCCACCGAAGCTGGCGCTCCGGTTTCCAAGGCTCCTACCTATCCTGTACAAGCTGTACCAAAATTCAATATCAGGCTACAGTAAAGCTCCACGGGGTCTTTCCGTCCTGTCGCGGGTAACCTGCATCTTCACAGGTACTATAATTTCACCGAGTCTCTCGTTGAGACAGTGCCCAGATCGTTACGCCTTTCGTGCGGGTCGGAACTTACCCGACAAGGAATTTCGCTACCTTAGGACCGTTATAGTTACGGCCGCCGTTTACTGGGGCTTCGATTCGCACCTTCGCTTGCGCTAAGCACTCCTCTTAACCTTCCAGCACCGGGCAGGCGTCAGCCCCTATACTTCGCCTTACGGCTTCGCAGAGACCTGTGTTTTTGCTAAACAGTCGCCTGGGCCTATTCACTGCGGCTCTCTCGGGCTTGCACCCTACCAGAGCACCCCTTCTCCCGAAGTTACGGGGTCATTTTGCCGAGTTCCTTAACGAGAGTTCTCTCGCTCACCTTAGGATTCTCTCCTCGCCTACCTGTGTCGGTTTGCGGTACGGGCACCTTTTTCCTCGCTAGAGGCTTTTCTTGGCAGTGTGGAATCAGGAACTTCGCTACTATAATTCGCTCGCTATCACAGCTCAGCCTTCGCGATGATGGGATTTGCCTCATCATCAGCCTAACTGCTTAGACGCACATATCCAGCAGTGCGCTTACCCTATCCTCCTGCGTCCCCCCATTGCTCAAACGGAAAAGAGGTGGTACAGGAATATCAACCTGTTGTCCATCGTCTACGCCTATCGGCCTCGACTTAGGTCCCGACTAACCCTGAGCGGACGAGCCTTCCTCAGGAAACCTTAGGCATTCGGTGGATGGGATTCTCACCCATCTTTCGCTACTCATACCGGCATTCTCACTTCTAAGCACTCCACCAGTCCTTACGGTCTAGCTTCGCAGTCCTTAGAACGCTCTCCTACCACTGACACCTAGAGGTGTCAATCCACAGCTTCGGTGATACGTTAGCCCCGGTACATTTTCGGCGCAGAGTCACTCGACCAGTGAGCTATTACGCACTCTTTAAATGGTGGCTGCTTCTAAGCCAACATCCTGGTTGTCTAAGCAACTCCACATCCTTTTCCACTTAACGTATACTTTGGGACCTTAGCTGGTGGTCTGGGCTGTTTCCCTTTCGACTACGGATCTTATCACTCGCAGTCTGACTCCCATGGATAAGTCTTTGGCATTCGGAGTTTGTCTGAATTCGGTAACCCGATGAGGGCCCCTAGTCCAAACAGTGCTCTACCTCCAAGACTCTTACACATGAGGCTAGCCCTAAAGCTATTTCGGAGAGAACCAGCTATCTCCAAGTTCGATTGGAATTTCTCCGCTACCCACACCTCATCCCCGCACTTTTCAACGTGCGTGGGTTCGGACCTCCATTCAGTGTTACCTGAACTTCATCCTGGACATGGGTAGATCACCTGGTTTCGGGTCTACGACCACATACTCAATTCGCCCTTTTCAGACTCGCTTTCGCTGCGGCTCCGTCTTATCAACTTAACCTTGCATGGGATCGTAACTCGCCGGTTCATTCTACAAAAGGCACGCCATCACCCGTTAACGGGCTCTGACTACTTGTAGGCACACGGTTTCAGGTTCTATTTCACTCCCCTTCCGGGGTGCTTTTCACCTTTCCCTCACGGTACTGGTTCACTATCGGTCACTAGGGAGTATTTAGCCTTGGGAGATGGTCCTCCCAGCTTCCGACGGGATTTCACGTGTCCCGCCGTACTCAGGATCCACTCAAGAGGGAATGAAGTTTCAACTACAGGGTTGTTACCTTCTTTGACGAGCCTTTCCAGACTTCTTCGTCTACTTCATTCCTTTGTAACTCCGTATAGAGTGTCCTACAACCCCAAGAGGCAAGCCTCTTGGTTTGGGCTATATCCCGTTTCGCTCGCCGCTACTCAGGGAATCGCAATTGCTTTCTCTTCCTCCAGGTACTTAGATGTTTCAGTTCCCTGGGTCTGCCTTCCATACTCTATGTATTCAAGTAAGGATATTGTTCCATTACGAACAATGGGTTCCCCCATTCGGAAATCTCTGGATCAAAGCTCACTTACAGCTCCCCAAAGCATATCGGTGTTAGTCCCGTCCTTCGTCGGCTCCTAGTGCCAAGGCATCCACCGTGCGCCCTTCATAACTTAACCGAATTGGTTGTTACATCAGGTTTAAAACCTAAAATGGCGATACTCGGTAATTTCTTGACTATCAATTTATCTTTATCTAGTTTTCAAAGAACAAACACAACTTTTATCTCGCAAGAGATAAAAAATGTTTTGACAGTAATTAAACCATCAAAACTGAACAAAACTTCGACTGTCAAACGTTTTAGTAAATCTTCCTTAGAAAGGAGGTGATCCAGCCGCACCTTCCGATACGGCTACCTTGTTACGACTTCACCCCAATCATCTGTCCCACCTTAGGCGGCTGGCTCCAAAAGGTTACCTCACCGACTTGGGTGTTACAAACTCTCGTGGTGTGACGGGCGGTGTGTACAAGGCCCGGGAACGTATTCACCGCGGCATGCTGATCCGCGATTACTAGCGATTCCAGCTTCATGTAGGCGAGTTGCAGCCTACAATCCGAACTGAGAACGGTTTTATGGGATTGGCTAAACCTCGCGGTCTCGCTGCCCTTTGTACCGTCCATTGTAGCACGTGTGTAGCCCAGGTCATAAGGGGCATGATGATTTGACGTCATCCCCACCTTCCTCCGGTTTGTCACCGGCAGTCATCTTAGAGTGCCCAACTGAATGCTGGCAACTAAGATCAAGGGTTGCGCTCGTTGCGGGACTTAACCCAACATCTCACGACACGAGCTGACGACAACCATGCACCACCTGTCACTCTGTCCCCCGAAGGGGAAAGCCCTATCTCTAGGGTTGTCAGAGGATGTCAAGACCTGGTAAGGTTCTTCGCGTTGCTTCGAATTAAACCACATGCTCCACCGCTTGTGCGGGCCCCCGTCAATTCCTTTGAGTTTCAGTCTTGCGACCGTACTCCCCAGGCGGAGTGCTTAATGCGTTAGCTGCAGCACTAAGGGGCGGAAACCCCCTAACACTTAGCACTCATCGTTTACGGCGTGGACTACCAGGGTATCTAATCCTGTTTGCTCCCCACGCTTTCGCGCCTCAGTGTCAGTTACAGACCAGAAAGTCGCCTTCGCCACTGGTGTTCCTCCAAATATCTACGCATTTCACCGCTACACTTGGAATTCCACTTTCCTCTTCTGCACTCAAGTTCCCCAGTTTCCAATGACCCTCCACGGTTGAGCCGTGGGCTTTCACATCAGACTTAAGGAACCACCTGCGCGCGCTTTACGCCCAATAATTCCGGACAACGCTTGCCACCTACGTATTACCGCGGCTGCTGGCACGTAGTTAGCCGTGGCTTTCTGGTTAGGTACCGTCAAGGTGCCGCCCTATTCGAACGGCACTTGTTCTTCCCTAACAACAGAGCTTTACGATCCGAAAACCTTCATCACTCACGCGGCGTTGCTCCGTCAGACTTTCGTCCATTGCGGAAGATTCCCTACTGCTGCCTCCCGTAGGAGTCTGGGCCGTGTCTCAGTCCCAGTGTGGCCGATCACCCTCTCAGGTCGGCTACGCATCGTTGCCTTGGTGAGCCGTTACCTCACCAACTAGCTAATGCGCCGCGGGTCCATCTGTAAGTGATAGCCGAAGCCATCTTTCAACATTTCCTCATGCGAGGAAATGGGTTATCCGGTATTAGCCCCGGTTTCCCGGAGTTATCCCAGTCTTACAGGCAGGTTACCCACGTGTTACTCACCCGTCCGCCGCTGATATCAGGGAGCAAGCTCCCATCAATCCGCTCGACTTGCATGTATTAGGCACGCCGCCAGCGTTCGTCCTGAGCCAGGATCAAACTCTCCGATAAAAGTTTGAATAGCTCTTTAAAATAAATCTAGAATTAACGTTGACGTATTGTCTTGTTTTGTTCAGTTTTCAAGGTTCAATTTGTAAGTGCTTCCGTTTGAAGCGACTTTATTAATTTATCACAATTCATCATGTGATGTCAACTGTTTTTTAAAATTATTTATTGGTGTTTCTTCTAAATAATTCATTGTGTTTCAGCGACGTTTATTACTATATCAAGATTTTAAATACGGGTCAATACATTTTGTGAACTTTTTTAATAAATTATTTCATTCCCATTACTACTATTTCATCCATAGTCCCTCGCATTTATGATAATGAAAGCTCTCCCTTGCATTAAAAGGAGAGCCCGATGACATTAATTTGTTTCTTTCTTAGGTGCTGTCTTCATATATTTCAAACATTCCTTGTGACTCGCAAACCGTTTAAAAAGGGAAAATAAGATTTTATACCGTTCATCCATTGCTCTCTTAACGATATGATCAATTCGAGAATCCTTAAGATCGAACAGTATTTCATCCATCTCTCTTTTCAACAGATATTCTATTTCTTGTTTCTCTCTATCATTAATCATTAACCCCAGCAAGTATGTCACCCCTTTATGTTGGTATTTGTAGTTTTTTCCATTAAAAGATATTTATAATCATTTTTTTGTCAGATAGATATTTTTTTGAAGGACATGCATATCTTTAGTAAAGACAGACGGTTGAACGGAGGGATGACTTTGAATACGTTTCACACAGTAAACGCTAAGAAATTAAAGCAAATTAGTTTGATCATCGTGATTTCTTTCTTTACTGCTTTGTTTGTATATAGCAGTAACCTCTCGACACTTTCGGTTTTCAGTACGAAGGATGGTCCGAAGGCGATTTACAAAGGAGAAAAGGGAGTGGCGATCACCTTCAACATTGGTTGGGGAGATGAAAAGGCAAAGCCGATCCTTGAAGAATTGAAGAAAATGAATGTGACATCCGCTACCTTCTTTCTTTCCGGAGCCTGGGCCGAGCGGCATCCCGATTTAGTGGAACAAATCGTTAAACAGGGGTATGAGATCGGAAATCTCGGCTATGCCTATTCCGACTATACGGAGATGGAACCGAACAAGATAAAGCAGGACATTATGAAGGCGGATGAAGTCTTTAAGAAATTGAATGTGAAAGATGTGAAATTATTACGCGTTCCCACGGGACATTTCGATAAAGCAACGTTGAAGGTCGCCGATTCCCTCGGCTTAACGGTCGTCCACTGGAGCGTGGACTCAAAGGATTGGACTAATCCGGGTGTGGAAGAAATCCTGAATAATGTTAGCAAAGCAAAAAAAGGGGACATTGTCCTGCTTCACGCGTCAGATTCAGCTAAACAGACGAAGGACGCCTTGCCGTCCATAGTGAAAGAGCTTAAAGGAAAAGGTACGTTCATTACGGTATCCGATATGATTTCAAACGGTGATGCCAAGTCATCGCTTATACAGTAATAAAAATCCCGCAAGGTGAACGTCGTTCACCTTGCGGGATTTTTTATTCAACCCTTAGCCGATTGCCTGTGTTCTCTTTCCGCCTGGGACTTCTCTATGTACTTAGGAAGGCGCAATAGTTGGAATGCGTTACAGGCAAGAAGGGCGAGCAGCATAAGATACAGCCACTTCACGGAATTCACCAGTAATACTGGAAGCCATTCGAGTGTCGTCACGACGATCATAAAGAAAAGGGCTGATACAAATGTGTTGGTTTTAGCTTCTGATTGTTGATTCTTGACGTAAGCCACGACAAGACCCACCACAAAGATCCCGATGCCGAGAAGGATATAAGGTGTATACGACTCCCCTTCTACAGCGAAAGCTCTGAACCGGAAGTAAATCAAATCAAACAGCACAAGGGCAATCAGCACCACTTGAACGGGGTTCCATAAGCTCTTGAACATCCCCATCCCGAATTGATGGATGGTTAAATAAGCGAAATAGCCCATTTGACTGATGACACTAAAAGTAAATCCTACAAATATGAACCAGAGTAAACTCGATAATATACCAATCACGTCACCGTCCTGAAAGTATGGCCCGAACTGATCCCATCTTATGATCAGGGCGGCGACACCTGTTATGGCTCCACCGATGACTAACGTATGAATAAATAAACGAATCCAATTGCGGATGGTCACTTCTATTTTCCTCCAAATAAAAAAATATACACTCACTTGATTGTACCAACGCATGTTTAAAAAAGCCAGGTTCCAATTTTACCTGTGCATATTTTTTTCGATATTTCTCATATTAAGGGTAAGGGAATTTGTATGGAAGGAGCCTACCCATGAAAAGATATTCCTTTCTTTTTCTATTGCCCCTTCTTCTTCTATCCGCTTGTGGCGGTGGCGGGGATACGGGCAGTGGCAAAATGGATTATGAAGAGACCAAGAAGATGGTTGTTGATATATTAAAGACGGATGATGGTAAAAAAGCCATCCAGCAAGTCATGTCTGATGAAAAAATGAAGGCAGAGCTTATTATGGATCAGGGTGTTGTAACTGATACGATATCCAAAACCCTCACATCCGAAAAGGGAACAGAATTCTGGAAGAAATCCTTTGAAGATCCGAAGTTTGCTGAAGCCATGGCAAAAAGCATGAAAGATGGCAATGAAAAATTGCTCAAAGACCTCATGAAGGACCCTGAGTACCAAGGAATGATGATGGACCTATTAAAGGATCCGGAATTTAAGAAAGAGCTTACCGAGGTATTAAAGAGCCAGGAATACAAAGAGCATCTGCAAAAGGTGATTACAGAAACCTTCCAAAGTCCGTTATTCAAGGCGAAGCTGCAGGATGTTTTATTGAAGGCTGCAGGGGAAATCAAAGATGGCGGAAAAAGTGAAGGCAACAGCAGTCAATCATCCGGCAGTGACCAGGGTGGTTCTGGAGACTCGGGTGGTACAGGCAGCGGAGGGCAATAGAGACCTTCCTCCTGTCAATGTGACAAACATAAAAAGGGACCAAATGCATATCTCAGCATTGGTCCCTTTTTTGCTTCTTTAAGACAGTTTTTCAATTACTTTGTGAGCGATCTCCCCATATATCTGACCGAGTCGGTGATCCTCTGCATAAATAGAAGGGGCGAAATCCGCTTCATCCCAGTCCGGCTGCTGGAGTGGAAGCTTGCCAAGTAAATCGGTACGGAGCTCTTCTGTAAGCTTCTCTCCACCGCCTTGACCGAAGACGAATTCCTTTTCACCTGTCAGTTTACTTTCAAAGTAAGACATGTTTTCTACCACACCAAGGATGTCATGGTCGGTTTGAAGGGCCATGGCGCCTGCACGGGCTGCAACGAATGCTGCTGTCGGATGAGGTGTCGTCACGATGATTTCCTTACAATGTGGAAGCATCGTATGTAGATCAAGAGCAACGTCTCCTGTGCCAGGTGGAAGGTCCAGCAGTAAATAATCCAGTTCGCCCCACTCGACTTCAGAGAAGAAGTTATTCAGCATTTTACCAAGCATCGGCCCTCTCCAAATAACAGGGGCATTATCCTCTACGAAGAACCCCATGGAGATGACCTTCACGCCGAATCGTTCTACTGGAATAATTCTTTCCCCGCGTACGACCGGCCTTTTCACGATCCCCATCATATCAGGAACGCTAAATCCGTAAATATCGGCATCCACAAGACCGACCTTTTTGCCTTGTCGGGCAAGTGAGACGGCAAGGTTAACCGAAACCGTTGATTTTCCTACGCCGCCTTTTCCGCTGGCAATCGCAATGAAAGTCGTCTTACTTGCAGGGGATAACAGGTCCGTCCCTTCCCCACCTGCGCCTCTATGTTTTTCTAGCTCTTCTTCCGGAAGCTCGGTGAAACGGATCCCGACGGATTCCGCCCCATTCTCCTTTAATACTTGTACAATTTGCTGTTGGAATTGCATTTGCTCCCCGGTACCCGTTTTGGCGATGGCAATTTTCACACTGACATGGTTCTTCTCTTCTTTAACGGAGATGTCTACAACACCATTTGTTTCTTGTAAGGTTTTATTTAAAAAAGGATCTTTCAATCCAAATAAAAGTTCGCGTGTTTGTTGTTCCGATAACATGAATAACCACCCTTTTCTATGTATTCGTTTTCAATCATCTGTTTTCAGTATAACATATTCTCAGTTGAATGAATGCTCAAAAGGTTTTGAATGCTTTTGTCGAATAATAAAAAAAGCTGAGAGGTTATTCCTCGTCAGCTTTTTCTTTGTCCGCGGTCAGGTAGTTGAGTACCCCTTGGTAGACGGAGGCAGCAATCTTTTGCTGGTAATCCTCTTTAAGGAGGTTGGCACGTTCTCCAGGGTTGGAGAGGAAACCGATTTCCACGAGGGCACCTGATTTTTTAGCATGCTTCAGGATATAGACATTTTGCAGACCCTTTGCTTCCCGGGTCGTATTTTCCAGGTTCCGTGTCAGTTCTGCTTGGATTGCTTTGGCGAGTTCTTTATTTTCTTCAAACTTTGGATTGTAGAAGGTTTGCGCCCCGCTCCATTTCGCAGATGGAATGGAGTTCAAGTGGACACTAAGAAACAGATCTGCTTGGGATTCATTGATCAAGCTCAGCCTTTTCTTTAGATCTTCCACTTTTCTTCGGCTGTATCCTCTCGTCCCTTCATCTGCAAGATCTTCATCCTTCTCACGCGTCAGGATCACGAGGGCACCCTGTTCCTGAAGATAATCCCTTATCATCAGTGAGACATTCAATGCGATGTCCTTCTCAAGTGCATTCTGATCCCCGGCCCCGCCGTCCGGTCCACCATGTCCCGGATCTATATAGATGATCTTTCCTGATAAGGGAAGGTTCCACGAATCCCATGTATCTTTGTCTAATATTTTATATTGAATGATGAATAATAAAATAGCCAGTGCAGAAATTATCCCGATAACCTTCAGTTTCTGAACCATTCCAGTCCTCCTATTTCAAGTCTTGGCGACGGAAGAAGCCCCGAGGCCTTTACTAAAAAATATGGGACAAGAATGGGTTTTAGAACTGAAATTAATGCAACCGTAATTTGTGACGCTTAATGCCTTTTTCGTATCCTTCTGACCACCATGTTTCCACAAAGTGCTCACAACAGAAATAAAAGGACTCATCTACTTCATTCGATACACCCATCTCGGACCAATAAAGCCAGAAATTATAAAGTGTATCAATAAAATGCTTCATTTCTTCCTCACAACGCTTTTTCACTAATGTGGTATCTTCACCTGAGTATCCGAATTTGCTGATTTTCCCTCCAAGGAGATAAGCTTCTATGGCAACATCAAAACATGCCTCATCAAATCCCTGCTGCATGAACACGCCGCCTTGAACCTTTATATATCCAAAATGCCGCCGGACACTCTCCTGCAGCATCTTAATTGAAATTTCTTTCAGTAACGTTCTTTCCGTCTTGATCTGCTTCTCTCTTCTCTTTGTATTGAAAGTTGTAATAACGTTCAAAAATCATTCACCCCTTTGAACGTATTTTCCTACTTAACCCACCACTTCATTCGAGTAACTGTTACCAATTTTCTTTGAGGGACGGACCTCCATATCGACCCTTCTGGGAGTTGTCATTTCCTGATATAAAGGGATTTTGCAGCTGAATGATATGCAAATTGGAGGTCCGTCCCTCCAACCCATATAAAAAAAGCCCAGTCGACAGAATCGGCTGAGCTTTTGTGTGAAATAATAATTAACGCTTAGAGAATTGTGGCGCGCGACGTGCACCTTTAAGACCGTATTTTTTACGCTCTTTCATACGAGAGTCACGAGTTAATAATCCAGCGCGTTTTAGAGTTCCACGGTATTCAGGGTCTGCTTGTAGTAAAGCACGAGCGATTCCGTGACGGATCGCACCAGCTTGACCAGCATAGCCTCCACCATTAACGTTTACTAAAACGTCATAGTTACCAAGAGTTTCAGTTGCAACTAGTGGTTGCTTAATTACTTCTCTTAGTGCTGCGAATGGGATATAAACTTCTACTTCACGATCATTGATAACAATGTTTCCGTTACCTGGTACTAAACGTACACGAGCTACTGAGCTCTTACGACGACCAGTTCCGTAATATTGAACTTGAGCCAAGATAATAACCTCCTCTTATTAATTATCCACGAAGTTCGTAAACTTCAGGTTGTTGTGCTTGATGTGGATGCTCTGCTCCAGCATATACATGTAATTTCTTGAACATTTGACGACCTAGAGAACCTTTTGGAAGCATACCTTTGATAGTAAGCTCAAGCATTTTCTCTGAGTAGTTTGTACGCATTTCTAATGCTGTACGTTGTTTTAAACCACCAGGGTGATTAGTGTGACGGTAGTAGATCTTGTCCGTTAACTTCTTCCCAGTAAGTTCAATTTTTGAAGCATTAAGAATGATTACATGATCACCAGTGTCAACATGTGGTGTGAATGTTGGTTTGTGTTTTCCGCGTAGAATTGAAGCAACTTCACTGGATAGACGTCCAAGAGTTTTACCTTCAGCATCTACAACGAACCATTTACGATCGATTTGGTTGGCTTTTGCCATATACGTTGTACGCATGATTTAACCTCCTATTTAATGAATCCGTAGTATTTATTTTCTAATCACAATAAGTTTCCGGGGCTTATCGTGGGGTTAATAACATACCATATGCTATATTATCTTGTTCCCAGTCTATTGTCAAGAGAATGTTACACCAGGATTAGTTGTTTTAGTATTTTTTTTGAAACATGATTATCATTTATAATGCATGTTCAAGGTTTTCATTGAAAAACTGTTGTTCTGTATAAGATAGCGGCCGTTGATTTCCGCTGCAGGTGCTCGCTTTCCGCGGGGCGTGAGTTGAGCCTCCTCGGGCTAAAGCCCTGTGGGGTCTCAACTTTCACGCGTTTCCCGCAGGAGTCGAGCACCTTCCGCTACAATCAACAAAAGGATGCTTACTACCTTTTTCAAAAGGCTAAACCCACACTAAATTTCATCAGAACCATAATCCACCTTCCACAAATACAATCCATGTGGCGGTGCGGTCTTTCCTGCCTCATTACGATCTCGTGCTTCCAGTATTCCAGGTATCTCATCCACTGGTATATTCCCAGAACCTACCTCCAATAAAGTACCGACCAGGATCCTCACCATATTATATAGAAAACCGTTCCCCACAAAAGAAAAAATGATTTCTTCTTCATGTTCCTGAATGTCAATGCGGTGAATGGTTCTTACTTTGTCTTCGACTTCCGTTTTTGCTGAACAAAAACTTGTGAAGTCATGCTCCCCGATCAGGTGCCGGGCAGCACGCTCCATATCAGGAACGGAAAGCGTATGGGGATAGTGAAGGGCGAAATGCCGGTTGAACGGACTTCTTGCTTCCCCTGTATAGATTCGGTAACGGTATTCTTTCTGCTCCACGGAAAACCGCGAGTGGAAGTCCGTTGAAACAAACACGGCTTCTTTCACGGTCACTTCATCCGGTAACCTTGTATTCAGCACGACCGGCCATTTCTCTTCCGGAATGGATAAAGGTGTGTCAAAATGAAAGACTTGACCGTTAGCATGGACACCTGCGTCGGTCCGGCCAGACCCGCTGATCCGGACCGAAACGCCTTTATGGATAGTGGACAGGATGCTTTCTATCAGTCCCTGGACGGTACGCTCTCTAGGTTGTACCTGATAACCATGAAAATATGTTCCATCATATGCGATGGTACACTTCACTCTCTGCATACATGACACTCCCATTATCCTCTGAAAATAATTAATACCGTTGTGAGGAGGGCAAGAACGATTAACGCTCCCGTATCCTTCTTATGCCAGGATAACAGGCGGTATTTCGTCCTGCCCTCCCCTCCTTGATATCCTCTTGCTTCCATGGCCGTTGCCAAGTCTTCGGCGCGTTTAAATGCACTGACGAAGAGAGGAATCAATAGAGGGATGATCGCTTTGATCCGATCTTTGATGGGACCTGATGAAAACTCTGCCCCCCTGGCAATCTGTGCCTTCATGATTTTATCCGTTTCCTCCATCAGCGTTGGTATGAACCGCAGGGAAATTGACATCATGAGTGCGAGTTCATGTACAGGGAATTTCACTTTCTTCAATGGATTCAGAAGCGTTTCAAGCCCGTCTGTTATCGTGATGGGTGAGGTCGTAAGCGTTAATAATGACGTAACAAGGATTAGATAAAAGAATCGTAATGATATAAAGATCCCCTGTCTCAGCCCTTCCTCATGCACCGACAAGATACCCAGGTCCAAAATGACGGGACCTTCCTTTGTGAAAAACACATGTAAGAAAAATGTAAACAAAATTAGCCATAGAATGGGCTTCAGTCCTCCGATGATAAAACGGATGGAAAGGTTGGATAGTATGAGTGCGCTAAACGTAAAAAGACCGAGCAGTGCGTAAGTGACAGCATTATTGGCCAAAAAGACGACACCTATAAAACCAAAAATAAATAAAAGCTTTGCCCTCGGATCCATTTGGTGAAGAATGGATTTGGCCGGCACATAACGACCGAAGATCATTTTTTCCATCATAGTCCTTCACCTCCGTCCTGTATTGCACGGATGGCTGAAGCCAATTCATCTATTGTCAGACACGTCTTCGGAAGTTTCTTTCCGGTCTTTTTTTCAAACCGGTATTGAAAACGAACCACATCCGGTACGTCCAGCCCCATCTCAAACAGTTCGTCCGTCTGGGAGAAGATTTCTGCAGGGGTCCCTTTCCGTTTTAAACGACCCTTTTGCATGATGACGATCTCTTCTGCATAGTGAGCGGCGTCTTCCATGCTATGAGTGACGAGAATGGTGGTCAGCCCTTTTTCCTTATGAAGGGCATAGAACATGTCCATGATCTCTCTCTGTCCTCTTGGATCAAGTCCTGCTGTAGGCTCGTCCAGGACAATGACGTCTGGATCCATAGCCAATACACCAGCAATGGCAACCCGTCTCATTTGTCCACCTGAAAGATCGAATGGGGATTTCTGCAGTACATCGTGAGACAAACCAACCTTTAGAATCAAGTCTTTCGCTCTTTGTATCGCTTCTTCCTCGGATACACCAAAGTTCATCGGACCATAACAAATATCTTTAAGAACGGTTTCTTCAAACAGTTGATGTTCAGGAAATTGAAAGACAATCCCTACCCTCTGTCTAACAGGCTTTAAATTCTTTGCCTTTTCCTTTGCCTTGATCTGGTGCTCGCCTACTTGCACAAGCCCTTCAGTAGGCTTTAATAATCCATTGAGATGCTGCAACAGTGTAGACTTGCCTGAACCGGTGTGACCGATTACCGCGAGAAACTGACCGGTTGGAATTGAAAGGTTGATATCTTGAAGGGCAAGTTTTTCGAATGGAGTGTTGAATGAATATCGGTATTCTACCTGTTGAAATGTGATCTGCATAATTCATCCACCAACTCTTCTTCTGTAAAGTATGTTTTAGACAGGGGGATCCCTGCTTCCTTCAGTGCCCCGGCAAGCTTGATCGTGAAAGGAGAATCCAATCCAAGCTTTATAAGCTCATCCTCTAATAGGAAAATCTCTTCCGGTATCCCTTCCTTAAAAACACTGCCTTGATTCAAGACAATCATACGATCTGCCTTCGTTGCTTCCTCCAGGTCATGGGTGATGGAGATCACCGTCAGGTTCTCTTCTTCTTTCAGCTTCCTGACTGTTTCAAGAACTTCCTGTCTTCCCTTAGGGTCTAGCATCGAAGTGGCTTCATCCAATATGATGATAGATGGCTGCAGTGCTACTACCCCTGCAATCGCCACACGCTGCTTTTGACCCCCTGATAAATGGTGCGGCTCTTGATCAAGAAAATCTTCCATATGGACACTTTTTAAAGCATCATTGACTCTCTGTACCATCGATTCATAAGGTACCCCATGGTTTTCTAACCCAAAAGCCACATCATCCTCTACTGTAGCACCAACAAATTGATTATCGGGATTCTGAAAAACCATACCCAGCTTTGAACGGATGTCCCAGATAGAACTTTCCTCAAGAGTGATCCCGTCCACCGTCACTAGTCCCTTCTCGGGGAAATGAAGCCCATTCAGCATCTTGGCAAGGGTGGATTTACCGGATCCGTTATGTCCGACGATCGCGAGCCACTCACCTTGATTGACCGTCAGGCTGATGCCTTTTAAGGCATACGTATTCTGATCAGGGTATCTGAAGTGCACATCGTCCACTTTAATGATTTCCTTCAATTCTGTAACCTCCTCTACGCTATCCTTACTCAGCTCTGCTAAAACCTTTGCATATAAAAAAAAGCCTGCACCCCGACCAAAGAAAAGAACATCTTTTCTTGTTCATCCATTGAACAGCTTCTATGAACATAGAAGTTGGAAGGGGTGCACGAGCTAGACGAGTCAGACAGCGCTGCTCATCGTAACGCTCTGCTTTTCATCACATGCACTTATACAAAAAGGGCAAAGAAGCAGTTAAGGATTAACTGTCCCGCCCTTAATGTTAGAAGTCACGAATTATTAAACTAATTCGATGATTGCCATTGGAGCACCGTCACCACGGCGAGGACCAACCTTCATAATGCGAGTATATCCGCCTTGACGCTCTGTGTAACGTGGAGCGATGTCAGAGAATAACTTTTGTAAAGCATCTTGGTTGTTTTCAGCGTTTGCAACTTCTTTACGAATGAATGCACCAGCTTGACGACGCGCGTGAATGTCACCACGTTTACCTAGTGTGATCATTTTTTCCACAACTGAACGAAGCTCTTTCGCACGAGTTTCAGTTGTTTCGATGCGCTCGTTAATGATTAGGTCTGTAGCTAAATCACGTAGCATTGCTTTACGTTGAGCACTGGTACGTCCTAACTTTCTGTAAGCCATTAAGGGTTCCCTCCTTTGTTGAATCTATATATGAAAGAAGATGTTATCAGTCGTCTTTACGTAATCCAAGTCCAAGGTCTTCAAGTTTAACTTTAACCTCTTCAAGGGATTTACGTCCTAGGTTACGCACTTTCATCATATCTTCTTCAGTCTTGTTAGCAAGCTCTTGAACAGTATTGATTCCAGCACGCTTCAGGCAGTTATAAGAACGAACAGAAAGATCTAGTTCTTCGATAGTCATCTCAAGAACTTTTTCTTTTTGGTCTTCTTCTTTTTCTACCATGATTTCAGCATTCTGCGCTTCATCTGTAAGGCCAACGAAAATATTTAAGTGTTCTGTTAGAATCTTAGCACCTAAAGAAATCGCTTCTTTCGGTCCAATACTTCCATCAGTCCATACATCAAGAGAAAGTTTATCGTAGTTCGTCATTTGACCAACACGAGTATTTTCTATTTGATAGTTAACGCGTGAAACTGGAGTGTAAATAGAATCGATTGGGATCACGCCAATAGGAAGATCCTCACGTTTGTTTTGGTCTGCTGGTCTGTACCCACGACCACGGGATGCACTTAAACGCACACGGAAATGACCACTCTTAGATAACGTTGCGATGTGTAAATCAGGATTTAACACTTCAACATCACTATCATGAGTAATATCCGCAGCCGTTACGACTCCTTCACCCTGTACATCAATCTCTAGCGTTTTTTCTTCATCAGAGTAGATCTTCAACGCCAGCTTCTTGATATTCAAAATGATGGATGTAACATCCTCTACGACGCCTTCAATTGTTGAAAACTCATGCAGTACTCCATCTATTTGAATAGATGTGACAGCAGCACCTGGGAGTGACGATAATAGGATACGACGTAAGGAGTTACCCAAAGTTGTACCATATCCACGCTCAAGTGGTTCTACGACGAACTTTCCATATGTGGCATCATCGCTGATCTCAACCGTTTCAATTTTTGGCTTTTCAATTTCGATCATTAATATTTACCCTCCTTCAAAACGTCGAAACTCCGGGCTAAATAAGATAAAGTCCGAAATTCCCCATGTTTACGTTCCCTATTGTGCACCAACAACTGGTTACTTTTCTGAATGAACGTATCTTGTATCATATCCCATTATAGACAACGATACAAAATTTATACAGAAAATTAAACGCGGCGACGTTTTGGTGGACGGCATCCATTATGAGGAACTGGAGTAACGTCTCTGATTGCAGTAACTTCTAGACCTGCTGCTTGAAGAGCACGGATAGCTGCTTCACGACCAGCACCAGGACCTTTAACTGTTACTTCAAGAGTTTTTAAACCGTGTTCCTGAGAAGCTTTAGCTGCTGTTTCAGCTGCCATTTGCGCTGCGAATGGAGTGGATTTACGAGAACCTCTGAATCCTAGCGAACCTGCACTTGACCATGCAACAGCGTTTCCGTGAACATCAGTAATAGTTACGATTGTGTTATTGAATGTAGAACGAATGTGTGCAATACCAGCTTCGATATTCTTTTTCACACGACGTTTACGAGTATTAGTTTTACGTGCCATACTAAGAAGTAACCTCCTTTACCTATTATTTTTTCTTGTTAGCTACAGTCTTACGAGGACCTTTACGTGTACGAGCATTGTTCTTCGTATGTTGTCCACGAACAGGTAGTCCACGACGGTGACGAAGACCGCGGTATGAACCGATTTCCATAAGACGTTTGATGTTTAGTGATACTTCACGACGAAGATCACCTTCTACTTTTAATTTATCAACGATATCACGAATCTTTCCTAGTTCGTCGTCAGTTAGATCGCGAACGCGAGTATCCTCAGATACACCAGCTTCAGATAAGATTTTCGCTGCAGTATTTTTACCAATACCGTAGATGTATGTTAATGAAATGACAACACGTTTGTCACGTGGAATGTCTACACCAGCAATACGTGCCATAGTGATAGCGCACCTCCTTTAAGATTAGCCTTGTTTTTGTTTGTGTTTAGGGTTTTCACAGATAACCATGACTTTACCTTTTCTACGAATAACTTTACATTTTTCGCAGATTGGTTTAACAGATGGTCTAACTTTCATCTTATTCTAACCTCCTTAATAGTACGGAGTGCAATAGATTATTTATAACGATAAGTGATTCTACCACGAGTTAAGTCATACGGTGATAATTCCACTGTTACCTTGTCACCAGGTAGGATACGAATGAAATGCATACGGATCTTTCCTGAAACATGTGCCAGTACTGTATGACCATTTTCTAATTCTACCTTAAACATCGCATTGGGCAAAGTCTCGGCGACCTTACCTTCAACTTCAATTACATCATCCTTAGCCATCGAACATGTCTCCCTTCTTCTCATCATTTAATACTTCGTTAACAAACTTTGAAACAGCATAACGCAGTTTACCGTTCGTTACTCTGCCTGATTCTATAATACTGTTTTGAACTTCTGGAGAAACATAGTCACACAAGTGAAGATGAGCGATGTTCTTTCGCTTGGCGCGATCGAACTTTCGTCTATCCCCATCTGCTATCAGTACAAAACGTTCATCCAACTGCTGAATAACGACCGAGTAGCTTCCAGTCTCTCTCCCTTTGAGGGTTTGAACAATCTGGCCTATCCTCGGAACCGTTGATTCTGACTCGATCAATCCAATCACCTTCACTTAGGCTTTCGTCAATATCTCATAGCCGTCTTCAGTAATTGCTATGGTGTGTTCAAAGTGCGCACACATTTTATCATCTACTGTGACGACTGTCCAGTTATCTGATAACGTTCTAACATATCGACTTCCTGCATTAACCATTGGTTCAATAGCCAGTACCATGCCAGGCTTCAGACGCGGACCTTTGTTGGGTGGTCCATAATGAGGGATTTGAGGGTCCTCATGTAAGTCTTGACCAACTCCGTGTCCCACATACTCCCGAACGATTGAAAAGCCATTAGCTTCAACAAAAGTTTGTATACTATGAGAGATATTCGACAGACGCTCGCCTGGTTTCGCTTCTTTAAGGCCCAGAAATAATGATTCTTCCGTTACATCAAGAAGCTTCCGGGTTTCATCATCTATTGTTCCAACTGGATATGTCCAAGCCGAGTCACCGTGATAACCATTATATTTAGCACCGATATCGATGCTGATTATATCGCCATCTTTCAATACCCGATCGCCTGGAATTCCATGTACCAACTCATTGTTGACTGAAGCACAGATGCTGCCACGAAACCCATTATACCCTTTAAAAGATGGAATTGCATCATGTTTACGAATGAATTTTTCAGCAATTGCATCCAATTCCTTCGTCGATATTCCCGGAGAAATATACTTTTGCAATTCCGCATGAGTCAATGCAACAATCTTACCAGCATGCCGCATGATCTCAATCTCTCTCGGAGTTTTAGAAATGATCATTATGAAAGGCCTCCAAGTAGTTCATCAATGTCATCAAACACTCTATGGATGTCTTGTTGACCGTCAATGTTTTTCAGATAGCCTTTATCTTCGTAGTAAGCCAATAGTGGTTGGGTTTGTTTGATGTTTACGTCCAAGCGGTTTTGTACCGTTTCTTCGTTATCATCTGCGCGTTGATATAACTCGCCGCCGCAGCGATCACAAACGCCCTCTTCTGTTGGCGGATTAAAGACAAGATGATAAGTAGCGCCGCACTCTTTACAGATCCTGCGACCTGTCAAGCGCTCCATCAGGATGTCCTTATCTACATTTATATTAATGACATAATTCATTTTTTTACCAAGATCAGCTAGGATGTTTTCAAGTGCTTCTGCCTGAGCAACCGTTCTTGGAAACCCATCCAGTAAGAAGCCTTTTTCACAGTCCTCTTTGCTTAATCGCTCACGGACGATACCGATTGTCACTTCATCAGGAACAAGGTCGCCATTATCCATGAATGATTTAGCCTTCAAGCCTAGTTCAGTACCTTCTTTGATAGCTGCACGGAACATATCACCAGTAGAGATATGGGGGATACCATATTTATCTACGATTTTTTCAGCTTGAGTGCCTTTTCCTGCGCCTGGTAAGCCCATAAGAACTATATTCACTCGTACTCCCCCTAATTGTCTATAAAATGGTTTCAGGAACAAGATGTTCCCGAAAACCCTCTTATTTAATAAATCCTTTGTAGTGACGTTTCACTAACTGTGCCTCTAGTTGCTTCATTGTCTCTAGTGCAACCCCTACTACGATCAGTAAGCTTGTTCCACCGATTTGAGCTGCAGGTGGTAATCCTGCAAAGTTAATGAAGAAAACTGGAAGGACTGCGATAACAGCTAAGAAAATGGCCCCAACAAATGTTAGACGATACAGAACGCGAGTGAGATACTCTTGTGTGGTTTTACCTGGACGAATACCAGGGATATATCCACCTTGCTTCTTCAAGTTTTCAGCCATTTGTTCCGGATTCACTTGAATGAAAGCATAGAAATACGTAAAGGCAATGATCAGAGCTACATAGATGATCATACCAACTGGCTTGGTGTAATCAAAGATGTACTGAATCGTACTGGTCACATCATTGTCTCCAAAGAACGATGAAATGGTCTGTGGCGTGATAATGAAAGAAATCGCAAAGATAACTGGAATAACACCCGCAGCATTCACCTTTAATGGTAGATGTGTTGATTGTCCACCAACCGGACTACGCCCCACTAAACGTTTTGCATATTGAATCGGAATCTTACGAAGTGCTTGTTGGATAAACACGACACCAACCACGATTGCAATAACTGCTAAAACAAGAAGTGCAAGAACCACAATACGAAGGAAGAGCTGTTCGCCTGCTCCCTCGATTTGTTGAGCATAGATTTGGTTTACAGTGTTGGGGATTGCAGCAACGATACCTGCAAAGATCAGGATCGAAATACCATTCCCAACGCCTTTAGCCGTGATTTGTTCACCCAACCACATAAGAAAAGCCGTACCAGCTGTTAGAACTAAAGCTATTAGTAGGTACGTACTGACTCCGGGGCTTTGGATAAGCATTCCACCGTAAATTCTATTGAAGCCATAGGACATTCCTAAAGCCTGGATGAATCCAAGAATGATAGTGAAATAACGTGTGAACTGAGCTAATTTACGGCGCCCGACTTCACCCTGCTTAGACCACTCAGTAAACTTCGGTACAACATCCATTTGCAGGAGCTGCACGATGATCGAAGCCGTGATATAAGGCATGATTCCCATCGCGAAAATGGAGAAGTTCTTTAACGCACCGCCACCAAATGTATTCAGGAATCCAAGGATCCCTGCCTGGTCTTGCATTTTCAATACATTAGCGTCTACGTTTGGTACCGGAATGAAGGTACCAAGACGAAAGACTATTAACATTAGAAGGGTGAAGATAATTTTGTTTCTTATATCACCCACGCGCATAAAATTGGAGACAGTTTGAAACATTAGATCACCTCGGATGTACCGCCAGCAGCTTCGATAGCTTCTTTAGCAGTGGTTGAGAATTTTTGTGCTTTTACTGTAAGCTTTTTCTCGATTTTACCTTTACCAAGAATCTTAATTCCTGCTTTTTCGTTACTCACTACACCAGATTCTACAAGTAGAGCTGGAGTAACTTCTGTACCATCTTCGAAGCGATTCAATGCGTCAAGGTTGACGATTGCATATTCTTTACGATTGATGTTCGTGAATCCACGTTTAGGTAGACGTTGGAACAATGGTGTTTGACCACCCTCGAAGCCAGGACGAGTTCCGCCACCTGAACGGGCGTTTTGTCCTTTATGACCTTTACCAGCAGTCTTTCCATTACCTGAACCAATACCACGTCCTACACGATTGCGGACTTTACGTGAACCTTCTGTAGGCTTTAACTCATGTAATTTCATGTCGGCACCTCCTTCTTTTTAAACGTTAAGAATTATTTTTCAGTTACAGTTACAAGGTGAGCGACTTTGTTGATCATACCGCGGATAGCAGCATTATCTTGTTGCTCAACCGTTTGGTGCATTTTGCGAAGTCCTAAAGCTTCAACCGTTTTGCGTTGATCTTGAGGACGGCCAATGATGCTGCGAGTGAGGGTAATTTCTAGTTTGTTAGCCATCGTTATCCCTCCCTTAACCTAAGATCTCTTCTACTGATTTACCACGTAGTTTAGCTACGTCTTCAGCACGCTTTAATTGTTTTAAACCTTCGATAGTAGCGCGAACCATGTTGATTGGAGTGTTAGATCCTAATGATTTAGATAGGATATCTTGAACACCAGCTAATTCAAGTACGGCACGAACAGGTCCACCGGCGATGATTCCTGTACCCGCAGAAGCAGGTTTGATCAGGATCTGACCAGCACCAAATCGTCCAGTTACTAGGTGAGGTGTAGTACCTTCAACCATAGGAACTTCAATTAGATTCTTTTTCGCATCTTCAATCGCTTTACGGATCGCATCAGGTACTTCCTGTGCTTTCCCAGTTCCGAAACCAACGTGACCGTTTTTATCGCCCACTACTACAAGAGCAGCGAAACGGAAACGACGTCCACCTTTAACTACTTTCGCAACACGATTGATTGTAACTACGCGTTCTTCAAATTCTAGTTTGCTTGAGTCAATACGACGCATCTGGATTGTCCCTCCTTTTTTTATTAAAATTCTAAGCCGTTTTCACGAGCTGCTTCAGCCAAAGCTTTGATACGGCCATGATATAAATATCCACCACGGTCAAATACTACAGATTTTAATCCTTTTTCTACTGCACGTTTCGCAACTAGTTCTCCAACTTTTGCTGCTGCATCAGTTGTTGCAGAAGAATCTAGGTTGAAATCTTTATCTTGAGAAGATGCACTAACTAGAGTAACACCATTCATATCATCGATAAGTTGAGCGTAGATATTTTTGTTAGAACGGAAAACGTTCAAACGAGGACGAGTTTCAGTTCCAGTAATCTTTGAACGGACACGAGCATGTCTCTTCTTACGTGTTTTGTTCTTATCTGGCTTAGTAATCACCTACGGTCACTCCTTTCTTTTGCCTACGCGGCATTATTTACCTGTTTTACCTTCTTTACGACGAACATATTCACCTTCGTAGCGAATACCTTTTCCTTTGTAAGGCTCAGGAGAGCGTACAGCACGAATGTTAGCAGCTAATGCTCCAACACGTTCTTTGTCGATACCTTTGATAGATATCTTTGTATTAGCCGGTACTTCGATCTCGATACCTTGTTCTGGTTCGATCTCAACTGGGTGAGAGTAACCAACGTTAAGGACAAGCTTAGTACCTTGCTTTTGAGCACGGTAACCTACACCGACTAGCTCAAGATTTCTTTGGAATCCTTTAGATACACCTTCAACCATGTTCGCGATTAGGGCACGAGTTGTACCGTGTAACGCGCGGTGTTCTTTTGCATCAGAAGGACGAGTAACTGTCGCTACGTTTCCTTCTAATTCAACTTTAATATCAGAATTGAATGTACGAGAAAGTTCCCCTTTAGGTCCTTTTACAGTTACAGTGTTATCTTCACCTACTGTTAGAGTAACGTCAGATGGAATTTCTACTGGTAGTTTTCCTACACGTGACATCCTGTTGCACCTCCATTCATATAAAAAATATTACCAAACGTAAGCTAGTACTTCTCCGCCTACTTGTTGAGCACGAGCTTCTTTATCAGTTAAAACACCTGTAGAAGTAGAAACAAGTGCGATACCTAAACCGTTTAGTACTTTAGGTACCTCTGTTGATTTTGCATATACACGTAAACCAGGTTTAGAGATACGCTTTAATCCAGTAATTACTCGTTCGTTGTTTGCTCCATATTTTAAGAAAATGCGGATAACACCTTGCTTGTTATCTTCTACATATTCAACGTCACGTACGAAACCTTCACGTTTAAGGATTTCTGCAATTTCTTTCTTGATGTTAGAAGCAGGAACTTCTAATCTTTCGTGACGAACCATGTTCGCATTACGGATGCGAGTTAGCAAATCTGCAATTGGATCTGTCATTGTCATAATAATTTACCTCCTTCCCAATATAGGGTATTACCAACTAGCTTTCTTAACGCCAGGAATCTGACCCTTGTATGCAAGTTCACGGAAACAAATACGGCAAAGCTTGAATTTACGGATAACTGAATGAGGACGTCCGCAACGTTCGCAACGAGTATACGCTTGAACATTATGCTTTGGCGTGCGTTTTTGTTTCGCAATCATAGATTTTTTAGCCACATTTTCGCCTCCCTTATATAGCGATTACTTTTGGAATGGCATTCCGATTTGTGTCAACAATTCACGAGCTTCTTCGTCTGTGTTCGCAGTTGTTACGATTACGATATCCATACCACGTACTTTAGACACTTTATCATAGTCAATCTCAGGGAAAATCAATTGCTCTTTAACTCCTAATGTGTAGTTACCGCGACCGTCGAATGCTTTTTTAGAAACACCACGGAAGTCACGTACACGTGGAAGTGAAACAGAAATTAATTTATCTAAGAATTGGTACATACGCTCTCCGCGTAGAGTAACTTTTGCACCGATTGGCATACCTTCACGAAGACGGAAGCCTGCGATTGATTTCTTAGCTTTTGTTACAACTGGCTTTTGACCAGTGATTTGAGTTAATTCATCAACAGCTACATCAAGAGCTTTTGAGTTTTGAACAGCATCACCGATACCCATGTTGACAACGATCTTTTCAACTTTAGGTACTTCCATTACTGATTTGTAATTGAATTTGCTAACTAGAGCTGGACTGATTTCTTGTTGGAATTTTTCTTTTAGGCGGTTCATTCAGAATACCTCCCTTCTTAATCGTACTATTTATCTAGAACTTCACCTGATTTTTTTGCTACACGTACTTTTTTGCCGTCTTCTGTCTTATAACCTACACGAGTTGGCTCGTTAGATTTCGGATCTAGAAGCATAACATTTGATACATGGATAGATGCTTCCTGGCTGATGATTCCACCTTGCGGGTTCATCTGTGAAGGCTTAGCGTGTTTTTTCACAACGTTGATACCTTCAACTAGCACTCGGTCTTTTTTTGGGAATGAAGCAAGAACAACACCTGTTTTGCCTTTGTCTTTCCCAGTAATGACCATTACTTTATCGCCTTTTTTTACATGCATTTCATCGCACCTCCTTGAATGGCCCAATGCTAAATATCTATTAAAGAACTTCTGGAGCTAAAGATACAATTTTCATAAAGTTGCTGTCACGTAGTTCACGGGCAACAGGTCCGAAGATACGAGTTCCACGTGGTCCCTTATCGTCACGGATAATGACACAAGCGTTCTCGTCGAACTTGATGTAAGTACCGTCTTGACGACGTACACCAGACTTAGTACGAACAACAACTGCTTTCACTACGTCACCTTTTTTAACAACGCCACCTGGTGTTGCTTGTTTTACTGTACACACGATAACATCACCGATGTTAGCCGTCTTGCGTCCAGAACCACCAAGTACTTTGATAGTTAATACTTCACGAGCACCAGAGTTGTCAGCAACTTTTAAACGTGATTCTTGTTGAATCATGTAGGTAACCTCCCTTCGGAATATAAAATATCCGAACAAATATATTAGATAATAACTGCTTTTTCAACAACTTCTACTAAACGGAAACGTTTTGTAGCAGATAGTGGACGAGTCTCCATGATACGTACGATATCGCCTACTTTTGCTTCGTTGTTCTCATCATGAGTTTTAAACTTCTTAGAGTACTTAACGCGCTTGCCGTATAGAGAATGCTTTTTATAAGTTTCTACCATAACCGTTACTGTTTTATCCATTTTGTCGGAAACAACACGGCCAGTGTATACCTTACGTTGGTTGCGGTCACTCATTTAAGCAAACCTCCTCTCATTTATCGATTGTTAACCCCGATCTCTCTTTCACGGATTACAGTTTTCATACGAGCGATCCCTTTGCGGACTTCACGGATGCGAGCTGTGTTTTCTAATTGCCCAGTCGCAAGTTGGAAGCGAAGGTTAAATAACTCTTCTTTCAGAGTCTTTACTTTTTGTTCTATTTCAGCAGTGGTTAGGTCACGAATTTCATTAGTTTTCATTTGATTCACCACCAATTTCCTCACGTTTTACAAACTTCGTTTTGATTGGAAGTTTATGTGATGCCAGACGAAGCGCTTCACGAGCAACCTCTTCAGAAACACCAGCGATTTCAAACATGATTTTTCCAGGCTTAACTACTGCTACCCAACCTTCTGGAGCACCTTTACCTGAACCCATACGTACTTCTAAAGGTTTTGCAGTGTAAGGTTTATGAGGGAAGATTTTAATCCATACTTTACCGCCACGTTTCATGTAACGAGTCATAGCGATACGAGCTGATTCGATTTGACGGTTTGTGATCCAAGAAGCCTCAACTGCTTGTAAACCGTATTCACCGAACGCTACTTCTTGACCGCCTTTAGCACGTCCACGCATTTTTCCGCGGTGTTCGCGACGATGTTTAACGCGTTTAGGTAATAACATAATTATTTGCCTCCTTCCTCAGATTTCTTTCTTGTAGGAAGAACTTCTCCACGATAGATCCATACTTTAACGCCAAGCTTACCATAAGTTGTATCAGCTTCTGCATGAGCATAGTCAATGTCAGCGCGTAGAGTATGAAGTGGAACAGTACCTTCACTGTAATGTTCTGCACGAGCGATATCTGCTCCGCCTAAACGACCAGATACTTGTGTTTTGATTCCTTTTGCACCAGCACGCATCGCACGTTGGATTGATTGCTTCTGAGCACGACGGAAAGAAACACGGTTTTCTAATTGACGAGCGATGTTTTCAGCTACTAATTTCGCATCAACGTCAGCTCTTTTGATTTCAACGATGTTGATGTGTACACGTTTTGAAGTAAGTTCGTTCAATGCTTTACGAAGTGCTTCAACTTCTGTACCACCTTTACCGATAACCATACCAGGCTTAGCTGTATGAACGGTAATGTTAATACGGTTTGCTGCGCGTTCGATTTCTACTTTAGAAACAGATGCGTCAACTAAACGTTTTGCAATATATTCACGTACTTTAATGTCTTCGTGTAATAGATTAGCGTAATCTTTATCTGCGTACCATTTAGATTCCCAATCACGGATTATACCGACACGAAGTCCGACCGGATGTACTTTTTGACCCACAGCTTATCCCTCCTTCTTTTCTGATACGACAAGTGTAATGTGACTTGTACGTTTGTTGATTTGACTTGCACGTCCCATCGCACGAGGACGGAAACGTTTAAGTGTTGGTCCTTCATTTACATAAGCCTCAGTTACCACTAGGCTATTAATATCCATGTCAAAGTTGTGCTCTGCGTTCGCAATAGCAGACTTAAGTACTTTTTCGATTACTGGTGAAGCAGCTTTAGGTGTGTGCTTTAAGATAGCAACCGCTTCTCCAACTTGCTTACCTCGGATTAGATCAACGACTAAACGTACTTTACGAGGAGCAATACGTACTGTTCTTGCAACAGCTTTTGCTTGCATTAGGATACCCTCCTCTCAATTAGCGTCTTGTTTTCTTATCATCACTTGCGTGACCTTTGTAAGTACGAGATGGTGCAAATTCACCAAGCTTGTGTCCTACCATGTCTTCAGTGACGTATACAGGTACATGTTTACGACCATCGTAAACTGCGATCGTGTGACCGATGAATGCTGGGAAGATCGTTGAGCGACGAGACCAAGTTTTCACAACTTGTTTGCCTTCAGTTTCGTTCAATTTTTCGATCTTAGTCATTAAATGATCATCAACAAAAGGTCCTTTTTTTAAGCTACGACCCATGTTTGAACCTCCCTTCGTGATTGACCTACGGCTCTTTTCAGGAACCGTAGCACAATCCCGTTATTTTTTGCGACGACGCACAATAAATTTATCAGATTTGTTGTTTTTCTTACGTGTCTTGTATCCAAGAGTAGGTTTACCCCATGGAGACATTGGTGATTTACGTCCGATTGGAGCACGTCCTTCACCACCACCGTGTGGGTGATCGTTAGGGTTCATGACAGAACCACGAACTGTTGGGCGTTTACCTAACCAACGAGAACGTCCGGCTTTACCGATGTTGATTAGTTCGTGTTGTTCATTTCCAACTTGACCTACAGTAGCACGACAAGCAGAAAGGATCATACGAGTTTCACCAGAGTTCAAACGTACAAGTACATATTTACCTTCTTTACCAAGTACTTGAGCAGATGTACCAGCAGAACGAACTAGCTGACCACCTTTACCAGGTTTAAGTTCAATATTGTGTACGATTGTACCAACTGGGATGTTGATAAGAGGTAATGCATTACCTACTTTAATATCTGCTTCTGGTCCAGACATTACTTCCATACCCACAACAAGTGTTTTAGGTGCAAGGATGTAACGTTTTTCCCCATCAGCGTAGTTGATTAGTGCAATATTAGCTGAGCGGTTCGGATCGTATTCGATCGTAGCAACGCGTCCAGGTATACCATCTTTTTCACGTTTGAAATCGATGATACGGTATTGGCGCTTATGGCCGCCACCTTGATGACGAACTGTTAACTTACCTTGGTTGTTACGGCCACCCTTTTTGTGTAGGGGTGCTAAAAGTGACTTTTCCGGAGAATCAGTCGTGATTTCAGCGAAATCAGAACTAGTCATGCCGCGACGACCATTAGAGGTAGGTTTATACTTTTTAATCGCCATGTTTTTCCCTCCTCTTCTTAATTAAAGAATTTTATACTTCAAAGAATTCGATTTCTTTACTGTCAGCAGTAAGCTTAACGATAGCTTTACGACGCTTGTTAGTGTAACCAGCGTGTTTACCCATACGCTTGAACTTACCTTTGTAGTTCATGATGTTTACTTTATCTACTTTCACGTCAAAGATTGCTTGAACGGCGTCTTTTACTTGAGTTTTATTAGCTCTAGTATCAACTTCGAAAGTATACTTTTTCTCAGACATAAGATCAGTTGAAGCCTCTGTAATTACGGGGCGCTTAATGATTTCACGTACATCCATTATGCGAGCACCTCCTCTACTTTTTCAACAGCTGATTTAGTCATCACTAGTTTGTCATGTCCTAATACATCCAGAACGCTAATTCCTTCTGCAGTAACAACAGTTACACCAGGGATGTTACGAGCTGAAAGTGCTACGTTTTCGTCAAGACCGTCAGTGATTACTAATGTTTTAGAATCAACAGAAAGGCCTTTTAGAACGCTAGCAAATTCTTTTGTTTTAGGAGCATCGAATGATAATGCTTCTAATACTAAGATGTTTTCTTCTACAACTTTAGAAGAAAGTGCAGATTTAATTGCTAAGCGACGAACTTTCTTAGGAAGTTTGTAGCTGTAGCTGCGTGGAACTGGTCCAAATACAGTACCACCACCGCGCCATTGTGGAGAACGGATTGACCCTTGACGAGCACGGCCTGTTCCTTTTTGACGCCAAGGCTTACGCCCACCGCCACGTACTTCAGAACGATTTTTTACTTTATGATTACCTTGGCGTAAAGACGCTCTTTGCATCAATACTGCTTCAGTCATCACGTGTGTGTTTGGTTCAATACCAAAAACAGTGTCATTAAGTTCGATATCACCAACTTTAGAACCGCTTTGGTTAAATAATGCTACTTTCGGCATTCTTGTTTCCTCCTTTCTTGAAAAGTTCTATTAGTTTGCTTTAATAGCTGACTTTACTTTGATCAGTTGTTTCTTAGGTCCAGGTACATTACCTTTAACTAAGATAAGGTTACGTTCAGCATCAACTTTTACAATTTCAAGGTTTTGAATTGTAATTTGCTCTCCACCCATACGTCCAGGTAGTAATTTACCTTTGAATACACGGTTTGGATCAACAGGACCCATTGAACCGGGACGACGGTGGTAACGAGAACCATGGGACATAGGTCCGCGTGATTGGTTGTGACGCTTGATAGCACCTTGGAAACCTTTACCTTTTGAAACTCCTGTTACATCTACGATTTCGCCTGCAGCGAAAATATCAACTTTGACTTCTTGACCAACTTCGTACTCTTCTACGTTTACACCGCGGATTTCACGGATGAAGCGCTTAGGAGCAGTTTCAGCTTTAGCAACGTGGCCTCTCTCTGGTTTGTTAGAAAGCTTTTCACGTTTGTCTTCAAAACCTACTTGGATAGCTTCGTAGCCATCAACGTCTGTAGATTTCTTTTGAAGTACCACGTTTTGAGCAGCCTCGATAACAGTTACAGGGATAAGATCACCGTTTTCAGCGAAAACTTGAGTCATACCAATCTTTCTTCCTAAGATTCCTTTGGTCATTAGTCACACCTCCTGATTATTATGGTTTTTATGAATTAAAGTTTGATTTCGATATCTACACCTGATGGTAAGTCTAAACGCATAAGCGCATCAACTGTTTGTGGTGTCGGATTTACAATGTCGATTAAGCGTTTGTGAGTACGCATTTCGAATTGCTCACGAGAATCTTTGTATTTGTGCACAGCACGTAGGATTGTGTAAACAGACTTTTCAGTCGGTAGTGGGATCGGTCCAGAAACCGCCGCACCAGAACGTTTTGCTGTTTCAACAATTTTCTCAGCTGATTGATCAAGGATTCTGTGATCATAAGCCTTTAAACGGATACGAATCTTTTGTTTTGCCATTATTTTCCCTCCTTTATCGCCTATTTTTGAATAGACATTCTCCACAGAAATTTCCCACACACTCGCCATGGCAAAGCGGCCGTGTGTGTCAGCAACCTTCTGTTTCATCGCAGTCAAAGACCAACATTGTCTATTATAACTAAAACACCCAGAAGAAGCAAGGGTTTCTTGCAATTTCTTTATGTTTTGCACACTTTCTCTATTATACAAACGAACCATCATATTTTCAAGGTTATGTGATATTTTCACAATATTTAATATAGCGGGTAATAATATAATGGCATTGAACATTAGCCAGTGATAATACCATTTCTAAATGAGTGAGTGCATGTTGATTTCCACTTAAGGCAGCTCGCTTTCCGCGGGGTGGGCGGTGAGCCTCCTCGGCTTCGCCTGCGGGGTCTCACCTGTCCCACATTTCCCGCAGGAGTCGAGCTGCCTTCCGTTGCAATCAACAATGGGTATTATATTTATTGGTATAGAGAATACAGTCACTAAAATCTTATAGGTATGTTGGAAGTTAGAATTCGTGCAATAGCCTTAATTAAGCTCGTGCATTACATTTATATAGAAGAAAGTTGTAAAAATAATGATGAATCTAGATTCTTCATTATAAAAATGAAAGTGATTGGCATAAGGAAAAAACAGAAGTATCGTTTAACTTTCTTGGTTCATTATCTAAGTCATTCATTTTTTTATGGTTATTTAGAAGGATATATTAGATAGTTTGCAGTCGCTAGCTGTTGATTGGAGGGCAAGACGGAGACTCCTACGGGAAAAGCGGAATAGGTGAGACCCCGCAGGAGCGCCAGCGACGAGGAGGCTCGCCTTCCGCCCGAGGAAAGCGAAGTCTTGCCCGGAAATCAACAGCGGTGTTACAAACTGAATCCATATTGATCTTAAGATTAGGTTCAGTTCGTTCGGTAAAGGCAATTATCTTCCTTCTCAAAAAATGAACATAAAAAAACAGATGGACACAAGGTCCATCTGTTTTTGATATCAATGATTACTCAGTGATTGTAGCTACTACTCCAGCACCTACAGTACGTCCACCCTCACGGATAGAGAACTTAGTACCTTCTTCGATAGCGATTGGAGCGATAAGCTCAACAGTCATTTCGATGTTATCGCCAGGCATAACCATTTCTACACCTTCAGGAAGGTTACAGATACCAGTTACGTCAGTTGTACGGAAGTAGAACTGTGGGCGGTAGTTAGTGAAGAATGGAGTGTGACGTCCACCTTCTTCTTTAGAAAGAACATAAACTTCTGCTTTGAACTTTGTGTGTGGAGTGATTGTACCTGGCTTAGCAAGTACTTGTCCACGTTGGATATCTTCACGAGCTACACCACGAAGTAGTGCACCGATGTTGTCTCCAGCTTCAGCATAGTCAAGAAGCTTACGGAACATTTCTACACCTGTTACAGTTGTAGATTTAGGCTCTTCAGAAAGACCGATGATGTCGATAGTGTCTCCAACTTTAACTTGTCCACGCTCAACACGACCAGTAGCAACTGTTCCACGACCTGTGATTGAGAATACGTCCTCAACAGGCATCATGAATGGCTTGTCAGTGTCACGCTCTGGAGTTGGGATGTAGCTATCTACAGCTTCCATAAGTTCGAAGATTTTCGCTTCCCACTCAGCATCTCCTTCAAGAGCTTTAAGAGCAGAACCTTTGATTACTGGTACGTCATCGCCAGGGAAATCGTACTCAGAAAGAAGGTCACGTACTTCCATTTCTACTAATTCAAGTAGTTCTTCGTCGTCTACCATGTCACATTTGTTCATGAATACAACTAGGTATGGAACACCTACTTGACGAGAAAGAAGGATGTGCTCACGAGTTTGTGGCATTGGGCCGTCAGCAGCAGATACTACTAGGATCCCACCATCCATTTGTGCTGCACCAGTGATCATGTTCTTAACATAGTCAGCATGTCCTGGGCAGTCAACGTGTGCATAGTGACGAGTATCAGTTTCGTACTCAACGTGTGCAGTAGAGATTGTGATTCCACGTTCTCTTTCTTCTGGAGCACCGTCGATTTGGTCATAAGCCATTGCAGTTCCACGACCATACTTCTTGTGAAGTGTAGTTGTGATTGCAGCTGTTAGAGTTGTTTTACCATGGTCAACGTGACCGATTGTACCGATATTCGCATGTTGCTTGGAACGATCAAATTTTTCCTTACCCATTTGAAAATCCTCCTTTGATTTTAAAGAAAATAAGTATATTTTGGGTGCCTCAGAGACGGTTAAAAACCCTCTCTGACACAACAATTGCTTACATTAGTATTTATACTTTATAAAAGCGAATAAATCAATTATTCACCTTTATTTTTTTTGATGATTTCTTCAGAAATCGATTTAGGTACTTCTTCGTAGTGATCGAAGTGCATGGAGTATGTTCCACGTCCTTGTGTGTTAGAACGTAATGAAGTTGCATATCCAAACATTTCAGATAGAGGTACGAACGCTTTAACGACTTGAGCGTTACCGCGTGCTTCCATACCTTCTACGCGTCCACGACGGGAAGTAACGTCACCCATGATATCTCCAAGGTATTCCTCAGGGATAACAACCTCAACTTTCATCATTGGCTCAAGGATGACTGGCTTACATTTAGAAGCAGCATTCTTAAGGGCCATTGATGCAGCGATTTTGAACGCCATCTCAGAGGAGTCGACGTCATGGTATGAACCATCGAATAATCTTGCCTTAACATCAACAAGTGGGAAACCAGCTAAGACACCATTTTCTAAAGCGTCAGATAGACCGGCTTGTACAGCAGGGATGTATTCACGAGGAACTACACCACCGACGATACCGTTCTCGAATTCGAATCCTTTACCTTCTTCGTTAGGTGAGAATTCGATCCAAACGTGTCCGAATTGTCCACGTCCACCAGATTGACGGGCGAACTTACCTTCAACTTTAGCCGTATCACGGAAAGTCTCACGGTAAGATACTTGAGGAGCACCTACGTTTGCTTCTACTTTGAATTCACGTCTCATACGGTCAACGATGATATCTAAGTGAAGCTCACCCATACCTGCGATGATAACCTGTCCAGTTTCCTGATCAGTATGCGCACGGAATGTTGGATCTTCCTCTTGAAGTTTTTGTAGAGCAGTAGTCATTTTATCTTGGTCAGCCTTTGACTTAGGCTCAACAGATAGAGAGATAACCGGCTCTGGGAATACCATTGATTCTAAGATAACAAGGCTCTTTTCATCACATAGTGTATCTCCAGTAGAAGTATCTTTAAGACCAACAGCTGCTGCAATGTCTCCAGCGTATACAGTAGAGATCTCTTCACGGGAGTTAGCGTGCATTTGCAGGATACGTCCTACGCGCTCACGTTTACCTTTAGAAGAGTTTCTTACGTATGAACCAGAATCTAATGTTCCTGAGTACACACGGAAGAATGTTAATTTACCAACATAAGGGTCAGTTGCAACTTTGAACGCTAATGCAGAGAATGGAGCATCGTCAGCAGATGGACGAGTTACTTCTTCTTCTGTATCAGGTACAAAGCCTTTGATATCTTCAACATCTGTTGGTGCTGGAAGATAATCGATAACTGAGTCAATTAGTAATTGAACCCCTTTGTTTTTGAATGCAGATCCACATACTACCGGGTAGAACTCGACAGTTAGTGTAGCCGCACGGATAGCAGCTTTGATTTCTTCGTTAGAAAGCTCTTCACCTTCTAAGTACTTCATCATAAGCTCTTCGTCAAGTTCAGATACAGCTTCAATTAATTTTCCGCGGTATTCTTCAGCTTGATCTTTGTACTCTTCAGGAATGTCACGAGCTTCTGCGCGAGTCCCAAGGTCATCTTCATAGAAATATGCTTTCATTTCTACTAAGTCGATGATTCCTTCGAAGTCATCCTCAGCACCGATTGGAAGCTGAATAGGATGTGCATTAGCTTGTAGACGCTCATGTAGTGTACCTACAGAGTAAAGGAAGTCAGCACCGATTTTGTCCATTTTGTTAACGAACACTACACGGGGAACCCCGTAAGTAGTTGCTTGGCGCCAAACAGTTTCAGTTTGAGGCTCAACACCAGATTGAGCATCAAGTACTGCTACTGCACCATCAAGTACGCGCAGGGAACGTTCAACTTCAACAGTGAAGTCTACGTGACCCGGTGTATCGATGATGTTGATACGATGGCCTTTCCATTGAGCTGTTGTCGCAGCAGAAGTGATAGTGATACCACGTTCTTGCTCTTGCTCCATCCAGTCCATTTGAGAAGCACCTTCGTGAGTTTCTCCAATTTTATGGATACGACCTGTATAAAATAGGATACGCTCAGTTGCAGTTGTTTTACCGGCATCGATGTGAGCCATGATACCGATATTACGAGTGTTTTCTAAGGAGAACTCTCTAGGCATGCGGTCTTTCTCCTTCCTTATATAAGAATGATTTGTTTGATTAAGGTCAGATTACCAACGATAGTGAGCAAACGCTTTGTTCGCTTCAGCCATCTTGTGTGTATCTTCACGCTTCTTGACAGAAGCTCCAGTGTTGTTAGCTGCATCAAGGATTTCGTTAGCTAAACGCTCTTCCATTGTCTTCTCACCGCGAAGACGAGAGTAGTTTACTAACCAACGAAGACCTAATGTAGTACGACGCTCTGGACGCACCTCTACAGGTACTTGATAGTTTGAACCACCTACACGACGAGCTTTAACTTCTAATACCGGCATGATATTTTTTAGAGCTGCATCGAATACTTCCATTGCATCTTTACCTGAACGCTCGCTAATGATATCAAACGCTGCGTATAATTTCTTTTGAGCTTTACCTCTTTTACCGTCAATCATGATTTTGTTGATTAAACGAGTAACTAGTTTAGAATTGTACATTGGATCAGGTAAAACGTCTCTTTTTGCTACAGGACCTTTACGTGGCATGTGATTTCCTCCTTTCAACGAGAAATGAATTTATAGTTGTTTTATTATTTTTTAGCTGCTTTAGGGCGCTTAGTTCCGTATTTAGAACGTCCTTGCATACGGCCGTCAACTCCAGCTGTATCAAGCGCACCACGTACGATGTGATAACGTACTCCCGGTAAATCCTTTACACGTCCTCCACGGATAAGAACAACACTGTGCTCTTGAAGGTTGTGTCCGATACCAGGGATGTAAGCAGTAACCTCGATTCCATTTGTCAAACGAACACGTGCATATTTACGTAGCGCCGAGTTCGGTTTCTTTGGAGTCATTGTACCAACACGAGTACATACACCACGTTTTTGTGGAGAAGACAAGTTCGTGTGCACCTTCTTAAAGCTGTTATAACCTTTGTTAAGAGCTGGTGACTTTGATTTAGTTGATTTTGACTGACGAGGCTTGCGAACTAATTGGTTAATAGTTGGCATTTTGTTTTCCTCCCTTCTTATTTGGTAAGCCCACACATCCAGGTGGTTCTTTTTTGGGTAAAAGTAAAGTTTTTGTAGATCGCTTCTACAAAAACTATTTTACTGTATAATCGCAACAGCTGCTGCTCCAACATCTATTCCGCACGATTTACCAAGTTTCTTCATTGAATCCACTTTGTTAACCGGTACATTAAGATCAATCGCGGCCTGGACTACTTTTGCTGTAACCTTGGGATCAGCATCCTCCGCAATTACAACTTCGAGTACATGACCTGTTTTTAGAGCTTTCACTGCTTGCTTTGTTCCTACAATAATTTCTTTAGCCTGCGCTACTTTTTCATAAGACATTTCATATCCTCCAAAGTAACAGGTTATTAATAGGAGCAACCTTGAATATATTATCATCTTAAAATCTCTATGTCAACAAAGATTTAAAAGATTTATAAAAGCTAACTCTTAGAGCTGTTGTTTGAGCAATCAAACCCGCCTAAGAGTTAGCCTAAATAGATTACTCTACTGTTACTGTTTCTTCACTAGTGTCTTCTGCTAAAACCGGTTCTGCTTTACGGTAACGTTGCATACCTGTTCCTGCTGGAACCAGCTTACCGATGATAACATTTTCTTTCAATCCTAGTAACTCATCACGTTTTCCTTTGATCGCAGCGTCCGTTAACACACGAGTTGTTTCCTGGAATGATGCTGCGGATAAGAAGGAATCTGTTTCAAGTGAAGCTTTGGTGATCCCGAGCAGAACAGGGCGTCCTGTTGCCGGAAGCTTACCGCCGAACAATGCTTTCTCGTTCGCATCTCTGAATTGGTGGATATCCATTAGAGTACCTGGTAGTACTTCAGATTCACCAGCATCGATGACGCGGACTTTACGTAACATTTGACGGACCATGACCTCAACGTGTTTGTCGCCGATTTCAACCCCTTGCATACGATATACCTTTTGTACTTCGCGTAGCAAGTATTCTTGAACGGCAGACACATCACGGACTTTAAGAAGTTCTTTCGGATCGATCGAACCTTCAGTGATTTCCTGACCTCGTGCGACCTTATCGTTTACAGCGAACTTCAAGCGCGCTGTGTAAGGAGCTGTGTAACTTCTCGTTTCCACATCACCTTGTACGGTAATTTCGTACTGACGATCTTTTCCTTCACTGATTGAAGTGATCACACCATCGATTTCAGAGATGACAGCTTGACCTTTAGGATTACGCGCCTCGAAGATCTCTTGGATACGCGGTAAACCTTGAGTGATATCGTCTCCTGCTACCCCACCTGTATGGAACGTACGCATCGTTAACTGAGTACCCGGTTCCCCGATGGATTGAGCAGCGATGATACCGACAGCTTCCCCAACTTCGACTTTTTGACCTGTCGCAAGGTTCGTTCCGTAACATTTTTCACACACACCGTGTCGTGTGTTACATGTGAAGGCAGAACGGATCGAAACATGTTCGACGCCAGCGTCAATGATCGTCTTAGCCAAGTCTTCTGTGATCAGCTGGTTTTCTGTAATGATGATTTCATCTGTTTCAGGGTGACGTAATGTCTTACGTGAATAACGACCGAGTAAACGTTCTTCAAGAGGTTCGATGATTTCCGTACCCTCTTTAATGGAGCCTACAAGTAAGCCTCTGTCCGTTCCACAGTCTTCCTCACGAACGATAACGTCCTGTGCAACGTCAACGAGTCGACGCGTCAAGTAACCTGAGTCAGCTGTTTTCAGTGCTGTATCGGCAAGACCTTTACGGGCACCATGGGTAGAGATGAAGTACTCAAGAACCGTCAGACCTTCACGGAAACTTGATTTGATCGGTAACTCGATGATACGACCAGCCGGGTTGGCCATTAGTCCACGCATACCGGCAAGCTGAGTGAAGTTAGATGCGTTACCACGGGCACCTGAGTCACTCATCATGAAGATCGGATTGCGTTTATCCAATGTTGCCATTAACTTACCTTGAATCGTATCTTTCGCAGCACTCCAGATGGAAATGACACGATCGTATCTTTCATCTTCTGTAATAAGACCGCGTTTGAATTGTTTCAATACGTTGTCTACTTTACTTTGCGCTTCGATCAAGATCTCTTCTTTTTCCGCTAGTACGACGATATCTGCGATACCAACCGTAATACCGGCTTTTGTAGAATATTTGAATCCAAGGTCCTTCATCTTATCAAGCATACGAGACGTTTCCGTGATGGCAAACTTCTTGAACACTTCCGCGATGATATTCCCTAAGAAACCTTTTTTGAACGGATTGATTAACTCACGGCTTTGGAATACTTCCTTCACGTCCGTTGACGGATCAACAAAGTAGTTCTCAGGAGTCGCAACTTCCAAGTTCGTTCTTGTTGGTTCGTTGATGAACGGGAATGTATCAGGTAAGATCTCGTTGAAGATTACTTTACCTACCGTTGTTAATAATAATTGTTTGTTTTGCTTCTCGGTGAACGTTTTGTTGTTAATGGTGCTTGCATGGATCGCAATACGGGTATGCAAGTGTACATAACCATTTTGATATGCAAGGATGACTTCATTCGCATCATTGAAGATCATACCTTCACCAACAGCATTTTCACGTTCAAGTGTCAGGTAATAGTTACCTAATACCATATCCTGGGACGGTGTAACAACAGGTTTACCGTCTTTCGGATTTAGGATGTTTTGGGCAGCAAGCATGAGCATGCGCGCTTCAGCTTGAGCTTCAGAAGATAGTGGTACGTGAACCGCCATTTGGTCACCATCAAAATCCGCGTTGTATGCTGTACATACAAGTGGGTGAAGACGGATCGCTCTACCTTCGACAAGCGTTGGTTCAAATGCTTGAATACCAAGTCTGTGAAGTGTAGGTGCACGGTTTAACAGTACCGGATGTTCTTTGATGACGCCTTCTAATACATCCCATACTTCCGGCTGGACGCGTTCAATCTTGCGCTTGGCACTCTTGATGTTGTGAGCCAATCCTTTTTCAACAAGTTCTTTCATAACGAATGGTTTGAATAACTCAAGAGCCATTTCCTTAGGAAGACCACATTGATACATCTTAAGGTTAGGTCCAACAACGATTACAGAACGGCCGGAGTAGTCAACACGTTTACCAAGAAGGTTCTGACGGAAACGACCTTGCTTCCCTTTAAGCATATGTGAAAGGGATTTTAACGGACGGTTACCCGGTCCAGTAACTGGACGGCCACGACGACCATTATCAATTAAAGCATCAACCGCTTCTTGTAGCATACGCTTCTCATTTTGAACGATGATGCTTGGGGCACCAAGGTCCAATAAACGCTTAAGACGGTTATTACGGTTAATAACACGACGGTATAAATCATTCAGGTCAGAAGTCGCAAAGCGTCCACCGTCAAGTTGAACCATCGGGCGAAGCTCTGGAGGAATGACAGGAAGAACATCAAGGATCATCCAGTCCGGATCATTCCCTGAGTTTCTGAAAGATTCCACTACTTCCAATCGTTTGATTGCACGGGTACGGCGCTGACCTTGAGCTGTTTTCAGTTCTTCTTTCAAGAAATCAGCTTCTTTATCCAGGTCAATGTCCTGCAGAAGCTTTTTAATGGCTTCCGCTCCCATTGCAGCTTGGAATTTCACTCCGTACTTCTCACGGTATGCACGGTATTCTTTTTCAGAAAGAAGTTGTTTTCTTTCAAGAGCCGTGTCACCTGGTTCCGTTACAACATAGGAAGCGAAATAGATGACTTCTTCCAAAGCACGCGGGGACATATCTAAAACAAGACCCATACGGCTTGGGATTCCTTTGAAGTACCAGATGTGAGAAACAGGTGCGGCAAGTTCAATGTGGCCCATACGTTCACGACGAACTTTAGCCTTTGTTACTTCGACACCACAGCGGTCACAAACGACGCCTTTATAACGGACACGCTTGTATTTACCACAATGACATTCCCAGTCCTTCGTAGGACCGAAAATACGTTCACAGAACAAACCATCTTTTTCTGGTTTTAACGTACGATAGTTAATCGTCTCGGGCTTTTTAACTTCCCCGAAAGACCATGAACGGATCTTATCGGGAGAAGCTAAACCAATTTTCATATACTCAAAATTATTTACATCTAGCAAGGGGCCTACCTCCCTTTTAATCTACAGGCTCTAACCCTAATTGCTCTAAATTTATTCTTTAGACCCTACTGTCTCGGATTCTTGTGCATTAGATTCAGAGATATTTAGCGTGTCTGCTTGTTGTACTTCTTCTTCGTCCTCTAAGTCCCGCATTTCGATTTCTTCTTCGTTACTAGAGAGGATCTTAACATCCATACCTAAACTTTGAAGCTCTTTGATCAGAACTTTGAATGATTCCGGAACACCAGGTTCAGGAACGTTTTCACCCTTGACGATGGCTTCGTATGTTTTCACACGGCCCACAACGTCATCGGACTTAACTGTAAGAATTTCTTGTAGAGTGTAAGCAGCACCATAAGCTTCAAGTGCCCATACCTCCATCTCACCGAAACGCTGTCCACCGAATTGGGCTTTACCACCGAGTGGCTGTTGCGTAACAAGTGAATAAGGTCCGGTTGAACGTGCGTGAAGTTTGTCATCAACCATGTGAGCAAGTTTGATCATATACATGATTCCAACTGATACACGGTTATCAAACGGTTCACCCGTTCTACCATCGTAAAGAACGGTTTTGGCATCGCGTGCCATACCTGCTTCTTCAATTGTTGCCCATACATCTTCCTCACGTGCTCCATCAAATACTGGTGAAGCGACATGAATGCCGAGGTATCTTGCTGCCATTCCCAAGTGAAGCTCAAGCACCTGACCGATATTCATACGTGATGGTACCCCTAGTGGGTTAAGCATGATATCGATTGGTGTGCCGTCTGGTAAGAACGGCATGTCTTCTTCAGGAAGGATTCTTGAGATAACACCTTTGTTACCGTGACGACCAGCCATTTTGTCACCTTCAGAGATCTTACGTTTCTGAACGATGTATACACGTACAAGCTGGTTCACACCTGGTGGTAATTCATCGCCATCTTCACGGTTGAAGACTTTTACATCAAGGATGATTCCGCCGCCACCGTGTGGTACGCGAAGGGATGTATCCCGGACTTCACGGGCCTTCTCACCGAAGATTGCATGTAATAGACGCTCTTCAGCTGTCAGTTCCGTTACACCTTTAGGCGTTACTTTACCAACAAGCAGGTCGCCATCTTTTACTTCAGCACCGATACGGATGATTCCACGCTCATCAAGATTGCGAAGTGCATCTTCACCAACGTTAGGAATATCACGAGTGATTTCTTCAGGTCCCAATTTCGTATCACGGGATTCTGACTCATATTCTTCAATATGAATAGAAGTATAGACATCGTCTTTTACAAGACGCTCACTCATGATGATCGCATCTTCATAGTTGTAACCGTCCCAAGTCATGAATCCAACCATGACGTTACGTCCCAAGGCTAACTCACCTTTTTCCATTGAAGGACCATCAGCAAGGATTTCACCTTTTACTACACGGTCGCCTTCACTTACGATTGGACGCTGGTTGTAACATGTACCTTGGTTAGAACGGATGAATTTCTGCATACGATACTTATCGAGGTCACCTTTTACTTCCTGACCGTCGATTTCTTTCACACGACGCACCCAAACTTGTTTCGCTTCAACCTTCTCCACAATACCTTCGTATTTACAGATCACAGCTGCACCGGAGTCTTTCGCAGATACGTGTTCCATACCCGTTCCGACGATCGGTGATTCCGGATTCATCAAAGGTACTGCTTGACGCTGCATGTTCGCTCCCATTAGAGCACGGTTGGAGTCATCGTTCTCTAAGAACGGAATACATGCTGTCGCAGCTGATACTACTTGTTTAGGAGATACATCCATGTAGTCGAGACGTTCACGCTTGATGACCGTGTTCTCACCGCGGAAACGGGAGATGACTTCTTCATCAAGGAATGCACCGTCGTCTCCAAGACGTGCGTTCGCCTGTGCCACTACATAGTTATCTTCTTCGTCTGCCGTCAAGTAATCGATGCGATCGGTTACTTTCCCGGTATCGGGGTCGACACGACGATACGGCGTTTCGATAAAGCCGAATTTATTCACCTTCGCAAAGGAGGAAAGTGAGTTGATCAGTCCGATGTTCGGACCCTCAGGTGTTTCAATCGGACACATACGGCCATAGTGGGAATAATGGACGTCACGTACTTCGAATCCAGCACGTTCACGCGTTAATCCACCGGGCCCTAAAGCAGAAAGACGGCGTTTGTGCGTTAATTCTGCAAGAGGATTCGTTTGATCCATGAATTGAGACAATTGAGAGCTTCCAAAGAACTCTTTAATGGATGCAATAACAGGACGGATGTTGATCAGTTGTTGAGGAGTGATCGTGTTCGTGTCCTGAATGGACATTCTTTCACGAACCACACGCTCCATACGTGATAAACCGATACGGAATTGGTTCTGTAGCAATTCACCAACCGAACGTAAACGACGGTTACCTAAATGGTCAATATCATCTGTCAGTCCTACTCCATGTAACAAGTTAAAGAAGTAAGAAATGGAAGAGATGATATCAGCAGGTGTAATGTACTTAACCTCTTCTTCAACATACGCGTTGCTGATTACGTTGATTTCAAAATCTCCCTCTTCGTTAGGAGAATAGATTTTGATAGATTGAAGAACTACGTCTTCTTCTAATACGCCGCCGGACTGTTGGTAGTTTTTGAAACCAATGCCGTTTTCTAAATAAGGGATGACCTTATCCAGGGCGCGACGGTCAAGAACCGTGCCTTTCTCTGCCAGAATCTCGCCCGTTTCCGGATCTGCTAGAGTTTCTGCTAGAGTTTGACCGAATAAACGATTCTTAATGTGAAGCTTTTTGTTCATTTTGTAACGTCCAACGTTTGCTAAGTCATAACGCTTAGGATCAAAGAAACGAGAAACGAGTAAACTTTTTGCATTTTCTACTGTAGGAGGCTCTCCCGGACGCAGACGCTCATAAATCTCGAGCAATGCCTTGTCGATACCTTCCGTGTTGTCTTTCTCGAGCGTGTTACGAATGTACTCATTATCACCGATCAAATCGATGATTTCTTGATCAGAGCCAAACCCAAGGGCACGTAAAAGAACCGTTACCGGTAGTTTGCGAGTTCGATCAATTCGCACATATACAACATCTTTTGCATCTGTTTCATACTCAAGCCAAGCTCCGCGGTTTGGTATAACGGTAGCAGTAAACCCTTTCTTTCCGTTTTTATCTACTTTTCCGCTAAAGTAAACACTAGGTGAACGCACTAGCTGAGATACGATAACGCGCTCAGCACCATTGATGACAAACGTACCTGTGTCTGTCATTAATGGGAAATCACCCATAAATACGTCTTGATCTTTCACTTCTCCTGTTTCCTTGTTCACAAGACGGACTTTTACTCTAAGCGGTGCAGAGTAAGTAACATCTCTTTCCTTTGATTCTTCCACCGAGTACTTTGGCTCTCCCAGACTATAATCAATAAATTCCAAAGAGAGATTACCAGTGAAGTCCTCAATCGGAGAAATGTCACGGAACATTTCTCTTAACCCCTCATCAAGAAACCATTGATACGAGGAAGTTTGAATTTCGATTAAATTCGGTAATTCTAAAACTTCACTGATACGCGCAAAACTTCTGCGTTGGCGGTGTCGTCCATACTGAACTAGTTGACCTGTCAACTGATTCACCCCTCAAATCAAGCGTTTTGGTTGTGTCTATATGCCTTAAAGTAGGATTACTACTCTACACAAGACAAAAAGAAAAAGGGTTTTAATGATAAAACCTCATTTTCATATGACGAACTATTATTTTATAATCTTTTCCAATTTATCCAACATGTATACATATGGACATAATACCGGAAAATAATATTTTTGCATTTTATAATGTTATCATAGCAGTTAAGCTACGTCAACGGATTTCTTTTACCGATTTCAAGATGTAGTATCCCTTTTTTCTGATGACGATTTCTACATTCGAAAAGATTTTTTCCATTTTCTCCATCGCAGAGGGAGCACCTTGCTTTTTCTGAATAACGACCCACAATTCTCCTCGTTCCGTCAGATGTTCGTAACTACTCTCAAGAATCGAATGAACCGTTTCTTTCCCTGCTCGTATCGGAGGGTTCGTTAAAATAGCGGCAAATCCCTTTTCAACGACATTGGTATACCGGTCACTTTGATAGACTTTAACGTTTTGAACTTTATTTACTCCAGCATTTTCTTTCGCTAAAGATAGAGCCCTCTCGTTTACATCGATCATGTGGACCATCCGATCACCAAAGTCTTTGGCCAAGGATAATCCGACCGGGCCATAACCGCAGCCAACATCAAGTATCGGCCCCTTTACATCAGGTAATTCAAACGATTCAATCAAGGCTCTTGAACCGAAGTCCACTTCCTTTTTTGAGAAGACGCCCTGGTCTGTTTTAAAACGGAATGACTGTCCCCTTAATTCAAAGGCAATCATACCCGGGTTACTTTCCACATCGGGGTTACGGGAATAATAGTGATTGGTCATTATATCATCTCCATCCATTGATAGATCCTCATGGTAACCATCTCTTCCAAAATCGGGTAAAGATAGATGCCAGACAAGAAAAAAGCCCGCCAAATATAGCGAGCTTTTCATCTATACAATCATTACTTAACTTCTACGCCAGCTCCAACTTCTTCAAGTTTAGCTTTAAGTTCTTCAGCTTCCTCTTTAGAAATACCTTCTTTAAGAGCTTTAGGAGTGTTATCAACCATTTCTTTCGCTTCTTTAAGGCCAAGACCTGTGATTTCACGAACAACTTTGATAACCTTGATTTTTTGAGAACCAGCGCTCTCAAGGATTACGTCGAATTCAGTTTGTTCTGCAGCAGCGTCAGCGCCACCAGCAGCAGCAGCTACAGGTGCAGCAGCAGTTACTCCGAATTCTTCTTCGATTGCTTTAACTAGATCATTTAGTTCAAGAACTGACATTTCTTTAATCGCGTCAATGATTTGCTCTTTACTCATTTTAAATTTCCTCCTTGTGATGTTTGCTTAATTTTTTATTTAAACGACTTGCTTTAGCTTACGCGCCTTGCTCTTCTTTTTGATCTGCAACGGCTTTTGTTGCCAACGCGAAGTTGCGCATTGGTGCTTGTAGCACGCTGAGTAGCATAGAAAGAAGTCCTTCGCGGTTTGGAAGTTCAGCGATTGCTTTAACATCCTCAACTGAAGTGATCGTTCCTTCGATGACACCCGTTTTGATTTCAAGTGCTTCGTGTTCTTTAGCAAAGCTGTTAAGGATCTTTGCAGGTGCAACTACTTCTTCTGAACTGAACGCGATTGCGTTAGGACCAGTTAAGAATTCGTTTAACCCTTCAAGACCAGCTTCTTCTGCCGCACGACGTACCATAGTGTTTTTGTACACTTTGAACTCGATGCCAGCTTCACGAAGTTGTTTACGAAGTTCAGTTACTTCGGAAACGTCTAGGCCACGGTAATCTACAACGATTGTAGATACACTGTTTTTTAGCTTGTCAGAGATTTCTCCAACGATGTGTTTCTTTTGATCTAGAATGCTGCTCATCATTACACCTCCTGTAGATTGACTGATGAACATTTATACCGTCATCCAATAAAAAATGCCCTTATATCAAGGTAGACATAAGGGCATTGCAAACACGCTATAAGCGGTTATTTTATCGCAATTACCTCGGCAGGATATTAAGCTCGTCATGAGCCCCTACTGTCTACGGTACAAATGTATTCGTTTTTTAACAACAGAACTAATTATAATCACTAGTCCTCAGTAAGTCAATACCAAATTATGCCTTAACTGCGAAAGTGGAAGGATCGACTTTAACGCCAGGTCCCATTGTAGAAGTTACAGAAACATTTTTCATGTAAGTTCCTTTTGCAGCAGCAGGTTTAACTTTAAGCATTGTTTCATACATTGTAGCAAAGTTTTCAACAAGCTTTTCGTTGTCGAATGAAATCTTTCCAACAGGAACGTGAACGTTACCTGATTTGTCAGCACGGTATTCAACTTTACCAGCTTTGATTTCATTAACGGCTTTCGTTACGTCGAATGTTACTGTTCCAGTTTTAGGGTTTGGCATTAAACCTTTAGGTCCCAATACGCGACCAAGTTTACCAACTTCACCCATCATGTCTGGAGTTGCAACGATTACGTCGAACTCGAACCAACCTTGGTTGATTTTGTTGATCAGTTCTGCATCACCTACGAAATCAGCGCCAGCAGCTTCTGCTTCTTTTGCTTTATCTCCTTTAGCGAATACAAGAACCTTTTGAGTTTTACCAGTTCCATGAGGAAGTACAACTGCTCCACGGATTTGCTGGTCGTTTTTACGAGTATCTACACCTAAGCGGAACGCTACTTCAATCGTTGCGTCAAACTTAGCGAAGTTTGTTTTCTTAACTAGTTCGATTGCTTCTTCCACTGAATAAGCTGTAGTACGATCTACAAGCTTTTGAGCTTCAAGAAACTTTTTACCTTTTTTAGCCATTATAAATTTCCTCCTATATGTGGTTTTAGCGGAATAACCTCCCACGAAATAAGGTTGCGAGTGAAACGTACATTTCATCATCGCAACCTCGTTCAACAGGAACCTCTACTTTAACGAAGCAGGGATTAGTCTTCGATGACGATACCCATGCTGCGTGCAGTTCCTTCTACCATGCGCATAGCTGATTCAACACTAGCTGCATTTAAGTCAGGCATTTTTGTTTCAGCAATTTCACGTACTTTATCGCGTTTAAGTGTTGCCACTTTCTTGCTGTTTGGTTCGCCTGAACCAGACTCGATACCTGCAGCTTTCTTAAGAAGAACAGCAGCGGGTGGAGTTTTTGTGATGAATGTAAATGAACGGTCTTCAAATACCGTGATTTCAACAGGAATGATTAAGCCAGCTTGATCTGCTGTACGAGCATTGAATTCCTTACAGAATCCCATGATGTTAACACCTGCTTGACCTAGTGCAGGACCAACTGGTGGAGCTGGATTAGCTTTACCGGCAGGAATCTGCAATTTAACCATTTTGATAACTTTTTTAGCCACGAGACACACCTCCTTAAGTCCGTGATGTGGTTATTGGGTTTTTCACCCTCCCACTCAAATGTAAAAAATGTCTTTATCAACATAAAGAACGTCTATTAGGTTCAGTATCTCTTTGTGGAGACGCACTGACTTATGAAATAGTACCATTTTTTCAGAATGATTTCAAGTTCTTTTCCATTATAATTTATCAATTTGGGAGAAATCCAGTTCTACCGGGGTATCTCTACCAAACATATTAACGTGTACCTTCACTTTTGCTTTAGCATTGTCAATCTCTTCGATCGAGCCGGTGAAGTTCGCAAACGGACCTTCGTTCACCCTTACTGTTTCTCCTAATTCGAAGTCGATCTCTACCTTTTTCTCTGTCATGCCCATTTGTTTCAGAAGGTTTGTTACTTCTTCCGGCAATAATGGTGTAGGTTTTGATCCTGAGCCTGATGAACCGACGAAACCGGTCACTCCAGGTGTGTTACGGACAACATACCAAGAATCATCCGTCATGACGATTTCCACGATCACATAACCAGGGAATACCTTCTTCTTAATTACTTTCTTCTTGCCGTTCTTAAAATCCGTCTCTTCTTCTTCAGGCACGATCACGCGGAAGATCTTATCTTGCATCCCCATCGTTTCAACACGCTTCTCAAGGTTTGCTTTTACCTTATTCTCGTATCCTGAATAAGTATGGACTACATACCAATTCTTCTCCATTTCATAGGACTAAACGTCCGTCCCTCCTCGCTATTTAAGAATACTCATTCGCCTTTTTTCTCCAAATGAAAAAACCCGTAAAAAGATAACGGGCTCTAAGGTCATGTACTCTATTAACATTCATTATACCATGCTTTCATGGTATATATACAACTAATTCTATGTTTCTCTTACTTAGAACCAATGATCAATCGCATAAGTTCTGAGATGCCCAGGTCGATAACAGCAAAGAAAAGGGCAACAAATATCACTGTCGTAATAACCGTGATCGTATAGCGCGTTAACTCTTTACGTTTAGGCCAGCTGACCTTTCTCATTTCTGATGCAACATTGCGAAAGAATTTAAACATCCGTTAGTAACCTCCAACTAATATCAATACGCAAGACTTCTACACTCTATTTAGTCTCTTTGTGTAGGGTATGAGCATTACATGTATTACAGAATTTCTTTAGTTCTAATCGAACGGCCTGATTACGGTTTCCCGGCACGGAATAATTCCTGGTACCGCATACCGTACAAGCCAGTATTAGTTTAGTAGTCATATATTCCACCTATACTATACATAGTAAGTCCTATCAAAAATAACACGACCACCAAAATGTGTCAATATGGCTTTACATCGTTATTTCGCGAACTTCCAAGTATCGTTCAAGCTTCCGTTTCACTCGCTGTAATGCATTGTCGATGGATTTCACATGGCGGTTCAGCTCTTCTGATATCTCCTGATAGGACTGCCCGTCCAAATAAAGGGCCAGTACTTTCCTCTCAAGATCGCTTAACAGCTGGGCCATCTTATCCTCCATATTATCGAATTCCTCGCGATTGATAATCAGCGCTTCCGGATCCATTACTTTCGCACCTGAAATGACATCTAATAGCGTTCGGTCAGATTCATCATCATAAATGGGTTTATCCAGTGAAACATACGAATTCAGTGGTATATGCTTCTGTCTCGTGGCTGTCTTAATGGCTGTAATGATCTGTCTTGTGATACAAAGCTCTGCAAACGCTTTAAAAGAGGTCAGCTTGTCCTCCTTATAATCACGGATTGCCTTGTACAATCCAATCATACCCTCCTGGACGATATCTTCCTTATCTGCCCCGATTAAAAAATACGAGCGGGCTTTCGCTCTCACAAAATTACGGTATTTCCTGATCAAAAAATCGAGCGCTTCGCTGTGACCCTGATGGACGGCTTCTATGATCTCTTCATCATCCATGCCTTCTAATCGATTATCAAATGCTTCTGTTCTGATGATATTGCTCACACGCATCCCCCCGAGCAAAACAATAGATAGAAATATTATACATTACAGAAAATTCAATCGTCAACCTATCATTGTTCCCCGCGGCGCCATTTTTCGAAAATTTCAGCAACTTCTTCTGATAATTGGATCTTGGAAGCCGGCCTTTTCTCGCTCGAATTCCTTACTTTTCTTTCAATCTTTTTTTCAATGACTTCCACCTCGGTCAAGAGCTCCCTCGCTGATTTGCGAAGGGCTCCCTGCCCAAAGATGGCCCATTGCTCTGTGAAATCAGAAGTGGCTACATGAATCTGCGTTTTAATATTGCTTAATTCAATGGCCAATCTTTCAATTCGTTCATCTGCCGTTTCATTTTCTCTTGTGAAAAGCACTTCCACTTTATAATTTTGATATTTCCGGGCGATTCCCTGTACGTAGTATGCATCAAATACAACAATGACACGGTAGCCCGTATACCCCTGATATTCTGCCATTTGTTCCACCAGGCGGTCTCTCGCTGCGGCTAGGTCCTTATGCTTCAAATCATTCAATTCCGGCCAGGCACCGATTATGTTATAGCCATCCACAAGGAGGATATCCATCTTCCCTATTCTCCCAATGGGTGGCGTTTACGATATACCTCATACATTAAAATACTAGCTGCCACCGAGGCGTTTAGTGATGTAACATGACCAATCATAGGCAACTGAACAAGGAAATCACATTTATCCCGCAAAATACGGCTCATCCCTTTTCCTTCACTGCCAATAATCAGACCGATCGGAAGCGTACCGTCCAGCTGGCGGAAATCCTGCTTCCCCTTCGCATCCGTCCCAGCGATCCAAACACCGCGCTCTTTCAATTCATCCACCGCTCTCGACAGATTCGTCACACGTGCGACGGGAATATGTTCAATCGCTCCAGTGGAAGCCTTGGCTACTGTAGAAGTAAGTCCCACCGCTCTTCGCTTCGGGATGATGATCCCATGGGCACCCGCTGCATCAGCCGTCCTCATGATGGATCCAAGGTTATGGGGATCCTCCAGTTCATCCAGGATCAGAATAAAAGGATCCTCCCCTTTTTGTTCTGCCTTTTGAAATAGATCATCCAGTTCAGCATACTGATAAGCAGCAACGGAAGCGACGACCCCTTGGTGATTCTCCGATACCATCTGCTCGATTTTCTTCTTCGGGACATACTGGACCATGACATTGGATTCCTTGGCAAGTCCGACGATTTGCTGGATCGAGCCTTTTTGAGAACCTTCCGCTATCCAAATCTTATTGATGTCCCTTCCTGACTTTAACGCTTCTATGACAGGATTTCTTCCTCCGATAAAATCTTTACTCATTTCTGTTCCTCCTTTCCTGCCTGGGCTTGTTCAAAAATGATCTTCAACAGTTCCTCTAATCGATCCGTCCGATTAAGTAAAAACAAATATCCAATAAGAGCCTCAAAAGCAGTGCTGTGTTTATACGTCTGTACATCCGTGTTTTTAGGCGTTGTCCCCGATTTCGCATTCCGGCCGCGCTTGACGATCGATATCTCCTCTTCCGATAAGAGGTCCTGATCGAACAGCGTTCTGAGAATGGCCGCCTGCGCTTTAGCAGACACATACTTCGTCGCAGCCCTGTGCAGTTGATTCGGTTTGATCTTCCCCTTGGTCAACAGGAGCTGCCGTACATATGTTTCATATACAGCATCCCCCATATAAGCAAGTGCAAGTGCATTGATTTGTTTCGCATCGATTTGTTCATTTGTCTCGTACAGCATTAAGATCCCCTTTTCCAGCGGGTGCCTTGAGGAGTATCTTCCAAAATGATATCCATATCCTTCAATGTGTCCCGGATCTCATCGGCCAGTTGGAAGTTTCGGTCTTTACGGGCTTGAATGCGCTTTTCGATCATCTCTTCCACTTCTTCGTCCAATATTCCCGCTTCCTGCAACGTCAGACCGAGTACAGAGAAGAAATCTTCAAACTGGTGTAAGAACCCGTCAATGACTTCTGTTGCTGTATTTTTCTCCATCAAGTAATAGTTCGCTTGTCTGGATAGTTCGAATAGAATGGAAATCGCATTTGCCGTATTGAAATCATCGTCCATATCAGCAATGAATTGAGCTTTCAACTCATGGATTTTGTCCAGCCATTCCTGATTATTGTCCGTTAAGTTTGTACTTGATTCCTTGCGATGCTTCAGGTTCTCATACGCTGTTTTGATTCGATCTAAAGAAGTCTCTGCATTCTGCAGAAGCTCAAGATTGTAGTTGATCGGATGACGGTAATGAACGGATAGCATGAAGAAACGAAGTACCTGCGGATCTTGTTCTTTAATAATGTCGTGCACCAATACGAAATTACCGAGTGATTTCGACATCTTCTCGTTATCGATATTAATATACCCATTGTGCATCCAGTAATTGGCGAATGCCTTACCTGTAAGGGCCTCTGACTGGGCGATTTCATTCTCATGATGAGGGAAGGTCAGATCCTGTCCCCCGGCGTGGATGTCGATGGTATCCCCCAAATAGCGCTTAGCCATGGCTGAACATTCAATATGCCAGCCTGGACGTCCCTCACCCCACGGGCTCTTCCAGGAAATCTCCCCTTCTTTCGCCGCTTTCCATAAAACGAAATCAAGGGCATCTTCTTTTTTGTCCCCCACATCGATGCGGGCTCCCGCTTTCAGTTCATCTATCGGTTGATGAGACAGCTTACCGTACCCATCAAACTTTCTGGTACGATAATAAACGTCTCCCTGGGATTCATAGGCATAGCCTTTTTCTACAAGGGCTGAGATGAAATCAACAATGGTGTCAATATTCTCTGTCACTGTCGGATGTACATCGGCTTTCCGGCAACCGAGGGCTCCCGTATCTTCGAAGTAAGCATCGATAAAGCGTTTGGCAATCGTAGGGACATCTTCTCCCAGTTCCTTGGCCGCTCTAATTAATTTATCGTCCACATCCGTGAAGTTAGAGACGAAATGAACATCATATCCCCTGTATTCCAGATAACGTCTCACTGTGTCAAACACAATCGCAGGACGGGCGTTCCCTATATGAATATAGTTATAAACCGTCGGACCGCACACATACATTTTGACCTTACCCTCTTCCAGGGGTTTGAATTCCTCTTTCTGCCTTGTCAGTGTGTTATATAAACGAATCGTCATGATGATTGACTCCTTCCCTCATATTCCCTTAATAATGATTTCAATTCATTCACTTCTTTTTCAAGCTGTTTCATTCGGTCGTTCATCGGATCGGGCAGATCACAGTGATTCAGATCCTTCTGTATCTTCACACCGTCCTGAATGACCACCTTACCCGGGATACCGACTACGGTTGAATTGGGCGGAACATCTTTCAGGACAACGGATCCTGCCCCTACCTTAGAATTTTCCCCAACAACGATCGATCCTAATACTTTTGCACCTGTCGCAATCAACGCATTATCCTGGATCGTCGGGTGACGTTTACCCTTTTCCTTCCCGGTTCCACCGAGGGTGACCCCTTGAAAGAGCGTGACATTGTCTCCGATTTCACACGTCTCTCCTATCACCACACCCATTCCATGATCGATGAAAAAGCGGCGGCCGATCTTAGCTCCGGGGTGAATCTCCACACCGGTGAAGAAACGGCTGACCTGTGAAATGACCCGGGCAATGAAAAAGAATTTCCGTTTAAAAAATGCATGGGCAACACGATGGGCCCAAATGGCATGGAGACCCGAATACGTAAGGATGACCTCCACATAATTCCTCGCAGCCGGATCCTGATCAAACACCACATCTATATCTTCCCTAAACGACTTAAACATTCGGATCCATCCCCCTTCCTTTTTTAAAAAACTGATAACAATAAAAAAACGCCCCTGTCAATAAACTGACAGAGACGCTTGTAGGCGCGGTTCCACTCTGATTGAGAAGACAAACCTTCTCCAACTCGAATCCTGTTAACGGTAGGAAACCGCCTTTACCTACTTTATTTCAGTAACGGGCTCAGAGGTGCATTTCAGAATCGGAGGGGCTTAAACCACTTTCAGCCGGTGATGGTTCTCTCTACTAAGCATCCTTTTCTTACTTCTCCTCATCAACGCGATATCATTTAACGTGATACTCTTACTATATTACAAACCCTTCAAAATGTTAACCTAAAAGACTTTGAAGACGATGTTTAACTGTATCTTTCCCTAAAAGCTCAATGGCATTCGGCAATTCAGGACCGTGTGTCTGGCCTGTAACGGCTACACGGATCGGCATGAACAGCTTCTTCCCTTTATGGCCCGTCGATTTCTGGACAGCTTTGATAGAAGATTTGATTTCTGCCGCTTCGTACGTTTCAAGTGCTTCAATTTCATTCAAGAAAGCTTGAAGGACTTCTGGTACTTGCTCTTCTTCGAGTACCGCTTTCGCCTCTTCATCATATTTAAGATCTGTCTTGAAGAACATTTCGGACAGCTCCACGATTTCAGCACCGAAGCTCATTTGCTCCTGGTATAAAGAAATGACTCTGCTCGCCCACTCGCGCTGTTCATCGGACATGTTCTCATCCAATTTACCCGCACTGATTAAATGAGGGAGGGATAGCTCCACCACTTGAGCCAATTCCAAGTTCTTCATGTACTGATTGTTCATCCATGTAAGCTTCTGATTATCAAACAGGGCAGAAGAAGTGGATAAACGTTCAGGATCAAAGATTTCAATGAACTCCTCTTTCGAAAACAGCTCTTCTTCTCCTTTTGGAGACCAGCCGAGTAGTGCGATGAAGTTGAACAACGCTTCTGGAAGATACCCCAATGCTTCGTATTGCTCGATGAACTGAATGATGCTCTCATCCCGCTTACTCAACTTTTTACGGCTTTCATTGACGATCAATGTCATATGTCCGTAAACAGGTGCTTCCCAACCAAGTGCTTCAAAGATCATCAACTGCTTCGGTGTATTGGAAATATGATCTTCTCCGCGAAGAACATGTGTGATTTTCATCAGATAATCATCCACTGCAACGGCAAAGTTATACGTCGGTGTACCGTCTTTTTTCGCAATGACAAAATCACCGATACCATCTGATTCAAATGAGACATCCTCTTTCACGATATCGTTGAAGGAATATACTTTCCCTGCCGGTACACGGAAACGGATGCTCGGCTTGCGGCCTTCTGCTGCCAATTTCTCCTGATCCTCTTTCGTCAGGTTACGGCATTTACCGGAGTAGCGGGGCATTTGACCAGAGGCTGATTGTGCTTCACGTTCCGCTTCCAGCTCTTCCTCCGTACAGTAACACTTATACGCCTGTCCACTTTCCAGCAGCTCATTTAAATACTGCTCATAAATATGATTACGCTCGGATTGACGATAAGGCCCGTATTCACCCGGCTTATCTGTACTTTCATCCCAGTCGATCCCCAGCCACTGAAGATACTTGAGCTGACTTTCTTCTCCACCTTCGATATTACGTTTCTTATCCGTGTCTTCAATACGGATGATGAACTTTCCACCTGTGCTGCGGGCGTAAAGGTAATTAAATAAAGCGGTTCTTGCATTTCCAATATGTAAATGACCCGTTGGACTCGGGGCATAACGGACGCGTACTTCCTTTGTCATGTATGTTCCTCCTATAATGATTACTCTTTAAAGTCTAAGACCTATTTTAACACCGTTAAGTACGGGAATAAAGCGAATTTCTCCCCTACTTCTTTTTAATCAATATGGTGGTTTGGGCGGCAATCCCCTCGCCTCTTCCGGTAAAGCCAAGCTTCTCGGAAGTAGTGGCTTTCACGTTCACTTCCCCTATATCCGCTTCCAGTAGCGCAGCGATACTTTGTCTCATTTCATCAATATAAGGAGCCATCTTAGGCTTCTGGGCAATGATCGTGCAATCGATATTCCCTAATTCATAGCCTTCCTTTTTCACAAGGGCCCATACGTGCTGGAGAAGCTTTGCCGAATCAGCATCCTTGAACTCCGGGTCTGTGTCAGGAAAATGCTTCCCGATATCCCCGGCCGCAATGGCACCCAGACACGCATCCGCTACAGCATGTAACAGGACATCTGCATCAGAGTGCCCCAATAGTCCCTTTTCATACGGAATCGTAATCCCCCCCATGATAAGGGGTCTCCCTTCCACTAACTGATGAACATCAAATCCTTGTCCGATCCTAAACATGTTTCTCTCCTCCACTCATTTCCTCTCGCTTCTTCAAAATCGCCTCGGCAAAATATAAATCCTCAGGGGTTGTCAGTTTAATATTGTCATAATCACTTTCAACGACAGCGACCTCAACATCAGACCTTTCCACCAGTGAAGCATCATCTGTACCGAGGAAACCATCTTGATCGGCTTCTTTATGTGCCTGTGTTAAAACGGAAACGCGAAAAGCTTGTGGGGTCTGAACCATCCACAAGCTTGAGCGTTCAATCGTTTCCTCGACTTCGCCATCCAGTACTTTCTTGATCGTATCTTTAACAGGAACCGCCGCAATGGCAGCCCCTGTTGAATATGTCTTTTCGACTAATTGGTGAATCGTGGATTCTTTAATAAATGGTCTTGCTCCGTCATGTACCAGAACAATCTCATGATCAACCTCAAGCAATGCATTGTATACACTATGCTGTCTTTCTTCCCCACCATCGACAAGCTTCACGACCTTCTTGATGCCGTAGCGCTCCAAGAGTCCTTGAAACACTTGTCGCTCTGAAGGATGGATGGCTAAATAGATTCCCTTACAAAGGATGTCATGCTCGAACACACGCAATGTATGAATGATGACAGGACAGCTATTCAACTCAAGGAGCAGTTTGTTTTTGCCCGCTTTCATCCGTTTTCCCTGCCCTGCAGCCGGAATGATCACTACATATTCCATAATATAACTCCTTTAACACACAAGTAATACTATTCATTATACCTTACTGCATCAATGGAGTCAGGCTGCAAACCGTTTTCTTACAGTGCTTTTTCCAGTTGCTTCGGTTTCGCAAAGATCATCCTGCCTGCAGATGTCTGAAGAACGGATGTGACAAGGACATCGATATACTTACCGATGTAATTACGCCCTTCTTCCACGACGATCATCGTACCATCATCCAGGTAAGCAATTCCCTGGTTATGCTCCTTACCATCTTTGATGACCTGTACCTTCAATTCTTCTCCAGGAAGAACAACCGGCTTGACGGCGTTGGCCAGGTCATTGATGTTCAATACTTGTACACCTTGAAGGTCACATACTTTATTCAGGTTGAAATCATTCGTTACAACGATACCATTCGTAAGCTTCGCTAATTTCACAAGCTTCGAATCCACTTCCTGAATTTCCTCGAAGTCCCCTTCATAAATCTGGACCTCAACAGGAAGCTCTTTTTGGATGCGGTTTAAAATATCCAGACCCCGGCGTCCGCGATTTCGTTTCAATACATCGGAAGAGTCGGCAATATGCTGGAGCTCTTCCAGTACGAATTGCGGAATCACCACGATTCCTTCTAAAAATCCTGTTTGACAGATATCCGCGATACGGCCGTCAATGATCACACTCGTATCCAATATCTTAAGGGTCTTCACACCCTCTTCATCCAAATCCTCTTCCGACCCTTTTTTCTTACCTCGGTTTGCCGTGCCGAATAGATTGACCAATTCGTCCCTTTTCTTAAATCCAACCTGGAACCCTAAATATCCAAGAAGCAATGTTAATAGAATGGGAATCACCGTATTGACGATCGGAATCTCCATTTGATTGAAGGGGATCCCAAACAAATACGCAACAAATAAACCGATAATCAGGCCTAAACTGCCAAATAACAAATCCGTTACCGGTGCCTTTACCAAGCTATCTTCAAACCACTTGACGAAATTGACGACATACTCGACTGCCCAAAACGTAAGAATATAAAAAATGATGGCACCAAATATAGCAGTCATATAAGGGTTATTAATTAAAGGAATGTCCGATAGATTTATGACGGTAAATAATTCGGGAAGTAGAAATATCCCAAGTGTTCCCCCGACAATGAGGAAGCACGCTTGAACGATTCTTTTTAACATTCCCTCACCTCCTCCTACTCATTATAAACAATTTACTATTTTTGAAACGTCTAAGGCCTTGAAAATTTGAATTTAATACAACGGATACGATTTTGATACACTTATCCCAGCTTACTAGCTTCCTTACATGAAGGCTAACACGTCTAAATCGAACTGTCAATTTTTTGAAAATGATACAATTATCCCATTTCTGCCATATATAGGCCTCTCTGCCTACAGCTGTCGATCTGCAAACGTCTGTTCCTTAATCAGTTTTAACCCCTCTTTGATTTTCCTTGCCCTTACTTCACCGATCCCTTCGACTTCATCCAAATCATCGACTGAAGCCCTCACTACATGGTGGAGGGTTTCAAATCTCGTGATAAGATTTTCAATGATGACGATCGGCAGACGGGGGATCTTATTCAACACGCGGTATCCTCGGGGATAAATCGCATCATCATGGTGAACATATCCGTGGTATCCCAGTAATTTTAATAAGACATTATCCTCTAACACTTCAGAGTGAACAAGCTCCTGGAATTTATAGAGAAGTTCGAACGGTTTGATGTTCCTTTCCTGGGAATAGTCCCTGATGATGAGCATCGCCTCATCCTCAATATCCGCCAACAGTTCATTCATCTGAAGGCGGATCAATCTGCCCTCGACACCGAGCTCGCTGAGATACGTCAATAGCTCATTCTTGATCCTGAGAACCATCTCGAAGCGGTGAAGAACCTGCAGTAAGTCGCTTTGGGTGACAAGCTCCTCAAACTCAAGGACGGATAAATTAGAAATGCTTTGATCGAGAACCACCTTATATTTCTCCAAGGTTTGGATCGCCTGGTTGGCTTTCGTCAAGATGACAGAGATGTCCTTTAGTGCATATCGGAAATTCCCTTGATACAGGGTGATGACGTTTCTCCGTTGAGAGATGGCAATGACAAGGGCATTTGTTTGCCTCGCAACCCGCTCTGCCGTCCGATGTCTCATACCCGTTTCAGTGGAAGGCACGTACACATCAGGAGCCAACTGTGCATTCGCCAAAATGATCTTCGTTCCCGCTTCATTCAGGATGATGGCCCCATCCATCTTGGCCAGTTCATACAGATAGCTGGGAGAGAATGCACAATTGATATGAAAGCCCCCGTCCAGAACAGACTTCACCTTATCATTGTACCCAACAACAATAAGTCCCCCCGTATTGGCTCTCAGCACATTATCAATGCCGTCCCTGATCGGGGCACCCGGAGCAACGAATTGCAGTATATCCGACATGGACTTATCTCTTGCCTTCTTATCTTCCATTTCTTATCCTCCTAAAATAATTGACAGTGCTTCATTAATATTCGATACCCCTTTGACCTCTATATCAGAAGGAGGCTGCCATCCGCTTAAGTTATTCTGGGGAATAATCACTCTCTTAAACCCTAACTTGGCTGCTTCCTGTACGCGCTGCTCAATTCTTGATACCCTTCTGATCTCACCTGTTAAACCGACTTCACCGATAATGCAATCATGGGCACTGGACGCTCTGTCACGAAAACTGGAAGCGATACTTGCAGCAACGGCCAAATCAATCGCCGGTTCATCCAGTTTCACCCCGCCAGCCACTTTCAGATACGCATCTTGCTGTTGCAAGAGCATGCCTGCACGCTTTTCCAACACAGCCATGATCAGTGAAACCCGGCTATGATCAATCCCTGTTGCCATCCTTCGGGGGTTGTTAAAACTGGTTGGGGTCACAAGAGCTTGAATCTCCACAAGAACCGGCCTCGTTCCTTCCATCGAGGCAACGACCGTTGAACCCGCCGCACCTTGTGAGCGCTCTTCCAGGAATATCTCAGACGGATTGGCCACTTCCTCAAGGCCCAATTCCTTCATTTCAAAAATCCCCATCTCATTCGTAGATCCGAAACGGTTCTTCACCGCTCTTAAAATACGATAGGAGTGGTGACGTTCCCCTTCAAAATACAGTACGGTATCGACCATATGCTCCAATAATCTAGGTCCTGCAATCGAGCCTTCCTTGGTAACATGCCCTACAATAAAGATGGCAATGCCCTTTGTTTTCCCGATTCTCATCAGTTCTGCCGTACACTCCCTTACCTGGGATACGCTTCCGGGAGCAGACGTCACATCAGGATGAAAGACTGTCTGAATCGAGTCGATGATGACGAAATCCGGTGAGATTTGCTCAATCGTTTGATGAATCAGCTCAAGATTTGTTTCCGCAAATATATATAAATCATCTGATTTCACATGCAGTCGATCTGCCCGCAGCTTGGTTTGCTTGATGGATTCCTCTCCGGAAATGTATAATACCTTCTGCTTCTGATCAGCAAGCTGGGCCGAAACCTGCAACAACAAAGTGGATTTTCCGATCCCCGGGTCTCCACCAATCAATATCAGCGACCCTGGTACTACTCCTCCCCCAAGCACCCGGTTCAACTCTTTCGACTCGGTCAATACCCTTGGCTCCTGCTTGGTTTCAATGGAGATCAGCTTCTCTGCTTTAGATGGACCGGTATTTTCTGAGTGCATAAACGACGTCCGGGGTTTCTTCCCTGTCATTTCAACCTCTTCCACCATCGTATTCCACTCGTTACACCCCGGACATTTCCCCATCCATTTAGCAGACTCATATCCACAAGATGAACACACAAACTTAGTCTTTTTCTTTGCCAATCTATTCTTCCCCTCTATTATCCTATTTGTACTCTTAACTATTCACGATAATACCATTTGGAATGATTGTATCGGTTTTATGTACTAGATTCAATTGAAAAGCGGAGCCGGCTTGGTCAGGCCCGACAAGCATAAGACGAGCTCGCTGAAAAGGCGGTCTTTGCCTTTTTGGCGAGATTGACTTATGACCTCGAGGGACTAGCCGGCGGAGCTAGACAATCAGAAAAGCGGAGCCGGCTTGGGTAGAGGCGACAAGCATAAGACGAGTGAACCGGAAAGGCGCCCTTTGCCTTTTTGGTTCAATTGCCTTATGACCTCGAGCCTCTAGCCGGCGGAGCTAGACAATCAAGAAAAGCGGAGCCGGCTTGGTCAGGCCCGCCCACCACGTAAGGTAACCATTATGATAAAAGAGGTACACGAAAAACATATACGTGTACCTCTTCATCATCCTTGCTATTATGTCGGTGTATTGGCTGCTTCCTCTTCTTTAACCTTTACAACAAATTCACTATCTTCTACGTCGATCAAAATATTCTGTCCTGTCAGCACTTTTCCTCTTAACAATTCTTCCGACAGTTTATCCTCAACATATTTCTGGATAGCGCGACGGAGAGGTCGTGCACCGTATTCAGGATCAAATCCTTCATCTGCTATCTTCTCTTTGGCAGCAGGTGAAAGCTCTAAATGAATATCCTGCTCTTTCAAGCGGGTTGTCAATTGGTTCGACATCAATGTCACAATCTCTTTCAAGTGGTCTTTTTCAAGGGAATGGAACACGATGATTTCATCGATACGGTTAAGGAATTCAGGTCGGAAAGCACGTTTCAGCTCTTCCATGACCTTTCCTTTCATATCTTTGTAATCCTGTTTTCCGTCCTGAATATTGAACCCTACGTATTTATTGCTCTTAAGGGACTGTGCACCAACGTTTGAAGTCATGATCAGGACTGTATTCCTGAAGTCTACCGTTCTTCCTTTAGAGTCTGTTAAACGGCCATCCTCTAAAACTTGAAGGAGAATATTGAATACATCCGGATGTGCTTTTTCAATTTCATCTAAAAGAACGACCGAATATGGCTTGCGGCGAACCTTTTCCGTTAACTGACCGCCTTCCTCGTATCCCACATATCCTGGAGGTGAACCGACCAAACGGGAGGTCGAATGCTTTTCCATGTACTCGGACATATCAATGCGGATCATCGCATCTTCATCACCGAACATGGACTCTGCAAGTGCTCGTGCCAATTCCGTTTTCCCGACTCCAGTAGGTCCTAAGAAAATGAAGGAACCGATCGGACGCTTCGGATCTTTCAAGCCGGCCCGTGCACGGCGCACGGCTTTCGAAACCGCAACGACTGCTTCTGATTGCCCGATGACTCTGGAATGAAGGATTTCCTCTAATTTGAGTAAGCGATCCGTTTCCGTTTGAGCCAATTTCGATACCGGTACTCCCGTCCAGTTCGAAACAACCTTCGCAATATCTTCAACAGTCACTTCTGTATTTTCCTGTCCTTGCTTTTCTTTCCATGTGTTCTTTGTTTCTTCCAGCTCTTCACGAAGCTTTTGTTCTGAATCTCTTAGAGAAGCTGCTTTTTCAAATTCCTGGCTCTGAACCGCTGCATCCTTCTCTTTGCGGATTTCTTCCAGCTTTGCTTCAAGCTCTTTCAAGTTTGGCGGCGTCGTATAAGAACGTAAGCGCACCTTGGAACCTGCTTCATCAATTAAATCGATGGCCTTATCCGGTAGGAAGCGGTCTGAAATATAGCGATCAGAAAGCTTCACTGCAGCATCAATCGCTTCATCCGTAATCGACACGCGGTGATGAGCCTCATAACGATCACGTAATCCTTTAAGGATTTGGATGGACTCTGAAGCTGTCGGCTCATTGACTTGGATTGGTTGGAAACGGCGCTCTAGCGCTGCATCTTTTTCAATATATTTACGGTACTCATCTAATGTCGTGGCACCGATACACTGCAATTCCCCACGTGCAAGAGATGGCTTTAAGATATTCGATGCATCGATCGCACCTTCCGCCCCTCCTGCTCCGATTAACGTATGGAGCTCATCGATGAAGAGGATGATGTTACCCGCCTGACGGATTTCATCCATGACCTTCTTCAGTCGGTCCTCGAATTCCCCGCGGTATTTCGTACCGGCTACAACTGTACCCATATCAAGGGTCATCACGCGTTTGTCGCGCAGGATTTCAGGCACTTCATTGGCGATGATCTGTTGTGCGAGGCCTTCTGCGATTGCAGTCTTACCTACTCCGGGCTCACCGATCAACACCGGGTTGTTTTTCGTACGACGACTCAGCACTTCAATGACGCGCTGAATTTCCTTGCTTCGACCAATGACCGGATCTAAGCTGCCTTCACGTGCAATGGCTGTCAAATCACGGGCTAAGCTGTCAAGTGTAGGTGTATTGGCATTGGCGTTGCCTCCACCCTGATGGTTGCTTGAATCATTGCTTCCAAGCAATTGCAATACCTGCTGTCTCGCTTTATTCAAGCTCACACCAAGATTACCGAGTACCCGGGCTGCCACTCCTTCACCCTCGCGGATCAACCCTAGTAAAATATGTTCCGTTCCAACATATGAGTGACCCAGCTTACGGGCTTCATCCATGGAAAGTTCAATCACTTTCTTTGCACGAGGTGTGTAATGGATTGTTTGAGATTTCTCGGTTCCTTTCCCGATTAACCCTTCAACTTCCTTCTGGATCTTTTCAGGGCTCAGTCCCAATGCCGTAAGTGCCTTGGCAGCGATTCCTTCACCTTCGCGGACAAGTCCCAATAAAATATGTTCAGTACCAATATTACTGTGCGACAAACGAATCGCTTCTTCTTGAGCTAATGCCAATACTTTTTGGGCTCTTTCTGTAAATCGACCAAACATCATATTATTTTTCCTCCTCACATGTATCTTTATCTAACTTAATTCGCTCCCGAATCAAAGAAGACCTTCTTATATCTCGTTCATTTGGTCTCAGTGGACCTCCAGAATATTGTTGTAAAAAACCAGGTTGGGTTAAAATCATTAGTTCATTCAATATATTCTTAGATATCACTTTGATGTATCCTAAATCAATTCCAAGCCTGACATCCGATAAACATTTCGCAGCTTCCTTGGACTCAATGATCCTGCTATGCTCCAGCACCCCTAGAGAACGGAAGATCCTATCCTCTAATTGTATGTTTGACGTTTGAACTAATGCGTCCCTTGCCGATTGCTCTTTTTCAATGATCTGCTTCACAACGCTTAACAAATCTTCTACGATATCTTCTTCCGACTTACCAAGTGTCGTTTGATTGGAGATTTGAAAGATGTTCCCCAGCGCTTCGCTGCCTTCTCCGTAAATCCCTCTCACCACTAACCCCAGTTGATTGATGGCGGGAATGATACGGTTTAACTGCTGCGTCAACACCAGTCCCGGCAAATGCATCATGACGGAAGCCCTGAGACCCGTCCCCACGTTGGTAGGACAAGTCGTTAAGTAGCCATGCTTCTCATCAAACGCAAAGTCAAATTCACTTTCAAACCAATCGTCGATCTGATTGGCTTTCTGTAAAGCTTCCTTCAATTGCAGACCTGGATATAAACACTGTATTCGAATATGGTCTTCTTCGTTTACCATTATGCTAATATCTTCCTCACTTGATAAAAGGACAGCTCCATAATTCGTTTCCTCTGCCAAATTCGGACTTATAAGGTGTTTCTCCATTAATACCCTCTTTTGGAGAGGCTGAATCTCACTTGTAGGTAAAAATTCTAATTCTCCTAAATTCTTCGGGTATGATGTGAGCTTCTCCCTTACCCGATCCACGATTTCCCTGGCTTCCTCTGAAGAATAAAGTGTGGAAAAACGGAAGTCTGTCAGATTCCTCGCAAGCCTTACCCTGGAGCTGAGGACAATATCCGAATTCGGTCCCTCTTCACTCATCCAGGAACTGACGGCATTACTCAAGAACTTCTCAAGACTCATTCTTTATCGCCTCCCTCTTTCTTTATCTCCTTTTCCAGGGAGCGGATTTCGTCTCGGATCTCGGCTGCTTTCTCAAACTCTTCATCCGCAATCATAGCTTGCAATTCAGACTTCAACTGTAAAACCTTCTTTTTCACATGGATGGCTCCGCCCATACGCTCCGGAACCTTTCCATGATGCTCGACATTGCCATTATGAACACGCTTTAATAATGGAGTGAGTTCATCTTTAAACGTCTCATAACAATGGGCACAGCCGAAGCGTCCCACATTAATGAACTGATGAATCGTCATTTTACATTTTTCACACTGCAAAACTTCTGTCTTAGGAATCTCGGTTTCCTTTGCCTGCTTAAATGCAGGAGCTATATTTAGAAGACCTGCCAATAGATTGTTCACTGAAAAGCCGGGAGAAGAATCAAACATAAACATCTCACCCTTATCCTGAGCGCATTGCTCACATAAGTGAACCTCTGTCTTTTCCCCGTTTACCACCTTGGTAAAATGAAGGGTCGCAGGTCTTTCGTTACACTCTTGACAAACCATCCCATTCACCTCTTTAACCCTTACTCATACTTCAATGTATCCAGCATGGCTCTAAGCATTCTTCCTCTCAGGATATCCCGTTCCGGTAATTCGACCATGATGACCGATCGATCCATCACACTCAGCATGATCTTGGCTTCTCTTTCGGAAATGATCTCTTCTTCCACTAACCGAAAAACAATATCAGCTGCCGTATTCTGACTGATCGTTTGTGTAATCAATGCCACTAACTGGTCGATCAAGTGAACCTGATCGTGGGCCTTCACCTTCATGATCCGGATGTATCCACCGCCGCCACGTTTGCTTTCTACTACATACCCTCGTTCTACAGTAAAGCGGGTATTAATCACATAATTAATTTGAGAAGGAACACATTGAAACTTATCAGCGATCTCGCTTCTTTTAATCTCGACTATCTCACTTTCACTCAGTTCTAACACATTCTTTAAATAATTTTCAATGATGTCGGATATGTTCCTCATCAAACCTCCTCCTCATTTTGACTTTGACTATATTTGACTATAATTATACAACCGCGTTTTAAACTTTGCAATTATGAAGTTTGACCTTAGAAGTTTTCCTGTTTAAGGAAGGTTTTAAACGTGTGAATATGAGATTGTTGGATAGAAATTTGGAAATGGGGCACTGGGTGAGTGTGAGTATTGTGGATGGGGAGTGGTTCTATGAGGGTTTTTGATTGGTGGTTTGGAATACCGGATTAAATGTTTATGATGGGTGAGGGAGTTGATGATTTCATATGGACAATCACATCGATAGATAATGAAAGTGATCTCATTACTACAAATACTGATATATTGACTGTTGATATGAGTGTGGCTTTTAAGAAATTCGTGGGAATTGCGTCGTTTTTCATTTTTTTGCGTCATTTCGAAGGATGATTGCGTTATTTTTTAATTTTTTGCGTCATTTTTTCGTTTATTGCGTTTTTTACCATATAATACCATAAACAGACTCACCATACGTCCATTTAAAACAATCAACCAAAAAAGAGTAACTCCTAAGAGCTACTCTTTCTTCACATTTGCCTGGCGACGTCCTACTCTCACAGGGGGAGATCCCCCAACTACCATCGGCGCTGAAGAGCTTAACTTCCGTGTTCGGCATGGGAACGGGTGTGACCTCTTCGCCATTATCACCAGACGACTATTCAATTGAAGGATTGTTCCTTCAAAACTAGATAAAGGATTGATGTCAAGAAAGCCGAATATCGACCAATTGTTGTTCATATAAATATGACTTTTTGTGGTTAAGTCCTCGATCGATTAGTATCAGTCAACTCCACATGTCGCCATGCTTCCATCTCTGACCTATCTACCTAGTCATCTTCTAGGGATCTTACTCACTTACGTGATGGGAAATCTCATCTCGAGGGGGGCTTCATGCTTAGATGCTTTCAGCACTTATCCCTTCCGCACATAGCTACCCAGCGATGCCTTTGGCAAGACAACTGGTACACCAGCGGTGCGTCCATCCCGGTCCTCTCGTACTAAGGACAGCTCCTCTCAAATTTCCTGCGCCCACGACGGATAGGGACCGAACTGTCTCACGACGTTCTGAACCCAGCTCGCGTACCGCTTTAATGGGCGAACAGCCCAACCCTTGGGACCGACTACAGCCCCAGGATGCGATGAGCCGACATCGAGGTGCCAAACCTCCCCGTCGATGTGGACTCTTGGGGGAGATAAGCCTGTTATCCCCGGGGTAGCTTTTATCCGTTGAGCGATGGCCCTTCCATGCGGAACCACCGGATCACTAAGCCCGACTTTCGTCCCTGCTCGACTTGTAGGTCTCGCAGTCAAGCT
>NZ_CP096886.1:600000-662500 GCF_024195245.1 Rossellomorea sp. KS-H15a | reverse complement strand
AAAAAAGACACAAAATAAAAAAACAATGGTGCCGGCAAGAGGACTTGAACCCCCAACCTACTGATTACAAGTCAGTTGCTCTACCAGTTGAGCTACACCGGCATGGGTAGAAAATTTGCTTGGGCAAATTGAATGAAGTTTATTTTACTTTCGTAAAAAAACATGGTGGAGGATGACGGGATCGAACCGCCGACCCTCTGCTTGTAAGGCAGATGCTCTCCCAGCTGAGCTAATCCTCCGAAATATGTATCGCCTGGCGACGTCCTACTCTCACAGGGGGAGATCCCCCAACTACCATCGGCGCTGAAGAGCTTAACTTCCGTGTTCGGCATGGGAACGGGTGTGACCTCTTCGCCATTATCACCAGACGAATATTCAATTGAAGGGTTGTTCCTTCAAAACTAGATAAAGAATTGATGTCAAGAAAGCCGAATACCGACCAATTGTTGTTCATATAAATATGACTCTTTGTGGTTAAGTCCTCGATCGATTAGTATCAGTCAACTCCACATGTCGCCATGCTTCCATCTCTGACCTATCTACCTAGTCATCTTCTAGGGATCTTACTCACTTACGTGATGGGAAATCTCATCTCGAGGGGGGCTTCATGCTTAGATGCTTTCAGCACTTATCCCTTCCGCACATAGCTACCCAGCGATGCCTTTGGCAAGACAACTGGTACACCAGCGGTGCGTCCATCCCGGTCCTCTCGTACTAAGGACAGCTCCTCTCAAATTTCCTGCGCCCACGACGGATAGGGACCGAACTGTCTCACGACGTTCTGAACCCAGCTCGCGTACCGCTTTAATGGGCGAACAGCCCAACCCTTGGGACCGACTACAGCCCCAGGATGCGATGAGCCGACATCGAGGTGCCAAACCTCCCCGTCGATGTGGACTCTTGGGGGAGATAAGCCTGTTATCCCCGGGGTAGCTTTTATCCGTTGAGCGATGGCCCTTCCATGCGGAACCACCGGATCACTAAGCCCGACTTTCGTCCCTGCTCGACTTGTAGGTCTCGCAGTCAAGCTCCCTTGTGCCTTTACACTCTGCGAATGATTTCCAACCATTCTGAGGGAACCTTTGGGCGCCTCCGTTACTCTTTAGGAGGCGACCGCCCCAGTCAAACTGCCCACCTGACACTGTCTCCCACCCCGATAAGGGGCGCGGGTTAGAATTTCAATACAGCCAGGGTAGTATCCCACCGATGCCTCCACCGAAGCTGGCGCTCCGGTTTCCAAGGCTCCTACCTATCCTGTACAAGCTGTACCAAAATTCAATATCAGGCTACAGTAAAGCTCCACGGGGTCTTTCCGTCCTGTCGCGGGTAACCTGCATCTTCACAGGTACTATAATTTCACCGAGTCTCTCGTTGAGACAGTGCCCAGATCGTTACGCCTTTCGTGCGGGTCGGAACTTACCCGACAAGGAATTTCGCTACCTTAGGACCGTTATAGTTACGGCCGCCGTTTACTGGGGCTTCGATTCGCACCTTCGCTTGCGCTAAGCACTCCTCTTAACCTTCCAGCACCGGGCAGGCGTCAGCCCCTATACTTCGCCTTACGGCTTCGCAGAGACCTGTGTTTTTGCTAAACAGTCGCCTGGGCCTATTCACTGCGGCTCTCTCGGCTTGCACCCTACCAGAGCACCCCTTCTCCCGAAGTTACGGGGTCATTTTGCCGAGTTCCTTAACGAGAGTTCTCTCGCTCACCTTAGGATTCTCTCCTCGCCTACCTGTGTCGGTTTGCGGTACGGGCACCTTTTTCCTCGCTAGAGGCTTTTCTTGGCAGTGTGGAATCAGGAACTTCGCTACTATAATTCGCTCGCTATCACAGCTCAGCCTTCGCGATGATGGGATTTGCCTCATCATCAGCCTAACTGCTTAGACGCACATATCCAGCAGTGCGCTTACCCTATCCTCCTGCGTCCCCCCATTGCTCAAACGGAAAAGAGGTGGTACAGGAATATCAACCTGTTGTCCATCGTCTACGCCTATCGGCCTCGACTTAGGTCCCGACTAACCCTGAGCGGACGAGCCTTCCTCAGGAAACCTTAGGCATTCGGTGGATGGGATTCTCACCCATCTTTCGCTACTCATACCGGCATTCTCACTTCTAAGCACTCCACCAGTCCTTACGGTCTAGCTTCGCAGTCCTTAGAACGCTCTCCTACCACTGACACCTAGAGGTGTCAATCCACAGCTTCGGTGATACGTTTAGCCCCGGTACATTTTCGGCGCAGAGTCACTCGACCAGTGAGCTATTACGCACTCTTTAAATGGTGGCTGCTTCTAAGCCAACATCCTGGTTGTCTAAGCAACTCCACATCCTTTTCCACTTAACGTATACTTTGGGACCTTAGCTGGTGGTCTGGGCTGTTTCCCTTTCGACTACGGATCTTATCACTCGCAGTCTGACTCCCATGGATAAGTCTTTGGCATTCGGAGTTTGTCTGAATTCGGTAACCCGATGAGGGCCCCTAGTCCAAACAGTGCTCTACCTCCAAGACTCTTACACATGAGGCTAGCCCTAAAGCTATTTCGGAGAGAACCAGCTATCTCCAAGTTCGATTGGAATTTCTCCGCTACCCACACCTCATCCCCGCACTTTTCAACGTGCGTGGGTTCGGACCTCCATTTAGTGTTACCTGAACTTCATCCTGGACATGGGTAGATCACCTGGTTTCGGGTCTACGACCACATACTAAAATTCGCCCTATTCAGACTCGCTTTCGCTGCGGCTCCGTCTTATCAACTTAACCTTGCATGGGATCGTAACTCGCCGGTTCATTCTACAAAAGGCACGCCATCACCCGTTAACGGGCTCTGACTACTTGTAGGCACACGGTTTCAGGTTCTATTTCACTCCCCTTCCGGGGTGCTTTTCACCTTTCCCTCACGGTACTGGTTCACTATCGGTCACTAGGGAGTATTTAGCCTTGGGAGATGGTCCTCCCAGCTTCCGACGGGATTTCACGTGTCCCGCCGTACTCAGGATCCACTCAAGAGGGAATGAAGTTTCAACTACAGGGTTGTTACCTTCTTTGACGAGCCTTTCCAGACTTCTTCGTCTACTTCATTCCTTTGTAACTCCGTATAGAGTGTCCTACAACCCCAAGAGGCAAGCCTCTTGGTTTGGGCTATATCCCGTTTCGCTCGCCGCTACTCAGGGAATCGCAATTGCTTTCTCTTCCTCCAGGTACTTAGATGTTTCAGTTCCCTGGGTCTGCCTTCCATACTCTATGTATTCAAGTAAGGATATTGTTCCATTACGAACAATGGGTTCCCCCATTCGGAAATCTCTGGATCAAAGCTCACTTACAGCTCCCCAAAGCATATCGGTGTTAGTCCCGTCCTTCGTCGGCTCCTAGTGCCAAGGCATCCACCGTGCGCCCTTCATAACTTAACCGAATTGGTTGTTACATCAGGTTTAAAACCTAAAATGGCGATACTCGGTAATTTCTTGACTATCAATTTATCTTTATCTAGTTTTCAAAGAACAAACACAACTTTTATCTCGTAAGAGATAAAAAATGTTTTGATGGTTGAACCATCAAAACTGAACAAAACTTCGACTGTCAAACGTTTTAGTAAATCTTCCTTAGAAAGGAGGTGATCCAGCCGCACCTTCCGATACGGCTACCTTGTTACGACTTCACCCCAATCATCTGTCCCACCTTAGGCGGCTGGCTCCAAAAGGTTACCTCACCGACTTCGGGTGTTACAAACTCTCGTGGTGTGACGGGCGGTGTGTACAAGGCCCGGGAACGTATTCACCGCGGCATGCTGATCCGCGATTACTAGCGATTCCAGCTTCATGTAGGCGAGTTGCAGCCTACAATCCGAACTGAGAACGGTTTTATGGGATTGGCTAAACCTCGCGGTCTCGCTGCCCTTTGTACCGTCCATTGTAGCACGTGTGTAGCCCAGGTCATAAGGGGCATGATGATTTGACGTCATCCCCACCTTCCTCCGGTTTGTCACCGGCAGTCATCTTAGAGTGCCCAACTAAATGCTGGCAACTAAGATCAAGGGTTGCGCTCGTTGCGGGACTTAACCCAACATCTCACGACACGAGCTGACGACAACCATGCACCACCTGTCACTCTGTCCCCCGAAGGGGAAAGCCCTATCTCTAGGGTTGTCAGAGGATGTCAAGACCTGGTAAGGTTCTTCGCGTTGCTTCGAATTAAACCACATGCTCCACCGCTTGTGCGGGCCCCCGTCAATTCCTTTGAGTTTCAGTCTTGCGACCGTACTCCCCAGGCGGAGTGCTTAATGCGTTAGCTGCAGCACTAAGGGGCGGAAACCCCCTAACACTTAGCACTCATCGTTTACGGCGTGGACTACCAGGGTATCTAATCCTGTTTGCTCCCCACGCTTTCGCGCCTCAGTGTCAGTTACAGACCAGAAAGTCGCCTTCGCCACTGGTGTTCCTCCAAATATCTACGCATTTCACCGCTACACTTGGAATTCCACTTTCCTCTTCTGCACTCAAGTTCCCCAGTTTCCAATGACCCTCCACGGTTGAGCCGTGGGCTTTCACATCAGACTTAAGGAACCACCTGCGCGCGCTTTACGCCCAATAATTCCGGACAACGCTTGCCACCTACGTATTACCGCGGCTGCTGGCACGTAGTTAGCCGTGGCTTTCTGGTTAGGTACCGTCAAGGTGCCGCCCTATTCGAACGGCACTTGTTCTTCCCTAACAACAGAGCTTTACGATCCGAAAACCTTCATCACTCACGCGGCGTTGCTCCGTCAGACTTTCGTCCATTGCGGAAGATTCCCTACTGCTGCCTCCCGTAGGAGTCTGGGCCGTGTCTCAGTCCCAGTGTGGCCGATCACCCTCTCAGGTCGGCTACGCATCGTTGCCTTGGTGAGCCGTTACCTCACCAACTAGCTAATGCGCCGCGGGTCCATCTGTAAGTGATAGCTAAAAGCCACCTTTCAACATTTCCTCATGCGAGGAAATGAGTTATCCGGTATTAGCCCCGGTTTCCCGGAGTTATCCCAGTCTTACAGGCAGGTTACCCACGTGTTACTCACCCGTCCGCCGCTGATATCAGGGAGCAAGCTCCCATCAATCCGCTCGACTTGCATGTATTAGGCACGCCGCCAGCGTTCGTCCTGAGCCAGGATCAAACTCTCCGATAAAAGTTTGAATAGCTCTTTAAAATAAATCTAGAATTAACGTTGACGTATTGTCTTGTTTTGTTCAGTTTTCAAGGTTCAATGTGTAAGTGCTTCTGTTTGAAGCGACCCTTACTATGTTACATGATCGTTAACTTGTTGTCAACAACTTTTTAAAAGAAGTTTTGATCAAGTTTTTCATGTTGTGTGTCGCGTTTTGCGGCAACAGATAATACTATACCACCATAAAAACCCTGGCGCAAGAGTTTTTATGATACTTTTTTAACTTCTATATAATATCAGTCAAATGACATTGTTTCCTTTCATTTTTACGTAAAAGAATGAGCTCCTTTAGTCCCGATTGAGTGTTTGCACCAAATTATTATCTACCATCCTTTTTGATATGATTCAAAAAAAACAGCCAAGGCTGAACCCTCGGCTGTTTTTACATATCTTATTAGTCACGATGACGCATTAATGGGAATAATAGTACGTCCCGGATGGATGGGGAATTGGTTAACAGCATAACAAGCCTGTCGATGCCGATACCCAGGCCACCCGTTGGCGGCATTCCGTATTCAAGAGCCTCGATGAAATCATTATCCATCATGTGGGCTTCGTCGTTTCCTTCTTCTCTTTCTTTCAATTGTGCCTCAAAGCGTTCTCTTTGATCGATCGGATCATTCAGCTCGGTGAAGGCATTGGCATGTTCACGGCCAACGATGAATAGTTCAAAGCGATCCGTGAAGCGCGGGTCTTCATCATTCTTCTTCGCAAGTGGAGAGATTTCCACGGGATGACCATAGATGAAGGTAGGCTGAATCAGCTTATCTTCTACCTTTTGTTCGAAGAATTCATTGACGACGTGACCATATTGCATGTTGTCTTTGATTTCGATGCCGTGTTCTTTGGCAAGGGCACGGGCATCTTCATCGGACATTTCCTGCCAGAAGTCTACACCTGTGTGCTCTTTAACGGCGTCTACCATATGAAGACGAGTCCATTCCGGCTCAAGGTTGATTTCATTGTCAGCGTATTGAACCGTAGTAGATCCGAATACTTCCTTTGCGATATGGGCAACAAGATTTTCAGTCAGAGCCATGATATCACGGTAATCCGCATACGCTTCGTAAAGCTCGATCATTGTGAACTCAGGGTTATGTCTTGTTGAAACTCCCTCGTTACGGAATACACGTCCAATTTCGTATACTTTTTCAAGTCCGCCAACGATCAGGCGTTTTAGATGAAGCTCGATTGCGATACGCATATAAAGCGGCATATCAAGAGCGTTATGATGTGTATTGAACGGACGGGCAGAAGCCCCACCTGCGATTGCGTGCATCATTGGTGTTTCTACTTCCAGGTAACCGTTATTGTCCAAGTATCTTCTCATAGATTGAATGATGCGGCTGCGCGCGATGAATGTTTCTTTGCTTTCCTGACTTGTAATCAGGTCCAGATAACGTTGACGATAACGCTGTTCAACGTCTTTTAAACCGTGGAATTTTTCAGGAAGCGGGCGAAGTGCTTTCGTCAGCAGGTGGAATTCTTTCGCTTTAACAGAAAGTTCCCCTACCTTTGTTTTGAATACAGTACCCGTGATCCCTACGATATCACCAAGGTCTGCTGTATTGAAAACCTCATACGCTTCTTCACCGATGGCATCTTTACGAACATAGATTTGAACTTGTCCAGCCAGATCCTGAAGATGGGCAAATCCCGCTTTCCCTTTTCCGCGCTTCGTCATGATACGACCTGCGATCGTGACAGTGATATCTTTCTCTTCCAGTTCCTCTTTAGAAAACTCATCGAATTGAGATTTGATATCTGATGAACTGTGTGTACGATCATATCGTTTACCGAATGGATCCTGTCCCTTTTCACGGATGGCTTCCATCTTTTCGCGTCTGACGCGAAGCTGGTCATTGATTTCTTCGTGACTCATGTGTTTCACTCCTATTCTATCTGCTTGCTTTAGTAGACTAATACGGTTATATACCATACTATTTTACACAATATCTATGTTTGTAACACCCCTAAAGTATGAGTAATTTCAGAAACGTACGTCGAGGTGCCCGAAAACCTATTGAAAAAATCTAAAAAAGGCCGATCCAATTGGGTGACAGGGTCACATATTGGTTACAGCCTTATCTAGAATAACATAAAAAGGAATACAGGTGAATCAAGCGGCTTTTACTCACTACGGTCAGATTCTTCTTGAGGGATCAGATCGTTAAGTGAAATGTCCAGGACTTCCGCAACGTTCTCCAAGAAATCCTCTTTCGGTATCCGACTCCCTCTTTCCACTTCTCCAAGGACCGAAACGGAGATGGAAAGTTCCTTGGCCAAACTTTCCTGAGTAAATCCTTTTAGCTTTCTGAATGCACGAATGCGTCTTCCCCATTTATCTGTTTCCATAACCGAACTCCTTCTTTGTCAGGTATTTCGTCCAGAAATTCAGCCAACGGGGCATTAAAAGACGGGTGCTCGATACTCGGAGCCACCTCTAATAACGGGATTAATACAAATGCTCTTTCTTGCATTCTTGGATGAGGGATGAGAAGATTCACTGCTTCGATCGTTTCGTGATTAAAGAGTAAGATATCGAGGTCGATTATCCTCGGACCCCATTTGAACTCCCTTTCCCTTCCAAGGTCGATTTCCACCTGCAAGCACTGATGTAATAGAGTTTCTGGACTTAAACTGGTACGAATTTCGATGACCATGTTCAAAAATTGATCTTGTTCTGTAAATCCTACCGGGTCTGTTTCATACAGAGAGGATCGTTTCGTTACCTCTATCTTACCATGACTGCCTAAGATGTTTATGGCTTTTTCTAAATAACCCGCCCTGTCCCCCATATTGGAACCAAGGGAAATATATGCAGTATTCATCCTATCGACTCCTATTAATCTCCACCGCCACCGACCGGTAATGACCAGGAATGGGTGGATCAGGCTTGATTAGTGTGATTTTGCAGCTCTTGACAGCGTTGAATGTTTCCAGAATCCGGGAAGCGATGTCTTCAGCCACAGCTTCGACCAGATTCCTTGGCTCTCCTTCCACAACACTTTTGGTGATGGAATAGATCTCCGCATAGTTTACGGAGTCTTCAAGCTGATCGCTTTGACCGGACTTCCTTAAATCTAAATGCAACTCTACACTAACACGAAAACGTTGTCCAAGTTTGTTCTCCTCCTGGAAAACACCGTGATAGCCGTAAAACTCCATTTCGTTCAATAGAATCTTATCCATATCTTTTCTCCTTTCCAACGAGAACATCCATCATTTTTGCCATGCGTGCCATTTCCTTTACATCATGAACACGGACGATGTGACAGCCTTTTTGAATACCGTAGCAAACTGTCGCCCCCGTCCCCTCCATCCTCTCCTCAACAGGGAGATCAAGGACATGTCCGATGATGGATTTCCGTGACGTTCCGAGCAGGACCGGATAGCCAAGGGAGACGATGACATCCAGATGCCTCATCATTTCTATGTTCAATTGTACTGTTTTGGCAAAACCAATGCCAGGATCGAGGATGATCTGTTCATCTTTTACACCCGACCCCTTGGCAATGAAGATGCTCTCCTGCAAATCTTGAATCGCATCCCTGACGAAGTGGTTGTATTCCCGATTATCCCGGTTATGCATGAGAATGATCGGAGCACCGGTATCTGCCGCTACCCGTGCCATTTCAGGGTCCTTTTTCGCACCCCATACATCGTTAATAATACTTGCGCCCGCTTTAAGCGCTTTTCTTGCCGTCGCAGCCTTATACGTGTCAATGGAGATTGGTACGTTCACTTCCCGGGAGATCGCTTCAATAATCGGCACAACCCGTGAAATCTCTTCTTCGGCAGGTACGACCTCGTGGCCCGGCCGGGTAGACTCACCACCTATATCAATGATATCTGCACCCATCTCCACCATTTCTTTCGCCCGTTCCACAGCCCGGTCTAACTCATTGAAAGACCCGCCGTCCGAGAATGAATCGGGAGTGATATTCAGTATCCCCATGATAAGGGTCTTCTCTGTAAAATCAAGTTCGTATGTTCCGCACTTCACTGCGTCATCCCCCTCTTTTCATTTCCTGTATGGAATTCAAGTGTCGTGTATATTTCGTGTACTGCTCATTGAGTAGCCCTACGTACTTTCCATGTCGTCCCGGTAATCGTAAAGAATCCATTTTGTTTACCGGTATGATCTCTTGAACGGAATTCGTGAAAAACACTTCATCCGCTTCAAGCATGTCCACTTTTTCAAACATCCCGACCTGTACCGGTATATTCAATCGATCGGCAAGAGCCAGGATGAACTGCCTGGTGATCCCGTTTAACAAACCGGTTTCCACCGACGGGGTATATAATCTCCCGTCCTTTACCCAGAAGAGGTTGGAGGTGATCCCTTCACAGAGGAACCCTTCTTTTGTCAGAAAGATCCCTTCTTTATCCACGGTTGCTCCGAGTTCCCTTTTTGCCGCCATGTTGTTCAGGTAATGATGGGATTTGAGACGCTCTCCCGTTTCCGGAGTGTTTCTTCTAAGCTTCAGGAACACTCCTTCCTTTTCCTTTAAGGGGGCGGAAGGAGGTAATTCCTTTTGAAAAAGAATGACGGTTGCGTTCTCGTAAGGAGTCGTCTTCAAGCCGATTTCCCCTGGTCCGCCTGACACATTAAACCGGCAATATGCATCCTTAAGGTCGTTTTTCTTTAATAGCTCCGAGATGGTCGACCTGATCGTTTCCTCATCCAGGTCGGCTTCAATATTTAATTCCTTTAACCCAAGTGACAGTCTGTTCAGATGATCTTTTAGTAAAAAGGGATGACCGTCATAGGTACGAAAGGTTTCAAATACTCCCATGCCGTACAAATAGCCGTGGTCGAATGGAGAAATGGCCGCTTCTGACTGGTGTATGATGTCCCCGTTTATATATAGATACATGGGTCAGGCCATCCCTACTTTTTTATACGCGTTCAGAAAGTTAAGGAGCAGCCGCTTCCCCTGCTCCGTCATGATGGATTCAGGGTGGAACTGCACTCCCTCCACGGGAAGGTATTTATGTCTGATCGCCATGATCTCTCCCTGTGCCGTTTCCGCTGAAATATCGAAGCAATCCGGAAGGGTCTCCCGTTTAACGATCAGGGAATGATACCTCGTTGCATTGAAAGGATTCGGCATCCCTTCAAATACGGTTTTCCCGTCATGGATCATCGGGGAGACCTTTCCGTGCATCAACCGTTCGGCACGAATGACATCTCCTCCGAAAACCTGGGCGATTGACTGATGTCCGAGACAGACGCCGAAGATCGGAATCTTTCCGGCAAATGTCCTGATCGCCTCAAGACTTACACCCGCTTCGTTCGGGCTGCACGGACCGGGAGAAATCATCAAATAATCCGGGGACATAGCTTCAATTTCATCGAGGGTGATCTCATCGTTTCGCTTCACGATCAGTTCCTCCCCAAGCTCCCCTAAAAATTGTACAAGATTATAGGTGAATGAATCATAGTTATCAATCATGAGAATCATAGATTTTCTCCTTCCGCCATTGCCTTTGCGACCCAGAGGGCTTTCGCTTTTTTGAGGGATTCCTTGTATTCGTACGCCGGATTGGAATCGATCACCACTCCCGCTCCTGCTTGGATGTGACCTTTTCCTTCTTTGACAAGCATCGTCCGTATGACGATGTTCAATTCCATATCGCCATTGAGACCGATCCAGCCAATGGAGCCTGTGTAAATGCCCCGCCTGACCGGTTCAAGCTCCTCAATGATCTCCATCGTCCTCACTTTGGGCGCCCCGGTAATCGTTCCCCCGGGAAAAACAGATCGAATGACGTCCGCCCCTGTTTTGGTTTCATCCAGTTTGCCCCTGACATTGGATACGATGTGCATGACGTGGGAGTATTTTTCGATCACCATGAACTCGTTGACTTCGACTGTCCCGTACTGGCATACCTTCCCCAGGTCATTACGCTCCAGATCTACAAGCATCACATGCTCGGCTCTCTCTTTTTCATTATGGATCAGTTCCAGGGCAAGTCTCTCATCCTCATCCGTATCCTTCCCACGGGAACGGGTACCCGCAATCGGCCTCGTACTTACTTCCATTCCTTTTTTCTTCACGAGCAGTTCAGGTGACCCGGAAACAATCTGGAAGTCCGGGCTGTGGATATAACTCATATAAGGTGAGGGATTTAATTCCCGAAGCTTTTTATAAACCGCATACGGCTCTGTTCTCAACTGTTGAGACTGCCGGACAGATAAATTCACCTGAAAGACATCCCCCTGTGAGATATAAACTTGAATTCTTTTCACTGCTGCTGAGAATTCTTCCTCATCCATCGACACTTCAACATCCGCCATGTCGTCATTAGGATCCTTCTTCGTTTCATTCTTGGATGACAGGGCATTTTCCCAGGAGGCAGTCCACTGTGAAAGCTTCGCCTCTGCCGATTCCGGATCTTGCTCGGATAACATCATTGTCCATAAACAATCCTCCTGATGATCGAAGACCGCCCACTCTTTCAGGTAGTAAAAATAAAGGTCGGGAATCTCCAGATCATCACGTCCCAGCGAAGGAAGTTTCTCGATCTTTCTTGCATAGTCATAACTAAGAAAACCGATCACTCCCCCCTGGAAGTCAGGGAGATCCTCTCTTCTTTCCGTTCGATGGGGGGTCATCCATTTTTCCAATTGGATCAATGGATCTCCATGTATCACTTCAGCTCCAGTAGAGTCTTGTATTCTCAAACCTTCCGGAATACTTTGTAAAATGACGTCAGGTTGCAGTCCAGCCACACTATAACGACCACCCCGTCCGCTTTCTAACAAAATGTGATGTGTTTGATGCTGACTGAGCTGTTCATATGCTGCGAAAAATTGTTCTTTGGTTGTATGGTTTTTATGAAAATACAGGTGCTGCACAGACCCCTCACACTCCTAATGTTTATCTCCTTTCATGATACATGAACTTCAGGAAGGTTTCATCGTTAAAAAATTGAAATTATGCAGGGCTGAGAGGTTTTTCAAACATAAAAAATGGATCCTGAAGCAACGTGCACTTCAGGATCCGGCATTCACATTTTATTCTTCATCAAATTGGTAAAGTGGAGTGCTTAAATAGCGCTCCCCATTACTAGGAAGGATGGCGAGCACTTTTTTGCCCTTCCCTAACTTCTTCGCTACTTCTAGGGCTGCATAGATGGCTGCCCCGGAGGAAATCCCGCCCAAGACCCCTTCTTCTTTAGCTGCTCTTCTTGCATACTCAAAAGCTGAATCCTTATCCACCTGTATAACATGGTCATACACATCTGTATCTAAAATCTCAGGAATGAATCCGGCTCCGATTCCCTGAATTTTATGAGGTCCCGGCTTTCCTCCTGATAAGACAGGGGAATCCGAAGGCTCGACTGCGTATAATTCAACCGATGGATAATGTTTTTTCAACACTTCACCAACGCCTGTAATCGTTCCGCCAGTACCGATACCTGCGATGAAGGCATCAAGCTGATCACCCATCTGTTCCACGATTTCCGGTCCGGTCGTTTCACGATGAACCTTGGGATTAGCTTCGTTTTTGAATTGCTGCGGCATGAAGAAGCCTTTTTCTTTCGACAGCTCTTCCGCTTTGCGAATGGCGCCATTCATTCCTTCAGAACCCGGTGTCAATACAAGTTCTGCTCCGTAGGCCCGTAACAGGTTACGCCTTTCTGTACTCATCGTGTCAGGCATAACGAGCAAAGAACGGTAACCTTTAGCGGCAGCGACCATGGCAAGACCGATACCCGTGTTGCCGCTTGTCGGCTCAACGATCGTATCTCCGGGTTTGATCGTACCTGCAGCTTCCCCTGCCTCAATCATGGCCAGGGCGATCCGGTCTTTCACGGAACTGCCCGGATTCATGTATTCTAATTTCAAATAAACATCCGCACTATTCTCATCCACTAATCGATTCAGTTTTACCACTGGAGTCTGACCTATTAATTCTGAAATTGAATTGGCTACTCTCACCATTCGTTCATCACTCCTAATTCCAAGTAAATTTGTTGGTTTTAATAAAATGTAACAATATTCAATATATTTGTCAACGATATTGCTTTTCTTTTCCGGGCACTGCTATACGGCATACACCGATGGCACACCCTCTTCACTCACCTACATTTATATGCACCTTACACTTATCCTATGTTACGTTGAAAGGGTTCGAACTATGTAAAAGGAGCCGACCGAAAGTCAGCTCCTTCATTACTCTTGCTTGCCATAAAACCACTCGGCGTCCACTTCATCCCAAAAGGATTCAGGCTTAAGCGGTGTTTCGACCTGTTCTAAAGCAATCTGTCTGCGAATTTGTGATTTTACTTCCTTAAACGAAAAATCCCTCTCCTTCAGGATACCGTCGACATAATAAATCACATAGTCTGAATCCTGTTGAATCGGTGATGTCCATTCACCCTGCGATAAGGGTTCTACCTCCGACTTCGCTTCCGGAGAAAGAATATCCCCATCAATGGGAACATACCCAATGTCCCCTCCTAGATGTGCGCTTTGCTCATCGGTAGACCGTTCCATGGCCAGTGCTTCAAAGTTAGATCCGCCATCGAGTTCCTTCAGAACCTGATCCGCTTCTGTTTGATCCGCTACCTTCAATTGCTTCAGCTTATACATTTTAGGGATTGAATACTGCTCCTCATTCTGGGCATAGAATTTCTTCATCTCTTTTTCGGGAACCTGAACGTCCTTCGTGATGAGCTCCTCTAATAATAATTCAGATTTGATCTGCTCTTTCAGCGTATCTTCATCTTCAAGATTCTCTTCATCATAGGCATTATAAACGGATTGAATCAGGTAGTATTCCTGTTCTACTTCTTTATTTGAAACAGAAATATCGTATTTCTTCGCCAGGTGGTCGATCACTTTTTGATTGACCATGGCCCTCAATTCTTCTTTACCATGTTGTTGTTCCAGTGCGTATAACCAATCCTCCCGGGTCACGGATTCCCCGCCAACCGATGCCACCACTTCAGGGGTACCGACTTTCCCCGAGGACCAGTTCCACACAAGTGTGATCAGATTCGTGACAAGCAGTACCCCGATGATCACCATGAGTACAGACCGTTTAATTCTCATTTCTCCCATTCTCCCTGAATGTAATTTATTCCTTAGCGCTTTCTTTCAGTTCTTCTAATTCTTCTTTAGAAAATAGATAGGTTTCATTACAGAAATGACAGCTTGCTTCCGCACTGCCGTCTTCATCGATCATCTCTTGAATTTCCTGTTCCCCTAAGCTGATGATGGCATTCGAGAAACGCTCTTTATTGCATTGGCACTTAAATGCTACTGGAAGTGTTTCAAGTACTTTGACTTCCCCTTTTCCAAGTACTTCTTCCAATACCTCTTCAGGACTTAGACCTTTTTCAATCAATTTAGAGATTGGAGGGATTTTCGCCAAGCGTTCCTCAATCTTTGTAATCGTTTCATCCTCCGTACCAGGCATAAGCTGGAGGATGAATCCTCCTGCAGCAAGTATCGAGTTGTCTGGATTGACCAGCACTCCCACCCCTACAGAAGAAGGCACTTGTTCTGACGTGACGAAATAATAGGTGAAGTCTTCCCCGAGTTCTCCTGATACAATGGGTACCTGACCAGAGAAATGGTCTCTCATACCGATATCTTTCACAACCGATAACATACCTTCCGTACCGACCGCACGGCGGACATCAAGCTTTCCGTGCTCATTCAAATCGAAGTGGACATGGGGATTGGTCACGTATCCTCTGACCTCACCTTTTGCATTGCTGTCCACAAGGATGGCTCCGATCGGACCGCCGCCTTCTACTTTGATCGTCAATTTATTTTCACCTTTGAGCATAGCCCCCATCATCACACCGGCACTGATGCTTCGACCAAGTGCTGCAGATGCAGTCGGCCATGTACCATGTCTTCTTTGTGCTTCTCCTACTGTATCCGTACTTTTGACAGCATACGCACGTACCTGCCCGTCATAGGCTAACGCCTTTACTAAATAGTCACTCATGGTTGTAGCTCCTTTCACTCTAGTTCATGTTTCTCTTATAGATTAATTTTAGCCCTTTCAACGTCAAGAATGGATCTACTACGTCAATGCTATTGGATTCTTTCGAGATCAGCGTGGCCAATCCTCCCGTTGCAATGACCGTTGGCTCTTTCTTACTTTGTGCTTTCATTCTTTGAACGATACCTTCGACTTGTCCGACATACCCATAAAGAATACCAGCCTGCATGGCTGTAACGGTATTCTTTCCAATGATCTGCTCAGGACGAGCGATTTCAATCCTTGGTAATTTGGCCGCCTTCGAGTAAAGAGCTTCCGTTGATATGCCGATTCCCGGGGCGATCGCTCCACCCATATATTGTCGTTCTTCATTGATATAGCAATACGTTGTGGCAGTTCCGAAGTCCACGATGATGAGAGGTCCTCCATATTCATGAATGCCTGCGACAGCATTGACGATCCGGTCCGCTCCGACTTCCCTTGGGTTTTCATACATAATATTTAAACCAGTCTTGATCCCTGGACCAACAACCAGTGGAGTAATATGAAAATACTTCTCACACATACGTTCCAAACTAAACATGATTGGAGGAACAACAGAAGAAATAATGATCCCGTCAATCTCTTCAAACGTCAGGTTCACATGCTCAAACAGATTCTTTACAAGCATCCCGAACTCATCTTCCGTTTTATGTCGATTCGTTTCAGCTCTCCAATGATATTTTAAATGGTCATTTTCATATACACCAAACACAATATTGGTATTCCCTACATCCATTACAAAAATCAATATCCTCACCTACTAAGCCAATTGTTTTCACACTGCCAACATCATACCATAATTTATTTAGAATAGGTACAAAAGCGGAACCGGCTTAGTTTGGTCCATTTGTTTTGTATAACTTCAAAAAAACATATTTACATACGTGATAGCGAAAAAACTTTGACCGTTCCTTTCCGCTCCAGGCACTTGCTTTCCACGGGGAGGAAGTCGAGCCTCCTCGGGCTTCGCCCTGCGGGGTCTCGACCTTTCCTCTTTTTCCCGCTGGAGTCAAGTGCCTTCCGCTACAATCCACTCTGTGCTTCTCCATTGTGGCTGTGACTTCCTAGTTATTAATTGCCTTTTGGTACCATTTTGATTCAGAAATCAAAAAAGGATGCACCCATAAATGAGTGCATCCTTCACTATTACGTGCGATCTGAGTTAGAGTCGTCTTCTTTGGAAGTCGTGTCTTCTACAATCGCAGTTTCTTCATTTTTCTTCTGGATGTTGACCTTCACGTCACTGTTATCCTGATCGGATTCATATGTGCGTTCAGGCAATTTGCCGTGATCCATTAGAGACTTGATTTGCGCTGCGTCTAATGTTTCTACATCCAACAATGTTTTGGCAATGAGTTCAAGCTTGTCACGGTTCTCAGTAAGAATCCGCTTCGCTCTCTCATAGCTGTCTTTAATCAGACGCTGCATTTCCAAGTCAATTTCATACGCGATGGCATCTGAATAGTTTTGTTCACTATTGATGTCACGTCCAAGGAACACTTGACCACCTTGGGATTGACCGAACTGAAGTGGTCCGAGCTTATCACTCATACCATATTCAGTGACCATTTTACGGGCGATTCCAGTTGCACGTTGGAAGTCATTATGCGCACCAGTGGATACATCTCCGAAGATGATTTCCTCTGCCACACGCCCACCAAGTAATCCAGTAATCTTATCAAGAAGCTCAGGCTTCGTCATGAAGTAACGATCTTCCTTAGGAAGCATGACAGCGTAGCCGCCAGCCTGCCCACGAGGAACGATGGTCACTTTATGTACCATGTCAGCTTCATCAAGGACTAATCCAATCACGGTGTGACCCGCTTCGTGGAATGCCACAATTTTACGTTCTTTTTCAGATATGACTTTGCTCTTCTTAGCAGGACCTGCAATGACACGGTCCGTTGCTTCGTCGATATCACGCATATCGATTTTCTTTTTGTCCTCACGGGCCGCAACAAGTGCCGCTTCGTTCAGAAGGTTTTCCAAATCGGCTCCGGAGAAACCTGGTGTTCTCATGGCAATCGCTTTTAGATCGACTGAATCATCAAGCGGTTTGTTATGAGAATGTACTTTAAGGACAGCTTCACGACCTTTTAAGTCTGGACGATCTACTGTGATTTGACGGTCGAAACGTCCCGGACGCAATAATGCCGGATCCAGAATGTCTGGTCTGTTCGTTGCAGCGACGATGATGATTCCTTCGTTCGCTCCGAAACCATCCATCTCAACAAGTAACTGGTTCAGGGTTTGCTCACGCTCATCGTGACCTCCGCCCAAGCCTGCTCCACGCTGACGACCGACTGCATCAATCTCATCAATGAAGATGATACAAGGCGCGTTCTTCTTCGCGTTTTCGAATAAATCACGTACACGAGATGCACCGACACCGACAAACATCTCAACGAAGTCGGAACCACTGATTGAGAAGAATGGAACTCCCGCTTCTCCAGCTACCGCTCGTGCAAGTAAGGTTTTACCTGTACCCGGAGGTCCCACTAGAAGGACACCCTTCGGAATGCGGGCACCCACTTCAGAGAACTTGCGTGGATCCTTTAAGAATTCCACTACCTCTACAAGCTCCTGCTTTTCTTCATCTGCGCCCGCTACATCTTTAAAGCGGACTTTCTTCTTCTCTTCACTGTAAAGCTTTGCCTTACTCTTACCAAAGTTCATGACACGGCTTCCGCCGCCTTGAGCTTGGTTAAGTAAGAAGAAGAACAGAATGAAGATGATGACAAACGGAATGATGGTTGTGAAGAAAGATACCCAGCCGCTTGTTTCCTTGGCCTGTAATACTTCCACATCGATGCCCTGCTCTGACGCAGCTGCATTGATCTTATCCATCAGCTTTCCATCTGTGGTAAGGACATAGGTCAAGAAGTACTCTCCTTCTTTAGCCCCTTCCATTTGTCCTTTTACTTCATAAACACCTCTGCCAGGCTGAATTGAAAAAGAAGAAACATCTCCGTCTTCAAGGTTATTAATAAATGTACTGTACTCGATATTTTTGGTTGGCTCGTTGTTGTTACTGAAATAACTCACCACACCTATAATCACTAAAAAGACTAGTAAATAGAATATGGTGTTTCGAAAGATCCGGTTCATCCCTTACCTCCTCCCACGGGTAAACAAACTAAGTAAAATAGTATCATAGAAAATCATGGCATTACAACAAATTGCACTTGCAAGATTCCTCTTTAGAATATACTTATTCTCCCGTTGTATACACTCTTGGTTTTAAAACACCGATATACGGCAGATTACGATATCTTTCCGCGTAATCGAGACCATATCCGACCACGAACTCGTCAGGAACAATAAAGCCCACATAGTCCGCTTTGATATCTGCTTTACGACCGGTTGGCTTGTCAAGCAGAGTCACAATGCTGATGGATTTTGCCTTGCGATAGCGGAATAGCTCCACCAAGTAGCTTAATGTCAATCCGCTGTCGATGATATCTTCAATGATGAGGATATCCCGGCCTTCCACCTTGGTATCTAAATCTTTCACAATCTTTACTTCTCCGGAAGAGACAGTAGAGTTCCCGTAGCTGGATACATCCATGAAATCCATTTCCATATGGGTATCCATGCGCTTGCAAAGGTCAGCCATAAAGGGCATCGCACCTTTTAAAACGCCAATTGCCAAAGGAAAACGATCTTGATATTCCTCTGTTAATTGTGCACCTAACGCTTTGATCTTTTCTTGAAGTTCTTCTTCTGAAATTAACACTTTCTCAATATCTTGGTTTAACAATGTTCAACTGCCTCCTAGAAGATGATTGCTTGTAAATTGTAGTACTAAACTATTTTCCTGCTCTTCTCCCAAATCGTAAATAGACTTCTTCATGCCCGGAACCCACAGTATATGTTGTTCAGCGTCCACTACAACCGGCCACTCCTCACGAAGGTGAGCGGGAAGTTTATGATCGATAAAGAGGTTTTTCAGCTTCTTTGAGCCTTCCATCCCCTTCACTTTCATTCTATCCTCTTTTCTTCTCGTTCGCACGTAAAGAGGAAGGGACACAGCGCTTGGATCAAGATAGATCACATCACTGGTACAGTCCGGGGTGTGCGGGGAAGAATAGAGATGAAACTGATATTCACCTTGAATGTCCAGCCCCTTATCAACCTGCAGCTCATAACAATAGGGAACCTCGGTTAAGGCTAATTCTCCAAAGTGAAAATAGCATGTATGATACGCACGTGTTACCTTAAGCCCCTTTGGTAAGTCTATGCTGGCATTCGGCGCTTTTCCTTTTAAAATACCCAATACATCGTAAATATGTATAGACGATAAGGAAGATGGTCTTAGTTTGTAAAGATAGTTTAATATTAGATTAATCCCTCTTCTTTGTAAAGGCTGAGCCATTGCAAGAAAACCATCGATATGTATGGAGGAGTAATCCCCCGTGTTATTCCATACCTTATTCAACTTTTCCTTTGTTAATTCCTCTAAATATGCCTCATCTTCTGCCAATTCTTCACTAAATCGTTGGAATTGAAGATGAACATGAGGGTTTTCCTGTTTTAAGAATGGAAGGATTCTCTTTCTAAACCGATTCCTTGTATAAACTTCCTTCTGGTTACTGGGATCTCTTCGCGGCTCAAGATCATGTCTTTCACAATAGTTCTCGATCTCCAGTTTCGTCACAGTCAGGAAAGGCCGGATAATATCACCGTCAGCAAATGATCGTTTCAGGGGGATGCCGGCTCTACTCGCCCCCGATGCCCCTCTTGTCAATTTCATCAGGATGGTTTCGACTTGATCATCCCCGTGATGACCCAGGGCAAGCTTAGTGGCTGACATCTCTCTCATGACACCCTCAAGAAACCCATAACGAATCTTTCGGGCCATATCCTGCATGCTTCCATTTACCGCTTCGATTTCCTTCGAAACATCCACTCTTTCTCCGTAAAAGGGGATATTCCGCTGATGACAGAAATCCCGGACGAACTGAAGCTCCTGAAAGGATTCGTCCCCCCTGAACATATGATCCAGATGGGCCGCCGCCACTTCCACCCCTAACTCTCCTTTGTTCGAGTCAAGAAAGTGCAGCAGCGCCAGGGAATCAGGACCGCCTGATACGGCTACCAGAATGCGGTCGCCCTTTTGAATGAGCCGGTGATCTTGAATGAATCGTTTTATCGTATGCTCTAACATTGTGCTTCCTCTTCCTAAAACCATTTTCCCCATTGTATCAATTTATACTGGTTTCTCACACCGTTACGCTACAGCAATTCTCCATAAATATACAAAACGTACAGGAGCGATACAATGATCACTACAAGCACAGTCTCCAGAAAGTGACTAGAATTTTTATTCCGTTGATTTTGATATCTGCTTTGGTGGGGGGAAGATGTTCTTACAGTAGAGCTTTGCGGAACGGATCTTTGGGCCTTCGGTTTAGGCTTCGTCTGCTGCACCGGCTGGGCATGAGAAAGTCCATGTAAAAGACTCTCTCTCATTTCATTGGCAGATTGAAATTTGCCCTCGAGGGAAGCAAGGATCGTCCCTGCGAACTTTTTCAGCTGGTCCTTGGAATCCACAGCCTGCCTCAGTTGTTTTATATTCCCTTCCCCGGTCTTGGTGAAACGCGTTGGATGGGCCAAATTGATAAGAATCATCCCTACTGAGAAAAGATCATAGGAAGGTTCTGCCCTCCTGGATCCCCCGATCCAATATCCTCTATCAAAAAACTCCGTAAACTCCTTGATCGCCCGGCCATTGATGGTCGTCCCCCCGACGTCAATACAGCGAATTCTGTAAGGAGGACCCGTCACAATTAAGTTTTCTGGCTTTAAATCCCCAAAGACCCAGCCTTCCTTATGAATCCGCTCCAGGTCTGTCAGGAGCTGGGCGACGAGGACACCTGTCCAGGAGAATCCCTTTGATTGAACAAACGACAGGAGATCGGTTCCCTGTATATATTCCATCACGTAGAAATGGATTTTTTGACCCCTTACCTCCCAATCATCCACATCAAGAAGCTTGGGCCCAAGGGGGGAACCTTGGACCTTTGAGAAAGCTTTTAATACATTGACTTCAGATGTGATCGATACATTGCTGTCACTCATTTTTAACGCCTGGAAACCTGAGGACCCTTGCACAAGATAGACAATCCCGTTCGCTCCATACCCCAATTCTTTTACTATCGTATAGATATGTTTATACCACTTGCCTCTTATAACTGTTCCAGGGGGAAAACTAAATGGTTTCTTCGAAGTATTGTTCATCATCGCCACGAGAGAGCAATCCCCTTAATGAACGTTTTTTCTTAAAGTGTGTAATGGCCTCTGAGATCGCCGGCCCGGTTGGAGTGATACCGCCTGGAGACAATTTAGAGAAAATACTCGTCAGTGTTTCGAGTCTTGGTGTCCAATCCAGCAATTTTTCGACATCTTGTCGTTTCCCGGGAAATACAAACACAGAAAACTTGTTATCTCCCATACGTGCATTTAAGCTCAATGATAGATCCAGTAAGGCTTCTTTAACCGTCGGAAGCTTGTGCTTCATGCTTGCTGACGTATCGACAAGAATCAACACTTCCATATCGACGGACTCACCGAGTTCATCCACGACTTCCATAACCTCTCCACGCTGTTCGGGAGGAAGCTCTTCCATGGAGGCAGATTTCCCGAGGATTTGTTTCAACTCTTTATTCACAACTCCCTGCAAGGTCTGGGTCATGGCTTTACGCGTAACCATCTGTACCGTTTGGGAAAGCTGTTGTGCATATACGATCTGGCTCACCCCACCCCCCGATAGAGCAATCCCTTCGATTTCCTGCATTCCATTATCATCTATGACATCATTGTCCATCACACCAATTACATTGACCGATATTCCCTGCTCCTTGGCAAGGGCCGCCATCGCAATTGGATCTTCTCCTTGATTCGAGCAACCATCCGTAATTAAAAGAATTTGACGAAGTGTACCTGGCTTCATCAGACTCCCCTCCTCATTCTAAAGTTGATATCATCTTCGCCGAATAAGGAGGGATTTATACTCTAGTTAACTATTTTAAAGGGTGCGAACCCTAGGAAATTTTATCTTTCTTCTTTGATTTTTGCATGGGGATGGATGACCACTTCGGTATGTTATGTTTGATTTTCGATACCACAATCGTCATATCATCCTCTATTAATCCGGAGCTCGACCGGATGACCTCCTCCATTAATATGTCTGCCACTTCCTGTGGATCATCGGTTTCAAGTTCTTTTATCTTCCGCTTCATCCACAGGTCATAATTTTCTACATGCTTCGGTCCCTCAAAGGCACCGTCACTCATCATGATGAGAAGATCTCCCGCTTTCAGCTGCTCCGAGACGACATCGACATCAAAGTCCTGCTGAAGCATCCCCATCGGCAAGTTACTGGCTTCCACCTTGAGGATTTTATCCCCCCGCTTAATGAAGCTTGGGGTCGAACCTATTTTTAAGAACCTCGAAGACGCATTCTGAAGATCAATCATGGCTAAATCCAGTGTGGAGAAAATTTCATCATTCGTTCTGAGGGAAAGAATCGAATTGATGGACTTGATCGCCACCTGTTCTTCGATCCCCGATTCCAGAATCTTTTTCAATAGCCTCAGTGTTTCATTGCTTTCATAATGGGCCCGTTCACCGTTCCCCATCCCGTCACTGATCGCAACGGCATACTTCCCCCTTCCCAATTCAATCATGGAGTAACTGTCTCCCGAAACCAGTCCGCCTCCTTTTGCCGCATGGGAGGCCCCTGTATCGACGACAAATTTCTTGGCAGATTGAAAGGTTACGTGACACTGACCGTTCGGAAATTGAGCGCACTCCTCCTTTTGTACAACGATGTTTTCCCCTAGAATATCCGATAACATGGGTGCGATGAGCTTTTCCCCCTGTCCGTGACCCCCGCAATAAGGCATGGTCATATCGATATCGACATTCCCTTGCTCCAGATTATAGATTTCTATATTTTCAATTTCGATCCCGAACTCTCCGATACTCGCCAGGATCTGTTCTTCCTGAATATGATGATTCTCCCTTTCTCTCTGGATTTCTTTCGCGAAATTCCCCATGACTTCGGACACACCAAGCAACTGGTCAGCCACAAGCTTCCTGCTTTCCTGGACCTGTTTCTTCAATTTCAGATTGGCCTGATAGAAAGTGAGCTCCTGATAGATCGTATCCTTCAACTTCTTCTCTCTCGTACAATGCTTCTCTACTTCTCTTGCAAGTCTCGGGGAAAGGGGGACCCTTCCCTGATCATACTCAGTCATCACTTCTTTCATGAGATTATAGGTTTTATCAAAATTCCGCGCCCAGCACTGATCCTTCTTAAAGCAGGTTTGACACGTCTTCTCCGTGACATTGCTGAGAAAATAGTCAAATTCTTTATCTTCCTCCTCTTCAAACCGGTCTTCTATTTGTTGAAAGCTGTTCGAAAGAGCCTGAAACACTGACGAGAATTGAGTGACCCGATTGGCGGTCACATCCCTCACCCGGCGCATATACCCCTGTTGGTCCTGCTGATATTCAGCAGTACCCGGTATATGCCTAGCAATTTTAGACGTTAAACTTTGAGGAGTGAGAAATAGGAGTAATATCGCTACCCCCGATTCATAAAGGGTTTTCGTTAAGACTGTATCCGTATCCCCGTACATACCCATTAGCAGTGTAGCGATTAACAAACCGATTGCCGCTCCGAATTTCTTCCCTTCTTTCATGAGTCCGCCCAGAAGTCCGGAAAAAGCAAGCAAGCTCATTTGATAAAAGCTTGAAACGTTGGCTAAACTGAAGACGAGGCCGGTCACGACCCCTACCGTCGATCCCACTGTGGCCCCTGCGATAAAGGAGAACAGCAGTACCAGATATCTTGATAACACATGTTCTACAGACAGATTGTATACGGACCATCCGATCGTTCCCGTCATGATCGAGGCCAGGAGGATGATCAAGCTCACCACTTCTTCTGTTTTCAGTGATTTCCTTCTACGCTGTACCGTAACAAGGGGGACGCTCTGGATGAAGATATAGGTTAAGAGAAACGCAAGGCTTGCTTCAATGACCGCCATGACCCCGTTATAGATCGTCAAGGCCTGTCCCTGTTGGATATAATCGAACCCAAGCTTGGCAGCCATCACCGTAAAGAACACATAGAAGGCGACAACCCTCACATTATTCTTGTGATATTTTTGCGATAATCGATACGTTAACAGGAATAATACCGCACTGACAAACGTATAACTGATACTAGGAATGGATAAGGTGAGCGCTCCTGCCAGCAATCCCATGAGTGCGATCGGCGACTTCTCTCTCCGTATGATATAAACCGACGCAAAGAATGGCAGAGCAAAAGGTGTCAGATGTGAAAGGATTAAAGCTCTTCCGAGGAGAAACCCGATGACGAATAGAGCAACCCCCTTTTCTACGAATAACCACTCAAGCTTTGAATAAATGGACCGGATCCCCTTGGACAGTTCCACCCTCGTGTGTTCAATGTCTACGTTCTGAACTGGTTCGATGATCGACTGATCGACTTTCCCCATGTATGAAACACTCCCCATTTCTTTTTTTGTTCAGTATAAAGGGTACAAGCTCAAAACTTTGTCAAAATGAGGGAATGCATTCCAAGAATGTTTCGACGTCTTTCTATGGTTTCTGGTAAAATATTCAGAATATTCATGAGGGTTCCCCGTATATTCCCGTGTTTTTTCTTTCAAATTCCTTACGTATCGTTGCTTAAGGGAATTTTGACAATTTCTTTAGGTTTGTATATTGACAAGCAAACCCTTTCTCGGTATCATAGTTTTTGTGCCAAAAAGGCGCATATCCATATGGCGGTGTAGCTCAGCTGGCTAGAGCGTACGGTTCATACCCGTGAGGTCGGGGGTTCGATCCCCTCCGCCGCTACCATATTGTGTCGGCCCGTTGGTCAAGCGGTTAAGACACCGCCCTTTCACGGCGGTAACACGGGTTCGAATCCCGTACGGGTCATAGAAAAAAGACTATCATGATGATAGTCTTTTTTGTTTATTCTATTTTCCCGTCAAACCTTTTCGGCAGATACCAATTCTTCGATCTGCTCTTGGTGGTGCTTATCGTGACTGATGAAGTCTTCGAAAAATTCTTCCAGGGTGAAGCTTTGATCCCCGACTTTGAACGATTGCCCGAAATCATCTTCCGGTACGTTTTTTACATAAGTGATCATCAGATCCCTTGTTCTGATCCCTTCTTTGATCAAATCTCCCTGGTTCACTACATGATGGGCATAGTCTTCCGCTTCTCCATTAAATTTCTGGAAATCAGGAAAGGGTGGTAGTTCTGCTCCTTCTGAAACATGAGGGAGAATATCCTGTAAAGAATATTGATCCCATTTAATGATGTGGGCTATATTGGCAGCGATCGACCATTTATCTTCTTCCATAGGCTTGAACCATTCAACTTCACTTAGCAGCTTCAATTCCTCCAACCACATCTTAAATGACTCATAGTGATCGATAATCTGTTCGTATTTCATCCATTCTGCCCCCACTCACGATATTTATCTTTACCTATTCGATAGGAGCAGGGGATTTTCCTGTGTTGATGTCCATCAATAATATAAAAAAACAGGCATACCCATCAGAATGGGTATGCCTGTTTTCCGTTCACAACCTGCTATATGGGTTAATAGACAGCAAGTTAACCTTTTTTCGCCCCTTTTCCACCACGACGAGACTCAGTATTTTTCTTTAAAGATGATAAACGATCTTCACTGTCTTTCAAGAAACGTGCCATCTTTTGTTCGAAACTTTCTTTCGTACGAGTGTCGTTCGGTTTATTATTAGTACGCGGGCGCTGAGGACGCTGAGGGCGCTGCGGGCGTTGTGGTTGATCTTTCGCTTTACGGATGGATAAACCGATCTTTCCATCTTTCTCAACATTAATAACTTTAACCGTTACTTCGTCGCCGACTTTAAGGTGTTCGTTAATATCCTTAACATAGTTGTCTGCAACTTCACTAATGTGAACTAATCCTGTTGAACCTTCCGATAATTCCACGAACGCTCCAAAATTTGTAATACCTGTTACCTTACCCTGTAACTTGCTGCCTACTTCGATTGACATAAAAGAAATGCTCCTCCTTAAAATTATAAAAGATAAACCTTACTATATATTATAGCCAATTAAAAAAAAGAGTGTCAATAAGACACCTCTTCTTCTTTCTCTTTATCTGTCTCAGGTATGTTGAAAATAATCTCACCTTCATCTGATAAAAAGTAATCCCGGCGCGCCAGTTTGGCTATATATTCATCATCGTTAAGCTTCACAATCTCTTCTTCCAAGGCTGATTGCTTATCTTTCAGGTTTTCTAACTTTTTTTCCAATTGTGCTTTTTCCGTTTGTTTATCTTCTAAAACCTGGGCTCTGGAAATGAGGGTCGAGATTAAAAATCCACTAATTGCCAACACTAAAACAAAGAAAACTGCTAATCGACGGACCAAACGCTTTTTTCTCTTAGAAGAAGATTTATGCATATGCTCCTGATGGCGGACATATTCATTTTCCATTGGTGTCACGTTTTTTCTCATTCCCAAACCTCCTTTACAATATGGAGTGGCAAAGCCTTAAGCCCTATTCTTTATCTTTAGGTTTCTTTTTGAACTTTTCTACCACTCTATATACTTTTTTGATGTACGCTTTAAAAATTCCTGCCACTTTATTATATAACTTCTCGACTCTTTTTGTAAGATTTTTCGGCAATAAATTCCAAATACCCTTCAATATCCACCATATCGGTGTGATTACGAGCTTAATCGCCCATTGCATCACTTTCATGATCACCTTTAAAAAGAATAATATGACGGATAAAAGCCCTTTTCCTATAGATAATACAATCGTGATCAGAAGCACAATCATCCATTTTATCGGTGAATAAATCAATCTTTTCACCATTTTCACTCCGAAATTATACAGGGAGATAAAAAACAATATCAGGCGTTCAAGGAACGCCAAATAATGTTGCTTGATCAACGCCTGGTAAGCGGCAAAACCGCATAATAGCGCAATGAAAATATAAAAGCGGATCTCACCGAAATTCACGACGAATAAAATATAAAAAATCGCCAGTGCCTGCAAAACCCAAAACATGATGTCATTGATGAATACAAGCCACCGTTTTCTCTCGGACCGGTGTAAGAACCGGGAATACGTGTCCAACGTCATACCAAATAGTGCCCCCATGCCGATCATGGAGAGCATGGTATAGAACTGGGTCGAGAGGGTCATCGAAACAGCTTGCTAAAGAAGCCTTTAGCCTTCTCCCCGTTTTGTTCATCCAGGTAGACGAGATCGAACACCTTTCCTTTTATAGAGACGATGCCTTTATCCACATCCAGATTTTTCATTTGAAGATTCTGGCCCCTGACGGAGAGGAATCCCATGACGGTTTCAAGGAGGAACTCTTCGTTATCGAAGCTTTCCACTTGCTTCACTCCTGTAATATCAAGCAGCTTGCGGCCCCTCATCATTACATCATGTTCCTGAAAGGTTTTATCTTTGTTTCCATCATATTGATTCATATCCATCCCTCACATTCCCATAGTACAAGCTTTGTAACTATGTTTATGTGTATAGAGGAAAAATAGAACCAAATAACAGACCAAATGCTATGTATCCCTTACTCCGTTTCCTCGACCCTTTCCTCTGAAAGGACGGAATAAAGCCCGCTTGCTTCTTCTTTTTTCGTTGTTTCAAGAAGCCTTTCAATCTTTACCCTCATAATTCTCTGGCCAAACCTTACGCTTAGTTCATCCCCTACTTTTACATTGGAGCTTGCTTTGGCCTGTTGCCCATTCACAGTGATACGTCCCTGGTCGGCAATCTCTTTCGCCAGGGTTCTTCTTTTTATGAGCCTGGATACTTTTAAAAATTTATCTAATCTCATGGATACCATTGTACATTTCCCCTTATTCGATATTCATCTTTTTCGCTTCGTTCCAAAATCGGTCCAACTCTTCCAATGTAAAATCTTCAAAACTCTTACCCGATTTCATTACTTGTTCTTCCACATAGGAAAACCTGCGGTAAAACTTCGTGTTCGTCATGGCTAATGCTTCCTCAGGGAAAATCTTATAAAATCTGGCCACATTGATCAGAGCGAATAACACATCTCCAAATTCTTTTTTCATGTCGTGTTCACTATTATTCTCGACTTCTCTTTCAAATTCCTTTAATTCTTCCCATACTTTCTCCCAGGCACCTTTAGGGTCTGCCCAATCAAAGCCCACTTTTGCAGCTTTTTTCTGATATTCAAATGCCTTCATGAGAGCAGGCATACCTTTTGCCACATTCTTAAGCATCGGTTCCTTGTTGTCCTGTTTTTCACGTTTCTTGATTTCGTCCCAGTTTGCTTTCACCTGCTCCGTGTTTTCCACTTGAACGGTTCCGAATACATGAGGATGTCTCCGGACCATCTTGGACGCCAGTCCTTCGATGACTTCTTCCATGGTGAACATGCCCTCATCCTCGCCTATTTGTGCATGGAGCATGATTTGAAGGAGGACATCCCCCATCTCTTCGATCATATGATCAATATCTTCTTCCTCGATGGCTTCCAGTAGCTCATATGTTTCCTCAAGGAGATATTTCTTGAGTGAATGGTGGGTTTGTTCTTTGTCCCATGGGCAGCCATTCGGTCCGCGAAGCGTCGAAATGATTTCCCTTAATGTCGCATATTGCTTAAAGGAGGATTCCATTTCCTCGACAGCCGGAACATAGAGGCTTGTCAAATTACTGAGATCAGCAACCCGGTCAAGCTCCACCAGCGGGATCCGCTCCACCTTTTCTTCCGTACTTCCGGCAGCCGTTACAAGGGAGACCTCATAATCATACGGATAAAGCTCCATCAGAGTGAGCTTCACTTCAGAAGCGATGAAGGCATCATACACCTGCCCGATGATGAGCTGCTGGTTCATTTGGATATCATGAAGCTTTAAGCTGGTACCATCAAGGAGCTGGAATCCATCAATCGGATCCGCTCCCACAGAAGCAAACAGGGCATCGATAAAGCTCTGTCCACCGCCGATTTCAACGTGGATTGTCCCTTCTTTATGTAGGTCCAACAGCATTTGGACAGCCTTTTCTGCAACCAATGGGTGACCCGGAACGGCATAGACAAGGGAATGCTCTTCTGATGCCGTGATCAGGTTTTGAACAATCTCTTCATATACGAGATCGAACTGATCATGTTTTTCATAGACAGCATCGAAAGAATGATAGGTGATCCCTTCTGCTATTAAATCATTTACGACGGGATGCTGATCCGTCCTCAAGTAAAGGTGTGAACTGTTCTTAATCCTCCTGTATACTCCCAATGGCAACTGTTCTATATCTCCTGCGCCTAACCCGACGATCGTTATCGTATTCATGTTAATCTCCTCGCTACTTATTATTCGGCTGAACTTTATTCATCAACCACACCCATTTACTCCCAAAGGGCAAGAAACTGATGTCTTCTCTTGAAAGGACATTCCCTCTTAAAAACACGATCAAAAAAAGGATGCCGCCGATACAAACGCCTCCTATTGAAAAAAGGACGGAAAGCGGACGCCCGGGCATTCCATTATCCAAAAGTGTATCATATATCCACATCAGCCCCTGTAATCCAATCGTCATGGCCGCTCCGCTCAGCAGCAATGTCTTATAAAAAGAGAACGTAAAGAATCGGATCGGAAACCATTTTCTAAGCTTGATCACCATCATGATGGCAATGATACTTAAAGAGCCAACAGTCGAGACCGATGCCCCCATGACTCCCATCACTGGGATGAGACAGGCATTTCCGAGGTATTTCACGAAAATCCCCATCAGGATACAGAATGCCGGGTAATAAATTCTCCCGATTCCCTGAAAGATGCCTGCAAACGTCAAAATAAGGCAGCTGAAGAATATCGATAGACAGAAGACAGCGATGACCTTGGAACCGAGGGCATTTTCAAATAGCATCGTATTGGTCGGCACCATGATATTGATGATTCCCAGCGTGGCAGCGAATCCGATGGTGATGCTGATCTTAAGGGAAAGCTGACTGTACTCCCTTACTAAAGATTCTCTTCTTTTGAGATAGGCATTTGTCACCAATGGAACGATGGTCAGTGAAATGGAGGTAGCCACTACCGTCCCGAGCTGGACAAAGGGTTGTCCCCGGTCATAAATCCCCTTCCACGTTTTCGCGCTTTCCGCTTCCATCCCTGATGACAGAAGAAGGGAGTATACATTTAATGAATCCACAAATTGGAGTAAGACGAGCAACATGGCACTTACACAGATAGCTGTTCCGTTCTTGAATAACCGGGACCAGATCTGTACGTAATCGGCAGGAAGAGAAAGATATTTACGTGAAAACAGCTTTTCCCTCCGCGCAGTAAGGAAAGTAAGAAGAACAAGAAGTCCGCCCAGACCACCGGTAATCGACCCGAACAGCGCACCTTTCCCTGTCATGTATAAAGAGTACCCTTGAGATACAAGGATGGTCGAAAAAATCAGAATCGTCGCCACCCTGATTGCTTGTTCCGTCACTTGAGAAACAGCCGTTGGCACCATATCTTCTTTCCCTTGATAATACCCCCTGATGACAGAGAGGGGGGCTAATAATAGGAACGATAAAGAAATCACTTGAAGTAACGGCTTCAGCAGGGGATCTCCCATCCAACGTGCGATCACGCCTGAACCGAAGTAGACGAGCAGAAACCAGGAAAAACCAACGAAACAAAGGAATAAAAAGGAGGTGACGGCCACTCTCTTTGCACCCTCTTCATCCTCTCCTTCTAATTTCTCTGCAACCATCTTTGAAATGATGACAGGGAATCCATAGGTGGATAGAGCGATGGCAATTCCGTAGAACGGATACACCTGCTGATATATATAAAACCCGATATCTCCAACAATATTTTGAAAAGGGATCCGATAAACGGCACTTAATAATTTGGTTACCAATGCCGCAACCGTTAATACCATGGCCCCTTTCAAAAATCGGCTGGAGGAGTACTTCTGACTCAACCCGTTTTCCTGCCTTTCTTTACCTCTTACTTCAAGTCTTGACAGACCGAAGAAAAATCATTTATATACTGGTCATTTTACCATAAAGGGTTGTATGTTTTCTCGAATGGGGATGACGACAAAAAAAGAAGAGCGGCGATTTGCCACTCCTTTACGTTATGACTCCATTTGTCTTGCTAAAAAGCCAGCTGCCGTTTCTACTGCCTTTTGTTCCACTTCGCCTACTGTACGGTCCTTTGAGAAAATCGCAACGGCACCAATCGGATCTCCATTTGCGACAATCGGAGCGATCGTATAGGAAGCAAGATCCTCACCGTGTCCTTCTACAAGCTCAGCTTGTCCCTGTTGAGTGTGTAATAGAGACGTGCGGTCATCCATTACCTTCTCGATGAGTTCACTGATGTTCTTATTTAAATACTCTTTCTTTGAAGCGCCGGAGATGGCGATGACTGCATCCCGATCACAAATTAACACGGCACTTCCCAAACTGTCGTACAATGCTTCGCCATATTCCTTAGCAAAGTCACCAAGTTCACTGATTGGGGAATATTTCTTTAAGATGACTTCTCCGTCACGATCAACGAAGATTTCCAGGGGATCTCCCTCGCGAATCCTTAATGTCCTGCGAATTTCTTTCGGAATGACGACACGTCCTAAATCATCAATACGACGAACAATACCAGTTGCTTTCATCTATAGTTGCCTCACTTTCATCAGATGATTTTTATTTGGCAATGCATCCTTGTTGAATACTTTACCATTGTTGAGTTTAGTATCTTACAACTTAGAAGTTCTATACACATTCAGTTATTTTTTCTGTAATTTCACTAAAATTCTAATGCAGGTATCTTTTTCCATTGTTGGCAGCTGCATAAATACTAATACCCTTATCATAGTAGAGTGAAACAATCCACGCGTTTACATTTTGGTTACATTATTATAACGAAGGGAAGAAATGCCACTGGTTTGTGTCGAATTGATGAAATGATCACACGTTTTCTTCTATTTTTACCGCTTCATCCAGATGTTTGATGATGTCATATGCCATGTTAAACCATTTGGACGGTTCCAAGCGTGTTGTGTTAATCGAGATTTTGAGCTTGGATCCTTCCATTCCAAGTCCGACTGCACGGCCGTGTTTATTGCAAAGATTGAATACTTTGGAACCGTCGATCTGTGCCGTTCCTTCCGGCGACATAAAGATATTCACCGTTTTCTTATCCTGCTTGATGGATTCGAGCTTTGTATTCTTCGCATAGATCTTCATTTCAGAGATGAGGAATAAGTAGCCCACCTCTTCCGGATATTCACCGAACCGGTCCAGGATCTCTTCTTCGAGTTCCTCGATTTCAGGAAGGGAAGAAAGGGATCGGAACCGTTTATACATTTCGATCTTTTGATGACCATCCTTAATATAATCATCCGGAATATAAGCGTCGATTTCAATGTCCACTTCAAAGCTTGATTCAGGCTGCTTCGGAAGATCTCCTTTTCGTTCTTCGATGGCTTCTTTCAGCATTTGGGAGTACAGGTCGAATCCGACAGAATCGATGAATCCGTGCTGCTGCGCCCCGAGGAGGTTACCCGCTCCACGGATCGTCAAGTCACGCATGGCAATTTTGAACCCGGATCCCAGTTCCGTGAATTCTTTGATCGCCTGCAATCGCTTTTCTGCCACTTCTGTCAGGACCTTATCTTTACGATAAGTAAAATAGGCATAGGCAACCCTGTTTGAACGCCCTACCCGTCCTCTTAATTGGTACAACTGGGATAAGCCCATCCGGTCGGCATCAAACACAATCAACGTATTGACGTTCGGAATGTCTACACCGGTTTCAATTATCGTGGTTGTGACTAGCACATCATATTCTCCTGCAAGGAAGCTTAGTATGACGGCTTCGAGCTCATTCTCGCTCATTTGACCATGAGCATAGGCAATCCGGGCATCCGGTACGAGCATGGAGATTTCATCGGCTTTTCTTTCAATATCTTCGACACGATTATAGAGGAAATACACCTGGCCATTCCTTGCCATTTCCCTTTCAATCGCTTCTTTAATCAGGGCACCGTTGTACTCCATTACATAGGTCTGAACCGGGAACCGGTTTTCAGGCGGCGTTTCAATAACCGATAAATCCCTTACACCGAGCATCGACATATGAAGGGTGCGGGGAATCGGCGTAGCCGTTAAGGTCAGAACGTCGATATTCGTTTTTAATTGTTTGATCTTCTCTTTATGCGTGACACCGAACCTTTGTTCTTCATCGATGATCAAGAGTCCTATATCACGGTATTGAATGTCTTTTGAGAGAAGTCGGTGGGTTCCCACTACAATATCCACCGTTCCGGTCTTAAGTCCCTTCGTTGTCTCCTGCTGCTGCTTCCTCGTGCGGAAACGGCTTAATAAACCGATTTCCACTGGGAAGTCCTGAAAACGCTCTTTGATGGTTTCATAATGCTGTTGAGCAAGGATGGTGGTGGGCACGAGGATGGCCACCTGTTTCCCATCTGCAATCGCCTTGAAGGCAGCCCTGATCGCAACCTCGGTCTTTCCATATCCTACGTCCCCACACAATAACCGGTCCATCGGACGTTCTCTTTCCATATCGTGCTTGATTTCACTGACAGAGCGCAGTTGATCATCTGTTTCTTCATAAGGGAAAGCCATTTCAAATTCTCTCTGCATGTCCCCATCAGGAGAGAAGGCATAGCCTTTTGCAGCTTCCCGTTCAGCATAAAGCTTGATCAAATCATCGGCGATATCCTGAACGGAAGATTGAACCTTCGACTTGACCTTCTTCCATTCACTTCCACCCAGTTTATAAAGCTTTGGATCCTTATTTTCCGAGGCAACATATTTCTGGACCAGTTCAATTTGATCGACCGGTACATAAAGTTTGTCATTCCCCTGATACTTCACATGGAGATAATCTTTGTGCACCCCGTTGATCTCCAATGTTTCGATCCCAAGGAATTTACCGATCCCGTGATTCACATGAACCACATGGTCCCCGACTTTCAGCTCAGAGTAACTTTTGATCCTCTCTGCGTTTGAAAGTTTCTGCCTTCTCGGCTTCTTTTGGGTTTTCTTATTGAACAATTCTTCTTCTGTAATAACCGCAAGTTTCTGAAGAGGGAGCTCAAATCCGCTTGTCAGGCTTCCATTGATCATCTGGATCGTTCCCGGCAGGAGCTTATCTCCATCTTCGACAAAGGCAATCTCAATCTTGTAATCGTCCAGTACCCTTTGAAGCTTCTTTACGCGTTCTTCATCCGGTCCTAACAAGACAACGGTATATCTTCCTTTTTTCCACCTATCCAACTCTGCCTTCAATACGTTCATCTGCCCATGGAAATTCTGCATGGGCTTCGTTGAAACATTGAAGATGTTTTGTGGACTGGTATTCGGAATATGGCGCAGGAACAATGAGAAATACACCTTTGGCAGCTTCGTCTTACTAACTAACGAAGAAAACGTGTGGGACACAGGAACGTCTTGAATGATTTGTCCTTCCTGAAGCAGGGAGGTAAACCATTCCGCTTCCTCTTTCTCCAGGGATTCACTCATTTCCTGGACGCGACTGTATTCATCAAAGAATAGAACCCCGTCATCTGGTAAATAATCTAGCAAACTACTAGGCTTTTCATATGCGAGGGACAGGTACTTAAAGATTTGCTCAGGAACCTGCCCATTTTCGAGCTGACTCACCTCATACCCTATGTACTCTGTCATCTTCTCTTTTACGGCCGCCGATTTGACCTTCTTCAAGCTTGTGGAAAGACCTGCGTTGATTTCATGAATAAGCCTCTCCATATTTTCATACTTCAATAAGACCTCTGTGGCAGGGCCTATTTCAATCTCATTGAGTTTATCAATCGAACGCTGATCTTCAACCGAAAAAAGGCGGATCGAATCAATTTCAGTGTCGAATAATTCAATCCGGACAGGGTTCTGAGTGGTTAACGGAAAAATGTCGACAATCCCCCCGCGAAGGCTGAATTCACCAGGTGTGCTAACCATCCCTGTCCGTTGATAGCCCATTTGCACCAGCTGATTTAAGATTTCATCCAAGTCGATATCTTCACCCATTTGAAAACGGATCTGATTCGTTGCCCACATCGATTGAGGTGGAAGGATTTTTCGCAATCCGGCAACAGGTACAATATAGACACCCTTTTGATGATTGGAAAGCTTATTCAATACTTCGATCCGTTGTGCCCTCAACTCGGGACTTGCCACACTTAGCTCTGCTGCGATCAGCTCATTAGCAGAATATAAATATACTTCGTCCTCAGACAAAAATTGAATGAGGTCATCATAAACTTTTTGTGCCTGAAACAAATTATGCGTCACCACTAGGGTAGATTTATTCGTTTGTAGATAGACATCTGCTATATAAGCTGTCCGGGATGAGCCCGATAATCCTGCCACAAGTTGTTCAGACAGACGCTCCTCCACTCCAGCGATGATGGACTGTAGTTCTTCACTTTGGTGAACCTGCTTTAAAATACCTTTCAAGTGTACGCTCCTCCCCTGTGGTTCTTTCTATAAATGATCTAAAAGTATAAACAGAAAAATGCTTTGGCTCTTCACCAAAGCGTTCTTACTGAATGATATGATCTAATTCATGGTAGTCCGGATTTCTCTCCAGGCTCTCCTGACAATCTTCACAGATCGTTTTCACTTGGATGTCCCCGTTGTCCTGATAGTGAACCATATGTAGCCGCTCTTCATCCGTCAGCATATGAATCCCAAGCTGTTCGGAATGAACGGACACATTTGAAAGAGTCCCGACATTCGTTCCGCAATGCCGACACTGATAATGGATCGCCATATCTTTCCCTCCATACACATTTATACTGTTAGTATGAACCTGTTAGAAGGGAGTTATTCAGACCCAGGAAAGGATTGACGATAAAGGGACCCTGGACATTCAGTATATGACATGGTCAGTTGAATTTATTCATGACCTCAAGGAATGGTCTATCCAACCAGGTTTCACATGCTTCCACGCTTGAAGAAATAGCTTTATCCAGTTCAGGCTGCTCTTCCTTCGAAAATTTGCCCAGGACGTAATCCGGCACGCTCATTCCGTTGGTCGGACGGTCGATGCCCACCCGCAGACGATTAAACTGCTGGGAACCTAAATGGGCAATGGTCGATTTAATGCCATTATGCCCCCCGGCACTCCCCTTTTGCCTTAATCTTAATTTTCCTACAGGCAAGTCCAGGTCATCATAAATGACAAGTAAATCCTCATCTTCAATTTCAAAATAATCCATCAGGGGTACAATGCTTTCCCCTGACAGATTCATATACGTAAGGGGCTTTAACAGCACGACCTTTTCACCTTTATGATGATATGTGCCGTAAACCCCTTTAAATTTGGACTGGTTCAACGAAACGCCCAGTCGATCGGCTAATGCATCTATAATAACGAAACCGATATTATGTCTCGTCTTCTCATATTGTGATCCCGGGTTCCCGAGCCCAACGATTAATTTCATTTCTCACACCTCTTCTGACCTTATACCTCTAGAATAACGTAAAAAGCGCAACCTGCAAAAGGTTACGCCAAAAAATATTGATTTTTTACTCTTCCTTCGATTCGCTTTCATCACTGGCTTCCGATTCTCTTCCTTCTTCATTCTCAGGTGTGCCAGCTTCCTGCTCTTCACCACTGTCGATTTCTTCTTCCTGTCTTGGAGCAAGGATGGAAGCAATGGTGCGGTCATCTTCTTCATTGAGAGTGACGCTGTACTTATCACGGATATCACTGATCGTTACCGTTTCTCCCACTTGGAGCTCGGTTACATCCACTTCGATGGATTCAGGGATATCATTTGGTTTCGCTGTTACAGATACCTCATGCAGAGGTTGCTGCATTACGCCGCCGTCTTTCACGCCGGCCGCTTCTCCTACAAGCTCAATACGAACATCCGCATCGATTTCTTCTGACATATTCACAGCAAGGAAGTCCACATGCGTGACAGCATCCTTCAGATGATCCTGCTGGTAATCACTTAAAATAACGTTTTGTTTATTGCCATCTACATTTAAAGAAATGATACCGTTTCTTCCTACTTCACGGATGGTTTTAATGAATGTAATGGCATCTACCATAATCGGTGTATTATCTGCTTTGTAGCCGTACACGACTCCCGGGATATTCCCCTCATGTCTCAGCTTTGTTAATGAAGATCGTTTAAAATCTTTCCTGGTATTTGCTTTTAATTCTGTTGCCATGTCTAATCCAACACCTTCCCTAATCTTTTATGTTAGTTAAAGTTCTATATATAGTAATTACCCTAATGTGATTTGAAATAAACATAGAAAAATCAATTCATTACAGGAAGAGTGCTTCAAGGATGTTGGCAGATAAGGGTCTCAAGACTTTCCGACAGGAGCCGGAAAACGAAAAAAGAAGAGCTGGTCCTAAGATTAAAAGGACAAGCTCTTCTTTCTATGCACAAACTACAAATATTAATTCTTAATCAAAAAGCGTGCTGACAGATTGTTGCTCGTAGATGCGGATGATCGCTTCGCTGATCAAAGGAGCCACTGACAGGGACTTCACTTTACCGATCATTTTCTCTTCACCCAATGGGATGGAGTTCGTCACAACCAATTCTTTGATGTTGGAGTTTTCAATGCGCTCGATGGCAGGACCAGAAAGAACCGGGTGCGTACAGCAGGCAAAGACTTCTTTCGCTCCGTTTTCAACCAATGCATTGGCTGCCAGTGTAATCGTACCGGCAGTGTCAATGATATCATCGATCAAGATCGCGATTTTCCCGTCGATATTACCGACGATGTTCATCACCTCTGCCACATTCGGCTTTGGACGACGCTTATCAATGATGGCGATAGGCGCTTTCAGACGTTCTGCAAGCTTACGTGCTCTCGTCACCCCTCCATGGTCCGGAGATACGATAACAAGATCTTCCGTATTGAATCCTCTTTCTTCAAAGTAATCCGCTAAAATCGGCACACCCATGAGGTGATCGATCAGGATATCGAAGAAACCTTGAATTTGAGGAGCATGCAGATCCAGTGTGATGACACGTGTAGCACCGGCTGTTTCTAAAAGGTTCGCCACTAATTTAGCAGTGATCGGCTCACGCGCTCTAGCTTTACGGTCTTGGCGGGCATAACCATAATAAGGCATCACGATGTTAATCGTCTTGGCAGAAGCACGTTTCAGGGCATCCACCATGATCAGAAGCTCCATCAGGTTTTCATTTACCGGCTGACAAGTGGATTGGATGACAAATACGTCACAACCACGGATACTTTCTTCAATGTTGATTTGGATTTCACCGTCACTAAAACGTTTCACGGACGATTTACCTAATTCCACTCCTACTTCATCTGCAATTTCCTTTGCAAGATGGTAGTTAGAATTAAGAGAGAAGATTTTCAACTTGGAATTAATATAAGAGTTTGGCATTGTGGACCTCCCATTATTTCTTATGATTTAGATTTTGAACATAATTTTCTTTATTTACTTGGCGAGCTCTTGCAATGGAAAGAGACTCACCGGGAACATCCTCAGTAATGGTAGAACCAGCGGCAATGTAGGCACCTTTCCCTATGCTGACAGGGGCAACCAGATTAGAATTGCAGCCTACAAATACACCGTCTTCAATCTTTGTCAGGTGCTTATTCTTCCCATCATAGTTCACGGTGATCGATCCACACCCGATGTTGACGTCACGTCCGACTTCAGCATCACCAATGTAGCTTAAATGTGAGGCCTTACTCGCTTTACCGAATGTTGCTTTCTTGATTTCTACAAAGTTACCGATCTTCACTTCATCTTCAATGGTAGAAGCAGGGCGGATATGAGCAAATGGCCCGATTTGAACATCCGCTCCGATCGAACTGTCATGAGCCACAGACTGCTTCAAGACTGTACGGTCCCCGATCTGACAATCCTTCACCTCGGAGTTCGGTCCGATCATGGCATCTTCACCGATCGATGTGCTGCCTTGAAGCACTGTGCCAGGCAGGATCACGGTATCTCTTCCGATCGTTACATCTGCATCGATATACGTATTGTTGGGATCTTTGATCGTTACACCATTGCGCATATGGAATTCATTGATGCGCTTTTTCATTGTGATCTCTGCTTGAGAAAGGGCCACGCGATCGTTGACACCAAGCGTCTCATCAAAGTCACTTGTCTGATAGGCACTGACGATTTCACCTTCCGATTGAAGGATCTCAATGACATCCGGCAAATAATATTCACCTTGTACGTTATCATTCGAAACCTTCTTCAGGGCATCGAATAACGCTTTATTATCAAAACAATACGTTCCGGTATTAATTTCTTTCACGCTTCGTTCTTCTTCACTTGCATCTTTATGTTCCACAATGCGTTCCACTAATCCATCCTGGTTACGGATGATCCGTCCATATCCATCAGGGAATTCCGTATGGCCCGTCAAAATGGTCGCTTTGGCACCCTGTCCTTCATGATGCTGCACCAGTGCTTCCATCGTTTCTCCTTTAATGAGCGGCGTATCGCCACATACCACTAAAGTCGTTCCTTCCAAGTCACCCAGGACATCTTCAGACTGCATCACAGCATGAGCTGTCCCTAACTGCTCAGCCTGAAGAGCGAAATCACTCTTGCCTTCTAAATGCGACTTCACAAGCTCAGCACCATGACCGATGATCGTGACAGTCTTCTCTATATGTAGTGTTGAAATTTGGTCGACCACATGTTCCACCATCGGCTTGCCACACACAGGATGAAGAACTTTATAAAGCTTCGACTTCATTCTCGTACCTTGCCCGGCAGCTAATATAACGGCATATCGATTTGTCATTTTTGGTCCTCCAATAACCTTTTTATCCATAACGAATATATCCTAAAAACTCTACCATTTCAAGGATTCATGTAAAAGTACATATATTTGACAAACAGAAAAGCGGAGGCGGCTTGCCCAGGCCCGACAAGCATAAGATGAATTGACCGGAAAGGCGTTCTTTGCCTTTTTGGTCAATTTAGCTTATGACCTCGAGCCTCTAGCCGCCGGAGCTGGACAGCGCAGAAAAGCGGAAGGCACAATGTCGAATTTTCTTTCCCACAAAAAAACAAAAAATGTTCATTTAGAGGTTTCGCCTTTCTATAAGCCTGGGTATACAAAAAACGTAAGAACCAGCGCTTTTTAAAAAGGGGCTCCAGAAGACAAAAAAAAAGAGCCTTACAAAAAGTAGGCTCTTGATGCTATAGATCCTATTAGGAAGCCCCAGCTTCTTCTAACTCAACTTCTTCCAGCTCTCCTAAACGGTGGTACTCAGCTAAAACGGCGTCTTGAATCTTGCCGCGGGTACCCGAATTGATTGGATGAGCAATATCACGGAATTCTCCATCCGGAGTCCGCTTACTTGGCATCGCTACAAATAAGCCATTGTTCCCATCAATCACGCGAATGTCATGAACAACAAATTCATTATCCAGCGTAATAGATGCGATAGCTCTCATGCGACCATCGGTGTTTACTCGGCGTAATCTTACGTCTGTTACTTCCATTCTGTTCACCACCTTTTTCCCTAGATGAAATCTACTCTATGTATTCAACGAATTATTTAGATATTCCTTCTTAAATTGTAAAATTTTTTGAAAAGTTTTATTTTTTCCATTCATTCAACCATTCCATTTGAACTACGCTTCTTTTTTGATACAAAAAAACACCCGTGAAGATTACTTCACGAGTGCGATTACTTCAATTTCAACCTGAGCATCTTTAGGTAAGCGGGCTACTTCCACACAAGAACGGGCCGGCTTGTGGTTGCTGAAATATTCCCCATACACTTCATTGATTGCCCCGAAATCATTCATATCCTTGATGAAGACCGTTGCTTTGACCACTGTTTCGAAGGAAGCCCCAGCTTCCGATAGTACAGCTTGAAGATTGCGGAACACTTGATGCGTCTGCTCCACTACATCTCCTTCGATCATTGAACCCTCGGCCGTTAAAGGAATCTGTCCTGAACTGTAGAACAAATTATTTACGACAATACCTTGTGAATATGGCCCGATTGCTGCCGGTGCTTCCTTAGTAGAAACTACACGCATAGTAAATGCCTCCCCTTATGGTAAAAATGTTAGATCGGATTGAAAGTAATTTCCTTCCGTTAAGGAAATCTGCTTATCCTTTTCATTTACATCAGACAATTTCAACAATGAAACATAATCATCCACCAATCGTCCGTCCATGCTATTGGATTCAACCAGAACCCCGATCCCCGACAAGGTGGCAGAAAACTCTTCCAACAGGTTTTTCATTCCATTGATGGTCCCGCCAGCTTTCATGAAATCATCGACAACCAATACTTTGGACCCTTCCTTCAAACTTCTTTTAGAAAGAACCATGGATTGGATTCTCTTCGATGAACCGGACACATAATTGATGCTCACTGTCGATCCTTCGGTTACACGGCTGTCCCTTCTGACAATGACCACTGGTACATTCAAATATGAGGCAATCGCATTGGCAATCGGGATCCCCTTCGTTGCGACCGTCATAATGACGTCTATATCTTTTTCAGCAAATGCGGATGCCAGTAATTTGCCGACACTCTTCATGAGCTGAGGGTTACCAAGCAGATCGGTCATATAAAGGTAACCGCCCGGTAATAGTCGATCGGAGCTTTCCAGGTGGACACATAGCTCTTCAATCATAGCCTTCGCTTCCTGACTGTTTACCTTTGGTACATATTTCACTCCACCTGCTGCCCCGGGAACCGTTTGTACCGTTCCGACACCCCGTCCCTCAAATGTTTCCTTTACAATCGTCAAGTCTTCACTGATAGAAGACTTGGCAGAACCGTACCGTTCAGAGAAAAAAGTCAAGGGCACAAGTTGGTGGGGCCGTTCTAATAAATAGTGCGTCATATCAATCAATCGTTCGCTGCGCTTAAACTTCACCAAAGAAACCTCCTAAATCCGAATATTATAAAGTAAATATATCATTAATATACGGATTTCGGCAAGAGCTCTTAATCTCCAAGCATGCGCACTGCGAAAACTTGATCACAAAAACCTCTTAAACCATTGTAGATTCGATGAAGTCTTGATTCATATTGCACCAATCCATATACTGTCGGGCCGCTTCCGCTCATCAGAACGGCATCGGCACCGAACCGCTCCATTTGATCTTTAATCTGGGATACTTCCGGATGCATATCCAATGTAACCGATTCGAGTACATTCCCGAGATTGGAGCAAATATTACGATAATTCCCATGTTCTAAAGCTGATACCATTGCGCTGGTATCCGGATGCTGTATGTTTTTCAAGTCCAGATTTTTATACACATCCGCTGTTGAAACGCCTATCGTCGGTTTGGCCAGGATCACCCAGCAGTTCGGGGGAGCAGGAAGATGTTTGATCTTCTCTCCTCTTCCCGACGCCAGGGCTGTCCCTCCATAAACACAGAAGGATACATCAGAACCGATTTCAGCACCCAGCTCTGCCAGTTCGTCCATACTCAGACCTAAATCCCATAAACGATTCAGCCCTTTCAAGGTCGCAGCCGCATCACTGCTTCCCCCTGCCAACCCTGCTGCCACAGGGATCACTTTATCGATGGAAATGGCTACACCCTTCTTGATGTTTAATTTCTCTTTCAACAGATGTGCAGCCTGATAGGCAAGGTTTCTTCCATCATCCGGCACAAATCGATTGTGGGAAAGAATTTTGATCGTATCGTCTGAAAGATTCGTCAGTTCAATTCTATCCGCTAAATCGATTGTCGTCATAACCATCTCAACTTCATGGTAACCATCTGAACGTTTATGTAAAACATCAAGTGATAGGTTAATTTTTGCCGGCGCCTTTACTAATAACCTCATATCATCACCTTCTTACCAATACTCTTTGTTATATTGTATCATACACTTATTATAGAGAGTGTTAACTTCTAAACATACTCATATAAGTATGTTATTTTATCACGTAAAGTACTGATAGGAAAGATGGCGTTGCCTCTTATAAAAAAGGGCCGCCGGAAAAGCATGACACTTTTTAGGCGACCTTTTGTATATGGTACTGATAAAAGATGTAATCCATATGTGTAAAAGAGTTAGTGAGTATGATGTTCGGACAGCTGCCGGCTTGCGCGCTCAACTGCACGCTTTACCATATTCCCTGCGTCCCGGGACGTGATCCCACCCCAGCCATCCTTCTGAACAACGTCATAGAACCCTAATTCCTGAGCGATTTCCTCTTTTAATTGGTCAGACATGATCCCTCTTCTTCTACTCATTGTCTACCTCCTTTAGTTGCACCACATGGTTAGTATGTGTACGGAAAGGTTAAATAATGTTGAAAGATCATATGTAAATCATGTATTTATAAACAAATAAAAAAGCAGCAAACAATTGTCTACTGCTGGCTAAAGATGATATTTCCTGTTGCTTCATCATAAAATGTTAATTGAACTGTCTCAGTGAGAACATCTGCATAGCTGTAAGAAACTCGTTCGAACGCATTCTCTTCTTGATCCAGCTGAACCACGAATACAGAAGGATACGTTTCGGCTAGAACACCTGAACGCTCAATTGTTTTTCGACGTCCACCGTTTGCTTTAAGCATTAAACGTTTCCCCAGATTAGAATCAAGGGATCTTTTAATGTCGGCTAATGTTTTTGGCATTTCGCTTCCACCTCACTGTTATTAAATATAACACATTATGTAATTTTAGTCAAATAAATTTATTATTTTAACAAGAATCATGAACACCTGTCAATATATTTTATTCAACAAAAAGTACGTTTTTTCTACAACCCTAACATTCCCCAATGAATGAAAAATTATGTAAACAATAAAAGCGGAGGCGGCTTGACAAGTCGCGACAAGGTTAAAAAATCACCACCCAACCAGTATATGTCACCTAAAAAGGAAATAGACCCTACAAGTAATTGTAAGGTCTTAGAAGGTTTTGTCGAACCTTCCCTATTCTTCTTCTGTGATTTTGTATGGCATTCCCGTCCGAAGTACACCTTTCGTCTCGATTCCACCCAATCCTTTGTCTCCTGTCAGTGTATTGCGGATGACATCCCAGACATTCACCGAATCTTTAAATCCCGTGAAACAGATCTTTGCTACGATATAAACAGGATCGAGGGCATGGATATTGACTCTTGAGGGGGAACTCGCGAAGTTGGCACCTGCATGGATCAGAGATTCAAAGTGGGATTGACAGGCGCCGGCGAAGATCACAAGCTGATCCAGGTGGGGGGATTTGCTGCGGGCCTCCCTTACTGCCTGAACAAAATACTTCGAATGGCGGTACGCGTTGATATCAGCCTTGGCCCCTTTCGACTTGGAGTAGGCATCGTGACCTGTTAATACAATAATATTCGGTCTATATTTATCGATAAGGGATCCGATTTGGTTAGGCATTTCTGTTTCACTACAGTGTACGCCTTTAACCGGGACACCGATTTTCTCATAAAGATCTAGGCATTTTCTTAAATAGCTGGGATCTCCATCAAGATGAAGCACTTTCCCCGGGACTTGGAAATAGTTGTAATCGTCTCGATAAGCATTCGTGACCCTGTATTCCTGCTTATACTTGAGAAGCTCTATATCCTGTCGGAACAGGTCGAGGGATTGTTCTTCTTTCGAACGAAATTCCTGCGCAATGCGGTCCTGTTCTCTAGGGTCCATCTTCTTCAAATCATGAAAAGGAGCATCCGCTATTAATCGAAAATCTTCACCATACAGTACTGCCGTTTTATGACCATCTATCATGCGGATATCTATTACCCTGAATAAAATATCACATCGATATGAAAGGCGACCTACGACATCATTGATTTCGATATTCACATCAGTCACTCCCATGGGCTAAACATTGGTTGATAAAACAAAATAGGAAATCAACAAGCCGAGGAGGGTCTGCATCCGCCTGCCCTTCTCAAAGCCCTTCCTTATCATCCATTAAGTAAATATTCCCTGTGATAACCTATGCACTCCCGGAATATTCCGTGTCAATAAAATGGGAGTGGACTGATCAGTTAACATATACAAAAAAATGGCTAAACGCTCCTTCACGTTTAGCCATTTATGCATGCTTTAGTTGAAATTCGGGTACAACTCATCGCTTAAGCGGCCGAATTCCTGTATCGTCAGTGTCTCCCCCCTGCGGGTAGGTTCGACGCCAGCTTGGGATAATGCCTCCAGGATCAGCTCTTTCTTTTCCTTCCCCTGAGGGAGTTGACTCGTTAAGTTATTCAAAATCGTCTTTCTTCTTTGAGCGAAGGACGAGCGTGTAACGGTAAATAGGAAGTCTTCACTGATAACCTCTACAGGAGGCTTCTCACGCTTCGTCAGGCGGATGACGGCAGAGTCTACATTCGGCTGGGGCATAAAGACCGTTTTAGGGACAGTCATGACCATCTCAGCCTCTGTATAATACTGAATGGCGATGGAAAGTGATCCATATGCCTTTGTTCCCGGTTGAGCTGAAATACGGTCCCCTACTTCCTTTTGGAGCATGACGCATATTCCCCTGATCGGGAGACGTTCCATTAATAATTTCAGGATGATGGGCGTGGTGACGTAATACGGAAGATTGGCTACCACCATAATATCGTCGAATCCTTCAAATTCTCTGTTTATGATCGCTTCAACATCCGCTTCAAGGATATCTTCATTTATTATTTTCACATTATCATAAGGAGACAGGGTGTCATCCAGGATCGGGATCAGTCGCTGATCGATCTCAAAGGCTACAACTTTTCCCGAAGTACGGGCAAGATGTTCTGTCAGGGCTCCGATTCCAGGTCCGATTTCAATAGCCGCTGTTTTCTCGGATAGTCCTGCATATTCCGTTATGTTCCTTAAAATATTGGGATCAATTAAAAAATTCTGACCAAGACTCTTCTTAAATGAAAATCCGTACTTTGTAAGGATTTCCTTTGTTCGTATCGGGGTTGCAATATCTTTATGCATGTTCTTCCTCCTGAATGATTTCCATTAACGCTTTTTTAAATTCTTCTTTTTGAATATTAAACATCCGTAAACGTTTCTGCAGCTGTTTTCCATTAGTGTATCCGATTCTAAGCTTCTCACCAAGGGCTATTCGCCTGTCCTTCGACTGCGGGCTTCCGATCAAACCGGCATCGATCAGATCTTCTTTCGAAATGATTTCCACCTGATCGACATCCAATAAATGAGCTTCCTTCAAGGACTCCCTTATGACGTCCGGGCTTGCATGTTCGACACCTATCCCCCTGCCTGATTTCGGCAGCGCGTCTTTCTTATGTACAAAGGCATGCTTGCATCCGGGTACCGCTTCACTCACAATCTTCCGAATTCGTTCTCCCGGATAATCGGGATCCGTAAATATGATAACGCCCCTTTTTTCCTGGGCGTGCTTAATTTTCTCTATAGTAACAGGAGAAACCGCAGAACCATTCGTTTCGATCGTATCTGCATCGACGGCACGCTGAATGGCTACCGTATCGTCCTTTCCTTCCACCACAATGATTTCTTTGATTTTCATAATTCCTCCAAAAAAGTTGAAACATTTTTGCACTTCAATTCGTCTAATAAATGAAGACCTAAAGCTATTATAACGGTTTTAACCGAGAAATAAAAAAAAGCAGGAAAACACCCTGCTCCTAGTTCAATATTTTCACTTTGATTGTTTTTCTTCCCCAACGATAAGCGTCTGATTTGGATGCGAAGAATACATCGATTTTATTCCCTTTGATCGCTCCGCCTGTATCTGCCGCAACAGCATATCCATAGCCTTCCACATAGACCTTTGAACCTAAAGGAATAACGGAAGGATCGACTGCGATCACTTTAACGTTAGGATTCGATTTCAGATTGATGCCTGTAGCCGTATGGCCGGAGCATCCATTACATGAAGCTGTGTACGCAGTAGAACTGACATAGAATTCCCGTCCGCCACTAGGAGCGGCTGATGCTTCTGCACTGGATGATGAGGATGAAGAACGTCCACGTGAAACCTGGGCCACTAAAACCTTTGTTCCGACATTGACGATTTTATCCTGACTTTCTTCCACGACTTTTTCACTCACTAATTTTCTGGAAACCTCTTTACCATTCTCTTTTACGATTTCATACTTCTTTTCAACTTTTCCGTTTTTGCCTTCTTGAACGACTTTCTCTTTTCCTTTTGAAAGGTCGGAGTCCTTCTTGGAAATAACGGTGAAATTCTTTGTCTCTTCCACTACATCGGTGACTTTTTCAACTCGAACGACATTTACGACATCATTTGCTTTAACAACTTTGTCTAAACTTGGTTCAACACGGTCTGAATCTTTTAGTGTAATTCCTTGTTGCTTTAAAAAGTCAGCGACCGTAGTCGAAGTAGACCATACCTTTTGTTCTTTTCCACCGTTTACAAGCTTAAGTGAAAATGCGGTATCAATCTTTACATTCATGTTCCCTGTTACTTTTTCTGATAAGCCGGGTTGGACCTTATCATGTTCTCCTACTTGGATTTCATTTTCGGAGAGTAACTCTTTTACTGTTTCAGCAGTCGTCCAGATTTTTTTCTCCTGGCCACCTACTGCTATCCCTACCTGTTTTGCCGGTTCCCAAACGATATTCATGTTATTTGAAACCTTCGTATTCCCCGAGGGGTACAAATAGTCTTCTGAGCGGGGTGAAATCTCTAATTCTTTTAATATATCTTGAATCGTGTTTGCATGCGTCCTAATCTCTTTTTGCTCGCCGTCTAAGGTCAATGCTACAGTGTTCTTCGATCCTTCATAAAAAAGAATTCCGAATACAGCTGCCGATGTTACGATGGTTCCGATTGTAACAATCCATTTCCTTCGACTCAAAGACTTGGAAAACAGGCTTTTCATGGCTTTAAAGTTCATGAAAAACGCCTCCTTTTCTCGGAGTGATTATATAGAGTTATCCAGTGACTGTCAACCCTTGCTTCTTCTAACCTAATCTAGCAAAATATTACAACCCGGGGAACACAAAACATATTATGCAGAAAATGCAAGAAAAAGAAAAGAGAGAGTTATCGACACGTTTATCCTATGAAACACGATTCCTATGTAGAACTTTTTGTTTTACTTAACTATTAAGACAAGCTCTCTCAATTCTCGACAATATCTGATGTCAGTTTATGTTGAATAATTTTATTGCGTTTTCTGTTGTGATCCTTTCTACTTCCTCCAAAGACACTTCTTTCAATTCCGCGATTTGTTCCGCTACAAGCTTCACGTAAGCCGGTTCATTTCTCTTCCCTCTATACGGATGAGGAGCGAGATAAGGACAATCGGTTTCAATTAGAAGCTTCTCAAGCGGGATTTCTTTAGCCACATCTTTAGGTTTCTTGGCATTCTTGAACGTTACGGGACCTCCAAGGGAAATATAGAAATTCATTTCTACACATTCTTGAGCGATTTCAGGACTTCCACTGAAGCAGTGCATGATCCCTCCTACTTCCTCCGCTCCTTCTTCCCTGAGAATATCCACGATATCCTGTGTGGCTTCACGGTTGTGTATGACGATCGGGAGTTTTACTTTCTTAGCTAGTTGAATCTGTTTTCGGAATACTTCTTTTTGAACATCCTTGGGGGATTTGTCCCAATGATAGTCAAGCCCCATCTCCCCTATAGCAACGACTTTAGGGTGCTGTGAAAGTTCTTCTATCCAAGCTAAATCCTCATCATTCATATCAATTGCATCCACTGGATGCCACCCGATTGCGGCATATAGAAAATCATATTGACCAATGAGTTCCATGGCCCGATTAATGGTCGGACGGTCAAAGCCGACAACCACCATTTTTTCGACTCCAGCTTCTCTTGCCCTTGACAATACCTCCTCCAGATCTTCGTCAAATTGTTCAGCATTCAAATGAACATGTGTATCAAATAGCATATAAGACACTCCTTGTAATAAAGATAAGTTTAATATAAAAACGCATGACAAGCATCACATTCATGTAACATTCATATTACATATTATGGTTTACTTGGATATTTTTTATTTACAGAGTTCCCATTACAGTCACACTTCATTTTATCTATTTTAGTGACAGAACCAAAATCATCTGTTTACCCCTCTTTTTTAACTATACTGATATAATTAATTTTCTTAATTAAAAACTACCATTCATCGAATTCATTATATGCATATAATAAAGGGATGTTCCACGTGGAACATCCCTTTATTTCATCTATCACAAAGAATCATTTATTTAACTTTTGTTCCATTTGGTAAAGACTGATCGATGGAAGCAAGAGATAACGTTCCACTTTCTTCTCCGGCAAGAATCATTCCTTGGGAAAGTTCCCCGCGAAGTTTTACCGGCTTCAGATTCGTTACGCAGATCACTTTTTTCCCAACGAGCTCGTCCGGCTGATAGAATTTCGCAATTCCCGATACAACTTGACGTTTTTCATAGCCTAGATCCAATTGCAACTTTAGCAGCTTATCGGCTTTTTTAACCGGTTCTGCTCCAATCACCTCGGCTACGCGAAGCTCGACTTTCATGAAATCGTCAATCCCGATTTCCTCTGAAGCTTCCGGTGCGGAAACTTCCTTCTTCTCTTCCACGACAGGAGCAGATCCCTGCATTTTTTCTTTAATAAAGGCTACCTCTTCCTGTAGTTCAAGACGCGGGAAGATGGGCTCCCCTTTTTTGACTACTTCGGTGCCTGCCGGAATGGCTCCGAAACGCTCAAGGCTTTCCCATGTGTGCATGTTTTCATCATGCAGATTCAGCTGCTCGAAGATCTTCTTAGGTGTTCTTGTCAAGAAAGGCTGTAAGAGGACTGCCACTCTTCTTAATGATTCAGCCAAGTGACTCATCACGCTGCCAAGCTCTTCCTTCTTGCTTTCATCCTTTGCAAGGGCCCATGGCTGTGTTTCATCAATGTACTTATTCGTACGGCTGATTAACTGCCAAAGGCTGGACAGTGCAACTGAAAACTCCATATTTTCCATGGCTTCTTCATATTTCTTCACCGTCTCATTGTTCATATCCAGGAGTGCTTGATCAAATTCACCGTCAGAATCAACATACGTTGGAATGACCCCATCGAAGTATTTATTGATCATAGCCACTGTCCGGTTCAATAAGTTCCCAAGGTCATTGGCCAGGTCAAAATTGATCCTCTCTACGAATCCTTCCGGCGTAAAGACACCGTCCGATCCAAATGGCACTTCTCTTAATAAATAGTAGCGAAGAGAATCAAGGCCATATCGATCAATAAGGGTAACAGGATCCACGACATTCCCTTTGGATTTGGACATTTTTCCGTCTTTCATCAGAAGCCATCCATGAGCGAAGACTTTCTTTGGAAGCGGAAGATCCAAAGCCATCAGCATGATCGGCCAGTAGATCGTATGGAAACGGACGATTTCCTTTCCTACCAGATGGACATCGGCTGGCCAATATTTCAAGTAGTTTGCGTCTTGTTCACTGCCATATCCTAAAGCCGTGATGTAGTTGGAAAGGGCGTCGATCCAAACATAAATGACGTGCTTCGGATCACCAGGTACCTTCACTCCCCAATCAAAAGTGGTACGTGAAACAGCAAGGTCTTCCAAACCTGGTTTAATGAAGTTATTCACCATCTCATTCTTCCTTGATTCTGGTTGAATGAACTCAGGATTCTCTTCATAATAAGCAAGTAAGCGATCCACGTATTTACTCATTTTGAAGAAATACGACTCTTCCTTTACTTTTTCAACGGGGCGTCCACAATCAGGGCAATTCCCGTTTTCTAATTGTCTTTCCGTAAAGAAGGATTCACATGGGGTACAGTACCATCCTTCATACTGATCCAGATAAATATCGCCCTGCTGGACAAGCTGGTTGAAGATTTTTTCTACGATATCCTTATGACGCTTCTCCGTCGTCCGGATAAAGTCATCGTAGGATATATCCAACTTCTCCCACAAGTCTTTAATGCCGCTTACAATTCCGTCAACATATGCCTGAGGTGTAATCCCTTCTTCCTCGGCTTTTCTTTGGATCTTTTGGCCATGTTCGTCCGTCCCGGTAAGGTACATGACATCGAATCCACGCATTCTCTTATAACGGGCCATGGCATCACCGGCAACCGTGGTGTATGCATGTCCAATATGTAAATTTCCACTTGGATAATAAATCGGCGTTGTAATATAGAAGGTGTTCAACTTTTCTTCCACTTCCTGTTCCTCCTCATTTTTTCACTTACCCCCATAAACCCAAATCAGACTCCGTATGGTTTATAGCGGCAGGTCTGTTATATACATCCATCCTTGACCTTACCTATCATCTTAACCTCTTATCTCATCAAAATATACCTAAAATAAAGGGTTTCTGCAACTAAACAATGTTGATTGTAAGTTTTGTCGAAAACGACATTGAATTTTGTCGAAATATGTCGAACTTATGCATTAGGTAAAGAAAATTCGACAATCTTATTTAATATTACTTTCATTACAATAATATTCAATTGGTAATACAATTTTTTACAACAAAGCGTAAAGCTTATTATAACAAGACTTAAACATCCATTTATTATTAATAATTTACAGATTTAATTATTGACGAGATTCCTAATCGTTGGTATGATAGTATCAGTTAATGAAATTTGTCGAATATTGACGAAACAGATAGAGATAAATAATCATATTTATTTGGAGGAGATTCTCAAATGAAGTCTACAGGTATTGTAAGAAAAGTTGATGAACTGGGCCGTGTCGTTATTCCAATCGAACTACGTCGTACATTAGGTATCGCTGAGAAGGATGCTTTGGAAATTTATGTGGATGACGAAAGAATTATCTTAAAGAAATATAAGCCAAGCATGACTTGCCAAATCACTGGTGAAGTTTCTGATGACAACATCAAGCTTGCGAATGGTAAATTAGTTCTTAGCCGTGAAGGTGCAGATCAGTTACTGAAAGAAATTCAGGAATCTTTACAATCAAAATAATCCTTTGCTATATGACAGGCCTGAGTCCATTCGACTCAGGCCTTTTTGTTTGGCAGTTATTCCACGTGGTAAGCCTGGTATACTTCCCGTTTAGGGAGGGATCTCTCCTTGGAGACTTGTTTGATGGCTTCCTTTGAGGACATGCTTTCTTCATCTACATAGTGTTGGACATGATCTTGCAGGGAGTAACTGCTCCACCAAGCGTCTTCCTCCTCTTTCTCTTGTGGACCTGCCCCTTCGATCAACAAGCAGAATTCCCCCCGCACTTCTCCCTCATTCGCCCATTCGATTACTTCCTCGATTGAACCTCGTATAAACTCCTCGAACTTCTTCGTGAGCTCTCGGCAGATGACGATTTGTCTATTTCCCAAAGCCGCATATAATTCTTTTAATGTTTCTTTTAATCTGTGGGGTGATTCGTAAAGGATAAATGTATCCTCCAAGGATTTTAGGGTTTCAAGCTCAGCTCTTTTGTCTTTTTTTCCTCTATGCAGAAAACCATAGAAGTAAAATGGCTGAGGAGCTAAACCTGAAGCGATGAGAGCCGTAAGGGCGGCATTTGCCCCAGGCAGTGGAATGACGGCAATGTTGTGTTCGATTGCTTCTTTCACCAATTCATAACCTGGATCTGAGATCGATGGCATTCCTGCATCACTGACAAGGGCCACGAGCTCTCCCTTCTCCATTCGCTCAATCAGTTTCTGTCCGCTCGTTTCTTTATTATGTTCATGGTAACTGATGATTGGTGTATCAATTTCAAAGTAATTGCACAGTTTCTTGGTATTCCTCGTATCCTCCGCTGCAATCACCGTCGCTTCCTTCATCATTCGGATGGCACGGAACGTCATGTCCTCGAGATTTCCGATCGGCGTGGGGACAAGATACAGGCTTCCTTTTTCACTGTCCTGAAAACTTTTCTGCTGCTTCATGGTGAATATCACCTCCTGGTTCATGTTTGGTGGTTCGTTTTATGTTTTCCAAATAGCATATCATGTACTTCTTTAGAGTACTCATTCTGCTCATCGTATACATATAAAGGGGGAAGGATCTTTAGGTCCGGTTTCCCATCTTTTATTCCTTCTATTAATATCGTGTTGGCTTCTCTCCCGGGCTTTGGATACACAAAGCGCAATCGTTTGGGCTCGAGACGATGTTTTCTCATCAGTGAAAGGATATCCATCAATCGGCCGGGGCGGTGAACGAAGGAAGCCTTGCCTCCCTGTTTCAGCAAATAGCTGGACGCTTTGATGGTATCCTCAAGGGTGCATAAGATTTCGTGACGGGCAATCGCATAGTGCTCGTTCACATTTCGTTTATCTCCTGGCGGCGTATTGAAATAGGGAGGATTGCATGTAACCACATCATAGTGAGAATGATGGAGGAGTTGATCAATTTCCTTTACATCCCCCATTTTCATCGTGATCTGATGCTGACGGTCATTATACTCGACACTCCGCTGTGCCATATCAAATAGCCGCTCTTGAATTTCCACTCCTGTTATCTGGACATTGGTTCTTGCACTCAGCAATAAGGGGATGATGCCGTTCCCTGAACATAAATCAACCACCTTACCCTTATGAATCGGCAAATAGCTGAAGTGGGCCAATAGGACCGCATCTGTTGAAAAAGAGAAAACGGAAGGACTCTGAATGATCCTCATGTTTTCAGCTAATAAATAATCTAAACGCTCATCTTCTTTTAACTCGACCATGCCTTTCCTCCATTTTTTCTTCTATTATATGTTGTTTTTGCTTTTCGATTGTCCAGCTCCGGCGGCTAGTCCCTCGAGGTCATAAGCTAAATGGTCCAAGAAGGCAAAGAACGCCTTCTCAGCCCATTCATCTTATGCTTGTCGGGCCTGTTCAAGCCGCCTGCGCTTTTCGAATAAAAAGGACCAATCCCACTATATCGTGGATCAGTCCTTTTTATCTGTATTCTGTTCAGAAGAATGAAGTAACCTTTATTTCTTATTTAAGAAAGAAAGGCAGAATAAGCAGTCTTCATCCTTCCGGGGACTTCCGAAATGTATGTTACAAATATGAAATCCTTCCTGGTATAGTCGAGCAAGGTTGTCATAGCCTTCTCCAATATCCAGTGTTTTATCTTCTAAGTCTGACTCACTCGTCGTACCCGCATCGTTGTTTGTTTGTACCTTTTTTGGTGAGTTCTCTGTTTGTTCCAGTCTACGGCGCAAATGTTCATTTTCTAACTTTAGAGAATTATTTTCCTCTAACATTTCAGCTAGGCATTGTTTGAGCTCACCTAATTGATGATACAAGTCACCAATTTGTTGTTCCATGTTACTGACTGAATCAAAGAACTCTTTCTTATCCACGACACTACACCCCGTTACTCTGTGGCTTGGAATGATACGGCACCTTCGTTCATAATTTCATCTAATGTGAATTCCAGAACCCGCTCTTCTTCTTTGATTTCCACCTGAAGAATACGTTCCAGAATATTAAGACCTACCACTTTACCTTTTCCATGAGGTGTCTTAATCACTTCTCCGATATCAGGTAGTTCTTCTTTCGCTGCTTCATACTCGTCATTCTCGTATTTCAGACAGCACATCAAACGTCCGCATAAACCTGAAATCTTCGTGGGATTAAGGGATAGATTTTGATCCTTCGCCATTTTGATGGACACAGGTTCAAAATCCCCTAAAAAGGTTGAACAACACAGCATGCGGCCACAAGGACCAATACCACCCAGCATTTTTGCTTCGTCTCGAACGCCAATCTGACGAAGTTCAATGCGCGTACGGAAAATGGAGGCCAGATCTTTCACCAGCTCCCGGAAATCAACACGTCCATCAGCCGTAAAATAGAATATGACTTTATTACGATCAAATGTATATTCTACATCCACCAATTTCATATCCAATTGATGCTGATTAATTTTATCACAACATACGTTATAGGCTTCCGTTGCAGACGACTTGTTCTCGTCCACGATCAATCGATCTTTTTGATCGGCAATCCGAATCACTTTTTTCAACGGAAGAACTACATCATTTTCTCCGACTTGCTTTCTCTCTACGACTACTTTTCCAAATTCGACTCCGCGGACCGTTTCAACGATTACATAACAATCTTTTTGAATGTCCAAATCACCCGGATCGAAATAATAGATTTTACCCGCTTTTTTAAAGCGAACTCCTACAACATCGTACAAAGGACCATCACCCCTGCAGTTTTAGCATAAGCTGTTCTACTAGCAGCTGCGAATTCATATTGGCGTTTAACTTGCGTTTTGCTTCAAGGATCACCGTCATATTAGTAGAAAGACGATTGGTTGATACTTGAAGTGCGTTGGATTTCCAGTTTTCCTTTTGGTCCGGGTACACGAGCTGCTCTTCTTTTCCTAACTGGATATGAAGTAAGTCTTTATATATTAGAAGTAAAAGATCCAATGCTCGATCGACTTGATCTTTTTCTTTGAAGTGCTGTACAAAATCCTCTTGTATTTTGACCATTGCTTGGAAGGGACTTTTTTGGAGGACTTCATATAATTTTAACACTATTATTCTTGCTTGTGCAAACCACTCATTTTGACATATTTCTACAGCTTCCTCATAATGGTTCGTCAAGTTGGCTGCAAGAGTGGCAAAGTGAGGTGGGATCCCCTCTTCCAATAACTGTTTGGCCAGCTGTTCTTTCGGTAACGGTTTAAATGAAACCGTCTGGCACCTGGAAAGAATGGTCGGCAGGATCCGATGAATATTTTCTGTGATGAGAATCGCGGTTGTATCCGCTAACGGCTCTTCAAGAAACTTTAATAGGCTGTTAGCAGCATTCGCCGTCATCTTATCTCCGTGAACGATAATGTAGATTTTCTTCTTAGATTCTACACCCGTTTTCGAAAATTCTTCTTGCAGACTTTTAATCTGATCCTTCTTGATAGATAGACCATCAGGCTCCACTACATGTAGGTCCGGGTGATTCCCGTGATTGATCCTTTTGCAGTTGGAGCAGTCTTCACATGGCTTTCCGTCTACCCGGTTCAGGCATAATAAGGCCTTGGCGAACAGCATGCTCATTTCTTTCTTTCGTGTCCCTTTTTCACCCTCGAATAAATAAGCATGAGCGACACGATCCTTCAATATACTATTCTGCAGCATCTGAAGGACGACTGGCTGAAATGGTTGTATCTCTTCAAACAACATGTCTTAACATCACTCTCTTACATATAAAGATTAATAAGCAGACCTTTTATTTCCCCGATTTTCCCTAATATATCAATTGACTTCTTTTCTTTATCCAATACATCTTCCGTTAATCCGACAAGATGCTGATCCACCGTTTCGACGATATTCAGCTTTCGTCCCTCACCATATTGATTCCAGGTATGGGACTGCTTCAGGTCCATTCCGAAGTCGACTGCTTCCCGTACAAACTTCTTGACCAATGTTTTATATTTGGCAAGATCTTTGAATGTCCTTGACTGGGCTAATCGGGTGCCGGCGTCCTCTATCGTCCCAAGAAGCTTATTAAGCTGATCCATCTGCATTTTCTGATCATGTTTCTGGACGAGCTGACCGAACTTCATTTGGCCGGTACTGCCAGTTCTCTGATCTTTCGCCACGCTATCCAAGGACACACGGTGGTCCTGATTAATTTTCATCGTGATCCAACCTCACTTTAAAACTGATGGAATTGTTCTACAGGGAGAACGAATACCGTCGCCCCGCCTACAGCCACTTCTACGGGATAAGGCACATAGGAATCTGCATTTCCACCCATAGGGGACACCGGTGCTACCATTTGATCCCGTGACTGACAGTTTTCCTTAATGACCTGTAAGGCTTTTTCCACACGAATATCCTCAGTACCAATAATGAACGTCGTATTTCCTGACTTCAGAAAACCGCCGGTGCTCGCTAATTTTGTCGAACGAAAATTATGTTCCATCAGGGCATTAGACAAACGATTGCTATCCTTATCCTGTACAACTGCCATAATTACCTTCATGAATGAACTCCTCCGTTATAAAGCCATTTACTTCCTTCTATTATATCATTGAAAAGACTCCAATGCTTCATCTAAAAAAGAGACGGAGGACCAGGCAGCGAATTTTTGCCCGGCAGTCCGTCTCTTCTACTAGTCTCACCTGTTTAAATAACCCGTCACGATTTCATACGCGTCAGCAAATACCGCTTCCTTACTCTTACTGGCATCGATGACTTGAATGCGATCCGGATATTGTTTGATCAACTTCTGATACCCCTCCCGGACGCGAGTATGAAATTCAACCGATTCGAGATCCAATCGATTCACTTCTCTGCCATTATGCTTGGCAATTCTCTTTAACCCCTCTTCGGGATCAATGTCAAAATACAGCGTGAGATCCGGCATCTTATCCTCAATCGCAAATTGATTGATGTCCATGACTTCTTCCATCCCGATTCCACGGGCATTCCCCTGATAAGCAAGGGAACTGTCGATAAACCGGTCACAAATGACGATCCTGCCTGCCTCAAGGGCCGGGATCACTTTCTCCACCAGATGCTGACGTCTCGCAGCTGCATATAACAGTGCTTCCGTCCGCTTATCCATTTCCGTGTTCTTTGTATTTAATATGACTTCCCTGATCTGCTCAGCTATGGAAATACCTCCCGGCTCCCTCGTCTGGACAACATCCAGGCCATCCTGCAGCAGTTGTTGATATAACTCTGATAATATCGTTGACTTCCCGGCTCCCTCGGGGCCTTCAACGGTAATGAACAATCCTCTTGTCATCTGTTTCCCTCCGCTTTATCGATACACATACACACAGTGGTCAGCCAATCGGTGGTGCCCCTGTATGTTTGCCTTATTCCTTATATATTCGTTCAAACGCCGGATTACATCGGCAGTGATCCGTTCCCCCGGCACCAGTAAGGGGATGCCCGGTGGATAAGGTGTCACCATTCCAGCGGAAACTTCTCCTTCTGCATCGTCCAGGGAAATCAACACTTCCACTTTCCCGTTCATTTCCTCCAGGGTTAATGCAAGGCTGGAAAAAGGGGTTGTCCTTCTCGGGCTGATTATTCCCTCCATAGGAAGGACTTCTACCACAGGCTCATCCTCGAGCGCCTTTTTTATCCTAGCGATCGCTTCCTTATACGGAAACGAAAAACCCTTCTTTACTAAAGGAAGGATCAGAAGTACCTGATTCGGATCAGCAAGTTCAGGGTAGACACCTACAGATTCTAACAGCTCCTTTAGAACATAACCCGTCCGCCCTGCGAACTTCATCATCAGCTTTAATGGATCATGTGCCTGTCGAACAATGAGCTGAGGATGGATCCGTTCAATCCCATCTATAAATTCGCGAATATGCTCAAGTGTTTGATCCAAGTCCTCTTTTAAAAACGTCCCGACATAGGATCTCGCGTAATCAAGAGATGCCATAATCGGATACGAAGGACTACTTGATTGTAGCATAGTTAAATAGTCTTTTACCTTATGCGCATCCACCCGGCTACTTCCAATATGTAAATAAGATCCCATCGTCATAGCCGGAAGCATCTTATGAGCGGAATGAACCACAATATCTGCCCCGCACTCCATGGCAGACTCGGGAAAAGGCATGCCCAATTTAAAATGAGCACCATGAGCCTCATCAATGATACAGATGACACCATGCTTATGACACTCATCTATGATTTCTTTAAGATTGTATGTAAAGCCATAATAAGTCGGATACGTGAATACACAAGCTTTCACATGAGGGAATACGTTCATCGCTTCCTTTATATCCTCCAACCGTATCCCAAGGGCGGTCCCCATTTCATCCCACTCAGTTTCAATGAAAACCGGAACAGCCTTGGCTAGCCTGATGCCGTTCAGCACCGACTTATGACAATTCCGTTGAACAAATACAGTATCCCCAGGTTCACAGGAAGCAAGGATCGCTGCAATATTCCCTACCGTACTTCCATTCACCAGAAAATGACTCACTAAAGACCCATATACATCCCCAAGCAATTCCTCCGCTTCCCGAATCGCCTCATGGGAATCATGTAAATCATCCAAACCACTTAACTCTGTAAGATCCGATTGATAAAACGGCTGATCCTGGACCAACAAACCGTTCTTATGCCCTGGTACATGAAATGAAATGGGTTGTATAGACCGATGCCTCTCGATCGCCTCAATCAGCGGGGTTCTTGTATGATCTCGCTTCATTCCATCTATCTCCTTAAAGTAAAATATCCATCCATATCGTATCACAACCATGCGGCACCATGCTTCGGAGAATTCAAATCTTATTTGGATAAAGGTGAATCAACGAAACTCATAAACCATTGAAACGCTGAAAGCAAAAAAAATCATAACCATGTATACCTTCTGGTTATGAGTAGATTTGAGGAGTATTCACTTTTTTCAGTCTTTGTATGAACGTTTTGTACAAAGGATCATTCGTTTCTGTGTGAACCATTTCCTTTTCACAATCTGTGCAGATAAACGATGTGTATAGATGGATTCCAACCTTCTTCTCAACGTGACAAACGATGCACTCTTCCAAAGCCGCCTTACGTTCCTGATTTACCATCGGGCCCTCCACCTCCATACAACCTATTCTGCCTCAAAACCACTAATTGTATACATAATTATAAACATTTCAACTGACAGAATAATCAAGTGTACTCTAATCTTATGTTGCCGTTAACGTGTCTGTGTATGTCTCTATAAAAAAGATTGTGAAAAGATGTTGGTATATTGGTGACTTGAGATTATGAGTGTATTAGGTTGAGAGATGGAGAGGTTTTTCGAACAAATTTAATTAAAACAAAAAAAGAACAACTCCCAATGAGTTACTCTTTTTCCTATTTGCCTGGCGACGTCCTACTCTCACAGGGGGAGCCCCCAACCACCATCGGCACTGAAGGCTGCGGCTAGTGATGAGCGGCGAATCTCTTCGTCCGCTTCACTCGTTCAGATCCTCCTGTGGGAGCCTGAACGAAGGTCTTCTCTCCCTCGCGTCCTCGACCTTCTTGCTCCTCCCTACCCTCGCACTGCGGTCCAGGAGAGATCTAATAAAACAATCATGTTCTTCGAACTTCAAATCAAACCAAAAAAGAGCAACTCCTAAGAGCTACTCTTTTTCCTATTTGCCTGGCGACGTCCTACTCTCACAGGGGGAGATCCCCCAACTACCATCGGCGCTGAAGAGCTTAACTTCCGTGTTCGGCATGGGAACGGGTGTGACCTCTTCGCCATTATCACCAGACGAATATTCTGTTGAAGGATTGTTCCTTCAAAACTAGATAAAGGATTGATGTCAAGAAAGCCGAATATCGACCAATTGTTGTTCATTAAAATAATGACTCTTTGTGGTTAAGTCCTCGATCGATTAGTATCAGTCAACTCCACATGTCGCCATGCTTCCATCTCTGACCTATCTACCTAGTCATCTTCTAGGGATCTTACTCACTTACGTGATGGGAAATCTCATCTCGAGGGGGGCTTCATGCTTAGATGCTTTCAGCACTTATCCCTTCCGCACATAGCTACCCAGCGATGCCTTTGGCAAGACAACTGGTACACCAGCGGTGCGTCCATCCCGGTCCTCTCGTACTAAGGACAGCTCCTCTCAAATTTCCTGCGCCCACGACGGATAGGGACCGAACTGTCTCACGACGTTCTGAACCCAGCTCGCGTACCGCTTTAATGGGCGAACAGCCCAACCCTTGGGACCGACTACAGCCCCAGGATGCGATGAGCCGACATCGAGGTGCCAAACCTCCCCGTCGATGTGGACTCTTGGGGGAGATAAGCCTGTTATCCCCGGGGTAGCTTTTATCCGTTGAGCGATGGCCCTTCCATGCGGAACCACCGGATCACTAAGCCCGACTTTCGTCCCTGCTCGACTTGTAGGTCTCGCAGTCAAGCTCCCTTGTGCCTTTACACTCTGCGAATGATTTCCAACCATTCTGAGGGAACCTTTGGGCGCCTGTTACTCTTTAGGAGGCGACCGCCCCAGTCAAACTGCCCACCTGACACTGTCTCCCACCCCGATAAGGGGCGCGGGTTAGAATTTCAATACAGCCAGGGTAGTATCCCACCGATGCCTCCACCGAAGCTGGCGCTCCGGTTTCCAAGGCTCCTACCTATCCTGTACAAGCTGTACCAAAATTCAATATCAGGCTACAGTAAAGCTCCACGGGGTCTTTCCGTCCTGTCGCGGGTAACCTGCATCTTCACAGGTACTATAATTTCACCGAGTCTCTCGTTGAGACAGTGCCCAGATCGTTACGCCTTTCGTGCGGGTCGGAACTTACCCGACAAGGAATTTCGCTACCTTAGGACCGTTATAGTTACGGCCGCCGTTTACTGGGGCTTCGATTCGCACCTTCGCTTGCGCTAAGCACTCCTCTTAACCTTCCAGCACCGGGCAGGCGTCAGCCCCTATACTTCGCCTTACGGCTTCGCAGAGACCTGTGTTTTTGCTAAACAGTCGCCTGGGCCTATTCACTGCGGCTCTCTCGGGCTTGCACCCTACCAGAGCACCCCTTCTCCCGAAGTTACGGGGTCATTTTGCCGAGTTCCTTAACGAGAGTTCTCTCGCTCACCTTAGGATTCTCTCCTCGCCTACCTGTGTCGGTTTGCGGTACGGGCACCTTTTTCCTCGCTAGAGGCTTTTCTTGGCAGTGTGGAATCAGGAACTTCGCTACTATAATTCGCTCGCTATCACAGCTCAGCCTTCACGATGATGGGATTTGCCTCATCATCAGCCTAACTGCTTAGACGCACATATCCAGCAGTGCGCTTACCCTATCCTCCTGCGTCCCCCCCATTGCTCAAACGGAAAAGAGGTGGTACAGGAATATCAACCTGTTGTCCATCGTCTACGCCTATCGGCCTCGACTTAGGTCCCGACTAACCCTGAGCGGACGAGCCTTCCTCAGGAAACCTTAGGCATTCGGTGGATGGGATTCTCACCCATCTTTCGCTACTCATACCGGCATTCTCACTTCTAAGCACTCCACCAGTCCTTACGGTCTAGCTTCGCAGTCCTTAGAACGCTCTCCTACCACTGACACCTAGAGGTGTCAATCCACAGCTTCGGTGATACGTTTAGCCCCGGTACATTTTCGGCGCAGAGTCACTCGACCAGTGAGCTATTACGCACTCTTTAAATGGTGGCTGCTTCTAAGCCAACATCCTGGTTGTCTAAGCAACTCCACATCCTTTTCCACTTAACGTATACTTTGGGACCTTAGCTGGTGGTCTGGGCTGTTTCCCTTTCGACTACGGATCTTATCACTCGCAGTCTGACTCCCATGGATAAGTCTTTGGCATTCGGAGTTTGTCTGAATTCGGTAACCCGATGA
>NZ_CP096886.1:577500-595000 GCF_024195245.1 Rossellomorea sp. KS-H15a | reverse complement strand
GGCCCGATTCCCGGCAGTTTCATAAAGCTGTCGATCAGCTTTGATATAGGCTCAGGATAATGCATATGTTTGCCTCCTAGAACATTCCCGGTAGGTTCATTCCTTTAGTGAACTGACCCATGGTTGAGTTCGTTAGTTCGTCCGCTTTCTTCAGTGCATCGTTAGTTGCTGCAAGAACTAAGTCTTGTAACATTTCTACATCATCCGGATCAACCGCTTCTTCGTTGATTTTCACGTCAATGACTTGTTTGTGGCCGGACACAATAACTGTTACCATACCGCCGCCTGCTGTTCCTTCGATTTGCTTTTCACCCAGTTCTTCCTGAGCTTCCGCCATCTTCTTTTGCATTTTTTGCATTTGTTTCATCATGTTTTGCATATTTCCATTTCCACGCATCATCATCATTACCTCCAGTTTATTATTGAAACTATTAATCGTTAAGTTCTATTAAATCCATACCGACCAGCTTTTCAGCTTCCGTTAAGAGAGAATCTTCTTCTTGATTTCCGCTGGATGAATCCCCATCCTCTGTTTTCGAATTCCGGATGAAGTCTTCCCTTATGGACATCCACTGATCTTCAGGAATCCCAATAGCCGCATAGCTATTTCCCGTTAATTCTTCCAAGATGGAAGCAATCGCGGAAGTGAAAGCTTGATTCTCCATTGCCATTTGACAATGGATATCATATTTGAATTTTAACACAAATGAGCCGTTTGTTGCTGCTACAGGTTCAGCATCATTTAATAATGCAGACTGCGAACGCATCTGACGCTGATTAAGGGTTTCCACCATGTCTCCCCAACGACTCTTGATAAGATTCAAATCCTCTTTCGTGGCCGTTCGGAGCACTTCCTGGATCTTACCGGTAGGGGCCCGGAACCCCTTCTTCGCCCTGATCGGTTTTTTTGCTGCCTGTGCTGCGGGCTCCGCTTGGACCTTGACTCCATTTGCCTTCAGCTGTTCGACCTCTTTTTCAAGAAGGTTGATCTTTTTCATCAAATCATTCACTTCCGGCGAAGAAGCGGATACGGGCGCTTCCATCTGACAAAGCTTCACAATGGAAACCTCCAGATAAATCCGGGCATGGTTCGTAAACTTCATTTCCTGACCGGCCTGATTCAGGACGTCAATGTACTGATAGATCTGTCCAGGCTGGGTGCGCTCCGCCAATTCTTTGAAATCATCGTCGAGCATGACCCGTTCCAGTGATTCCTCCAGGTTCGGTGCGGTCTGGTATAACAGCATGTCCCTGAAATAAAGGATGAAGTCTTCTGCGAACCTCGCCGGGTCCTTCCCTTGAAACAGGAGCTCTTCCAGGGCCCCTAAACCGGTTGTAACATCTCTTTCCAGGATGGCCTTTGCCAGCGTATTCAAGTAACCTTGAGAAACGGCTCCTGTTACCGTCAGGGCATCGTCGACCGTGACCCGGTCCTGACTGAAGGAGATCGCCTGATCGAGAAGGCTGAGAGCATCACGCATCCCGCCCTCGGCAGCCCTAGCGATGATCGTCAAGGCATTTTCCTCAAAATTCACGCCGGATTCTGTGGCAATATGACTCATTCTTCCCACAATATCCATGGCGGTGATCCGTTTGAAGTCAAATCGCTGACAGCGCGAAATGATGGTCAGGGGAATCTTATGGGGTTCGGTCGTCGCCAGGATGAATATGACATGCTTAGGCGGCTCCTCCAATGTTTTCAGAAGCGCATTGAATGCCCCGATGGACAGCATATGAACTTCATCGATGATGTAGACTTTATACTCGACAACGTTTGGAGAATATTTGACTTTATCCCGGATGTCCCGGATCTCCTCCACCCCGTTATTGGAGGCGGCATCGATTTCAATGACATCAGGGATCGAACCGTCCGTGATCCCTTTACACGCATCGCACTCATTGCAAGGTTCCGCTACAGGGGAACGTTCACAGTTAACGGCTTTCGCCAGGATCTTCGCTGCACTAGTCTTCCCTGTCCCTCTTGGTCCCGAGAATAAATAGGCATGGGAAATCTTCTGATGAAGGAGGGCATTTTGCAACGTTTTCGTTACATGCTGCTGTCCCACTACATCAATAAATGACTGAGGACGCCACACACGATATAAAGCTTGATATGCCAAAATACTCCCCCCTCTTTTTATGTACTATAGTGTCTCTATTATAACGTAATGTAAATCCCTTTTACAAAGAAAACCGGAGATCAATTTAAACCTTTACATAAACAAAAAACTCACCCGGAAATGGATGAGTTGTTGTATATAAGTTAAACTGCCGTGCACCTTTCGTCGACAAGCATCCATAGGCGTTACTCAAGCAGTTAGCTCGGCCCAGGCAACCCTGCGGCACATGGGAGCTTCCACTTAATGCTGCTTCCTTCCGGACCTGACATGGTTCATGGATTCCCATTGCGCAGGACCCAGGCGTCAACACCACTTACTTGAGGCAGGCCCTACAGAGTGCGAGCCTCGGAAAGGAATTCGGTCTCGCTAGAGCGGATTGCGAGTACAGGGCACCGCTACCTCCCCACCTAGCACGGCAAAATTGATACCATATTTAGTTGCGTCATTAGTGCGACGCAAGATTAAGTATACTAGGATTTACGGTAAAAAGCAATGATGGAATGCTGTAAGTTATTTACAGACTATCCATCCTCTTTTTCTTCTCACTTTTCTTCCGATCCCTTAATCCTTTAAAAAATCGGGACAGGATTCCACCACACTCTTCCGACAACACCCCAGGCAATACTTCACACTGGTGATTAAACCGATCATCCTCAAGTAGATTCATCAGCGTCCCGGCACAACCCGCTTTCGGATCCTTTGCCCCATAAACGACTTTCTCGATTCGTGATAGGATGATGGCACCGCTGCACATGGGACATGGTTCAAGGGTGACATAAATCTCCGCTCCTTCAAGACGCCAAGTGCCAAGCTTCTCACATGCCTCTTGGATCGCCAGTGTTTCTGCATGGGTGATGGCGTTTTGGCTCGTTTCCCTCAGATTATGGGCCCGGGCGATGATCTCGTCATCCATCACAATCACGGCGCCAATCGGAACTTCCTGGATGGCGGCGGCTTTCTCTGCTTCTATCAGTGCTTCTTTCATAAACTGTTCTTCTCTTATACCCATTGTGTACTCCTGTAAATTTATTTCTCAATCCTTTATAAAATATCCCGATTCACACCAAACTATAGTGGAAAGGGGCTTTCACATGATACCTAACGATACTGCTCTTTTGGTCATCGATATTATGAATCCATTTGACTTTACACATGGGGAAACGTTGGCGCAACACACCTCAAAGATTGTCGATCCCATTAACTCCCTGCGTCGCTATTGTATGAAACATCAGCTTCCTACCATCTATATTAACGACCATTACGAGCTTTGGAAAGCAGATTACAAAGAGATCTATAAGAAATGTCATAATAAGACGAGCGACCCGATCATGACTCCTCTCCAACCGATGGAAGACGATTACTTTCTTATTAAACCGAAACACTCTGCCTTTTATGGTACGGCATTAAACACGCTTCTTCACCACTTATCTGTCAAGAACCTGATCATCACAGGGATTGCCGGTAATATATGTGTACTCTTCACAGCCAATGATGCCTATATGAGAGAGTTTAACCTAATGGTGCCCGGCGACGCCATCGCTTCTGTCAGTGAAGAAGATAATCACTACGCTTTGACGATGATGAAAAATGTCTTAAAAGCAAAGATTGATCCTACCGGCGGGATTTTATAAAATTTCCGGCAGAAAACATATTCAAACCACCCTTCTCATACGCTGATTATAGTGAATGAATTAAAGGAGGGTTTGTTTATGCAAATACATGTTGTCCAGCCGAACCAATCTTTATTTGGTATCGCTCAAGCGTATGGATCAACAGTTAATGATATAGTGGACGCTAATCAATTGCCGAACCCCAATAATTTAGTGATCGGCCAATCACTGGTCATCCCGATTATAGGAAGTTTTTATTTTGTTCAACCCGGGGATAGTCTTTGGAGAATCAGTCAAAAGACGGGCGTCCCTTATCAGGAACTTGCAAGGGTGAACGGGATTTCTCCTAATCAGCCTCTACAGGTGGGGACTCGTTTATACATCCCACAGAAGCCTAAGGTGAAAGCGGAGTTTAATGGCTATGTTGAGCCATACGGAAAGGAAGTGGCCCCGAACCTTGAACAAAGCGCCAAGGAAGCCGCCCCCTATCTCACGTATCTCGCTCCGTTCAGTTTTCAGGCGAAGCGGGATGGCACTTTGAAAGAACCTCCCCTCGGAAACCTCATTCAAACCGGGAAAGACAATAATAATGTCATGATGATGGCCATCACCAACCAGGAGGAAGGGACATTCAGTGATGAACTGGGCAGAATTCTATTAACCGATCAGAACATCCAGAATAAGTTCCTGGATAACGTCGTCCAAACGGCTAAGAAATATGGATTCAGGGATATTCACTTCGACTTTGAGTACTTACGTCCACAGGACAAAGAAGCCTACAACCAATTTTTACGAAAAGCGAAGGCACGCTTCAATCAGGAAGGATGGCTGCTCTCCACCGCCCTTGCTCCAAAGACCAGTGCAGATCAAAAAGGGAAATGGTATGAAGCACATGATTATAAAGCCCACGGTGAAATTGTCGACTTCGTGGTCATCATGACGTATGAGTGGGGTTACAGCGGCGGTCCTGCCATGGCCGTATCCCCTATCGGACCGGTGAGGGATGTTCTTGAGTACGCTGTTTCTGAGATGCCTCCATCAAAGATTCTCATGGGGCAGAATTTGTATGGTTATGACTGGACACTCCCTTTTGTACAGGGAAGCACAGCCAAAGCCATCAGTCCGCAACAGGCAATCCAGATAGCCGCTGATAACAATGTTAAAATCGATTATGATCAAAAAGCGCAGGCACCATTCTTCAAGTACCGTGATGCAGGCACCGGAAAGGATCATGAAGTTTGGTTTGAAGATGCACGAAGCATCCAGGCCAAATTCGACCTTATGAAAGAATTGAAATTGAGGGGGATGAGCTATTGGAAGCTCGGTCTGCCTTTCCCTCAAAACTGGCTGTTAATTTCCGACAATTTCAATGTTGTAAAAAGATAATTAATAGAAGCTGATGGATAGGTAAATCTATAAACACCTATTCATCAGCTTTTTATGTGCGTCTTCATAAAAATTCCCTTACAGGAAGCCGATACAATGAAGGTGATGTGTTTTATCTATACAGGAAATATCCTGAACAAACCATCCATATATTGTGTTACAATAATTCCTGTCGTAATTTTTCACACTATATTCGAGAGTAATATGAGGAGGACAATTAATGGGGCGCATTCCTTTCATTACCGTTGAAGGCCCGATTGGAATAGGAAAAACCTCTCTTGCAAAAGCGATTTCCGATCATTTTCAATTTCACCTGCTTAAAGAAATCGTAGATGAAAACCCATTCTTAGATAAGTTTTATGATGACATTGAAGAGTGGAGCTTTCAAACAGAGATGTTTTTCTTATGCAATCGATATAAACAATTAGAAGATATCGAGAAACACTACTTATCTCAGAACAAATCTGTCGTTGCAGATTATCATATTCTTAAAAACATCATCTTCGCAAAACGCACATTGAAGGATGAACAACAATTCAAGAAATACCTCAACATCTATGACATCCTGACTTCAGACATGCCGAGACCCAATGTGGTCATTTACTTGAACGCAAGCTTGGATACGCTCCTGAAGCGCATCGAAAAAAGAGGACGTGATTTTGAAAAGAAAATCAGCCCTCTATACCTGAAGCAGCTATCACTGGATTATGAAGAATATATGAATACATTCGAAGAAACACACCCGGATATCCCTGTTCTTCGCTACAATGGCGACCACGTAGACTTTGTTCAAAACAAAGAGGATCTGGAACATATTCTTACTCAATTAGAAACTACACTGAAAAAAGGAGTTCACTATCATGAATCTTCGCACTAAATACGGGATCCCGAACAATGCCGTGATCACCATTGCCGGAACGGTCGGTGTCGGGAAATCCACGATGACAAACGGATTGGCTAACGCTTTGGGCTTCCGGACGTCATTTGAAAAAGTGGATACCAATCCATATCTTGATAAATTTTATCAGGACTTTAAAAGCTGGAGCTTCCACCTTCAAGTCTACTTCCTGGCAGAACGCTTTAAAGAACAGAAGAAAATCTTTGAATACGGCGGCGGCTTTATCCAAGACCGCTCGATCTACGAGGATACAGGCATATTCGCACGCATGCATTATGAAAAAGGGAATATGAGTGAAATCGACTATGAAACCTATACAAGCCTATTCGATGCCATGGTCATGACGCCATACTTCCCTCACCCTGATCTGTTGATTTACCTTGAAGGGTCCATTGATCATATCGTGGACCGCATCAAAGAGCGGGGTCGCCCGATGGAACAGCAAACGCCTGTTGCCTACTGGGAGGAAATGCACGAGCGCTACGAAAACTGGATCAATTCCTTTAACGCGTGTCCCGTCTTAAGACTCGACATCAGCGAATACGATCTCGTCAACGACCAAAATTCCATCGAACCAATCGTCGAAAGAATCGGTTACTTCATCGAACAGACGAGAATGTTAAAGAGCTAAATAAAGAAAAGACTACTCTGCGGTATGAGTAGTCTTTTTTTATACCCTCCCTACAAAATGCCTAATAAAGAAAGGAGGAAGCACCCATCCGTTTATTTCCATCCGAAAAGAGGTATAGGTAGTAACAAATAATCGATTGGGGAGATGTAGAGATGATGGAATCGAAACAAACTTATTTTGTTGATATCAGCAGCGGGGATATTCTGCAGGATCCGAATCAAAACGCCAGTCCAAGCTTTCGGATATTCGCAACCCCTACAGAGGTGAACGAGCTTAAAATGCTCTTTAACGATAACTATGATGACGATATGTCGACCATGAGACGCGCTCAGGTTCCATTCCGCCAGTATCATAATTCACCAGAAGATGATCATTATGATCAATCGATGAAGGATATTTATGCGAAGATCTACCTGCTGGGGGATGACGAAGCACGCAGTCATATTACAGCGATCGGTGTACTTGAAAACACGTCCGATCACCATGTAAGAGAAGATATAAAGAACCTTAAGTAAGAGGTACTGGGTCCTTTGACATGGAGATAAAATAAAAAAATTCGTTACATGAAATGTAACGAATTCTATCTCCAAAGTTTATGCGCGATGGTTATAAAAAAAATCAATGGAGGAGGAAGGGGGATTCGAACCCCCGCGGGCTGTTACACCCCTGTCGGTTTTCAAGACCGATCCCTTCAGCCGGACTTGGGTATTCCTCCGTATCGACAAGAATTATAATAACATGGTGTATGAATGGAGTCAAGGATATTTCAAAAAAAATTAAAAAGAAGTCTCACGGAGGAACGCGAGACTTCTTTTTGCTGATAAAAACGTTTTATTTAATGACTTCCACTCCACCCATATATGGACGAAGGGCTTCTGGTACGATGACACTGCCATCTTCCTGCTGGTAGTTTTCCAGGATGGCGGCTACTGTACGTCCGATCGCTAATCCAGAACCATTTAACGTATGCACATGTTCAGGCTTTGCGTTCGGCTCTCTTCTGAAGCGGATGTTGGCACGTCTCGCCTGGAAGCTCTCAAAGTTACTGCAAGAAGAAATCTCACGGTACGTCCCGTAACTCGGGATCCACACTTCAATGTCGTACTTCTTGGCTGCTGTGAAGCCCAGGTCCGCTGTACACATAGATAATACGCGGTACGGCAGGCCAAGCAGCTGAAGAACTTTTTCAGCGTGACCCGTCAATTTCTCTAACTCATCATAAGAGTCCTCAGGCTTCACAAAGCGTACCAGCTCGACTTTGTTGAATTGATGCTGACGGATCAGCCCTCTTGTGTCACGTCCTGCAGATCCAGCTTCAGAGCGGAAGTTGGCGCTGTATGCCACATAGCTTACAGGCAGTTCGTCAGCCTTCAGGATCTCATCACGATGATAATTCGTCACAGGCACTTCTGCCGTTGGTACTAGGAAGTAGTCTTCACTTTCAATTCTGAATGCATCTTCCTCAAACTTTGGAAGCTGACCTGTTCCTGTCATACTCGCTCTATTCACAAGGAATGGAGGGATCATTTCTGTATAGCCATGCTCATCCATGTGAAGGTCCATCATGAAGTTGATGAGGGCTCTTTCAAGTCTTGCTCCAAGTCCTTTATAGAAAACGAATCGGCTCCCCGTCACTTTCCCTGCACGTTCGAAATCAAGAATTCCAAGTCCTGTGGCAACATCCCAGTGAGGCTGTGCTTCGAAATCGAATTCCCGGACCTCTCCCCATTTACGCGCTTCAACATTATCATCTTCTGTTTCTCCGACAGGTACCGTTTCATGAGGGATATTTGGAATAGAAAGAAGGATGCGCTCAAGTTCTTCTTCGATGCCTCTTAATTCATCATCCAGCTTTTTAACCATGGCCCCGACTTCGCGCATTTCCACAATCATATCCTGAGCATCTTTTTTCTCTTTTTTCAGCTCGGCAATTTGTTGGGATACATCATTACGCTTGCTCTTGAGATCTTCACTTTCCACCAGGAGCTCTCTTCTTCTCTTATCAAGCTCTTCAAACTTACCGAAGTCCTCCAGGTTCTCACCGCGGTGCTGAAGTCGGGCTTTTACATCTTCCAGATTGTTACGTAAATATTTAATGTCTAACATGCAGTTTCTCTCCTTTTTATAAAAATATAAAAAACCCCCATCCCTGGTAAAAGGGACGGAGGTTTCCGCGTTGCCACCCTAATTGAAGACACTCTCGCATCTTCCTCTTAAGAGATGGTAACGGAATCACCGAAAATACCTACTTCATTCAGTACTTCACTCAAGGATGGATTCGTAAAGCTCCTGCATCGATTCTCACCGGCCATCGACTCTCTTTAGCAAGCTTTCTTTACTACTATTTCCTCTCAACGATTTTAATTTTTATTGGTTATTTCATAATCTACTACAATGTTTTCCATTTTGCAATAGAATTATGCGATTGTTTTTTCCATGCTTTCTTTCACCATTTCAACGAAAAATGCAGTCAGACGATGATCATCCGTCAATTCAGGATGGAATGAACAGCCGAGGAACTGTCCGTGGCGGGCAAGCACGATACGCTCGTTATGCTTCGCCAGGATTTCAACATCTTCTCCCGCTTCCACGATATGAGGCGCACGGATGAAGACGGCATTGAATCCTTCTCCTACATGGGCAATCGAAAGGTCCGCTTCAAAGCTTTCCTTCTGACGGCCAAATGAATTACGCTCCACCGTCACATCCATCACCCCAAGATGAGGCTCTTCGTAACCGACAACATGCTTCGCTAACAGAATCAAACCGGCACATGTTCCAAAGATCGGCTTCCCTGCTGCTGCGAATTGTCTTAACGGCTCCATAAAGCCATAGCGGTCAATCAGCCTTCTCATGGTGGTACTTTCCCCACCAGGCATGATGAGCCCATGAATCTCTTCCAGTTGCTCTACACGCTTCACGACGATCGCCTTGGCACCTGAGGCTTCAATGGAACGAACATGCTCCCTGACGGCACCTTGAAGTCCTAATACACCGATGTTCAACATAGAATCACACCTTACCATCCACGATCTTGCATACGGTTTTCAGGGAGGATAGAAGAAATTTCTACACCCTTCATCGCTACACCAAGCTCTTTAGACAGTTCTGCGATCAACTTGTAATCCTGATAGTGAGTAGTCGCTTCTACAATCGCTCTTGCGAATTTTTCAGGGTTCTCTGACTTGAAGATACCAGAGCCTACGAATACTCCGTCAGCCCCTAATTCCATCATAAGAGCCGCATCAGCTGGTGTAGCAATTCCGCCTGCAGCAAAGTTTACAACAGGTAAACGACCGTTTTCTTTAATTTCTAACAATAATTCGTATGGAGCTCCCAGTAACTTCGCTTCTGTCATGATCTCATCTTCATTCATGCTCACTAGCTTACGTACTTGAGCATTGACCTTACGCATATGACGAACCGCTTCAACGATGTTACCTGTTCCAGGCTCACCCTTTGTACGAAGCATAGATGCCCCTTCACCGATACGGCGGGCAGCTTCACCTAAATCACGGCATCCGCATACGAAAGGAACCGTGAAATCTCTTTTATTTAAATGGTACTCTTCATCAGCGGGCGTCAATACTTCACTTTCATCAAGGTAGTCAACACCCATTGATTCAAGAACTCTCGCCTCAACTATATGACCGATACGAGCCTTTGCCATTACAGGAATCGAAACAGCACCCATCACTTCTTCAATAATACGAGGATCTGCCATTCTTGCCACTCCACCTGCAGCACGGATGTCTGCTGGAACACGTTCTAAAGCCATTACCGCAACTGCACCCGCAGCTTCGGCAACTTTTGCCTGCTCTGCATTGACAACGTCCATGATAACGCCGCCTTTTTGCATTTCAGCCATACCTCTTTTTACACGATCTGTACCAGTCTTCATATCTATATCCCCCTTATATTTATCCCTTGCATGCCCACAACTTCCCAAAAAAGGAAGAAAACGTGACTAAAACAATCGGAATGATTATGTAACCCTACTGCTAAATAAACAATAAAAACGGGCTTATGTCAAGACGAAAAGCGGAAGCGGCGACAAGCATTTCTTCAGTCCCTTTGTATAAGACCCTACAATTATTCAATTATAAAAAAACACCAGGACTCATCAACTTGAGCCTTGGTGTTTATTATAAGTTAGAACCAGCCTTTAACCGTAGAAGTAATGGAATCCCAGATATCTCCGAAGAAACCACCGACGGCTCTCATGGAAAGGACGAACCAGTTCGCTTTCTCGACACCATCCACTGTCACAACAGATGCCTTTGAAGCGTTCGTTCCTTTATCCGTAAGATAACCTAAATCTTTCTTGCCTTTAGCTTCCAGCATGACATACCCGACCTTTTCCCCTTCTTTAACAGGAGCGGTCAGTTCGCCATCATCATTCAACTTTTTCTTATCCAACACAAACTTAGGTTTGTATTGATCTTCTTCACCGTTCTTAACCACCATGCTTAATGGAGAATCGGTTTTGATTTGAACTTCTTTTTCTTTTCCTTTTTGAACTGAAAGTGTTTTATGTCCTTTTACTTTGTAGTCAGCAGGAAGGACTTCTTCCATTGTGAAATTAGTAAAGGCGTAATCTAACATTTTTCTTGTTTCATTAAAACGTGCGTCATAAGAATTTTCACCAGAGCTGATATCCACGTTCATCACCACTGTAATATAACGCATTCCATCTCTTTCAGCTGTTCCTGTAAAACATCCACCCGCAAAATCAGTCGTACCGGTTTTCAAACCGTCCATGCCCTCGTATTCACGAATCAATCCAGGCAGCATCCAGTTCCAGTTTTTCATATTGAAAGCATCTTCAGTGCCTTCGGCGAATGTCTTCTTCGCGATTTTTGATGTATCAAGGATTTCAGGGAAATCTTTCATCAATCGATAAGCAAGTGTTGCGGTATCTTTCGCAGACATCACATTTTCTTCATCTGCTCCACCGACCACTTGATCCACATAAGGAGCTAAATCTTTATTATTCAATCCAGTCACATTGACAAATTTATAGTTTTCCAAGCCCAGTTCTTTGGCTTTATCATTCATCATTTGAACAAACTTTTCTTGAGACCCGGCTACAGTTTCAGCGATGGCCATCGCTGCAGCATTCGCAGATTCGATCGCCATTGCCTCATACAGATCTTTGATATTATATGTTCCCTCTTCTCTTAATGGAACATTACTCAAATTATCATTATGGGACATATTCGAAATTTTTGTCGGAACCGTGTATGTCTGATCCCATTTCACTTTACCTTCTTTAACTGCTTCAAGTAACACGTATTCCGTCATCATCTTCGTCATACTTGCAATTCCTTGAGCTGTATCGGAATTCTTCTCATACAGAATCTTACCTGTACTTGCTTCTACTAAAATCGCAGCTTTTGCGTTTACGTCCAAGTCACCTTGAGCATTGGCAGGTTTCTGCACCATACTCATTGCCATCATAAAAACCATCATACAAACAAAAGATTTTTGAATCCAACTTCTTTTCACTGTTAGCCCTCCAAGATTTTATGTACACCTTCGTTATTTTAACATAGTTCCAAAGGTAAGAATAGACAGAGAATATGACTAGTTTTGGCATAGGTCAAGGGACTTGCGGCCTCTAAAAAAAGACGGAGAATAACCTTTCTTTCACATTAAAAAAAGCTGACCAGGAAATTCTGATCAGCTTTTGTCATTATTTTCTTATAAAGAGTAATTTGGTGCTTCTTTCGTAATCTGAACATCATGGGGATGACTTTCACGAAGGCCGGCACCTGTCATTTTAATGAACTGCGCCTTTTCTCTTAAGTCGTATAAGTCTTTCGTTCCACAGTAACCCATTCCTGAACGTAAGCCTCCAACCAGCTGATACAATGTATCGGCTAATGGTCCTTTATAAGGAATACGCCCTTCGATGCCTTCTGGAACGAACTTTTTCGCTTCCTCTTGGAAATAACGGTCCTTTGATCCTTTTTCCATCGAGCTGACAGAACCCATCCCTCTGTATACTTTAAAGCGGCGACCTTGGAAGATTTCCGTTTCGCCAGGGCTTTCAGATGTACCTGCCAATAAGCTTCCAAGCATGACGGCATGTCCTCCGGCTGCCAGGGCTTTCACAATATCACCGGAGTACTTGATGCCTCCATCGGCGATGATGCTCTTCCCATGCTTTCTTGCTTCAGTTGCACAATCATACACAGCGGTAATTTGTGGAACACCCACACCTGCAACCACGCGGGTTGTACAAATCGAACCAGGTCCGATTCCCACTTTAACCACATCTGCACCTGCTTCAATCAATTCTCTTGTCGCTTCAGCCGTGGCTACATTACCTGCAACGATATTTAACGTTGGATAAGCTTCACGTATTTCACGAACAATAGAAAGGACTCCAGCGGAATGACCGTGAGCCGTATCGATCACGATGACATCCACATGGGCTTTAACCAAATGTTCTACACGAGTTAATGTGTCCTTGGAAATACCAACGGCTGCTCCCACTAATAAACGACCTTGAGCATCTTTAGCCGAATTCGGGAACTCGATGACTTTCTCAATATCCTTGATCGTAATCAATCCTTTAAGTGTTCCTTCTTGATCGATCAAAGGCAGCTTTTCAATCTTATATTGCTGAAGAATTTTTTCCGCTTCTTCTAGGGTAGTACCGACTGGAGCCGTTACAAGATTCTCCTTCGTCATGACATCCGAAATCTGGATCGAGTAATCCTGGATGAAACGAAGATCGCGATTCGTTAAAATCCCGACAAGCTTCTGTTCTTGCTCGTTGTTCACAATCGGAACACCGGAAATTCTATATTTGCCCATCAAGTGCTCTGCAGAAAAGACTTGATGATGCGGAGTTAAAAAGAATGGATCAGAGATAACTCCACTTTCGGAACGTTTTACTTTATCGACCTGTTCAGCTTGCTGTTCAATACTCATATTCTTGTGGATGATACCGAGTCCACCTGTTCGAGCCATTGCAATCGCCATTTCAGCTTCGGTAACAGTATCCATCCCTGCACTGATGACAGGTACATTCAGCTTAATTGAGTCCGTTAATTCAACAGAAATGTTTACATCCTTTGGTAACACCTCTGATTTAGCTGGTAACAATAACACATCGTCAAACGTTAAACCTTCTTTAGCAAATTTAGAATCCCACATGTTTTCGGCCTCCCTAGTCCCAAAATATTATTAGTAGGTTATCAATTGGTTAAAATACTGTCAAGAAGAATAGGATTAATTTAACTTTTCAGAATAATTAGAAGGTGATCTTTTGAACGAAATACGTCAGCACTGGGACTTCATTCACTATTTTCAATCAGCGGAATACTCCCAGAAGTTTCTAAAAAAATGTTACGAAAAACTGGGTTCCATTCAAGCTGAATTAAAGAGTTACGACAACTGTTATCCATTCATGTATTACCTTGAACAAGGAGAACTTTATTATAAACAAGCCATGATGTCTCCTTTTTCACTAAAGCCCATATTGCTTTTTTATGGATACATTCATTTCATTAAAGCGATTGTCCTGACAGAAGATCCGGAATACCCTGAAACAACTACCGTTCTTGCTCATGGGATTACCTCAAGAAAAAGAAAGAAGCAGCAGTACAGGTTTCTACAGGATGAGGTAAAGGTCCAGAAAAACGGGCTCTTTTCACATTTTTCGGACCTCGTGTTCCACGTGAAACATATCATCGGAGAAAAATATAAAATGGAAGATCTGCTCGTCCAAATACCTGAACTTGAAGAAGCCTTTCTTATTCTACTCAAAAAGAAAACCATGTTCTGGTTCACCAATAAAAACGAACTGACGATCGACGAGTCCTTACTCTCCCACTTTCATATGTCGGGGTCTTTATTTAAACAATACCTGAACGAAAAAATAACGAGGGATTCACTTTCTATTACACAGGACACGCTGCACACAACCAGCGCGGAGGAACAACTACCTGTCAGATGGCATTTAAACAAAGACCGGTTGGCACTGCCAGGAATTCGAAACGAGGCATCCGGCATACCTGAAGTGCTCATCCACTATGCCATCCTATACAATCTAAGCATGATTGCCCGGTACGAAACCGAATGGTGGGTGGAACTATTAAAAAACCGAACGAATGAAGACTATCCAATCATTACGACGTTTCTCAACGTCACAACAGAAAAGTCACCCTATCTGTTACTCAAGATTCTTAAGGATAAAACATAGGAGAAAGAGAAAGGCCGAGCCTTTCCTCTTTCTCTATTCAGCCTGAAGTAACTTTCTAATGTCATCCTCAATTTTACGAGGATTGGTTTGCGGCGAATACCGGTCGAATACCTCACCATTTTTCCCAACGAGAAACTTAGTGAAGTTCCATTTAATATTTGAAAGAAGGACACCCTTTTTCTCCCGGGTTAAAAACGTGAACAATGGGTGAGCTTCCTTACCCTTTACGTCCACCTTCGCAAACATCGGGAATGATACTCCGTAATTCACCTGACAGAACTCCATGATATCATCCTGATTATCAAATTCCTGGTTCATGAATTGATCACACGGAAATCCCAGTACGACAAGCCCTTCCTCTTTGTACTCTTCATACAGGCCCTGAAGCTCTTCAAATTGGGGCGTAAAGCCACACTTACTTGCTGTGTTCACAATCAGCATGACTTTCCCCCGGTACTCGTCCAGCGACGTCACAGACCCATTCGCTCTCTTAACAGTGAAATCATAAATTGTCGTCATGTTTTTCTCTCCTTGTTTATACTCTTATTTAAATAATACGTTAGGAGGTTGGGGGATAGCAATTTTGAGTGGGTGTTTGAGAGGGGATGTTGGTGGGTAAAGTGGTTGGGATGGATAAGTGATTTGAATGGGTGATTGGCAGGTAGTCAGATGACTGATATCTGATCTCGTACATCTAATAGATTGGCTATTAGGATAATGAAAGTTTTATAATTCTATTGTATCTTGAAAAACACTTAGATTCAGTGTACTAAGAAGCATAAAATGTGTCCTTGGTTAGCATAGGCCTTAAGATTTCAAGATTACTAGCCTTTTTTCAAGGACTTCGTAACCGAGAGAATAGGAAGAGAAGTTAATTGCGTCATTTACGGAAGTGATTGCGTCGTTTTTGAAATTATTGCGTCATTTTCAGAGGTATTTGCGTCGTTTTTTCTTTTTATGCGTTTTTCACCTTTTTATACCATCGTTTCCTCCCTTCGCATTCTTCGTACTTCAAACCAAAAAAGAGCAACTCCTAAGAGCTACTCTTTTTTCCTATTTGCCTGGCGACGTCCTACTCTCACAGGGGGAGATCCCCCAACTACCATCGGCGCTGAAGAGCTTAACTTCCGTGTTCGGCATGGGAACGGGTGTGACCTCTTCGCCATTATCACCAGACGAATATTCAATTGAAGGGTTGTTCCTTCAAAACTAGATAAAGAATTGATGTCAAGAAAGCCGAATACCGACCAATTGTTGTTCATATAAATATGACTCTTTGTGGTTAAGTCCTCGATCGATTAGTATCAGTCAACTCCACATGTCGCCATGCTTCCATCTCTGACCTATCTACCTAGTCATCTTCTAGGGATCTTACTCACTTACGTGATGGGAAATCTCATCTCGAGGGGGGCTTCATGCTTAGATGCTTTCAGCACTTATCCCTTCCGCACATAGCTACCCAGCGATGCCTTTGGCAAGACAACTGGTACACCAGCGGTGCGTCCATCCCGGTCCTCTCGTACTAAGGACAGCTCCTCTCAAATTTCCTGCGCCCACGACGGATAGGGACCGAACTGTCTCACGACGTTCTGAACCCAGCTCGCGTACCGCTTTAATGGGCGAACAGCCCAACCCTTGGGACCGACTACAGCCCCAGGATGCGATGAGCCGACATCGAGGTGCCAAACCTCCCCGTCGATGTGGACTCTTGGGGGAGATAAGCCTGTTATCCCCGGGGTAGCTTTTATCCGTTGAGCGATGGCCCTTCCATGCGGAACCACCGGATCACTAAGCCCGACTTTCGTCCCTGCTCGACTTGTAGGTCTCGCAGTCAAGCTCCCTTGTGCCTTTACACTCTGCGAATGATTTCCAACCATTCTGAGGGAACCTTTGGGCGCCTCCGTTACTCTTTAGGAGGCGACCGCCCCAGTCAAACTGCCCACCTGACACTGTCTCCCACCCCGATAAGGGGCGCGGGTTAGAATTTCAATACAGCCAGGGTAGTATCCCACCGATGCCTCCACCGAAGCTGGCGCTCCGGTTTCCAAGGCTCCTACCTATCCTGTACAAGCTGTACCAAAATTCAATATCAGGCTACAGTAAAGCTCCACGGGGTCTTTCCGTCCTGTCGCGGGTAACCTGCATCTTCACAGGTACTATAATTTCACCGAGTCTCTCGTTGAGACAGTGCCCAGATCGTTACGCCTTTCGTGCGGGTCGGAACTTACCCGACAAGGAATTTCGCTACCTTAGGACCGTTATAGTTACGGCCGCCGTTTACTGGGGCTTCGATTCGCACCTTCGCTTGCGCTAAGCACTCCTCTTAACCTTCCAGCACCGGGCAGGCGTCAGCCCCTATACTTCGCCTTACGGCTTCGCAGAGACCTGTGTTTTTGCTAAACAGTCGCCTGGGCCTATTCACTGCGGCTCTCTCGGGCTTGCACCCTACCAGAGCACCCCTTCTCCCGAAGTTACGGGGTCATTTTGCCGAGTTCCTTAACGAGAGTTCTCTCGCTCACCTTAGGATTCTCTCCTCGCCTACCTGTGTCGGTTTGCGGTACGGGCACCTTTTTCCTCGCTAGAGGCTTTTCTTGGCAGTGTGGAATCAGGAACTTCGCTACTATAATTCGCTCGCTATCA
>NZ_CP096886.1:200000-572500 GCF_024195245.1 Rossellomorea sp. KS-H15a | reverse complement strand
AAATTCGGCGAGCTGTAGTTGTTATTTTTAAAAAATAAATAGGTCCCTGACAAAAAAAATAAGCTATTTCCAGAATGGACACCCATTCCTGAAAATAGCTTACTCTATTATTTATTCTTCTGTGTCTTCATCAGCCTCATCTGAAGCTGGTTGGTCTTCCATATCGTGCTGTTCCATTCCTTCAACAGATTCGACCGGCGCTTCCGTTTCTTCTTCATCTTCTTTTTCAACTTTGGCGACGGTTGAAACGAATTCACTTTCTTGAAGACGAATAAGCTTGACTCCTTGGGTGTTACGTCCCGTTGTGGAAATGTCATTGACGTCCATACGGATGAGAACACCATGGGCGGTGATGATCATTAAGTCTTCTTCGCCTGTAACGGCTTTGACAGAGACGAGTTCTCCATTACGCTCAGTTACATTACATGTCTTTAATCCCTTACCACCACGGGTTTGGACTCTATATTCACTGGCTGGAGTACGTTTACCGTAACCATTTACCGTGACGACCAGGACATCACTCTTGTCCTCAAGGATCTCCATCCCGACAACGATATCATCATCACTCAGGTTGATTCCTTTTACTCCGGTTGCCGTTCTTCCCATGGAACGAACGTCTGTTTCAGGGAAACGGATCAACATACCCTGCTTCGTACCGATGATCATATCTTTTTCGCCATCAGTCAATTTGACGGAAATCAGCTCATCATTTTCCCGAAGGTTGATGGCAATCAATCCGTTCGTCCGGATATTGGCGAAATCCGATACCGGTGTACGCTTGGAGATCCCCTGCTTTGTGGTAAAGAATAAGTACCAATCGTCCACGAATTCTTCTACGCGGATCATGGCGTTAATCCACTCATCTTTCTCTACGCCAAGCAGATTGATGATTGGAAGTCCTTTCGCGGTACGACTGAACTCAGGGATTTCATATCCTTTTGCACGATACGCTTTTCCTTTGTTCGTAAAGAAGAGGATCGTATCATGAGTAGAAGTCGTCAACAGATGTTCGACGAAGTCTTCATCATTGGTACCCATACCCTGGATCCCTCTTCCGCCACGTTTTTGACTGCGGTAGGTGGAAACTGGGAGACGTTTGATATAACCGTTATGGGTAAGGGAAACGACGATGTTCTCTCTAGGGATCAAATCTTCATCCTCGATGTTCTCGATTCCACCCGCTACAATTTCAGACCTCCTCTCATCATTGAAGCGTTCTTTGATTTCGATCAGTTCTTCACGGATGATTTCAAGGACCTTTTCATCATCTGCAAGGATCGCTTTTAGTTCAGCAATCAGCTTCACCAGCTCCTGGTACTCATCTTCAATTTTTTCACGTTCTAAACCGGTTAGACGTTGAAGACGCATATCCAGGATCGCCTGGGCCTGCTTATCGGATAAGGAGAAGTTCTCCATCAACCCTTGTTTCGCAAGCTCTGTTGTTTGAGAACCACGGATAAGGGCAATGATTTCATCAATGTGATCGAGGGCAATCCTCAGACCTTCTAAAATATGAGCCCTTGCTTCAGCTTTGCGCAATTCAAATTCCGTTCTGCGGCGAATGACTACACGTTGATGCTGAAGATAGTGATAGAGACATTCTTTTAAGTTCAATACCTTCGGCTGACCGTCTACAAGTGCCAGAAGATTGATCCCGAAGCTTGTTTGAAGTGCTGTTTGTTTATACAAATTATTAAGCAGGACGTTAGCATTGGCATCTTTTCGTACTTCGATTACGATGCGCATACCATTACGATCCGATTCATCACGAAGATCCGTGATGCCATCAATCTTCTTATCCCGGACCAGATCCGCGATCTTCTCAATGAGTCTCGCTTTATTCACCTGATAGGGAATTTGATGGACGATGATCGTTTCTTTTCCATTGCTCTTTGTTTCGATTTCCACACGGGCACGCATGGTGATGGAACCTTTACCTGTTTCGTAAGCGCGACGGATCCCGCTTCTTCCCACAATCAAACCGGCAGTAGGGAAATCAGGTCCGTAGATGAATTCCATCAGCTCTTGAATCGTAATGTCAGGATCTTTACTTAATGCAAGGATTCCATCGATGACCTCTCCAAGATTATGGGGAGGGATGTTCGTTGCCATTCCTACGGCGATTCCTGAAGAACCATTAACCAAAAGGTTAGGAAAACGGGCAGGTAATACCTCCGGCTCCCGCTCAGTGCCATCATAGTTATCTTTATAATCAATTGTGTCTTTATTAATATCACGAATGAGTTCCATAGAGATCTTGGACATACGTGCTTCTGTATAACGCATGGCCGCTGCGGCGTCACCGTCCACAGAACCGAAGTTACCGTGACCGTCAACCAGCATATAGCGATAGTTGAAATCCTGTGCCATACGAACCATGGTGTCATAAACAGCTGAGTCACCATGAGGGTGATACTTACCGATTACTTCACCGACGATACGTGCTGATTTCTTGTATGCTTTGTCAGACGTCATTCCGAGGTCATTCATCGCATATAAAATACGGCGATGGACGGGCTTAAGGCCATCACGTGCATCTGGTAAGGCACGTGAAACGATGACACTCATCGCGTAATCCAGGAAAGACGAGCGCATTTCACTACTTATATTAATCTCTTTAACATTCGATCTTGGTGTTTCTGCCATAGTAAAAGGGACCTCCTTTTAAAGAAAGATTTATACCTTTCTTACTCTTTACCTTGTCCGCTATGTAAAAGACAGGATAGCACGTGGTCTATCCTGTACTATTTCAAAAAAGTTTTCGTTAAATATCCAGATTCTTAACGTACGCAGCGTTTTCTTCGATGAAGTTACGTCTCGGCTCTACTTTGTCACCCATCAGGATATCAAAGGTTTCGTCGGCTTCGATCGCATCTTGAAGGCTTACTTGCAGCAAGGTCCTTGATTCCGGATCCATTGTCGTTTCCCAAAGCTGCTCTGGATTCATCTCTCCAAGACCTTTGTAACGCTGGATTCCAGGTTTAGGCGTCGGAGAAATTTCTGCAAGTATTCGATCCAGTTCTTTATCATTGTAGGCGTACTCGATCTTCTTCCCTTGTTGTATTTTGTACAAAGGTGGTTGAGCGATATAGATATAACCTGCTTCAATGATATTTCTCATGTAACGATAGAAGAACGTTAATAATAGTGTACGAATATGAGCGCCATCAACGTCGGCATCGGTCATGATCACGATTTTATGGTATCTTGCTTTAGCCAGGTTGAAGTCTTCACCAATACCAGTCCCGAGAGCTGTAATGATCGCACGGACCTCGTTATTAGAAAGGATCTTATCAAGACGTGCCTTTTCAACGTTGATGATTTTACCGCGCAGTGGAAGGATGGCCTGGAAGTGACGGTCACGTCCCTGTTTGGCCGATCCACCGGCTGAGTCACCCTCAACCACATAGATTTCGCTGATGCTCGGGTCTTTGGAAGAACAGTCAGCCAGTTTACCAGGCAGACTTGAAATTTCAAGAGCACTCTTACGGCGGGTAAGCTCCCTTGCTTTTTTCGCAGCCAGTCGGGCACGGGCAGCCATCAGGCCTTTTTCAACGACCTTCCGGGCAACAACCGGGTTTTCAAGTAAGAATGTTTCCAGATGCTCTGAGAATAGAGAATCCGTAATCGTCCTTGCTTCCGAGTTCCCGAGTTTTGTTTTCGTCTGACCTTCGAATTGAGGGTCAGGATGTTTGATCGAGATGATGGCTGTCAGACCTTCCCGGACATCTTCCCCTGAAAGATTCGCATCGTTCTCTCTGAATACATTATTTTTACGGGCGTAATCATTGATGACCCTCGTTAAAGCCGTTTTAAATCCAGACTCATGGGTTCCACCTTCATGGGTGTGGATGTTATTGGCGAATGAGTAAAGATTGCTTGCGAAACCGTCATTGTATTGAAGGGCGATTTCAACGGTGATATCATCCTTCTCACCTTCGATGTAGATCGGTTCTTCATGGATGACTTCTTTCGAACGGTTAAGGTGCTCAACGTATGACTTGATTCCACCTTCATAATGGTAGTCCCGTCTTTTCCCTTCTCCGCGCTTATCTTCAATACTGATCTGGATCCCTCTGTTCAAGAACGCCAATTCACGAATACGGTTTGCCAGTGTGTCATAATCGTATTCCGTCGTTTCAGTAAAGATTTCAGGATCTGGAGTGAAGTGGATGATCGTTCCGGTCTTATCCGTTTCTCCGACCACTTTAAGGTCGAAGCTCGGAACACCTTTTTCGAATTTCTGATAGTAGATGTTCCCATCACGATGGACATGTACCTCAAGTTCCGTGGAAAGGGCATTTACAACCGAGGCCCCTACTCCGTGCAGACCTCCGGATACTTTGTATCCGCCGCCGCCGAACTTACCGCCCGCGTGAAGGACCGTCATGATGACCTCTACGGCAGGACGTCCCATTTTTTCGTGGATACCGACCGGAATCCCACGTCCATTATCCGTCACGGTAATACTGTTATCCTCTTCAATGATGACTTCGATTTCACTACAGTGTCCGGCTAATGCTTCATCAATACTGTTATCAACGATTTCCCACACCAAGTGATGCAGACCTCTGCCGCTTGTTGATCCAATATACATACCCGGTCTTTTCCGAACGGCCTCTAAACCTTCTAAAACCTGAATCTGATTTTCATCATAGGAGCCGCCTTGCGCTTGATTTTGTTCTATAGCCATACTGATTCACCTACACTTTCTAACCTTCAGGGCTTTATATTTCTATAATAAATTCTCATAGTTTGAGTATTTCTTTGATCGCTTCTTTAACGTACTGGATGCCAGTGGTGAAAGATACAACTGGCCCGTTGTGATAACAAGAGATTTATATGAACCCTTTGCAAGATTGCAAAGGTTATGATCTTTCGTTTTTAGAAAATGTTGAATTTCCTCTGAAAATTGAACGGTGTCTCGATCAATAATTGCGATGATTTCATCTGTACGTACCATGACATCTTCTCCAACATGTATGTACAAGGTAACACCTCATTTCAATCTTTTCATAGATCCGGCTTCCACTTCGAACGTAGTCGCCTCGTTTAAGGTTTGATGATCAATCCCGTCCACATTGGTTGTGGTCACAAAGGTTTGAACTTTCCCCTGAATGGTATTTAATAAGTGAGACTGACGATAATCATCCAACTCAGATAACACATCATCCAGAAGTAAGATGGGATACTCTTTGATCTCAGAGTGTATCAGCTCGATTTCTGCAAGCTTCACAGAGAGGGCTGTCGTCCGTTGCTGCCCCTGTGACCCGAATGTTTGAACATCCCGTCCATTCACAATAAATTGAAGATCATCCCGATGCGGTCCGACCAGGGTCACACCCCGATCAATTTCCCGTTCACGGATATCATCGAATTTCTGCTCATATATATCTACCATTTTTGACCATTCTTGATTATCTGATACATCCAAAGACGGTTTATATACGATTTCCAACGTTTCCAGGTTTCTTGAAATCCCTGAATGGATCGGTTTCGCCCAACTTTCCAACAATTGAACGAACTCAAATCGTTTCTTCGTAATCTTCACCGCCATCTCGATGAACTGTTCGGTCAAAACATCAAGCATCGTCTGGTCTTTTTGTTTTCTCGTCTGCAACTGTTTTAAATAATGGTTCCGCTGCTGTAATATTTTTTGATAAAGGCTGATATCATGTAAATAAACAGGAGAAACCTGACCGATTTCCATATCAATAAAACGGCGCCTGACTTGAGGGCTCCCTTTTACCAAATGAAGATCTTCAGGTGCAAACATGACAACATTCATATTCCCGACATATTGACTCAATTTAGACTGTTCAAGGTGATTACTCTTCGCCTTTTTCCCCTTTTTGGACAGGATCAGCTCCAAAGGTAAACCACCGTTATATTTCTGAATCCTACCTTTTATTTTAGCATATTCCTGGTCCCAACGGATTAAATCTTTATCATTCGAGGTACGGTGGGATTTAGCCATTGCCAGGACATAGATAGACTCCATGATATTCGTCTTCCCCTGAGCATTTTCTCCAAGAATGACGTTCACCTTATTTTCGAAACTCACGTCGATCGATTCGTAATTACGGTAGTTTCTTAATTCCAATTGTTCAATGTACATGGACATAACACCCTTTATTATTCTCCAGCAACCACAAAGACCCCTACTTCAGGAATTTCAACTTTGTCTCCAACCGTAAGTTTTCTCCCTCTTCTTTGGTCTTGTTCCCCGTTTATGTATACTTCATATTCACTTAAGAACCATTTCGCCATCCCACCGGACTGAATCACTTCAGCAAGCTTCAGGAATTGTCCCAATGTGATGATTTCTGTTTCGATGGTGATCTCTTTCGCCACTAAAATCACTACTTTCCGTATAAAGTCTCTAATATATTATTTTACTCTAAATGGAGTTAAGTCACAACTAACGAAAAATGGAGAATATGGTCGCAGTTGATTTCAGAAGGATTCCCTAAATGTAAAAAGCCAACACCTGAGCTTTTTCGAAGGTGTTGGCTTTTGATTTTTAGTACGTTCTAACCGGAAGGATCAGCTGAAGGATGGATTCATCATGAAGCGGCTTCAATACGAACGGTCTCATCGCTCCTGTGAAGTTCACATGAATTTCCGTTCCTTCAATCGCTTTTAACGCGTCCATCATATATTTTGCGCTGAAAGAGATTTTCAGTTCTTCCCCTTCCACCGAATGGCTTTCCACCTGCTCGATGACTTTCCCGATTTCAGGAGTGTTTGACGAAATTTCAATGATTCCACCATCAAGGGTCGAAAGTTTCACGACGTTGTTCCGGCCTTCTCTCGCCAGCAGCGATGCACGATCGATCGCTTGTAAAAATTCTTTTGTATTAAGGGTCAATTCTGTTTTCGTATCAGATGGAATCAATCGGCTTGTGTCCGGGTAATTCCCCTCTAATAGTCTTGAGAAGAATAATAAATGTTTTGCCTTAAACAGGACCTGATTTTCCGTAATGACGATTTCCACTGGTTCATCCGTATCATCTAGGATCTTGTTCAACTCATTTAAGCTCTTTCCTGGAATCACGATATTGTAAGAAGCATCATGATTGGTTTCGATCGGTGCTTTTCTCATGGCAAGCCTGTGACTATCTGTTGCAATACAGCTTAGCTCCCCGTCTTCGATCTGACAGTTTACACCTGTCAAGATGGGGCGTGTTTCTGAGGTGGACACTGCAAATACGGTTTGTCTGATCATCGTTTTAAGAAGATCCGTTGATACTTTTATTCCGTTTCCTTCTTCAATTTGAGGAAGATGCGGATATTCTTCAGGATCCAGCCCGTTCAAATTGAATTCTGCCTGTCCTGAACGAATGACTGTCTGGAAGTGACTCTGAACTTCGATTTCTACCGTATCTTTCGGTAATTTCTTAACGATCTCACTAAAGAATTTTGCCTGGAGGACGATGCCGCCTGTTTCCATGATCCCAACGATTTCAGTGCCTTCTTCCTCATTGGGGATAAAGGATTCAATCGAGATATCCGAATCACTACCTGTCAATGTAACACCATCTTCAGTGGCAATGATCTTGATCCCGGTCAGGATGGGAATGGTCGTTCTTGATGTGACAGCTTTCATAACGTCCTGGACGCTCTGGACAAGATAGTCCCTTTGAATAACAAATTTCATGATTTATTCCTCCAATTTGCACATAATTTTATGGACTGAATCATATACTAAATAATTTATTTAAAAATAGTAATAGAAGTAGTAGGGCCTGTTGATATGTGGATAAGTGTATGAATCGAACGTAAACACAGCCTATCCACATGTGGACAGACTGTGTGCTAGTTAGTCGGAGTTATTCACATTATCCAGTTTGGTTGTGTGTAGAATCAGGCCTTTAATGTTTCACGAATTTCCTTCAATTGCTGCTGAAGAAGAGCATCCGTTCCGAGTAATGTACTGATTTTCTCATGAGCATGAATGACAGTCGTGTGATCACGTCCGCCAAACTCTTCGCCGATTTTCGGAAGGGAGGAATCCGTCATTTCCCTTGATAAATACATGGCGATTTGCCTTGGGAATGCGATGGACTTTGTTCGTTTCTTTGCTTTAAAGTCCTCTAGCTTCACATTGAAGTGCTCCCCAACGACACGTTGAATTTCCTGGATGGTAATCGCCCTTGGCTTCGAGCTCGGGATGATATCTTTCAACGCCTCGGCTGCAAGATCTGCATTGATATCTTTATTTATAAGAGAAGAGTACGCGACGACACGGATCAATGCACCCTCTAACTCACGAATATTCGAATCAATCTGATTAGCTATATAAAGCATGGCTTCATTTGGAATATCCAGTCCTTCAGCCTTTGCTTTCTTTCGTAAAATCGCAATTCTCGTCTCGAGATCCGGTGGAGTGATATCTGTTATAAGCCCCCATTCGAATCGGGAACGAAGTCTATCTTCAAGTGTCGGGATTTCCTTCGGTGGCCGATCACTGGAAATGACAATTTGCTTGCTTTCTTCATGTAAGGTATTAAAAGTATGGAAAAATTCCTCTTGTGTTTGTTCTTTACCGGCTAAAAATTGAATATCATCGATTAATAAAACGTCAACATTCCGGTATTTGTTGCGGAAATCGACTGCTTTATTATCCCTGATGGAGTTAATGAATTCGTTGGTGAATTTTTCAGATGATAGATAAACCACTTTTGCAGCGGGATTATGCTCAAGTACATAATGGCCGATGGCATGCATCAAGTGAGTTTTTCCAAGACCGACTCCCCCATAAATAAATAAGGGATTATAGGCTTTGGCAGGTGCTTCAGCCACAGCCAAAGAAGCGGCATGGGCGAACCGGTTGCCCGAACCGATAACAAACGTGTCGAACGTGTATTTAGCGTTCAGCATATTTTGGTTGATATCCTGCTGATCATCATCCTTCATCGACTTTGGCGGTATTTGAATATCAAACTCTTCCGGCTCCTGGTTTTGAGGAATGATAAATTTCACGACTAGTTCTTCGCCCGTAATATCATACAAAACCCCTGAGATTAGCTGAGAGTAACGGCCTTCCAGCCAATCTCTAGCAAATTCATTTGGAGCTGTAATCACAAGGGTGTCCCCTTGAATGGAATGGGCCTTAGTTGATTTCAACCAAGTATCAAAGCTTGGTTTACTGATCTTTTTTTCGATATTTTCTAAGGCCTTGCTCCAAAGATCCCCGATATTCTCCAATCCTGATCCCTCCTTTTCTTAGTTTGTATAACTTCTGTACAATCATTACGTGCTATACATTCCTTAAACTCACGCTATTTTATAAAAATACAATTCGTTGAATGTGGAAAATATATATAATAAGGAAGGAAAATGGTTTTTCGACATTATCCACCACTTGTGGACAACGTTTTACAAACCCTCTGTATAAGTTACCCACATGATATCCACATTTTGTGGATAAGTTATTTCCGTAAACACAGTTATCAAGAGTGAAAACACAATAATCATATCAAAATATCCTTAGAGGTGCAATGCTTTTTAAATTTTATCCACAACCCCCCACACCTTGTGGAATGAAATTGTCCACAACCCAAGAACTTGTGAAAAAGTTGTCAGTATGTGTTGTGGATAATTTAAAACCATGTCGAATCCTATCCACAGGCACGTTAAATAGAAAAATGGGATAGGGTTTGTAGAAGGAAACTAATTACGGAGAGAGTAGTGGTTGATTTCCGCTCCAGGGGCTCGCTTTCCGCGGGGCGTGAGTTGAGCCTCCTCGGGCTAAAGCCCTGCGGGGTCTCAACTTTCCCGCGTTTCCCGCAGGAGTCGAGCCCCTTCCGCTCCAATCAACTATATGAGTATGCAACTTTTTCAAAATCTATATTAGGGATAATCCTATTTCTAGTTTTGTGGGAAGGATTTTTTGATTGATCCACCACATTATTAAAAACGGCTATTTGAGCATTCTGCTACCATGCAAAAGGAAACTGGTAACTTTTTTCTAACGATTTCATGTGTTTATCTTCTAAGCAGTGGACATATAAAACCTAGTGCACTGTTCATTGATCTTTCTTTAGGATTGGAAGGAGATTTGCGAGACTCCTGCGGAAAAACGGGCTGGGAAAGACCCCGCAGCGAAGCGAGGAGGCTTGCCCGCTCGTCCGCGGAAAGGGAGCGTAATCTCCTTCCAATCCACCACTAAGCTAATAGAACAGAGCAGTAAACGAACGATTAACATTTTAATGTTCATAAAAAACTTCAATGAAGTAACACTTAAAAAGAAAAATAATCTGAGTGTTGACTTTTTATGGGTACCGTCTTTATAATAGTGAGGAATGTCTTTAACTTTTTTTAAAGATATCCTTCAGGGAGGTGTCATAGATGAAAAGAACGTTTCAACCAAATAACCGCAAAAGAAAAAAGAATCACGGTTTCCGTGCACGTATGAGCTCTAAAAACGGACGCAATGTTTTAGCTCGCCGTCGCAGCAAAGGAAGAAAAGTACTATCTGCCTAGACCACTGAACTGACTCAGTGGTCTTTTTTTTCCTTTCTATTAGAAAATAAGACGATTTGGCTCGTTCGTATTATGGTTAACGAGAAAAAGTACTTATAATTTCATATGAATGAGCCAATAATGTCGAGGTTAGATCAAGACAAAAATGAAAATTAGGTGTGGTCCATGCGGAAAGAACAAAGAGTAAAGAAAAATAAAGAGTTCCAGGAAATATTTAAAAAAGGAACATCCTTCGCGAATCGTCAATTCGTCTTGTATCTATTAAAGAAGGAAGAGCCTCAGCCATTTCGAATTGGAATCTCCGTAAGTAAGAAAATCGGAAATGCTGTTTGTCGAAATCAGATAAAGCGGTATGTAAGGCAGGCATTCTTAGAACTACAAGAAGAGGTGCACGATCAGTACGATTATCTTATCATCGCCAGAAAACCGGCGGCCGACATGAATTTCCATGAGGTGAAGGGGAGTCTCACCCATGTATTAAAAAGAGGAAAAGTATTGAAAAGGTCTTCTTATGGCAAATATGATAGGAAGAAGTCATAACATTTTGAGAGAATGACAGGTTTCGTCATCACAAGCCAAGGAAAAGATGTTACAATACGAGGGATTGTACTTTTTTTGGGTACGGGATGATGGTACTTGTTTACATTTTATTTGAAAGATATTAGTTGGGAGGAAAATAAGGGTGAAAAAGAGAATGATAGCCCTGGTGGGAATCATTGGGCTAATGGCTATTCTATCAGGTTGTACAGATTACAATAAGCCGATTACATCTGATAGTAGCGGAATATGGAATGAATATATTGTCTATCCTTTATCGCAATTGATCACCATGGTTGCAGAATTCATGGGCGGATCTTACGGATTAGCGATTGTCATCGTTACATTGCTCATTCGTTTAGCGATTCTGCCATTGATGATCAAACAAACGAGAAATTCAAAAGCCATGCAGGCATTACAACCTGAAATGAAAAAACTGCGTGAAAAATATAGCTCTAAAGATGCACAAACTCAGCAAAAGCTTCAACAAGAAACGATGGCTTTATTCCAAAGTCACGGGGTGAATCCGTTAGCGGGTTGTTTACCATTGATCGTTCAAATGCCGATCTTGATCGGTTTCTACCATGCGATCGTCAGAACACAGGAAATCAAAGCGCATAACTTCTTATGGTTCGATCTCGGTAATCCGGATCCATACTATATTTTACCTTTAGTAGCAGGTTTAACAACGTTCATCCAACAAAAATTAATGATGGCGGGTACAGCGAATCAGAATCCGCAAATGGCCATGATGCTTTATATCATGCCGGTCATGATCATCATTTTTGCGATTAACTTCCCTGCAGCTCTATCCCTTTACTGGGTGGTCGGAAATCTATTCATGATTGCTCAAACGTACTTCATCAAGGGACCTGAGATTAAAGAAGCGCAAGCAGTCAAAGCTGGTGGGAATTCGGGAGGAAAGAAAAAGTGAGAGAAGTAGAAGCGACTGGTCAAACGGTGGAAGAAGCCATTGAATCAGCCTTGTCTCAACTGAATATCACCAAAGAAGAAGCAGAGATCGACGTCATTGATCAAGGTAAAAAAGGTTTATTCGGATTGTTCGGCGGAAGGCCGGCAGTCGTCCAAGTGAAGAAAGCGGTTGATCCGGTAGAGGAAGCGAAGAATTTTCTTCTATCCGTCGCACGTGAAATGGGCGTGGAAGCGACCATAGATGTGAAAAGGGATGGAAGAGATGTGGAATTCAACATTTCCGGTGAAAAAATGGCTCTATTGATTGGCAAAAGAGGACAAACGTTGAATGCTCTTCAACATTTGTCGCAATTGGTCGCCAATCGGGTATCCGGTCAGTTCATCACGATCCTGTTGGATGCCGAAAACTATCGGGAAAGACGGAAGCAGACGCTGACAACGCTTGCGGAACGTTTAGCAGAAAAGGCACTGCGCACCAATCGCTCTGTTTCATTGGAACCGATGCCCTCTTATGAACGAAAAGTGATCCACACCGCTTTAGTGGATTCCAAAAGGGTCGATACCCATTCAGAGGGAAGAGAACCCAATCGATACATTGTCATTGCACCAAAATAATGAAAGACGATTCCTTTCGGGGGATCGTTTTTTTTTTTGCAACTTTGCGTAAATTGTCATTTTTTGTAGAATGGCAAATATCATTCCAGAATTCTCCTTCCACTCTTCCATTCCTTACCTCCTGCCAATTCTTATTTTCATCCCGGTTTATTGTTATTCACATGTGGATAAGTTAAAATAATAGAGATGAGATGTTATCTATGTGGATAACATTATTTGGTGACGAACAAAGGGTTTCCTTTCTTTAGTATTAAAACGGAATGTGATATTCTAATAATTTGGGGAAACGTTACTTTATACTATACATTTCATATAAATAGGTCAGCTATAAGAGAGGTGAACATAATGGAATTAGATACAATTGCAGCCATATCCACTCCGATGGGAGAGGGAGCGATCGCCATCGTCCGTTTGAGCGGTGAGCTGGCATTCGATATCGGTGATAAAGTCTTTAAGGGAATGAAGGGGAGTTCCATGAAGGAATTTGCATCTCATACCATTCATTATGGACATATCGTTGATCCCGACACCGATCAAGTGGTGGAAGAGGTCATGGTTTCCGTGATGAGAGGACCAAAGACATTCACCCGGGAAGACATTATCGAGATCAACTGCCACGGAGGACTTGTGTCGGTGAATAAGGTTCTGCAGCTGGTGTTGAAAAACGGGGCGAGACTCGCAGAACCCGGTGAATTCACGAAGCGTGCTTTCCTGAATGGCCGAATTGACCTTTCTCAGGCAGAAGCGGTGATGGATCTCATTCGGGCGAAAACCGACCGGGCCATGAATGTAGCCCTGAATCAAATGGAAGGCCGCCTTTCCAATTTGATCAGGAAGCTCCGGCAGGAAATCCTTGAAACACTTGCCCATGTGGAAGTGAATATCGATTATCCGGAGTATGATGATGTTGAAGAGATGACGCATAACGTACTTTTGGAAAAATCCAAACACGTCCGGGATGAAATTGAACGGCTGGTTCGAACCTCTGAACAAGGGAAGATTTTAAGGGAAGGTCTTTCTACGGTAATCATCGGACGGCCCAATGTAGGGAAATCATCCCTCTTGAACAGCCTTGTTCATGAAAATAAAGCCATTGTGACGGATATTCCGGGAACCACACGTGATGTGATCGAGGAATATGTCAACGTAAGGGGAGTCCCTCTCCGTCTTGTTGATACGGCCGGGATTCGTGAGACCGAAGACATCGTTGAACGGATCGGCGTCGAACGCTCGAGACAGGTGTTGAAGGAAGCCGATTTAATACTACTCGTGCTCAATTATGCGGATGAATTGACCTTTGAGGATGAACAGTTATTCGAAGCGGTGAGGGGAATGGACGTCATTGTCATCGTGAACAAAACGGATCTGCCTCAGAAGATTGATATAGATAAGGTAAGAAAGCTTTCCGAAAATCATCAGCTGGTGACAACGGCTTTACTGGAGGAACAGGGAATCGATGAACTGGAAGAAGCCATTTCATCCTTATTCTTTGCGGGATCCATCGAAGCGGGGGATATGACATATGTGTCCAACAGTCGTCATATCGCCTTACTCAACCAGGCATCCCTTGCAATCAATGAAGCGATCGACAGTGTGGAAATGGGGACACCGATCGATATTGCACAGATCGATCTGACGAGAACGTGGGAACTATTAGGTGAAATCATCGGGGACAGCGTTCATGAAAGCCTGATTGATCAGCTGTTTTCTCAGTTCTGCTTAGGAAAATAAACACTATTATAATGTGGACGGTACTTATCCGTCCGACAAGGAGGAAATAACAAACCATGCAATATGACGCAGGGCAATATGATGTCATTGTCATTGGTGCTGGCCATGCCGGGGTAGAAGCGGGACTTGCTTCTGCACGTATGGGAGCAAAAACGTTAATGGTCACCATTAACCTGGATATGGTTGCCTTTATGCCGTGTAATCCATCTGTCGGTGGACCGGCAAAGGGGATCGTTGTAAGGGAAATCGACGCTCTCGGTGGAGAGATGGGTCGTAACATAGATAAAACGCATATACAAATGAGGATGTTGAATACAGGAAAAGGTCCTGCTGTACGTGCACTGCGCGCGCAGGCAGATAAATTCCTTTATCAGAATGAAATGAAGCGGACAATCGAAAACGAACCGAACATGACCTTGATGCAGGGAATGGTTGAGGAATTGATCGTGGAGGATAATGAATGTAAAGGGGTCGTCACGATGACAGGTGCCGCTTACCGTGCCAAAACGGTCGTCATCACCACGGGTACATTCCTTCGTGGAGAAATCATCTTGGGAGACCTGAAATATTCAAGTGGTCCCAATAACCAACAGCCTTCCATCAGATTATCTGATCACTTGCATGAACTCGGTTTCGATACGGTTCGGTTTAAAACCGGGACACCGCCGCGGGTCAATAGCTCGACCATCGATTATTCGAAAACGGAGATTCAGCCAGGTGATGACGTACCACGTGCATTCAGCTATGAAACGACCAAATACATCACGGATCAACTTCCATGCTGGCTGACGTATACGAATGAACTGACTCATCAACTGATCGACGACAATCTACATCGTTCGCCAATGTATTCAGGTATGATCAAAGGAACGGGACCTCGGTACTGTCCTTCTATTGAAGATAAAGTCGTGCGTTTCCACGACAAGCCGCGTCATCAGATCTTCCTAGAGCCGGAAGGAAGAAATACTCAAGAAGTGTATGTTCAAGGGTTATCGACAAGCCTGCCTGAAGATGTTCAGCAAAAAATCCTACAGACCATTCCGGGTCTTGAAAAAGTACAAATGATGCGTGCCGGTTATGCCATCGAGTATGATTCCATCGTACCGACGCAATTATGGCCGACACTTGAGACGAAAAAAATTAAAAATCTGTATACCGCGGGGCAAATCAATGGAACATCCGGCTATGAAGAAGCGGCTGGACAAGGATTGATGGCAGGAATCAACGCTGCTTGCCGTGCACTTGATAAAGACGAAGTGATCTTAAGCCGGTCAGATGCTTATATCGGGGTACTGATCGATGACCTCGTGACAAAAGGGACGAACGAACCGTATCGTCTTTTGACATCACGTGCGGAATACCGCTTGTTGCTCCGTCATGATAATGCCGATCTTCGTTTAACGGATATCGGTCATAAGATCGGATTGATTTCAGAGGATCGCTTTGAACGATTCACGGCGAAGAAAGAAGCGATATCAGCAGAGAAGAAGCGACTTGAATCCCTTCGCATCAAGCCGAGTGAAGAAACTCAAAGGGTTATCCGTGATGCTGGCGGAAGCGAGCTGAAAGACGGGATACTGGCAGCAGACCTTCTGAAGCGTCCGGAAATGAATTACAGTCATATTAAGGCACTTGTCCCAAGTGACATTGAGCATGATCCCGATGTAGAAGAACAAGTGGAGATCCAGGTGAAATACGAGGGGTATATTGAAAAATCCCTTCAACAGGTCGATAAAATGAAGAAGATGGAAAATAAGCGAATTCCTGAGAACATTGATTACAGTGCAATCAGCGGATTGGCTTCTGAAGCAAGACAGAAATTGATCGAGGTCCAGCCTCTTTCTCTTGCACAGGCCTCCCGCATTTCAGGCGTGAACCCTGCAGACGTATCCATTTTGATGGTCTATATTGAACAGGGGAAAATCGCCAAGGTATCCGGTGATCAATAGAAGTAAAGGAAGGATCATTTCATGAACGTAAATGAATTTCAATCAATGCTTGAGGAGAAGGGGATTTCCCTTTCTTCCAAGCAATTAGATCAGTTTGAACGTTATTATGAATTGCTTGTTGAATGGAATGAAAAAATGAATTTGACGGCAATCACTGACAAAGAAGACGTGTATTTAAAGCATTTTTACGATTCAATCAGTGCAGCATTCTATGTCGACTTCACGGAAGTTCAATCTCTGTGTGATGTTGGGGCTGGTGCCGGTTTCCCAAGTATCCCGCTTAAAATATGCTTCCCGCATCTACATATTTCGATTGTTGATTCCTTGAATAAGCGCATTACATTCTTAAATCATTTATCCGATGAACTGGGACTTGAAAATACCCATTTTTATCATGATCGCGCAGAGACATTTGGAAAAAATAAGGCTCACCGTGAAAAATATGATATGGTTACAGCAAGAGCCGTAGCCAGAATGTCTGTTTTAAGCGAATTATGCCTGCCGCTTGTGAAAAAAGGTGGAGCATTTGTCGCCATGAAGGCTTCCAATGTCAATGAAGAGCTGTCCAATGCAAAGAAAGCCATCGGGACACTTGGTGGACAAACCGATAAAATGTATTCCTTCATCCTTCCTGAAGAGGAAAGTGAACGGAATATCGTGAAAATCAACAAAGTGAAAGAAACGCCTAACAAATATCCCAGAAAACCCGGGACCCCGAATAAATTACCGTTAGAATAGTATGGTCACTCTCCTGCCTTCATCGGTCATGGTATAATCGACATATAGTGAGAAGGCAGGAAATGGACATATTTTAGAGAATATTAATAAAGGGAGTTTCTTAAAGGTGGTGTAGGAAGATGAAGCATCCTTTCTCTCGTTTTTTTGGCCTAGGTGAAAAGGAGCAAGATGTTGAATCTGAAGAGTCGAATGTAGTGGAAGAAGATCGTGATGAAGTGAGGAAGATACAGGTCTCACAAATCATCCCGAATCGATTTCAACCAAGGACTGTGTTTAATGATGAAAAGATAGAAGAGTTATCCAGAACGATTCATACTCATGGCATCATCCAGCCGATCGTGGTGAGACAGTACGATGATGACCAGTTTGAGATCATTGCGGGTGAACGGAGATACAGAGCCGTTCAAAAGCTTGGCTGGGAAACCGTACCGGCGATTGTGAAGAATCTTAATGATACAGAAACAGCCTCTGTCGCATTAATTGAGAACTTACAAAGAGAAGAACTCTCTCCTATAGAGGAAGCAATCGCATATGGAAAACTGTTGGAATTACATGATCTAACTCAAGAAGCCCTTGCTCAACGCTTAGGAAAAGGACAATCAACCGTGGCGAACAAGCTTCGTCTCCTAAAGCTTCCAGAAGAAATTCAATCAGCCCTACTAGATAAACAAATCACTGAACGTCACGCCAGGGCTTTGATTCCTTTGAAGAATGCTGAAAAGCAAATCCAGCTTCTTCAGGAAATCATTGAAAAGAGCTTGAATGTCAAACAGACCGAAGACCGGGTTGTGAAAATGCAAGAAGGAACGACCCAAAAGCCGAAGCCTAAACGGAAGGCCTTCAGCAAAGACATGAGGATTGCCGTGAATACGATCCGACAATCGCTGTCCATGGTATCCGATAGCGGAATCAATCTCGACTCAGAAGAAGAAGAGCACGAGGAATTCTATCAATTCACCATTCGTATTCCGAAAAAAAAATAGATTCGTAGTCTAAAAGTGAGAAACATATCCGATCCGTTTCTCACTTTTTTTATTGCAAGAACAACAGAACCCTTCCTATTTATGGAAAGGTGTTTCTTTTTGAAAAATTGACAGACAATTATCCGGGAATTTTGATAGAATAAAAGAATACTGTGTAAAATTGAAATCAATCTTAGGAAGTCAAAAGGTAGGTGACAACCTTGGGCAGAATCGTAGCCGTTACAAACCAGAAAGGCGGGGTGGGAAAGACCACGACATCCGTCAATTTGGGGGCTTGTTTAGCTTATATAGGGAAAAAGGTTTTACTTGTAGATATCGACCCTCAGGGAAACGCCACTAGTGGTGTCGGCGTGGAAAAAGGGGATGTACAACAGTGTATCTATGATGTGTTAGTGGATGATGTAGATGTGAAAGAGACGATCAAACAATCAAAAGTAGAGAACTTATCGATTGTCCCTGCAACGATTTCACTTGCCGGGGCGGAAATTGAATTGGTTCCGACCATCTCCCGTGAAGTCCGTTTAAAGAAAGCGCTGGAGAAGGTAAAGGACGAATTCGATTTCATCATTATCGATTGTCCCCCTTCATTGGGACTCCTGACGATCAATGCGTTAACCGCTTCGGATGCTGTCGTCATACCGGTCCAGTGTGAATATTATGCCCTCGAGGGATTAAGTCAGCTGTTAAGCACTGTCCGTTTAGTGCAGAAGCATCTGAATCATGACCTTATGATTGATGGTGTATTGTTAACGATGCTTGATGCCAGGACCAATTTGGGGATCCAGGTCATTGAAGAAGTGAAAAAATATTTTCAAGACAAAGTGTATCGCACAATTATCCCACGTAATGTTCGTTTAAGTGAAGCACCCAGTCATGGTGAACCGATTATCATCTATGATGCGAAATCCAGGGGAGCAGAAGTTTATTTAGAACTGGCAAAGGAAGTGGTGGCGAATGGCTAAAGGTTTAGGAAAGGGCATCAATGCTCTCTTTACTAATATGCAAACTACCCAAAATGAAGAGTCCGTCCAGGAAGTGAGCCTGAAAGAAATAAGGCCGAACCCTTATCAGCCACGAAAGATCTTTGAGCCGCAGGCAATCGAAGAATTGAAAGAATCGATACTGGAGCATGGGATCCTCCAACCGATCATTGTCCGTAAGTCCATTAAAGGGTATGAGATTGTGGTCGGTGAACGCCGCTACCGTGCAGCTACGGCGGCTAAGTTAGAGACAGTTCCCGTCGTCGTGCGTGAATTGAATGATCAACGAATGATGGAACTTGCCGTTTTGGAAAACCTTCAACGCGAGGACCTGACGCCTATCGAGGAAGGCGCAGCCTATCAAATGCTGATGGATAAATTAAATCTTACTCAGGAAGAACTGGCGAAACGATTAGGGAAGAGCCGACCTCATATCGCGAACCATATTCGCTTACTCTCCCTTCCTGCACCCGTTCAGGAACTGATTTCTGAAGGGAAGCTGTCAATGGGACATGGACGTGCCCTTCTTGGATTGAAAGATAAAAAGAAGTTGTCCATGATTGTGAATCGGATCCTGAAAGAATCATTAAACGTCCGTCAATTAGAAAAAATCATTCAAGAAGCCAATGACAATGTTCCACGTGAAACAAAAAAGAACGAGCGGAAAGATGTTTTCATCCAGGAACAGGAATCACTCTTGCGGGAACGCTTCGGTACAACCGTAACGATTAAACAATCGAAGAAAAAAGGGAAAATCGAACTGGAATTCTTTTCGAAGGAAGACCTGGATCGGATTTTAGAATTATTGCAGTAGCATCAAGGGACTGACTTAAGTGGTATATTATATGCCATTTAAGTTAGTCCTCTTCCATATGGTACATATACTATTCTTTGGGAAATAATCATAAGGGGAAACGTCATGGTACTTTTAGGAACGCTAGTAAATGGAGTATGTATTATTATCGGGACGCTTCTCGGGAAAATCCTGCATCGCATACCTGAAGATATGAAGGGAACGGTCATGAAAGCGATCGGACTCGCCGTTATCGTTCTTGGTTTACAGATGGGGTTAAAAAGTGAAAACTTTCTCATCGTGATCATCAGCCTTGCCCTTGGTGCTGCCTGGGGAGAGTGGATGAATCTCGAGGACAAGCTCAATGCCCTGGGGAATTGGTTAGAAACGAAGATAGGCAGCAAAAATGAAACGTCCATTTCTCAAGGTTTTGTAACCGCCACCCTGATTTTTGTCATTGGGGCAATGGCCGTGATCGGTGCGCTGGACAGCGGGATCAGGGGAGATCATGATGTTCTTCTGACCAAATCGATCATTGATGGATTTACTTCTTTAATCTTAACGACGACCCTCGGGATCGGTGTCATGTTCTCGGCCATTCCAGTCGTCCTGTATCAAGGAATCATCGCCCTATTCGCTACTCAGATCCATCAATGGGTGCCTCAGGAATTGATGGATGCTTATATTGTCGAAATGACGTCAACAGGAGGCATCATGATTTTTGCGATTGGACTCAACCTCCTGGGTGTTACGAAAATAAGAGTCGCCAATTTACTTCCGGGAATCATCGTGGTGGGCATGGTGGTCGGAATCATCCACGCCTATCATTTGTATATGTAATCAAAAAGGGAGATGGCGTAACGCGCCATCTCCCTTTTCTCTTTACTGCTGCAATTCTTCCCGCCATTTTTCGATACTGACGGCATTTCTCCGTTCTACAGAATGACCTGCCAGCACAATCGCTTCGGCAATCGTCCTCGCCATTTTCATGACAAGATTCAAACGGGTATTCTGCAGGACAAAGAACTCCATGAACCCACTGACATTTACAATACCGGTCAGATGAATCTCCCCGACCTCAGGCAGCTCTTTATTGACTCCGGCTCCCGGGCGCAAAGGGCCTTCACTCAACTGGATGGCACCAACACTCTTTAATCGTCCAAGACAGGCATCTACACCTATGATAAAGGGATTGATATGTTTAGAAGAGATATCCTTGAGCTTCTCTTCCAGATTGACGGCATGGATCGGATCATCCAATGTCCCATAGACATGGAATGGTTTAATATCCTGTTCCTCTATTAGTGTGCCAACCAAAGGCCCCAATGAATCCCCTGTCGAACGGTCCGTACCGATACAGACAAACACGATGGGCCTTGTACGATAATAAGTGGGAAGCATCGACGACAATTGAACAGAAAGATCCTGTGCCGCACGCTCTTCCTGATGAAGGACTCTAAAAGGTTCAGATCTTCGTTCAAATAGTCCTTTTTTTAGATTCATCGCTTCCACTCCTTTGAATGTGATTAGGGGGATTATGTTGAAATTGACTATGTCAGGTCTTGCCACCAGAATCATACTATTTAAGTATTATCAGTATACGGACGATTTCTTTTTTTCATACATAATAAACTCCAATTTTTCATAAAATAAAAATTTTCTAGAAACTATTCTTTATGAGGTTATATCTACACAAGGAGAGGGAAAGTTGATAAAATAAGGAATACTTCTTATTGAATGATAAGTGGAGGTTCGATATATGAGTGCAAATGATACCAAAGCTAAGGTAGATGACACGATTGATAAAGCTACTGAGAAACTGATAGATAATGAAATGTGGATGGCCCTGGGAACAGGTGCTGTAAAGATTATTGCCATTATGGTTATTACATATCTTGCCCTAAGGGTAGGAAGGTCTGCGATTCGAAACGTATTCAAAGTCCGTTCCCGCTCCCCTCTTAAGTTCACTGAACGAAGGGAAGCGACCTTATCCAAATTGTTGGAAAACGTCCTGACCTATGTGATCTATTTCATCAGTCTGATGACTATATTATCGACTCTGGAAATCGATGTGAAAGGACTCATCGCCGGTGCCGGGATTGTCGGCCTTGCCGTCGGTTTCGGTGCACAGAATCTGGTACGTGATATCATCACCGGTTTTTTCATTATCTTTGAGGATCAATTTTCAGTTGGCGATTATGTTCGCATCGGTTCTGCAGAGGGAACCGTGGAAGAGATCGGCCTGCGAACGACAAAAATCAAAAGTTGGACAGGGGAATTACATATCTTCCCCAATGGGAATGTTACGGAAGTGACGAACTTCTCCATCCATAACAGTATCGCAGTCGTGGATGTCAGCATTGCATACGAAGAAAATATTGAAGAAGCCGAGAAAGTGATGCAGGAACTTCTTCTCGCTTTGCCGCAAAAGTACGAAGACCTTGTGAATCCGCCGGAGCTGTTGGGGGTTCAAACCCTTGGAGCATCCGATGTCGTCATTCGTATCGTTGCTGAAACGGTTCCGATGAGACATTGGTATATGGCCAGGATGATCAGGAAAGAAGTGAAACTTTGCCTGGATGCGCATGGTATCGAGATTCCATTCCCTCGTATGGTGATGTATTCACGTCAAGATGAAGAAGAGATTCACCCTCGTGAAAAGCAAAGAAGACTTGAAAGCGAATAAGGAGGAATAACCGGTGGAACCAAAGACATTCACATTAAATGATATTGTAGAGATGAAGAAGCCTCATCCATGTGGGACGAACCGCTGGAAAGTGATCCGTATGGGGATGGATATTCGCATCAAGTGTGTCGGGTGCGGTCACAGTGTCATGATCCCCAGAAAAGACTTTGCGAAAAAAATGAAAAAAGTCATCTCAAGCGGTGAAGAAGAATAAGTATTCTTTTTTTACCCATAATTCTTTTGACCTAATCCACCTTATGTTCACATGAATGTAATCAAGAGCATCCACTCGTTTCCCGAAGAGCGGATGCTTTTTTCTGCTGGGATGTTTTCCTATGGAACAGTGGAAGCTTCACTTGTCTTTTCCCACTATTATCTCTATAATTGTGAAAGGTTCGACCGTTTACTAGTTTTTTGATCTTACAGGATTTTTAATAGATAAGAATATGGATGAGGAGTGACTGAAATGGCATTAACAGCTGGTATTGTGGGACTACCTAACGTAGGGAAATCCACACTATTCAACGCAATTACAAAAGCAGGTGCAGAATCTGCGAACTACCCGTTCTGTACCATTGATCCGAACGTAGGAATCGTAGAGGTTCCGGATCATCGTCTCGATAAATTAACAGAACTTGTGGACCCGAAGAAGACGGTTCCCACTGCCTTTGAATTCACGGATATTGCCGGGATTGTAAAAGGGGCAAGTAAAGGAGAAGGACTTGGGAACAAATTCCTATCCCATATCCGTCAAGTGGATGCGATCTGTCAGGTTGTCCGTTGCTTTGCAGATGATAATATTACACACGTATCCGGTAAAGTAGATCCGATTGCGGATATCGAAGTCATCAACCTGGAGTTGATCCTGGCCGACCTTGAAACGGTGGATAAGCGTCTGGCAAGAGTTCAGAAAATGGCGAAGCAAAAAGACAAAGAAGCGGTATTTGAGCACGACATCCTTGTGAAAATCAAAGAAGCGTTGGAAGCAGAACAACCAGCTCGTACAGTTGAGTTCTCGGATGAGCAAATGAAGCTTGTGAAGCAGCTTCATCTTCTGACGTCTAAGCCTGTATTATATGTAGCAAACGTAAGTGAAGATGAGATCGCGGATCCTTCTGATAACGAATATGTTCAGAAAGTACGTGAATTTGCGAAGGACGACAATGCAGAAGTGATTGTTGTCTGTGCGAAGATCGAATCTGAAATTGCAGAGCTTGACGATGAAGAAAAGGCGATGTTCCTGCAGGAATTAGGCATCGAGGAATCCGGCCTTGATCAGCTGATCCGTGCTACCTATTCCCTATTGGGACTTGCTACTTATTTCACAGCAGGTGTACAAGAAGTCCGTGCCTGGACGTTCCGTGAAGGAATGAAAGCCCCTCAATGTGCAGGTGTCATCCACACCGACTTCGAAAGAGGATTCATCCGTGCCGAAACGGTATCTTATGAAGATTTAGTGGCTGCCGGTACAATGGGTGCAGCCCGCGAAGCAGGAAAAGTCCGTTTGGAAGGGAAAGAATACCTTGTAAAAGACGGAGACATCATTCACTTCCGCTTTAACGTGTAAGTTATATATAAAAAGACTAGAGTTTCGATTCTAGTCTTTTTTTTACGTCATATTGCAATAATAGATAACCTATGCTATAATTTTATTTCGTGAGTAATGAACGCATTGCTCCTTGTTCTTTCACAAAGAAAGGACCGCATAGACCACGAGGAGGTGACATTCAGATGAGAAAGTACGAAGTTATGTACATTGTCCGCCCAAACATTGACGACGAGTCAAAGAAAGCAGTAGTTGAGCGTTTCGATAACGTTTTAACAACTAACGGCGCGGAAATCATCGAGTCAAAAGATTGGGGTAAACGTCGTTTAGCGTATGAAATCAACGATTTTCGTGATGGTTTCTATCAACTAGTTAAAATGAGCGCTACTTCTGATGCAGTTAACGAATTCGATCGTTTAGCTAAAATCAGCGATGATATTATCCGTCATATCGTTGTTAAAGAAGAAGAATAATCCGTACGTTTTTTAAGATATACACTTCTATCATCTGTTTCACGTGAAACAGTAAACTAGAAGGAAGGGGTTGATTCTGATGATGAACCGAGTTGTATTAGTAGGGCGTTTAACCAAAGACCCTGAATTAAAATATACTCCAAGTGGAGTGGCTGTGGCTTCGTTTACACTGGCTGTCAATCGTAGTTTTACGAATCAATCAGGAGAACGGGAAGCAGATTTTATTAACTGTGTTGTATGGCGTCGCCCTGCAGAGAATGTAGCAAACTTTCTTAAAAAAGGCAGCTTAGCTGGCGTTGACGGTCGCATTCAAACACGTAATTTCGAAGGACAAGATGGACGTCGTGTGTTTATGACGGAAGTTGTAGCAGAAAGCGTTCAGTTCTTGGAACCGCGTAGTGCGAATCAAGGCGATCGTGGAGGAAGTCCGGGCTATTCGGGTGGAGGTCAGCGTGACCAAGGCCAAGGAAATCCGTATAGTCAGAATCAGAATCAACAACGCAACAACAATAATAACAACAACTATACACGTGTAGATGAGGATCCATTCGCTAATGACGGTCAGCCGATCGACATTTCCGATGATGATCTGCCATTCTAAACGAACGATATCAAACCTAACAAGATAGGAGGCGAAACAAATGGCAGGAGGACGTAGAGGTGGACGTAGACGCCGTAAGGTATGCTACTTCACAGCAAACGGAATTACACATATCGATTTCAAAGATGTTGATCTTCTTAAGAAATTCGTATCTGAACGTGGAAAGATTCTTCCACGTCGTGTAACTGGAACAAACGCTAAGTACCAACGTAAGTTGACTCGTGCGATCAAACGCGCTCGTACAATGGCATTACTTCCATACGTTACTGGTGAATAATATCATCGAGTTAAAAGCAGCAGAGACTTGTCTCTGCTGCTTTTTTTATGGCTTTTTTCGTAGCTTATAGATGAGTGAGTGCTGGTTGATTTCCGCTGCAGGTGCTCGCTTTCCGCGGGGCGTGAGTTGAGCCTCCTCGGGCTCTGCCCCGTGGGGTCTCACATGTCCAGCTAAGGCGGCTAGCCCCTCGAGGTCATAAGCTAAATGGCCCAAGAAGGTAAAACAACGCCTTCTTCGTCCATTCATCTTATGCTTGTCGGGGCTGTTCGAGCCGCCTCCGCATTTCGTACTCTCCAGCGTTTCCCGCAGGAGTCGAGCACCTTCCGCTTCAATCAACTTAATAAGCAAGAGTATATAAATATAGAAAAATATAAATACATATACGTATTAACTCAGCATTTTTCGAAGTGTTGTCGGCTCTGTCGATTGATTTTTGTTATTACTAGTTCTGTCCTTCAAATATTACTCCTCTCACATCAAACACATACTGGTTATTAGACCTTTGACGGCTGCTTTTTTACAACAACTCTTTCTAAGAAAAGATCCTTATGTGAAGATACTTGTTCCCTTTTAGTAAGGAATTAATGTCTTTTCATAATTAGGAACTCATCCTGTAAAAGCACAGAGTGGAGTGTAGCGGAAGGCACTTGACTCCTTCGGGAAATAGAGGAAAAGTCGAGACCCCGCAAGGCAAAGCCTGAGGAGGCTCGACTTCCTCCCCGAGGAAAGCAAGTGCCTGTAGCGAAACGGAACGTTCTTATTTTCACGCCACAACTTATACTTATATCCAACAAACGACAATCGATTCTTAATACTAGAAGAGTGAATTCCCTCAAAACTATAAATAATCACTGGAAAATGTCGATGAATAAGTGTGTACATTGATGTTTTTTGTAGTAAAAGGGGGAATTTTGGTGAAAAAAATCAGAAAGAAAAACAAAAAAGACCATAAAAAGACATTTATTTTATCATCCATCAGAATGAAGCTTATTGTCATTATTTCTATCTTATTTATGGTATCCTTGGCTGTCATCATATCCATTACCAGTTGGCAGACGAGAATGAAAACAGAGGATGAAGTCATCAGTCAAACTCAAGGGATTGTCGGGGAACTCAATAATTCCGTACAGCTGTTCCTTGGACAATATGAAAAGAGTATTGATCAGTACTCTGTTTCCAACTCATTAAAAAACTATGCCAAGGCACAAATGCAAACAGAAAAGGGCGTAGATAATACAGAGTTGTATGCGAATATTCAATCGGATTTTGATAATTATCTTAGTTTGTACGAGGAAGCCACTTCCATCTACTTTGCATCACCGAATAAGAAACTGAAAATCGTCCCTTCCGTTTCCCTGCCGAGTGATTTTGATCCGACGAGCAGAGAGTGGTATAAAACCGCTGCAGAGGCAAGGGCAGGAGTCGTATGGAGCGAACCTTATGTCGATACGGCAACGGAGGAATACATCATAACCGCCTCAAGGGCGATTGTCTCTGAAAACAAAGTGGTGGGTGTCCTCGGTGTCGATATTAACCTGTCGAAACTGACCGACCGTGTTTCCAAAATGGAAATCGGATATAATGGTTATCCGTTTCTCATTGGTCTTGATGGTACAGCCATCGTTCATCCGACTAAACGCGGTGAAGATCTGTCTACGTTACCGTTTATCAGCAAGATGTTAAAATCTGAAAAAGACTCAGATACTATCCGCTATGACTTAGATGGCGATAAAAAAATATTGATATACAGTACGGTACCGAAAACGAATTGGAAAGTAGGTTCCGCTTATAACATGGAGGATCTCATTCAATCCTCTAAAGACATTGAACATTTACTCCAAATCACAGCTCTGATCACGCTGGTCATCATGCTGGTGCTGGTTGTCATTGTAGCCAACATGATGACTAAACCAATTAAAGAGCTGCAAAAAACGGTAACCGACGTTTCGTCCGGTGATTTATCCATTCAATCTACGATTAACACAAAAGATGAAACGGGCCTTCTGGCTACAGATTTAAATAAAATGATCGTGAATATGAAAGATACGATAAAAGTCGTTCAGGAATCGATCTATAATGTTCGGGAATCTGCCGAAGGACTAAGTGCAGTTTCTGAGGAAACAAATGCGTCAAGTGAGGAGATGGCAAGGGCCGTAGCGGAAATCGCCAGCGGTGCTTCACAGTCAGCGGCTGACTCTGATCGGGCTCATCTTCAAACGGAGCAATTGGGAACGAGAATTGATGGGGTTTATGAAAAATCCAAAGCCATGTCTGAACTTGCAGGAAAAGCGGATACCATGAACCAGTCTGGATTGAATCAGGTGAAAGAATTGGAAAATGCCTATCACTCTTCCAGTGAATACATCACTTCCATGGAAAAAGTCATCCTTAGCCTGGAAGCAAAAGTGAAGACGATTGAATCCGTCATGGGGACGATCACGGAAATTTCGTCTCAAACGAATCTGCTTGCCCTCAATGCGAGCATTGAAGCGGCAAGAGCCGGAGAACACGGCAAAGGCTTTGCTGTAGTTGCCGAAGAGGTTCGCAAGCTTGCCGATCAATCCGTGAAAGCAACGGAAGAAGTCAAGCGCACGATTGTTGAGATCCAACAGGGATCTCATCAAGCAGTGGACGAAATGGTCAAGACAAAAGAAACCTTCGAGGTGCAAAATGATGTGATTCAAAAAACGAATCATGTATTTGACGAAACTTCTCAATTAATGAAATCCATGCAGCGTGAGATTGAGAATATGTATAACGAAGTGGGTCAAATCAACCTCGAAAAGGATGAAGTGGTCAATGTGATCCAAATGATGGCCGCGACAGCCGAAGAGACAGCCGCTTCCTGCGAGGAAATGAGTGCTTCGACAGAGGAACAGGTAAGGGCCGTACAATCCGTTACAGAAGCAGCGGAGCGTCTGACGGACCTTAGCCAGGAGCTTCAGTCCTCCATTGAACGATTCAAAATTTCATAATCTGTGATAGTAGGGTTATCCATGACACATGGCCTTTCTTTATCTACTACGTATACTCCTTTTTAGAGTGAGTGCATACTAGAGTAGATGAATAGCTGTGAAGAGGGATGCCCTCTTTTTAATATGATATTGACGGATATTCACAATTTGGAACGAGTTCGACCAGAAGTAGCCCATGTTTCACTGAAAGTGGCACAACTTTGACAAAAGCCCCTTCCAAATCCCCATTAGATGAAATCTATCTTCAAAATTGATATGATAGTGCTATTGCATTGTTTAATTTATCGTAAGGAGCGTTTTGAGTGAGGAATCCCCGTGTTTTGACAGAAGGTGCGCTTATGCTCGCCATCTTTACTGTGTTGATGTTATTGAGTTTATATGTTCCGCTGATTGGGACCCTGGCATTTTTTGTGTTGCCCCTCCCTCTTATTTTATTTAGTTCCAAGTATTCGTTATGGAATTCGATCGTAGTATTGATCGGATCACTGGGGCTGTCTTTCTTATTCGGAGGACTGCTTGCATTACCGGTTGCCTTTATGGTGGCTACAACCGGGGTGGTCATCGGCTGGTGTGTGAAGGCAAGAGTGGATAAGATGAGGCTGTTTATGGCAGCAAGTTTCACGCTTGTTATCAACATTGTGATCGGTTACGTTGTTTCCATTCTATTTTTAGGTGTGAATGTAATTGAAGACAGTCTGAAGGAATCGAAGGCTGCTTATTATTCTTTTTTTGAAAAGCTTGGACAGCAACCGGATAAAAGGCTGGTTGAAAGTCTGGAGAGTTCCGTCGATTTGATCCACACCCTGATTCCTACTTTGTTTGTAGGGATAGCGGTTGTACTTGCTTTACTATTCATCTTGATCAATTTCCCGATCATGAAGCGTCTGGGAAGGGATGTACCGGTCTTCAAGCCATTCAGGGAATGGAAGCTCCCTAAGAGCATTCTTTGGTATTATTTGATCACACTTGTGCTGTCCATGATCCTTCAGCCGGAAAAAGGAACATACGTTTATACGGCACTGATTAATATCTTGTATGTACTGCAGACACTGATGGCGGTGCAAGGATTGTCATTCATTTATTTCTTTTCTCATCTGAAAGGCTGGTCCAAAGGATTTTTGGTATTAATTACAATCATTTCGATTCCTCTTCTTTATCTCGTGCGAATTTTAGGTATAATTGACTTAGGATTTGATCTAAGACAACGCCTGCAACGCAAGTCATAGAAATTTAAGATCCAGGAGCTGAAATCATGCCATCTTATTTTAATAAGCGAATGATCCGCTACCCATTGTACGGTCTAGCTATATTAACAGCTCTATTGTTAGTATCGGTTTCCTTTTACCAATGGATCATTTCGTTAATAGGGTTGATTGTCTTTGGAATCGTGTACTTTCTCGCTTTCTATTTTGAAAGAAGGTCACACGAAGAAACAGAGGAATATATCTCCACCTTATCCTATCGCGTCAAGCGTGTAGGGGAAGAGGCGTTAATGGAGATGCCCATTGGGATCATGCTGATCAATGATGAATATTACATAGAATGGACGAATCCTTTTCTTGCCTCTTGTTTCAATGAAGACACAGTCGTTGGAAGGTCCCTTTACGATGTGGCTGAATCACTCGTTCCCTTAATCAAGCAGGAAGTCGATTCGGAAATTGTGACGATTAATGAACGAAAATATCATGTCGTATTGAAGCTCAAAGAAAAACTACTCTACTTCTTTGATGTCACAGAGCAAAAAGAAATAGAAAAGCAATATCATGATGAACGCACGAATATTGGAATCATTTTTCTAGATAACTATGATGAGTTGACGCAAGGCATGGATGATCAGACGAGAAGCAGCTTGAACAGTCTTGTGACATCCATCCTGAATAAGTGGGCGAAAGAGTACGGTGTGTTCCTGAAGAGGGTCTCTTCCGAACGCTTCATCGCTGTCATAAATGAAAAGATCCTTCAAGTACTGGAGAAGGAGAAGTTTGGGATCCTGGATGATGTCCGGGATACGACCTCGAAGCAAAATGTCCCCCTCACCTTGAGTATCGGTGTCGGGACAGGGGTCTCCTCCCTTCCGGAACTTGGGACACTGGCTCAATCAAGCCTCGACCTTGCCCTTGGACGAGGCGGCGATCAGGTCGCGATTAAACAGACCAATGGAAAGGTCAAGTTCTATGGCGGTAAAACCAATCCGATGGAAAAACGGACCCGTGTGCGTGCCAGGGTCATTTCCCATGCTTTAAAGGAAATCATGATCGAGAGTGATAAGGTCATCATCATGGGGCACAAGCATCCCGATATGGACGCGATTGGGGCGGCTATCGGAATCAGAAAAGTGGCCCAGATGAATCAGCGTGATGGCTACGTCGTCTTGAACTTTAATGAAATCGACAACGGTGTGAAACGGTTGATGAAGGAAATCAAAGCGAATTCCGATCTTCATCCACGCTTCATCACCCCGGAGGAAGCACTTGAGATGGCAACGGATGATACGGTGCTCGTCGTCGTTGATACCCATAAGCCTTCCCTGGTCATTGAAGAAAAGCTGTTAAACAAAGTGGATAAAGTCGTCGTCATCGATCATCATCGACGGGGCGAAGATTTTATCAAAAATCCACTGCTTGTCTATATGGAGCCTTATGCTTCTTCTACGGCAGAGCTTGTGACAGAGCTTCTCGAGTATCAGCCGAAGCATGAGAAGATCACGATGCTGGAAGCGACGTCGCTCCTCGCCGGGATCATTGTCGATACGAAGAGCTTTACGCTTCGAACAGGCTCAAGGACGTTTGATGCAGCCTCCTATTTACGGGCACAGGGTGCTGACACGGTGCTCGTTCAAAAATTCCTCAAAGAGGATGTCGATACGTACATCAAGCGTTCCCGTTTGATCGAGTCGGTTAAGTTCTTCCGTGAAGGAGTTGCCATAGCGAAAGCCGAGGAGGATGTCATTTATGATCCCGTCCTCATTGCCCAGGCGGCAGACACCTTATTGACCATGGATGAAGTCATCGCGTCCTTCGTGATTTCGAAGCGGGACCCTGACACAATCGGTATCAGTGCCCGTTCACTTGGTGACGTTAACGTACAGATCATCATGGAAAACTTGAACGGCGGAGGTCATTTAACCAATGCCGCCACCCAGATCAAGCAAGTATCTGTCCTGGAAGCGGAAGAACAGCTGAAAGAAGCACTAAATGATTATTTTGAAGGGAGAAAAGAGATATGAAAGTCATTTTCTTAAAAGACGTTAAAGGCAAAGGTAAAAAAGGTGAAGTGAAAAACGTAGCGGACGGCTATGCACATAACTTTTTACTGAAAAAAGGATTGGCCGTTGAAGCGACAAACGCCAATATGGGCCAACTTGAGGGTCAAAAGAAGAAAGAAGAGCAGTTGGCTCAAGAGGAACTGGAAGAAGCGAAAAAATTAAAAGCGACATTAGAAGAGCTCACGGTTGAAATGAAAGCGAAGTCCGGTGAAGGCGGCCGTTTATTCGGTTCCATTACGAGCAAGCAAATCGCCGATGCGCTGAAAAAGGCTCATGACATCAAAATCGATAAACGTAAAATCGAAATGAATGACGCCATCCGTGCCCTTGGTTACACAAATGTTCCTGTGAAACTGCATACAGATGTGTCCGCAACATTGAAGGTCCACGTAACGGAAGAATAGTTTTCCACTGAATATACGAAATTTGGTAACTTCATTTTGAGAAAAACATGTTAAAATGAATATAGCTTGATATAAAATGTGATCTGGATTTTATCCTGATCACATTTTTTCGGTAAAATACCATTCTTTTTATATAGATATGAAAGTCAGGATCTGTTTGATCGTAAGGGAGGCGTGAGCATAGATGAATGAAATGTTTCAGGACCGGGTGCCACCTCAGAATATTGAGGCTGAACAAGCGGTATTAGGGGCCATTTTCCTGGAGCCCAGTGCGTTGACGACCACATCGGAAATATTGATTCCAGAGGATTTCTATCGTCATTCTCATCAAAGAATATACAATGTCATGCTGAATCTCGGGGATGGCGGAAAAGCCGTCGACCTGATAACGGTGACTGAAGAACTGGCAGCAGCAAAAGAGCTCGAGGATGTCGGCGGGGTCGCTTACTTAAGTGAACTGGCCGCTTCCGTTCCAACCGCTGCGAATATTGAATACTACGCAAAGATCGTGGAAGAGAAATCGTTACTGAGAAGGTTGATTCGTACAGCAACCGATATCGCTTCTGACGGCTATGCCCGTGAGGATGAGGTGGACAGCCTCCTGAGCGAAGCGGAAAAAAACATCATGGAAGTGGCTCAGCGTAAAAACGCGGGAGCTTTCCATAATATCAAGGATGTCCTCGTACGGACCTATGATAACATCGAAACTTTGACGAATCGTAAAGGTGACGTCACGGGGATTTCAACAGGATTCGCCGATCTTGACCATATGACAGCAGGATTCCAGCGAAATGATTTGATCATTGTCGGTGCCCGTCCTTCCATGGGTAAGACAGCCTTTGCCCTGAACATCGCACAAAACGTAGCCGTAAAAGCCAAGGAAAACGTAGCCATCTTCTCACTCGAGATGGGTGCGGAACAGCTCGTCATGCGTATGCTGTGTGCAGAAGGAAATATTAACGCACAAAATCTCCGTACCGGTGATCTGACAGACGAAGATTGGAGAAAGCTGACCATGGCTATGGGGAGCCTCTCGAATGCCGGTATTTACATCGATGATACCCCGGGGATCAAAGTAGGGGAAATCCGCTCCAAATGCCGACGACTCGCACAGGAGCACGGCCTTGGAATGATCCTCATCGACTACTTGCAGCTGATCCAGGGTAGCGGTCGCTCCGGCGAAAACCGTCAGCAGGAAGTTTCTGAAATCTCCCGTTCACTGAAAGGGCTGGCCCGTGAGCTTCAAGTGCCGGTCATCGCCTTATCCCAGCTCTCCCGTGGAGTGGAGCAGCGTCAGGATAAGCGTCCGATGATGTCCGATATCCGTGAATCAGGAAGTATCGAGCAGGATGCTGACATCGTAGCCTTCCTATACCGTGAAGATTACTACGACAAAGAAGCCGAGAACAAGAATATCATCGAAATCATCATCGCCAAGCAGCGTAACGGTCCGGTTGGGAACGTGTCTCTGGCGTTCGTGAAGGAATACAATAAATTCGTGAATCTGGAGCGGCGGTTCGACGACGCTCCGGCTTAATAGAAAAAATCCAAGCGTATCAGGCTTGGATTTTTTTTGTTGTTATAGGATCGTCGCATGTTGATGAGCATGAAGCCTTGTAAAGATCCCATTTTCATTAGAGAGCAACTCTTCATGAGTCCCATCCTCGGCGATCCCGTTTTCAGTGACGACGAGAATACGGTCTGCTTTCCGGATCGTTGCCAACCGGTGGGCAATCACGAGGGTGGTCCTGTCTTTCGCCAGTTCATTTAACGCCTCCTGGATGATCGCTTCTGTCTCTGTATCCAGAGCGGAAGTGGCCTCATCCAAAATCAGGATTCGTGGGTTCTTAAGGAACATACGGGCAATGGATAAACGCTGCTTTTGCCCCCCGGAAAGCTTCAGTCCCCTTTCCCCGATCTGGGTCTCATATCCGTCTGGAAGGGATGCGATCAGATCTGTCAGATGCGCACGTCTCGTCGCTTCCTCAATCTCTTCCTGGGTGGCATCAAGCTTCCCATAAGCTATATTTTCACGGAGCGTGCCAGTGAACAAGAACACATCCTGCTGGACGATCCCGATCTGGGAACGGAGGGATTCCTTCGTCATTTCACGGATATCGATGCCATCAATGGTGATGGCTCCTTCTTCTATATCATAGAAGCGGGGAATCAATGAACATATGGTCGTTTTCCCGGCACCGGAAGGACCGACAAAAGCGACCGTCTGTCCTGGTTGGATGGTGAAGGATAAATCGTTCAGAATGGGCCGGTCAGGTTCATATCCAAAAGTCACGTCGTTAAAGGCAATATCACCTCTCAGCGTGGACACTTCAACAGCATGAGGGCGATTCTCGATATCCGGCTCCATATCCATAAGCTCGGTGAACCGCTTAAAGCCTGCCATGCCCTTTGGATAAAGCTCTAAAAGGGCTGAAATCTTGTCGATCGGTTTAAACAGGACGTTGATATAAAGGATGAAGGCGACAAGCTCCCCATACGAGAGAGCTCCTGAAAAACTCAGCCAGGCTCCGTATACTAGAATGATCAGGGTCATCAACCGGGTCGTAATATAAATCCCTGATAAATTTACGCTCATTACGTTATAAGCCTTCAGTTTCGACTTCCGGAAAAATTGATTATTTTCATTAAAACGTTCCATTTCATAAGACTCATTCGTGAATGATTGAACCACTCTCGCCCCTGAAACACTGTCTTCAACGCGGCTGTTGACGTCTGCGATATTTCCGTACATCTTCGTCCAGGCCGCATTCATTTTAATATTCGAATACGAAATGAGCCACACAAGGAACGGTACAATAATGATCGCAACCAAAGCAAGCTCCATATTGATCGAGAGCATAATCCAGAACGCCCCGATAAAGGTCATGACGGCGATGAACAGATCTTCTGGTCCATGGTGGGCAAGCTCCCCGATATCCATCAGATCATTTGTCACCCGGCTCATGATATGACCTGTTTTCGTATTATCAAAGAAGCGGAAGGATTGCCTCTGAACATGATGAAACAATTCCCGCCTCATATCCGTCTCGATATTGATCCCGAGCTTATGCCCCCAGTAGTTCACCACAAACTGCATACTCGAACTGAGCAAATAAAGAACCAGGAGGCCTGCTGAAACAGCCAGGATGGTACTCCAATTCCCCTCAGGCAATAAAGAATCTATAAACCACGATACCGCCAAAGGAAATCCTAACTCTAAAAGTCCAACCAACACCGCACAGACGAAATCAATATAAAAAAGCCGCCGGTGCGGACGGTAATAACTAAAAAATCGTTTAATCATCACATCGTCACCTCGTTATTCAATTGTATGTAAAATTCAAAATGCTTATCTTAGATTAGCAAAAGTTTCTACATTGCGCTATCTTATTTGTTCGGTTCTTTACCACGCTTGATCAATCAAATTGAGTGTGTCTGCTCTGTTCGATTAGCAAACTGCTTGATTGTCAGGGGATTCGCTCCCTTTCCGCGGACGACCGGTCAAGCCTCCTCGCATTCGCTGCGGGGTCTTGCCTCGCCCGTTTTTCCGCAGGAGTCTCGCAAATCCCCTGACAATCTTTATGAAGAAATCATGAACAGAGCAAATAAATTTGAGATGACTACTTATTTTCCAATTGATGGGTAATGTACATGAGGGCAGTCTAAATCATCTGTGAGGGAATGATTAAATTTGTGATCCTTTGAAGATGGTTTATTTTCTGAAGCAAACTATCTAGAATAGGAGTTTTTTGTAGACTATTCTCATAATGCAATCAGAATATAGAAGCACAGAGTGGATTGTAGCGGAAGGCACTTGACTCCTTCGGGAAATAGAGGAAGGTCGAGACCCCGCAGGGCAAAGCCCGAGGAGGCTCGACTTCCTCCCCGAGGAAAGCAAGTGCCTGGAGCGGAAAGGAACGGTCCCCCTTCTACACACCATCATTCTCCACCTTTAATTAAGCTTGTATTATTTGTCTTAAAATTCTTAAACTAGAGGACTTTAGGGATGAAAGTCCAAAATTACACGAACATAAATATAATTACCTATATAAACGTTCGTGTTTTAATTGACTTTCAGTTTTAGTGTTGATAAAATGAGTTTGTTTGATAAAAGAGGGAATACTAATTCCCGTCGGAGGTGCTTAATATGTCTTCAGTAGTAGTAGTAGGAACGCAATGGGGAGACGAAGGAAAAGGAAAGATCACTGACTTCCTTTCTGAACATGCAGAAGTAATCGCGCGTTACCAAGGTGGGAACAACGCGGGTCATACGATTAAGTTTGACGGTGAAACATATAAATTACACTTAATTCCATCAGGTATATTCTATAACGAAAAAACATCCGTCATCGGGAATGGAATGGTTGTCGATCCGAAAGCTCTTGTGAAAGAGTTAAAATATCTTCACGATCGCGATGTGAAAACAGACAACCTGAGAATCAGCAACCGTGCACACGTGATTCTTCCATACCACTTGAAACTGGATGAAATCGATGAAGAACGTAAAGGTGCCAATAAAATCGGTACAACGAAAAAAGGAATCGGTCCTGCTTATATGGATAAAGCAGCACGTGTCGGAATCCGTATCGCAGATCTTCTGGATCGCCAATCGTTCGAAGAAAAGCTTGCCCGTAACCTGGAAGAGAAAAACCGCCTTTTCGAAAAATTCTATGAAACAGAAGGCTTCAACATTGAAGACATCCTGGAAGAATACTATGAGTACGGACAGCAGATCAAGCACTATGTTGTCGATACATCCGTTGTTTTGAACGATGCCATTGATAACGGCCGCCGTGTTCTATTCGAAGGAGCTCAAGGGGTTATGCTTGATATCGATCAAGGTACATACCCATTTGTTACTTCTTCTAACCCGGTAGCTGGTGGAGTGACGATCGGTTCCGGAGTCGGCCCAACAAAAATCAATCACGTAGTCGGTGTTTCAAAAGCATATACTACACGTGTGGGAGACGGTCCTTTCCCTACAGAATTAAATAACGAAACCGGAGATAAAATCCGTGAAGTCGGCCGTGAGTACGGTACAACGACTGGACGTCCTCGCCGCGTCGGCTGGTTCGACAGTGTGGTTGTACGCCACGCTCGCCGTGTCAGCGGGTTAACGGATCTTTCATTGAACTCCATCGATGTACTGACAGGGATCGAAACACTGAAAATTTGTGTTGCTTACAAATACAAAGGTGAAGTCATGGAAGAATTCCCGGCTAACCTGAACATCCTTGCTGATTGTGAGCCTGTGTATGAGGAGCTTCCAGGCTGGACGGAAGACATCACAGGATGCAAGACGCTGACGGATCTTCCTGAAAACGCCCGTCACTACTTAGAGCGTGTTTCTCAATTAACAGGAATACCTCTTTCCATCTTCTCAGTCGGTCCTGACCGTTCTCAAACGAATGTGGTTCGCAGCGTTTGGAGCCCGAATTAATAAATAAAAAAATCTCAGCCTTCTAACCAGGCTGAGATTTTTTTATTGTGTCAATTGTTCGTACACACGATCATGACAGACAACATACAATGTATCTTCCGGATGGAGTTCCTGATTCATGGCATTGCTGAAATCCATATTGTCATTTACGGCAAGAAGGATGGCTCCTTTTTCAAGCAGTTCCTCAGATGCCTGCTTGACGGTCTTCCAGGTATCCTTCACGCTGAATTCGTGTATATTGTTGCCGTATCGTTTACTCAAGAGCTGTCTGAACAAGGTAGTCGTTCCAGGATGCAGGGTAGCTTTCGCCATCAGAAGTGAGACTGAATCATTGGAAAGAATGAAATCCTCTACGGCGATATGCTGGAATTTTGGAATATGACGATCCTCCGATACTTCCACGATTGTATGGACTTCTCGCTGATGGGTTTTGGATAATCCTTCGACAGCTGAAGCGATTAATAAAGTCTTCCCATCTACAAGGGAAGGGTCCTCGATTTTAGAATCAGAGAAAATGGCGACCCGCTTCGCTTCAAAGATATTGGCCTTCAATAACACATTTTCATCTGATGGATCCCCCTGGATGAAATGGACCTGCTCATGCTCGATCGGAGTGATGGGAAGCATGTCGATGAGGACGATTTCAGCATCGGGCACATGGGCAAGGATCTCTTCAATTGCCCTTTCCGTCTTTTTGGACCAGTTGATGTAAATATAATGATCTTCATATGTATACACTAGCTTTCCCTCCCTTTTGAATTTCTGAAACGTGGTGATTGAATCGACGGTTTTACTGATCAATACCCCGATGATCCCAATCCCGAAGATAAAGAGAAAGATTCCAAGCATCCGCCCTCCTACCGAAACGGGAAAATAATCTCCATACCCGACCGTCGTCAACGTCGTCATCGTCCACCAGAATCCGTCAAACAGTGATGGAAATGTCTCAGGTTCCAAAAAATGACTGCCAAAGGTTCCAATCAGGACGATTATCAGTGATAATAGAAAAATGAAACCGAAGTCCATCTTCGTGATCTGCTTCCAAATCCTTTGGAAAATAATCATACATACCCTCCTTTCTGAAAAATCATAGTTCAATCATACCAATGAACTTCTTGAAAATGAAACCTTTTCCTTACTGGTTCGTATAGTTTAAAGAAATCATTGTAGGAGGATGCCAGGAAATGAAAGAACCGATATTAGAGTATCGATTGAGAAAAGGAAACGACGCCTTCGATCCCATTTATCACTACCCCGATATTGAGCTTGAACAGATTCTCGCAAGAAGGGAATGTGAGTTCTTCGTAAAGGAAGGGATCACTTACCGGCAGCTTTCTTCTTCTATAGAAGGCAACGTATTCGTCATTTATGTGGAAACCTATGAGGAAGAACCGTTGAATGACCCTTTGTTTCCACCGGAACGATTGGTACTTGAAATTCGTGAGCTCAATCACCGGAAAAATAATCCTATCCTGAAAATAGAACATCATGATTATCATCTTGATATTCTAAGCGTCATCGGTTCTGTTTATTATTATATAGACGGAGTTGAATGGGAACGCGACTCTGCTGAAATAGATGAGGATCGCTATGTATATCTTCTATATGTAAAGGCAACGGGATATAAGCTGGAGGAGGAAAGTAGATGAACAAAACAAAAAAAATGATGGCGGGTGTGGCCGCCTCGGTCATGGCAATATCGGTGAGCGGCTGCGGGAACCAGGACCTCCCGCCGGAACCGACGGATGTAGATTGTGACGATTGGGATTGGGATGACGACAGCGGTACGTATTATTGTGATGATGATCGATCTTCCCATTACGGCCATTATTTCTATGGAGGAAGATATTATAAAAATAAATCTGGGCTGAAAAGCTCACCAAGCTATAAATCTTATTCTAAAAGCTACAAATCAGGAATTGGAAGTGGCTCTAAAGGTGGATTTGGAGGGTAATATGCCAATCTCTCACCAAGCGAAAAGAAGAGGATTTTACAATGGCATCCCGGAGTTCTGGCACGATTTATATGATATGGAATACTCCTTATTGGATATCCATCTGATACCCAGAAACAACATCATGGCGATTCAAGAAGCATCGAAGCGTGTCTACGCCATTTTTGATAAGACGGCAGATCTTCTTCGGGAGCTGGATGATGGAACCCTTCTCGAACTGGGGTACCCTGAAGAATCCCTCTCATATATAAAATGTAAGTCCGTCCCTCAAGAATGTATCATTGGGAGATTTGATTTCGTCGTATCTAATGGAGATATGAAACTATTAGAATTTAATAGTGATACTCCAACTTTCATCAAAGAGCTTTATCATGTGAATGAAAAGGTCTGTGAGTACTTCGATTATGCGAATCCGAATGAAGGGATGGAAGAACAATTATCCAAAGAGTTGAAAAGGGCTCTTTTATCGTCCTGGAAGTCACTTCAAAGGGAAGGAGACGCAAAGATCGTGTTCACCTCCCATGCCGATCACGAAGAAGACTACCTGACAACGAAGTATATACAGGATCTCTCGGGCGTCCCTTCAGAGTATGTGAGCCTTGATCAGTTGCAAATACGCAACGATGGGCTTTTTACACCGGATGGGGAGAGAATCGATGTATTATATCGTCAAACGTATCCGATCGAGCATCTCGTCGAGGATGAGGATCCCCTGACGAACGATAAAGTCGGACAGGAACTGATGGAACTGGTGTTGGATAAGAAATTGGCTGTCTTGAATCCGCCATCTGCCTTTCTGCTTCAATCAAAAGGGGTGCAGGCACTCATTTGGGGGCTTCATGAAGAAGGAAGCACCTTTTTCACAAAGGAAGAACATCAGTGGATTGAGCGCTACTTCCTTCCATCGTACCTTGACCCTGAAACGTTTGAGGAGTGTGGAATGACGTACGTACAAAAACCTGTATTCGGTCGTGAAGGAGATACAGTCAAAATACTGGAAGCGACGGGTAAGGTGCTACTGGAAGACAAAAACGAAACGTATAAACAGACTCTGCCTGTTTATCAACAATTCTGCCCCCTTCCCGTCTCAGTGATCACAACGGATGAAGGGGAAAAGGAAGCAAGCCTGATGGTCGGAAGCTTCATCATAAACGGTAATCCCGGCGCAATCGGGATCAGAGCCGGAAATGCCATCACCGATAACGAATCATACTTTCTGCCTGTAGGAATACAGGAGTGATAAAAAGGAGAGAAACATATGCAAATCATAACAAGTGAAGCATTACTCAGCTTTCTGGCCCACGTGGGAACCGGCCTTGGACTCATGATCCTCGGCATCACCGTCTTCGCCTTCACTACTAAGTTCTCAGAAGCGAAGTTAATCAAAGAAGGAAACATTGCGGTAGCCTTGAAACTATGGGGAAAAGCCATCGGACTCGCCATCGTCATCTACACCGTGTGGGCAAACAGTCTTAATTTACTTGATGCGTTCATCTGGGGTCTGATCGGAATTGCAACCCAGGTCATTGCTTACTGGATCATTGAGTTTGTTCTGACTCCACGCACAAATCTTGCCAAGAAAGTGGAAGAAGGAAACATTGCCATCGGATTCAGCCTGTTCTCCGCGTCGATTGTCGTAGGATTGGTAGTGTCGGCTAGTTTGACTTATTGATTTTGTTTAAATTGGAGATCTGCTGCTTTGGTGGCGGGTCTTTTTTTGAGGAAGGAGATGGAGTCCGTTTTAACGAAATGCATTCCGAAAATCATCGGTTTGACCAAATTATTCCCCAAGAAATAATTTTCGACAAAAAAACCAAAAAAACTGTTGCCCTCGACAATCAACCTGTGATAATATTAATTTCGTTGTCACGAAAGAGGCTTTGATCAAGCCTTCGATTCGTGTTTATATATACTTAGAGAGCCATTAGCTCAGTTGGTAGAGCATCTGACTTTTAATCAGAGGGTCGAAGGTTCGAATCCTTCATGGCTCACCATTTTTTACGGCCCATTGGTCAAGCGGTTAAGACACCGCCCTTTCACGGCGGTAACACGGGTTCGAATCCCGTATGGGTCATTTTTATTTCCTTGATGATAGATTGCTGGTTTAGCAGACTTGATGTTACGGAAATGGAATACATATTTTATTTTTTGCAAGAGCAAAGTAATGATAGTTATTTTTGCTAGCGCAAAAAAACTTTGGTCCGGTAGTTCAGTTGGTTAGAATGCCTGCCTGTCACGCAGGAGGTCGCGGGTTCGAGTCCCGTCCGGACCGCCATTTACATATCTGATATTCATGAAATGGAAAAGGGTTTCGATAAGCGAGAAGGTCGAGGAAGCGATCGAAGGAACACCGGAGCGTATTTTACATACGTGAGGATGTGACTGAGTGAGCTGACGAAGAGATTCGAAGCTTAGCGGAAGCCGAAAACTATTTGGCTCAGTAGCTCAGTTGGTAGAGCAATGGACTGAAAATCCATGTGTCGGCGGTTCGATTCCGTCCTGAGCCATCACACAAAAAGTACTGCGACGACTTAGACTCTCGTAGTACTTTTTTATTATGCCTCTTGTAATATTCATGTAACATAAAACAACAAAAATCCTCTAATTTCTACCAACCCTATTTCAATCGAAAATACATCCTTAGACCCATATCATTCCCATTATGACGCGGATCATTGCCCGAAAGTCGAAACTATATTTTCAGATAAATTATACAGTTATATTACAATCATGATTCTGCGTCCCGGTTTTCGTCGAATTATGGTAAATTAGTAAAGTAGCAATTTTATAGAATTCGACTAAATTAGGCTTAATGAACTACCGTTAACTGGGATTTTTGCTTTAGTTTATAGGAGGCAAGTCAATGAGTTTTGGAGAGAAGTTTTCACCCGTTTTAGACAAATACAAAAAACTTAATATTCGACATAGATCAAGTCAATTAGTGAAGAGAGTAGGGATCACCACCCTCGCCCTTACCACTTTAACCTTTTCTTCTGCTGCCGCTACGGGGTCTGAAGAAGATTTGCAAACCATCTATCATGTGTACATGGATAGTGAGTATGTAGGTGCCGTTACAAGTCAGGACGAAGTAAAGGCGGTATTGGAGGAGAAGCTTGAGAAGGCTCAGAAGGAATACAGTGATTACCAGGTTGATTTTGATCATGAAGTAACATACATACCTGAGAATGTATTTGAAGCTGTCAAAACCAACAATCAACAAGTCATTGAAAACGTAAATAAATCTGTAGCAATCGAAGCAAATGCATTTGCTTTGGTTGTCGATAACAAGCCGGTTGCGTATGTGAAAGACGAAAAGGCGGCTGAAGAAGCTTTAAAAGCTTTTAAGCTTAACTATGTTTCCGATGAAGAGCTGGCTGAATTAGAAGCAAGGAAAAAGGACTCTTCAACCACTTCTTTACCCGCTTTAAAAGAAAATGAAACACGTTTGTTAGAAGTTTCTTTCAAAGAGAATGTAGACGTTAAAAAGGCGCAGGTAAAACCTGAAGAAATGATGTCCCCTGAAGAAGCGGCCGATTTTCTTAAAAAAGGTGCGTTAGAAGAGAAGAAATACAAAGTTCAAGAAGGCGATTCTCTTAGTGCGATTGCCGAAGAGCATCAATTAACGACCGGTACTTTACTCAAGTTAAATGAAGGATTGAAAGAGGGCGATGCACTTAAGGTTGGTGCGGAGTTAAACGTTACTGTATACGAGCCGCTTGTTCACGTACTCGTTAAGAAGGAAGCAAATAAGATTGAAAAGATTGCTTACGATAAAGAAGTAGAAGAAGACTCTTCTATGAATAAGGGCGATACGAAAGTGAAGCAAGAGGGTCAGGATGGTGAGAAATCCGTTACCTTCGAAACAACAGAGGTAAATGGTTCTCAAATCTCTAAAAATGTAAAAGAAGAAAAGAAATTAAAAGATCCGGTAAAATATATCGTGGTCAAAGGGACGAAAGCCATTCCTTCACGAGGATCGGGAAGCTTTGCATGGCCGACGAATGGCGGATATATTTCTTCCAAGCAAGGCCAGCGATGGGGTAAAATGCATAAGGGCATCGACATCGCCCGTCCAAGTGACCGTACCATCAAATCCATTGATAACGGAAGAGTCGTATCAGCAGGCTGGGACGATGGCGGTTATGGAAATAAGGTCATCATTGATCACGGAAATGGATATAGAACTCTTTATGCCCATTTAGACTCCATCTCTGTTTCTGCCGGCCAAACGGTGGAAAGAGGACAGAAACTCGGGATCATGGGAGAAACGGGTGAAGCAACAGGTGTTCATCTTCATATTGAAATTTTCAAAAATGGATCATTGATTAATCCTTTGGATGTACTGTAATTTTATAGAGGGAATCAAGCAAGGGACTGACACAATCATTTTATTTGTCAGTCCCCTTTGTTATATTTAGATTATAGTTCAACAAGCATAGAAATAAAGGGTATGATAGAGTTAAAGATGAATTAATATGGAGAAAGTGATAAATTTAAAGGAAGAATCCTATACTAATCACAACTTTATATGATCCATTACTTTTTTCTAAAGGAGATCAATTGATATGGAAAAGAAGATATTAGTCGTTGACGATGAGAAACCAATTGCAGATATATTACAGTTTAATTTGAAGAAGGAAGGATATGAGGTTCATTGCGCATATGATGGCGATGAAGCGGTGAAGATGGCGGAAGAAATTAAACCGGATCTTGTTCTTCTTGATATCATGCTTCCGAATCGTGATGGAATGGAAGTGTGCCGTGAAATCAGGAAGAAGTATGAAATGCCGATCATCATGCTGACAGCGAAAGACTCTGAAATCGATAAAGTATTGGGACTGGAGCTTGGGGCGGATGATTATGTGACCAAACCGTTCAGTACACGTGAATTGATTGCCAGGGTGAAAGCCAACCTGCGACGCCACCAGCACGGGGCGCAGCAAGCTGTCGAGGATGAGAACAATGAAATCACCGTCGGATCCTTAACGATTCATCCGGATGCCTACGTTGTTTCAAAACGGGGAGATACAATCGAATTGACGCACCGTGAGTTCGAACTCCTTCATTACTTGGCGAAACATATCGGACAGGTCATGACCCGTGAGCATTTACTTCAAACAGTGTGGGGTTATGATTACTACGGGGATGTACGCACAGTCGATGTGACTGTCAGACGTCTTCGCGAGAAAATTGAAGATAACCCAAGTCACCCTACCTGGATCGTAACACGTAGAGGAGTAGGTTATTACTTACGAAATCCTGAACAGGAGTAATATGTAATGAAGAAAGTTGGCTTAACCCGTTCGATTCATTTGAAATTTGTTCTGATCTACGTCCTGCTCATCCTTCTCGCCATGCAAATCATCGGGGTTTATTTTGTGCGGGAATTGGAGCAGAAGCTGGTGGAGAACTTTAAAACCTCTATTACCAATAGAGTGAACTTATTAGAATATACCGTCAAAGAAGCCATGTTGAAAAAAAGGACCGAGGACGATCCCACCCTTCAGGAGGATATATACAGGATATTGGATGATAGCAGTAAAACATCCGATATAGCTGAAATCAGGGTCATCAATAGCCGAGCCAGGATTGAGGGTACCTCTGATCCTAATAATCAAGGTCTGGTCGGTCAGATCAGTGCGGAAAAAGAGGTTAAAAAAGCCCTTGCTCTCGGATTTGGTGACGACGATATCTACCTTGATGATAAGACAAAGGACCGGATATGGGTATACACCAAACCGATTGAGTCGAACAACGAAGTCATCGGGACCATCTATATCGCCGGGGAAATCGAAACGGTCTATGATCAAATGAGTGAAATCAATAAGATCTTCACGAATGGAACCATTATTGCACTAGCGATAACGGCTGTTTTGGGTGTCTTATTGGCCCAAACCGTTACCAGGCCCATATCAGATATGAGGAAGCAGGCCTTAGCCATGGCAAAAGGTAACTTCTCGAGGAAGGTAAAGGTCTACGGATACGATGAAATCGGTCAGTTGGCCATTACGTTTAATAATCTGACAAAGCGTCTTCAAGAAGCCCAGGCAACGACTGAGGGGGAGAGAAGGAAGCTTTCTTCAGTGCTGTCTTATATGACGGATGGGGTCATTGCGACTGATCGAAAAGGCCGGGTCATTCTCATTAATGATCCTGCTGCTGATATGCTGGATGTTTCACGTGAAACAGTCGTTTCCCAACCGATCGTTTCGTTGTTGGGTCTGGATGAGGAGTATACATTCGATGACTTATCGAATGAGCAGGACTCTATCATTTTGGATTACAGTACAAAGGATAAACCGTATATATTACGCGCGAACTTCTCTATTATCCAAAAAGAGACGGGCTTCGTGAATGGTCTTATAGCAGTCTTGCATGATATTACGGAACAAGAGAAGATAGATTTAGAGAGACGGGAATTTGTCGCCAACGTTTCCCACGAACTTCGCACTCCTTTGACGACGATGAGGAGCTATCTGGAGGCCCTGGCAGAAGGAGCATGGGAGGATAGGGAAATAGCGCCGCAATTTCTTGACGTGACCCAGAACGAGACTGAGCGGATGATCCGTCTCGTCAATGACCTCCTTCAGTTATCAAAAATGGATAGCAAAGACTATCGTTTTAATAAAGATTGGGTGGACTTCATCCTGTTTTTCCATAAAATCATCGATCGTTTTGAAATGACGAAACATGTAAATGTAACCTTTAACCGCTTCTTGCCGGATAAAGCGATGTTCGTAGAAATCGATCAGGACAAGATCACTCAAGTGTTGGATAATATCATTTCCAACGCATTAAAGTATTCACCAGAAGGCGGCACCATTACCTTTACGGTGAAAGAAAAGGATGGATTCATTGAGATCAGCGTATCCGATCAGGGGTTAGGGATTCCGAAAGATAATCTGGAGAAGATTTTTGAACGTTTCTATCGCGTAGACAAGGCCCGTACGAGACAAATGGGCGGTACTGGATTAGGCCTTGCCATTGCGAAAGAAATGATATCAGCACACGGTGGCGATGTGTGGGCGAAGAGTAAAGAAGGTAAGGGGACGACAATCGTATTTACCCTCCCATATGATTCCACACAAGAGGATGATTGGTCATGAATTATGAAAAAATAAAATCGATAGTCTTAACCGTACTTGTTTGCATAAGTATTTTCCTTACCTTTAATCTTTGGACCTATTCACCAGGTTACGATACGATCAACAGTGATGGTGCTTATGATGTTTCTGTCGGGGAAAAGCTCAAGGATAACGAGTTGAATACCCACCTTATTAGACCTTACAAGCTCTTTTATCATGGAAGAAACAAGACAGTCGGTACTACAAACCAGACCGAAATGAATAAAGTGACCGAACAGCTGGGAAAGTGGTCCCTGTTTGAAATTAAAAATGTATCAAACGAGTATAGTTTTCAAGAAATCAATACTCTTATTCAGGGTGAAGATAAGTTTGAACTGGTGTTTCCTGACATCGTCCCCTTATCTGTCTTCAGTCAAGGTTTGAATTTGGAGGACAAAAATGTTTCCACGGCTTCGTTTAATCGAATTATCATTGATTTGCACAACGCAAATGGTGATTCCGGCTCCATTTTCTTTATTACAGTAAGTGACGATAAAGAGGAGAAGGCTGTGTATGAATGTCAGGTGAGCCTTGCCAGCCTCGACTCGTTTAAACGGAATTTCGTGCAAAGAGCATTATATAACAGCGCTTATCGTCAATATGTGGAACAACCGATAAATGATAAGAATACCATTTTTCTACCCAAAGATGCCGAGGACTATGTCAGTTATTATTACTACACGGAATTAAGTTCCCTTGAAGAATATAAACAGGCGCTATTCAGTGATCCCAATAGTGTAAATATGGGCTCAGTGGACGATCTGGTGACGTTCATGGACGTTTCCTCCATATTGACGGTGGATAAGAATCACAATACCTTCTCGTTCGTTAATCCTTCTGAGGATAAGGATGATGGCTCCTCACCTGCCATGCTCGTACAAAAGAGCATGGAGTTCGTCAATGATCATGGTGGTTGGACGGATGATTATCAGCTCTTTTCCATCAGCCCTTATGAAAATAAAATCGTTTATCGCCTTTTTCTGCAAAACCACCCTGTCTTCAACGATAACGGGATGGCTGAAGTCTCCCAAACATGGGGTCAGAACGGTATCAATAAATACAGTCGGCCTTACTTTAAACTAGATTTCTCGTTTAAAGATACGGCTGAAGTCCTGTTACCATCAGGTTCTTCCGTCATCTATGCTTTGAATCAAGTGGATGGGATCGACCTTGATTATGTAGAGGATATTGCCGTTGGGTATAAAATGACCAGAGACCCAAATGAAAGCAGAAAACTGAATTTCGAACCCTCCTGGTATTATAAATACGATGGTAATTGGTTGAGATTATCCGTCGATGACAAGGAGGGACTGTAAAATGGATTGGAGTAAAACGAAAAGCATTTTCATCATTGTTTTTCTCGTATTAGATATCTTTTTAATGTCCCTTTTTATAAATAAAGTCTCAGAAAGCAACCCGGAAACACTTAGTCAGGCTACTTTTGAGGAAAAATTAAAGGCGGACAAAATTAAATACCCAAAAACGTTATCCCAGGATCCAACGGAAGAAAAATATATACAGGCTAAATCAAAGAAATTTAAGGATGAAGATATCAGTCTCTTAAAGGACCAAGACGTTACCGTTATTAACGAAAGTACGATTCATTCAACGTTAGACGAACCTGTTTCATTAGATAAGGATTTTTCACCGGATGATTTAAATGACTTCATGGAGAACGAAGTCATTGATGGCGATAAGTACAGCTTCTGGGATTACAACACGGAAGAACAGACGATCACGTATTATCAGACGTATCGGGGAAGGCAGTTATTCAATAATACAAATGGAAAGATCGTCATTACCGTCAATAATGATAATAAAATTGTATCGTATAAACAGTCCATGCTTGAGGATCTGAGTGAGTTTGGGGAAGATAAATCCATCATTCCTTCCTTTGTAGCATTGCAGGGCCTTTATACGAATCAAAAAATCAGTCCGGATAGTGTCGTTCACAAACCGAAATTGGGGTATTGGACGTTCTTGTCAGAGGAATCCCAGGTCCTTGCACCAACCTGGCACTTTGTCGTGGAATCAGGGGATAAAGAAGAAGATTTATTTATCAATGCCGTAGAAGGACAGATAGTAGAGGTCACCAAACCGGAAAAAGAAACATTGGAGTGAGAGATATGACGATGCATTTTAGTGTACTTGCTAGCGGCAGTACGGGAAATGCGATATTTGTTGAATCGGAGGAGCATTCCTTTCTTGTCGATGCCGGATTGAGCGGCAAGCAGATGGAAGGATTGTTCAGTCAGATCGACCGGAAGATTGAAGATTTGTCGGGGATTCTGGTCACCCATGAGCATAGTGATCACATTAAGGGGATCGGTGTATTGGCGAGGAAATACAAGCTGCCGATCTATGCGAATGATAAGACGTGGAACGCCATGGACGGTCTTGTGGGGAAGATTGATACAGAGCAGAAGTTTTCTTTTGATATGGAAACGGCTAAGCATTTCGGGGGCTTAAGCATCGAGTCATTCGGTGTATCACATGATGCTGCAGAACCGATGTTTTATATTTTCCATCATGGGGAGAAGAAGCTTGTTCTTGTCACTGATACGGGCTATGTCAGCGATCGGATGAAAGGGATCATCTCGAATGCCGATGCCTATGTATTTGAAAGCAATCATGATGTAGGGATGCTCAGGATGTGCCGTTATCCTTGGAATATCAAACGCCGGATCCTGAGTGATTACGGCCATGTATCCAACGAAGACGCGGCCATTGCCATGAGTGAAGTGATGGGTGATAACACCAAGGGTATTTACCTGGCTCATTTAAGCCTTGATAACAATATGAAAGATCTCGCAAGAATGAGTGTCACCCAAACACTCGAATCAAAGGGAATCCTGGTAGGAGAACAAATCGATCTATTTGATACGGACCCTAAAGTACCAACGCCTTTAGTTGCGATTTAAATCGATTCAAATGTTTATGATTTCTCTTATAAAGGTATGAAAAAGGTGAGGGCTTCTGTCTTCGCCTTTTTTGTTTACATAAATAGTAACCTAATAAATTTCTTACCATCTTTTCATCATTTTTTAATTTAATCTGACTATAATCGGGCTTGTAAAGATAAAATAACAAAAGGAATAGCTGTTAGAAAGGATGAAGACGCATGGGATATTATGATGGTGATCATAATTCTGAAGGCAGGACTGGCAGGCAAAAGGGAAATCGGGGAGGAATGTTCCTGGCGGGGCTATTGGGAGTAATCCTTGGGGCGATCCTCGTAATCGTAGCCATTCCTCAACTGACAAACTTTGATATATTACCTTATTCGGTCCAACCGGATCAAGATTTGAAAGAAACGGATCAGACGTATCATAATGGAACCACCAAGAATGTGTCAGTCAATGTGACGACGGATGTAACGAAAGCCGTTGAAAAGACCGGGGACTCCGTGGTCGGAATCACGAATATCCAATCCCAAAGCTTCTGGGGTCAGGGTGGTGGGCAGACCCAGGACCAACAGGCAGGAACGGGATCAGGGGTCATGTATAAAAAAGAAGGAAAAACGGTCTATATCGTGACGAATAATCACGTTGTGGAAGGGGCTGACCAATTGGAGGTCACCCTCGCTGACGGTACAAAGGTTCCTGCTAAACTCCGTGGTACTGACGTTTGGACAGACCTTGCCGTCATAGAAATCGAGGGAAGCAAGATCAAGGATGACGATATTGCCGAGTTTGGAAATTCGGATGAGCTCAAAGCGGGTGAGCCTGTCATCGCCATTGGGAACCCCCTTGGACTTCAATTCTCAGGTTCCGTGACGCAGGGTGTCGTTTCAGGTGTGGAGAGAACGATTCCTGTCGACATCAATCAGGACGGGATGGAGGATTGGAACGCAGAGGTTCTGCAAACCGATGCAGCCATCAACCCTGGTAACAGCGGTGGAGCCCTTATCAATATTTCAGGTCAGCTGGTCGGCATCAACTCCATGAAGATCGCCCAGGAAGCGGTGGAAGGAATCGGACTTGCCATCCCGATTAATTCTGCTCGACCTATCATTGAAGACCTTGAGCAATACGGAGAAGTGAAGCGTCCTGCAATGGGTGTGACACTGGAAGATGTCAATCAGATTTCTGCCTATCACCAGCAGGAAACCTTGAAGCTGCCGAAGGATATCCATTATGGTGTGATGATCAGACAAACTGTTCCGAATTCCCCTGCTGCTCAAGCTGGTTTGCAGGAGCTCGATGTGATCATTGAACTTGATGGTGAAAAGGTCGAGAATGTAATCGACTTGAGGAAGCATCTATATAATAAAAAAGAAGTGAACGATCAAATGAAAGTGACCTTCTACCGGGATGGTAAGAAGAAAGAAGTCACGATGAAACTGACGGATGAATCCCGATTATAGAATGTGGATAAAGCGAAAAGCAGGAAGGCGATGCGCCCTTTCCTGCTTTTTCTTTACATGATATGATGATTGTGGATAAGTATATAAACTACATTTAGGGAGGAAACGACATGATTTACTGCTGCTTGGAGCATGTAGAATTAGCCATGGATATTGTCGTCGATGAGCATGAGGTAGCGCCTCAACTAACGGAGCTTTCAGAAGATAAGAAGTTATCCACAACCTGTGAATATTGTGGGAATAACGCCGTATATATAGTGGCGAACTAATATTCCCATACCATATAAAGACAGGTATTGTGGATATGTGGATAATTTCTGTGGATAATGTGTTTGTAAATTGTTTGTAAAGCGAGTGTGGATAGTGAACATCACAATAGTAGCGGTTGGAAAGCTGAAAGAAAAATATTTAAAACAAGGCATCGGCGAATATGTGAAGCGTCTCGGTGCGTACGCAAAAATCGAAATTGTAGAGTTGGCAGACGAAAAGGCACCAGAAGTATTGAGTGACTCCGAAATAGTGCAGGTGAAGAATAAAGAAGGTGAACGGATCTTAGCGAAGATCTCACCCGATCATCACGTCATTGCCCTTGCCATTCAAGGGAAAATGCGTTCTTCAGAAGACCTCGCCGATAACTTGGACAAGCTTGCAACCTACGGTAAAAGCAAAGTGGCGTTTGTAATTGGTGGATCATTGGGATTGAGTGATGACGTGATTAAACGGTCAAATGAGACTCTCTCTTTTTCGAATATGACTTTTCCCCATCAATTGATGAGGTTGATATTGGTGGAGCAGATTTATCGGGCGTTTCGGATTAATCGGGGGGAACCGTATCATAAATAATCCCTTCTGTTGACAAAATCCACAACACCCCTTAAAATTATCAACTATTCGACAGTGAAACGTTAAGCGAAAAATATAATTAATAGAAAGCTATGATTGCTATGGATCATCCCATGGCAGGAGCAGCTTCTGGAGAGACCGCGGGATCCGCGGCGCCGAAGGGTTCATTATCTCAGGCAAAAGGACAGAAGAGTATCGGATATGTATTTGGCGTGCAGGTAATATTTATTATTAGCATGATAAATTGTATTTGTTATTCTTATGACCACGAGATTGGAGCCCTTCCAATCTCTTTTTTTTATGCTTATTTATACTGGTTGTAAGGAGGAGTTTAGGTTGGAACAACGAGAATTAAAGAGGGATCTATCAAACCGGCACGTTCAGCTGATCGCCATCGGGGGGACGATCGGTACGGGGCTGTTCTTAGGTTCCGGTAAGGCGATACAGCTTGCCGGTCCCTCTATCATCTTTGCTTATTTGATTGTGGGTATTGCCCTGTTTTTCGTGATGAGGGCGCTTGGGGAGCTGTTGTTATCGAAAGCGGGGTTTCAATCGCTGACAGACATTGTAGAAGAGTATCTTGGACCCCGGTTCTCCTTTATTACGGGTTGGACGTATTGGTTTTGCTGGATCATGACGGCGATGGCCGATGTGATCGCTGTTGGTGTCTATGTGAAATATTGGTTCGACATTCCGCAGTGGGTCCCTGCCCTTATCTGTGTCCTCATTTTGTTGGGACTAAATCTATTAACGGTCAAATTGTTTGGGGAATTGGAATTTTGGTTTGCTTTAATCAAGGTCATCACCATCCTTGGGTTAATTGCCCTTGGTGTCATTTTACTGGTGATGGGGGTTCAGACAGATGCGGGGGCGGTTACGGCTCGAAACTTATGGGAGCATGGAGGCTTTTTTCCAAATGGAATATCGGGATTCTTACTCTCGTTCCAAATGGTCATCTTTGCCTATGTCGGTGTGGAATTAGTAGCTGTGTCGGCAGCGGAAACGTCCAATCCGAAGAAAAATATTCCGTCTGCCATCAATAAAATTCCTTTGAGGATCTTATTTTTCTACGTGGGAGCTCTGACTGTCCTCTTGTTCATTAATCCATGGATGGAACTGAATGCGGCAGAAAGTCCGTTTGTGAAAACCTTTAGCCTGGTGGGAATTCCACTGGCGGCAGGGGTCATTAATTTTGTCGTGTTGACGTCAGCCGCTTCCGCTTGTAACAGCGGAATGTTTTCTACCAGCCGGATTCTGTATCATTTAAGTAAAGATCATCAGGCATCACCTCATTTTGCCAAACTGAATCAAAACCATGTTCCGGGTAACGGGTTATTCCTCTCCACACTGGTCATATCAGTCGGTGCTTTATTAAGTAAGCTTATACCGGAACAGGCCTTTGGCATCGTGACAACCATAAGTGCCATTTGCTTTATTTGGGTATGGGGCATCATTCTGATCTGTCATATTAAGTATAAAAAAACCCGTCCGCACTTACACGAGAAATCCACATTTAAGGCACCGTTCACACCTTTGGTGAATTATGTGGTGCTCATAATGTTTGCAGCAATTCTTGTGATTATGCTGTTTTCTGATGCGACACGGCCGGCCTTACTGTTGACTCCTTTATGGTTCATTCTCTTATTTATTTTATATGGAATGAGGAGAAAGGGTTAGCGTTCATTGTTACAATGGAAGTATGACGAAACCACAAGGGGGAACCAGATCATGATAGACAAAAAAGTCCGCTGGGGAATCATCGGCTGCGGAGATGTGACAGAAAAGAAAAGTGGCCCTGCTTTTCAAAAGGTACGAAACTCAGAGCTTGTTGCCGTCATGCGGAGGACAGGTGAGCTGGCGAAGGATTATGCTGAAAGACATGGGGTAGCGAAATGGTACGATGATGCGAATGCCCTGATTAACGATCCTGATGTGGATGCGGTCTATATCGCTACGCCACCTGCTTCGCATATGGAGTATACCCTCAAGGCAGCGGCTGCCGGGAAACCTGTTTATGTGGAGAAGCCGATGGCACGTACCTTCGATGAATGCAATGAGATGGTGGCTGCTTGTAAGGAAGCTGGTGTTCCGTTGTATGTAGCATACTACCGCCGGGCTCAGGAACGCTTTTTGAAGATAAAAGAATTGCTTGATCAAAACGCGATCGGAGACGTCCGTTTTGTCACCTCGACCCAGTATCAAAAAGCAGGGGAAGACGTGAAAGATTCAGATCAATTACCTTGGCGTGTTCAGCCCGAAATAGCAGGAGGTGGATTGTTCTTCGATTTGGCGAGCCATACCCTCGATATACTTGATTTTCTCCTCGGACCCATTCAAGAAGCAAAAGGTTATGCATCCAATCAGGGGGGATTTTACGAGGCGGAAGATATTGTGACCGGTACATATCGTTTCACATCCGGCGTTCAAGGCGTCGGGACATGGTGCTTTACGGCTTTTGAAGAGGTGGATAAGAATGAGATTGTCGGCAGTAAGGGGAAGATCAGTTTTTCTACATTTGGAGATGACCCCGTCATCTTGACGACCCATGAAGGGCAGCAGCAATGGAGTTTCGAACGTCCTAAGCATGTCCACCAGCCGCTTGTAACGACGATTGTGAAAGAGTTAACCGAGGGAGGCAATTGGTGTCCGAGCACTGGAGAATCGGGTGCGAGAACCAACCGCGTGATGGATAAGATCGTCGGAAAGTGAAAAATTATGTGATGGATAAATAACGGAAAACCGTAACATTGGGAATAAAGGAATAAAAATGTCAGAAGTAGATCTTAAGTGACAGCTCAGCAAGTCTCTTCACTAAAGAAAAGAAGAAGTTTATCCTAAAGTGGGACAAACTTCTTCTTTTACGGATTTATTTACGCGCTTCAGCAGTCACCAGTACATCCTTTTCCACTTCCAGTTTCATATACCCAAGGGAAATGAACATCGCCGGCAGGCTGCACGCCAGCATTCCGATGAAGGCGTATCTTGGTTCGATTTCATATAAAAACCCCCCGAATATCGTAAACACTGCCGTGCTCCAGCTGAGTGCAAAGGCTGAATACATGCCTTGAGCCTTTGGAATGTGTGTATGAGGAATATTTGTTGTTAAGTATTTCATAAAAGCATAGTGTCCCATCGCAAACGAAAATGCATGCAGCGTCTGGGCAATGCAAAACACCACAACGTTTGGAAACGTAAATACCAATATCCACCGTAGCGAAGAGCCGGCAGCAGCCAGCGCCAATAAGGTTCCTGAAGAGAAGCGATTAAATCGTTTATCAGCCATCGAGAAAAAGATTATTTCTGCAATGACGGCGATGTTAATGATGACACCGATGAGATAGACCGGTGCATGAATCTCCTGTAAAAAGATGTAGCCATAGTTGTAATAAGCAGCGTGGGCTGCTTGAAGAAGAACCACAATAATAAGAACGACCAGGAAGTGCTTCGTCTTGAATAATTCAAAGATATTGATCTTAAGGGATTGATTTACTTGCGGTTTCTTCGATAAGATCTCCGGTCCATTCGTTAAGCTGAGAACGACAAAGCAGCTGATCCCGAGCAGCAGTGCCCAAAAAATAACGTCATCCCCAAACATCCCTGTAAAGACCGTTAACAGTATTCCTACCGAGACAAATCCGATCGATCCCCACTGGCGGCTTTTCCCATAGTGCTTCAATTGCTTACTTTGTACAAGAACACCGGCAACGCTGTCTAAAGCCGGCATCAAGGTTGGGTAAAAGATGTGCAGTATAACGGTTACGATTAGTAAAGCAGTAAACGAGTCAGCAGGGATATAACAGAGGAGCGCGGCCAGTGTACCCATTCCAGCTATGTTCAGGAGTACCTTATTACTGACTCTTTCCAATAAATAAGGAAAAGCAAACAATGTAGAAAGGCCTCTTGCAACTAAGCCAATACTCATGATTAAACTCGCTTCTGAAACAGTAATGCCTTTTGTTTGTATCATCCATCCTGACCAATAAGGCAGAAAAATCCCCCATGTAAGAAAAAAACTGAAAAAATGTGTGCTCATCCAACGTTGTGTATTCATTTGTATCCTCCTTATCAATCGCATGATATCATGAGAATAAAGAAGAATAATATGAGATATCTCATATTTTCGAGGTGGAAGATGGAAATTTATAAAGGTGAGAAAAAGCAGCTATATTTAGAAAAGCACTCAATCGCTCATCGCTTTTCTTTTCAAATCGAAGAATATCTAGAAGTGCGTGAATATAAGCGGGATGAATGGATCATTCAAGAAGGAAAGCGGCCGGATTATTTATTTTATGTGACAGAAGGAAAAGCAAAAATATACGTCACGCATCAAAATGGGAAAGTATCGCTCATCAACTTTATCAATGCCCATGATTATATCGGTGAAATGGAATTACTGAACGATGTGTACTATACAAAAGGAATTCAGGCATCCACAAAAACAGTTTGTTTGGCTCTGCCTTTTTCCAAGTACCGCACCAAACTGCTTGAAGATACCAAATTCCTTCGAGAGTTAACAAAGTTTTTGAGTCTGAAAGCAACGGTAATGGCAGCCAAGTACTCACAGAGCCTTGCTTTTCCGTTGGAAAACAGGCTTGCAGACTTTATTTTACAGACGTCCGATAAGGGAGTTTACCTGGAGAAGCACGTCATCGTTTGTGATTATTTAGGTGTTTCTTACCGCCACCTGCTCCATGTCCTGACTCAGTTTTGTGAGAAGGGATATTTGCAAAAGGAAGGCAGGAAATATTCTATAGTAAATCAGCATGCTTTGAATGAGCTTGCTGAAGCGATAAAGAATAGATAAAAGTTCATGACTAAGTGCTTCAATACTTGGTAGTGGTATGAATATCCCGGTGGGAGTAAAGAAAAAGTTCTTTAGGTTCGGGGATTTTCTTAACATACCGTGTATAATCACCGTTTTATGTGAAACCTATTTATATCTAAATAAAGATGGTGAATATAATGTTTCCGGTATGACTTTTTCTGATTTTAGCAATAGTATCCTTTGTCTCTTTCTACTTTTTGATGAAGAAAATGAATGTCGTTAACGTCTTAGGAAGTTATTTTTTGTCCAATATCCTTCTTACGAATACAGGAGTAATCATAAACTTAAATTTAAAGTTAACATATCAGAATCCATACAGTGAATTGATTTTTTGGACACAAAAGATTCCTGAGTTGTCGCTCAAGCCCGCATTACTTTTATGGTTGATTTATGTTCTGTTTTCTAACAGTACCATTTTTTCTAAACTCATTCATTTTGTCCTCTTCTTATCTGCACTTGTTTCAATAGAAGTCTATTTCGTCCAGATTAACTACTTGGAATGGATAAATTGGAATGTGTTTTATTCCTATTTGAGATATAGTCTGATTGTTTTATTAATGGCTGTTTTCTCCTTTTATTTAGAAAAAGGTATGCAGAGAAACAAAGAAGTGAATTCTATATGATTTTCCCTCTCCTTCATCAAATTGATGAAAATGAACTGTTTATTATCTTTTCCACCATGATTACCTGGGTGCTTATGTTTCTACTGCCAAAACGCCTGTCGGCTGTTATACGATCATTTGGACATTTAATGTATTTCTTGGTTGATGGCCGATATTACTCTTACTGTGAAACCATATGAATTTTACTTTACAATCGATCATCAAGCCCCGTGAGTTATTTGATGTGGTATTGCAGTACCCCACTCTTCCTTATTTTGTAGTGAATCCTCTGAATATGAAAAAAGGGTCAGTCCCCCAGTATGTGAACGCTCACTGGAGGCTGACCTCTTTTTGAAATTCAAATGGATTTACTTAGACACCGAAAATCCCTCATCTTCCTTCAATACACTTGCATACTCATCAAGCAGTGCACGAACTTCATCCGTGGTTTCTGTCTCCATCAGGCGATTTCTGAGCTCGCTTGCGCCACGGAATCCGCGTACGTAAATTTTGAAGAAGCGGCGGAGCGGTTTAAACGGGCGGGGCTCAAGTTCGTCGTTATACTGATCATGAAGATCCAGCTGCAGACGCAGTAGATCGAGAAGCTCTCCACTCGTATGGTCTTTCTTCTCTTTTTCGAACGCGAACGGATTGTGGAAGATCCCCCGACCGATCATAATGCCGTCTACACCGTATTTCTCCGCAAGTTCAAGTCCCTTCTCTCGGTCAGGGATGTCGCCGTTGATCGTCAGTAAGGTGTGAGGGGCGATTTCATCGCGAAGCTTCTTGATTTCAGGAATCAGCTCCCAGTGGGCATCCACGTCACTCATTTCCTTTTTCGTACGAAGATGGATGGAAAGATTGACAATGTCCTGTTCTAGTAAGTGCTTCAACCAGTCGTGCCATTCTTCGACCTTGGTATAACCCAGTCGGGTTTTCACGCTGACGGGAAGTCCACCCGCTTTGGCTGCCTGGATGATTTCCGCTGCGACATCCGGTCGGCGGATCAGGCCGGATCCCTTTCCATTCGCTGCAACATTGTGCACCGGACACCCCATATTGATGTCAATTCCGCGAAAGCCCATTTTAGCCACACCGATACTCGTTTGACGGAAGTATTCAGGCTTATCACCCCAGATGTGTGCGACCATTGGCTGTTCGTCTTCCGTGAACGTCAGACGCCCGCGTACACTGTCCTTTCCTTTCGGATGACAGTAGCTTTCTGTATTCGTAAATTCTGTAAAAAACACGTCAGGTCTCGCCGCTTCACTCACCACATGACGAAAAACGACATCGGTCACGGCTTCCATTGGTGCCAGAACAAAAAATGGCTTAGGCAACTCATGCCAGAAATTTTCTTTCATACTCTATTTAAACCCTTTCCTTTAGGGAAGCAAGTTCCCAAAATTAAAAAGTAAGATGCTTTACTGTTATCCATTCCCGGTTGGGATGGATTCCAACCAGTATATACTTTAATGGTATTGGACGAAAAGTGCAAGGGAACGCGTCGTCTTGTTAGGAGGGAAATACTTATTATTGAAGAAAAATGAACCAAATCTTGAATAGATTAATAAGGTGATCAGCACTTTGAATATGGAAGAATTTATTTCATAATACTGAACAAAATCTGTAAAAAATTGCTATAATTATTTACAGAAGCAGTGTGTCGACCTGCGACAGTAAAGGGGAGCGACGAATGTCTGAGTTGAATGAAAATCCGTTAATGAAGAGTGATGAAAAGAAACCGAAGATTAAGGTGGAAAGAAAAGAAGGGGAACCGACTTCCGCATTTAAAGGGGCAAGTTGGGCGGCTCTTGTGATTGGGGTTTCCGCTTATTTGATCGGCTTGTTCAATGCTGGAATGGAACTCAATGAGAAGGGATATTACTTTGCCGTATTGGTATTCGGACTCTATGCAGCTGTATCCCTGCAAAAAGCGGTAAGGGACAAGGAAGAGGATATCCCTGTATCGGGCATCTATTATGGGCTCAGCTGGTTCGCCGTCATTGTAGCCGTATCGTTGATGACCATCGGACTTTATAACGCCGGAAGTATCATCTTAAGTGAAAAAGGATTTTATGGAATGTCGTTTGTTCTTAGTTTGTTTGCGGCCATTACGATTCAGAAGAATATCAGGGACACACAGATGGCAAGAGATAGAGACTAATGAGTGGCGGTACTGCTTGCAGTGCCGCCCTTTTTCGTTAAAACGTTCCTGCCAAGCCCACTCATCTCATCGTCAATACGAATACTTTAATAACAAGAAGATTAATCAGTATCTATAGAGGTGAGAATTGTGTACCAAGATCCTGGGTTTTTAAAAGGTCTTACGGGCGAAGTGGTGACGGTGAAGGATGCGGTTTATGACGAAGCCCGACAGGAATGGAATCGAGCCATCAATAAGTTTCCGTTGGTGCTTGTGTATTGTGAAAGAAAGCAGGATGTGGTGAATGCCATCTGTTGGGCACGAAAGCATCATGTCATTATCCGTATACGGTCAGGCGGGCATCATTATGAAGGGTATTCCACCGGTGATTTGGTGTTGGTCATTGATATCAGTCGTTTGAATGAGCTGAAACTGGACAAGCAGCGGAACGTGTTAAAGATGGAAGCGGGAGCAAAGAATACAGAAGTATATGATTTGATAGGATCCAATGGCTATGTTTTCCCAGGGGGGACTTGTCCGACGGTTGGTGTGTCGGGATTTACACTCGGTGGTGGCTGGGGATTTTCGAGCAGGCTTTACGGATTGGGATGTGACAGTCTGATTGAGTTGGAGCTGGTCGACTACCAGGGAAGGCTTATCAGGGCAAACAAATATTGCAACTCCGATCTGTTCTGGGCATGCCGTGGTGCCGGCGGAGGGAATTTCGGGGTCATTGTCAGTATGACCTTCCAACTTCCGGAACCGACGGATTGTCCTGTCACGCTAGTAAGGTTCCATTATGTGGGCACCACCAGTGAAAAGCAGGCACAAGTGATGAACGTTTGGCAGAACTGGTTACCTGGACTTGATAAACGGATGACGATTGTGGCCAGTTTCTATAACGCTGAAGGAGAAGGACCGGGTATCTTTGCGACAGGATTTTTCTATGGCTCATCTGCACGTGCCAGGGAGATTTTACAGCCTTTTGCAGAGGTTGAAGGATTCCGGGTAGAGCTTGAGACCTCCTCATTCCTTGAAGCGGTGAAAAAAGTGGAAGAGACGTATCCTCCATCTGAAAAATTCAAGTCGACGGGCAGATTTGTTCAAAGGCGTTATTCCCCTTCTGAGCTTAAGAATATCGCAGATCTGATACAGGTGCCGGCAGGCGGTTCCGTGTATGCGGCAGTTTCCTTTTATGCAATGGGCGGGGAAATCATGTGTGTCGGTAAAAGAGAAACGGCCTTCTTCTACAGGGATGCAAGATACATCATGGGTATCCAGTCGGTATGGACAGAAGATTCTGTTGCGGAAGAAAACCGGGAATGGGTCAGAGGCCGCTTTGAATATATTAAAAGCATCACAGAAGGGTCCTATGTGAATTTTCCAATCAGCAAACTTAGGAATTATGAATGTGAGTACTTTGGGGAGAATGCGAAAAGATTGGATAAGGTGAATAAGAAATATGATCCGTATAATGTGTTCAAGTTCCCTCAGGGGTTGAGATAAAGAGTGGCTGTTTGGCAGCTGAATAAAGAAAATTCGACATGCCGGCACGATTTTTCTAAGCTTCGCATGATTAGTTGAAATCTCGCATGAAAAACGTTTAAACCGCACGATAATAGAAATCTCCGAGCGATACAGCTTATTTCTCGCATAATTCTTTCCGTAAAAGTCTTCCATAATAAAAGAAGTATCCAAGAACAATCAAACGTTCCGGATACTTCTTTTATTAACGTTATGCAGTTGTGACCTGCTTCTGATCCAACCGATAACTCAAGAAAGTCAGCAGACTCGCACAAATCGCAACCACTCCGCCGACGAGTGTCACATTCATCAACGGTCCCTGGTGATAGACAAGGCCTCCGAGTGCGGATCCCATGGCGATGCCGACATTGCTCGCAACCGGCATAAGGGAAGCGGCGAGGCCAGTCGCTTTCGGTTGATACACGCCGGCAAGGTCGATCAAGTAAAGCTGGGTCGAGGTGGTAAGGAGGATGGCCATCAAGGACATCAATCCGATGTTAATCAATCCAACGATAAAATGATCGGTCGTAAAGTACAGGGCAAACAGGACAAATGCCTGGATAAGAAACACGAATCGGAGGCGTCCGATGGCATTGTGACTGGCGATCTTCCCTGCAAGGATGTTGCTGAAGATCGAGATGAACCCGTAAGCGAACAGGATCAAGCTTATGGAGCTGCCTGGTGCTCCCATCTTGTTCAGAATCGGGACAAGATACGTAAATACTGCATAGGTCGCACCGAAGCCAAGGGATGGAATGAAGAAAGCCATCAGGATCCTTGGATGAGTCAATAAGGAGAACTGATCCCGCATGGAACTGCGGTATTGACTGAGCTTACTCGGTAAATTCAAGAATGATGCCAAGAAGGCAACGACACCTAGCAACGTCGTTAATAGGAACGTAGCATGCCAGCTGTACCATTCGGCAATAACGGTACCGATGGGAACACCGATGACGTTTGCAAGGGTGAACCCGCCGAACACGAATGAGATGGCGACGCCTCTTTTTGTGACGGGAATGGCCTCACTGGCAATCGTCATAGCAAGTGAAATCAACACTCCTGTCACAATCGCTGTCAGCATCCGAAGACCCATAAGCATGACGTAGCTTGTGGAAATCACGCACAAAGCATTCAAAACGATGAATGACCCTATCAAACACAACACCCATTTCCTCTTTGGAAAATGACTAGTTGCCGACATGACAATGGGCGTGGCAATGGCAAAGGTAATCGCAAACGCTGAAACGAGCGTGCCTGCCTTAGCATTGGTTATATGAAGACTTGAAGAAATCTCCGTTAAAATCCCGACGATGACAAATTCGCTTGTCCCGAGAACAAATGTAAGTAACGTAAGGGTAAAAATAAGAAACCAATGTTGTTTAGATAATACCGTTTCTTTCATAAGTACCTCTTTTCTAAGTGGAATATCCATATGGGATAGAGTGGGCAAACAATTTAACCATCATACCATAAAACATTTTTTTGCAGTAACCCTTGTATGGTAAAAATATAAACAAAAGAGCAGGGCTCATTTTTCATGGGAATCTAGGAAACGTTTTTGATAGACTGGAAGGCTTTATGTTTAAATGAGTAAGTCATTCCATTTTCTTTTTACTTTCCGATCTGGTTTGATATGAGATGGATTTGGATATATCTTCTAAATAAGGTCATATCTGTATTGAGGTATGTCTTAGATAAGAATGGTTCTGTAAAATTTAATAAAACAAAGGTGGGTAAATAATTGGTGAAAAAGATATCTATTTTAATCGTCATTTTCTTTTTATCAGGTTGTACTTCTTTAGAAGAGAAGGTCTCCACCTTTACGGAAGAGGAAATTGAAGAGGTGTATGGAGAAAAAGTCAAAATGACTTCTATAGAGGAATCCACACCCATTGGCGCCACGATCATTGTGGTACTTACAAAAATCTTTACTGATGTATATGACCTGATATTTCAATCTGAAGATGATCCGAATTTTACATTCGGGGGTGAAATCTCAGAGGACCTTGAAAACTTTGAAGAGGATTATGTTCAAAGTAAACATGAATATTTGCTAGAACGGGATAAGAAGTATGAAGAATATCAAAATGTATTTAAAGAGAATGGAATAGAAGATGTACAGTTTAGAAGTATGATCCACAAAGGCAAACCATACATAACAGTCAGTGGATACTACAAGGGTGGAGAAACCGACCCGGGGAAGCTGGTACACACACTTGGAAAAATAAGTGAAAGCCTTGTGAAAGTGCCTGTCGAAACCTCACTTGATCTGGAAATGAAATATAATAGGATTTCAACGGATTACTATAGTAAGGGAGAATCGGCTGAATTTGAACAGATAGTAGAACAACAATTTATGTTGGTCAACCACCATGAAATGGTTGATGGTGGTGTGTTGGATCAAGAGCTCGAGAAGTTGGGCATGTCTGCAGATTCAAGATTGAATTGGGATGAGCAAAGTGAATATTTTATTACGACATTGTTTGTAAGTCAGGATATCACCTTATTTACCAAACCTTATTCAAGTAACGAGGACATTCTAAAGGCATTTGATGTCTTCAGAAAATACGGGATGGATGAATCAGTCGTGAACATCATCAACTTAGATGGTACATGTAAGGTAAAGGAAGTAAAAGAGACTGAAGATCTAAGCAGGTGCTATCGAGAACGCTAGGAGAGATCCGTCTCACTAAGAGACGGATTTATGATAGTACCGTTGATATGGGGGAATCTTAGGTAATTTTACGGCTATTGAGGTGAGCAGAACTGAAGAAATTGAAAGATATAGATGATATGACCCGTGTGTACCTGAGCAATATGCAGCTTCCTAAAGAAAACAGAAGAAATGTAATTGGATTTCTAATCCTACTTTTGGACTTTTTAGGCTTGCTTCCTTTACTGAGCATTCCTTTTTCTTCTTCCTTCTTTTGGGCAGCACTGGCACCGGCTGTTATTATTCATGTATGGGGCATCCTTTATATCGTTGCTCCCTATAAATTTGAACACTCTTATTACTTGTACATTGGAATTTTTGGAATTGTAAATACGTATGTATTTTTCCTTGTTATTCAAAAGCTTTTATATCTTCATATCGGTGTAGATAGCAACCGCTTTTTTTACATAGGATTAGTGCTGATGGTGTTTCTATTGGTTTTTATTCAGGTTTTTCATGTGAAAATGCTTTATTCCGGTACCTATGTCAAAATCCAAAATGGAAAGTCTCCATTCACTATTCCATCGATCGTCGCTTTCTCAACTTTTGGATACGTTGCTGCACAGTTTTTAATGTCCTATATGCACACTGACTCAGCTTATATAATTGTATTAATGATGGCGTATTCGGTTGTATCGATTGTTACTGCTTATTTATCTACTTTCATTCACCGGTATATTTATATCCAAAGAAATAAGGAAAAAGTGTTGAAAATGTATCCTGGTTTTGGGAAGCCAAAGGCTTCCAGGAAGTTTGGTTAGGGGGATTTTTTCGTTGAAGCAGGAAAAACTAGATGATATTACTCTGTCTTATCTAAGGTTCCAATCACCTTGTGAAAACAGGAGTAATATACTCGTGTTTCTTTTCGTTTTTCTGGATATCATTGGCGTGCTTTTCCTTCTGGGAGAGCCCTTGATTCTTTCTTTATTTTGGGGCGGCATCATTCCGGTGTTATTCATTCACCTGTGGGCCATTCCATATATAATTGCCCCTTATACGTTTGAAAGATCCTATTATCTGTTTTTCGGTGTGTATGGGGTTATCAATACCTTCGTGTACTTTTTAGTCATACAAAAAATGATATATTCTCATTTTCAAATAATCGGAGTAGTCCCTTTGGTTTCAGGGTTAATTCTATTTGCATTCCTCCTTCTCATCATGAATTGGATGAACATCCGCTTATTGTATTCCGGCACGTACTCACGTCTTCAGAAAGGAGAAAAGAGTGTAAACATTTCTCCTATTGCTACAGCCTCAGGCATTGGGTACGTACTGGCACAGGTAATCTTATCATCCTTCTTTATAGAATCAGTGAAAATCCTTATGATCATCGGGGTATTATCGATACTTTCTGTGGCGACATCTTACTTCTCTACAAGCATCCATAAATATATTTATATTAGAAGAAACGTTGAGAAGGTAAAACACGTTTATCCCCAATTCGGGTTACCGAAAAAAGAAAGAAATTTGATTGAGGGAAAACGAAAAAAGGGGAAAAGACATGAACAAGCATAAAGATATTGACCCCATCACATTATCTTACTTGAATTTGCAAACTCCTGAGGAGAATAGAAGAAGTATCATTACGTTTTTTATCTTTTTTTTAGACATCATTGGACTCCTTCCCATTTTGGGGGAGCCCTTCTCCTACGCCTTTGTCTGGCCGGCTGTTGTACCGGTGGCATTATTACATATTTGGGCAATCCTTTATTTGGTGGCCCCGTTTCAGTTTGAAAAATCGTACTACCTGTTTTTTGGCATCTACGGCATCGTGAATACATATGTGTATTTTTTGGTGATTCAAAAATATTTGTATGTATATGCCGGATTGAATGGCAAGGTCCCTTTTATTTTAGGTTTGCTGTTACTATTGGGGTTATTGGTGTTCTTCCAGCTGTTTAATCACAAATTATTGTATTCCGGAGCGTATGCAAGGTTGCAGAGGAATGATCATAAGTTCAAGTTGTCTCCTATTTTAACCGCTTCAAGTATCGGGTATGTCATTGCCCATATTCTGCTTTCTACATTCATGACGGAATCCCTTTTTGTGATCATCATCATTACGGGAGTTTCCATCCTTTCGATACTCACCGCCTTTTTCTCAATATCTATCCACCGATACTATTTTATTTTGAAACATGAAGAGTCCGTTAAGAGGGTATATCCCCAGTTTGGGTTACCTAAAAGGGAAAGGGGAATTAAACGGTGAATCATTTAGGAGGTAACTATATGTCAAAAAAGAAAATAACAGGGTTTATACTCGTGTTCATGGTGCTTACCTTGATTGCTTGTTCTTTATATGGAATCAATATCCCTTTACCTAGTTCCTATATTCCATTAATGATTGCAGCAAATGGTGTGTTTGCTTTTTGTTCTATTTTTGCTCAGCGATTGATTATTGTTTTATATGAAGTGAATGTTTATGAAGGAAAGGATAGTTTAACCGGATATTTCAATAAGTACACAGCTATCTTAACATCTGGTCTAAATTACTATATACAAAACGTATTAAAACGCCTCCCTTTTCTTGTGAATAAGATCCTGGCCATATGTTATTTCCTATCTCTTGTTTGGATTGGATTTGGGATTGTGGGAATATTTAATTAGCGTTTATGTAATGATGGGTAGGAGGTTAAAGCATGACAGAGGAAAAGATGATTCAACTTTCAACAGAGGAAAAGAAGGATGAGAAATTCTTCTCTTTTAAACGAGGCTTTATTTTTTACTGGAAGAGTAACGTCTTCCTTCTTTGTTCTATTCTTTTATTCTTATTGAATAAAAGTAGTTGGGCTCAGGATGGAGATAGTTATGTGTGGTTATTTGGCATCCAGGTCGAAGCGTTACTTATTCTGCTCTCATTCATTGCTTGTTTACGTCCCAGGATTTTGGAATAGGCAAAGGGATTCCGTATAAATAAAATGACCATCCCAAAATCACGGGATGGCTCTTTACATTATAGCGACGCTTTAATCACCTTTTTATAATACAACACCGATAATACACCAAAGACCGAATATAACACCGTATATAAAACCATCACGATGATCATCGGCGTCCAGACTTCGGCTCCGAATAGGAACCATCCTGATTGAACCGCAAAGTAACTGTGCAGAAGTCCGATGAGGAGAGGGATCCCGAAGCTGAAGAGCTGCTTACCTTGAATGCCTCTCAATAAGTCACCTTGAGTAAATCCTAATTTTCGTAAAATGGTATAGTTCGGTTTCTCATCTTCACTTTCGTCCATCTGTTTGAAGTACAGGATACAGCCCGATGTGATCAGAAAGGTGAGGCCGAGGAACCCGACGATGAACATAGTGAGTCCCATGCTTTGTTTTTGTTCGGCTTTCATGTCGTACTGTGAAGCGTTCCCCCATCTTTCAACTAGATTTAACTCGTGAAAGAGGTCGTTTGCTTTCTTTAAATCTTTTTCCTTCTCGATATTTACACCGATATACAGTGAGGACTCCCTCTGAACTTCTGGATCCAGATCCTTTTTCAGCTGCTGGAAAATATGGTCATCCACAATGACCGCAGGTGAACCGAACCCTGTAAACCACCCAGAGATCGGGTATTCATCCCGCATTCCCAAGTATTTGAGCTTTATGTTCTTCGTCTTTCCTTTCAGCTCTATCATACCGGAATCGTGAAGTGGCATCAGCTTTTGAAGTAAGTCGCTATAGCCAGTAAAGACTGTTTCGCTTTCTTTTACGTCAATACCTTCTACACTTTTTTCACTGATGACTGCAGTAGGCATGGCATCTTGTGATCCGTTCAGTTCACTGAATTCAGAGTCTGCAATGTCTTCCAGGTTAACGAGAGCTCTGATGACTTCAATTTCCTCTTTTTTGAATTCAATACCATCATTCAAAAGGGCTTCTTTAAATTCATTGAAGTCTTGTTTGTCTATTAATGAAAAATCCGCCGGTACATTATTTTCAGCCGTTTTTTCAGCTGAGTAATACCCGATATAGCTCAAAGATAGTAGTGCGATAGCCAGAGCCGAGACTGTTGTAATAATCGTCAACAGTAAGGCATTGGATTTCATCCTAAACATGATGGATGAAAGAGACAGGACCTCGTTGATGTTTAAGTAACCATCCTTTTTCTTACGGATGACATTAAATATAAAGCTGACAGATCCTTTGTAGAAAAGATAGGTACCCAGAATCACCGAGCCGAGAATAAATAGCATGGCTCCATAAAGTTCTGGCAAGGTCGTGAAGTCCCCGCCAAATAATTTGGAAGAGACATAATATCCGGAAGCAATCAAGATGATTCCGAAAACTCCAATGACGATTTCGAACTTGGACATCTTTTTCACTTTCGTTTCGGTTGAAGAACGAACTCTGAAAAGGGATAAGATGCTTTGTCTTTTGATGAATATAAAGTTCATCAGCATGATCAATAGATAAATCGCGCAGAACACGATAATGGTCTGAATGAGTGCCTTGGTAGAGAAATGCAGTGTGGCAATCGCATCGACGCCGGTTATATTGAATAAAATCATGATGATTAACTTGGAGAAGGAAAACCCGATTAAGATACCAAGTATCAAAGCTCCAAAATATAGGATGAAATTTTCTACACTTAAAATGCGGAAGATTTTATTCTTTGTCATGCCGATCAGCTGAAATAGCCCGATTTCTTTACTTCTTCTCTTAATGAAGAGGGTATTGGCGTATAAAAGAAATATCGAGACAATGGCGACGAGCAGGACAGAAGCAGCCTTTACCGCTGCCCCGCCTTTAATGGTTCCCTTCGTTGCATCCATGGATGGATCGTACTGCAGGGTCACAAAGGCGAAATAGAGAGCGACACTAAAAACCAGGGCAAATACATACAGGTAATAATTCTTCAGATTCTTCTTCAGATTCCTGAAGATAAGGGTATTAATGTTCATTCTGCACACCACCGAGCACGCCTTGGGTTTTCATGATGTCACTGAAGAAATGCTGCCTCTCCTGTTCACCTTTTGTTAACTGAGTATAAATCTGCCCGTCTTTGATGAAAACGACCCGGCTGCAGTAGCTTGCCGCAACGGGATCATGCGTGACCATGACGATTGTCGCCTTCAGCTTTTGGTTCAGCTCACTCAGCTTGTTCAAAAGATCAGAGGCCGATTTCGAATCCAGGGCCCCCGTGGGTTCATCGGCGAAAATGATGCTTGGTTCATGGATGAAGGCACGGGCGGCTGATGTCCGCTGTTTCTGCCCGCCTGAGATTTCGTTCGGATATTTATCCTTCAGTTCAAGGATCCCCAGCTCTGAAGCAAGGGCATTGAATTTCTGATCGGCTTCTTTCTTAGGGGTCTTGGTGATGGATAATGGCAGAAGGATATTTTCTTTCACCGTTAACGTGTCGAGCAGGTTGTAATCCTGAAAGATAAAGCCGAGATGATTCTTTCGGAACTGTGCGAGCTGCTTTTCTTTCATCATCGTCATTTCGTTGCTTTCAATCTTAATTGAGCCCTCACTCACTTTGTCGATGGAGGATAGGACATTTAAGAGAGTCGTCTTCCCGGAACCCGACGCCCCCATGATACTGACGAATTCACCCTTTTGGATCGACAGGTCGATACCCTTTAACACTTCCTGCTTATTGAATTTATTTCCGTAGCTTTTATGAAGTTTGCTTGCTTCTAGTATAGTCATCATATAAAACTCCTTTGATTTGATACCTTTATTATAAAAAGCAGGAAGTTTCTTTTCCTTTTATTGTTCGAACAAAATAGAAAAGCATGTGACATTTTTGTCACACGCCGGTAAGTTGGACGAAATCATTTTTCTCCGGGAAGGTGAGGGTGACCCGGGTCCCTTCACCTCGTTTGGATTCAATATCTATGCTAATCAGCAGAGGTTCTGAAACTCTCTTCGTTAAATATAAGCCCATTCCAGTAGAAGCGTGATCAGTATGGTCTGTGGTCGAAGTGAATCCTTTTTCAAAGATCCTTGGCAGGTCCCTGGAGTCGATTCCCCTGCCGAAATCCTGAATGATGAGAGTCACTTTTCCATTTCTTTTTTCGCTTACTAGGGCAATATCCGTTTCAGAGCTATATTTAACTGCGTTAGTCAAGAGCTGCCTGATCATAAAAGAGAGCCATTTCGCATCGCTCAGCACCTTTGTGACCTCGAGTTGAATGTCAAATCCGATCCCCTTCTGAATACACCATGATTGCAAGGTTTTTATTTCCTGAAAAATAGCCGCCTCAAGATCGGTGTCATCAATGTATAAATCATTCTCCATAAAAGACATACGCTTTTGGTGCAGCTGCTGATCCAACAAAAGATGGATGCGCAGCCACTCATATTTTAAATGAGACTTCAAAGGGTCGTCTTCCAAACGTTCAATCATTAAATGCATCGCCGTCAGCGGTGTTTTCACTTCATGGATCCAGGACAGAAGGTCGTCCTTTTCCTGTTCGAGCATGATTCGATTATCAGATGCCGCCTTTCTCAGAAGGTTCGCCTGCTCCGATAGACTTTCCGAAACGATTTCCTGGAAGGGAGTATCCGGGGCATCCACCCCTGTCATGTTGAGGTTATGATCCCATTCTTTCAGCCGTTTGAAGAATCGGGTTTCCTTCTGATAGCGGATGAACACAAAAAAGGTGAAAAAGAGCAGCGACAGAAACACCATATACATGATCGGTTGTAACGGGATGGCCGTATCGATAGAGGCGATAAAGATCCATAACAGATGAAGTCCAAGCACGAACGATATCCAGCTTTTCCGTTCCCATAAGTATGTACGGATCATGGCGAATCCTCTTCAATGGCCAGATATCCCTGCCCGACCTTCGTTTCAATGAAGCGGCCAAGTCCTATCTCTTCAAGGCGCTTCCTGAGACGATTCACATTGACGGTCAATGTGTTATCGCTGATGAATCGCTTGTCATCCCAGAGGCTGTTCATCAGTGCATCTCTGCTGACGATCTTATTCTTCTGATCAATGAGGAGTTTTAATATGTACATTTCATTCTTCGTCAAATCGATCGAACCGATTTCATTGGATACCGTATTGCGCTCAAAGTCAACAGTTGCACTGCACCAGGTCTTGATACTCACCTGTTCGGTATTATAGTTATACACCCTTCTGAGAGTGGCCTGAACCTTAGCGATGAGGACATCGAAATGAAAGGGTTTCTGGATGAAATCATCTGCCCCGAGCTGCATGGACATGACCATATCCGTCGGGTGATCTCGCGAGGACAGGAACAGGATCGGCACATTGGAATGTGTGCGTATCATCCGGCACCAGTGGAAGCCGTCGAATTTAGGCAACTGAATATCGATGATTACTAGATCCGGCTTTACCTCTGTAAACTCCTGCATGACATGATTGAAATCCTTGATTCCATATACTTCATAGGACCACTGGGAAAGCCGTTCCTTGATTTCGTTGAATAGGGTAATATCATCTTCGATTAACAATAATTTCAACTCTTTCACCACTCAATCTTGCTGTTTACATAAATTGTATAGGAAATCGCATACGTTTGCCATATGCCTGAAGTTAGGAACTGCTTTATTTAGAAATATTTAGATTATTTTTACAAAAGATGGGTATTTAACTTTTAAAAGCAATTGACCAAATTGCATAAGAAGGGAATTAAAGCATGAAGAAACTTCTCGGATTAGCCTTGTTAACAGCCGTTCTGTTAAGTGGATGTGGTGAAGTGCAGATTTCGATTAATAAAGATCAGGAACCACAGACTGAAGAGAGTAACAGTAAAGAGGAAAGCAACAATGGATTGAGCATGGTTGATGATGGTAAAGACGGTGAAAAACTAACGGACGCTGATAAACAAAAAGCGATTATTCAATTTATCAATGAGGATATTCAGAGAGTTGCTGAATATGAAGTTGTGGCATTTGAATCTCTTGCATCGGTATCCGGGGTGAATTATACCGATGATGAGACCCTTTATAAAGAGCTGACCTCAACGACCATCCCTTCCTATGAGAAAGCATTGGGAGAAGCGGAGTCCATCGAAGGGGAAATCCCCGAACTTGAGGAAATGACGGAACGGATTGTGGAAGCCACCCAGATTTTTTATGATTCCCTTTTGCTCGAAAAACAGGCTCTTGAGGAACAGGACGAAGGGCTAATAGAGGAGTCCAATGCCAAAATTGAGGAGTATTACAGACTGGTGGAATCCTATCATTCAGATATGAAGCTCTTGGCAGAGAAGTATGATGTGACATACCAGGTGGATGGACAGGGCGGGGACGTTGATGAACTATGACACCTGTTCTATGGGGGTATAAAAGGTACGTATTTGGAGTCAAAGGAAGGGGATCCCATTACACACGGGATCCCCTTCCTTTTTAAACCTTTACTTCACTCACCAACGCATGTGTATTCCCCTCCGTATCCTCAAAAAACACCATCCATGACTCCATGTCGTCCATCTTCCCCACCACATGAGGTTCACCCACAAAATGAACACCATTATCCTTCATTTTTTCGTAGCTGGATTGGATATCATCCACTTCAAAATAAATGACCGAGCACTGGGTGTACTTTTCATTTTCCGGTAGTGTAAGGAGGAGCCTCACGCCGTTGCAATCAAAAAATGCCATATGGGCAGTCGTGAATAGGAGCGGGTGGCCTAATTGTTCACGATAAAAGTCGATGGCGCGGTCTAAATCCTTCACGGGGACCCCGATCTGTTTGATTCCTTGGATCATACTCATTTCATTTTTCTCCTTTCGTTTCCACTTTATCGTAGAGGATTGAAAGAGTTAATTCTTTTCCAAAATCACTTTTTTTCGATAGAGAGTCGGTGAGCATCCCACAAATTGTTTGAACATTTTAGAGAAGGACACAGGGTTTTGAAAGCCGAGCTCAAAGGTGATGGCTGTAATGGATAGGTCAGGGTACTTCAATAATCTTTTGGCTTTTTCAATTCGTAATTCCGAGATGTGGCGATGTGGGGTTTTCCCATAAAGCTGAGAGTATGTTCTGATCAGATGATTTTGTGATAAACAAGCAACCATGGCTATATCATCGAGTGTAAGAGCATGGTGATAGTATGCCCTGATATATTCATGAGCGATTGTGATTCTCCTGTAGATTTCCTCCCTGGTGGAGTGTTTTACTGCATGAATTGATTCCGTTCTTTTTAAATGGTGAAAATGAGAGGTTAATAGGTTTTCCATAACGATATGATACTGTTCTTCACACCAGCTATCTTTAGGATATGTATGAAGCCTTTGGGTTAATTGTATCTGCCTGGCGATTGAAGGGGTGATGTCATAGGTCTTTTCGAAAAACTCAATGGGACCGCATCCTTTGAAAGGATCAGTTATCAATTGATCGGGAGAATCTCCCAACGCGCGATAGATATCTTCCGCAAACCCTTTCTTAAAGAAGATGCAAAATGACTCCACCTGCCGATCTTCCTCAATGGTAATGGTGTATGGCCCATCATTGACCAATAGATACCGTCCTTCCTCTACACTGAAGTAGCCCCTGTTGGTTTTGTAGAAGGCCCTTCCGTTCATGAAGGTCTTTATGGAAAGCTGTCCCGTTCCCTCCCAATGGAATTTATCGCTCCTTGCCTGAAGGATATAGTTAGATGAGTCCGATTGTGTCATACGTTTTTCTCCCGAATGCAATATTACTACTATTATACAAAATATTGGAAGCGATTATCTATGCTATTTTATTGACGGTTCAAGTTCAATTATAAATAATATGTTTATATGATTAAACATTTAAACTTTATATGAGGGTGATGTATATGAAAGCGATGACCATAAAGAAGTATGGTAAGAACACTCCTTTAGAACTGACGGAACTTTCCATTCCGGAAGTGGGGGAACATGATGTCCTAGTGGAAGTGTATGCAGCGAGCATAAACCCAATCGATTTTAAAATCAGGGATGGCAAGGTGAAAATGCTGTTGAGCTATAAGATGCCACTGGTTCTGGGGAATGATTTCTCAGGGAAAATCATTCAAACGGGATCCAAAGTAAATAAGTTTCAGGTGGGGGATGAAGTATACGGCAGACCGCGTAAGAACCGGATTGGCACTTTCGCTGAATATCATTCTGTTCATGAAGACGATGTGTCGTTGAAACCTAACAACCTGACGTTTGTAGAGGCAGCTTCCCTTCCGCTGGTTGGGTTGACCACATGGCAGGCATTTCATGACATCCTTGAGCTGGAACCGGGACAGAAGATCCTCATCCAAGCAGGGGCTGGTGGAGTCGGAACCTTCGCCATTCAGCTTGCAAAGGAAATGGGGGCGTATGTAGCCACGACGGCAAGTGAAAAAGGGCATGACTTGGTTTTGTCTCTTGGAGCGGACCAGGTGATCAATTATAGGATACAACCCTTTGAGGAAATTCTAGAGGGATTCGATGCGGTATTCGATACGCTAGGAGGGGAATCCCTGAACCGTTCGTTCCGGGTAGTGAAACCACATGGTAGAATTGTTTCGGTTTCAGCAGTACCAAACGGGAGATTCGCTGTAGATAACAAATTGGGTTTTCTTAAGCGCATGTTATTCTCGATTGTGAGCAGGCGGATAACCGCTCTGGAACGGAAGTTTAACGTAGACTATTACTTCCTGTTTATGAAACCGAGCGGAGAACAGCTGGCTGAAATCAAGGATTTTGTTGAACAAGGGAGCATACGACCTCTGGTGGATAGAGTCTACCCCCTTGAGAAGGCTCAGGAGGCCATCCAGTACGTCGAAACAGGAAGAGCTAAGGGTAAGGTCGTGTTAGAGGTGAAAAAGCCCTTGTAACCCATTAAAGAGGCCTGACACTATCGTCTGGCCTCTTTCTATCAATGTTTTTCTTCTCGGCGCATAGCGAATACCTTTTTCGCAACCGTCAGGGCATTAAGGACGCGAGGGAAACCGGTATAAGGAATTAAATGTGTCATGCTCTCAACGATTTCTTCCTCAGTTAAACCAGCAGTCAACCCCGTGTTGATATGGAGCTCGAGCTGAGGCTCCGTTCCTTGTGTCACGAGGGAGGAAATGGTGACGAGGGCGCGCTGCTTATTCGTCAATCCTTTCCTGGAATATATTTCACCATAGGCAAATTCGATGATGTATTTTCCTACATCGGGAGCGATATCCTCCAATGCTTCAGAGATTTTGAGATGAGTGGAGATTTCTTTATTATCAGTCAGTGTATATTCCATCAGTTTATCCAACCCGTTTTGATATCTGTCTTGATTCATGTTCCATTCCTCCTGTCTAAGTTGCTACAGGAATACTATAACGCCGTAAGTATATATGCGTAAAATACATATAATTTATAGAATGTATGCAAAATAGTTATGGGTTTTATCGATCATGCAGCATTTTCTTGAATTCGCGAACCGCAAACGATTCGTATCGTCCTTTTTTCGTGATGATCCCTAAATTCCAGGGAACAACGGGGTTTACGATGGGAATCGATTTCACGACTTCCTGGTCCACTTTCTTAGAAATGGATTGTGGGAAGATGGAAATGCCAAGGTTTTGCCCGATCATTTCTCCTATGAAATCCCACTGTGAACTCTCATAGGCTACCTTAGGATAAAATCCCGCTTTTCTGCATTCCTCAATGATTTTGTCATGCAGGGCAAAGTCTTCACTGAAAAGGATGAAGTCCTCACCATGTAATTCGTTCATTTCTACCGAATCTTTTTTCGCCAGTGGGTGAGAGTGGTGGACAAATAGCATATGTTTCTCGGAAACGAATGGGACGACATCAAACTGCTCTTCATCCATCGGTAAAACGACCACACCAAGGTCCAGCATCCCATCCCTCACTTCTTCCTCCACTTTATTGGCACCATATTCGTTCAGCTGTAAAAGGATGTCTGGATATAATGTTTTAAATTCCTTTATGATGCTGGGGAAAAATAAAAACCCAATCAACGGCGGGATCCCGATTTTAATTTTTCCTTTCTTTAAATTCATTAAGTCATACAGATGTGTTGATAAGTGATCAAGGGATTCCAGGATGACCTGTCCCTGTTCATAAACGATTTCGCCCGCTTCAGTCAGTTCGATTTGACGGGAGGACCGGTCAATCAGCTCCATCTCCAGTTCATCTTCCAGGCTCCGTACCATCTTACTGAGGGTGGGCTGGGATAGGTGAAGAACATTTGAAGCCTTTGTAAAACTTTTGAATTTGGCCACTTCATTGAAGTAGGTAAGCTGTCGAATATCCAACGGTTTCTCTCCTTTTTAATCTATAACTTTATTGCATGATAAGTATAGTTTTAATTCATTTTACTTATTTATAGGAGAAGAGTAAAATTTCTTACGTCAAAAAAATTTACTGTTTTAAACGTTGGAAGAGTGGTGCAAAATTGTGTCCTCTCTTTTTGTTTTCTTTAGAAGGGTGGAAAGAAGTTGTTTAGTATTTTAATAGGCCTGATTTTGTTGATGGTCTTTGCTTATCTTGGATGGTCCATTATATGGATTGCACCGATTGTCGCAGGCGTTGTGGCACTCATGAGCGGTATGGATCTGATGGATACGTATACCGATACGTATATGTCAGGATTCGTGAATTTCGCCAAGCAGTGGTTTCCGATTTTCTTACTGGGAGCCGTTTTCGGAAAGTTGATGGAAGATACAGGGGCAGCAAAATCTGTCGCTTATCAAATCACGAAAATGATCGGAGAGAAGCGGGCCATTCTTGGGGTGCTGGTCGCTTCGGCCGTACTGACTTATGGAGGCGTGAGTCTCTTCGTCGTGGTGTTCGCCATCTATCCCATCGCTCTGGCATTATTCAGAAATGCGGATATCTCAAGAAAGCTGATTGCACCGACGATCGTGCTGGGGGCATTTACGTTCACGATGACGGCTGTCCCTGGAACACCGCAGATACAGAACTTGATCCCGATGAAGACGTTCCACACGTCACCGATGGCAGGTTCATGGATGGGTGTCGTCTCGTCACTCATCATGGCTGTCGGGGGATACCTGTGGCTCGTGGGCAGGCAGAAGAAGATGGCTGCTAACGGGGATACATTTAAAGAAATCAGCCAAGGGGCAGGGTCCAATGAAGAGCAGCAAGCTTTACCCAATTGGATTGTCTCCTTGCTGCCATTACTATTGGTTGTCGTGTTATTGAACGGTATCAAATTGGACGCCATCCCTTCTTTACTGGCAGGGATTGTTCTGATTCTCCTTATGAATGTGAGCAGGTATAAGAAATTCATCCCTTCCATCAATGAAGGGGCAAAGGGCTCTGTGATGGCCATCATCAACACCAGTGCGGCCGTAGGGTTCGGGGCAGTCGTAACGAGTGTACCGGACTTCGAACGCATCACTGACCTTCTGCTGGGGATCTCATCAAATCCACTGATCTCGGAATCCTTGATTGTACAGATCCTTGCAATGATCACCGGTTCTGCTTCAGGGGGGATGGGGATTGCCATGCAGGCACTGGGCGATACCTATTACCAACTGTCTCAATCAACGGGAGTCAGTCAGGAAGCATTCCATCGCATGGCTTCCATTGCTTCCGGGGCATCGATCCTGCCTCACAACGGGGCTTTATTGACGCTCTTGGCGGTTACGAATGTAACGCATAAAGATTGTTATAAAGATGTGTTTATTGTGGGTCTAGTGATCCCTACCATCGCCGTCATAGCCGGAATCATCATGGCAAGTATAGGGCTAATTTAAAATTAAAGGAGTGTTTTGACATGGTAGAAAATAAAGTGGTTTTAATTACGGGTTCAGCAAGCGGCATCGGCTTTGAATTAGGTAAATCCTATGCTGAAAAAGGAAGTAAAGTGGTACTGACAGATTTGAACGAAGAGGGAGTTAAAGCTGCTGCTGATAAACTTATAGGTCTCGGGTATGAAGCCATTGGTCTTAAAGCTGACGTAACGAGTGAAGAAGATATCAAGAATATGATTGACATAGCCCATAAACAATATGGACGCATCGATGTATTGGTGAATAATGCCGGATTACAACATGTCTCTCCGATTGAAGAATTTCCGACAGGTAAGTTCGAGCTCATGATCAAAATCATGCTTACCGCGCCTTTCATCGCGATCAAGCACGTCCTGCCAATCATGAAAGAACAGAAGTTTGGCCGTATCATTAATGTCTCTTCCATCAATGGTTTAGTGGGCTTTGCTGGAAAAGCTGCCTACAACAGTGCAAAACACGGCGTGATCGGATTGACGAAAGTGGCGGCTCTGGAGTCGGCTCCTTACGGCATCACGGTGAATTCCATTTGCCCAGGTTATGTTGATACACCACTCGTAAGAGGACAATTAAAGGATATTGCGACTACGCGAAACGTTCCTTTAGAAAAAGTACTGGAAGAAGTCATCTATCCTTTAGTCCCTCAAAAGCGCTTACTTGATGTTAGTGAAATTGCCGACTACGCAATGTTCCTGTCCAGCGATCAAGCTAAGAGTGTAACGGGACAAGCGGTCGTCATCGACGGAGGGTATACGGCCCAATAAATCGTTTTATTTCTGATAAGACATCGGCGTGTAAAATGCCGATGCCTTTTTCTATCTTTCTATCGAGTCGTTAAACGACTGAATCATTATAAATATATACATTCTTTCATCCACATTTTTCTTCCTCTCCATCTTCCGATCAATCTTTTACATGTCTTCATTTTCACTCCTCAATTTTCATCTGTTTAAAATGTAATAAAAAGGTAGTTTCCTAGATTCGAAACGTAGTAGAAAGAGCATAATTTGAAGTAAGAATATGTAAAAAACATTAAGTTTACAAATTTGTATACATGTAAACAAAAACGTACACAATTGTATACAAAAAAGTATACATGTACACAAACAAGTACACATATTGTTGTTAAAGGATGTGTACACTTAGTGTATACAACGATACAAAAATGTATACAAGTCAACGGACTCTCCCTTACTATAATCGATAGAAAAGTAGGATTGACCGGAGACAGGAAATTGTATACTCTGAGAGTAAGAGTTGAAATGTTTTGACAAATTCTTACTCATGAATGAAAGGATGATTTTAATGACGAACTCTCGCATTGCAGCCATTGATGTTGGTAATGATTCTTTAAAAGGTATTTTTGGGAAACTGGACGCTGAGGTGAATATTCCGAACGTCATCGCAAGGGATGTTGAAGACCGTCCGATCATCGGTATTGAGGAACTGGATACACAAGACCCACTAGACGGCATACATATCCGTGTCCACTCCCCTGCCCTGAAAGACAATAATGCAATCTACCGGGTTGGTAATCTTGCGACCAAGAGCAATAACTCGACTGAATTGGATCCGGGAAGCAGTAAATCAGAAGAGGATCAAACATTGGTCATGCTGTTTGCTTCTATCGCTCTGGATGCAGCACGTAATGGATCGGATTTTAAAAAGAATAATAATGTAGTAGAAGCAAACTATACGCTTGGAACAGGCCTTCCCCTACGTGAGGTAAAGGAAGGAAAAGACGTTGGATACCGTTCAAGATTATTAGGTTCGGTTCACCAGGTCGAATTCCTTGTCACTCCACGCTATCAAGGTATGAAAGTAAATATTAAATTTGATGAAGTAAAGGTTTATCCAGAAGGATTCGCTGCTTTCATCAACCTTGTGATGGATAATAATTCAAATATCATCAACAAAGATTTGATTGATAAGCGCATCTTGATTCAGGATATCGGTGGATTATCCACAGATATCGCGGTCATCAAAGATCGTAAAGTAGACGACGATAAAGCTCAAGGGTTTAATCTGGGTGTATCTGAATCACTGGAATTGATCCGTGAGGAAATCCGTTCAAAACATGGTATTGAGCTTGACAGCCGCCGCGATGTGGTCGAAATCATCACGAAGAAAAATGACCGCAATCATATTATGGTAAAAGGTAGTCGTACAAGCGTCCATGATATCGTGGACCGAATCATGCTTGAACTGGCTAAAAAGCAATACCGTCACCTGCGTAATATGTGGCAAAAGAACTCCCAGACGGAAATTTGTTACTTCATCGGTGGCGGCTCTAGTGTTCTTAAAGAGTACATCAAGACGCTTAACAATAACCTTGATGGATACAACATCGACTTCTTTGAAGATGAGAAGGAAAGTATCTGGATGATGGCCAACGCTTACTACAAGCTGATTGCCGACTTCACAAGAAAAACGCAAAAGCAGCAAGCCCCGAAAGAAGATCAAAAATTAGCGAAAACCAAATAGGGTGATGGTATGACTGAAAAAGGGATGTCGAGGGGACAGCCGATCACATTTCGGCTTCCCTCAGATACACCTGACCATGTTTTAAAACATTTACAAAAGCTCAAAGAAAAAGAAAAACGGAATTTCTCCAGTAAGATTGCAGAGCTTGTCCTGAACGGGGTAAATGATTCGATTGCAAAGAGGCGGGAAGCGATTACGATCCCCCTTCCGAAGGGACTGGACAAGTCCCAGCGTGACTGGCTGAAGCATGAACACTCTGAAGCCCTGCTCGGCAGCATCGTGTACCAGCTGCTTTCAAACCCGGTTCGAACGGCCTCCCTTCTTGCTTCTTTAAGCAGTAATTCATTGGATATCGATGAAGCACTGTATCTTCAGGAAGAAACGGCAGCAAGTCATGATACGGGACGAGAGTGGTCCCTTGATCAAGTGATGGATGATACCCTTGAAGAAGTAACGGACGAGCGTTCGCACTCAACAGATGAGGAACTGGAGAACTTCGACTGGGACAGTGCAATGAAACCGAATGAAACCGTCAGTGAAGAGCCTAAAGAGGAGTCAATGGAAGACCTGTTAGGCGACTTCCTCGCCCAAATGAATAAATGAAGGTAGAACCTGAAGGAAGGCATAGAGCCTGATGCTTCAGGTTCTTTTTTTTGCCTACTCAGACTGCAGGAAAGAGAAATTCTTTGAAAGTTCATTTTAAAGCATACTCCCCTTCTATATACAACCACCTATAATAGTTGAAAACTGTAATCAATTTGTCTTATTTGAATTATATTTTCTACTCGAAACCCGACAAGGTATGTTTCTCTAAGGGAGAAATGTTACAAGGTGTCATATGAGGAATAAAACATGTATAAAAAATGGCAGTTTATTTCAAATGATTCCCATGACCTAGTTTAGGGGAGGTGGAAATCGAGGTAAACACCGGTTAAACAGAATAAAACATGGCACGTCAGTCGTTGGCTACACCACTAAAGAGGAGAGATTCGATGAGTATTCAAAAAAGTAATGATAGCTCAAGTCTCGCAGAAGTAATTGATAGAATCCTGGATAAAGGAATCGTCATTGATGCGTTTGCAAGGGTTTCCTTAGTAGGGATAGAGATTCTTACTATAGAAGCGCGGGTCGTAATCGCAAGTGTGGATACATGGTTACGATATGCAGAAGCAGTTGGACTATTAAGAGACGAGGTCCAGGAAGAAGGTCTCGCCAAGCAGGAGAATGAAAGAGGGACAGCATTCAGCATATAAACAAGTAAATAAAATATAGTTTTACTATTTAATAGAAAAGAGGATGAATATGTCAGAAGTGAAAAGCAGTCAACAAGCAGAAGAAACGAAAAATACGGAAGAGAATGAAGAGCAGTCAGCTGAAAACAGACAATCCATGAATTACGCGATTATCGGTGGGGTAGTCGGAGCTGGTATCGGATTACTTTCGAATCCAGGTACAGGTAAGAAAATGGTAGACAGTTTAGGGAAGTCAGAAGTGATGAAAGCCGCAAGTAAAGAACTTCGAAGATCAGCACAGGAATTTTTGACAGAGCAGGCCATCATTACCCTAAGACAATCCGCTACCGGATATATGAGCAAGTTGGAAGGTGGCTTGCTGTCACCAAAAAAGAAAAAAGAAGAGGCATCGGAAAACTCAAATGCGAAAGCTGAAAAAAGTAAAAGTTCTTCCAATCAATCAGAAGAATTAGAAGAGATCAAAGAAGAGAACAAGAATCTGAATGAGCGTTTAGAACGCATCGAGGAAATGTTAAACAGCCTGGTTGATTCTAAGAAATAATCGCATCCCTAAAGGGGGCATTACATGAGTAAGCCTGTAAAAAAAGTAGTCGGCAAGATGGCTAAAAAAGCATACGACCATGCTCCGGAACCCGTGAAAGATAAGTTGAAAGAGAAAGCGAAAGAAACCTTTGTAAATGGTGTGGAGGACGGCCTCCAATCAAAAGCTAACGAAGCATCACAAAAATTAGAGAACGCAAAAGAGAAAAACGCCGATAATGTTCATACCAAAGCAGAAGAAGCAAAGGAAAAAGTCCAGGATGTCCTGCTTTCCGTACGGGAAAAGTTAGGAAAGGCAAAAGAAGCAGGAGAAGAGTTTCAAGAGAAGATCTCTGCATCGAATGACAACGGAACAAAAATCAAAGGCGTAGGAAAGATCAAGGGAGCAAGTGATATTAAGAGCTCCTTTAATATTAAGAGTTCCACCGAAATAAAAAGTTCAGAAAATATTAAATCTTCAAAAGATATTAAGACGATTTGTTCTTAGACACCGGAAGGAGAATAACAATTGGCTATTCAAAAGAGTAATAACAGTTCAAGTTTAGCAGAAGTCATCGACCGAATTCTAGACAAAGGGATCGTCATCGATGCATTTGCAAGGGTATCCGTCGTTGGAATCGAAATATTGACCGTTGAAGCAAGGGTCGTCATCGCCAGCGTCGATACATGGTTGCGTTATGCAGAGGCAGTAGGTCTCTTACGGGATGACGTCGAAGAAAACGGTCTTGCTACGCAGCAGAACGAAAGAAGCTCCCAGTTCAGCATCTAAATGGAGTGTCGGCAAAAAGAAATGTGTATGAAGGGGGCCGTTATCGGCACCCTCCCCTTCATCTACAGTAGGAGGCAGCTATGGTAATCAAAGAAATTATGAATAGTGTCACGGATTTCTTCAATGAACATGTAGCTCCGGTCCATAAGATCACGTCAGTGGAACTGACAGAAGACGAAGGCTGGAAACTGCAAGTCGAAGTGATTGAAGAAAAGGAATATATGAAGAAATATGCGAAAGACGAAATGCTTGGAACATATGATGTTCTCCTTAATAAAGAAAAGGAAGTCACGTCATTTAAACGGCGGGATATCCGTTACAGAAGTGCCATTGGACAGGAAATGTAGGGTCCTGAGCGAGTAGGAGGGAATTGTACGTGACGGTCTTAACAAAACGGATCAAAAAGGATAGCAGGGCATTAATACAAGATGATGAAACGAAAGAATTGCTTTCGCGCTCATTGCAATACCTTAAAGCTGGATATCCTGTGCATTTCACGGGTCCTTCCGGTGCCGGGAAAACATCTCTTGCACTCGCATTGGCGAAAAAGAGAAAAAGACCGGTGATGCTCATGCACGGTAATCACGAATTGAATAATAAAGACTTAATCGGTGATTTTACCGGTTATACAAGTAAAAAGGTCGTTGATCAATATGTACGATCCGTTTATAAAAAGGACGAAAGCGTCACAGAGACATGGAGAGATGGACGTTTACTGGAAGCCGTTAAGAATGGTTATACCCTTGTATATGACGAATTCACACGATCACAGCCGACGACCAATAATATCTTCCTATCCATTTTGGAAGAAGGAATCATTCCTTTGTACGGTTCAAAACTGACAGAGCCATTTATTAGAGTACATCCGGAATTTGCCATCATATTTACTAGTAATCCTGCAGAGTATGCAGGGGTTTATCAAACACAGGATGCTCTATTGGATCGGTTGATCACCATTAACGTAGATTACAAGGGAGCGGAACAAGAGGCAAAGATTGTATCAGAAAAAGCTAACCTGGTTATGAGTGAAGCAAGAGCGATCACGACACTCATCTCAACATTACGCGATCAATGTACAAATGAAATGAACGGACCGAGCTTGCGTGCTTCCTTAATGATTGCACGACTCGCCATTGAATCGGACATTCCCATAGACGGTAAGGATACAGATTTTCAACGTCTATGTATTGATATAGCAGCACATAGTATAAGTCGATGTATCGACGAAGAAAACCCACAAGAAAAAGCAGAACAATTGATTATAGATGCATGTAAACGAATGAAGGTATCTGAGGAATAAAGGAGAGTTTTATGATGAGTCAGGAAGAAATGGGAATTTATATTTTTTGTGCCATACAGACCAATGATGATGATCAATTTGGTTCGATTGAAATAGAAGGCGAAGAACGTGAGACGTTCACGATCAGATATAAGGACGCAGCGATGGTAGCAGCAGAAGTGCCGATGAAAATTTATCATCCTAAGAAGCAGAATTTACTGATGCATCAGGGAGCTGTGTCCCGTGTCATGGAACAAAAGGATACCGTCATCCCGATCAGCTTCGGAAATGTTTTTAAAACAAGGGACGATGTAGAAGCCCTGCTTGAAAACCTTTATCCGCAATTCGAAACTCTTTTCCCGGCAATTAAAGGGAAAATCGAGCTGGGCTTAAAGGTTATCGGTAAAAAGGAATGGCTAGAAGCCATGGTAAAAGATAACCCCCAAGTAGAAAAAATGGCCACAGCCGTTAAAGGGAAATCTGAATCGGCAGCGTATTATGACCGGATTCAGCTTGGCGGAATGGCTCAGAAGTTATTTGCCTCCCTGCAAAGTGAGATTAAGGAAGAAGTGTTTGCACCTCTTGAGGAAGAGGCAGTATCGGCAAAAGCTAACGATCCATCAAGTGAGAAAATGCTTCTTAACGCTTCTTTCTTAATTGACCGGGATCAGGAAGAGTCATTCGATCAAAAGGTAAATGAAGCACACGAAAAATGGAAGGATAAGGTCGAATTTAATTACAGCGGTCCTTGGCCGGCTTACAACTTTGTCAATATACGCCTGAAGGTTGAGGAAGGCTGATGATTCATAAATTGGTGAGTGCACCAATTAATATGGTCATAAAAGTCGCTGAAAAAATCAAAGAAGAAGCAGACAAAGAATTGTACGACCTTCCTACCATTCAGCAAAAATTGATTCAGCTTCAAATGATGTATGAATTAGGAGAAATTCCTGAGGAAGCATTCCAGGAAAAAGAAGATGAACTCTTAACAAGGTATGAAATCGCGAAACAGATGGAAATGGAACAATGGGAAGAACTAACGAAAAAGAAACAAGGGTGATCAAATGAGCGATTTACTTTATTTATACGGCTTAATACCGACAAAAGAAGCAAATAAAGAAAACCTGCCCTCCATGAAAGGATTCGATGGAGAAAGTGAGCTGTACACGATAGAAATCGGTGACGTGACAGCCATTGTTTGTGATTTACCATCAAATGAATACTCTGAAGAGACCATAAAGGACAAAGTTGATAACGACATGGACTGGCTTCAGGAAAAGGCGTTTCATCATCACGAAACGGTATTGATGGTTTCAAGGTTGTATACCATCGTCCCCTTGAAGTTCTGTACATTATATAAAAACGAAGATAGCCTCAAGTCCACAATAGAAGGTAATCGAAATAAGCTGGAGACGACTTTTGAACAGCTGGATGGAAACGAAGAGTGGAACGTCAAGATCTACTGTGACGATAAGCTGCTGAAAGAACAGGTTAGTGAGAACAATCCATCCATCGAAGCCAAAAGGAAAGAAATCAGCGAATTACCAAAGGGCAGGCAGTTCTTTGAAAAGAAAAAAATCGATCAGCTGATTGATCGGGAACTTGAAAACGAAAAGAACCGGCTTTGTGAAGAGGTCCATGAAAAGCTGAAAGAACATTCTCTACATGGGAATGTCAAAAAGAATTGGAGTAAAGATGTAACAGGCCGACAGGAACATATGGCGTGGAATAGTGTATTTCTCCTTCGAGGAGCCAAAGTAGATGAATTTGTCGATGAAATAAAGCAATACGAAGAAGAACTGGGACACGCAGGTTGGAAAATTGAAGCATCCGGTCCTTGGCCACCTTATCATTTTTCTAGTTTTTCTTAATCACAAAATAAGGAATGAGAAATATGACAGTCAGAGAATCGATCGAGAACAAAGATATAGCCCTAATTGATATTTTAGATGTCATTCTCGATAAAGGTGTGGCAATCAAGGGAGATTTGATTATATCCATTGCCGGGGTCGACCTCGTGTATCTGGATTTGCGAGTGCTGATTTCCTCTGTTGAAACATTGGTTCAGCATAAACAGGGAACGCGCAAAACGGTAACGTCCGATCAATTCGATCAAGAAAGGGAGGGATTGATTCATGCAACAGGCCAGCGGGACAAATGGGCGAATTAATTTCGACCCGGAAAAAGCAGAACAAGGACTGGCACAGCTTGTATTGACCGTTGTAGAACTATTAAGGCAAATCGTCGAAAGGCATGCCATGCGGCGTGTCGAAGGCGGTACATTAACGGATGAACAAGTGGAGAATCTGGGCATTGCCCTAATGAACTTAGAAGAAAAAATGGAAGAGTTGAAAGAGGTATTTGGTCTTGATGCAGAAGACTTGAATATAGATCTTGGTCCTTTAGGGAGTTTAATGTAATGCCGATTAGGGAGGTTACATGATGGGAATGGAGCATCCAGTACAATCCAACACAATCGTGGATGTATTAGAAAAGATTTTAGATAAAGGAGTTGTCGTAGCAGGAGATATTACGGTGGGAATCGCCGATGTCGAGCTGCTTACGATAAAGATCCGCTTAATCGTTGCTTCTGTAGATAAAGCAAAAGAAATAGGTATGGACTGGTGGGAAAATGATCCCTATCTGAGTTCCAAAGCCGCAGATAACAACACGAGAGCACTGGAAGAGGAAAATAAGAAATTACAGGAACGACTGGAATCACTTGAAAAGAAACTGGATACAAACCGTCTTAATACGGCGGAAACAACAAACTAATTGGAGGTTTTACCGATGGCAGAAAAAAATAATACGCAAAACACAACAATTGAGAATCAAGGACAGGAAAAAAATTCAACAGAAAAGAATTCAACAAATGAGAACAAAACAAGAAGAAGTGGCCCAATCAAGAGAACTGTAGCTGGGAGTCTATTGGGAGCAACGGTAGGATATCTGGCAACACCCGAAAACGGAAAAAAACTTCTGGACCGTATTGATCAGGAGAAAATCAAAAGCAAAAGCCTGGACTTCGGGAAAGCAGCAAAGGAAAGATCCAGAAAAGCCGCTGTCACGTTAAAATCGTCAACAGCCAACCTGTTTAAACGTGATAAAGAGGAAGAAGCTTCAGAAGACACAGAAACGGCCGTAAATTCAACAGAAACGAACACCCAGGAAGAAGAGTCGAACCAAGACTATGAAGCTCTTAAACAGGAAAATGAAGAGCTTCAGAACCGCCTGCAGCAATTAGAAGAAAAAATGAATCAAATTGCCGCAGCACGTGAAGATGGAAGCGATGAAGAGGAAGACGACGATGAAGAAGAACAAGAAGAACAAGAAGAAACTTCTTCAAGCAAGAAATCTTCTAAAAAGACTAAGGAAGAAGCGTCCGATGAAGAGGAGGAAGAAGATGAAGATACCGATGAAGATGAAAACGCAGACGACGATGAAGATGGCGAAGATGAGGAAGAAGCTTCAGGCAAGAAGAAAACAAACGGCAAATCCGGTTCAAAAGGAAAGAAGCGTTCTACTCGCAAGTCTTCAGCTAAAAGTAAAAAATCTGCAAAAAAAGATGATGATAAAGAAGATCAAGACGAAGATACAACACTCTCTACCGAAGATGATACTGTAGCTTAACGATAAAGGAGATGTGAAAATGAGTGTAGAATCAAGTACAGGGAAGGATAGCATCTTAGAATTTTTTGTACAGGCATCAAATAAGCATGATTTTTCATTAGACATCACGTTAAACGTCAAGGGAGCTGTCGTAACAGGCACCCTCGTCTCCGCAAAGGAATACTTCGATTCATTGAGTGAAACCTTTGAGGATGGCAGTGATATAGCTCAGAAGCTGAGTGAGGAGCTTGCCAAAGCCGGGGAATCTGTAGAAGAAAACCAAAGTTCTGAAGCCCACTTTATTCACCTGAAGAACGCAAAGGTGTATTGTGGTGACAGCAAACCGACCCCTTCAAAAGGGAAAATCATGTGGCGTGGGAAACTAAATGAAATCGATGGATTCTTTTTAGGAAAGATATCAGAATCGAAAAGTAGTAAATAAGCAAAAGCGACTGAATTCTTTGTTCAGTCGCTTTTAGGTGTTAAAGAAGAACTGGGGAAGTATTATTTCCCGGGCAGGAATCAGCTTCATGGTGAAAAGATCCCCTTTCCAATAATAGATGGAAAGGGGATCTTTATATCACTATTTCTTTTGAACATTCATGATCTCAGTACTGTTCGCCGGAATGGTGATTTGTACTTCTAAATATTGCTTGCCATCTGAAGCGTAGTTTTGTGTGATGCTTCCTTTAGATACAGTATAATTTCCTTCTGCCATATATAAAGGAATGGTGACCTTTAAAGGCTTGTTTAAACGATTGGTTATATCTACTCGCTGAGAAGCGGCACTTCCATCGTTCTCGTTCAGATAATCGGCGTCAAAGGACATGGTGCCGCCTTCTGTATCGCCGTTTTGGTAAACAGGGATGGAACGATCGGGTTCTTCGTAATTGTAGGATGAGATCTGACCGTTTTGAACGGAAAAGTCTCTGAAGCCTACCCATGGCTTACCGGATAACTCAATGGCCGTGGTGGTTGTATATAAGATGCCATCCTCCTTTGTTACATCGTCAATATGAGTGTGTCCATGGAGACTGATTGTCACATCATTCGCCTTCATGATATCGATCAATTCTTTGGCGTTTTCCCCATGCCACTGCTGATCATATTTAATCCCTAATTTTTCACCTAGGATCAGTGTGCTCAAGCGTTGAGGGTCATGTTGTTCGTCATATTGCTTCCAGTATTCTTGAACGTCAGGGTCGTCTTGTGGCCAAATATCTCTGTCGCGCCATAATGGATTATGGTGTGAGAAGAGGCCGCGGATTTGGTCACTTTGTGCGGTTTTGGCATTCTCCTGCAGATCTTGTTTCACCCAGTTCAACTGTTCTTCCCGGATCTGGCCGCCCCAGGTTGGTACAGAAACCGTACCGGTTCCGCTTCGGTCGAATTTATTCCAATCAAACGAGTTGTACCCGATGAAATGGGCGTATGGGCCGTAATCAAACGAGAAGTATTGTGGGCCGAAGTACTTCTCCCAGTACTTTGCTCCATCCGTCAGTGTCGCATCCTGGGCGTAGTAATCATGGTTTCCAGGGACGATATAGACAGGGACATTCAGCTTTTGTAGCATTTTATAGGTTTCTTCGTATTCATAAATATACTCGAGAGGGTTCAGTTGACCGAACATCAGGTCTCCTGTAATGACAACAAAATCGGGGTTTTTTAAATTGACTTCTTTAATGGCTTTCTGCAGGTATAACCAGCGTTTAGTTGGGTCTGGATCCCACATCCCCGTTTCCTTCGCGCGTCCAGGCGTGAAGGAGGAAGGGTCATCGGTATTCCCAAGATTACGCGGAGATCCTATGTGAGTGTCGGTCAAATGTAAGAAGGAAAAGTTCTTCTTATATTCATCGACGACTTTGACGGAATGAGGCTGCTCATCTGTGATCCTTTTTCCGTTTCCTGTATAGGTCACCTCTAGATCATATAATCTCTGTGGAGTCCCTTCTGGAATGGAGACTGTTACATCGACAATGGAAGAGCTGTCCTTCCAATGGGATTTCCCTGGTTGTACCGATTTGACTGGTAATTCGTAATCACTGGTAAGAGAAGAGTGATTGGTTTGCTTTAATTTAACAGACCAAGATCCAGTTTCCTTTCCTTGGGTATCAACCTGGATGGTGAGGGACTCGCCTTTCTTCTTAATGGCGGGCGTTGCAAATAAAGGGTAAATAATCTGGTTCACTTTTTGATCAAGTGAGATATTTGGGAACTCATCTACGTAATGAGTAGTGTTTCCGATCCCTCCATCACGCTCGCCGGCAGAGCTGAAAGGGTTGTCCAGTGCTTGGACTGACAGTGGGAAAAGAGAAAATATCAACATTAGTACGAATCCTTTTTTTAACCAATTCTTCATGATGCTTACCTCCTTTTCTGCCTCAAGAGTATCAGCCGAATGTAAAGGTAGTGTGGAGCCTTGTTTACAAAACAGTGTCTCTGCTATTTACATAAAAAAGGGTGCCCCAATAAGGGACACCCTCTCTCAGTTAAACAAGTATCATCCACAATAATAAAGTAAAGACAAGGGCGGTTAAACCTTGAACAAGCGTAGCGGCAGTCTGTGCCTTATAAGCATCTGTAACCTTCATGCCGCTGAATTGCGTGACAACCCAAAAGTAGCTGTCATTGACATGGCTGACCGTCATGGCTCCTGCACCGATGGCCATGACCACTAACGCGAGGGGTACGGCACCGTCAATCCCCATTTGTGGGAGGAGAGGAGCAATCAGGGAAGAGGTAATGACAAGGGCAGCGGTTGAAGATCCCTGAGCTGATTTCAATAGAGCTGCCACAATAAATGGAATCAAGAGGACGAGGGCACCGGAAAGTAATCCTCCGTCTGCAATCCCTTGAATCAACTCTGCAACGGGAGTCGCCTTAATGACGGAACCGAATGCTCCTCCCGCACCTGTGATCAATAAGATATTGGTAGCATCCTTCATTCCCTGACTCACCCAGCCATTAAGGGTTTCTTCATCCCATTTTGGCAGAAGGGCAAATGCAGCAAGGACACCAATCAGTAAAGCAACGACGGGTGAACCGATGAATAAGAGAACATCTGCGGCTCCGCCTTTCCACTGGAAGAAGCTGACGACAGATCCTGTACCGATCAAGAGTATCGGAAGGACAATCGGGGCAAAAGATTTAAACGTTGAAGGAAGCTCCCCAAAGGATTTGACGATCTCGTCATAATCCAGATCGAGCTCATCTTCTCCCTCGATCTCAATTTTATTTGCGACCTTAACAGCCCACAGGTAACCTGCCAGAATCGTAGGGATGGCTACAATCATCCCGATTAAAATAATGGTTCCCAAATAGTCACTTGCACCGATGTTCCCGGCTGCGGCAATGGGACCCGGAGTCGGCGGCACGAGGGTATGGGTGGCATAAAGCCCAGTGGCAAGTGCAACAGACATGGAGGCAAGAGCCACTTTTGCCCGTTTGGCCAATGCTTTTTTGAGGCTTGAGAGAATCACGTATCCGGAGTCACAGAAGACGGGGATACTGACGATGGCCCCAATCAAGGACATAGCCAGCTGTGGTCTTTTTTCCCCTACTAATCGAAGAACCACTTCTGCCATCCTGAGAGCGGCACCGGATTTCTCTAAAATCGTCCCGATAATGGTACCTGCTACGATGACGATCCCGATATACCCCATTAATCCTCCGAACCCGCCGTTGACAGCCTCTACAACCGTATCCAGTGGCAAGCCTGCAAAGATACCGACTAAGAAAGCGGCAAACAATAATGATAGAAAGGGCTGAAGCTTTAATTTTGCCGTTGTGAAAATGATAAATCCTACCCCTAGGACAATGACCGTAAATAACCAAATTCCTGACATGAGAATTTCCCCCTTTATGTTTATCCCTTTGTTAAATGTAAAATTCGTGCGATATTCCTTGTTTCATGGTAAAGCAGTTCTTCTGCTCGACTGATGCTCTCCTCTAAAGCCATCGGACCGATACTAATGGAATGACAGCTGGAGAAATTGTCGTATAATTGTTGATACCCCTCTCCTAAACTCCCTGCGATAAGAGATACGGGAGTATGGAGTTGTTTTGCGATGGCTGCGATATAAGAAGGGAGTTTTCCAAACAATGTTTGATAATCGCTCTGACCTTCCCCGGTGAGGACCCAATCAGCCTGACGAATGGCATCTGGAAGCTTCGTCGCTTCAGCAACCAGCTTTGCTCCTGATTCAATCTTTCCATCCAGATGCAAGAAGGCAAAACCGAGTCCTCCGGCTGCTCCGGCACCGCTCGTGTGTTGAAAATCAACTCCTTTTTCTTCTTGAAGCAATAGACTATAGTGATATAGTTGTTGATCAAGCTCCTTCACCTGTTCCTCGGTGGCCCCTTTTTGTGGGCCGAATACATGAGATGCCCCTGTCTTTCCACACAAAGGATTTTCAACATCGGAAGCAATGTGAAAGGTACATTCTTTTACTAGGGGATGGAGGGTGCTCCAGTCCACCTTTGCAATGGACTCAAGATCCTTTCCAAATGGCCCGACAGCGTTTCCGCCTTCATCCTGAAAGGTAACGCCGAGTGCTTGAAGCATGCCGAATCCACCATCATTCGTCGAACTGCCGCCCAGGGCAATAATGAACGTTCGGAACCCGTCATCCATCGCTGTTGTAATGACTTCTCCGATGCCAAAGGAAGTGGTATGGTATGGATTGCGTTTTTCACCAGGCACCATAGGTAACCCGGCGATGGAAGCTATTTCAATGACAGCTGTTTTCTTATCTCCTAAAACACCATATACAGTAGAGACCTTTTCCCCTAAAGGACCGGTGGCTGTTACAGGTACTTTCTCCCCTCCAGTTGCGTAAAAGAGGGTATCCAAAGTCCCTTCCCCTCCATCAGCCATGGGGATGACGTTCGTTTGAAAGCTTGTTGATTCATCCAGAAAGGCTTTCTCCATAATGGCTCCAACCTTTAAAGAGCTTAAACTACCTTTAAATGAATCGGGGGCAATAAGAATATTCATAGCGGCTCCTTTTTCAGAAAATATAATCTATTACTCTATTTAACCAAGTGAAGAAAGCGGTTACAATGTGAATTCTCCTAAACATTTCCGGGCGAAAACAAAAATGATTGTGCATGTGCACAATCATTTTTCTATTATTCTTTATTCATGTCATCAATCAATAAGATAAAACGCAGTATCATTGCGTCATCAAATGTTCTGGGGCTAAGACCCGTCAGTTCTTCGACACTCTCAAGCCGGTAAAGAAGGGTATTCCGGTGAATATGTAAAGCGTTCGCCGTTTCTTTCATGTTCAATTGGCAGTCAAACAAACGTTGAAGGGTATGTCGCAAGGTGTCGCTTAGCTGAAAAGTCTGCTCACGATAGCGATTCATAAACTCCTGGCGAATCTCGAGGGGGATGCGCTTGATAAAATCCATGATGCCCCAATCCTGTATATGAATATGATCGGAAAACTGAGGGAAGCTTTCTTGTAATTCCAGGGAACTGTGTGCTTCCAAATACGATTTTCTATACCCGACGACGCCTGGGTAGACATGACCGATTGCTGTTTTTACAATGAAAGCCTTCTCCTGTAAATGCCGCTGCAAACGCTTGGCCAAAGTGATGACTTCACCCTTAGTGGGGCAGACGCTTGCAGGGATCCCGACGACGCAGTGGGAGTCGTTGATAAAAGATTGAAAGTGAAGCTTTGGTAGTTGAAGCTTTATTCTCTTCAGAAGATCTTCTTTGACCATGGATAAAGGCATGTTGGTGGTAGAGTGGGTGAATAAGTTGGTGAACTGTACCAATAGTACTTGAACAGGTTGGCTGGTTTCAAGATGTATGTAGTGATGAGCGAACGCTTCATTTTTTCTTTCATCAAAATAATGGGGGTGTACTAAATCAAGCAGCCAATTATCCATCAATGTTTTTTGGTGCTGCAATTGATTGTGGAAATGAACCTGCTGAAGCATTACTTCTACGGTGACCTTCAACATTTTCACAAACTGATCCAGTTCCAGGGGGGAGCCGGTCACCCCAACGACCCCGATGATTTCTCCCATGAACTCAATAGGTAAGTTAATGCCTTCTTTAGAACCATGATACTTATCCAGGTCATTTTCAAAAATGATCAATGAACTTTTCTGCTTAAGGACATAAAGAGCCCCTTCGTGAACTTGATTCATGCGCGTTGAATCTGTACTGGCAACTATGACGCCGGACTCGTTCATGATATTGATATTGTAATGTACGATCGTCTTCAATTTCGCTATGATTGGATAAGCTAGTTCTTCTGTAATATGCATGTGGAACACCCCGTTATTCGTCATGCCTTCATTCTAGCACATGTTTTCTTTCTGCCTATTCGGGTATAGATACGTATACAAAGGAGGTTACCTTTATGAAACGATTAATCGGAAGACTGATCAAATGGGGACCTATCATTTACCCGATTTACAAGAAGTATCGGAATAAGAGGAGACATAAGAAATCAATGACGTATTAAGAGGACAGCCTGCATGGGCTGTTTTTTTATGTCATTTTGGCACAAATAAAAAACCCCTGGGAATCCAGGGGTTTTTAGTATTCTTAATGAGACGTTCTTCTCATTCCTCTTAGAAGTAAGCTTAATAGGAATACGAAGATGATCGCTCCCAGTAATGCCGGGATGATAGCGATTCCTGCAAGGGACGGTCCGAAGCTTCCAAGAAGTTCCCCACCGATCCAGGCACCGATGATACCTGCAATGATGTTTCCGATGATTCCACCAGGGACGTTTTTACCTAAAATGAGACCAGCTAACCAACCGATGATTCCACCAACAATTAAGTACAAGATAATACCCATTTTTTCTTACCTCCATGTAATGTTTTTGTGTTGTTATAAGGTAATTTCCCCTTTTTTCAAATGTCAAAACCTAATATGTTGTCACTTGAAAAATTTTCTGGAGGATATACATAACATACTTTACAGCCGGCAGCTTATCCTGGTATTTTTCATAGTCCACAGTGTATGTCCCGTTCTTGTTGTTCCAAATCCGGTCGAAATAGTCATCGACTTCCTTTATAGTTTTACTGTCTGTCGGGGCCGTCAGTTTCACGTTTTCTTCCAGGTTATAATCATCCAGATTTCGGGACGTATAATTGCCCGATCCTCCAATTACCGTACTTTGCTTTTCCCCTTTTACATAAATGAATTTCGTGTGATATTGCTCTTTATTCGTGTTATACCATCTGATGGTGATATGTTCGTTCTCCAGTTTGTGAAGCTCGGCTGCGATGGGCAGGTTAGGAAGTCCGATTTTTTCTTGTCCAAAGGCGTTCTGGTTCGGATCCAGGACTAAACGAATATCCACTTCGCGTTCTGCCGCATCTTCAATGGCGTCGATGATATCCCGGTCCGCCAGATAAAACATGCCGATCCATGCTTCGTCTCCTTTTTCCGCGTCATCTAATGCCTTTACCACCCCTTTTTGAATTTCTCTTTCCGTCAGGATCTGAGCGTTGACAGTCGACTCGCCGGGTGGAAGGGCTTTGACGGAATCATTGACCTCTTCTTCAGTAGGGAAGGCATCCACATTTCCGTCTGAAAAAGCCGCAACCGCTTTTTCGGCTTTTACCATATCCTTCAGGATGTCTCCTTTTACCTTGAATGCGATATTCGAGTGGAAACCACTGGCGTCATGGGGATTGGCGGACAGGATGAGTCCGGCTTTTTCCGTTATGACGATTTTCCGGTGATTCGCTTTGACATTCAATAGTTTCAAATATGACCTCATTGTTACCTTAGGTGCGGAGGGTGCCATGGGATTGGGCAGCCAGCCGGTACCTTCCTGCCCAAACCAGCCAAAGGCGGTCCTCCACACACCGGAATATAAGAGGTTGGGATCTCTAAGACGATTTAAGTCGGTAAAGACCACTTCAGCACCGAGTTTTTCTAAAGGTTCAATTTGTTTGGCTGTATGGGAGCCGTAAGTCGTGTTAACGACATCACTGATAAAGACCACTTTCAGGTCGGGCTTCTTTTTCATCTGTTCTTTAATCTTTCTGGATAATGTTTCACTGATCTTGGGATAATCACGGTCACCCTTTGTATAGCCATTAACTAAGAATAAGTCCAAAATAAGAAAATCGTCTGCCTCTTCAATGGTTTGATAGACTTCATCAAAGATCGATTGATCATATCGTTCTTTCCCATCCTTCTGATAGGTGAGGTCGTATAAGAATTCCACGTCCTCTTCCGGTATGGCATAGGTGTCGCTGGCGTAGGAGATTCCTTTCGGCAAAGGCTTTACGCGGTTATATATCATGACCACCGTCAGGATTAAAATGATAACACCGCCGATCCACCAGCTTCTCTTTTTATACCACTTCTTCTTGCTCTTCAAATGAATTCCCCTGTTCTATTGTGTTTTTTCTTACTATACCCTTAATGGCATGAGGGGAATCCACATAGATGAAGATCTGGTGGAAAAGTCCAAAAAAAATCCAGGCAGAAAAATCTGCCTGGACTCCTTACCTATGATGAATGAACATGTCTGCGATATAAAAGCAAGAGTAAGAGAGACAGCGTCATGAGTCCGATCAGAACCAGGAAAGTGTTCTGAAAGGAGCTTACCGGGAAATCTGCTCCTCCCATCTCCACGATTATTCCGCCAAGGACGGAACCGGATGCGCTCCCGACATAGTGGATCAGCTGCTTCATCCCGATACCTGAGGCAGTCAATTCCTTGCTCATGACACGGGACACTTCGTTTGTCGAACTTGAAGAAAGACTGGAAAATCCGAAGCTTGTAAACATATAGGCTAACATGATCATATACTCACTGTGTGGTGATAAGAGATAAAAAAGGACAGTCGAAACGATCAGAAGAATATGAGCAAGAAACATCACTCTGATATTCCCGTAGCGGTCGATTAGTCTTCCTACAAATATGGCTGCGACTGCAGACAGCATCGCTCCAGGGAAAATGATGAATCCGACAGCCGTCGGGTTTTTGCCGAATACATGCTGAAGCATGAGGGGCATGACGATCAGGATGGCGAAATGAGTGACAAACCCAAGGAAACTCATATATAGAATTTGCCTGTAGCCTTTATCCCGAATCAAGCTGGGCTGAATAAAGGGAATCTCAATCTTATGAATCCGAATCCATAATCCACCGAAGAAAACGACGGCACCTGCGAAGTAGTACCAATGAAACGTTGAGATGAATAGCAGGAAGAAGGTGATGCCAATTCCTGTCAGCAATCCTCCCCAAACATCAAAGTATCCCTTTCTTGTCGTCTCATTTGGTAGAAAGCGGTACAGTACGGGGATCATTCCAAGTACGCATAATGTTATCAGGAATAAATAATTCCAACTCAGGTAATCTGTGATAACGCCACCTACAACGGGACCCAATCCAAACCCAAGGGAAGAAGCGGAAGCGATCATCGCAAGGGCCCTTCCACGCCTTTCCAAGGGGACAAACCGTCCGGCAAATACCATGGATAGACCAGGGATGGCTGCTGCCCCTGCCGCTTGAAACAATCGTGAAAGCAATAACCATGCGAATGTATTGGCAAAGAAGCCAGTCAATGAGGCTATGCCGAAGATGGTAATCCCAATGATGAGCAATCGTTTGATAGGGATGTAATCAGCTAAACGGGTATACGTAATGGTACAAATGGCAAGTACAATTGAATACCCCGATACGATCCAGGCTCCTTCAGAAGGAGCCAAAGAGAAATCGTTCAATACATTCGGAAGGGCTACATTGAACATGGTCGTATTCATGACCACGAGCCAAATGGTCAAACTTAAAAAAAGAATCGTCTTTGTATGTGAAGGAGATGCTTGAGCATGTTGTTCACCAGTCATTTTTGACCACCTCCATGATAGATATTGATGCTCGAAGTACTATACCACAAACAAAGACGTACTGAAAATGAATGTGCCTTCGTCCGGGTGGGCTTGTGGAAGTTTAAGATGTTGGAAATGGTCTATTATATAAGGAGAATCTGTTAGGAGGATAAGTATGTCAAATCTTACGATAAAAGCGTTTGTGTTCGATGCATATGGTACCTTATTCGATGTCCATTCCGTTATTGAAAAATGTAATGAACTCTTTCCGGATAAAGGGGAGGAAATCAGTCAGGTGTGGCGTCAGAAACAATTGGAATATAGCTTTCTCCGTCAGCTGATGGGAACATATACCACATTTTACTCCATCACGAGGGATGCCCTGCATTACGCATGTGTCCATGTGGGAGTCGATCTATCTGATGACAAAGAGAAGGAGTTGTTGGATGCTTATCTGGAATTGACTCATTATGAGGAAGTAGAGAGTGTACTCTGGGAACTGAAATCTTATCAAACCGCCATCTTCTCAAATGGCTCCCTTGATATGCTCTCACCACTGGTGGAGCAGTCTTCATTCGGGCACCTGCTGGATGAGGTATTGACAGTGGATGAAATCAAACAATTCAAACCCACTCCGATGTCTTATCAGCTTGTCCTTAAGAAGCTTGGCGTCAAAAGGGAAGAGGTTTTGTTTATGTCTTCAAACCCGTGGGATATTGCTGGAGCGGCCAACTTTGGGTTCAATACGGCATGGATCAACCGTCAGGATAAGGTAATGGATGAACTTGGGGTAAAGCCTGATTTTGTCTATAGTGATCTGAATGGAATACTTGAGCATACATGATGAAAGGGGCTGGCATATGGATGAATGCCGAGCCCCTTTTTTACTTATTTAGTAAGCTAAGCCAATAGATTCATTGATGTGCTTCCCTTGAATGACACTTTGTAATAGAAAGTGAGCGACATCTGCCCGGCCTATTTTACGTCCCTTGTCCGGGATTGAATTTTCATCTTGACGATACGTCTTTGACAGGGGCTGGGTGGTCAATTGCATAGGTCTTGCAATCGTGTAGCGAACGTCATGTTTCTTTATTTCTTCTACGGCATTCTTATGATCTTTCAGCACATTACGTAGGATGAATTGTGCCAGTTTCCCTTGAAGGCCGGGTATTTCTTTGTGGATGCCGGCTGATGCTACGTAAGCGATACGCTCAATGTGGTGGGTGTTCATTCCCGTCAGGATATTTTTTGTCATGTCTGAAAGAACGGTGGTTTCCTTCAATCCATCCGAACCAAGACAGGATATGACGGCTTCCTGTCCCGCTAATGCGTCTTCCACTGCTTTAGCGTTTAAAGCATCTCCCTGAATAATGGTCAATAGTGGATCGTCACCGTTTAGTTTAGATGGGTTTCTTACAAAAGCTGTGACTTTATGGCCTTCAGCCAAAGCTTGCTTGACAATTTCTTTACCTGTACCGCCGGTTGCTCCAAACACGATTAACTTCAAGAATCTTCCCCTCCCTTTCTGTTACTATTCATTGTATAGTACAGTTAGAATAATAGACTAGCATGAATAGGTAAACTGTTTTGATTTTTATAGGAATATAAACAAAGAATAACAGTGTGGAGGAAATGATCATGACTGAAAAGCTGATCCCGGTATCTGGAGTGGAAGTGGATTCTAAAACAAAATGTAAGCATTATCGAACATCAAAGGATATCATCGCCATTAAATTCAAATGCTGTAACACCTATTATCCTTGCCACTCATGTCACAAAGAAGTGGCGGATCATGATCCCATCCTCTGGTCACCGGAAGAGTGGAATACGAAAGCGATTCTGTGCGGAGAATGCCATAACGAGTTAACGATTTTACAATACATGAATTGCCAATCGGTCTGCCCCCATTGTCAGTCCGCTTTTAATCCCGGATGTCAGACCCATTACCACCTGTACTTTGAAGGGTGAACCACAGCAATGTTTCACGTGAAACGAAGGAGGTGTTTTGAAATGGAGAAAGCCACGTTTGCAGGAGGCTGTTTCTGGTGTATGGTGGAACCCTTTGAGAATCAGGAAGGAATCGAAGAGATCATTTCAGGCTATACAGGAGGACGGACTCCCGATCCTACCTATAAAGAAGTGATCTCAGGCGAAACGGGTCATTATGAAGCAGTGCAGATCCTATTTGATCCTGTCTTATTTCCGTATGAGAAACTCCTGGACTTTTACTGGAGACAAATCGACCCAACCGATCCTGAAGGCCAATTCAAAGATCGGGGAAGCTCATACCGGACAGCGATCTTTTATCACACGAATCATCAAAAAAAGCTTGCCGTAGACTCTAAAAGTGAATTGGAGAAGAGTGGACGGTTTGCAGACCCTATTGTGACCGAAATCCTCCCCGCAAAGGAATTTTATCCTGCGGAAGACTATCATCAGGATTTCCACAAGAAAAACGCTTTCCGATATGCGCTATACAAACGCAGCAGGGAGGATTTCCTGAAGAAATATTGGCCTAAGGATCGATCATATTTAAAAGAACAGCTAACAGAGATGCAATATTTCGTCACCCAGGAAAATGGGACGGAGCCACCATATGAAAACGAGTTCTGGGATAACACGAGAGAAGGAATATACGTGGATATTGTGTCAGGGGAACCCCTCTTCACGTCGAAAGACCAGTATGACAGCGGCTGTGGATGGCCCAGCTTTACAAAGCCGGTCATGGACGCAAGCGTCAGCGAACGATACGATCTCTCCCATCGGACTACCCGGGTGGAAGTCAGGAGCAGGGAAGCGGATTCCCATCTTGGCCATGTCTTTCCGGATGGACCGGGTTCCAAAGGACTTCGTTACTGTATCAACTCTGCCTCTTTGCGGTTTATTCCTAAAGAAAAGCTTGAAGAGGAAGGATATGGCGATTTTCTGTTATTATTTCATAGTAAATAAAGACATGCCGGCGGAGTATGCCGGCATGTCTTTTTATCTTTCTACCTTCTCTTCAGCTTTTTCCCAAAGATTTTCTATACCTTGTACCCGTTTGATGGCTGTGATGGTACCTTGATGCAGCCCCTCATGCCAATTCGTAAAGGAGAGGACTTCGGCTAACGTTGTAAACGTGGTATGTTCACCAAGGACAAACGGTTTCTCTCCCAATTCATCCAAGCGACCCGAGAATGCTTCTTTCATCCGTCGCGGCTGGTCCTCCAACTTTTCCCGAAGCTCACTAAGTGCAGGGGGAGTGAGACCGTTCCAGGTATGGGGACTGGTATGAAATCCGAACAGCTCTCCATATTCAGTCGGAAGGGAATGGCGATCGTTTTCTCCTACAAAAGAAAATAACAGGTTTTCCTGGGATAACAGGATATGCCCCAGATTCCACCGGATCGAATTTTTAAATCCTTCAGGAATGTCATCCGCCTGTTGTTCGTTAGTGGCGTCCAGTGCAGCGAGTGTGCGCATCCGAATGAACTCCATTTGTTGAAACAGCATATGTTCCTTCATTTCGTATTCCTCCCAATCATGTTCTCCATTTATTAATTCGGGATTGGGTGGTGGATTCCTTCTTACAAAAAGAACAACCGGGAGCAGACGATGTCCCGCTGCTTCCGGTTGTGTTGTATTTATGACGGATGTTCCTATTCTTGTGGTCGGTTTTTCTTGGCGTTTTCCTGCCCAGTTGTAAATTCGACTAATTCGGAACTCGTGCGATTTCCTCTTTTAGCATTCGTGTTGCTTTGAGCATTGCGGTTTCCTTTTTTCGTGCGTCCCATTCAGAATCCCTCCCTAAATAGTCAAGCATCTATAGTTTAAGGAGTTACGCAGGAAATATTCTTCTGTACCATGCGACAAAATATGTCAGATACCTTGGTTTTTCAGTTTATTTCCCAGGCTATATTCGACAAAAAAACACATATACTCTAGAGGTCCGTCCCTCCATCGTTCACGTCAAACCTTGTGAGGGGTTTCTTGGCAGGGCCTTCGATGACGTCTCCGTCAATGGAGAAGCGTGAGCCGTGACAAGGGCAGTCCCAGGTGTGGTCTCCGTGATTCCACTCGGTTTCGCATCCGAGATGGGTACATGTAGTGTCCACGACATGTAGTTTTCCGTTTTCATCACGGAATCCTCCACATCGGCGCCCGTTCAAATTGACGACATCGCCTTCCCCTTTCTCAAGGTCCCCGGGCTTTTTAGATGGAATTTGGAGTTTTCCTTTCATGAGCTCGCCGGCTACATTGAGATTCTCCTTGAAAAAATGCTTGATACTTGGGTCAGCAACAAATCTTGAAGGGGAGTAGATGTCTGCATAAATGTGATGATTTCCTAAGATCTGGTCAGAGAGAATCTGGCCGGCTAGAGTACCGGAAGTCATTCCCCACTTATTAAAGCCAGTTGCGACAAAAATCGATGCGTGCTTTTCTGTCAGCTTTCCGATATAAGGCACTTTATCAAGGGTGATCAAGTCCTGTGCGGACCAGCGATACCGTATTTCCTCTACACCGACAACCTCTTCCCCGAATTCCTCAAGAGCCCTGTAGTGGTCCATCGTATCTTTTCCTTGCCCCGTCTTATGCTTATCCCCACCAATCAGGATTAGTTTTTCCCCTTTTTCATCCACTTCATAACGGAGGGAACGAGTGGGTTCGTCTGCGCTGATATACATGCCTCCCGGATAATCCTTCTTGGCTTTCACACCGATGATGTACGAGCGTTCTGCATGCATTTTCGTAAAATAGAATCCCATGCCATCATAAAAGGGGAAGTGGGAGCAGATGACCACATATTCACTATCGAGATGATAACCATCAGAGGTCACAACCTGCGTGCTATCTCCTTCATTGATCGTCTTGGCAGCCGTTCCTTCATAGATTTGGCCGCCAAATCCCGTATAAGAATCAATCAAGGCTTTTAAATACTTCAAGGGATGAAATTGAGCCTGTTTTTTCATCATCACCGCTTTTTTGATGTCCAGGTCGAAAGGGATGTTTTCTGTCAGCTCACCTGATATATCCAACTTCTGATACGCTTCATATTCCTTTTCGATCTTCTCAGCATATTGGTCGGTCGTTGCATACACATAGGCGTCTTCTTCTGAAAAATGACAGTCCATGTTTTCGTTGTGAATGGTGTCCTTGATGAACTGGATAGCCTTTGATTGGGACAGATAATATTTCCTTGCGAACTCTTCCCCGAAGTGTTGGATGAGTTCATCATAAATCAATCCGTGCTGTGCCGAAATTTTGGCGGTTGTATGACCTGTCGTGCCGTTCAATACGTGATCGGCGTCTATGAGGGCAACCTTCTTCCCGCCTTTTGCCAACAGGTAAGCAGTGGTGATCCCTGCTATCCCACCTCCGACAACGGTTACGTCCACTTTCAGATTTTGATCCAGCTTTTTAAATACAGGGAGTTTACTCGTTTCTCTCCAGTAAGGCTCCGGTGTGTGGGAAAATGCATTTTGTTGATGTGTATCCATATGAACGCTCCTTTAGCTTTCTATTCCTTACCATTCTCTCCCGATTTGAAGAAAAAATAAGTAAGAACAAAGAAAAAAAGAGACCGGCTAAAGCCAGTCTCTCATGGAGCGTTTTTATGAATTCTGCAGAATACGGGCATCTTTCTCTGCAGATTCAACGGTTTGCTTTAATAGCATGGAAATCGTGACAGGACCGACCCCGCCTGGTACGGGTGTGATGGCACTTGCCTTTTCATAGCACGCATCATAATCGATGTCTCCGACGTTCCCCTTGTTGTAGCCGGCATCAAGGACGACAGCACCTTCTTTTACCCATTCCCCTTGAATGAAATTCGGCTTGCCTACAGCTGCCACGACAATATCAGCAGTGGCCAGAAGGTCAGGGAGATTTTCTGTATAGGAGTGACATGTCGTCACGGTAGCGTTCCGGTTCAATAACATCATGGAAACGGGTTTACCCAGGATCGGACTTCTTCCAACCACGACGGCGTGCTTCCCTTCAAGGGAGACTCCATAGTAATCAATGATGCTCATGATGGCTGCCGGGGTGCAGGATGGATATTCACCGAATCCCAAAGAATTTTGACCGAACCCGAGGCTCGTGACCCCGTCCACATCCTTTTCAATGGAAATGGCTTCAAAGGCAGCACGTTCGTCGATATGATGAGGTACCGGGTGCTGTAAGAGAATCCCATGTACGGAAGAGTCGTCATTCAGCTCCCCGATCACCTCAAGCAGTTCTTCTGTTGTCGTTTCTTTTGAAAGGTGGATGCGTCTTGATTCCATGCCGATCTTCGCACAGGCGTTACCCTTCATCTTGACGTACGTGGCAGAAGATGGATCATCTCCCACGAGCACCGTTGCAAGACACGGAGTGATTCCCTTCTCCTTTAGTGCAGCTACTCTTGATTTCAGGCTTTCCTTAATTTCAGATGCAACAAGTTTCCCGTCTAATACTAGTGGTTCCACTGCAATCCCTCCTGATAGTAGTAAAAAAAGACAAGGGTATCCCCTTGCCTTCTGCCCAGGCGAACGGCTAATGGCTCATGTTTTGTAAAATTCGCAGCTCCCTCGTGGTTGATTCCACATTTTCGCCAGTCACTGCTCTAATTATCTTCAAATTCATTGTAACACGAATATAAAGTGTATTTCTAGTATTAATGTTCGTGTTTTTTGCTGGGATACATCAAAAGGCTGAGAGTGTGCTACATCTAATTTTCTATAAGGTTCAACCCCGAATAGACGATTTTTTGCCTTTGAGTATTTCATACAATGTGAATAACAAGAGAAATGAAAGGGGTATGGAATATGTTCAAACACAAAATCGTCATGATAACGGGTGCTTCAAAGGGACTCGGGAAGGCTTTGGCCATGAAGTTTGCAGAAGAAGGGGCAAAGGTGGCCATCTGTGCAAGAAACGCCGGTCCACTAAAGGAAGTTGAAGAAGAACTGAGGGCATGGGGGGCTGAAGTGGTGGCTTGTGAGGCAGATGTTTCGAATGCACGGGATGTTGATCGCTTCGTGTCGGTAACAGAGGAAGTGTGGGGGAGTGTGGATGTCCTGATAAATAATGCTTCTGTGTTTGGGCCGGGACCACGCCTGTTGGCAGATTATCCCGAGGAAGAGTTTATGGAGGTGCTCAGGATCAATACGTTGAACCCATTTTTAGTAACGAAACGGGTTCTCCCAGGTATGATCAGCAGGGGGACGGGGTCCATCATAAATATAACGTCAGAAGCGGGCCGAACAGGTTTCGGGGAATGGGGAGCGTATGGTATTTCAAAATTCGCGGTGGAGGGACTGACTCAAACGTGGGCTGATGAGCTCGACGGGACGGGTGTGCGGGTGAACATGGTGGATCCGGGTGAGATGGACACGGATATGCACGACAAGGCGGTACCCGAATGTGATTATCCCCTTGCAAATCCACAAGATCACCTGGATGTCTTTCTTTACCTCGCCTCTGATGCTTCGACAATGGAACAAGGTCAGAGGTTTGAAGCGCAGGAATATCAAGGGAAAGCGAGGGAGGAGGCATGAAGGTACATTTAAATTCATTTCAAATCCCTTCCCGTTTGAACGCGGCGACACCCATCGAGCTTCAGGGGCTTGAAAGGGATGACGTCAAGCTGATGGTGCTGGACCGTGAGTACGGTAAGTGTGAACATACTGTATTTAAAAAGCTGCCTGATTTTTTACATGAGGGGGATGTGCTTGTTTTTAATAACAGCAGAACACTTCCCGCTTCACTCAAAGGGAAGCAGGGAAACCGGAATGTCCATGTTCGCCTTTCCAGAAAACGAGGCGGTAACACGTGGGATGCCCTCATCCTTGGGGACGTCCATCAAGCGGGGGAACCGATTGATTTTCCAGGAGGGGTATCTGGGCGCATAAAGGGTCCAGGAAGTGAAAGCCCCCTTGTACAGCTGGAGTTCAACAAGGGTGGCAGTGAACTGATGGACTTCATTTTCAAATACGGCGAGCCCATCCGTTATGAATACATCTCGGAGCCCTGGCCCCTGGATTATTACCAGAATGTGTATGGATCGGTACCGGGATCCGTTGAAATGGCCTCCGCCGGAAGGGCTTTTACGTGGAGGTTATTACAAGCCTTAAAGGAAAAAGGGGTGGGCATTGTGTTCATCCAGCTCCACGCAGGTTTAAGTTATTATGGGAATGATCGTTGGCCGATGCCAAAGCACCACCCCGAAGACTATCGGGTGAGTCCTGAAGCGGTTAACGAGATCCTCCACGTAAAGAATCGGGGGAAAAGGGTCATTGCAGTGGGCACGACGGTGGTACGGGCACTTGAGACGGTCATGACGCAGCACGGGCAGCTGCAGCCTGCTGAAGGTGTTACAAATCTGTATATAACCGGCGATACATCCCTCCAAATCGTAGACGGCCTCATTACAGGGCTGCACGAACCGGAAGCGAGTCATTTGAATCTCTTAAAGGCGTTCATGTCCGAGGACAAATTGCGTCATGCCTATCAAACGGCCCTGGCAAAAAACTATAAATGGCATGAATTCGGAGATATGAATATCATTTTGTAAGGAGAATGGATATGAGACTTCATCACATTGGGATAAATGTAAAGAGCCTGGAGAGGTCAAAGGAATTTTATCAATCCCACTTTGGCTTTAAGGAAGAAATGGTTTTTAAGTGGGGAAGTGAGAACATCATGTTTCTGAAAAAGGGGGATTGCCGGTTGGAGCTCATAGAGGAATCCGGAGAGGGTGGCTCAACCTGTGCATTCCTTCATATCGCATTGGAAGCCGACGACCTTGAAAAGGAAGTTGAATCCGTAAAAGAGAAGGGACTGGTGCCTGTGGAAGGCCCTCTTCTTCTTGAAAATGGATGGAAAGTGGCTTTTTTCTTTGGTCCCGATGGAGAAATCATTGAGTTGATTGAAGAGTAGAAGGTGATTTATCCCCACTAAACCCATAGGCTTTATGAAATTTTTTTGTCCGGAAATCTGTGATACAGTTATCCGGGTAATAAATGAACTGACTATGGTGTAGGAAGGGATTTTCATGAATAAAGAAAAGAGTTTACGCTGGTCATTCTTCTTTGTGGGACTGCTCGTGCTGTCGTTTGGCATCAGCTTGACGATCAAGGGGAAAGACCTTGGAATCGGACCTTGGGATGTATTCCATTATGGGTTATTCAAGCAGCTTGGTCTGACGATCGGGACGTGGTCCATCATTGTGGGCTTCATCATCCTGTTTGTGACAGGTCTTGGGACCAGGTCATTTCCTAAAGCCGGTGCTTTTATCAATATGCTGTTAATTGGCATTTTCATAGATGTATTCAATTTTATACTGCCTGACCCCCATTCTTTCCTGGCGCAGGCCATCGTGTTTGCCATTGGGATCGTAGTGATCGGGTATGGAATCGGTCTGTACGTATCAGCGGACCTCGGAGCGGGACCGCGGGATAGTCTCATGCTGCTGGTCGTTGAGAAAACGGGTTGGAAAGTTCAATGGGTTCGGAATGGAATGGAAATCATCGTGTTCTTCTTCGGGTGGTTATTGGGTGGTCCTGTCGGGGTCGGTACCGTGATCATCGCCTTGGGACTCGGTTCCATCGTTGGATTTTCATTGCCTCAAAGCAAAAAGCTGTTACACTTTCTCATTGCAAGACAGATGACAAAACGAGACAATCCTTTAGCAAGCTAAGGGTTGTCTTTTTTTACAGCCTAAAAGGGATTTCAAACGATCATCCAGAAGTATGAATAGAGTTCTGGTATTTGGGATCTATTATGTGAGAAGGAATGGGTGGGAGTATGAAAGAGCTTGTAGACTATTGTTATCTCTGTCAAAAGCCCCTCTATTGTTTTGACGGTTTCTTTAACGGTGTTCAAATGGGGGATGGAAAGAGTTGTTGTTTTGAATGTGAGGAACGGAGTCAAAAGGAGGAGACGTTACATGAGTCATGAGTATGCTGATAAACTGATTGCCCTATTGAACGATCATCAAAACAGTGAAAACAGGGAAGCCATGGAAGCGTATATGAGAAATCAATTTGAGTTCTTTGGCATTAGGAGTCCGGAACGCACTGTCTTGCTCCGTGATTTTCTGAAGGAGAACGGTAAGCCGCCTATTGAAGAATTGCCTGATATTGTCCGTTCTCTCTGGTCCTGCCCTCAGCGGGAATGTCAATACGCCGCTCTCGGCCTGATCGATAAACAATCAAGATACTTAACAAAAGAGCATCTTCCCCTTTTGGAAGAAATGATTGTAACGAAATCCTGGTGGGATACGATTGATCATATCGCACCTAATCATGTAGGGAAAATCTATCAAAAAGAAGAAGATGACACATACTTAGAGAAATGGATTCAATCAGATAATATGTGGTTGAATCGCATCGCTATACTCCATCAATTGAAATATAAAGAAAAAACCGATGAGGCACGCCTTTTCAGATATATCAACATGCACCATCAATCCAATGAATTCTTTATCCAAAAGGCCATTGGCTGGGCCCTGAGGGAGTATTCAAAAACGAATCCCGAATCGGTGAAACGTTTCATCGCTTCAGAGGAGTTGGCTCCACTCAGCATTCGGGAAGGATTGAAGCATGTGAATCGAAAAGCTAAGGTGGAGAAAACGGGAAAGTAGCAAGGGGTCATGAAAAGAGATAAGGGGAATTTCCTATTTATTTTTCAGGTATTCACCCAGGCCCCAATCTAGTATAAAGTAAAGAAAGATAGATTTGAGAGGGGCATTGGGATATGAATTGGAATGATTGCATCGAGAGAACGAATACACACTCCGTTAAATGGTCGTTTCCAAAAGGGGATGTGATCCCTATGTGTATAGCAGATATGGACTTCCAGGTTTCTTCTGCCATTGTGGAAGCAATGAACAAGAAGGCCCGGCACGGCATTTACGGCTATACGACATTTAGCGATCGATACTTTGAGTCCATTATGTCATGGTGGAAAAGGCGTTTCCAGATGGATATTAAGAAAGAGTGGATCAGCTTCAGTCCCGGGATCATTCCCGGAATCAATGTACTGTTGTCCGTGCTGACTGAGCCTGGAGACGGTGTCATCATTCAGGATCCGGTTTATTATCCTTTCTATAGCACGATCGAGAATCACGGCTGTTCGGTGGTGAAGAATACGTTACTCTACAAAGATGGCGTGTATTCCATCGATTTCGACGATCTGGAAGAGAAAGCGAGCCGGTCAAGAACCAAGATCCTTATCCTTTGCAGCCCGCATAATCCTGTCGGTCGGGTGTGGACGAATGAGGAACTGTCGAAAATCGGTGATATCGCCAAACGTCATGATTTATGGATCATCTCTGACGAAATGCACGGTGATTTAGTGTACGAAGGATTTGAACATATTCCTCTCTTTAAAGTGGATGAGAGTCTGCTTAAGAGAAGCATAGTATGTGCCGCTCCAAGTAAAACGTTTAACATAGCGGGGTTGCAAACCTCCATCCTCCTTATCCCGAATGAAGAGGTAAGGGAAAGGTATCAGGACAAGCTCACCGGCTTTGGACTGATGCGCCCGAATGTGTTCGGGATTGAGGGTACCATCGCGGCATATGAGGAAGGGGAACCATGGCTGAATGAGCTCCTGATGGTGTTGGAAGAGAATAAACAGTATGTTCATAACTATCTGGATCAGCATCTGCCGGAACTCCGGGCCATCCAGCCACAGGCCACCCATCTGATCTGGATCGACTGCTCAGATCTCGACATGCAGGGGGATGAGCTTTGCAGATTCTTCCTGGAAAAAGCCCGGGTCAAATTTGACGAAGGCTTCAAATTCGGAGAAAGCGGCCAATCCTTCGTCCGGATGAACATCGCCTGCCCTAAAGAACGGGTCGACCTTGCCCTGAGAAGAATGCACGAAGCCATACTCGAACACCGGGTAAAAAGCAGGATAAGTAAATAACAAACGTGGATGAACAGAAGTGACGGCTTTTGTTCATCTTTTATTTTTCCCCCAAATAAAATCAACTAACTTATACCATTAAGGGAACACTACTATTAAACCGAAATCTGAAGATATTTTTTGTCCATCACAAAAAAACATGTTAAACTAAAAAATAGAACAATCCTTAGAAAACACAAAGAATCAACTGATAAATACTGTATTTTTGGAGTGGACATTTGTTTTTAAAACGCTTACATAACAGGAGGACGAGTATATGACAAGCAAGACATTAGATCACTTTCTACAAGAAAATCTTGAAGATTTAAAATCACGCGGTTTGTATAATGAAATCGATCCATTGCAAGGTGCAAATGGACCGGTGATCACCATTAATGGGAAAAAGCTCGTGAACCTATCTTCCAATAACTATCTTGGACTTGCTACAGATGAACGCCTGAAAAAGGTAGCGATTGAAGCCGTGAAAGAATATGGTGTGGGAGCAGGAGCGGTCCGTACGATCAACGGTACGCTGGATCTTCACGTGAAGCTTGAGGAAAAGCTTGCGAAATTCAAAGGAACAGAAGCGGCGATTGCGTATCAATCCGGTTTCAACTGTAATATGGCGGCTATTTCAGCGGTAATGGACAAAAATGATGCCATCCTTTCAGATGAACTGAATCACGCATCCATCATTGACGGATGCCGTCTATCAAAAGCCAAGATCATCCGTTTTGGTCACTCTGATATGGAAGATCTTCGTGCAAAAGCGAAAGAAGCGAAGGAATCCGGTCAATACAACAAAATCATGATCATCACAGACGGCGTATTCTCCATGGACGGGGATGTATGTAAGCTTCCTGAAATCGTTGAGATCGCTGAAGAGTTCGATATCATGACGTATGTAGACGATGCCCACGGTTCCGGTGTCCTTGGAAAAGGTGCAGGGACAGTCAAGCACTTTGGTCTGTCTGATAAAGTCGACTTCCAAATGGGTACGTTATCGAAAGCAATCGGGGTAGTCGGCGGATATGTGGCCGGAACACAAAACCTGATCGATTGGTTAAAGGTCCGTTCCCGTCCATTCCTATTCTCTACATCCTTGACACCTGCAGATGTGACGGCTTGTACGGAAGCACTTGATCTGATCATGAATTCCACAGAACTACAGGATAACATGTGGGAAAACAGCCGTTATTTGAAAGAAGAGCTGACGAAGCTTGGATTCGATATCGGAAAAAGTGAAACACCTATCACACCTGTCATCATCGGTGAGGAACAGGCAACGCAGAACTTCAGTAAGCGTCTGTATGAAGAAGGGATTTATGCTAAATCCATCGTGTTCCCGACTGTACCAAGGGGAACAGGCCGTGTCAGAAACATGCCTTCCGCTGCACATACGAAGGAAATGCTTGATCAGGCGATTGCAGCGTATGAGAAAGTCGGAAAAGAAATGGGTATTATCTAATCAAACAGTACAAATCGTATAGGGTGCGACTTACATAGCCGGCCCTCTATGTTTACGATATCACCAAAGGTAAATGCAGGAGGAAAGACGATGAAAAAGATTTTAGTAACGGGTGCACTTGGACAAATCGGCTCCGAGCTCACCAATAGAATGCGCGAAGTATACGGTTCGGATAACGTCATTGCAACGGATATCCGTGAAACCGATAGTCCGGTCGTGAAAAATGGACCGTTTGAACAACTTGACGTCACCAATGGCGAGAAAATGTTTGATATTGCTAAAACACATAAAGTGGATACGGTCATTCACCTGGCCGCTCTCTTATCCGCGACTGCAGAAGCGAAGCCGCTGCTTGCATGGAACCTGAACATGGGCGGACTTGTGAATGCCCTTGAGACATCAAGAGAATTAGGCTGCCAATTCTTCACACCGAGTTCCATCGGAGCATTCGGTCCATCTACACCGAAGGATTCAACGCCTCAGGATACGATCATGCGCCCTACGACCATGTACGGAGTGAACAAAGTATCCGGTGAGCTTCTTTCAGATTACTACTTCACGAAATTCGGAGTGGATACAAGAGGATTGCGTTTCCCTGGACTGATTTCATATGAAACCCTCCCAGGTGGTGGAACGACGGACTATGCGGTAGAAATCTACTACGAAGCGATTAAACATAATGAGTATACTTCCTATATTGGTGAGGGTACTTACATGGATATGATGTATATGCCAGACGCCCTTAATGCGATCATCGACCTGATGGAAGCGGACGGATCTAAGCTTCTGCACCGTAATTCCTTCAATGTGTCAGCCATGAGCGTGGCGCCTGAAGACATCGCCGGGGCGATCCGCGTTCACCAGCCGGACTTCAAACTGAATTATAACGTTGATCCCGTTCGCCAGAGCATTGCAGAGAGTTGGCCAAACGCCATCGACTCCAGTGCAGCCATGAACGAATGGGGCTTTAAAGCAGAATACGATTTAGCCAAGATGACGGCAGATATGCTGAATAAATTAAAAACGAAGTAAGTTTAAGGATCCCTCTGCAGGTCAGAGGGACCCTTTTTTTATGTTCCACAGAGTTTAATATGCGACAAAAAATGACATTTATTGACGGGGACATGATATACTTCAATTAACAGAAAAAAGAAATTCAACAGAAACAGTATGAAATGTCAATAATAAAAGGTTTCTTATAAATGGGATGGTGGTACATATGAACTATATAACATGCAGGCTACCAACCTTTAGATTTTACAGACGTTGAATTGCACCGATACAACCTATAAATCATTGAAAGTAAGAGTGAGGCTGGTGACTTAGATGGCAGAAAAAGTGAATGGTAAGGAACCGACATTCCACAAGTTAATCATAATACTCATGGCTCTATCCGTATTACAGGTCATCGACCTACTCATCCTTGATTCACCATGGGACTTCATCGCTTCACTCCTTCTCATGTGCGCCATAGTGGCGGTTCTCCTCATCCTGTTAAAAAGGGGCAACCGGTTCATGATGCGGCACCAAAAGCTGTTGGAAGAAGAAAATCAGCTATCCACCCTCCTTCATTCGCTCCCGGACTTTGTGTGCTTCAAGGATGGAGACGGGCGCTGGTTGAAGGTCAATCAATTTGGTCGCAGGCTGTACAATTTGGAAGACATCGATTATGTCGGCAAGACGGACCGGGATCTTGGGGAACTTGTGCCTTTCTTCAAAGACGCTTTCGACTATTGCATCGATTCCGATGAAGAGTCATGGAAGGCGGAACAGGTGACACGCTGTGAAGAAGGGTTCTTTCTGCCGAACGGGGAGTTTAAGACCTTTGATGTCATTAAAGTCCCACTATTCCACTCGAACCATGAAAGAAAGGGCCTTGTCATCATCGGCAGGGATATTTCCCAGCAGAAGATCGCCGAAGAAATGCTGTTACGGAAAGAAAAGCTTTCCGTAGTGGGAGAGCTGGCAGCGGGGATCGCACATGAAATCAGGAATCCCCTGACAAGTATCAAAGGCTTCATTCAATTATTGGAAGAAAATGAGCATGTGTCAGGTCACTATCTTAAGGTCATGTCATCCGAAATGGACAGGATCAACCAGATTGTCGGAGAACTGCTTATCTTATCGAAACCCCAAATGAGGGAATTCCAGTCTTTTGATATGAGTGAAGTGCTGCGATATGTGGTCAAAGTCATGGGACATGAAGCGCTTCTGAAGGGAATCACGTTGAACATCAAGCTCCCTACATCCCCGATTCTTGTATTTGGTGACAAGAATCAATGCATCCAGGTGTTTATCAACATCATTAAAAACGCCATTGAATCCATGGATGAAGGGGAAATTGATGTCGACTGGAAAATAAGGAATGAGTCCATTCATATCATCATCGAGGATGAGGGGACCGGTATCCCTCCAGATCGTTTGAAACGACTGGGAGAGCCGTTCTTCACCCTGAAGGAAAAGGGCATGGGACTGGGTCTAACGATCAGTCAAAAGATCATCGAAGACCATAAAGGATCCCTTCAGATTGATTCTGAGGTGAACAAGGGAACGAGGGTGGAAGTGACGTTTCCGGTGGTTTAAAAGCAATAATACTTATTCCCATCAAAAAAACCAGGTTCGAAAGCGAACCTGGGTTTTCCTATTCTTAAAAGATCATATGAGCAATCGCTACAATCACAAGTAATGTCAAGAATGTACGCTGCAGGAAGATGATGACCAAGTCCTTGAAATCGACCGGGATCTTGGAACCAAGGAGCAGTCCGCCAACTTCAGACATGTAGATCAATTGTGTAACAGATAAGCAGGCGATGACAAAGCGCGTCAGCTCACTTTCAATTCCGGATCCGAAGATGGCCGGGAGGAACATGTCAGCAAACCCGACAAGGATGGAGCGTGATGCTTCTGTAGCTTCCGGGATTTGCAGGAGCTCCAGGATCGGGATAAGCGGCATACCGATGTATTCAAAGAACTTCGTATTCTCGGCTACAATCAGAGCCGTCGTCCCGATTGCCATGACGATGGGAGCGACCCCCATCCACATATCCAACACGTTTTTCATTCCATCTGAGAAGAACTTAGATGCACTGTTATTGTTCTTTGCTTGTACAAGAGCCTGCTCGTAGCCATAACCGATCCGGCTATAACCTTCAGGGATCTCTTCCATCGTGTTCTTCCCTTCCTGACCATTGAAATACGTGTCAGGCTTTCGGGATAGAGGCGGTATCCTCGGCAGGATAATCGCTGCAAGGAGTCCGGAGGCAGATACAGTCAGATAAAATGGAATGAAGTATTCCCCAAGATTCACCTGTGAAATGACAACAAGGCAGAAAGTGATGGATACGACTGAGAAGGTTGTCCCAATGACCGCTGCTTCCTTCTTCGTATAATAACCATCTTCATATTGTTTACTTGTCAATAATACGCCGATCGTACCGTCCCCCAGCCATGACGCCAAGCAGTCAATGGAAGAACGACCCGGAAGGCCAAATACAGGGCGCATAATTTTCGTTAAGAGTGCCCCGAATAATTCCAGTAGTCCGAAATTCAATAATAGCGGCAGGAAGAGTCCTGCAAAAAGAAATACAGAAAAAAGAATGGTAAGAAGTCCGTCCGCGTTTAATAGAAGTCCCCCTGTTGCATCAGACCAGACCCACTCAGGACCTAATTTAAACAGAGTCATCACGGCAAAGATGGCTCCGACTACTCTGACAACGGCCCATACAGGTCGAACATCGAATAGACTAGTGAAAAACGGTGATTTTTTAATGAAATCCGGCTGTGCGAGCTTGGTGACTAACGTCCCGATGACTGTCAGGATGATCAACCCCGTCATTATGGCCGGTACATAGCTGCCGATCCAGTCCTGCAGAAGTCCGGATAAGACCGCGATCGGTATCGTAATTCCGTCTTTCCCCGGAATCGGTATCATAAATAAGAAAACTCCCAATAAGGAAGGGATGATAAAGCGTAAATGACTGGTTGGTGTAAAACGATGTTGCTGATTCATAAATTCACCTCAGAAGTAGTAGTAACAGTAACGGAAAAATGAAACATTATTCATTCTAATGCATACATATAAATTTGTCTATAGAAAATTCCCGGAAAGGCATGTATGTATCCCTCAGATGGTTTTCCCAAAGAAGGGATAGGTCAAACATAGAGTGATAGATAAATCAAAATAAATAATGATACAAAAAAGAAAGCGCTATCTTTATGTATACCTTTCATTTTACTAAAATTTTTAAAAATTTCAATAATAACTCCGGCATAGGTGAGTATAGAACCAATAAAAGATATTATATTTTGAAAAATAGAGGTTTATCCTCTTTTTAAGTGGGTATAAAGAATTCATACCTTAGATAGTCAGGAGTTGTAATAGATGACATCTTTAACAAAACTTACTGAAGAGCAATTGACCAATGTGTATCAACTGGCACAAGAAGAAGGGTTGGAAGAAGAGTTTATTGAGATGCTAGAAGGGGAGATGGAAAGAAGGGAAAGTGTACGCTAGAAGACATGCGAATATAATAGATAATGAACGTCCATACATAACGGCTGGTCTCTCAGGGAGGCTGGCCTTTTTATTGATCCAAGAAAAAAGCACCATCAACGAGAATGGTGCTTTCGCTTTTTCTGTTATAAAAATAGTAACCCCAGTGAAATGACGACTCCACTGATGACAAGGATAATCACACAGTAGCCCATAATATCCTTTGCCTTCAGTCCCGCGATGGCTAGAGCCGGTAAAGCCCAGAACGGCTGGATCAAATTGGTCCATGCATCACCCCATGCAACGGCCATGGCGGTCTTGGCGACCGATGCATCGAGGGTTTGAGCGGCATCGAGCATGATCGGAGCCTGAACGGCCCACTGTCCTCCACCGGAAGGAACGAAGAAGTTGACAATCCCTGCGCTCAGGAAGGCAAAGAAGTAGAACGTCACATCATTTGAGATCGATACGAAAGCTTCACTCATGACGACAGCGAGTCCGGATGCCGTCATCATCCCCATGATTCCCGCGTAGAAAGGGAACTGGATGACAATTCCGCTTGCCCCCTTAATGGCCTCCTGTACAGCCGCAAGGAAGCGCTTCGGCGTACCATGAAAGAGGATGCCCAGAAATAGAAACAGAAAGTTGACGATATCTAAATTGAGTGCGAAACCATTTTTAACAAAATACGAAAATAAGAACACAATTCCGAGTACCGCGACAATGATCGATAAGATCATACTGTTCTCAAGCTTGTCGGCAGGGGTCATCGCTTCTTTTTCAAGAGTGGCAGCTGTCTCATTGAAGAGCTCAGGATCAACCGTAATCGTCTCATCTTTTGCTGGCATTAACATCCTGTTGGTAATGGGCAGGACGATGAATAATGCGGCCACGATGATGAGAGTGGATGTTGCAAAGATGGTTTCATTGGTCGAGATGACCCCGATCAAATCCTGGAACGGATGACCGTCAGTCGCAATCGATAACGGGATCGACCCGGAGAATCCTGCATGCCAGACCACAAATCCTGAGTAGGCACTGGCAATGAGCAAGCGGTAATCGACGCCCTTCACCCGTTTGGCCAGTTCTTTTGCAAACAATGCCCCGATGACCAGTCCGAACCCCCAGTTGATCCAGCTTGCAATCATGGACACGACGGTCACGATCACTATGGCAGAGCCGGGAGATTTGGCGAACGAAGCAAGAAATCCGAGGAAACGTTTAAATAATGGACTGCTCGCAAGGACATACCCTGTCACAAGGACAAGTACCATCTGCATGGAAAAGGCGAGCAGGCTCCAGAATCCATCCCCCCAATACTGAACCATCTCAAGGCTCGAACTTTCAGTGAAAATGAGCCCAAGACCGAACACAGCCAACGTTAAAATGACCACAAATAAAAATGGATCAGGCAAATAACGCTGCATGATTTTGTTAGATAATGAAATAAGTCCTTTCATCTTCATCCCCCTTATAAAAATATACCTCCATACTATTCTTCTATAGCGAATAATGAAAACCCTTTCAAAATGTATAAAATGAAAAAAGCGCCTGACTCTTTATATGAGTTCAGACGCCAAAGGCTATTTTTTTACAGGTCGGGACCTTTCTTTCTTTTCTTTTCGGAGAAGTCGGAATAACGTCACACACATCAAAATCAGGATTGCCGTGAATGGCAGTGCAGATACAAGAGAAGCAGTCTGTAAGCCCTCTAAACCACTGGATACGAGCAATACAGCTGCAATGGCGGCAATCAATACTCCCCAAACGACCTTCACGATCATTGGAGGATTTAAGCTCCCCTCTGTCGTCATACTACTTAAAATGTACGTCGCTGAATCAGCCGACGTAATGAGAAAGGTAAAGATCAAAAGAATCGATAAGACAGACAGTACCATGGTAAAGGGAAGTTCACCATATGTTGAAAATAAGGCACTTGTTACATCTTTATTGACCCCTTCCGCAATCGAGGTACCGCTGAATAAGTCCAAGTGAAGGGCAGTTCCTCCAAAGACGGCGATCCACATGAGAGCAATGAGCGGTGGAACGACAAGCACGCCTACAATAAATTCCCTGATTGTCCTCCCTCGTGATACCCGTGCGATAAAGGCACCGACAAATGGAGACCAGGCAATGGCCCATGCCCAGTAGAAAATCGTCCAGTCCTGTACCCAGGTTCCTCCCTGATAAGGTGTGAGACGAAGACTGTAGCGGATGAAATTCGAAATGTAATCACCGATTCCAAGTGTGAATGTGTTTAAGATAAAGACTGTCGGACCGACGATAAACACAAAGAGCATCAGAATAAGAGCCAAGGATAAATTGAGATTACTGAGCCATTTAATGCCTTTATCAAGCCCTGTTGTGGAGGATGCTAAGTAAAGGATGAGAAGGATCAATACAATCACCAATTGAGTCAACGTGCCGCTCCCTATTCCAAAGACGGAGCTCAATCCTCCATTGATCTGAAGAATCCCGAGGCCGAGTGAAGTAGCGACACCCATGACGGTTGCAATGACCGCCAGTATATCAATGGTATTTTTAATAGCATGTGAACCTTTACGTTGACCAATCATGGGAGTGAGAGAAGTGGAAACGAGTCCATTGTCCCCTTTTCTAAATTGAAAGTAGGCAATGATCAACCCGACAATCGTAAAGACCGACCATTGACTGACTCCCCAGTGGAAAAAGGCATACCCCATTGCGAGGCGGGCGGCTTCTTCCGTCTGTACTTCCACACCCGGGATCGGAGTTTCAAAGAAATGACTCATCGGTTCTGCAATCCCCCAAAACACAAGTCCGATTCCAAACCCGGCGGAAAATAACATCCCGATCCAGGTGAAGAATGGATACTGTGGCCGTTCGTCATCCTTTCCGAGTCGTATTTTCCCGTATTTACTTCCCATAAGAAACAGTAGAAATAACACAAAGAAAAACACGGCCGCAAGATAAAACCATCCAAACGAATAGGTGGTGAAACCAAATGCAGCATTCGCTCCTTGTGCAAAAAGTTTCGGAAAAGAAGCGCCAAAAACAACTAAGATGGACACAATAATAGCTGAAATCCAAAACACTTTGTTCAAATATGTACGGTTACCCATGAATAATCCTCCTGACGTAGTAGACGAGCGTTCTCTTTATTTCTCATACCCTAATTCTCCCAGGGTATTCATATCCGGAGGGTGTTCAGTATAAAACCATAAAAGATTCATGATACAATGGCTAAATTAAGAATACTCAACAACAGGAAGGTGTTTACAAATGATTACATTCATTGCTACAGATATGGACGGAACATTATTAAATGAAAAACAGGAAATCAGTGAAGCGAATAAGCAGGCCATCCTGGACGCACAGGAGCAGGGAATCGAAGTAGTGGTAGCCACAGGCAGGTCATATGAGGAAGCCCGATATGTCATAGAGGAGGCAGGCATCTCATGCGATATCGTCTGTGCCAATGGAGCAGAAGTGCGGAACAAACAAGGCGAAATCATCTATCAGGCGGGCATTGAGTCAGCACGTGCAAGAGAGATTGCCGCTGTCTTAAATGAAACCGGCATTTACTTTGAAATCTACACAGACGAGGGAACGTATACGGAAAACTATGAAATGGGAGTCGAATTAATCGTCAACATTTTCACAACAGCCAATCCCGGCGTGTCTGAAGAACAAGTGAGACAAGCTGCCAGGGAACGATTTGAAAAAGGGCATATCAAATTGGTGGAAGATTACGGGGTCCTGTTCGAGGATGACAACCAGCTTGTATACAAATTCCTTGTTTTCTCCTTTGATGAGAAGCAGCTACAGGAAGCGAACGAGAAATTAAGTGCCCTTACAGGCATCGCCATCAGCTCATCTGGTAAAGAAAATATTGAAGTGAACAGTCTTGAGGCACAAAAAGGCGTCGCCATTGAGAAACTGCTGAAAGACAAAGGACTGTCAGCTGAGAATGCCATGGCCATGGGAGATAATCTTAACGACCTGTCCATGATGAAAGTAGTCGGAAGACCCGTAGCCATGGGGAACGCCCTGGATCAGATTAAGGACTTCTGTCCATTCATCACGGCAACCAATAAGGAAGATGGTGTGGCCAAAGCCATTCAGGAAGTCATCCAACAACCGGCAAAGTAATGAGAACCTCTTCTGTTGACCATACTGGTTAAAAAGAGTGAATAAGGGGAGCTGGTAGGATGAAAATCAAAATGGGTTGGCTCGTATTGATCATTAGTCAGAGCTTATTACTTAGTGCCTGTTCGTTCGGACAGCCAGATGGGCAGCAGGAAGAAAGTGAATCCGTCACGAGACCAAGTGTCGAGAGTAAGGTAGTGGCGCAGGATCTGTCCATTCCCTGGTCCATCCAGAAGCAGGACAATGTATTTTATATCACACAGCGGACAGGCGGAATTGTGGAGATAATGGATGGGGAAAAATCCGTGGTCAAAACCAGTTTTTCCAAGCCATTATCGAGTAGACCTGAAGCCGGACTGTTAGGATTTGTGCTTCATCCCGAATTCAAAACTAACCAACAGGCATTTGCCTACTATTCGTACGATGATTCCGGGGACCATTACAATCGGGTCGTAGCCCTGAAGCGGACTGCAAACGAGTGGACCGAGGAAAAAGTCCTGTTGGACCGGATTCCAAGCGGGCAGTTTCATCAAGGTGGCAGGCTTAAGATCGGTCCTGACCACAAGCTCTATATCACCACAGGGGATGCCACCAGGCAGGATCATGCTCAGGATCCCACTTTCCTTGGTGGGAAAATTCTTCGCATGGAATTAGATGGTGGGATCCCGTCGGATAATCCATTTGAACATTCATATGTTTACAGCTACGGCCACCGGAATCCCCAAGGCCTTGCCTGGAATCGGGATGGTGAACTTTATGAAACTGAACATGGTCCGAATGGGTATGATGAAGTCAACCTGATCAAGGCAGGAAACAACTACGGATGGCCGAAGATCACGGGAGATGAAAAGGGAGAGTCGTTGATTTCACCCTTGGCCCATTCTGGAGAGCCGTCATGGGCCCCGTCTGGAGCTGACTTCTGGAACGATGATCTCGTGTTTGCTTCCCTTGCCGGTCAAAGTGTGAAACGGTTTGATACAGAGAATAATGAAGTATCTGAATTACTTACCGGGTTCGGACGTGTAAGAGATGTCCTCGTGGAAGGGGACACCCTTTACTTTGTGTCGAATAATACGGATGGTCGCGGCATTCCCCGTGAGAATGATGATAAGCTTTATGCCGTGGACCTGAAGTCTTTAATGAAGGAAGAATAATGTAGGAGAGAAAAAAATAACACGCTGCAAGAGCGTGTTTATGAACGTTTATTTTCATCATTGTCTTTATATTTCAGGATTGCAATCACAAACATCCCAAAGCTGAGCATCAGAGATATTACTTCGAATGTATCCATTTATACATCGCCTCCTTACTCTAAGGCTTCCCGGATCGAAGATTGTCCTATACGCTATATACGATAAAAAAACATGAAACGGATGTTTCATGTTTTTTTTTATTATCTCGTGAAAATATCCAACACTTTTGTCAGGAATACTCGTTCATCAATGGCCACGGCAACCCGGGAACAACTTGTCCCGGCACAATCCGTGGTACCGGGCCTGAAATCTGCCATGCTAAGTCCATTGGCAAGGCTTCCTTCATGCTGGACACGGATCATACGCTTCTCATACATGAACAGACCGGAGATTTCCTCAGCGGCCAAAACGGCAGACAAGTCGTGCTGGGGAGTTCCTGGGATTCCTGGTTCCAGCTTCTGGTAGGCTTCATAATAAAAGTCCAGGATGGGTTTGATGACCTTATCCAATGACGTTTTTGCCCTTGAATCGATGAAGTCCACTTGATCCGGTGTGAGCAATGCCCTCCTTGTGACATTCAATGGAACCACCGTCAGGTTCGGAGCGGTCCTGCACACAATATCTGCGGCAACCGCATCTCCATAGAAGTTCGCTTCAGCCACTTCTGTGATGTTTCCGGGGGCCAGGAATGCCCCGCCCATGAGATACGTCTCCTTTACAAGGACCATGACTTCCGGGCTCAAGAGCCAGGCAATCGCGAGTGACGTACATCTGCCCACGTTCACTATCGTAATTTCCCCAGGATGCTTCTTGATGAGTTGGAACAGCTTGCTGAAATTGGTTTTATCACCATACCGCTCTTCTGGAATAGGGGGACTCAATGGGCCCAATCCTTCCACCCCGTGAATGTCCGGAAAAAACTCAGGTTCCTCACCATTAAGTGGACCTGTACTTCCGGCAATGACCGGTATCCCTTTTTGACCAGCCAACTTTACTAGATAGGCTGCATTCCGATAGCTTTTATTCCGATCGGTATTACCAAACCCGCTGACAATCGCCACCACGTCAATATCAGGATTTTTCAAGGCATAGATCAAGGCTATTGCATCATCTATCCCAGTATCTGAAAATAGAATGATTTTTTTAATAGAAAACACCTCCTACTATGATATATGTAGGAGGTGCGGTACATGCCTGTTCGATTGTACTAAAGTCAACGGTTTATATGCTTGAATCTACCAGCGTACAGAGCGGTGGTGAGTGCCAGAAACACGAGACTAATCCATTGCTGAGGGTTCATCATGATGAGTGTCATACCGATGCAGCCCAGAAAAATAGCGGTAAATCCATAGATTATTCTCATCTATTACCTCCAACTATTGATCTTTTTTATGAAACGACTTAGATAGAGTATGGATGGCGAGTTCGAGCTGCTCCAATTTCTTCTCAAGCTTTACTAACAGAAAGAGTGTGACGGCAATGGGAAATCCGAAATTACCAAGTAATTGAACAAATACGGAATAATCCATTAGGGCTCCTCCTTTACAATAGGCCTGGCTATTAGAGTTTCAGTGCCTTTCCGATGCCAGTGGCAATGGCGTTTGAAAGTCCTGTGATGAAGTTGGAATTTTTTAAGAGATTGGCATCATTCACTGTATCAATAAAGAGGTTTTCCAGCAAAATCGCAGGCATGGCTGTTTCTCTCAATACCGCAAAGTTCGCTTCCTTCTGTCCCCGGTCCCGTACACCGTAACCTGAGAGGAAATTAATGATTTCTCCGTGCATGACGTCCTGGCGTCTTCCTGTTTCCGAAGAACTTGTCCCAGGGTAAATATAACTTTCAAAGCCGGTGCCTCCACCCGCGTTATGGTGGAGGGAAACGAAATAGGATGCCCCAAGTGCATTAGCGTAGTCGGCGCGCTCCGACAGCCCTACAAAGACGTCGGTTTCTCTCGTCAGCCTCACGTCTACCACATATTTTGCTTCGAGTAATTGTTTTACTTTCAAACCGATCGTTAACGTAAGATTCTTTTCCTGTAATCCGTTTCCAGACGCACCGGGGTCGGTTCCCCCGTGGCCTGGATCAAGTACGATAATTGGCATCTACTCTCCCCCTTTCTATTATTAAGCCCAGTAATACGCCCCGGCACCATACGGGTACTCAACACGGCTATCATTATGGACGAATGTTGAGTAAATGATGATTCCGCTGAATCCGCATGTTTTAGCGACTTCCGCCACTTGAGTCGGTGTCTTTCCTGAAGGATCGACATCGGCTGCGATTCCATAAGTATGCATACTGTTGGAGGCTCCGCCTACATTTCGGTTATGGGTGATGCTTCTGAATCCGGAGTTGATGACAACTGGAGGATTCCCCAGTTTTTTACGAAGGGCTTCAAGCTTGTACATCAGTCTTCGTACGTTCTCTTTTACCTGGGTCGAGCCGACATTTCCCCCGGAGAAGCCGCTTCCATCCTTGGAGTAGAATTCGCTGAATGCGAAGTTGGCCGTCGAACCGTCGCTTGCTTCAAGGGCATTCAACTGGCTGTGTGTCTGAGGTCCTGCAATTCCGTCAGCTGATAGACCGTAAGCATTTTGGAATCGTTTGACGGCTGCTTCCGTTCCGGGACCGAATGCTCCATCTACTGAAACATACGTTTTTGAAGGGGAAGACGCGGCCCAACCCGCTACCCTGATTTGAAGTTCCTTTACGTCACTGCCTGAATCACCTTGTCGTAGTGTTCTGGTCCAATTCATTTAACATCGCTCCCTTTATTGTTCTAGGCAAAGGGGATGATGAGTGAGAAAGACCATCCCAATCTCTCTCACTCTGTGCTGTTTGCCTTACACTGTATAAAGAAGAGTTGGAGGGGGAAATGACAACCTTCTTATGAAAATTATTGGGATTGATAGGGTTATAAAAAAAGGACAAGCACCCGGAAGTGGGCACTTGTCCTTTTTTTATTGCTTCTTCAAATCAAAGAGTCCCGGTACATTTTCAAGTGAATAATCACGGACGTACCGGATCAGCTTAATCTTTAATTCCTGTTCAAGATCGTCCCTGTTTTCAAATCGAGTCAGATACAAGGACTTCTTGATCTTGGGCTCGAACGTCCGGATGACCTTCGATTCATATTCAGTGTTGCTTTTCGCTTCTTTCACGAGATCGTATAAGATTCCCATCGTTTATGATTCTCCTTTTTTAGAATAGATTTTAATAGGCTTAAAGCTTTTCGGTGGGTCTTGGAGACGGCTTGTTGCGATACGCCAAGTGTTCTGGCGATTTCTGTATCGGATAATTCCTGCACATATGCAAGATCCAGGATATGCTTTTGTTTGTCCGTCAGTGTTTTATAGGCCCAGAGGAGTTCTTCGTTCTCCAGGCAATCCCCTAAGGTTGAATAATTGGTGAATGGAGCCATATCCGGTGACGGGTCCGGCACAAGATCGATGAACGATCCGCCCTCTTCACCTGCCTGGTCATCCAGGGTAAGAGGGTGGCGCTCGCTGTATTTCCTTATATTCTTGTCAAAGTTCACGCTGTGAAAATAAAGGGATGAACTGACATAAGAGGTAAACCGGATATCGAAATAATGAGCTTTGAAAGCGTCGTTTAAACGTTCTTCCTTATGCGCACTGGGGTGACGTAAAAATTCTTCCAGTAACTTCTGATTCTCTTCTTGACTGATAAAGGACTCAACGGCTTTATTATGCTTGAGATGAGGATAATGACGATAAAATTCTTTCACTAATGGGTTCATTCTTTTCACCACCAATAGAACATATGTTCGATTTTGAAGTAAAAAAAAGAGGAGAAAACTCTCTCGGCTTTTACTTTATAAAGAAGCGGACAGTCCCCATTCCACAACCTTCATCTTTTATATCGTTCCATAGTACTATCTATTAAACCATATATTACAGAATGAAGTAAGTGATGAATGCACTAATTTTCCTAATATCAGGTAGATTTGTGATTGATAGAGGGGTTGGAGGGTATTTTATCTAATATAATGTAGAAAGGTCCATTTCTTTTGGAAGGGAAGTGATACTGTGCGTGGTAAATGGATGTTCGCATTTTTACTCGTACCTGTGCTATTAAACGGATGTGCTTCTGAAGAGCCGAAAAAGGAACAGGATTCTACTGAAGTCAACTCGGATGTACCTGCAGACCAGCCCGCAAACAAGATGGATGTTCTGGCCAACGATGAAAAAATCATCGAGATGTTAAAGAAGACAGGAGTCATATCGGAAAATGCTTCTCATGAAGAAATTGAAAAGGCACTCAAAAAGTACCTCCAGGACAAAAACAACGACCAGCTCAACAACGAAAAAGAAAAGCAAAAGTATATTGATGAGATCAAAAAGAAAATCCAAGAGGGGAATGAAGGGCAAGGGTGAAGCATCCCTGCCCTTTTCTTAACCGGTCAGCGCATCACGCTTCCCCCTGAGATCTTAACCGATTCCCCGACAATGTTTTTGGCAGCATCGCTTAATAGATAGACGATGGTGTTTGCGACTTCGACAGGGGAAGTTAATCTTCCTGAAGGAATGCTGTCCTTCGCGATCTCCAATTGTTCCTCATAGCTTCTGCCTTCCCGCTTCCCTTTTGACTGAATAGCGTTTCGCCCCATTTCTGTATCGACATATCCGGGGCAAATGGCGTTCACTCTGATATGGTGCTCGATCGCTTCATGAGCAAAGGCCTGTGTGAACCCTGTCACTGCAAACTTGGACGCACTGTAAGCACTGTTTCCGTGGGTGCCTCTCAGTCCGGAAAGGGAAGAGATGTTGACGATCGCTCCTTTTTCTACGCCCTTCATTTGGTTATAGACGGCCTGGGAAAGCTGGACCAGTGAGAAGTAGTTTAGCTCCATGATTTTTCGTACATCTTCTTGTGATAGTTTCTCCACCAGGTCACCGCCGCCTTTCCCGGCTGAATTCACGAGACCTGTGATGGGACCGTGCTCGTTTCTTGCCGACGATAAGAGCTGTTCCCGGTCTTGGTCATTCGTAAGATCTGCTTTATACAGGAAGACCCTGCTTGAATCCTCGCAATCTGCTTTCAGTTCATTCAGCTTTTCTTCATTCCGTCCTGTAATCGTCACCCTGGCCCCCGCCTGGACGGCCACTTTCGCCGTTTCGTACCCGATGCCGCCGGTGGCACCGGTAATAAGAATATGATGATCTTTCAACGTGCTTTCATGAAAAAGGAAACTCATTTTTCACCCTCCTTGTGTTGTATAGTAGGTTTTACCCGATGGGGGGAGTTGGGAAACGGCTGGATGTACGATTTGAATATAAAGTCTTGTTTTTGAAAATAAGCTTCAATAGATGATTCGAAACAGCCGATCCCTCGTTCCATGCCGAATGAAAGACGGAATTCTGCTCAAAAATTGTAACTTTTTCACTTCTTTTGACTAGTTTTATCACTAGTATTTACAATATTCAGACTAATTGGTATGATCATTTTGTTCTTCAAGAAGAACGAATCTAGCAGTCTACCAATTTATAGGGGTGAATCAGTTGGGGAAGAAAAAGTCGGCATTAAAAGTGTTTACAAGCATTACCGCCAGTACCATTGTAGCATCCACATTATTTGCAGGTAGCGTGGCAGGGTCTAAGGTAGTACCTGCTTATGCTGCTGCCTCTCAAATGGAGTCGGCACCGATCGATTTAAACATCATTAACGAAGACCGATTGGCAAAAGCACTTCAAGAACGAGGGGTCATTTCTAAAAACGCCTCTACTGCCGACATTCAGGAAGCTGTGAAAGAGTACATACAAAAGAAAAAGAATGTAAAAGAACCTAAATCAGCCAAAGAACATAAGCATGACGAAATGGATCAGAAAGCGAAAGACTTTTTAACCAAGCAAAAGGATAAGCTGATGAAGCAAATGGAGAAAGGTCATGATAATTTCAAGAAGGGGAAACCTACAGGATCTGCCAAGGTAGATTCAGCTAAGCAGGCCCCATACAATGGAGGGGTAAGAGAGGATAAGGTTCTTGTTCTCCTGACAGAATTCTCGGATTTCAAGCATAATAATGTTATTCAAGAAGATGGATATATGTATTCTAGCGATTTTAATAAGGAGCATTATGAAAAATTAATGTTTGGGGATGAAGACTTCGAATTGTTTAATGGTGAAAAAGTCAAAACCTTTAAGCAATTTTATGAAGAGCAGTCCGGGGGAAGTTATACGTTGGACGGGACTGTATCTGAGTGGTTGACGGTACCGGGGACGGCAAAAGAGTATGGTGATGATAATCCAAGTGGGGGACATGATAATTTAAACCCGAAAGGTCCCCGTGATTTGGTAAAGGATGCTTTGACGGCAGCTGTAGAAAAAGGAATGGACCTGTCAGAATACGACGTATATGATCTATACGATCTTGACGGAGACGGAAATCAGAACGAGCCTGATGGTTTAGTGGATCATCTGATGATCATCCATGCAGGTACCGGGCAAGAAGCAGGTGGTGGTGCTTTAGGTGATGATGCCATCTGGTCTCATCGATGGGTATTGAATGGAGTGTACAGAGTACCTGGATCCTCGACTGAAGTTCCGTATTGGGGCGGCAAAATGGGAGCATACGATTACACCATCCAACCCGAAGACGGTGCAGTCGGAGTTTTCGCACATGAATTCGGTCATGATCTAGGCTTACCAGATGAGTATGATACCCAGTACACTGGTCAAGGAGAGCCGGTCGCTTCCTGGTCCATCATGAGTGGCGGCAGCTGGAATGGAAGTATTGCAGGAACGGCACCGACAAGCTTCTCCCCTCAAAATAAGGAGTTCTTCCAGAAGACGATGGGTGGTAACTGGGCCAATATTACGGAGATAGCATTTGAAGATATTGATAAGAATGGAATGACTTCATTCCTTGATCAAAGTGTAACGAAATCTAAGAATCCTGGGATCGTGAAAGTGAACCTTCCTAAGAAAGAAGTAAAGGGAATTCAGCCGAAATTCGGTGAGAAGTATTATTATAGTACGAAGGGTGATGATCTTCATACGACATTAGTGTCCCCAGAGTTTGACTTAACGAAAGCGAAAACGGCTGAAATTAGTTTTAAGACGCTTTATGAGGTTGAATCTGACTATGATTATTTATACGTAACAGCTGTAACGGATAGCGGTAAAGAAGTGGAACTGGACGTTATCGGTGACGAAAATACGGGAGGAGGCGCTGAATCGACTAATGGTTTATGGGTCGATGGAGGGTACGACCTAAGTCAGTTTGCAGGGGGAAAAGTAACTCTTTATTTTGACTACCTTACAGATGGCGGCCTTGCCCTCGACGGCTTTGCCATGGATAACGTTTCAGTGACTGTCGATGGTAAGGAAGTCTTTTCAGATGATGCTGAAGGAACTGAGAAGTTTACAAAAGATGGATTTGTCGTTTCGAACGGTATTGATTTCAAAAATCACTACTACTACCTCGAATGGAGGAACTATGCCGGTTCCGATAAAGCATTAGCCTTCTCCCGGGGAGTAAAATATAACACTGGGTTAGTCGTCTGGTACGGAGACGACAGCTTTACAGACAACTGGGTAGGAGTTCATCCAGGGGAAGGATTCTTAGGAGTAGTAGACTCTCATCCGGAAGCAATACTAGGTATGAGAAACGGTTCTCCTTCGACATATCAAAGTACCCGCTATCAAGTAGCAGATGCAGCCTTCTCATTAGACAAAGCACCAGATTGGTATATCGACTCTCCATCCCGAGGAATCTTTGACTACAAAGGCTTAAATGGAGTAAAGGTATTCGATGATTCCCAAAATTATATGAACACTTTAATTCCAGATGCCGGACGTAAAACGCCTAACTTCGGATTGAAATTCGAAGTCATTGGTGAAGCGAAAGATAATACGGCCGGAGCGGTTTGGATCCACAAATAATATAGAGAAGCGACCTTGGAACACTCTCCAAGGTCGCCTTTTTTATTCCTTCCCTATCCCATCCACAATCATCCTCACCGTCATCTCAATCTCCTTCTCATCATCCCAATCGGCTTCAGGCAGGAAGAGATACCGGACAAGAAGCAAACCGAAGATGCTTGAGGCTGAAAATCGTACGACTGCGTGTGAGGGCATGTCGATGATCTGTCCTTTTTCTTTATAATGATCAACGAGCTTCACGAATTTCTCGAATACCTTTTCGCCGATATGCTCCCGAAACTGTTCTTTAAGCTCGGGATGAAAGGGTATTTCTTGTATCAGAATTTTAAAAGCGGCCATGTTCTCTTTTAAAAATTCCTGCCGGTTCAGAATCATCGCTTTCAAGAAATCTTCATAGCGCTCATATTTCGCATCGAGGACCTTATTGAGATCCCGGATCACAAAAGGTGCGATCAGTTTAGCCATCGTCGGCGATACAATCGAAAGAAGCAGGTCCTTCTTCGTTTTATAATGGCGGAAGATGGTTCCCTCTGCGACGCCCGCCTTTTTGGCGATTTGACTGGTAGAGGTAGAGGCATAGCCCTTTTCGGAGAACATCTCAATGGCTGCCTCCACAATTTTTTGCTGTTTATCCGTCAGTGTTTCTTCCTGGTCGAATAACTGTTTGAATATATTTTTTTCTTCAGACATTTTTAAACCCCTAACTTGTCGTTCATTCCTACCCTATATTTTACGGTATTTTCGGAGGGCTGCAACATTAAGGACGATAAAGAGTAGAGAAAAACCGATCAGCACGGATAGATTCAAGAGCAGGTCCCCGAATGAATAGCCGCGGATCATGACGTCCCTTAATGCATCAGCTGCATAATAAAGCGGGGTGATGGGCCCGATCCAGCTCAGCCACTCGGAAATGGTATCCAAATTGAATAATCCCGAGAAGAAAATCTGAGGGACCACGACGATCGGAATGAACTGCATCATCTGTAATTCATTTTTAGCAAAAGCGGACAGCAATATTCCGAGAGTAAGAGCGGTGAACGATAACGAGACGATGATGATCAATACGTTGAAAAAACTCCCTTTCATCATCATATCCAGGATATAAATCGAGTACCACGAAATCAAGGATGCCTGAAGGAGCGTCACGATCCCGAAGCCGATGACGTAACTGACGACCATTTCCCAGATTTTAATGGGAGAAGCAAGCAACCGCTCAAGTGTCCCCGTCGTTCTCTCTCTTAAAAAGGAGACCCCACTTATTAAAAAGACGAAGAAGAAGACGAAAAATCCAAGGAGGACGGGTCCAAACGAGTCGAACATCTCCATATCCTTACTCCCGTGCACATATGTCACTTCATCGGTCAGGTTTTGTGAAGGAGATGGGAATAAGGTCTGAATCTTTTTCATGACGGCCCCATTGACAGTGGGATCACTGCCTTCGATGACAATGGATGGAGAAGTGGGGTCTTCGAATGATATATAGCCATCCAGTTCACCACTTTTAATGTCCTTCAATGCTTTATCGGGACTTGGATAGTCTTGAAAATCCTCTGTATTAACCTTCGCCTCCAGCTGTTGAGGCAGATCCACGATGGCGACCTTTGCGTCATAATCCTCAGAGTTAAAAACAAGCGACAGCATGCTGAGGATCAGGAGTGGGGCCAGGAACATCAAGGCCAATGTGCGTTTATCCCTGAGTAGCTGCTGAAGGATACGGATGACAAACCCTCTAATTCTCAACGGAAACACCTCCATTTTTCAAAAAGACATCTTCAATTGAAGTGACTCCGTACGTTTCTTTAATCCCGGCAGGCGTGTCGCTTGAAATGATTTCCCCATGCTGAAGGAGACCGAGTACATCGCATCTTTCGGCTTCATCCATGACATGGGTCGTGATGATCAGCGTCCTGCCTTCTTCTTTCAGGCGGTGAAAGCTGTCCCAGATTTCTTTTCGAAGGACGGGATCGATCCCGACGGTCGGTTCATCAAGAAAAAGGACTTCAGGGTCATGAAGGAGGGCGATGGCGAGGGAGAGTCTTCGTTTCATCCCGCCTGAATACTGATGGACCGGCTTGTTCAGGTGTTCCAAAAGATCAACGGTGTTCATCACTTTTTCGATTTGCGCTTTTCGTTCATTTTTCTTTAATCCATACAGGGAGGCCATGAATGAGAGGTTTTCTCTGGCCGTCAGCTCATCGTACAGTGCATCGGATTGAGCCATATAACCGATGTTCGGGTACAGGTCTCTTGCTTTCAGTTTGTTTCCTTTATAGCTGACACTGCCGGATGACGGCGTTTCAAGACCGATCATCAGCTTGATTAACGTCGTTTTCCCAGAACCGGAAGGGCCTAATAAACCATAGATCTTCCCTTTTGGGATGTCGAGGGAAACATTTTTGAGTACCTCCTGAGAGCCGAATGACTTCGACAGATTCTTTAGTTGGAGGATGGAATCCATATGCATCACACCTTTCAAAATAATGAGTGATTACTCACTTATAATATAATCTATGTACGTTCTTTTGTAAAGTGAGTAATCACTCATTACAAATATATTCTCCAAATTTATTTATAGAAGAGGACAATAAAAAAGAGTTTGAGCCATTGGCCCAAACTCTTTTCAAAAGATTATTTCACGTTATCATTTTCCCATTGGTAGCTCCAGAATCGTTCAACGGTGACCCATTTTAATGATTCAGGGTCATTCTGCTGGATCCCTTTTTCAAGATCCTTCAGCATCCAGGCCGTTTGGGAGATGTGGGCCTTCATGGCACCGATTTTTTGGTCTTTGACCGGTGTGATATCAACAAAGATATCGGGTTTGCCCAATTCTTCTTCGCAATTCTTAGAGAATGCCAGGCAGTGAAGCTTCGGCCTTGACGCTTTCGGAAGGCGTCTGACTGCACGGACGACGGCTCTTGCCGTTGCTTCATGATCCGGGTGGACGGAGTAGTCCGGGTAGAACGTGATGATCAGGGACGGATTTAATTCCTCGATCAGCTCCGTCACCATATTTGAAAGCTTTTCATCATTTTCAAACTCAAGGGTCTTATCACGGTAACCCATCATGCGAAGGTCCTGTATCCCCATCACATCGGCGGCTTTTTGCAGCTCTTTTTTCCGGATTAAAGGAAGGGATTCCCGGGTCGCGAATGGCGGGTTCCCTAAGTTCCTTCCCATTTCCCCTAATGTGAGGCATGCATAGGTGACGGGCGTTCCATTGTTCACGTGGGTGGAAATGGTCCCTGATACACCAAATGCTTCATCATCCGGGTGAGGGAAGATGACCAGTACCTGTCTTTCTTTTTCCATTTTGACCTCTCCTTTATATATAAAGTTCAAGTAGTTTAATTGAAAGGTGTCGGACTGATTTCAAGGGCAACGGCGAGTTTCCCGTCCCCGCCATGTCCTGCAAGGAGGAGGCGGCCGTGTTCATCGAATTCATAATGAGTCAGACCCTCGGCATAGATCCAGCCGAGTTCGATTTTCAGGCCGACACGGTAAGGTCCGTCCCCGATGATTTTTCCGTGCTCATAGTTCACTTTTGCGTTGCGTATATGGGCTCCCGCGGAGAAGAAGCCTTCATTGAAGTGTGAAGCATAGGCTCCATTGGTGGTTTCTAAATGTATATAAACGTCCTGACGGGCAAGCCGGGTGATGATTCCCTGCACATCGGCAATCTTGATTGGTTCCATTCTTTTTCCTCCTTAAATACAGAAAAGACTCTTAACCATTATGTACTATCTTACTAAAATTCATGAATGAATGCGAAAAGTATGATTGAGGAGGCAGGGGATGCGCGAGTGGAGAGGTCCGTCCCTCAAAAAAGTGCCAGGCACGAAAGAGTTGATTTGTGCCTGGCACTTGGCCGGGAAAGAACTATTTATTGAAGCGGTTGTAAGCTCCGTGCATGACGGGTCCCACATATTCGTTCAGTTTGAAACCGTGTTTGATGGCTGCAGTGACGAAGGATTTGGCATTTGTGACTGCTTCTTTCACGTCTTGTCCATTGGCAAGGTTTGCGGTGATGGCTGCTGCGAACGTGCATCCAGCCCCGTGGTTATACGTCGTTTCCACTTTTTCTTCTTCAAGCAGGGTGAATTCATTCCCGTCAAAGAATAGATCCAATGCTTTATCGTGCTTTAATTGCTTTCCGCCTTTGATGACAACGTTTTTCGCTCCCAGGTCGTGAATCTTCTTGGCTGCTTCTTTCATTTCATCAATCGTTTTGATCGGACCCGTCTGAGCAAGCTGTCCAGCTTCAAACAGGTTAGGCGTTACAACGGTCGCACGCTGCAAGAGATGTTCCCTCATGGCGTCAGTGGTTTCAGGGTGGAGGACTTCATCCTCGCCTTTACATACCATGACGGGGTCAATGACCACTTTATTTAATCCGAATGCATCGATTTTTTTTGCTGCAAGCTCGATGATTTCAACGGTACCAAGCATACCTGTCTTCATGGCATCCACTCCGACAGACATAACCGTTTCCAATTGTGCTTCCAGTGTATCGATGGACAATGGATGGACGTTGTGGTGCCAGTGATTGTTCGGATCCATGGTCACAACGGTCGTGAGAGCTGTCATACCATATACGCCGTGCTCCTGGAATGTTTTAAGATCGGCTTGGATCCCGGCGCCTCCGCTTGTGTCGGATCCGGCGATCGTGAGTGTTTTTTTCATGGCTGCATTCCTCCTGTGATTTCGTTTCATTGTAAAAGTCTGACTAAAGAATATAATATCGGACGGTTAAATACAAATCCTTTTGACTATGGATGACGACAAAAAAGACGCCGGATGAAAATCCATCGACGTCTTTATTAGCTGTTAGATCAACTTAGAAAGGTTTCGCATTATTATTCGTTGCTTCTTTCGAAGCCACGATGACAAGCTTGCCTTTATCAAGTTCTTCCTCATAGGCATCGGCTTCTGCCTGATTCATCCCAACGGACTTCATTTTCGAACGCAGTTCATCTCCTCGGCTGTTGAACATATTCCCCATGGATTCAAGGATTCCTTGCTCCTTTATACCGGTTGATTCCGTATTTGTTGCCTCGGTGATGTGTTTAGAGCGATGCTTGTCATGAGCGAATACGTAAATATCATCTTTCGTATAGCCTTCACTGGTGAACATGTCAATTTCCTTTTTAGCTTCTACGGCATTTTCAACTGTTTGAACCTTGTACATGATCATTACCTCCGTGTTTTTATGTCTTGTCCCTTCTTTTCCCGGTAGGATTAACTTCAAACTTTCCAAAATATAGAAGTAGAATAATTGTTTCCAAGATTCTACATTATTTCCTATAATAGAAGAGAGGAAGGTGAAGGATTTGACAAGTCAATACAAGAAAATACAAGAAATGGAAGCGATTCTGGCGGATTTGAAGGCGACCGAAAGACAAACCGGTGCCTCTTTGGCCATTGAAAATAGAAGCAGCAGGCGTCGGGGATGGACCAACACACTCCTGATTTTTTGGAAAAGGAAAGTCGTACTCTTTCTATTGGTGTTTTTGCTAGTGCTGGGAGGTGCAGCGATAGGGGTCTATTCTTTGTTATCGGGCTCTACTTTTACAGAAGAAAAGGGTTCATTTGTGGAACGGATTCAAGAGATGAGTTCACTGGCTACGGCTCAAGGATTTGTGAAAGCTGTGATCGAGCAGGAAGATAATCAATTATTCGGGAAAGAAATCAATGCGGACCTCCCCAGTACGAAACGGAAGCTTTTGATGGTGGTGCCCGGGACTGTTCTTGCAGGGGTCGATTTACAAGGAATTGATGGGAAGGATATAGTAGTAGATGAAGAGAAGAAAGAAATTCAATTAACACTGCCCCGTGCTGAAATCCTTCAGGAACCGTCGATCGATACGGACAATATTAAAACTTTCTCAGTAGAAGGGATCTTCCGGAATGATGTGGATTGGAATGAAGGGTTTGCCCTTGCGGAAGTGGCGAAGGATCAAATCAGTCAGGAAGCGATCGAACAGGGGATCCTTTCAGCTGCTGAAAAAAATGCTGAAAAGTCATTGAAGGGTTTCTTTGAGCAATTAGGATACGATGTGACGATTGAATTTCAAAACTAGAAAGGGTGTCTTCAAGTGTCGGCGATTTTTCAAAATGATTGGGCACGCGTTCTGGAAGATGAACTTCAGAAGGAGTACTACCGGGATTTACGGGAATGGCTGAAAGGTGAGTATCAAACGAACCTCACTCATCCACCCATGCACGATATTTTCAACGCTTTTCACTATACAGCCTATAAGGACGTAAAAGTTGTCTTATTGGGGCAGGATCCGTATCACGGAGCAAATCAGGCGGAAGGGCTGAGCTTTTCTGTGAAAAAAGGGGTGAAAATCCCTCCCTCCCTGCGAAATATGTACAAAGAGCTTCATCATGACATGGGGTGTCCGATTCCCGAACATGGCTCATTGGTGAAATGGGCTGAACAGGGTGTCCTCCTTTTAAATACCGTACTGACCGTCGGGGACGGCAAGGCCCATTCCCATCGGGGGAAGGGGTGGGAACAGTTCACCGATCGAGTCATTTCCATATTGAATGAACGGGAGAAGCCGGTGGTGTTTCTGCTATGGGGGAAGCCAGCCCAGGGAAAGCAGTCGTTGATTGATTCTTCCAGGCACTACATCGTCACGGCTCCCCATCCAAGCCCGTTATCGGCCCACCGCGGTTTCTTTGGAAGCAGACCGTATTCCAAAACGAACGGGTATCTTCGTGAACAGGGAATGGATGCGATTGACTGGTGTATAGAGTAGCAATGTTTCACGTGAAACAGTGAGGGAGGAAGCTTTGTGAAAAAGGAAGAAAGGATCAACTGTTTTCAATGTCAGTATTTTTATACCACGTGGGAACAGGCTCATCCACGGGGATGTAAGGGCTACGGATTTAAGACAAAGGCGATGCCTTCCCTTGTGGTTTTTCAATCCTCCGGGAGTCCATGCATGAAATTCAAGGCAAAACAAAGATGATATTTGCGAAATCCTTCAATAAGAATTAGGATAAAGACGTACATACTGTAGACCTTGTGGAAGGAGTCAATCATTGTGAATATCCCACATCAATCATTAATCAAGAAAATCGAACATGAACTCGGTAAAGCGAAGACTGCTGAAAAGTCCCAGCAGATCCGTGAGCATGTTTATTCAATAAAAGCACTATGTGAAGTATTGCTGGAGGAGAACAACGGGTCATCCGCTCAAAGCACGTTTTCCCAACCTCAGCAAACCATGCCGTATTTCCAGGAATCACAGCCGGTTCAGAAGCCTGTTTCCATTCAGAAGGAAGAGCCTCTCGAAACGGATGACGGAGCGAATGGCAATTCATTATTTGACTTTTAACCTAGGAGGATTAACATGAAAACATTTATCATTATCGGTGCCATCAACGCCTTTTTATCCGTGGCACTTGGAGCTTTCGGTGCCCACGCATTGGAAGGGAAGATTTCACAGAAGTACATCGATACATGGAATACAGGGGTCCTTTATCAAATGTTCCATGCGATCGGGATCATCATCGTCGGAGTGCTGATGGGGAATGTCACCCCGACATCGCTGCTTTCCTGGTCAGGCTGGCTGATGCTGATCGGAACGATTCTTTTCTCTGGAAGCCTTTATGTACTGAGCATCTCAGGAGTGAAGATCCTTGGGGCGATCACACCGCTTGGAGGAGTCAGCTTCCTCGTCGCCTGGGTACTCTTGATCGTATTCGCAGCGAAAACGTTATAAACAAAAAAGATACCCTGTCAGGAAGAGGATTTCCCGACAGGGTATTTTTTTAACGTTGGGAATAGCTTTGCATGGAGCCTCCCGCACCGTATGGATATTCATACTCGATTTCTTCATCAAATGTGATGTAATCAAGATAAATCATCGGAATGAGGTACCGTGTACCGGTTTGCGGGTCGCTCAGGATAAGGTGATCCCGACCGGCGGCTTCAATGATCCCCTTGAACACCTTCGCATTCCATTCCTTATTGTTTTCAAACGTCGTATAAACCGTTGCGACTTTTCCTTTATTCAATCTGAGAATATTCTCGATATACGACTCTTCAATCGGAAGCATTCCCGGAACATTTTGAGAAGGCGCCGGGGCATTCGTAGGGGAAGGAATCTGATACCCTCCACCACCTTGACCTTGCTGCTGGGGATAGTATTGTCCCTGACCTTGCCCACCACCGTAATACTGACCATAAGGATTATAAGCAGATTGATTATACCCTTGATACGGGTTTGATTGGTTCGCCAAACCGAATACCTCCTTTAAGTAAGATTAATATACTTTTGGGCAATCACCTTGAGTGGGTTGATAGAAACAGTGGGATTTGAATCGTCCCGCATTGGACTGGTTATACCACTCGGCAGGGCAATTCCCGGCGGGCTTAAAGAACCAAAGGGAGTAAGATGCAGGGTGATATCTGCCGCCTTTAATGGTCTTCCGCGCCAAATCGATCTCTTTCTGCCGGGCCCGCTGATAAAAATAGCTTTTCTGGGTGGCCTCGAATCCACCAGGGCTTTGAAACACCATGTCCTGAAGATTCGCCAGTTTCTTGAAGTCAAGGCAATCGGATCGGACCCGGTTCACCCCGACGTTCCCTACCATCAGCATTCCTTGTTGTCCTTCACCCTCGGCCTCAGCCCTCATCAATCGAGCCAGGAGCTTTACTTCCTTCTCGTTATAAGGAATAACAGCCATCTTCCCACCTCACTTTAGGAGATGCTATGTCTCACTATTTCATGTCTATGTTGTGTGGGAATAATATATTCTTGTGTTTTTTGAATGGGGGAGGGGGGGATGGTTTGTTAAGAAGAGTGGTTGTTTTGAAAGTGGACCGTTCCTTTCCGCTTCAGGCACTTGCTTTCCGGCGGGGAGGAAGTCAAGCCTCCCCGGGCTTTTGCCCTGCGGGGTCTCGACATTTCCTCTATTCCCGCAGGAGTCAAGTGCCTTCCGCTCCACTCCACTCTGTGCTTTTATTTATGTAGTGCTTTCTTTACCCCTCACACAACTTTATGAAAGGCGTGACAAAGCTTACAAATGGGAGAAGAACGTCTGAAAGAAAACAGCCGTTCTTCTAAAGGAGCCAAAATCAAATGCATTTTGAAAATGCTGTTATCTCAAATAAGAACTCATGCTTGGAAGTTGATTGAAGCGGAAGGTGCTCGACTCCTGCGGGAAACGCTGGACAGGTGAGACCCCGGAAGCGAAGCTGAGGAGGCTCACCGCCAGCCCCGCGGAAAGCGAGCACCTGGAGTGGAAATCAACCAACACCATGCTTATAAAAAAATAAAAAAACGACAAGCCACAGGGACTTGTCGTTTGTGATGTATTTAGTTCACGTGAAGGAATTTTGAGATAGCTTCTTCTTTTAATAGGTTTCCTACGTAGAAGGCACCGAATTCACCGAAGCGGGCGCTTACTTCATCAAAACGCATTTCGTATACAAGCTTTTTGAACTGAAGCACGTCATCGGCGAACAGTGTGACACCCCATTCGTAATCATCGAAACCAACAGAACCCGTAATGATCTGTTTTACTTTGCCTGCGTATTGGCGGCCGATCATACCATGGCTTCTCATCATGTCACGACGCTCTTCCATCGGCAGCATGTACCAGTTATCATTCCCCTGGCGACGCTTGTCCATCGGGTAGAAGCAGACATGATTTGCTTTCGGAAGGATCGGGTAGATACGTTCCTGTACGTAAGGATTCTCATAAGGATCGCCTTCTGAAGGCATATAGTTACCAAGTTCCACTACAGAAACATATGAGAATGTCGGGATGGTGAACTCAGCGATTTTCAGCTTGTTGAATTCATTTTCCAGCTCATTTAATTCTTCCATTGTCGGACGAAGGATCATCAGCATGAAGTCCGCTTTCTGCCCAACGATCGTGTAAAGGGCGTGACTTCCTTCTTTTGCATCCTGAGTGCTGTTCAATCGATCTAAGAAACGGTGGAATTCTGAAATCGCCGAGGCCCTTTCTTCACTCGGAAGCATCTTCCATGAAGTCCAGTCCATTGCGCGAAAATCATGCAGGGAATACCAACCATCTAATGTTTGTGCCGGTTCTGCCAACGTAATCACTCCTTAAAGTACTTTTTCCAACTTTACTATATCATAGTTTCACCCTTGAGTAAGAATACAAAACCCAATGTCGCTAAAATGGCACAAATAGCGGATAGACGGTGGATTTCTGGAACACACTATCCTCGTAGATTGTCATACAGGCTTAGGATACTCCTGGATTGGGTAAAAATTATTAGAAAACAAAGACTTTTAAGTTGAAACCGGTATCATTTCTCCTTTTCCTTGAATTCCTCAATGAGAAGAGTATTCTAAGATTGGATATGTATAAATCAAGGAGGTTCCTCTATTGAGCAACTTATTTACAACATTAACGGATAAAGTAAAAGGCAAAGAGTTAAAGATCGTTTTCCCTGAGGGGACGGACGAACGCATTCTGACAGCAGCATCCCGTTTGTCTGCAGACGGCATCCTGACACCGATCGTAGTCGGAAATGTGGATGAAGTGAACGCCAAAGCGGATCAGCTTGGTGTGAAACTTGACGGCTGTGACGTCGTTGACCCGGCATCTTTTGCTGGTATGGACGAGCTTGTGAAAGCATTTGTGGAACGTCGTAAAGGGAAAGCGACTGAAGAAGATGCGAAGAAGATCCTCTTGGACGGTAACTACTTCGGTACGATGCTGGTTTACACCGGCCAGGCTCACGGACTTGTAAGCGGCGCAGCACACTCAACAGCTGATACGGTTCGCCCTGCCCTTCAGATCATCAAAACAAAAGAAGGCGTCCGTAAGACATCCGGTGTCTTCATCATGGTACGTGAAGACGAGAAGTATGTATTCGCTGACTGTGCGATCAATATCACACCTGACAGCCAGGATCTAGCTGAAATCGCCATCGAAAGTGCGAAGACAGCTGATATGTTCGACATCGATCCACGCGTTGCGATGCTTAGCTTCTCGACAAAAGGATCGGCTAAATCACCTGAAACGGAAAAAGTGGTAGAAGCCGTATCTCTTGCTAAAGAAAAAGCACCGGAACTGACTGTCGACGGTGAATTCCAATTCGACGCTGCCTTCGTTCCATCCGTAGCGGAAAAGAAAGCACCGGGTGCCGACATCCAAGGGAATGCCAACGTATTCGTATTCCCAAGTCTTGAAGCAGGAAACATCGGGTACAAAATCGCTCAACGTTTAGGGAACTTCGAAGCAGTAGGCCCGATCCTTCAAGGACTGAACGCCCCTGTGAACGACCTTTCCCGTGGCTGTAACGAAGAAGATGTGTATAAGCTTGCATTGATTACGGCAGCTCAGGCGCTGTAAGGAGATAGATGTATCGGAAAACCGGATCCTTTAGGGGGTTCGGTTTTTTTGCGGTGGTCGCCTGTTAAATAACGCCATTTTTTTGACAGGCAAAAATTGAGGGGAATTCACCTGTCAAACGAACCTCAAGTTTTAACAGACAATTCGATAAAGATTGTCCAACCCCTTTTTAGAAACCCCATCATTATGTGATATAATGAGCTCGCATGTTGTAAGTGAAGGAGAAGCGTTATGGATAAGGAAAAAGCATATGCACTGCTTCGTCAAGATCGATGGAGAGTGATTGATCAATCAAGTTTGGGACCGATGTTCGGAGCCCTGCAGTCGTTTGCTATGGATGATACATTGTGCACGGCGATCGGAGCAGGGCAGTCTGATCCGACGGCTCGCTCATGGGTCCATCATCAAACGGTTGTATTAGGTATTCAAGATACAAAGCTGCCGTTTCTTTCGGACGCCTTAGAGGTGCTGGAAGAGGAAGGCTACCGATATATTGTACGAAATTCCGGGGGCCTTGCCGTCGTATTGGATGAAGGGGTTTTGAATCTTTCATTGGTTTTCCCTGATTCTGAAAAAGGCATCGACATTAACCGAGGCTACGACGCTATGTGGCTGCTGGTTAAGGATATGTTCAAGGAGTTTGACGTGGAAATTGAAGCAAAGGAAATCACACAATCGTACTGTCCCGGCAGTTATGATCTCAGCATCAATGATCAGAAGTTCGCAGGGATCTCCCAGCGGAGGATCCGGAACGGGGTAGCCGTTCAGGTGTACCTTTGCGCCAGTGGAAGCGGTTCTGAGCGGGCGAGGCTGATTCAGCGTTTTTATGAGACCGGACTGAAGGATGGAACGTCGAAGTTTACGTTTCCGGAGATTGCCCCTGAGGTGATGGCTTCTTTATCGGAGCTCTTAGGCGTCGAATTATCGATCCAGGATGTGATGCTCCGCTTCCTGCAGTCGTTGAAAGGATTCAGCGGCGAATTTTACAGCAGTGCCCTCCAGGGGGAAGAGTATGGGATGTACGAGATGTATTATCAGCGGGTCGTGGATCGGAATGAGAAGGTGCTGGGATAAGGAAGAGAGTCGGGCTTCTATATGGAATAGGGTCCGGCTTTTTTTGTATGGAATTGGAAAAAGACGCATTAAATAAAATAATGACGCAATCAAGGCTGATTTCGACGCAATAAAAATAAAAATGACGCAATCATCCCCGATTTCGACGCAATAAATGGTGAAATGACGCAATCGAGGGGATATCCCCCGTCTTGGACTGAACTTCCACTCTTAATCGTCGCATTTTTAGCTAAAATAGATTTTAAGTAACTAGTTTTGAACCAAACTGGACACCCTTTACGTTTTGTGGAAAGAGATTCTTTTGAATATCACAAACCCCACGCAAAAAACCAGCACGCCCACAGGCGCACTGGTTGGGAATACCATTATTCAGCTACTTTTTCGAGATTTCCGTTTCGATCCATCTTGAAACGGGGTGCTTTCGATTCGTCTTCATCGAATACGACAAGCTTTCTTGCACGGTTCATGATTTGCATGAGTGTTTCGTAGTCTTCCTGCATCGTGACGGAATTGTTTTCAAGGGCTTTGACTTTCTTTTCGAGCTCGGCATTTTCTTTTCGGAGGTCGGAAATCTCCTGCTTCAGTCTCTGATTCTCAATTTTTACGTAATCAGAGTTCATGTTGGTTTGGGCCAGGTTCTGGAGGTACGCGATCACCTTTTCAAGTGTGACTTCCCCTTTTAGTCCCGCTGGCTTTACCAAGTGGTTGGCAGCAGGTGCCTGTTGCGCCACGTAAGCTGGTTCCTCACTTGCTTCCACATTAAAGTTCTGGACTGCTTCTTCGGTTTCTTTCCCCAGTTGCTCCGTTTCCGGTACGTAGTTCTCGTACTCTGCAAACTCCATTTCTTCTTCCGCTTCAGACATTGATAGAGACATAGCGTCTAAATCGTCGAAGGAAGGTGTCGGTGGCTGGTATAATAGCTTTTTCTTGCCGCCCTGGTCTTTCCCGAGGATGCGATGGCGCTGTTTGCGTTGTTTTTTTGCTAGTGAAAGAGCTTTCTCGTACTGGTGGCGCACAACGGCGTTCCAGCGGAATCCACATGCGGCGGATGTGCGGTTCAGTTTGTCCCCGACTTCCTCGAAGGCATTCAGTTGTGTACTGCCTTCACGCACATGACGTAAGACCGTTTCGGCCAATAATAGATCATTTTCTTCCGTCCAGGCATCCTGTCTTGTTTTCATCATCATTTTCATCTCAACTCCCAAAGTTTTCTTAAAGTATTCGTTGATAAAAGGATGGACCATTTCTCAGGTTTTTATACGAATATGTTAAAATTATTTTCTGTCTGCTAGTTTCGTTGTATCAGTGATGAACGCATGTGAGATGGAAACGAAGTTCACTTGCAAAACATGACTGAAAACTGTATTCTATAAATCGATGTTTACGACGTATAAAATCCATTTCAATAGATAGAAAGGGTTGTTGACAGATGGCAAACGAATTCCGTGTTTGCGATGATTGTCAGGCCGTTAACCTAAAGACCTTGATTCCAAAATTAAAGGAGATCGATCCGGACGCACCGATTGACATTGCGTGCCAATCCTATTGTGGTCCAGGACGCAAAAAGACATTCGCTTTCGTGAATAATCGTCCTGTAGCGGCGTTGACTGAAGAAGAATTGATGGAAAAAGTGATCAAGAAAATAAAGAAATAAAGGGAAACTTCCTCCTGAGGGAGTTTTTTCTTTTCTACTGATAAAAATAAATAAAGGTTTGCGCCTCTTTGGAAAAGGAAACTACATAAGGGGTAGAGAAATAATAGGAGAGATTTTTTGTCAAGCGTCCAAATTTTTTTGAAGGATTTGGAACGCTTGCGGTGGAACAATCAAAGGACAAATACCTATTTTTTTCGACAAAATTCGAGATGAATGCGATGGAGCAAGTCGCTATAATAGAAATATGCTAGTTTAGGAAGAGGGTAGAAGATGGAGTATGCCAAGCAGAAATTACATGAAGAAAAAGTATTTAAAGACCCTGTTCATCGCTATGTTCATGTAAGGGATCGCGTGATCTGGGATTTGATTGGGACAAAAGAGTTCCAGCGACTCCGCAGAATCAGACAGCTCGGAACCACCTACTTGACCTTTCACGGAGCGGAACACAGCCGGTTCAATCATTCACTTGGCGTGTATGAAATCATCCGCCGCATCGTCGATGATGTCTTCGTCGGAAGACCGGAGTGGAACCAGGATGAACGCTTATTGTCATTGTGTGCTGCGTTATTGCATGATCTGGGACACGGTCCGTTTTCCCATTCTTTTGAAAAGGTGTTTCACCTCGATCACGAGCATTTTACCCAAGCCATCATCTTAGGGGATACAGAGGTGAACGCGGTGCTCGTTAAAGTGGCACCTGAATTTCCGAAGCATGTGGCAGAAGTGATCGCCAAGACGTACAGTAACAAGCTGGTCGTCAGCCTCATTTCAAGCCAGATCGATGCCGATCGCATGGATTATTTGCAGCGTGACGCCTATTTTACAGGGGTGAGCTACGGGCATTTCGACATGGAGCGGATCCTCCGTGTGATGAGGCCCCGTGAAGACCAGGTTGTCATCAAGCAGAGCGGGATGCATGCCGTGGAGGACTACATCATGAGCCGCTATCAGATGTACTGGCAGGTGTATTTCCATCCGGTGACGAGAAGTGCAGAAGTGATCCTGACGAAGATTTTACATAGGGCGAAGGAGCTTCATGGAGAGTTCTATTCCTTTAAGCAAAGCCCGATCCATTTTTATTCCCTGTTTGAAGGGGAAGTGGCCCTTGAGGATTATCTTAAGCTCGATGAAGCGGTCATCATGTACTATTTTCAGATCTGGCAGGAAGAAGAAGACCCGATTTTGCGGGACTTGTGCGAGCGGTTCATGAACCGGAACTTATTCAAGTACGTGGAGTTCGATCCTGCGAAGGAATACAAGAAGCACAGTGAACTGGAAGCCCTCTTTAAAAAGGCGGGTATCGATCCCGATTATTACTTGGTGGTGGACTCATCTTCAGATCTTCCATACGATTTCTACAGGCCGGGCGAGGAAGAGGAACGGCTCCCGATTCATTTGTTAATGAAAAATGAGGAGCTGCGCGAATTATCCAGGCAGTCGGACATCGTGGATTCCATTTCCGGAAAACGCCGGACCGACCATAAATTATACTATCCAGTGGATTTACTATATGACGAATCAACAAAGAAGAATATTAAGAGACAGATACGGAAGATTTTGGAGCTGTAAACGACACATGCAATACTAGGAGTAGGAGATGACGTACATTGTTGAAAGATCATGCCAAACTGATGAGTGCCTTCTTAGCCTCGGGTGAAGTGGTGGGTAGGAAGAAGCTTCAGAAGATGATATTCATCGCCAAGAAGCTTGAATTCCCGTTTCAGGAAAAATTTCAATTTCATTTTTATGGTCCGTATTCGGAAGAACTGACGCTTCGGGTGGAGGAGCTATGCAATATGGGGTTCATCTCCGAGGTGAAGGAGAAAAAGGGCGGCTACTATCAATACCGCTATACGGTCACGAAGGAAGGGGAGGACTTCCTGGAGATCTATGAAAAGGATATGCCTCACCTGAAGGATTGCCTTACGGATATGAACGTTCAATCAGCACGCTTTTTGGAGCTTGTTTCGACCGTCTTATATTTTGACAACCTTTCAAAAGAAGAAGTCGTGGAAAAAGTGCATACACTCAAGAGCAAGCAGAAATATACCGAAGAAGAGATCGACGAAGCCTTCGCTTACATTGATGGACTAAAATCAAAAAAAATCGTTCAGTAGAGAACGTTCTTATAGGATTGGAAGGGGGATCACTCTTGTCGAGTGATCCCCTTTTACATCGTTATGATTTAGATGATTGATTCATTTTTTCGATGATTTGATCAAGCTTTTCTTCAACCTGTTTGTCTTGTTCCCGCTGCTGGATCCTTCTGACCCGAAGACCTTTCGCCACCATAAAAGCGACAAAGACAATGGCTAGTAGAAAAGCCATCATGAACAATTGTAAGAACACATCGCCAATCGTCATGTCCATTCATTTCACCCTTTCCGTCGAGTGTATGGTATATCGTATTCGTCAGATGCAAATGTTGCCCGTGTGGAATTCCGGATTTGAAAAAAGTCGGAATCATAAGACAAGCCCGCTGAAAGGAATGCCTTCGCAGCGGGCTTGTCTTATGACTTGCTTTTATTGGTCACTGAGTCTTTTGCCGCCGACGGCATAGTTGCCTTTCGTCATTTCTTCAATGAAGACGACGATTTTTTCTTCAGGGGCACCGGTGGTTTCGCTGACGGCTTCGGTCACTTTTTCGACGAGGGCACGCTTTTGCTCTTCTGAACGGCCTTCGAGCATTTTTACGGTGATATAAGGCATAATGATTCGCTCCTTGCTTTCGGATTTGGTACAATCTGTGGTAGGCTCTTACTCTATAAATGTAATGGCTGGGGGATGAGAGAGCAAGTTTGATATGATATGTCATGAATGCAGGAATTTTTCTGTATACTATGGAATAAGAAAGTAAAACATTTTTTAAAGGAGTACATACTTTGGATACCATTAGCTCACTTTTTGAGTCGATTTCCGTCTTTCGGTTGGAAGAGCTTCCGTTTGTCGTGATCGCCCTCGTCATGGCCTTTACGGTTCATGAGTTCGCCCACGCCTATGTGGCATACAAGTTCGGGGATACGACGGCGAAGGATCAAGGAAGACTCACATTGAATCCGATTCAACATCTGGACCCGTTTGGGACCCTTTTAATATTAATTGTGGGATTTGGCTGGGCGCGGCCCGTGCCTGTCATGAGATCCCGTTTTAAGAATCCGCGTTTGGCAGGTGTGCTGGTATCCGTGGCCGGCCCATTGAGTAACTTCCTGCTTGCCTTTATTGCATTCGGGATCTTTTACTTTTTTGTAGGGGTGACGGGTGGCGTCGGGGTTCCACCGTTCATCATCGACCTTCTGCAGATGATCGTTTACTTGAACGTATTGCTGTTTGTCTTCAACTTACTGCCGTTCCCTCCACTGGATGGGTACCGGATCATAGAGGACTTGTCACCGAATCATGTCAGGGCCAAACTGACCCAATATGAGCAATATGGCGTTCTATTATTTTTGATCATCGTCATCACGCCTCTGGACGAATATACGATCTGGCCGTTACTACAGGGTGGCATGACGGCGACTAATCAGGCATTCAGTACTATATTCACGACGATTTTTTCAATCTTTAGCTAGGGAGTGACGTTTCATGGAAAAGAAAAAAAACATTGGATTCAATATCATCAAAAGTGACCCCACTGACGGTCATGGCGGTTACGGGGTAGGATCATTGAGCCTTGATAATGTTTCGCCTGTCATGATTGATGTCGAAGAAGGGGAAGCGACCATTGAAATCGGAGCGATGCACGCAAGGAGCCCGATCGAAAAAGGGATCAAATTCACGAATAACCGTGAGGACTCTGCAGGCGGCAAGCCGTACTGGTTGATCTGGATAACCATCGACCGGATGGAAGACGGACCGTACTATGCAGGAGTGACGGCTTGTGAGCTTGTTGTAAACCGTGAGAAGCGCAGAGGCTACAAGTCTATGCCGGAGCATGTGAACAATATGGATAAATCCATCAAGCGGAAGATCGTCCTGGATCAACTGGACGACAAGTCCAAAGGGATTCTTACGGACTTTTTGAAGAATCATGATGAAGGCATGTGGGAACGCTCAAAGGATGAATTAAAGGAAGCCCTCAAAATCAAATAAAACGATTTGTGAACAAAATGTGACAGTTGTTTGAATATGTCGTTCACATCTTGCTCTATGGAGAGAAAAAAAGTACACTTAAATCACAGTTTGCACATAAACTAGGACATGAAAAACCCCGGGTTCGCACAAACCCGGGGTTTTTTGTTGTACCGAAAAGCGGAGGCGGCTCGTTCAGAGGCGACAAGCATAAGGCGAGCCAATCGGAAAGGCGCCCTTTGCCTTTTGGTTGGCTTGACTTATGACCTCGAGCCTCTAGCCGCCGGAGCTGGACATCTCGAAAACCCCATTTCCAGCTATATAACAATAAAAACTAAAAAATCCAATCCCTAACTTTCTCATACCAAGGCTTCTTCTCTTTTTCCGGTGCCTTTTCTTTCGGTGCTTCTTTTTCACCTAAGTGTTCATGGCAGTATTCGGTCGGTTCGGTGCCTTTTACAAAGTAGGTGAAGCGCTGGACGGGACAGTCTTCTGTGGCGAGCAATCCATTATGGGGGTTCACGGCCACGCCGACGACGCCCTTGGTCGGTTTGAAGTTTTTGACGGGTTCATCCTTCAATGCTTCTTCCATGAAGTGGACCCAGATTTTCTTGGCAAAGTATTTATCATCGACCAGGGAGACCTCTTTTCCTTTATCGTATCCGGTCCACACTCCTGCCGTTAATTGAGGGGAGTAGCCGATCATCCAGTTGTCTGTGTTGGTCGTCCCGGATTTCCCTGCGTAGGGACGGGTCGCGTCTCTCTTGATCTGGATCCCCGTTACCGTTGAGTAATCATTGAGCTTAGGGTCGAATATCCCGGTGAGCATATGGGTCATGACGTATGTGAGATCCGGGTCGAGCACCTGCTCTTTTTTCGATTCGCTTTCATAGATGACCTTACCCGACCAGTCTTCCACTTTTGTAATGAAAACAGGCTTCACTTTATACCCGCCGTTGGCAAAGATGCTGTAGGCGTTGACCATATCGATGACCCGTGCCCCTGATGTACCGAGTGCCGAGGAAGGGTATTTTTTCACCTTTGTCGTCAATCCGAACTTCTCTTTTGCCGTTTTCGTCAAGGTGTCCTGACCGATGAAGAGATGGGTCTTCACGGCGTACACGTTATCAGATAGAGCGATGGCCTGGGCCAGGGTGATATCTCCATCTGCATATTTGTTGTTGTAATTATGAGGGGTGTATTTTTTTCCATCATCGAATGTGAAGGACGTCATTTCGCTCTTCATCGTCGTAGATGGCGTAAACCCCTGTTTTAAAGCAGAGTAGTAGAGTAGCGGTTTGATCGTTGATCCCGGCTGGCGGATTGCCTGCACGGCACGGTTAAACGGACTTTCTTCATAATCCCGTCCCCCGACTAAAGCTGTGACATAACCATTTTTCGGATTCATGGACACAAATCCCAATTGGATTTCCGATTCATCGGGGATCTGTTCCTTCACGACTTTCTCGGCCACCTTTTGATGATCGGGGTTGAGTGTCGTATAGACTTTCAAGCCACCCATCTCGATGGTACGTTCCTCAATTCCCAAGTCAGAGCGGAGGATGCTTTTCACCACATCTTGAAAATAGGGGGCGGTTTCCGCCTTTTGATGGGCGTGCTCCCCTGTGATGCGGATGGGTGCCGCTTTGGAAACACCCTCTTGCTCTTTGGTTATAAAGCCGTCCTCGGTCATGGAGAGAAGGATGAGCTCCTGGCGCTTCTTGGCATTTTCAGGGTGAGTAACGGGCGAATAGTAGGACGGTGCTTTCGGTATTCCGGCGAGCATGGCGGCTTCTGCGACGGTCAATTGATTGGCATCCTTGCCGAAGTAATATTGACTCGCTGCCTGGACACCGTATGCGCCGTGGCCGTAGTAGATGGTATTTAGATAGCCTTCTAGAATGTCCTTCTTGGAGTAGTTCATTTCGATCCTGATCGTGTAGAGGGCTTCTGAGATCTTTCTTTTCCATGTTTTATCATGAGAAAGAAATAGATTGCGAGCGTACTGCTGTGAAATGGTGCTTGCCCCCTGCACCTTTGACATCGCTTTGACGTCGGCAAGGGCTGCCCCTGCCATTCGCTTCAGGTCAAACCCGTAATGCTGGTAGAAGCTTTTGTCTTCAATGGAGATCGTCGCTTCAATGAGGGCTGGGGAAATTTCCTTCAGACCCACCCAGTAGCGCTTCTCGCCGGTATTCGTTTCTCCTATGACCGAACCATCTTCACCATAGATCAAAGTGGATTGGGGGACGGCAAGGGGTGGCGGTCCCTGAACCTTGGCATAAATCAAAACCCCCATGATCCCTACCAAAAAGAGGACCAAGCCCGCGAGAGCCCCGACCACTGCAAATCTCGCATATTTCTTTGTCTTCTCCATTCGAGCCATCACTTCCATACCTCTCCCTACTTTCCCTGCACAGGCCCGCAGTTTAAGAGGGACGGACCTTGGATTTTTTATATTGGTCATCTCGTTTATACTGATTACTGTGTAGTATCAGTATGAAAAGTTTTACGAGATTTTAAACGTCAAAGGTTTAGAAAAAATTTCACTTGAAATTTTGCTAGATTCCACTATACTTTTCCTCATGTTTGTATTTATCATGATAGGGAAGGATAAAAATGACGTCCGATGCGGATGTTTTTATAAATAGGAGTTAAGCCCGTTATGTCAGGGTTTCGCTTCACTTTGTCCTAAAGATGAACGTGTGAAGGATCAAACTAGTGGTATATGATTTTGACAGAAACAGCAATAAACCATTAAAACAAGAAGGGAAGTTGAAACAATGAGTGGACTTTGGTACACAGAGAAACAAACAGAAAACTTCGGGATCACGATGAAAATCAAGAAGACTTTACATACAGAGCAAACGGATTTTCAATATCTTGAAATGGCTGAAACAGAAGAATGGGGCAATATGCTGTTCCTTGACGGCATGGTCATGACGAGCCAGAAGGATGAGTTCGTCTATCATGAAATGGTCGCGCATGTTCCATTATTCACGCACCCGAACCCTGAGAACGTATTGGTTGTCGGCGGAGGAGACGGAGGCGTCATCCGTGAAGTGTTGAAGCACCCAAGCGTGAAAAAGGCCGTTCTTGTTGAAATCGACGGAAAAGTGATCGAGTACTCCAAGAAATATCTTCCTGAGATTGCGGGAGAGTTAGAGAACGAGCGCGTGGACGTACAAGTTGACGACGGCTTCATGCACATCGCGAAAAGTGAAAACGAATATGACGTAATCATGGTTGATTCCACTGAGCCTGTAGGACCAGCTGTTAACCTGTTCACAAAAGGATTCTACGCAGGGATCTCGAAAGCATTGAAAGAAGACGGAATCTTCGTTGCTCAATGTGATAACCCATGGTTCAAAGCAGACCTTATCCGCCAGGTACAGAGCGACGTAAAGGAAATCTTCCCGATCACCCGCCTGTACACAGCGAACATCCCAACGTACCCAAGCGGACTGTGGGCATTCACCATCGGTTCCAAAAAGCACGACCCAACTGAAGTACCGGAAGAGCGTTTCCACGACATCGAAACCAATTACTACACACCGGAACTGCACAACGCAGCATTCGCCCTTCCGAAATTCGTAAAAGACCTGACCAAATAAATGTGAGGGACGGACCTCAAATTTCAAGGTGAAATCCTATAATATCAAGGAGGGACGGACCAAAACCAAGGTCCGTCCCTCTCTAAAAGAGAGGTTGAAGAATATGCGTTTTGATGAGGCTTATTCAGGTAATGTGTTTATTAAGAGTCATCCTTCTTATGAAGAGAGCCAGGTGGTCCTTTATGGGATGCCGATGGATTGGACGGTGAGTTATCGTCCGGGTTCCCGTTTCGGCCCTGCCCGTATCCGCGAGGTGTCGATCGGTCTGGAAGAGTACAGTGCGTATCTTGACCGGGAGCTTGAAGAAGTGAAATACTATGACGCCGGTGATATCCCGCTTCCATTCGGTAACCCGCAGCGAAGCATCGATATGATTGAAGATTATATCGACGGGCTTCTTGGTGACGGGAAGATCCCATTCGGAATGGGGGGCGAGCATCTGGTCTCGTGGCCGGTGATGAAAGCCATCGCGAAGAAATACCCGGATCTAGCCATCATCCATATGGACGCTCACACTGATCTTCGTGAAGAGTATGAAGGGGAGCCGCTATCCCACTCGACTCCGATCCGCAAGATCGCCGAGCATATCGGACCGAAGAACGTCTATTCATTCGGGATCCGTTCCGGTATGAAGGAAGAATTCCAATGGGCGAAGGAAAATGGCATGCACATTTCCAAATTCGAAGTGCTCGAGCCATTGAAGGAAATCCTTCCACAGCTTGCAGGACGTCCTGTGTATGTGACGATCGATATTGACGTCTTAGACCCTGCCCACGCTCCTGGCACTGGAACCGTGGACTGCGGCGGAATCACATCCAAGGAATTACTCGCATCCATCCATGCCATCGCTCACTCTGACGTGAACGTCGTGGGAGCGGATCTTGTGGAAGTGGCGCCAATCTATGATCCATCCGAGCAGACAGCGAATACGGCAAGCAAGCTGATCCGTGAAATGCTTCTTGGCTGGGTAAAATAAACCATCAAAGCCTCTTCTCATTGGCAGAAGAGGCTTTCCTTTTTCCATAAATCCGCTTACATTCCTCCAATAAATGAAAACTCACCGTGTTCCATTGCAATTTCCCACAATACTTCTTATACTTAATTAGTTAGAAGGAAGGGACGTCTATTTGAGGGACGGACCCATCACTTGATCGGACCCTAAAAAGAAAAGGATGTGAGTGGTTTGACGGCAAAAGCGGATTCTACACCTGTCAAAGTTCACTTGAAAACCAAGATCACAATAGGAGAGGAAAGTGACTCTTTTGAATTGGTATCATTTGGTCGATACTATGAAAAAGGAGATGCCATTTTTCTGAAGTACGATGAAGTACAAGAGGAAGGGACCACTCATACGATCGTCAAAGTCACAGATCGACAGGCCCTCATTCTACGCAGCGGAGCAGTCAAAATGAGAATGGCCTTCAACGAACTCGAGGAACAGAACGGTTCTTACGAGAGCCAGCTCGGTACCCTCTTATTGACAACGAAAACCAAAACACTTTCACATACACAGAGTGACTCGGTGCTTGAAGGGAACTTCAACCTTTCATACGAGTTAAAGATGCAGGACAGCCCGGTTGGGGATTATGTTATGTCCATTCACTATAAGGAGGAAGCATAGGGATATGAATATCGTCGAAAAAGTACAAGAAAACCTGAAATCCGAAATCAAAGCAGCGGTCCTGAAAGCGGGACTTGCAACAGAGGATCAAATCCCGGATGTCATCCTTGAGATCCCGAAAGAAAAGTCACACGGGGATTATTCAACGAATATGGCCATGCAGCTTGCAAGAGTCGCAAAAAAAGCGCCGCGCATGATCGCAGACGACATCGTCGCTAACTTCGACCAGTCCAAAGCGTCCATTGAAAAAATGGAGATCGCAGGACCTGGATTCATTAATTTCTATATGAACAACGAATACTTAACAGACTTGATTCCGTTGATTCTCGATCAAGATCAGGAATATGGTCAATCAGATGCGGGGAATGGCGAAAGAGTCAACGTCGAGTTCGTTTCTGCCAACCCTACAGGCGACCTCCATCTTGGCCATGCCCGTGGAGCGGCCGTCGGCGATTCCCTATGTAATGTCCTTGAAAAAGCGGGCTATAAAGTAACCCGTGAATACTACATCAACGACGCCGGAAACCAGATCCATAACCTGGCAATCTCCGTTGAAGCACGTTATTTCCAGGCCCTTGGACAAGACAAGGCGATGCCTGAAGACGGATATCACGGTCAGGACATCATCGAAATCGGAAAGAAACTGGCTGAAGAATTCGGCTCGAAATATGCAGAAGTAAGCGATGAAGAACGCTACAAGTTTTTCCGTGAGTACGGCCTGAAAATTGAAATGGCCAAGCTTCAAAAGGACCTAGAAATGTTCCGCGTACCATTCAACGTGTGGTACTCTGAGACATCCCTTTATGAAAATGGGAAAATCGATGCGGCATTGAAGACGCTGAGAGACAACGGTCACGTATACGAAGAGGACGGCGCGACATGGTTCCGCTCGACTGAACTTGGCGATGACAAAAACCGTGTCCTTATCAAGAACGACGGCACGTACACATACCTGACTCCGGATATTTCCTACCATCAGGACAAATTCGAGCGAGGGCATGATGTGCTCATCAACATTTGGGGTGCGGATCATCACGGCTACATCCCCCGCATGAAAGCGGCCATCGAAGCACTCGGCTTTGACCGTGACAAACTGGAAGTGGAAGTCATCCAACTCGTTCACCTTTATAAAGATGGGGAAAAGATGAAAATGAGTAAGCGTACAGGAAAAGCCGTCACGTTACGTGAGCTTGTCGAAGAGGTCGGCCTTGATGCTGTCCGCTATTTCTTCGCCATGAGAAGTGCCGATACGCATATGGACTTTGACCTGGACTTAGCCGTATCCCAGTCCAACGAAAACCCTGTTTACTATGCTCAATATGCCCACGCGCGTATTTGCAGTATCCTTCGTCAGGCTGAAGAACAGGGGCTGGCTTCAGAAGACAAGATTGACCTAAAGCTTATCGGTACGGAAAAAGAAGTGGACTTACTGAAAAAGCTGGGTGAATTCCCGCAAATGATCGCGGATGCGGCTGAGAAACGCACGCCTCACCGTGTAGCGAATTATATCAACGACCTGGCTTCTGCTTTCCACAGCTTCTACAATGCCAATAAGGTCCTTGATGAAGAAAATCGTGAATTGACGACAGCACGTCTGGCTTTAGTGAAAGTGGTACGTGTCACGTTACAAAACGCTCTTGCCTTGATCGGTGTAGCAGCTCCAGAAAAAATGTAAATAGGCGCATACCAAAGGTCCGTCCCTCATCAGGATGGACCTTTTTCTTATATTTCGGCCGCTTTAACGTATAATAATGAGAGATGGATGAAGGAGGAGAAGGGTATGAAAACGGTCGTATTGGCTATCGTAACCGGATTTTTAGTCGGGTTTATCTTTGCTTTATTTAAGTTACCGATACCTGCCCCGCCAGCACTGGCAGGAATTGCAGGAATCGTGGGTATTTATCTTGGCTTCAAAGCCTTCATGGCGATCCAGCCCTGGATTGAGTCTGTATTTAAATAATATGTACATAAAAAAAGATGAACACCCAAGTGTCCATCTTTTCTTCTTTACCACTCAAGGGTCCCGCCATCGATCCTCTTCACCCCACGAATGGAGGACAAATCCTCAATCAGCTTCAGCATGGCAAGATCTTTATGTTTGGCTTCGATCATAAAATCCACGTCCTGGTCCAACGTTTTCAGGGTTTTGAAGAAACCCTCCACAAATCCCGGATCGACCAGGTCAGCATGGGAGCGAAAGGCACTAGCAGATTTTGGTGAAGAAATATGTATTTTCGGCACTAAATCTCTCCTGTCCCAGGTGGCAAAAATATCTTCAAGATACCCATCTAGAGGTTTCTCACTCGGATTTGCCTCGTGGTGATGAATGTCCAGGACCATGGGGATATTCTCTTTTTGACAAGCGGTGAGCGTTTCCTCGACGGTATAGGTCTTGTCGTCATTCTCGAGGGTCATGATGTCTTTTACATCCGGAGGGAGGTCCTTCAGGTTTTCATGAAAACGGACCAGGGTTTCTTCCTTATCCCCGTAGCTCCCGCCGATATGGATATTGATGACGGAATCCTTCTCGATCCCCATATATTCAAGCATCCGGTAGTGATACACCATATCCTTCACGGCATTGTCCGTCACATGCTGCTTAGGACTCGTGAATAAGGTGAACTGGTTCGGGTGAAAGCTCGCCCTGATCCCGAGCTTGTTGATCAGATCTCCAAGTTCTTTCCATTCGTGCCGAAAAGGGGAATGGAAATCCCATTCCACCTCAGGATGGGTGGCAAGGGGAACGAGGGAGCTGGATAATCTGTACACCTTGATTTCGTGAGCGGCACAAAGATACAGGATGCGTTTCGTATGCTCCAGGTTTAATCTCGTCACTTCCTTCAGCCTGTCCATCCGCTCGGCTTTAGGTAACTCTGTGTATCGCTTGTATGTCATGGTTTTGGCCGGGCTTGCATCCCATAAAGAGAGGGAGTTCGCCACGAATCCCAGTCGGACTTTCATGTGTCATCCCCCTAAAGTAAGATTGAAATGGCTGAAGCAACGCGTTCCTTTAACCGGGTGAGCATGGAAACCGAAGAGAGGTCGCTTTCGCTTAACATGTCGGATGCCGCCATGTCTTTTTCCATTTCCTTTTTTAACGTCTGGATAAATCCTTTATCGTAGATCAGGTTATTGATTTCAAAATTGATAAAGAAGCTCCGCTTATCAAAATTGGCCGTGCCGATATCACAGAAATGGTCATCCACGATCATCACCTTCGCATGATAAAAGCCGTCCATGAATTGATACACTCTCGCACCACTAGCGAGCAGCGGTCTGAAATAAGGGAAGGCCGCTTCCTTCACAAGCATATGATCGGCATTGTTCGGGATGATGATTTTGACGATGACCCCTCTGTCCAGTGCACCCAAAAGTGCGTCCATCAAGATCGGAGTAGCAATGAAGTAAGGTGTGCCGATAATGATTTCGCTTTGTGCTTCGTCGATGAATTTCCCAAAGAAGCCTTCGATATTAACCCCCTCGGTCGGAAAAATTTGATGCTGGATGCTTCCTTTTTCAGCTGGAGGGAAATACGTTGCTTCGTTCTTCAAATCCTTCTGTGTGGCACGGTACCAGTCAATGCAGAATTCAGTCTGAAGATCGTGGACACCTTCACCTTCCAACCGGAGATGATAATCCCTCCAGGGAGAAAGCTCGGGTTTATCATTTTCATCGATATATTCCTTCCCGATATTGTAACCACCCAAATAACCGATCACCCCATCGATGACGGTGATCTTCCGGTGATTACGCTGCTGGGAAGAGAAAAACAGATAGGGAAACTTGACCCTCCGGCAGAAATCGACTTCCACACCTGCATCCCGAAGCTCCTTCACTTTCGACTTCGGGACGTTATGGCTGCCGATCTGATCCATCAGAAGACGGACTTCAATCCCTTCCTGTGCCTTACCCTTCAGCAATTCCAGGAACCGGAGGGCAAAGTGGTCATCCTGGACGATATAAAATAATACATGAATGGAGGCCCTTGCTTCTCTCATCTCTTTAAACATTTGATCGAAAAGCTCGGGTCCCCTTGAAAACAATTGAATATCACTCATTCGAGTCTCATAATCTCTTCTTGTCCGCGTCCGGATGAAATGACTTCTTCCCAATCTGAAATCAAGCATCAGCCATCCGATGATCGCGGCAAGGATCACCAATAGGATTAACCACCACATAGAATCACTCTCTCATTTGCATTGTCTTTAGTATGTCCTGAATTTTATGTAGATTGCATTCTTTCTTCTTTTCCCATTAAGGAGTCCTTTTGAAACCTGTGGGGGGTACAGAAAGTCCCGTTTCTTATTGAAATGGAATCGCCAATCATGAAAAGGTTTTCATTTTTATTCGGAAAAACCATTGACTGAATGCTCATTCATAATATAATGGATATAAGGACTATTCAGAATATTAATTTGGTTTGTAAAAGTTTGAACAAAGGGGAAGTTCATCGGACCAAAGAAGGGGGAGTGTTTTTCTATGAATGGGTTACTCATTCTCAATTGGGTCGCATTTATCCTTGTGACCGTTTATGCACTGAGTCTGTTTGTGTATGTAGTAAAGACGAGAATTGAATATATTAAGCTCGGGAAAAAAGTGGAGTTCGACAAACGATTCAAAGAACGATTCCAGAAAATCCTGGTCAATGTCTTCGGACAGAAGAAGCTCTTAAAGGATAAGAAAAGTGGAGCCATCCACGTCATGTTCTTCTACGGCTTCATCCTCGTACAGTTCGGGGCCATCGACTTCATATGGAAAGGACTGGCACCGGGGAGTCACCTGCCGCTTGGACCTTTATATCCTGGCTTCACGTTCTTCCAGGAAATTGTCACACTGACGATCCTTGTCGCGGTTGTCTGGGCATTCCACCGCCGCTATGTGGAAAAACTGGTCCGCCTCAAGAGAGGATTCAAATCAGGACTGGTCTTACTATTCATTGGTGGTTTAATGCTTTCCGTCCTGGTCGGGAATGGAATGGGTATCATCTGGCATGGGGAAGAACTTGCCTGGACTGAGCCTATAGCGTCTCTGATTGCAGGGGCACTTGGAGGCATAGGGGAAACGGCTTCCATCGCCATTTTCTATGTAGCCTGGTGGATTCACTTACTATTCTTACTGGCATTCCTTGTGTATGTGCCGCAATCTAAGCACGCGCATTTAATCGCAGGACCTGCCAATGTTTATTTCAATCGTTTAGACAACCCTGGAAAGCTTAAGCCCATCGACTTTGAAGATGAATCAGCTGAAAGTTTCGGGGTAGGAAAAATAGAAGAATTCACTCAGCACCAAATGATCGATTTCTACGCATGTGTGGAATGTGGTCGTTGTACGAATATGTGTCCGGCAACCGGGACAGGGAAAATGCTTTCCCCGATGGACCTGATCGTAAAATTACGTGATAACCTGACGAATCACGGTGCTGTCGTGACACAGAAGAAGCCTTGGGTGCCGACATTCGCTTTCAACGGCACAAAAGGGAACCAATTAGCTATGGCAAGTGCGACTCAGGCTGCAGAAGAAGCGGCTGCAGGAGCTACGTACAGCCCTAGCCTGATCGGGGATGTCATCACAGAAGAAGAGATTTGGGCATGTACAACGTGCCGTAACTGTGAAGACCAATGTCCGGTCATGAACGAACACGTAGATAAAATCATCGACCTTCGCCGTTACCTCGTTCTGACGGAAGGGAAGATGGATGCTGACGCACAGCGCGCCATGCAAAACATCGAGCGCCAGGGGAATCCTTGGGGTCTGAACCGTAAAGAGCGTGAGAACTGGCGCGAAGCAAGAGAAGACGTTACGATTCCTACAGTAAAAGAAATGAAAAAAGCAGGAGAAGACTTCGAATTCCTATTCTGGGTCGGATCCATGGGTTCATTTGATAACCGTAGCCAAAAGATTGCCTTATCCTTCGCCAAGCTAATGAATGAAGCGGGCGTGAAGTTCGCCATCCTTGGGAATAAAGAAAAGAACTCCGGTGACACACCGCGCCGCCTTGGAAATGAATTCTTATTCCAGGAGCTTGCCGGACAAAACATCGCCGAATTCGAAAAGCATGAAATCAAGAAAATTGTCACGATCGATCCGCATGCTTACAACATTTTCAAAAATGAGTATCCGGACTTCGGTCTGGAAGCAGAGGTCTACCACCATACAGAACTTCTGCATCAGCTCGTACAAGAAGGCCGCTTGAAGCCGCAATATGAAGTGAACGAAACGATTACTTTCCATGACTCTTGTTATCTTGGTCGGTACAACGAAGTGTATGATCCACCGCGTGAAATCCTGAAATCCATTTCCGGTGTGAAATTGGTCGAGATCGAACGTAACCGTGAAAAAGGAATGTGCTGTGGAGCGGGTGGAGGACTCATGTGGATGGAGGAAGACGCAGGTCACCGCGTCAACGTCTCCCGTACCGAGCAGGCACTGGCTGTTAGTCCATCGGTCATCAGCTCTGGCTGTCCATACTGCCTGACGATGCTGTCGGATGGTACGAAAGCGAAGGAAGTGGAAGAAACAGTATCTACTCTCGACGTAGCCGAAATCCTTGAAAAAGCCGTATGTGGCGATCTGAAGGACGAACCGGCTGCATCTTAAAAAGAATATTATCCTTTAGATAATGAATGAAACACGAGTTCATGAAACAAACAGGAGTGAAACAAAATAGTCTCTATTGCGTTTCGCTCCTATTATTTTTCTACAATAATAAATTTGATGGAAAAATAAAAACTTTCTAAAAAATCAATGCGTTTGCACTCGAAATGAAGTACAATAAAGGTATATTGGGGACAAAATTTGTCCCTTCTCTTGTGAGGATTAGTTGAGCGAGCGTTCAGTCGAAAGTGGATCAAATTTTTTTAAGGTAAATTGAAAGCGGATACAAACGCGGATAAATCCATATAAAGGAGAGCGATGAAGATGGGGAAAACGGTTATTCTAGACGGAGCAAGAACGCCTTTTGGTAAATTCGGGGGAAGCCTCAGCAGTTTTACTGCTTCAGAGCTTGGCGGTTTCGCGGTGAAGGAAGCCTTGAAACGGGCCGGTGTAAACGGGGAAGAAGTCGAAGAAGTCATCCTCGGATCTGTTCTACAAGGGGGACAGGGGCAAATCCCTTCCCGTCAGGCATCGCGCCACGCGGGATTGCCGTGGAATGTCAAAACGGAAACGATCAATAAGGTCTGTGCATCAGGAATGCGCAGCGTCACACTGGGAGACCAGATCATCCGTGCAGGCGACGGCGAAGTGATCGTGGCTGGTGGAATGGAATCCATGTCGAACGCCCCTTACATCCTGCCGAAAGCACGTTGGGGATTCAAGATGGGCGATTCACAGGTGAAAGATCTGATGGTTCACGACGGATTGACGTGCAGCTTCAACAACGTCCACATGGGAACGTACGGAAATGAAACAGCGAAGGAATTTGAACTATCAAGAGAAGAGCAGGACGAATGGGCACTCAGAAGCCATCAACGGGCAGTGAAAGCAACGGAAGAAGGCGTGCTAGGTGAAGAAATCATTGCTGTTGAAGTTCCTCAACGCAAAGGAGATCCGATCGTCGTTGCAAAGGATGAAGCGCCACGTAAAGAAACATCCATTGAGGCGCTGGCTAAATTAGGGCCGGTGTTCGGATCAGAAGGAACGATCACAGCCGGGAACGCTCCAGGGGTCAACGACGGAGCGGCTGCCATGGTCCTCATGAGCGAAGAAAGAGCCTCAAAGGAAGGGAAACAGCCGTTAGCAACCATCCTTGGCCATACTGCCATCGCGGTCGAAGCAAAGGACTTCCCGCAAACACCGGGGCTTGTGATCAACGAGCTTCTCAAGAAAACAGGGAAATCCCTTGAAGAGATCGATCTGTTTGAAATTAACGAAGCGTTTGCCGCCGTGGCATTAACGAGCGGGAAAATCGCCGGTCTTGATCATGAGAAAGTCAATGTGAACGGTGGAGCGGTTGCCCTCGGCCATCCGATTGGAGCAAGCGGGGCACGCATCATCCTGACGCTTGCTTACGAATTGAAACGCCGCGGAGGCGGAATCGGGATAGCCTCGATCTGCAGCGGGGGCGGTCAAGGGGATGCGATTATGATTGAGGTGGCGAAGCAGTAGGGTGAGTAGTTGTACCTGGTACAAAGAGAGTGAACTGTACCTGGTACACCCTTGGATTCAGCTGCTGAATTTCTGAAGAAAATCAGCAGCTGAAATAGTGAGTATATTCAGCAGCTGAATCAACCAAACCAACCAAACCAACTAGATTACTAGTCTCATATAACAAAGGGGAGAACATAATGAACATAAAAAACGTAATGGTCATCGGCGCGGGACAGATGGGCTCTGGGATCGCCCAGGTCTGTGCACAGGCAGGATTCAACGTATACCTGAACGATTTGAAAGAAGAGTTTGTCCAAAAGGGAATGGGAGTCATCGCGAAGAATCTGACGCGTTCCGTTGAAAAAGGAAGAATGTCTGAAGAAGATAAAACAGCGACGGTGAATCGTTTGACGGCTTCAACGGATATCCAGGACGCCAAGAAGGTAGATCTTGTTATCGAAGCGGCAGTGGAAAATATGGATATCAAAACGAAGATCTTTGCTCAGCTGGATGAGATCACACCAGAGCATACCATCCTGGCTTCGAACACATCTTCTCTTCCGATCACGGAAATTGCGGCAGCGACGAAGCGTCCCCAGCAAGTGATCGGTATGCACTTCATGAATCCAGTACCAGTGATGAAATTGGTGGAAATCATCCGTGGACTTGCGACGACGGATGAAGTATACCAAGTGATTGAAGATATGACGAAGTCTCTTAATAAAGTGCCGGTAGAGGTAGAGGATTTCCCGGGATTCGTTTCCAACCGGATCCTGATGCCAATGATCAATGAAGCGATCTACACCCTTTATGAAGGAGTGGCGAGCAAAGAGGCGATCGATGAAGTGATGAAGCTCGGTATGAATCATCCGATGGGACCTCTGACTTTGGCTGACTTCATCGGACTCGATACATGCCTCTACATCATGGAAACCCTGCACGAAGGTTTCGGTGACGATAAATACCGTCCATGCCCGCTGCTAAGGAAGTATGTGAAAGCAGGCTGGCTGGGGCGCAAAACGGGCCGCGGCTTCTATTCGTACGAGTGATCACAACGAACATCAGGGAGGAAACAGTCATGGAGTTACGATTCACGGAAGAGCAGCAGATGATGAGAAAGATGGTCCGGGATTTTGCTGAAACAGAAATCCAGCCGTTCATCGAGAAGATGGAAGCGGGAGAGTTCCCGAGAGATATTTTAAAAAAGATGGCTGAGCTTGGTTTGATGGGGATTACGATCCCTGAGAAGTACGGCGGATCTGAGATGGATTTCACTTCTTATATCATTGCAATCCACGAGCTGTCTAAAGTAAGCGCCACCATTGGCGTCATCCTATCGGTTCATACTTCTGTAGGAACCAATCCGATCCTTTACTTTGGAAACGAAGAACAAAAACAAAAGTATCTTCCGAAGCTTGCAACGGGTGAGTATTTAGGGGCATTCTGCCTGACGGAGCCGAGTGCAGGATCCGATGCGAAGAGTCTAAAATCCCGGGCCGAAAAGCGTGGTGACCACTATGTGGTGAACGGATCGAAAGTCTTCATCACCAATGGTGGCGAAGCCGATACGTATATTGTATTTGCGACGACGGATTCAGCGAAGGGGAGCCGCGGGGTATCGGCCTTCATCGTTGAGAAGGATACACCTGGTCTTGTGATCGGGAAAGATGAACATAAAATGGGGCTGCACGGGTCCCGGACCGTCCAGCTGACATTTGAAGATATGAAAGTCCCGGCTGAAAACCTTCTCGGTGAAGAAGGGGAAGGCTTTAAAATCGCCATGGCGAACCTGGACGTCGGCAGGATCGGGATTGCCGCGCAGGCACTCGGAATTGCGGAAGCGGCTTTCGATTACTCAACGGCTTATGCAAAAGAACGGGTGCAATTCGGCAAACCGATCGCCGCACAGCAGGGAATCGGCTTTAAGCTTGCCGATATGGCAACGGCCGTTGAAGGCTCCAAGCTTCTTGTGTACCGGGCAGCGAATCTCCGTTCGAACAATATTTCCTGTGGGAAAGAAGCCAGTATGGCGAAGTTGTTTGCATCGAAAACAGCCGTCGAAGTGTCGACGGAAGCGATTCAGGTTTATGGCGGATATGGCTACACGAAGGAATATCCGGTGGAGCGCTTGTTCCGTGATGCGAAGGTGACGGAGATTTATGAGGGTACGAGTGAGATTCAGCGGATGGTGATTGGGAAGCATTTGTTGGTGTAATAGGATGGGTGAGTTTGAACTCTTGGAAGAGTGTCTTGGGGCACATATTCTTAGCGTGTCAGGCACCCGATATATAATTTGATGTTTTATGGCGTAAATGGGTTTGTAGCATAGCTTGTCTCTTGAGGGTGCCAGACCCGGTATGTAGATGATAGGAGGAAAATGAGATGAATTTTAAATTGTCGGAAGAGCATGAAATGATACGTAAGATGGTGCGTGATTTTGCGCGGAATGAGGTGGCCCCTACGGCTGCTGAGCGTGATGAGGAAGAGCGCTTTGATATGGATCTGTTCAAGAAGATGGCTGAGCTTGGGTTGACGGGGATTCCTTGGCCGGAGGAGTACGGCGGGATCGGCAGTGACTATCTGGCGTATTGTATCGCTGTTGAAGAACTATCAAGAGTGTGTGCGTCTACAGGCGTTACCCTGTCTGCCCATACTTCGTTAGCCGGTTGGCCTGTATATAAATTTGGTACGGAAGAGCAGAAACAGAAATACCTTCGTCCGATGGCGCAGGGTGAAAAGATCGGGGCTTACGGCTTGACTGAGCCGGGTTCAGGATCTGACGCAGGTGGCATGAAGACGACAGCTCGCCTGGAAGGGGATCACTACGTACTGAACGGCTCTAAAATTTTCATCACAAACGGTGGAATCGCTGATACGTATATCGTGTTTGCTTTGACAGATCCTTCCCAGCGTCAGCGTGGAACGAGTGCGTTCATCGTAGAGGCCGACTTCGAAGGTTTCTCTGTAGGGAAGAAAGAGAAGAAGCTCGGGATTCGTTCATCACCTACGACTGAAATCGTATTCGAAGATTGCAAGGTACCGAAAGAGAACATGCTTGGCAACGAAGGCGACGGATTCAAGATTGCCATGATGACCCTTGATGGAGGTCGTAACGGAATTGCCGCTCAAGCAGTGGGGATTGCCCAGGGAGCACTTGATGCGTCTGTCGATTATGCAAAAGAGCGTGAGCAGTTCGGTAAGCCGATTGCTGCAAACCAGGGGATTTCATTCAAGATCGCTGATATGGCAACATCCATCGAAGCTTCCCGTCTATTAACCTATCAAGCTGCGTGGCTTGAGTCTGAAGGTCTTCCATACGGAAAAGAATCGGCGATGTCGAAGCTGATGGCCGGTGATACAGCGATGAAAGTGACGACGGAAGCAGTTCAGATCTTCGGTGGGTATGGCTATACGAAGGACTATCCGGTGGAGCGTTATATGCGTGATGCGAAAATCACTCAGATTTATGAGGGGACGCAGGAGATTCAGAGATTAGTTATTTCGCGGATGGTGACGAAGTAGGATAGCTGGGTTAAGAGAGAGAGAGAGGCATCTGCTTTGTTGGGGGATGAGGCAGGTGCTATTGAATTAGGGGTCAATGGGAGAATCGGAATATAAAGGCGGTAGGTTGTTTTGAATAAGAAGAGGGAAGTTCATGCTTCGGTTAAGGATGAGCGTTTGGTGGAAAAGCGGCGTGATCAGATGATTCGCGGGGCCGTCTCTCTGTTTAAACAAAAGGGGTTTCATCGCACCACGACCAGAGAGATCGCAAAAGCCGCCGGATTCAGTATCGGAACGCTGTATGAATATATACGAACAAAGGAAGATGTCCTGTATTTAGTGTGTGACAGCATTTATGAACAGGTTCGATTGGAGCTTGAGGAGCTGGACGTCGGCAAAGGGACGATTGAGAGCCTGAGGCTTGGCATCGCCCATTATTTCAAGGTGATGGACCGGATGCAGGATGAAGTGCTTGTCATGTATCAGGAAGCGAAGTCCCTGTCAAAGGATGCTTTACCTTATGTCCTTCGCAAGGAACTTGAAATGGTCGGGATGGTTGAGGACCTGATCAAAGGCTGCGTGGAAAGTGGAAAGCTTGAGCTTGATGAAAATCAGTGCCATATGCTGGCTCAGAATGTATTCGTCCAGGGGCAGATGTGGGGATTCCGTCGTTGGGCCATGCAGAAACGATTCACACTCGAGGAATATATCGATCTTCAAATCGAGCTGCTTTTTGCAGGGATTATCGGATTTGAAAAACAAGGGAGAACAGGGGGAGTAATATGAGCACGGTTGAGATTTATAAACCAAAGCACCATGTACGTTTTGTCACGGCGTCGAGCCTGTTTGACGGACATGATGCATCGATCAACATAATGCGTCGGATTATCCAGGCAAGTGGAGCGGAAGTGATCCACCTGGGACATAACCGTTCTGTAGAAGAAGTCGTCAATGCTGCTATTCAGGAAGATGTTCAGGGGATTGCGATTTCGTCCTATCAGGGTGGACACGTGGAATATTTTAAATATATGTACGATCTTTTAAACGAAAGAGGGGCTTCCCACATCCGCATATATGGCGGAGGCGGCGGAGTGATCATCCCGCGTGAAATCAAAGAACTTCACGAATACGGGATTGCCCGCATCTTCTCTCCTGAAGACGGCCGTACCCAGGGTCTTCAAGGCATGATCAATAAGATGATCGAGGAATGTGATTTCCCTACCATCAAGGGAAGCGTGAATCAGGAAGTCGAGAAGCTTTCAACCGGAGATGTGAATACGGTATCGAAGCTGATCTCACTTGCCGAATATCAAGTCGGGGCCAATGAAGAAGTGGCAGCGACAGCCCAGACCGTTTTTTCTGAAATCAAGAGCTTGGCGAAAAAAGCGCCTGTCCTTGGGATCACTGGAACCGGTGGAGCAGGGAAGAGTTCATTGACGGATGAACTGATCCGTCGTTTCATCAATGAACTCCCTGAAAAGAAGATTGCGATTCTATCTATCGATCCAACGAAACAAAAAACAGGTGGAGCCCTACTTGGGGACCGGATCCGCATGAATGCGATCTTCAATCCCCGTGTTTACATGCGAAGCCTTGCTACACGTGGATCGAAGACGGAACTTTCACTGGCGATCAAGGACGCGATCAACGTCGTGAAAGCGGCAGGATATGACCTGATTATCGTGGAAACGAGCGGGATCGGGCAGGGGGATGCGGAAATCGCTGAGATCTGTGATATGTCCATGTACGTGATGACAAGTGAGTTCGGTGCCCCGTCCCAGCTTGAGAAAATCGATATGATCGATTATGCCGATCTGATCGTCATCAATAAGTTCGAGCGCAAAGGCTCTGAGGATGCGAGACGCCAGGTACAGAAGCAGTACCAGCGCAGTCATATGCTGTTTGATAAAGACCTTGATGACATGCCTGTGTACGGAACGATTGCCAGCCAGTTCAATGATCCGGGCACAAATGCTTTATTTGCAGCCATCATTGAAACGGTGAACAAGAAAATGGAGCTGGATTGGAAAACGGGCTTCTCGAAAGATGTCGATGTGGAAAAGCAAAACGTCATCATTCCAAATAATCGCCGTTATTATCTCCGTGAGATTGCAGAAACCGTCCGCAATTATCATAAAAAAGCAGAAGAGCAGGTAAACCTGGCACGCCGTTTGTTCCAGCTTGAAGGGGCAATCGAAGCGGTCAATGAAAAAGAAACGAATGACGGGGTCGTGACGTCCCTTCAAACATTGAAAGAAGAAGTCGAAAACAAACTGACATCAGAATCGAAACAGATTTTACAAAAATGGGATGACCTTAAAGAAACGTACAGCAAGGATCAATTCATCACAAAGATCCGTGATAAGGAGATTGTCACTGAATTAAAGACAAAGAGCTTATCCGGACTCGATATCCCGAAAGTGTCCCTTCCGAAATATAAGGACTACGGTCAAATTCTGGATTGGGTGTACAAAGAGAATGTTCCAGGCTCGTTCCCTTATACAGCAGGAGTATTCCCGTTCAAACGTAAAGGAGAGGATCCGAAGCGTCAGTTCGCCGGTGAAGGAACGCCTGAACGGACGAACCGCCGTTTCCACTACCTGTCGAAAGATGATGATGCGAAACGTTTGAGTACAGCATTTGATTCCGTAACCCTATATGGTGAAGATCCGGATCACCGTCCTGACATCTACGGAAAAGTCGGGGAGAGCGGAGTGAGCATCTGTACGCTGGAAGATATGAAGAAGCTGTATGCCGGGTTTGACTTGTGTGCTCCTTCCACATCCGTGTCCATGACGATCAATGGTCCTGCACCGATCATCCTTGCCATGTATATGAACACGGCGATCGATCAGCAGATCCGCATGAAGGAAGAAGAGCTTGGCCGCGTACTCACAGTCGAAGAGTATGTGGAAGTGAAGGAACAGACCCTTCAAGTCGTCCGAGGAACGGTTCAGGCAGATATTTTAAAAGAAGATCAGGGTCAGAATACATGTATCTTCTCAACTGAATTCGCCCTCCGCATGATGGGGGATATCCAGCAATATTTCATCGATCACAAAGTACGGAACTATTACTCTGTATCGATTTCCGGCTATCACATTGCAGAAGCGGGAGCGAATCCGATTTCCCAGCTTGCCTTCACATTGGCGAACGGTTTCACGTACGTGGAATACTACTTAAGCCGTGGAATGGATATCAATGCCTTTGCACCAAACTTATCGTTCTTCTTCTCGAACGGCCTTGACCCTGAGTATACGGTGATCGGACGTGTCGCACGACGCATCTGGTCGACGGTGATGAGGGATAAATACGGTGCGAATGAACGCAGTCAGAAACTGAAGTATCACATTCAGACATCAGGTCGTTCCCTTCATGCCCAGGAAATCGACTTCAATGATATCCGTACGACGCTCCAGGCGTTGATGGCCCTGCAGGACAACTGTAATTCCCTGCATACGAACGCTTATGATGAAGCGATCACGACACCGACGGAGGAATCCGTGCGCCGTGCCATGGCGATCCAGATGATCATCACGAAAGAACACGGATTATCGAAAAATGAAAATCCGCTTCAAGGATCGTTCGTCGTAGAAGAGCTGACGGATCTCGTGGAAGAAATGGTCCTCACAGAATTCGACCGCTTAAATGACCGCGGCGGCGTACTGGGATCGATGGAAACCCAGTATCAACGGGGCAAGATCCAGGAGGAATCCATGTTCTACGAAATGAAGAAGCATTCAGGTGAGCTGCCGATCGTGGGAGTGAACACGTACCTGAATCCGAATCCGCCTTCTGAAGAAGACATGGACAGTATGGAACTGGCACGTGCCACAAAAGAAGAGAAAGAGACACAAATCCATAATCTGCGGGATTTCCAATCACAGCACAAAGACAAAACCGAAGAAGCCCTCACCCGCCTGAAACAGGCAGCCGTGGGCGGAGGAAACATCTTCGAACAACTCATGGAAACCGTAAAAGTTGCCAGCCTCGGCCAAATCACACGCGCCCTCTACGAAGTAGGCGGCCAATACCGACGCAACATGTAACAACGAAAAGGAAAAAGAGACTACTGTAGGGGGGCAGTAGTCTCTTTTTTACAAATGGCTTATATTTGATGATCAGTATGCATAGTATGAATGATGGTGGTATGAAGCTTTTTTGGTAGCGTTTCAAGTAGATAGGTTGTTTACGGTTGCTTATAAAAAGACTTGATACTAAGTTGATTGAAGCGGAAGGCACTCGACTCCTTCGGGAACAGCGGGAAAGTTGAGACCCCGCAGGCGAAGCCGAGGAGGCTCAACTCACGCCCCGAGGAAAGCGAGTGCCTGAAGCGGAAATCAACCACGTCTCTCTCATAAAAAATGAAAAAGAAAGCCCAACAAGTTTAAAATCCCGCCAAACCGTCTATCCTTTATACGAAATCAACCAACTTTTAACATGAACTTAATACTTATAGGGTAAGATATCCTATATAATAAGAATTATCAGATAAGTAGACAGGGGAAGTACGATACATACGTTTGGATGTGAGAATGTGAAGACCATTTTACGCTGCATACTATTCATCATCACCATATACGCCGCCATCCTTTTATACCAATTTCAACTGGGTGCCATCCCATTTTTCCTGCTCTCTTTTTATCTATTTTATGAAGCGTTCAGGGTGATCAAAAACGGTCAAAAAGAAGAGAAGTTAGGAAATGGCAGACCATCCTGAAATCAGATGCGAAAAAAATGCGGGAAAATCGAGATATGTCTGGCATAAAGTGATTTATATTGTTTATAATGTTGAATATGGTTAAAATTGATAATGGAGAATTTTTGCCCTTTTTTACTCTACTTAGTAGAGTGTGAAATAGAGAAAGGAAGTGCGTAAAGTGAGTCTTAAGCAATTATCCAAAGAAGAATTGCGTCAAACGTCATTCATTGAATTGGCACATGAAATTTTAGTAGAGAAAAAGCAAGCGATGGCATTTGAAGAGATCGTAAGCGAAATCAAAGGTTTGCTTGAAATCTCTGATAAAGAGGTTAAGAGCCGTTTACTTCAATTCTACACGGACTTGAATATTGACGGACGATACATTGCCATGGGTGATAACCGTTGGGGATTAAGAGAATGGTACCCGGTTGATCAAATCGAGGAAGAGACCGTTCCAACGATGAAATCCAGCAAAAAGAAAAAAGCGAAGAAGAAAGACGAAGATCTGGATCTGGATGATTTCGATGATCTTGATGATGAAGATCTCGATTATGATGATCTGGACGATGCAGACGACGATGATGATTTGACGGATGACGACGACGATGTCGATGTTGATGATGCAGACGAGGATCTGGATCTTGATGAGGACGAGGAAGAGCTCGAAATCGATGAATTCGACGATGTCGACGATGAAGATGAAGACGAAGAAGACGAATTGGAAGAAGAGGAAGAGAAATAATCTCTCCCGAATCAGTATGGCTCCCGCCAGGCTTTTGGGCCTTCCGGGGGCCTTTTGATTTGCGTGAAATGAGTGAAAATTCTATCCCTTATTCTATGCTTGACTTCTACCTCTTAGGAAGGTAGTATTTTATTTGGGCTCCCTAAAAAGGGACAGATCACGTATATCACGCTCCCCTTACAAGATTGTAAGCGGGGCGTTTTTTGTTTTTATACAGAAGAATGCTTTGACATGACAAGGTTTTAAGTGTGAAGGATCGATTCTTTTAAGACCCCTTACATCTTTACGTATCTTGATAATAAGAGGCTGTCTTTTAGCTGGTTTATGCACTTGGTTTTATTTTGGGAGAATGGACTTGTCCTTCTTTGAACAAGATAAATTCATGACATGACTACATAAGAGACACCCTCTACTTTTTTTGAACCAAACTTACTTTATAAGGGGGACATATACATGACTAAGTATATTTTCGTAACAGGCGGCGTAGTGTCGTCACTAGGGAAAGGGATCACAGCAGCGTCCCTTGGAAGACTATTGAAAAACCGTGGAGTGAGCGTCACCATCCAGAAGTTCGATCCATACATCAACGTGGATCCGGGAACGATGAGTCCTTATCAGCACGGTGAAGTATTCGTAACCGATGATGGTGCTGAGACGGATCTTGACCTTGGTCACTACGAGCGTTTCGTTGACATCAACCTGACGAAATACAGCTCTGTGACAACGGGTAAAATCTATTCTACTGTTCTGAAAAAAGAGCGCCGCGGGGATTATCTTGGCGGGACTGTACAAGTCATCCCGCATATCACAAATGAAATCAAAGAGCGCGTGTACCGTGCCGGCCGCGAAACGAATTCTGATGTCGTGATCACGGAAATCGGTGGAACGGTCGGGGATATCGAATCCCTTCCATTCCTTGAAGCGATCCGCCAAATCAAGAGTGATGTCGGTCGTGACAACGTGATGTACATTCACTGTACGCTGATTCCTTATATCAAAGCGGCGGGTGAAATGAAGACGAAACCGACCCAGCACAGTGTAAAAGAGCTTCGCAGTCTCGGTATCCAGCCAAATGTCATCGTTGTACGTACAGAAATGCCGATGACCCAGGATATGAAAGACAAAATCGCGTTATTCTGTGATATCGATAAACATGCCGTAATCGAAGCAATGGATGCAGATACGCTTTACTCTGTACCACTTGCCCTTCAGGATCAAAAACTTGATGAAATCACGTGTCAGCACTTGAAGCTGAACTGCCATGAAGCAGACATGACCGAGTGGAATGAACTGGTTGACCGGGTGAAAAACCTTTCCCGCAAAACAAGGATCGCTCTTGTAGGGAAATATGTTGAATTACAGGATGCTTATATTTCTGTAGTGGAAGCCCTTCGTCATGCAGGTTACCATTTCGACAGCGATATTGAAGTGAGATGGTTGAATTCTGAGCTTGTCGACAACGAAAATGTGGCAGAGAAGCTTGCTGACGTGGATGGAATCCTTGTACCAGGCGGCTTCGGTGACCGTGGTGTCGAAGGAAAGATCGCTGCGACGCAATATGCCCGTGAAAACAAGATTCCTTTCCTTGGAATCTGCCTTGGCATGCAGCTCGCATCCGTCGAATATGCGCGTAATGTCCTTGGACTTGAAGGAGCACACTCTGCTGAGCTGAATCCTGAAACGCCATATCCGGTCATCGACCTTTTACCGGAACAAAAGGATATCGAAGACCTTGGCGGGACCCTTCGTCTCGGACTATACCCATGTAAGCTGACAAAAGGTTCAAAAGCCTATGCAGCCTACGATGGAGAAGTCGTATACGAACGTCACCGTCACCGTTTCGAATTCAACAATCACTACCGTGAGCAAATGGAAAAAGCCGGATTCATCTTCTCAGGCACAAGCCCGGATGGCCGCCTTGTGGAAATCATCGAGCTGAGCGACCACCCATGGTTCGTCGCATCTCAATTCCACCCGGAATTCACATCACGCCCGACACGCCCGCAGCCTCTATTCAGAGACTTCGTGGAAGCGTCCCTTGCGTATGGTGAGAAATAAGATTTGATTGATAGAGCCCTCCCGGTTTGGGAGGGCTTTTTTGTAGTGTTGGGTGATCATTTCCGGAGACCCGCCACAGAATTTTTTTAAAAAGAATATTGACAATATTTCCACATATCGTTAATATAGCGATTATAGCAAAAGCGAACACAACCAAATTTCATATTCTCTTATAAAGAGTTGGCAGAGGGACTGGCCCGATGACGCCCGGCAACCTACCGTTTATGACGGAAAGGTGCTAAGACCTGCAGGAAGCATTTCCTGAGTGATAAGAGCACGTTTATTTATACATAAACCTCTTTTCTCTTGGGAAAAGGGGTTTTTTTATTTGAAAAAATAGAGGGGGACACCCTCGGGAGGAGAAAAGAAAGATGAAAAAAGCGGCATCATTACTCGTATTAATCGCACTACTTTTCAGTTTGGCGGCTTGTCAGCCAAAGGTATCACAGGAGGCGGAAGCAGACGGCGGGGAAGCGACTTCCGATCATCCGTTAGCCAATAAAAAAATCGCCCTTATCATGCAAATCAATCTCGGGACATTTTCCGCTCAATACATTGAAGGGGTCAAGGAACAGGTGGAAAAGTTCGGGGGGAAGGTTCAAGTGTTCACTTCGGAAGGCGATCTCGCCAAAATGTCCTCTAACCTGGACGCGGCCATCAACCAGAAGTTTGATGGGATCCTGATCGACCATGGAACGAAAGGAGCACTGCAATCAGGGGTGGAAAAGGCGAAAGACCAAAATATTCCGGTTGTCGTCTTCGATGCGGACGTGGCATCAAAAGGAGTGACGGTCCTCGAGCAGGGGGACAAACAAATGGCTGAACAAACCTTGACGAAGCTTTCAGATGAGCTTGGCGGCAAAGGTGAAATCGTAAAAATTTGGGTCGCAGGCTTTGCACCCATGGAAAGACGTCAGGCGGCATACGAAGAATTTTTAAAGGGGAATCCGGATATTAAAGAAGTCGCGGCATTTGGAGCAGCGAGTCAGAATACAGCGCTTGATACACAGGCTCAGATGGAGGCGATCTTGAAACAATACCCAAACAAAGGGGACATCGATGCTGTCTGGGCAGCGTGGGATGAATTTGCGAAAGGGGCCGTCCGTGCAATTGAAGCGGCAGGAAGAGATGAAATCAAAGTATACGGAATCGACATGAGTGACGAGGATCTTCAGATCATTCAAAAAGACGGCAGCCCATGGGTGGCATCGGCAGCGGTAGATCCGAAAGATATCGGCAGGGTCCAGGTCCGCTTCCTTTATCAAAAGCTGAACGGGAAAGAAACGCCTGAAAAAGTGAAATTGGACCCCGTGTTCATTGAAAAAACTGCTTTACCGAAAGAATCGATTACAACGGATCAATTGAACGAGCATATTGAAGGATGGGGAGCGAGTGAGCAGGGGTATACAGATGAGCTGAAAGAGCTCGAATCTTCGTTCACAAACTAGAAAGGAGCTGGGATCGATGACGTCTCCACTATTGACTATGTCGGGTATCAACAAGAGCTTTTCTGGCGTGAAAGCCTTGAAAAATGCTAGATTCGATGTCCGGGAGGGAGAAGTTCATGCCCTGCTGGGAGCGAACGGCGCAGGGAAAAGCACCCTGATGAAAATTTTATCAGGAGCTTATGTCGGGGACAGCGGAGATATCACTCTTCTCTCTGAAAAAAGAGTCTATGAATCTCCGAAGGAAGCCAAGGAAAACGGCATTCACTGTGTCTACCAGGAAGTGGATACCGCCATCGTTCCCGAGCTCTCGGTGGCGGAAAATATCTGCCTGGATCATTTCTCGCAAAAAGGTTCCCTCTTCATCACCCAAAAAAAGCTGAAAAAAGAAGCAGAGGCGGCACTCATTAAGATCGGGGCCGAATCGATCCCCCTGCATCAGCCCGCCGCTTCGTTAAGTCTGGCTGAAAAGCAGTTGGTCCTTATTGCCCGTAGCCTTCTCCACAAAGCAAAAGTACTGATCCTGGATGAACCGACGGCACCACTTAGTTCTTCAGAAACAGAAAGGTTATTCCAGGTGATAGACGATTTGAAAGAAGAGGGAGTGGGGATCATCTTCATCTCCCACCGGCTGCCTGAAGTGTTTCAAGTTTCCGACCGCATCACCGTGATGAGAGACGGGGAGACAGTCGGAACGTATGAAACACATCAAACGAACTCCCACGAAATCATAGAGGCCATGCTGGGTGGGGCATTCCAGGCAGATTTCCAGAAGGGCTCCCTTGTCGCGGGTGAAACACTGTATGAGGTGAAGGGGCTCGACGATGGTCGGAAAGTGAAGGATATTCACTTATCGGTCAAAGAAGGAGAAATAGTCGGGGTGGCGGGCCTTGTCGGAGCTGGAAAAACGGAGCTTGCCAAAGCTTTATTCGGAACCTCACGCCTTGAAGGAGGAGAGTTCTTCCTCAAAGGGAGAAAGCTCAAGATTCACTCTCCCAAGGACGCGGTTCAAAATGGATTGGCACTCGTTCCCGAAGAGAGGCGGAAAGAGGGGCTCTTCATTCATGAATCGGTTCAGCACAATCTCAGCTTTCCTTCCTTGAAGAAAGTATCCAACGGGTTATGGATCAATAAGAAGAAGGAACGAAAGCTTGCTCAGGAAAAAATTCGCTCCCTTGGAATCAAGACCGCCCATGAGAATGTTCAGGCGAACTTTTTAAGTGGGGGTAATCAGCAGAAGGTGTCCATCGGAAAGTGGCTCACGGATGAGGCTTCGGTATTCTTATTTGATGAACCGACCAAAGGGGTGGACGTGGGAGCGAAAAAGGAAATCTTCTCCCTTATTCAAGACCTCGCCGAAAAAAGGAAGGCGATTCTCTACTTTTCCTGTGAGTTACAAGAAATCCTGGCGATCTCGGACCGGATTCTCGTCATGTATGATGGCCGGATCGTCAAAGAACTAACAAAAGAAGAAGCGACGCAGGAAATCATATTGTTTTATGCTTCAGGAGGGACGGATGTGCATGAAAGGCAAGATACTCGACTTACTATTTAAATACGGTGCCATTGTACTGATGGTGGTGATCCTCCTCTTTTTCAGCTTCTACAATCCCTTTTTCTTTACATACGGGAATCTGTCAGATATCCTGCGGTCGATTTCCATCGTCACACTGGTGGCCATCGGGGTCACCTTCACCCTCATTGTCGACGGCTTCGATTTGTCTGTCGGATCGACGGTTTCCTTATCCACGGTCGTGACTGCATCGTTGATGGTCTGGTATGAAGCCCCGCTGTGGATCGTCCTTCTCGCTCCATTACTGGTGGGGGCAGGGGTGGGGTTGTTCAACTCCTTACTGATCGTGAAATTCGGTATTCCCGATCTCCTCGCAACATTAGGGGCCATGTACATCATTTCAGGTGTTCACCGTACATATACAGAAGGTTATTCGATTTACAATCACATGCCCATGACAACCGGAGGCACGGCGCCGGGGGAATTCTCCGACACGTTCCTGTGGATCGGTCAGGGGAAATGGCTTGGCCTGCCGGTACCGGTATGGATCATGCTCGTACTGGTCGCGATTGTGTATGTGATCATGCATTTCACCACGTGGGGCCGTATCCTGTATATGACAGGGGGAAATGAAGAAGCCTCACGCTTATCCGGAGTCCGTGTGAAGAGAGTGAAGCTGATTGCCTACGTTTTGTCAGGCATATTCGCATCGATCGGCGGAATCCTGTTCACGGCCCGGGTCGGATCCGGTCAGATGGACGCCGGTGCCCCGCTGCTGATGGAAGCCGTCGCAGCCGTATTTGTCGGCTTTTCCGTCCTCGGTGCCGGAAAACCCAACATACTCGGAACCTTCTTCGGGGCAGCCCTGATCGGGGTCCTGCTGAATGGATTGACCATGATGAACCTCCCATACTATGCATTTGAAATCATCAAAGGAAGTGTATTGGTATTAGCGTTGGCCGTGACGTATATTCATGCGAAAAAGCGCAAAGGTTGAAAAAAATAAGAGAGGCATCCCGGTCGGGTGCCTCTCGATTACTTTCAGGAATTAGTCCTCATACTCCTCCAACATCTCACGGATCACAAACCCCAATGCGAAATAGAGATAAAGGGCAGCCATGCTTGACGGGAAACTCACGCGCTCACCGATTTCATCGCCGGGGAGCATCCCTTTGATCACTTTTGTATCCAGATGAATGTCAGCAAGGTCCACAAGACTCTCTTCCCCTTCCACCAATCCGGACACCGCTACAAAGGGCACACCTTCAGCAGAAAGCTTCTTCGCAAACGTCACTGCTTCTTCATCCGTCGAATAACGGGTGACGATCAGGACACGGTCCGCTTCAGTCAGTTCAACGGAAGAATCATATCGTTTAGCAGAAGGAAGCGGCTCGGCGCCGAACAGGGCTTCAGCGGTGACGGCTTCCATTTCCCGGTAGCCTTTTATATAGATGCTTCCTTGTCCGATGGCGGCCTGGGCAAGGAGGCGTGCGCCGTCCTCGATTTCGAATTCCTGTTTATCATAAATCCGTTTGAACAGTCCCGTTAACTGTGTGGTGAACATTTTAATCATAAAGTTCAATCTCCTTCCATATTCATCTTCGACATTTCTCATCATAACCCTTATTATAAAGGGGAAAAAGGTCTCTAGCAAAATCTTGAGAACAAGCAGGATTTTTTTACAGAAAAAGAGAATAAGTAATAAATATACAATTATTTAACGTCGGAATACATAATTTATTAAAATGTAAAGGGGATTGGGGTATATGAATGAGAAGATTCTGATTGTGGACGATCAATTTGGTATTAGGATTCTATTAAATGAAGTGTTGCAAAAGGAAGGCTACCAAACATTTCAAGCTGCGAACGGCATTCAGGCTCTTGAAATCGTAGATAAGCATTCCCCTGATCTGGTTTTGCTCGATATGAAAATTCCTGGAATGGATGGAATTGAAATCCTGAAGCGGATGAAACAGAAAGATGCGGATATCCGTGTCATTATCATGACTGCTTACGGAGAACTCGACATGATTCAGGAGGCAAAGGACTTGGGAGCGCTTACTCATTTTGCGAAGCCGTTTGATATTGACGATATCAGACAGGCCGTCAGACAGTATATTCCAGTATAAGGAATTTATTTGAATAGTGAAAATAGTAGTATTTTTTACATTTTGCCTCTGCAGTTGGTAAAATCAATTCTGTTTTGGTATGATACAAGTGAATTTGTTAACTATGTCACAAGGTGTTATACATAACACCGCCATTTATACCAAAATGGTCGACTGACTGAATAAAAGGAGGAAATAACTATGCCTTTAGTTTCAATGAAAGACATGCTTATTCAAGCAAAAGAAAAAAGCTACGCGGTAGGTCAATTCAACCTGAATAACCTTGAGTTCACTCAAGCGATCCTGCAAGCGGCAGAAGAAGAAAAATCACCTGTCATCCTTGGTGTATCTGAAGGTGCTGCCCGTTACATGAGCGGCTTCAAAACAGTTGTGAAAATGGTTGAAGGTCTTATGGAAGACTTGAACATCACAGTTCCTGTTGCGATCCACTTAGATCACGGTTCAAGCTTTGACAAATGTAAAGAAGCGATCGATGCAGGATTCACTTCTGTTATGATCGATGCTTCTCACGGTCCTTTCGAAGAGAACATTGAAACGACTTCTAAAGTGGTTGAATATGCTCACTCTAAAGGTGTTTCTGTTGAAGCCGAGCTTGGAACTGTCGGTGGACAGGAAGATGACGTAGTAGCAGACGGCGTTATCTATGCAGATCCTAAAGAGTGTCAAGAGATGGTTGAACGTACGGGTATCGATACTCTTGCACCAGCTCTAGGTTCTGTTCACGGTCCTTACAAAGGTGAACCAAACCTAGGATTCAAAGAAATGGAAGAAATCGGTGCAGCGACTGGAGTACCTCTAGTCCTTCACGGTGGTACTGGAATCCCTACAAAAGATATCCAAAAAGCGATTTCTTTCGGAACAGCTAAAATCAACGTAAACACTGAAAACCAAATTGCTTCTGCTAAAGCGGTACGTGAAGTACTTGCAGCAGATACAGAAGTATATGATCCACGTAAATACATGGGACCTGCACGCGAAGCGATCAAAGCGACAGTCGCTGGCAAAATGCGCGAATTCGGTTCTTCTAACCAGGCGTAATAGAAGACAGGTAATGTTTGGAAAGTCCTCCGTGATAGATTACGGGCTTTCCTTATGTGGTAGAAAAAGAATGAAGCTGTAGGATGGGACTGGCACCGGGAGAGGTTTGATACCTTTTGGGTCAGTCCCTTCCGTTCATTAAAAGATGATTGAAAATTTTGTCGAAAATGGGGTATAGGAAATGAAATTTTTCATAGACACAGCAAACATGAGTGAAATCAAGGAAGCATTTAACTGGGGTATTATTTCAGGAGTGACGACGAATCCGTCCCTTGTAGCAAAAGAGAAGGGCGTCACATTCGAGGACAGACTAAAAGAAATCACGGATCTTGTCCCTGGTTCTGTAAGCGCTGAAGTCATCGCATTGGATGCTGAAGGCATGATTAAAGAGGGAAGGGAGCTTGCAAAGATTGCGCCTAATATTACGGTGAAGCTTCCAATGACGCCGGACGGTCTGACGGCTGCATCCACTTTTGCTAAAGAAGGGATCAAGACAAATGTCACGCTGATTTTCAGTGCGAATCAGGCGCTTTTAGCCGCCCGTGCTGGAGCGACGTATGTTTCGCCTTTTTTAGGAAGATTGGATGATATCGGACATGACGGTCTGGAGCTGGTTTCCCAGATTGCCGAAATCTTTGCGATTCACGGACTGGAAACGGAAATCATCGCGGCTTCCACCCGCCATCCGCAGCATATTACGGAAGCGGCGCTCAGAGGGGCCCATATCGCAACCGTACCTCTTAAAGTATTGAAGCAATTATTCCAACATCCCCTGACGGATAAAGGAATCGATGCCTTCTTGAATGACTGGAATAATCGCTGATTTTAGGTCAATCGGTCTAAAGGAAAAAAATCCGATTATCCTATACATGTTTTGACGAATTATGTATACACTAGTAGACAATACTTCTTAGAACGTCTTCTATTGGAAAAATAATCCTTTTTGTTTTAGGTCTAGGGAAGCATGCCCTAAATCGATGAACAGTGGAAGGGAGTTTAATATGGAAAAGTTAAAAATTGCAGGAGGTTATCCCCTGGAAGGTACCATTAAAGTCAGTGGGGCCAAAAATAGTGCGGTAGCCTTGATCCCGGCAACCATTCTTGCTGATTCTCCAGTCACAATCGAAGGGTTACCAGACATCTCAGATGTAAGAACGCTGAAAGATCTCTTAGAAGAGATCGGTGGTTCAGTCACATTGGAAGATGGGGATATGAGTGTAGATCCAAGTCAAATGGTGTCCATGCCTTTACCAAGTGGAAAGGTGAAAAAGCTTCGTGCTTCCTATTATTTAATGGGGGCGATGCTCGGACGATTCAAAAAAGCGGTCATTGGATTACCGGGTGGATGCCATCTTGGTCCGCGTCCGATCGATCAACATATTAAAGGGTTCGAGGCACTTGGAGCGGAAGTCACCAACGAACAGGGTGCAATCTATCTCCGTGCTGATGAACTAAAAGGTGCCCGCATCTACCTTGATGTCGTGAGTGTCGGTGCAACGATTAACATTATGCTTGCAGCGGTTCGCGCGAAAGGCAGAACGATCATTGAAAATGCGGCAAAAGAACCTGAAATCATTGACGTCGCCACCTTACTGAGCAATATGGGTGCGAAGATCAAAGGAGCAGGAACAGACGTGATCCGTATCGATGGAGTGGACGAGCTTCACGGCTGCCGTCACACCATCATCCCTGACCGTATCGAAGCGGGGACATTCATGATCCTTGCCGCAGCAGTGGGTAAAGGGGTCCTCGTCGACAATGTCATCCCGTTACATATGGAATCGGTCATCGCCAAACTCCGTGAAATGGGAGTGCCTGTAGAAACCAACGACGACCAGATTTTCATCGGCAGGGCGGACAAGCTTAAATCCGTCGATGTGAAAACATTGGTATACCCAGGATTCCCGACGGATCTTCAGCAGCCGTTCACCACGCTGTTGAATCGTGCAGAAGGCTCTGCCGTCGTAACGGATACCATCTACTCAGCCCGCTTCAAGCATATCGATGAGCTGAGAAGAATGAATGCCACAATCAAAGTCGAAGGACGTTCCGCCATCGTCAACGGTCCCGTCCAACTGCAGGGAGCCAAAGTGAAGGCAAGCGACCTCCGCGCAGGAGCCGCCCTCGTCATCGCAGGCTTAATGGCAGAAGGAATCACCGAAGTCACCGGCCTCGAACACATCGACCGCGGCTACAGCGACCTCGTCGCCAAACTCGAAGGCCTCGGTGCCACCATCTGGCGTGAGAAGATGTCCGTTGAGGAAATGGAGCAGATGAAGTCCTAAGTTCAGTGAAATTAAATTGAGAGAGTTTCATTTACACTAAACCTTATTGTTGATTGGAACGGAAGGGCGCTCGACTCCTTCGGGAATAGCGGGACAGGTGAGACCCCGCAGGCGAAGCCGAGGAGGCTCACCGCCCGCCCCGAGGAAAGCGAGCGCCCTGGAGTGGAAATCAACCATTTGTCGCTAATTGGAGTTACATCTATCCTGGTTTACCAGAAAATCTCTAGTCTATTTAACCATTATGTCCTACTTTTTTCGAAAAACAGTCTCTCAAACCGCCTTAATGTGTTACAATAAATCTGTTAATATGTTATACAATTAAAGATTATTGTAAAACAAAAGGGATTACGGGAGGCTATATACATGGAAAGAAGTTTATCAATGGAGCTAGTTCGAGTAACAGAGGGGGCTGCCCTTGCATCTGCACGCTGGATGGGTCGCGGAAAGAAGGATGAAGCGGATGACGCTGCAACTTCTGCCATGCGCGATGTATTCGATACCGTGCCGATGAAAGGAACGGTCGTCATCGGTGAAGGGGAAATGGATGAAGCTCCAATGCTTTATATTGGTGAAAAATTAGGGACAGGCTACGGTCCGCGCGTCGATGTAGCCGTCGATCCGTTGGAAGGAACGAACATCGTTGCTTCCGGAGGCTGGAATGCACTGGCGGTACTTGCGGTGGCGGACCATGGAAACCTACTGAATGCACCAGATATGTATATGGATAAAATCGCAGTCGGACCGGAAGCGGTCGGGGAAATCGACATCAACGCTTCTGTCATCGATAACCTGAAAGCCGTTGCGAAAGCAAAGAATAAGGATATTGAAGACGTGGTGGCGACAGTCTTGAATCGCCCGCGTCATGAACATATCATCCAGCAGTTGAGAGAAGCGGGAGCCCGCATCAAGCTGATCAATGATGGAGACGTGGCAGGAGCCATGAACACGGCATTCGATCATACGGGTGTCGATATCCTGTTCGGATCCGGCGGTGCTCCAGAGGGAGTTCTTGCGGCCGTTGCGTTGAAATGCCTTGGAGGAGAAATTCAAGGAAAGCTTCTTCCACAAAACGATGCGGAACTTCAGCGCTGTATCAGCATGGGGCTGGATGTGGACAAGATCCTTCGAATGGAAGACCTCGTATGCGGTGACGATGCCATCTTTGCAGCAACAGGTGTAACAGACGGGGAACTGCTAAGAGGTGTTCAGCTCAAAGGGACATACGGCCTGACTCATTCAGTCGTTATGCGTGCGAAGTCCGGTACCGTCCGATTCATCGACGGACGCCACAGTCTTCAAAAAAAGCCGAACCTGGTCATGAGATAATAGAAACAAGCCATACAGAGAGAGAAACCAACTCCTCTTAAATGAGAGTAACGGATGGGCAGAACACCTGCCCATCCATACTCTTATCACTCACTTTTTTTCTTCCTAGGTGAAAAAATGCTGCCTATCTACCAAATCTACCTTCCTTTTTTTACCCAGTCATTGATTCTTAACGAAAAGTATGGTTACAATAGATAAGGTTTTTACCTTCAGCGTTTTTTCTTTATATATGCTTCAACTATTTCTTCATTTTCAAGAAAATCTACCCTTCATTTTTATTTTCAGGTAGGACAAATTAATAAAGCGTGGTGTCATAATGGAAGAGTTAACAATCTCTAGCTTAGAAAATATGAAGCTGAAAGAGCTTTATGAGCTAGCCAAACAATACAAAGTTTCTTATTATAGTAAATTAACAAAAAAAGAACTGATTTTTGCCATCCTTAAAGTTCGTGCAGAACAAGAAGGCTTCTTCTTCATGGAAGGTGTCCTTGAGATCATCCAATCAGAAGGCTTCGGTTTCTTACGACCGATCAACTATTCTCCGAGCTCTGAGGATATTTATATTTCTGCATCGCAAATCCGTCGCTTCGACCTTCGAAACGGGGATAAAGTATCAGGGAAAGTACGTCCTCCGAAAGAAAACGAACGTTATTTCGGACTGCTTCATGTTGAAATGGTGAACGGGGAAGAGCCGGATTCTGCGAAAGAGCGCGTGCATTTCCCTGGATTGACGCCTTTATACCCTGACCGTCAAATGAAGCTTGAAACAACACCGAATAAAATTTCTACACGTATCATGGATCTGATTGCACCAGTCGGATTCGGACAACGTGGATTAGTCGTGGCTCCGCCTAAAGCTGGTAAGACGATGCTAATCAAAGAAATCGCCAATTCGATCACAACGAATCATCCGGAAGCAGAACTCATCATTCTTCTTATCGATGAGCGTCCAGAGGAAGTAACGGACATCGAACGTTCAGTTGAAGCAGAAGTCGTCAGTTCGACATTTGATGAGGTTCCGGAAAACCACATCAAAGTGGCCGAGCTCGTGCTTGAGCGCGCCATGCGTCTCGTGGAGCACAAGCGTGACGTCATCATCCTGATGGATAGTATCACACGTCTCGCACGTGCGTATAATCTCGTCATCCCGCCAAGTGGACGAACTCTTTCCGGTGGTATCGATCCTGCGGCATTCCACCGTCCGAAACGATTCTTCGGGGCTGCCCGTAACATTGAAGAAGGCGGAAGCTTGACGGTGCTTGCAACGGCGCTTGTTGACACAGGTTCCCGTATGGATGACGTCATTTATGAAGAGTTCAAAGGAACAGGAAATCTTGAACTTCACTTGGACCGTTCCCTTGCAGAACGCCGTATCTTCCCGGCCATCGACATCCGTCGTTCCGGAACGCGTCGTGAGGAACTTCTTATCAAACCGGATCATCTTGAAAAACTGTGGGCGATCAGAAAAGCCATGTCCGATCAGCCTGATTTCGCCGAGAAGCTTATGCGGAAGCTGAAGCAATCGAAGACGAATGAAGAATTTTTCAATGTGTTGACAGAAGAGTCCAAGAAGCGTTAATCTAGTAATCAAATGATTTTTCAAGGAAAAGGGTGACTGGAATTTCCAGTTTTGCAGGTTGCAAAAATACCTTGTCCTTGTTATAATGATATCAATGTGTTTTTAAAAACTGGATGTGGTAAGGGGCTGGCTATTACTCTCATGCTTATGCTCATATCACATATATCTTCGTAATAAATTACTCTGTCTCAGATGATTCAGGGCGGAAGGAGATGAAAGAAATGAAATCAGGAATTCATCCTAAGTACAACACGATCAAAGTTAGCTGTGCTTGCGGTAACGAATTTGAAACTGGTTCTGTAGCGGAAGAAATGCGCGTTGAGGTATGTTCTGAATGCCATCCATTCTACACAGGACGTCAGAAATTCGCTGACGCTGGTGGACGTGTTGACCGTTTCAACAAAAAATACGGTCTTAAAAATCAACAACAATAATGAAGAGCCAGAAGGACGCATCCTACGCCTTTGTGCGTAGCGCACCTTCTCTTCTATTTAGAAAAACAGGCAAGGATCTTCATGCTTGCCTGTTTTTTATTACGTTTAAAGCAAATGGTTGAAGAAATAGAGGCAGTTCCAATTGAGCTGTGCCTCTTTTTTTCTGCCAAATTACCGGGTTTTGAGCATTATTCCCGTACATAAAGGAATGCTTTAACTATAAGTGTAGTACGTTTTTACTAACAGCCAGGCTGTTTTTCTATAGAACAACGTGTAAGGAAGGAGAGGCGCTTTCGTGTATGTCATGAAACAAACGGGTTGGGTAGAAGTCATTTGCGGCAGCATGTTCTCAGGTAAATCCGAAGAACTGATCCGCCGGGTACGACGCACTCAATTTGCTAAACAAGAGATTGCTGTGTATAAGCCAAAACTAGATAATCGCTATAGCGATGAATCGGTTGTATCTCATAATGGTACCTCTGTCATTGCCAAAGCAGTCGAGGAGTCAAGCATGATCCTTGATGATCTGAATCCAGAGGTGGACGTCGTTGCCATTGATGAGGTTCAATTTTTTGACGAAGGCATCGTCGACGTCGTCCAGAAATTAGCAAACAGCGGATACCGTGTCATCCTCGCAGGTCTTGACCAGGATTTCCGGGGAGAGCCATTCGGGCCGATGCCGGATTTGATGTCCATTGCCGAACAAGTGACGAAGCTTCAAGCCGTTTGTGCCGTCTGCGGCTCTCCGGCAAGCCGGACTCAGCGTCTGATCAACGGTGAACCGGCATGTTACGATGATCCCGTCATCCTTGTCGGTGCGTCTGAAGCGTACGAGCCAAGATGCCGCCATCATCATGAAGTACCGACCGGGATGAGCGTCACTCCGGATATGGTGAAGGAAGTATAAAATTTTTCTTGAACAAAGTCTCGGTTTGGGGCTTTGTTTTTTTATGTTTTTAAGGAAAGTGAAATCAAAATCGAGTATTTGTGCACATATGCAGTCGTAAGAAGTATGTTTCAGCTATGCTATTCTATCTGGTAAGCTGTCTGCGGACCGGGATTGCGTCATTTTCGAAGGTGATTGCGGCATTTTACGGATTATTGCGTCGTTTTCAGCCGTAATTGCGTCATTGTTGCGTTATTTGCGTATTTTTACATATATTCCCTCTATGCACTTCTACAGCCTGATTCAAACTCGTGCATAACCACCCTCCTCCAGGAAAACCTAAAAGCAGGAGGTGTGAAAGCATGAAAAAGATAGCATTAGCTTTATCATTTACCGTTTTCTTTCTTTTGATTACAGCATGTGGTGTGAATCAGGAGTCGGAATACGGTGTGCATAATGACAGCGGCGGTACCCGTTTTATTGATAATCGAAAAGCGGAGATGGATAAGCGCCAGGATAAAAACGTGCGGGAAATCACTGATCAAAACCCCAATTTCCCGAACCTGACCAATTCTCAAGGGACGACTTCCACGACTACCGGTGTGTATGAAGACAAAGCCCGTGAAGTCGTAAGAAAAAATACGAAATTCCAACCTGATGAGGTGTGGATCAATGGGAATCAAATGTGGGTGACCGCTCATACGAAGAAAGAAATGAATATGGCCGAAACCGATAAAGAGGAAGCCATGCTCAAAGACAAACTGCAAAGAGCGATTCCCCGGTACGATATCAATGTGAAAATCACCGAAAGATAATGAAAAGGGGGAGCTCAATCGGCTGCCCCTTTTTACGTGAAATCCTCCCCTCTCCATTCCCGCTCCTCCTTGTGTTTACATACACCATATAATATAATTGTACTGTTATGGATTAAAATTGAGGTGAATAGCTGTGTTCGATCGTTTACAAGCAGTGGAAGATCGCTATGATAAGTTAAATGAACTATTGAGTGATCCAGAAATTGTGAATGACCCAAAGAAGCTAAGAGATTATTCAAAAGAACAATCAGACATCCAAGCAACGGTAGAAGCATATCGAGAATATAAAGAATTGACCGGGCAGTATAAAGACGCGAAGGCGATGCTGGATGATAAGCTTGATGCTGATATGCGTGAAATGGTAAAGGAAGAAGTTTCCGAGCTTGAAGAGCAAATCGAAGCGTTGGAAGCCCGTCTGAAAATATTATTGATCCCGAAAGATCCGAATGATGATAAGAACGTCATCATGGAGGTCCGCGGTGCAGCAGGTGGAGATGAAGCCGCCCTGTTTGCCGGTGACTTATATCGCATGTACAGCCGCTTCGCTGAATCCCAAGGCTGGAAGATCGAAGTCATGGAAGCGAACTCCACTGGTGTTGGTGGATACAAAGAGATCATCTTCATGATCAACGGAAATGGTGCATTCTCCAAAATGAAGTACGAAAACGGAGCGCACCGCGTACAGCGTGTACCTGAAACGGAATCCGGCGGACGGATCCATACGTCGACGGCAACGGTAGCCTGCCTTCCTGAAGCGGAAGAAGTCGAGGTCGATATCCACGATAAAGATATCCGTGTCGATACATTCGCATCAAGCGGCCCGGGAGGACAAAGTGTTAACACGACCATGTCTGCCGTGCGTCTGACGCACATCCCGACAGGTGTCGTAGTGTCGTGTCAGGATGAAAAGTCCCAAATCAAGAACAAAGAAAAAGCGATGAAAGTATTGCGTGCCCGCGTGTACGATAAATTCCAACGCGAGGTTCAAGCGGAATACGATGCCAATCGTAAATCGGCCGTTGGTACCGGTGACCGTTCGGAGCGTATCCGTACGTACAATTTCCCACAAAACCGCGTCACGGATCACCGTATCGGCCTGACGATCCAGAAGCTTGACCAAATCCTTGAAGGAAAGATGGATGAAGTCATCGATGCATTGATCATCGAAGATCAGTCCAAACTTCTTGAAAGACTGGAAGAATAGTCATGGTGACGGTATTTGAAGCCCTGAAATGGGCTTCTTCTTTTTTAGTCCAGAATGGCCGCGATGAGAATGTGGGAGAAATCTACTTGCGGCATTTACTGGGCATGTCCCGATCGCAGCTGCTGGCAGAACAACGTAGGTCCGTCCCTCCAGAAAAATGGGACGAATTCCAGGAGGGGATCCGCTCGCATGCTGGCGGGGTGCCGATACAGCATATTATCGGGACTGAGGAGTTTTATGGCCGTGAGTTTGTGGTGAATGAGCATGTGCTGATTCCGAGACCGGAAACGGAAGAGCTCATTTATTATGGTCTGGAGAAGATAAAGGATTTGTTCCGTGATGCGGCTGCTCCTCTTAAGGCCGCCGATGTCGGGACAGGCAGCGGGGCGATTGCCGTTACGTTGAAGCTTGAGTCAAAGCGATTGCCTCTTGAGATGATGGCTGTTGATATATCGAGGGAAGCATTGGCGGTTGCCAGGGAGAATAGCAGGAGACTCGACGCAGATGTGCGCTTTTTTGAAGGAGATTTGTTGAAGCCATTGATCGAAGCCGGAGTGAAGCTGGATGTTCTTCTATCGAATCCTCCGTACATTCCGTTGACAGATCGCGAAACTCTATTAGATGTCGTCATCGGGCATGAGCCTGAACTCGCATTGTTTGGCGGAGAAGATGGCTATGATCTCTATAAACGCTTTATGGAGGAACTGCCTCTTGTCATGAAAGAAAAATGCCTGATCGGCTTCGAAGTCGGCGTCGGCCAGGGAGAGACCGTTGCGGATCTCCTGCGCGCCACCTTCCCGGATGCAGAAACAGAAGTCGTCCATGATATCAATGGGAAAGATCGTATGGTGTTTTGTGTGAGGAAAAATTAGTGTTAGGCCCTCGATTATAGTGATCGGGGGTGTTTTTTTGTGTTAAAACCGTTCAATACTATTACAATATGTAATCTCATAAGTTGATTGAAGTGGAAGGTGCTCGACTCCGACGGGAACAGCGGGAAAGTTGAGACCCCACAGGGCGAAGCCCGAGGAGGCTCAACTCACGCCCCGCGGAAAGCGAGCACCTGCAGCGGAAATCAACCACCACTCGCTACTGATCTAATCATTACAGTTACGTTTATCTTCAATAAGCCACCCAACCAATTTTCCCAAACAAAAATGTTATTTTACTAGTTTAAGATTCCCCCATTTTGACCACACTGTTTACCAAGGGGGAGAGGACATGAAAACAAAACACATAGTACTATTGTATATCTTGATTCTATCATTAGGAACGATTCTAAGTTTATATATACCGAAGCAGGAAATGGCGGCACAGGAGACGATGGTGATTCCGGATGAGGCGATTCGCCTGCGGATCCTCGCCAATAGTGATTTGGATGCGGATCAGAACGTAAAGAGACTTGTCCGGGATGAAGTCAACAAAGAGATTACGAAATGGGTATCGAATCTGACTTCACAGGATGAGGCGAAAGCAGTCATCAAGGAAGGCTTGCCGCAGCTTCAGAAAATTGCGGAGGACGTCGTCGCCGCAGAAGGAATGGATCAATCAGTGAAAGTGGAGTTTGGTAAAGTCGACTTTCCTACGAAACTATATGGTCAGTACCTTTATCCGGCTGGTGAGTACGAAGCGGTATTGATCACACTTGGTAAAGGAGAAGGCGCAAACTGGTGGTGCGTCCTTTATCCGCCACTATGCTTCCTGGATTTCTCTACTGGAAATGCCGTAAGAAGCACAGGTTTTGAAACGAAAGTGGAGGCTAGCGGGAATGAAGTGACGGAAGTAGATCATGAAGATGCAACTCAGGTGAGTGAAGATGACTCGGAATATGACATGATTGCCTATAAGCAAGTCGAAGTGGATGCAGTAGAAGCCGGTGTAATTGATGAGACTGAAAAAGAGGAAGTAAAGGTCCCGGTTGAAAAAGAAGTAGAAAAAGAAGAACCGGTCTTCGTAGAAGATTCCGAAGAGGAAGAAGTAGAGGTTCGCTTCTTCGTGGTAGATTTATTCAAAGGGTTATTCAATTAAGAAAGCTGCATCCCGTGTGGATGGAGCTTTTTTCTTGGTAAAAAATCTATCTTTCTAGCATTCCTTGTTCTAATCTCTTCCCTCCTTCATACATTGATACTAGAGGATGATAGAAAAGGGAGGATGAAAGGATGTTGAAAGTGATCCGCCAGGCAACGAATGAGGACATTCATGAAGTCGTGGCCTTCTTGACGAAAGCAGGATTGAGCACGGAAGGCATTAAACATAGCATTGATTGTTTTTTAGTAGTGGAGGATGAAGAAAATCGTTTGATCGGGACGCTTGGAATCGAGGTGCAGGGGAAGATCGGCCTTCTTCGATCACTCGTAGTCACTTCTTCATTTGAAAGTGAAGAATTATTTGCTCTCTTTCAGGAGATTTTAAAGCTTGCGAAAGAAAAGGATCTGAAGCGTCTCTATTTGATTTCCAATCGGAAAGCATCCCTCGCGTTCTTTGACCTGCTGGGTTTTCAACAAGAAGCTGATCCTGGTGTGGATGAGCTGGAGAACTTCATTCATGCAAAAAAGTTATCCACTGTGGATAACTGTATCACCATGAAATTGGATTTATAGATTTTTCGACAAGGATTTTATCGGAGAATTCAGGACTGAACCATTCTCATAAAAATGGTTCAGTTTTTTTCGTTTGCCATTCGACAAAATGTGAGAAAGCGGTAACTATTTCTTTTTTCAGAATTATTCACACCATCCACAGGTTTATCCACAATTTTCAACAAGTTATACGCAGTTTGTGGATAATACTTGAGAATTCAAGGTGTTTCTTTTATACTTTCAAAAGTATAGGAACTTGTAAATTCAGTATTTGTAGATAAAAAGTGATGAAATGTAGCTTAGTAACATAAAGGTGGATGACATAGATGATGAAACATTGGATTGTGGAAAGTGATGTGGATAAAAACAAAAGTTATCCACAAATTGTGGATGCAGCGAAGATTCTTCAACAGGATGAGGTGGTGGCGTTCCCGACAGAGACGGTTTATGGACTGGGAGCCAATGCCACATCGGACACTGCGGTGGAAAAAATCTTCAAAGCGAAGGGCAGGCCATCGGATAATCCACTGATTGTCCACATATCAAATAAAGAGCAGTTAAAGGGGCTGGTCGAAGAGATCCCGATGGATGCTTCGAAACTCATTGATGCCTATTGGCCGGGGCCACTGACGATTATTTTTAAAAATAAGGAAAACGTCTTTTCCGGAAGGGTGACGGCTGGACTCGATACTGTAGGGATCCGGATGCCGGACCATCCCGTGGCGCTATCCATTATCGAGGCATCGGGACTTCCGATTGCCGCTCCGAGTGCGAATCGTTCGGGTAAACCGAGTCCGACAACGGCTCAGCATGTGATCGATGACCTGGATGGCCGGATCGCCGGAGTGGTGGACGGCGGCGAAACGGGAGTCGGTGTCGAGTCGACGGTCGTGGATTGTACGGGGGAAATCCCGGTCATTTTGCGTCCAGGCGGTATCACGAAAGAGCAGCTGGAAGAAGTCGTCGGGAAAGTGGAAGTGGATCCTTCCTTGAAAGAAGGCAAGGGTGCCCCGAAATCACCCGGGATGAAATACACCCACTACGCCCCGGATGCCCCTGTTTATCTTGTGGACGGTACAAAGGAAGATGTGCAGCGATTGGTGGATGAGAAAAAGGAAGAGGGGCTCAAAGTCGGGGTCCTGACGACGGAGGAACAAATGGATTGGTATCAGGCGGATCTCATCCTGTCAGCCGGACGCCGGGACGATCTGAAAACAGTCGCCCAGCATCTCTACGACACTCTGCGTGCTTTTAATAGAAGTAATGTGGATATTATTTTTGCGGAGATGTTTCCGGAAGAAGGAGTCGGGCTTGCGATCATGAACCGTCTTCAGAAAGCGGCCGGTTACCGGGTAATAAAAGGATGATTATCCTTCCCTATGATCTTTCATAGGGGTTTTTGTTTTGTATTCTAAATCCCTTTGGACGTGCATAAGTTGTTTTGTAGGCATGTCCGGAGGGGGAAAAACAAAATGACAACAATTATCGGCGAACTGATGACCTTGATGTTAATGGCATTTGCTCTTGGGATGGATGCCTTTTCGATCGGGATAGGGATGGGTATGTTCCAACTGAGATTAAAGCAGGTCTTTTATATAGGGTTGGTTGTCGGGGTCTTTCATGTATGGATGCCGCTCCTCGGGATGATGACGGGGAAGTTTCTATCGGAAACGTTCGGGTCCTTTGCGGCTTATGCGGGTGGTGTCCTGCTCATCGTCCTTGGAATCCAGATGTTCATGTCGAGCTTTAAGGAGGAGGACACAACTCTCATATCGCCGGTGGGCTTTGGATTGATCCTTTTTGCGTTGAGTGTAAGCCTGGACAGTTTTTCGGTGGGACTGACCCTCGGGATCTTCGGTGCAAGGACAGCCGTCGCCCTCTTCTGTTTCGGGATCGCGGCTACCGTGTTGACGTGGGCAGGATTATTGATCGGCCGGAAATTCCAGGGAGTGCTTGGAACGTACAGCGAGGCACTTGGGGGGAGTATCCTGTTTGCGTTTGGTGTGAAGCTACTTTTGCCGATTTGAATTGGCTGGTGAAGGTCCGTCCCTCGGGGTGGGCTTTTTTTGTTAGGTTTCGGGGCTGAGCCGCGCCTTTCTTTTTGTATTCTTTGTGAATGGACTATTGGGAGATTGGAAAATATTTTATAATAGGTGGTAAGGAGGATGACGTGATGAATATTTTGTTTGTTTGTACAGGGAATACTTGCCGGAGTCCTATGGCGGAGGCGGTTTTGAAGCATAAGGGAAAAGATAAGTTCGACGTGAAATCTGCCGGTGTTTTTGCCATGGACGGAAATGATGCGTCATTTCAGACTAAAGAAGTGCTGAAAGAGAACGATATAATACATAGACATCAATCGAGTTCGCTCTCAAAAGAGAACCTGGATTGGGCTTCCTATATTTTTACGATGACATCGAATCATAAGCGGGCGATTGTGGATCAGTATCCACATGTGGCGGACAAGGTTTTTACATTGAAGGAGTTTGTCCTTGAAGATCCTGCCGACTTGGATGTATCGGATCCGTATGGAGGAAGCATGGACATCTATAGACATACATACAGGGAATTGAATTCATTGATCGAGGAGTTAATGAAAAAGCTTGGCTAGAGACAGGGAGAGAGAAAGATGGGGAAAGTGAAGAGCTACAAGTCGGGTCTTAGAAAGAAATTGGTCTTCTTTATCACGCTTCTGGCGTTGGTGACGTATACCACAAGTGCCTTTTTTATTTATGTAATCAAACCTGCTTTTGCGCCGGATATGAATGAGCTGTGGTTCACGATCATGACCCTTGGCATGGGTGTATTCTGGTCGGCGGTTCTGGCCTTTTTTGCAGCGGGCTTCATCGTCAAACCGCTGCAGCGCTTGGAACAGGTTGCATTGAAAGCCGCTGAAGGGGACATCGCCATCGAAGTGGATGTACCGAAATCCGATGACGAAATCCGTTCACTGGCACTGGCGTTCAACCGCATGCTGCATAATTTACGTGACATGGTCTCAAGCATCGATGACAATTTTAACAAAACCAATACGAATGTCATCGAGCTTTCCAAAGCATCGGAAATCGCTTCTACACAGGCATATTCGATTTCCAAAACGATCAGCGAAATTTCAGCGGGTGCCGAAAGCTCGGCGACGGCGATTCAAACGACGGCTGAATCCGTGGAGGATGTCATCCGGATCGCCCGGGAAGTCCAGGATCATTCGAAATCATCCGAGCATATGTCGAAAAACATGGTGACGGAGCTTCAGGGAAGTAAAGAAGTGATTCATTCCCTCGTCGAAGGCATCAGCCGGCTGGCAAAAGGGAATGAAGATTCGTTGGACGCCGTGCGCCGACTTGAAGACAACGCGAAAAAAGTGGAGCAAATCATCCAATTAGTCGGGGACATCGCGAACCAAACCAATCTTCTTGCCTTGAATGCTTCCATAGAAGCGGCGCGTGCCGGGGAGCATGGAAAAGGATTCGCAGTGGTCGCAGAGGAAGTCCGGAAACTGGCCGATGAAAGTGGAAAAGCGGTTCAAGGCATTTCGGAATTGATCAAGAACATCCAGACAGAAGTCGGGAATGTTGTTGGACAGATCACGACCCAGGTCGATTCTGCCAACACAGAAGCCCAAAAAGGAACGCAGACGAATGAAATGATTGAAACCATGACGACAACCATTCATGAAGTGGCAGACGCGGTCCAGAACATCTCAGTCCTCGTCGATCAGCAGATGGACAGCATCCAGCTCACTTCCCAGCAATCCCAGGAAGTAGCCGCCATCGCAGAAGAAACATCAGCGGGTGCCATGGAAGTATCAGCTTCAACTAAAGAGCAAGCGGTCGTCATGAATGACGTCGAGAAGCTGGCCCTCAACCTGAAAGAACAGGCTGAGGCACTGAAAAGCACGATTACACGTTTTCATCTTTAAAAATGAGCGGGTGTGAGGGACGGACCTCATGCCCGTTTTTTCATGCTGAAAAGCTTTATATAATGGAGAGGATGTGGCAAAATAAACGTATCAAAGGTTATGGGGAGTGGGAGAAGATGAAAATTGCGATTGCGTCGGATCACGGCGGAGTGAATATTAGAGAAGAAATCAAGTCATTAATGGAAGAAATGGGTCTTGAATATGAGGATTTCGGCTGTGAGTGTGGCACATCCGTCGACTATCCTGACTACGCAGTTCCCGTTGCGGAAAAAGTGGCAAGCGGTGAATTCGACCGAGGGATTCTGATCTGCGGAACGGGAATCGGTATGAGCATCTCTGCCAATAAAGTAAAGGGCATCCGCTGCGCCCTTGTGCATGATGTATTCAGTGCAAAAGCGACCCGCGAACATAATGACAGCAACATGCTGGCCATGGGGGAACGTGTCATCGGGCCGGGACTGGCACGTGAAATCGCTAAAACGTGGCTTGGAACCGAATTCGAAGGCGGCCGCCATGCAAATAGAGTCGGAAAGATCACGGCATACGAAGACAAACAATAAGGAGTGGGTTTCATGGAAATCGCTCAATTGAAAGATGAATTGCAAACGATCCTGCGTGATTTCAGCAGTCAGGTTCCGCTGAAAAAAGGACAAGTCTTTGTCGTCGGCTGTTCCACCTCCGAAGTGATGGGGGAGCGGATCGGCACGGCGGGGACCATTGATGTGGCGGAAATGATTTATGACGAATTGAAGAGATGGGCGGATTCAATTGGGGTTTCTCTGGCGTTCCAATGCTGCGAGCACTTAAACCGTGCTCTGGTCCTTGAAAGGGAAGTAGCGGAAAAGAGGGGGCTCGATGAAGTCACCGTCGTTCCCGTGCGAAAAGCAGGGGGAGCCATGGCGACGAAAGCCTATCATTCCTTCGAAGACCCGGTCATGGTCGAACATATCAAAGCCGACGCCGGCATCGACATCGGGGACACCTTCATCGGCATGCATCTGAAACACGTAGCCGTTCCGATCCGTGTATCACAAAAAAGCCTCGGCGAAGCCCACGTCACCCTCGCCAAAACCAGACCAAAACTCATCGGCGGAACCAGGGCTGTATACGAATAAAACATGGAAGAAGGTCCGTCCCTCTTGGTTGAGGAACGGACCTTTATTTTGGATTGATCTCTACATGAGGTGCTAAACACGAACGTTACGTTTTGACTATAGGTTTTTATTTCGCCTTTTGGTGAATCGTGTTAGAATGGGATTGAATGAATCAAGGAGGCGCCAAAGTTGGGCCTATGAATTAAAGGGGGATATGTATGAGTAAGATTGCCAAGCAAGATCCGGAAATTTATGCAGCGATTCAAGATGAATTAGAGCGTCAACGAACAAAGATCGAATTAATTGCATCTGAAAACTTTGTCAGCGAAGCCGTTATGGAAGCACAAGGCTCCGTTTTGACCAATAAGTATGCAGAGGGGTACCCAGGTCGTCGCTATTATGGTGGCTGTGAGCATGTGGACGTAGCCGAAAATCTGGCCCGCGACCGTGCGAAAGAACTGTTTGGAGCGGAACACGTCAACGTTCAGCCTCACTCAGGGGCACAAGCCAATATGGCAGTCTACTTCACCATCCTTGAACAGGGCGACACGGTTCTTGGAATGAACTTATCTCATGGGGGACATCTGACTCACGGAAGTGCGGTCAATTTCAGTGGAATTCAATATAACTTCGTAGAGTATGGTGTGGATGAAGAGAAGCACCTGATCAATTACGAAGATGTAAGACAAAAAGCGTTAGAGCACAAACCTAAGCTGATCGTAGCGGGAGCAAGTGCGTATCCAAGAGCCATCGATTTCGCGAAATTCCGTGAAATCGCAGATGAAGTGGGAGCATACCTGATGGTGGATATGGCTCACATCGCTGGTCTCGTAGCGGCTGGTCTTCACCAGAACCCGGTTCCGTATGCAGACTTCGTGACGACAACAACTCATAAAACATTGCGTGGACCACGCGGCGGAATGATCCTTTGTAAAGAAGAGTTTGCGAAGAAGATAGACAAGTCTATTTTCCCTGGAATCCAGGGTGGACCTCTTATGCACGTCATTTCTGCTAAAGCCGTGGCTTTCGGTGAAGCACTGCAGGATTCCTTCAAAGAATATGCACAGAACATCATCGACAATGCGAAGCGCTTAGGTGAAGGTCTGGTCAAGGAAGGAATCGATCTTGTATCAGGTGGCTCTGATAACCACCTACTATTGATCGACACTCGTTCACTTGGGTTGACTGGTAAAGTCGCGGAAAAGGTTCTTGATGAGATCGGAATCACCGTCAATAAAAACACGATTCCATTCGATCCGGAAAGCCCATTCGTTACAAGCGGTGTCCGTATCGGTACGGCAGCTGTGACGTCCAGAGGATTTGGTTTAGATGATATGGACGAAATTGCCTCGATCATGGCGTTGACTCTTAAAAACCATGAAGATGAAGCGAAATTGGAAGAAGCACGCAAACGCGTGTTGGATCTAACAAGCAAATTTGAATTATATCCTGAGAGATAATAGATGTTAACCTCTTCATTAGGGACGGATGTTCCTGGTGGGGAGGTTTTTTTGATGGGTATAGAAATGGAATGTTCCATAATTTGTTAAAATACGCAAAAACATAGTGAAATGACGCAATGAACGAAAAAACGACGCAATAAAAATGAAAATGACGCAATGAACGAAAAAACGACGCAATCACCTCAGTTCCAAGCCTCCTGGTCCCCACTCACCCAGTCAAAATAAACCCAAATCCCATCGCGGGGATCAATTCCACCTCCAACTTTCTCAATTCTAACGATTCCATTACACTTCCCATCTCATGTTGCTCTTAAATTGTCTTTTATGTACAATAGTCTGAGGTGTAAATGAAGTGGACAAACCATTTTTACATAAAACTGAATTTAAAGGAGAGAGTCGTATGGGCAAAGTATATGTATTTGATCATCCGTTGATCCAACATAAGTTAACGTTTATCCGTGATAAAGAAACAGGAACAAAGGAATTCCGTGAGCTTGTTGACGAAGTAGCAACACTGATGGCATTTGAGATCACACGTGATCTTCCTCTTGAGGATATCGACGTTGAAACGCCGGTAAGCAAAGCGAAAGCGAAAACCCTTGCAGGGAAAAAATTAGGGATCGTTCCTATCTTGCGTGCCGGCCTTGGAATGGTTGATGGAATCCTTAAATTGATCCCGGCTGCAAAAGTGGGACATGTCGGGTTATACCGTGACCCTGAGACTCTTAAGCCGATCGAATATTACGTGAAGCTTCCAAGTGATGTGGAAGAGCGTGACTTCATCCTGGTCGATCCGATGCTTGCAACGGGCGGATCTGCTGTTGAAGCGATCAACTCATTGAAAAAGCGCGGTGCCGTAAGCATCAAGTTCATGTGCCTGGTTGCTTGTCCTGAAGGTGTCGACGCCATCAAGGAAGCACACCCTGATGTTGATATCTTCATCGCTGCTCTTGATGAGAAGCTGAATGAAAAAGGTTACATCGTACCTGGACTTGGGGACGCGGGAGATCGTTTGTACGGAACGAAATAAGAAAGGCAGGGCGAACACATGACGAATCCAATCAAGGTAATGACGATTTTCGGAACAAGGCCGGAAGCCATCAAGATGGCGCCCCTTGTTCTTGAATTGAAGAAGTATCCAGAAAGCTTTGAAACGATTGTAACAGTAACAGCTCAGCACCGTGAAATGCTGGATCAGGTGTTAAATATTTTTGATATCACGCCTGATTATGACCTGAACATCATGAAAGACCGTCAAACACTTATCGACGTAACAACGCGCGGACTAGAAGGCCTCGATAAAATTATGAAAGAAGCAAAGCCGGATATTGTTCTTGTACATGGTGATACCACAACAACATTCGTCGCAAGTCTTGCTGCTTTCTATAATCAAATCTCTGTCGGCCACGTCGAAGCAGGCCTAAGAACATGGAATAAATATTCGCCGTTCCCAGAGGAAATGAATCGTCAACTGACAGGCGTCATGGCGGATCTTCATTTTGCTCCAACGGAAAAATCATCCCAGAATCTTTTGAATGAAAATAAGAAAGATGAGGGAATTTTCATTACGGGGAACACAGCGATTGATGCGTTAAAAACGACCGTAAAAGATGAGTATCATCATGAGGTTCTCGAGAAGGTCGGTGATGACCGATTAGTTCTACTGACGGCTCACCGACGTGAAAACCTCGGTCAACCGATGCGCAACATGTTCCGTGCCATCAAGCGATTAGTGGAAGAGCATGATGATATCCAGGTTGTCTATCCGGTCCACTTGAATCCGGCCGTTCGTGAAGTGGCGGATGAAGTACTTGGAGACGACAAGCGCATTCATCTGATCGAGCCGCTTGATGTCATCGATTTCCATAACTTCGCCTCCCGTGCCCATCTGATTCTGACAGATTCAGGCGGTGTTCAGGAAGAAGCACCTTCGTTAGGCGTACCGGTCCTTGTCCTTCGTGACACAACCGAGCGTCCTGAAGGGATTGAAGCCGGAACATTGAAGCTTGCAGGGAATGAAGAAGAAAACATCTACAAGCTTGCAAAAGAATTACTGACAGATCCGGAAGCACACGGCAAAATGTCCAAAGCGACAAACCCATACGGAGACGGACAGGCATCCTACCGAATTACCCAAGCAATCCGCTACCATTTCGGCCACCTGGATGAACGTCCCAAATCCTTCGACCCAAACGAATAAAATAATGAAAAGGTCCGTCCCTCTTAGAATTCACTGAGGGACGGACCTCTATTTATATACAGAATCATTTTGAAACCAAATGGAAGTATTTACATTAAATTCAAGGGTTACTCAGCAAGGGAATCTTCTATATAATGGAGGGGCATGTGAAGTGGGGGACTATGAATTTGTTAATATATTACTAAGTTGGGCGTGAGGGTTGGGCAGTCGGGTACGCTTTTCGCGATGTCCAGCTCCGGGGGCTTGGGGCTCGAGGTCATAAGTCAAGCCGACCAAAAAGGCAAAGAACGCCTTTCCGGTCGACTCGCCTTATGCTTGTCGCCCCAGAGCAAGCCCCCTACGCTTTTCTGCTAATTGTGTTGAAAATGTGAACAATCTGGGAACACGTGGATAGGTTGTGAACTTTTTAACTTGAACGCATTGACATAGATTAAGCCCTATTGTATGCTTACAAAGGATGTAAAATGATAAGGTTTTCACAATGCGTAAACCCTTATGCAATCGGTTTTACATCATGTCTGAAATGCTTGCCTCATGTTCAAATTTCGTTTGAATGGGAGAGGTTGAAATGGGTCAAAAAAACGAAAACCCATATAAAGCGATGGCGATTTATTCGGCCATTTTAGCACAGCTTGTCGGGTCTATCTTAGTCGGGATTTTCCTGGGGAGATGGATCGATCAGCAGGTTGATTCAGCACCACTCTTTTTAATCATCGGATTACTCCTCGGCCTTGCCGCAGGGATTTATGCGATGCTTCGTACAGTACGACATTTCTTCTTAGGAGAATAATAAGATATGCCGGAACTCCATCAAATGTTTAATAGACAGCGGAAATACATAATTTATGTGCTTTCTATTTACGTCCTGGGTTGGGGATTCACCACCCACAAATCAGTATTCTTAGGGTTAATTTTAGGGACAGTTCTAAGTCTTTATATGCACTGGGGCATGACCAAGCGGGTCTCGAAGTTCGGGGACGCCGTGGTAGCCGGGCAAAAAGTGAGATCACTAGGAACCACTTCCCGTATGGCCGCAGCCGCCCTTGGAGTCATCATTGCCACACGATTTCCAGAAACATTTCATCTCCTAAGTCTTATTATTGGATTAATGACGACCTATATTGTCATTATGATAGATTATTTTTTCAGCAGCTTCAAAACTAATAAATAGCGGGGAAGAGAGGTGAAGTATTTTGAATCATGGAGCACCTACAGCCCATTTTCTGGGTTTGACTTTTAACCTTGCGAACGTTTTGATGATCACGGTCGCAACGGCCATAGTGTTTATTATAGCCCTCTTATCTACACGTCGCTTAGCCCTGAAACCGACCGGAATGCAGAATTTTTTCGAGTGGGTGATGGACTTCGTCAAGGGGATCATTAAGAGCAACATGGACTGGAAGACGGGTGGCCGTTTTCATATCTTAGGTCTCACGATTATCATGTATATCTTTGTATCTAATATGCTGGGTCTACCATTCTCAGTTGTATATGATGGCGAATTATGGTGGAAATCACCTACAGCCGACCCTGCCATCACGATGACCCTGGCGGTTATGGTCGTGGTACTATCCCATTTCTATGGAATCAGATTAAAGGGGTTTGGCGAATATGGGAAAGACTTTTTCAAACCTATGTGGTGGTTATTCCCGCTAAAAATCATTGAAGAGTTTGCAAACACTCTTACATTGGGTCTTCGACTTTACGGTAACATCTATGCCGGTGAAATCCTGCTTGCACTACTTGCGGGTCTAGCCGTTAACGGTGGTATCGGCGGAACGATCGGAGCGATCGCACCAATGCTTGCTTGGCAAGGATTCTCGGTGTTTGTCGGATCAATCCAGGCGTTCATTTTCTGTATGTTAACAATGGTTTATATGGCTCACAAAGTAAGCCACGACCATTAATATATACCTGTTCATTACGGTGGACAAACATATATGTAAAAAATATTTTTCTTATACATTAAAGGAGGAACTTTAGAATGAGTCTTATCGCAGCAGCAATTGCAGTTGGTTTAGCAGCACTAGGAGCAGGTATTGGTAACGGTCTTATCGTAGGTCGTACAGTAGAAGGAATTGCACGTCAACCGGAATTACGTGGTACTTTACAAACAACAATGTTCATCGGTATCGCACTAGTTGAGGCACTTCCTATCATCGGCGTAGTTATCGCTTTCATCGCACTAGGAAGCTAATAAAACGGACAGGTTGAATGGCGAAGTTCGTCTTGACGATTATCTTCGCCATTCCTATGTACTAGAGAATAGATTCTTTGCAAGAACGGTTCATTTATAAAAAATACGATCCAATCGATTCTTGAAGGGAGTGAATCGAGTATGTTAACTAACGCATTCGTTATAGGTGAGGCAGCAGGTCACGGCGGCCTTAACACGGGGGATATCGTCTTTCAGCTGATCATGTTCCTAGTCCTTATGGCGCTACTTAAGAAATTCGCCTGGGGTCCACTAATGGGAATCATGCAGCAGCGTGAAGACCACATCGCCGGTGAGATCACGGCAGCCGAAAAGAGCCGCACTGAGGCAAACAATATTTTAGAAGAGCAAAAGAAACTTCTGAAAGAAGCTCGTCTTGAAGCTCAAACGATGATTGAAAACTCTAAGAAACAAGGTTCTGAACAACGTGAAGAGATTATCGCAACTGCTCGTCAAGAGGCAGAGAGATTGAAAGAATCTGCAAAACGCGAAATCGAAACGCAAAAAGAACAAGCTGTTGCAGCACTTCAGAAACAGGTTGCTTCTTTATCAGTACTTATTGCTTCTAAGGTCATTGAGAAAGAACTTTCTGCAGATGATCAACAGAAGTTAATTAACGATTATATTCAAGAGGTAGGGGAAGAGCGATGAGCTACTCTACAGTTGCAAAACGCTATGCGTTAGCTCTTTTCGAGATTGCCCAGGATCATAATCAGCTTGAAGGAATCGAAGAAGAGCTGCGTACAGTGAGAGCGGTTTTCCTTGAGAACACCGAATTAACGGTTCTCTTTGAAAATCCTAAGCTTACGTTAGATAAGAAGAAGTCATTGATTCAGGAAGCATTTCGAGCAGCTTCCCCATATGTCCTGAACACATTGATGCTGATGACGGACCGTCACCGTACGGGCGAGATCACAAGCATGGTTGAGGCATTCATCGAATTGACAAACGAAGCACGCGGGATTGCAGATGCGACAGTGTACTCTGTACGTCCTTTAACTGAAGATGAGCAAACAGCATTGTCGTCTTCTTTTGCAAAAAAAGTCGGAAAACAATCATTAAGAATTACCAATGTGACAGACGAACATTTACTGGGCGGCATCAAGGTCCAAATCGGGACACGCATCTATGATGGTAGCCTGCAAGGTAAGTTGACTCGTCTTGAGCGTGAACTAATTCGTTAACTTTCGTATAAATGAGGGGTGAAATTCATGAGCATCAAGGCGGAAGAAATCAGCGCGCTGATAAAAAAGCAAATTGAAAACTATCAGTCTGAGATGAAAGTAAGCGACGTAGGTACAGTTATCCAAATCGGTGACGGTATCGCTCGTGCTCATGGCCTCGACAATGTCATGGCTGGAGAGCTTGTTGAATTTTCTAACGGTGTCATGGGTATGGCACAGAACTTAGAAGAAAACAACGTTGGTATCATCATTCTCGGACCATATACTGACATTCGTGAAGGCGATGAGGTTCGTCGTACTGGACGTATCATGGAAGTACCAGTAGGACAAGAACTAGTTGGTCGTGTAGTAAACTCACTTGGACAACCAGTTGATGGATTGGGTCCAATCGCAACAACGAAAACACGTCCGATTGAAAGTGGAGCACCTGGTGTTATGGATCGTAAATCCGTACACGAACCACTTCAAACGGGTATCAAAGCGATCGATGCGTTAGTTCCGATCGGTCGTGGACAACGTGAATTGATCATCGGTGACCGTCAAACAGGTAAAACATCTGTTGCGATCGATGCGATTCTGAACCAAAAAGACCAGGACATGGTATGTATCTACGTTGCCATCGGTCAAAAAGAATCAACTGTACGTAACGCGGTAGAAACATTGCGTAAGCACGGTGCCCTTGATTACACAATCGTTGTAACGGCATCAGCTGCTTCACCGGCTCCAATGCTATTCTTAGCACCATATGCTGGTATCACAATGGCTGAAGAATTCATGCACAGTGGCAAGCACGTTCTTGTCGTGTATGATGATCTTTCTAAGCAGGCTTCTGCTTACCGTGAGCTTTCCCTATTACTACGTCGTCCTCCAGGCCGTGAAGCATTCCCTGGTGACGTATTCTACTTGCACTCTCGTTTACTTGAGCGTGCGGCGAAGTTAAGTGATGCTAAAGGTGGCGGTTCCATCACAGCATTACCATTCGTTGAAACACAAGCAGGAGATATCTCCGCTTATATCCCGACAAACGTTATCTCCATCACGGACGGACAGATTTTCTTACAATCTGACCTATTCTTCTCCGGTGTACGTCCGGCGATCAATGCGGGTCTTTCCGTATCACGTGTTGGGGGATCTGCACAAATCAAAGCAATGAAGAAGGTTTCCGGTACGCTTCGTCTTGACTTAGCCGCTTACCGTGAGCTTGAAGCATTCGCTCAGTTCGGATCGGATCTTGATAAAGCGACTCAGGCGAAACTGAATCGTGGAGCTCGTACTGTAGAAGTACTGAAGCAGGATCTTAACAAACCACTTAAAGTTGAAAAACAAGTCATGATCTTCTATGCACTGATTAAAGGTCATTTAGATGATATTCCAGTTGTAGATATCCGTCGTTTCGAGTCTGAACTTCTAAGCTGGTTAGATCACAACCATACTGAACTGTTAGACCATATTCGTACGACGAAAGGTCTTCCTGAAGATGATGCAATGAAAACCGCGATCAACGAATTCAAGAAGACGTTCATCAAGTCTGAATAAGGGTTGCCGTCTGACGGCAATGACCATAGTGGAGTAGGGCTAAAAAGCCCCGCTCCCTATGTCTGACAATATGTAAAGGGTGGTGAGAACCAGTGGCATCGTTACGCGATATACAAACTCGTATTACTTCTACCAAAAAGACAAGTCAAATCACCAAAGCAATGGAAATGGTATCGGCTTCTAAATTGAATCGTGCGGAGACGAATGCTAAGTCATTCGTGCCTTACATGAATAAAATTTCTGAAGTGGTGACATCCGTTGCAGCGGGCAGTCAAGGTGTGAGGAATCCGATGCTAGTCTCCCGCCCCGTTAAAAGAACCGGGTATCTGGTCATTACATCAGACCGTGGTTTGGCGGGGGCATATAACAGCAGTGTAATCCGTGCTGTTAGCAATCGAATTAAAGAAAGTCACAGTTCGAATGATGAATTTGCCATTATTGCTCTGGGCCGTGTCGGTGCTGATTTCTTCCGTAAAAAAGGCTTTAATGTCCTTGAATCGGTAACGGGTCTTCCGGATCAACCGAATTTCGCAGACATTAAAGATATCGCAAACAAAGCGGTGGGTATGTTCTCAGCTGAGGCATACGATGAACTGTATATGTTCTACAACCACTATGTAAGTGCGATTCAACAGGATGTTACGGAGAAAAAAGTGTTACCGTTAACGGATCTGACTCCTTCAGGAAAGCTTGCTTCATATGAATTCGAGCCTTCTGCAGAGGAAATCCTAGAGGTATTGCTTCCTCAATACGCTGAAAGCCTGATTTTCGGAGCCTTACTGGACGGTAAAGCAAGTGAGCACGCCGCCCGTATGACAGCGATGAGAAATGCAACCGATAATGCAAAAGAAATCATCAGTGACCTTACACTATCATTTAACCGTGCGCGTCAAGCAGCGATCACTCAGGAAATCACGGAGATCGTCGGCGGGGCTGCGGCACTCGAATAGAACTCTGACGGTTTTTTAGAACCGTTTATACTTTATAAAGTTTTTGTCAAAAGCTAGTTAGGAGGGAAAGAGATGAACAAAGGACACGTTCTTCAAGTAATGGGTCCAGTTGTTGATGTCAAGTTCGCCAGCGGGCAACTTCCTGATATCTACAACTCTTTAAAGGTCCAAATTGCAGATAGAGCTGAACTTACATTAGAGGTTGCCCTTCACCTAGGTGATGATTCTGTACGTACGATCGCAATGGCATCTACGGATGGTTTACAACGTGGAGCCGAAGTACTCGATACAGGAGCACCAATCTCTGTACCAGTAGGGGATGTAACGTTAGGTCGTGTATTCAACGTTCTGGGTGAATCAATCGATTTAGACGAGCCTCTAGCAGCAGGTATCCGTCGTGATCCGATTCACAGACAGGCGCCTACATTCGATCAACTTTCTACAGAAGTTGAGATTCTTGAAACAGGTATCAAAGTAGTAGACTTACTTGCTCCATATATCAAGGGTGGTAAGATCGGTCTATTCGGTGGTGCCGGTGTTGGTAAAACCGTATTAATCCAGGAGCTTATCAATAACATCGCTCAAGAGCACGGTGGTATCTCTGTATTCGCCGGTGTTGGAGAGCGTACGCGTGAAGGAAATGACCTTTACCACGAGATGAGCGATTCTGGCGTTATCAAGAAAACAGCGATGGTATTCGGACAAATGAACGAGCCGCCAGGAGCACGTATGCGTGTTGCCTTGACGGGTCTGACAATGGCAGAATACTTCCGTGATGAGCAAGGTCAAGACGTACTTCTGTTCATCGATAACATCTTCCGTTTCACGCAAGCAGGTTCAGAGGTTTCGGCACTACTTGGCCGTATGCCATCTGCCGTTGGTTACCAGCCGACACTTGCGACTGAAATGGGTCAACTGCAAGAGCGTATCACGTCAACAAACGTAGGTTCTGTAACATCGATCCAAGCGATCTATGTACCTGCGGATGACTACACGGATCCGGCTCCTGCAACAACTTTCGCTCACCTTGACGCAACAACGAACCTTGAGCGTAAGCTTTCTGAAATGGGTATCTATCCTGCGGTAGATCCATTGGCATCGACTTCCCGTGCTCTTTCTCCAGAGATCGTTGGAGAAGAACACTACAATGTTGCACGTAACGTTCAACAAACGTTACAGCGCTATAAAGAACTTCAAGATATCATCGCGATCCTTGGTATGGATGAGCTTTCTGATGATGATAAGCTGACAGTACAACGCGCACGCCGCGTACAGTTCTTCTTATCTCAAAACTTCCACGTTGCAGAACAGTTCACAGGCCAAAAAGGTTCTTACGTAGAAGTAAAGGACACAGTTAAAGGCTTCGTTGATATTCTTGCAGGTAAATACGACCACATTCCAGAAGATGCATTCCGTCTTGTAGGTCCGATCGAGGACGTACTGGCTGCAGCTAAAGAAATGGGCGTAGAGGTATAATTAGGGACCAGGAGGGAAGAAAATGAAGACATTAAAAGTCAATATTGTCACTCCCGATGGCCCAGTGTACGATTCAGAAGTGGAAATGGTGAGCACAAAAGCTCAAAGCGGTGAGCTTGGAATCTTACCTGGACACATTCCGATGGTTGCTCCACTACAAATCGGTGCGGTTCGCCTGAAAAAAGGTGGCAACACTGAGCTTGTAGCTGTCAGTGGCGGATTCTTAGAAGTACGTCCTGAACAAGTGACAATTCTAGCACAGTCTGCTGAAACAGCAGAAGCTATCGATGTACAACGCGCGAAAGAAGCAAAAGGCCGTGCTGAAGACCGCATGCAGGCACAACAGGACGACGTAGACTTCCGTCGTGCCGAACTCGCTCTGAAGCGTGCCATGAACAGAATTAACGTTTCAGAACGTAATTTCTAATCATGAAGGAACCACCTTTCTCATCGAAAGGTGGTTTTTTTTATGGTAAATGAACGGTCTGGATATGCTGCATATTTAAGTAGAGGGATTCTCCTTTGGCTGTAATCATCTCCATGATGTTGTCGTCCACTCTTTCAATCTTACCGATCAACTCTTCGTTGACACCAAGGTTCAATACGACGAGGTGACCGGTGAGTTTTTCAATCTGGACCTCAAAGCTTCTCGCCAGGGTGATGGAGGTTGTCGGATTGACGGGAAGGTTCTCTTTGGCAAGGCGGAACGGGGACAGATTCGTGGAATAGGGAATCAGCCATTTTAAGTGCTGCAGGGAGATATACATCGTTTTATAAACAGGGGAATAGAAGGAGAAGTAGTTATTCATAATACCTGTGATATAGCCGTGAATCGGCTGATTGCCCATTGTATAGATTTCAAGGAAGACTCCTTTGGCCGTCGTCAGAATCTTTCGCAGGGACAACTGGTCCTCCTGCTCAAGCTGGGGACTGTCCGTCGGTTCATCGATGCCGATGGATTCTTTCGATACGATCGACATGTTTTTAATATGAGAAGTAGAAATATAAATATAATCGTCTCCGTTATAGACGATCAGCACTTCATTACCCACTTCGATCAAATACCCGTTGATGGTCTTTTTACCCGTAAGTTCAATGATGACTGCTTCTCCGGTGAATTTAGAATAAACATTTTTCATGTGCTCATTACTCCTTTCTGAATAAGGTAGCCATTCAATTCCATGATTCCAGACAAAATGATTGTAGAAGGCACCCCAATCATGGCACCCTTTGTCCACATTTTTTGGGCCCAATGGGTTTAAATAGAATGAATGCAGTAAGCTGTTGACAAGATGATAAGAACAATCTCAGTATCCTCTTTAAAAAGACCTTACGTGGATACTGAGATTATTCTATTATTTTTATTTCTGCTCATTGAGTTTGCCCAACATTTATCCCGAGTTTCAGCTTTTTTTAATAGAGCACGATTACTTGGATGAATTGGCTCCTTCAATTTCATCGTAATAAAAAGCAGGCTGACGTTTTCTCGATTTTTTACTTGAAGACTTCTTAGAAGATTGGCTCTGTGACGTAGCTTGAGCAGATGAATCTTTATTGCTCGACGAGTCTGAGCTGGCGTTGTCGGACGAATTGGAAGATTCATTGTCTGAATCGGAGGAAGTCGTCTTCTTGGAAGCATCATATACGTTCAGTACAGAAGAATGCTTCAGGTAAACTCTGTCCTTCCCTTGGGTCAATACGAGGTGATCGTCTTCCACTGCTGAAAGTATACCGGAATAGGAAGCTTTTCCTGTACCGTTGATCGTCACCCAGTTAAGCAGGCTCTGAGACAATACGTCAGAAATCTTTTCGCCTTTTAGATGATCACCGGAAACCGGCAATGCTTTTACATATTTAGAGTTCTTCGTCACCGACTGGATTTGTGAAATCGGATAATAAGACGTTTCGTTCTCACTTGAATAGACGGTCACAATCTCAGTACTGACCTCAGCAAGCTGACCGGAAAGCTTCGTCCCGTCGTTCAGCAAAATGTTAATTTGATGACCTGTTAATTCTTTTAATGATTCATTGAAATTACTCATTTATACTCCTCCTTACCCTCTAGAGAATTACTTCTCTTCTTCCGTTTTCTCTTCTTTTTCCGGTTTCACGCCGTAGCTGATGCTCTTGATATGGTACGTAGCCAGGCGGACAACCTCTTCATTTAATACAAGCGTGACGAATTCATCACTTGAATGATCAAGGATTCCCTCGAGCTTTTCAGGACCCCCGCGGTTGATCTTGACCCATTGGTATTTCAAGCTTGTGAGTAAATCACCCAATGTGTCCTCTTTCATAAACTCCAATCCTTCTTCTGACAGTTCTTCCTTAACTGATAACCCAGACTTGATGTTTTGAGAGATGCTCTTCACATGAGAAGAGTTGAAGTAAACCACACCATCTTTTTCCGACAGCAGGGCAAAGTGATCGTCCCCTCCATACAACACCTTTCCAGTACGCGACTCAGGGCCGCCACGATTAACCTTGACAACCTTTCCGACCAATGAAGACAATAATTCTTTATTCATACCTGTTCCCTCCAGTTATCTAAACGTTTTCACTTTATGTATATGTGACAGGCCGTGACAACGTACTATTACAGAAGCCCTTTTTGTAGGACTGGTCGTCGGGAAAAAGGGTTCTTTATCACAGACAAGGCTTCTATCGACCCTTATTCATGATAAAAAAGGGCTCAAAAACAGGGGGGACAACCCATACGCCTGACCACCCATGAACGTAAACTAAAGCAAGAACAAAAGGAGGATGAAATGATGAGTTCGAAAAAAGGGCAAGGAAAAAGTCAGAAACAATGCAGACTATACGGAGAATACCAATGGATGATGGGAGAAATGGGATCGCAAGACGCAAAAGGCGGCAAGGACAAACAAAAGGACCAGGGCAAAGACAAAGGCAAACAACAAAACTGCCGCTGCCAGGGCTACTACTACGAATGCATGCAAAAAGGACAAAGAGGCAAAAATAAAAACAAAGATAAAAACAAAAACAAAGGCAAATAACCACCAACCATAAAACACCATCCAACACCTCCCCAAACAAACCCCAAAAAGAAAACCACCCCTTACAATCCTCTGTAAGGGGTGATTTTTTGAGGGACGGACCTCATCTTAATAGGAATGAATAATATTGAAACACAGTATTCATCACGTTGACGTTCCGGGAATGGATCAAAATAACGTCATTTTGAGGGACGGACCTCGACAAAAGGCTATCTCACGCAAAGAATACAACTCCAAATTCCCCAGCGATTTCCCACCAATTCTGAACAGCTAAATTTCAACAAATTTTCATAGCCAACTCAACTTAAATTTTATTAATATGGATGTGTTATTACAGAATTATGTGGTAAAATGGTCTATGTGCGTCAAATTTGAGAAGCGGGAGTGAGAAGAGTGGTGGAAAGCTTTGGTCAACAGGCACTTGTCAGCATGCTTGTGCATTTATTTGTATTCGCGATCACGTTTTGGGCTTTGCAAGCCATTCAGCTGGACAAGCTCCTGAAGAAGAATCGAGTCGCACAAGGGAGACTATTGTATGTCCTACTAACGGTCGCAATAGGGTCAGCCGTCAGCCGTTTTTTACTGGATTATTACCTATGGTCTCAGAGCTTGCCGGTTTTCTTTGAATAAGTAGAGGTTCTGACAAAAAATAGGTCTTCCTGCATGTTTTCAAGGGACACTGTTTTGAGTAAGATTAATTTTGTGTTCGTCCCTTTGTGAAAAAGTTTCAAAGTGAAACCCTTTTCACAAGACTCGCTTGAAAGCCTCAATAATTGTAAAAAGATGACGACAATTTTCAAGTATGTTCTCCCCCTATTCGGACAGACTTTAGGTAAGGGGAGGAATGAAAAATGAGTCGGTATTTTTACATTATTTTAATCTTTTTGGTTGGATTAGGTTTTCTTCCTGTCATTAATGGGAACAACACTATCGAAGCCAAACATTTATTAGACATTGAAAAGCTTGATCAAGCCATTGTTCATTCTCAAGGTCAGATAACTGAATGGTCTCTATATGCAAGAGAAAACAAAAAAAGCTTCACGAATAAAGGGTTTGCCAAATATAGTACTACTATGCAGGAAACATTTTCTGATTATGACTGGGATACAGAAAAGTCGGCTGAAGGAGTAGTGGTTGTGGGACAACGTCAGACGTCTCACGGGGAAGAAACCATTAAACTCCAGCATACCCCCACAAACGGGCATTCGGTATCGTACATTATGTATGAAATGCGCGGAAATCAGAAAGCGTTGGGAGAAAAGACGAAGCAGTATATCAAGTCTGAATTTATCCCAAATATGGAAATCATTTTTACTTCTAAACCTATGATTTTCTCTTGTATAAAAGGCGAATTCAATGATAAGCTTGAGAAAGTTTTGTCGAATCAGGCTGTCGAACTAATGTCGAAATTAGACGCAAAAGAACTGGAATCACTTAAAGAAAAAGACTTTTATTCCATTTCAGCTTACTCGGAACAAATGTCACGGACTATACCAACAAAAAATGATGATATGAATATACAACTAGGTCTACGGAAAAGCGGAATGGGCGCTAAGACAACCTTTGTGATTGGCACACCCATCCTAATTATTGAATATTAATATAGAGAAATTGGACGCGGAGGGGAATACTCTTGGAAAAAATTATCGTCCGCGGCGGTCAGCGTTTAAGCGGTACAGTGCAAGTTGAAGGAGCAAAGAATGCCGTTTTACCAGTCATCGCTGCTACATTATTAGCAAGTGAAGGAAAAAGTGTAATTAAAAATGTACCACCACTCTCCGATGTATATACGATCAATGAAGTATTACGTCATTTAAATACAGATGTAGAGTTCAACAATGGTGAAGTCATCGTGAATGCATCAAGAGAGTTGTTTATTGAAGCACCATTTGAATATGTGCGTAAAATGCGTGCATCTGTTCTTGTAATGGGATCACTCTTAGGCCGTACGGGTAAAGCGCGTGTCGCTCTCCCTGGTGGCTGTGCAATTGGATCAAGACCGATTGACCAACACTTAAAAGGCTTTGAAGCAATGGGAGCCAAAGTGAAGGTAGGGAATGGTTTCATCGAAGCGGAAGTAGATGGAAGACTGAAAGGTGCCAAGGTGTATCTGGATTTCCCAAGCGTTGGGGCAACAGAAAACATCATGATGGCAGCGGTTCTTGCAGAAGGAACGACTATCTTAGAGAACGTAGCAAAAGAGCCTGAAATTGTCGACTTAGCGAACTTCCTGAACAAAATGGGTGGAAGTGTTGTTGGTGCAGGAACCGGAACAATCCGTATCGAAGGTGTAGACCGTCTATACGGTGTCGAGCACAGCATCATACCTGACCGTATCGAAGCGGGAACCTTCATGGTGGCTGCTGCGATCACTCAAGGTGATGTCCTTGTAAAAGGCGCGATTCCTGAACACTTATCTTCACTAGTGGCGAAGATGGAAGAGATGGGCGTTACGATCATCGACGAAGAAGAAGGTCTTCGTGTCATTGGACCGGAGAAACTGAAATCCGTCGATATCAAGACGATGCCTCATCCAGGTTTCCCGACAGATATGCAATCCCAAATGATGGCCTTGCTTCTTGCAGCTGACGGTACTAGCGTCATCACGGAAACGGTTTTCGAAAATCGTTTCATGCATGCAGAAGAATTCCGTCGTATGGGAGCTGACATCAAGATCGAGGGCCGCTCTGTGATCATGAACGGACCAACACCTCTTCAAGGGGCAGAAGTGGCTGCAACAGATCTTCGTGCAGCAGCAGCACTTTCCATCGCTGGTCTAGTGGCAGACGGTTATACTCGCGTAACAGAACTAAAGCATTTGGATCGTGGATATGTGAACTTCCATCAGAAGCTTGCAGCCCTTGGAGCTGATATCGAGCGTGTGAAGGAAGTCGAAGAAACACCTGTTTCTGAGCAGCAAGACATGATCAAGGATGCGTAAATAGATAGTGGGAAAGGTGAGCTCTTTTTGGAGGGCTTGCCTTTTTTATTTTCAAAAACCCCATCCCCCTGCACGCTATCATTTCCTATCCTCAAACTCTCCCAATTCACAATCATAATTGCTTGTCCACTACCATACATATGAAAGAGAGTGGAGAAGTGTGCTAGGACATTCTCCTATTTAATCTTTCATTGGAGGCCGCGAACATGAAGCAGTTGAAACCCGTAGTGATCATCTTCTCAATCTTTATCAGCATCATCTTTCTTGTACCCACTCTGCTGGTACTCCCATTTTCATCAGACAAGGACACGGCAAACCTGGACGAAAAGCTGAAAAATCAACCATCCGTTGAAGAATTGGCAGACTCAGTCGAGGTGGCGGTGTATCGATCCAGTCAGGATCTCATCGAGAAGCTTCCCCTTGAGCAGTATGTCGTAGGCGTGGTGGCGGGTGAAATGCCGGCGGATTTTGAAAAGGAAGCGTTGAAGGCACAGGCCCTTGCGGCAAGGACCTATATGGTGAATCAGCTTATGTCAGATGATCCTTCTGTGCCGAAGGGAGCCGATGTGACGGATACGGTAGCCCATCAGGTGTATAAAAACCAAAAGGAACTGGCCACCCTATGGGGCTCTGACTATGACTGGAAAATCAAGAAGATTTCAGAAGCGGTCCTTGAAACCAAGGGGAAAGTGCTCACATATGATGATAAGCCGATTACGGCCGCCTTCTTCTCGACAAGCAACGGCTATACGGAAAACTCTGAGGCGTACTGGACAGACGACATCCCGTATTTACGGAGTGTAGAAAGTCCGTGGGATAAAGCATCCCCTAAATTTGAAGATCAAAAGATCATCCCGATCAATGAATTCAAACAGAAGCTCGGTGTCACCTTGCCTAAAGACGGGTCTGTTGGAACGATCACATCAAGGACCGAAGGCAAGAGGGTGGCGAAGGTGGAAATCAACGGGAAGGAATTCACCGGGCGGGAAATCAGGGATAAATTGGGCCTCAGATCGTCGGACTTCACCTGGTACTTGAAGGACGACCACATCGTCATTGCCACAAAAGGATTCGGCCACGGAGTCGGGATGAGTCAGTACGGGGCAAACGGGATGGCGAAGGAAGGCAAGAATTATAAAGATATTGTGACCCATTACTATAAAGACGTCAAAATAACAGAATCCAGCAAACTCCTGCAAAAGGTGACGGCACAAAGATAAGAAAAAGGATTGAGTATAGGTCGTGGCGACCGGACTCAATCCTTTTTTACATAAGCTTCAAACCTCTTCATCGCCTTCGTCAACTTGTGATCCGGATTTCGAAAATACGTCCGGTTCACGATCCAGAACAGAACCGTGACCCCGATCAAATCCTTGGCGGCATCAATCATCGTGGAAGACCGGTACGGAACGAAGGACTGATGGATCTCATCCACAAACCCATAAAAGATGGCTATCAGTGCAACCGTGAAGTTCAATGTGAACCGAAGCCTTCCGTGTGCAAGCAGGGCGACGACGAATAATGCATATAAAATCCCGAACTCCACCAAATGCAGGGATTCCTTGATGAAACGGTCCAACCCATCATCAGGAAACCGCAGCACGGCATCATCGGGATTGCTCGACATGACCCAGATCAGGATCATATAAAGAAAAGGCGCGGCCGTCAGCACATATTTAAGTAACTTCTTCATATAGGTCCCGTCCTTTCAGTTTCTAGTATTGTACCATGGGGGACCGGGATTTCGTTATCATCACTCCATAGTTTCGAAGTTTGCCACATTTTTTTGAGAAAAATTCAACAACCATACATAATCCTCCACACTTTGTCGAAACATAAGAAATTAAAATTTTTTTGCCAATGTGTATATATTTTCTGAATTCTGTTCAGAATGATTGCTGAGGTGATGAAAATGAGAGAGGAAGAAAAGAAACAACCTTCTCAAAACTTTTTGAAAAGACGTTGGGCATACCCAGCAATCTATTTAGCAAGTGCAGCAATCATTATCACGGGGATTCTGTGGTACCAGGCAGGAAATGATGTAAACGAGAAAGCCAAGGATTACAGCTATGATGGAGTTCCTACTGACAATGAGTTCAACCAGCCTGCAGAAGAAGTCAATCGTTCATTGGAAAACTTTGTAATGCCTGTTTCAAGCCCTGAAGACACAGTGATCGAAAAACAATTCTACGACACTGAAGCTTCAGCTGAAGAACAGGAAGCTGCCCTAGTCGTGTATGGAAACATGTACTATCCGAACCAAGGGGTCGACATCTCGAAAGATGGGAAAGAATTCGATGTTCTGGCTGCCATGAGCGGTACAGTCACAAAGGTTCAGGAAGATTCCTTACTTGGTAATACGATTGAAGTCGAGCACAGCAAAGGCATCGTGACTCGCTATCAATCAGTGAAAGATTTTGAAGTCGCGGTTGGAGATGTAGTCGAACAAGGACAAGCCATTGCGAAAGCAGGAAAGAGCTTATTTAATGAAGAAGCAGGCGTTCACGTACACTTTGAAATCCGGAAAGCGGATGTAGCCGTGAATCCAATGGAATACTTCAATAAGTCTCTTGCCACTCTTCAAGAAGCACAGATTGAAGACAAAAAAGTTTCAGGTGAACAGCCGGATGCAGCAGCTGCAGAAGAAAATGCCGTAGAAGACCAAGCTAGCGAAAACAAAGCTACTGAGGACAAAGCTACGGAAGAAAAAGACGCAGCTGAAGAAAACAAGTCCACTGAAGAAAAGCAGGACCAGGCCAAGCCGAAACAAGAAAGCAAAGACAACGCTGACGTAAAAGACGAAGAGTAACACACATAAATGAAGACTGACCGGAATACCGGTCAGTCTTTTTGCTTGTCCAAAAAAATTTCCTTGGAAATTCGACAGGGAGGAAGGTTTACTGGAAAAGCGTTTCCATGGTCATTTTACAGTTCAATATCCATATCTTTTAAAATATCCTTATTTTAGAAAAATGAATGGTGAAACTATGTCGCACGATTGTCGTTTTTTCTTTATTGACCAGGCTTTTTCCAGTAAAGATAATGATGGCATGAATAAAATTTCAGAAAATTAAGTCTTTATAAAACAGGAGGTGAAACGTTGATCTACTTCATGCTATTTTTACTCATCACAGGAGGATGCATCATCCTTGCCCTGAGGAAAAAGCGGGCATTCTTTCTGACCATACCATTTCTGTCTTTATTTATCTATTTTATTGTGCAGATCGCCATTGTTCCGGTGCCATTTTTTGAAACAGTGAAATTTATATTCAGTTTAAAATAATGAGCTTGAAAAGGGGATACCTACATGAAGAAGATTGATAGAGCGAAAGCCGATCAGTATTTTAAAGAAAAAAATCGATACATGGCACTGTACTTAGTGATCTGGCTCCTTTCCTCCTTTGGTGTCGTGCTGTTTGCCGAAAGCTTCTCCACCTTCACCATCAACGGATTTCCGTTCCATTATTTCATGGGCGCACAAGGATCGATCATCATTTTCATTGTGTTACTTTACGTGAATGCGAGGGTGTGTGACGGGATCGATAAGAAATATGGGCTGGATGAAAGCCGGAATGAGCAGATTAGCTACGGGAAAACGCTGGATCATTAAACAAAAAAGAGAAGAAACAGGGGGAAAGAATGAATGGATACTCAGTTTATTGTATCGACGTCTATTATACTGTTGACGTTTGCCTTATATATCGGAATAGCGGTTTATAACAAAGCGAAGGCGACATCGGACTTCTATGTAGCGGGTCGCGGGGTGCCGCCGATCTTTAACGGGATGGCGATCGGGGCCGACTGGATGAGTGCGGCATCATTTATTGGACTGGCTGGTACTGTCATGATCCTCGGTTATGACGGTCTTGCCTATATCATGGGGTGGACAGGAGGATATTTATTATTGACCTTCCTGCTTGCACCACAGCTCAGGAAGTATGGACGGTATACGGTGCCGGAATTCATCGGGGACCGGTACAACAGTCACACGGCCCGGGTCATCGCCGCGATCTGTACGATCATCATCAGCTTTACATATTCCATCGGTCAGCTGTCGGGGTCCGGTGTGGTCATCGGGCGTCTATTCGAAATTGATGCCAAGGTCGGTACGATGATCGGGGTCGTCCTCATTGCCTTTTACGCTGCGTTCGGCGGGATGAAAGGGATCACGTGGACCCAGGTGGCTCAGTATATCGTCTTGATCATAGCGTATTTGATCCCGGTCATCTTCATGTCCCTGCAAATCACGGGGAACCCTGCCCCGTGGATATCGTACGGGGAGCTTGTCGGGAAGATCGGGGAACTTGACCGTGAGCTCGGTGTGTCGGAATACTTCGCTCCTTTTACAAACGGGACGAAGTGGCAGTTCTTGGCCCTCATGTTCACGCTGATGGCCGGTACAGCGGGACTTCCCCATGTCATCGTCCGGTTCTATACGGTGTCCACGATGAAGGCGGCGCGCTGGTCAGGTGCGTGGGCACTTCTTTTCATTGGCCTTCTTTATCTATCAGCCCCAGCATACGCGGCATTCTCCCGTTTTATTTTGATGACAAAAGTAGCGGGAAGTAAAATCAGCGATCTCCCTGCCTGGACAGCCTCATGGGTCGATACGGGGAAACTGCAGGTGGCCGATGCGAATGGGGACGGGATCCTTCAATGGAAGGAAATCATCATTTCGAATGATATCGTCGTCATGGCGACACCAGAGATCGCGAACCTTGGCGTATTCGTCATCGGGCTTGTGGCGGCAGGTGCTATGGCAGCGGCGTTATCGACGGCAGGCGGATTGATGATCGCTATTTCGTCTTCTTTTGCACATGATATTTACTACCGCGTATTCAAGCCGAATGCGACAGAGAGGAATCGTCTGGCGGTTGCACGCTGGTCGATCGTGGTGGCCACTGTCCTCGCCGGAGTGGTGGCATTGAATCCTCCAGGGGTCATCACGCAAATCGTCGCCTGGGCCTTCGCCCTGGCGTCAGGGACGTTCTTCCCGGCCCTCTTACTCGGAGTCTGGTGGAAGCGCTCCAATGCCCAAGGGGTGATCGCAGGGATGCTTGTGGGGCTCGCCGTGACCCTCACCTACATCTTCCTGGCGCGATCAGGCGTGACACTGTTCGGAATCATTGATACAGGAGCGGGTGTATTCGGGGCAGCATCAGCGGCCATTGCCAATATCGTCGTGTCCCTCATGACGAAAGCTCCTTCACAGAAGATCCAGGAAGAAGTAATGGATCTCCGATATCCGGAGCAGATGACCTTTAGAGACGGGGAAGTCTGGGTGGATGATGAGGTGGATTTTAAAGGATGATGGGAGGAAGCCGTACCGTGGGGAAATCCCGGTATGGCATTTTCTTGTTTACAGAGAAAATCAGACATTTTCACATATTCATCGACTCATTTCTCAGGAAATAGTGAGGGGAGGGGGAAACGATACAGATGATGTCGAATGGCATCGGATCATTCGTCATGTCAGGCGTTTGGGTCCATTTATCCATGTAGAGGTCCGTCCCTCACACTTATTTTTCAGAAAATTCAATCGAAACCTTGTCCTTATTGTGTTTTTTGTGCATATATGTGGGCACAAGCTAATAAAATGAAACAAACCTATCAAAACAGAGAGTGTTTGAGGTGAGGAATCGTCATTATACCATTGGTCATTAGCTGCATAAGTTGTTTATATGTTGTAACATCAGGAAGCTGCCGTCCTAAATAAGGCTTTCTGCCGCTTGCCCATGTGCAAGGGGTCTGTACTATTTCATTGATCCGAAAGCGAGTCTCATTTCACACTTCTCACATCCAATTTAGGGAGGTCGAGTGGTGTGCACGATTACATCAAAGAGAGAACAATCAAGATTGGTAAGTATATCGTGGAGACGAAAAAAACTGTTCGTGTAATTGCGAAGGAGTTTGGCGTGTCCAAAAGTACTGTCCATAAAGATTTAACAGAACGACTGCCAGAAATCAATCCGGATCTCGCAAATGAAGTCAAAACCATACTTGATTACCATAAATCAATCCGGCATCTACGAGGTGGAGAGGCAACCAAGCAAAAGTACAAAAAAGAAGAGCTCCACAGCTAACCAAAATACGCCAAGCCCCAGAATGATGGGTTGTGCTTGGTGTGTTTTTGCGTTTTGGGGAGGATGTATGACTTTGCCTGCTGAATATTGGATGAAGTTTAGCTGTTAAAATGTGTACGGAATTAGACTGTTGAATATTCCCGTTTTTTTAGCAGGAGAATAATGAGGAGAGTTTAGCAGGTGAATATCGCTTGAAGTTCAGCTGCTGATTTCACGGTGAAATTCACCTGTCAAAAAACATGGGAAAATCAGCAGCTGAAATTCCGTTCATATTCAGCAGCTGAACACCCAAAAACCCCCCACCAACCATCACTCCTTAACACTCCTGTAACATACCCCTCCAAAACACCCACCTTTTTCCAAGATAATAACAATATCAATACATTTTTTTGACAAATACCATCTCACTTCGACATATTTATGGTAAAATAATTAATTAGGTGAAAGTTCTGCCTTAACGTTAAAACGTAATAACATACTAGTGAAACCATAGATGAATGTAGTTCATGAAATTGTAAAAGTAGAAGGGAGAAACACAAGATGTTCGCGAAAGATATTGGGATTGACCTTGGTACGGCTAATGTATTGATTCATGTTAAAGGAAAAGGGATTGTCTTGAATGAGCCATCGGTCGTGGCACTGGATAAGAATACAGGTAAGGTGTTGGCTGTCGGGGAGGAAGCGCGCCGCATGGTCGGACGTACTCCTGGAAATATTGTGGCAACACGCCCTCTGAAAGACGGAGTCATCGCAGACTTTGATGTGACGGAAGCAATGCTGAAGCACTTTATTAATAAATTGAATGTAAAAGGATTCCTATCGAAACCTCGCATCTTGATCTGCTGCCCTACGAACATCACGAGCGTTGAGCAGAAGGCGATCAGGGAAGCGGCGGAAAAGAGCGGCGGGAAGAAGATTTATCTGGAAGAAGAGCCTAAAGTGGCGGCGATCGGTGCCGGCATGGATATCTTCAATCCGACTGGAAACATGGTCGTGGATATCGGTGGGGGAACGACGGATGTAGCGGTTCTTTCCATGGGTGACATCGTAACGAGTCAGTCGATCAAGATGGCCGGGGATAAATTTGACCACGAAATTCTGAATTATATTAAAAAAGAGTACAAGCTTCTGATCGGGGAGCGTACGGCTGAAGATATCAAGGTGAATATTGGGACAGTATTCTCTGAAACACTTGACGAAGATCGCAGGGAAATGAGCATCCGTGGACGCGATATGGTATCGGGTCTTCCACGTACCATCACCGTGACATCCAAGGAAATCGAAGGGGCGCTTCGTGAGTCAGTGGCGGTCATCGTACAGGCTGCGAAAAATGTCCTTGAGAAGACTCCGCCGGAATTGTCAGCGGATATCATTGACCGCGGAGTTATTTTAACAGGTGGGGGAGCCCTTCTTCACGGAATGGACACGCTTCTTGCGGAAGAATTGAAGGTACCGGTATTGATTGCGGAGAACCCGATGGATTGTGTAGCCATCGGAACGGGATTGATGCTTGAGAACATCGATAAGATTTCAAGAAGAAGAATCGTGTAAAGCCACTGCACCATTGATCCGATATAACGGTTAAGAGGTGAAAGTAAATGTTTCGAGGATTTTATACAGTAGCATCCGGCATGCTTTCTCAGCAGCGGAAGACCGAGATGCTGACAAACAATATGTCGAATGCCAATACACCGGGCTATAAAGCGGATCAGGCTTCGATGAGGGCATTTCCCGAGATGCTGATGGACAGGATGGATTCCACATCGATCCCGACTGAAAAAAAGCTGTTGCTTCCTTTTAATCAAAGAGTGGGAGCACTCAATACAGGTGTGTATATGCAGGAAACGATTCCTTCCTTTGTACAGGGTGACCTTCAGGAAACGGGCCACGGCTTGGATGTGGCGCTTTTGGATGGTTCCATGCCTGTCGATGAAGAAACAGGGATCCGTGGATCGGTGTTCCTGACGGTGGAAGGACCCGATGGATCACCACGCTATACGCGGAACGGAAATCTGACGGTGAATGGAAACGGCTTCCTTACGACGAACAGCGGTTTTTATATGCTGGATGAAAATGGTGACCGGATTCAACTGGAAAGCGATCAGTTCACGGTCGGTGAAAACGGCCAGATTGTCGTAGATGGGAACGCCGTCGCTACGCTGGGTGTGGGATATTCGGATAACCCGAACCTGCTGGTCAAGCAGGGAGATGGGCTGTTGGCAACAGAAGGCAACGTCGCTTTAGGTAATGCCTATGATGAGCCCAATGTTTCCTTTGCCACCAAGCAGGGATTTCTCGAGCGATCCAATGTGGATGCCTCCCGTACGATGACTGACATGATGTCGGCGTACCGGGCATTCGAAGCCAATCAGAAAGTGCTTCAGGCGTATGACCGGAGCATGGAAAAGGCAGCCAACGAAATCGGTCGGGTCAACGGATAGCAAGTATTGTAAATGAATTTCGTCACTGAATACCTTATAATAGGGGAGAACGTGTCATGAATCGGACGATGATTACAGCAACCAACACATTAGGCCAATTGCAGAAACAAATGGATATGATTGGTCACAATCTTTCGAACGCAGATACAAACGGGTACAAGCGCCGGGATGCAACGTTCTCCGAGATGCTTGTGCAGCAGGTGAAAAATCAGAGCGTAGACAAGTTTGAAGCAGGCAGGCTTACCCCTCTTGGAGTCCGGGAAGGAAACGGTGCCAAGCTTTCACAGGCGCAGCTGATCTTGAATCAGGGGTCGTTGAAAGCGACAGGCCGCTCTCTGGACTTTGCTTTGACCAGTGATCGTCAGTTCTTCAAGGTGCTGGAGGCTGATGAGGACTCGAGTGCCGTGCGCTACACGAGGGACGGAGCATTCTCTGCGAGTCCTACCGGGAACGGGGAAATGATGCTTGTGAACGGAAGCGGGCTTCCTGTATTGGATGAGAATGATAACTATATTACGTTTTCTGAGGATGCGGCTGCTTTTGAATTGGGTGACAATGGCGTACTGACCGTCAGGGATTCAAATGGCGGGGAAGAACGCTTTAACCTAGGCGTAGTGACCGTTGAAAAATCTCAATTTCTTCAGCAATATGGCGGGAACCTGTTAGGTTTTGCAGATAACCTGGATCAACTGGGCGTCACAGAAGATGAAGTGGTGACCAACGTCACGGGTGGAGCACGAAGGGATATTTCCATGGTTCAGAGTTCGTTAGAAGGATCGAACGTGGATATCAGCAAAGAAATGACGGACATGCTGAGTGTCCAACGATCATATCAATTCCAGGCGCGATCGATCTCCCTTGCAGATCAAATGATGGGCCTTGTAAATGGGATACGCTAAAAGGAGTTAAATGCTATGAGTGAAAAAGAGCTACTGCAAGAAAAAGTGACAAGAGAATCAGTGAAAACAGAAAATAAGGCAAAGCAAAAGGACGAAACCAGGCCATCACGCTGGGTGCGTGTTCGCATGCTTCCCATCTGGCTCAGAATCCTTCTGTTCATCCTTCTTCTTGCAGGAAGCCTCGTCCTCGGTGCCGTCATCGGCTTCGCAGGCATCGGCAACGGCAACGCCGCCGACGTCTTCAAAGCAGAAACCTGGCAGCATATTATTGATATCGTAGTGAAGAAATAATTTCTGAGGGACGGACCTCGAAATCGTTAGCTTTTGCGGCAGTGAACCTTGATATTACAGGGTTTCGTTGTGGATAGAGCTTGTGATTCGAGGTCCGTCCCTTTTTTGAGTGGTTATCGTTGTGATGTGGAGAAGGGAGGGACGGACCTCGAATTTGCTCCCTTTTTGGATGAAGAACGTTGGTGTAAAGCGATTCCCTTGAAGAATAGAACCGGTTTTCGAGGTCCGTCCCTCCCATCCTGTTGCTATTACAACCCCGGTTTCTGTACAATAAGGTGTACATACATATTGGTAGGAGGAATTATGCATGCTTGATATTAATGAGATTAAAGAGATTATTCCCCATCGTTATCCGTTTTTGCTGGTAGATCGGATTTTAGAGGTGGAGGAAGGCAAGAAGGCAATCGGGATCAAGAATGTGACGGCGAATGAGGAGTTTTTCAATGGTCACTTTCCTGATTACCCTGTCATGCCGGGTGTGCTGATCGTCGAAGCACTGGCTCAGGTAGGGGCCGTGGCGATGCTGAAGGTGGAAGATAACCGCGGACGTCTGGCGTTCTTCACAGGCATCGACAAATGCCGTTTCAAGCGTCAGGTAAAGCCTGGAGATCAGCTCCGACTTGAAGTGGAGATGATCCGTTTTAAAGGACCGATCGGTAAAGGAAAAGGTGTGGCAACCGTTGAAGGTGAAGTTGCTTGTGAGTTAGAGATGATGTTCGCTCTTGGAGATAAACAATAGCAATCCCATATAGAAAACCGGGTTGGGTGTGATTGATTTCACCTCAAACCCGGTTTTTTTAACTCGAAAATGATTCCATATGCAAGTTAATTCATTTTCCGGGAAAGCTAACAAAAGACCAACGTAACGGTCTTACATTAACCAACATCGAAAGGAGCCATACATCATGAGCAAAAAGTTACTATCGGTCCTTGGTGGATCAGCACTTGCCGCTTTCCTTCTTGTAGGATGTAACGCCAACCAGGAGCCTCCTCCGGAAGACGAAGCACCAGTGGAAGAAAACGACAACATGGATGAGAATAACGACATGAATGACAACGGGGATATGAATCAAGAGCACTACCCTGAGTCAGAAGACAAGAACAAGCAAGGCGATAAAGATGCAGCGAAGGATAATAACACTCCGGAAGAAGACGCTGTAGAAGATGATATTGATATGAAGGATAAGGATAATAAGGACGAGTAATGAATGGCGCAGAGGCTACTTGAGCTTCTGCGCTTTACTCTATTCTCCTTGCGTTGATGATATAACGATCGGTAGTGCTTGAAAGGTATTCAAAAGGGTAGCAGGTAGAAAGGGTCAGAACTTCCTCAGGAGCGGTTGGTTCCAGGACAGAGAGGTCGGTTTCTTTGACGACAAGTGTTTCATAAATCTCATATATGTGTGTACCAGTCTCCATTTCAATGGTTAATTGGTCTCCTTTTTGTAGTTCGCCCATTTTTGTGAAAACTGTATCCCGATGACCTGCCAGGAAGATCCGGTCTTTTTGTCCGGGGAGTTTAGTGGTGGAGTAGTGGCCTACCCCTTTTTCTAGCTCGGCTTCATCGGTTCCCGATATGATAGGCAACTCACGGTCTAGCTTCGGTATGGAGAGGACGCCAATTACGTCTCCTTTTTTGAAATGGTATTCCACTGGTTTACCCTTCCCTTTATTTTCATCTCCTTTAACGAACGGTGTATTTTCATTAAAAGAGGCTTTTGCTTCTATTAGAGACTTGGCTTGTACTTGTTCTTGCTTATTCATTTCAAAATAAAAGTATGAAATACAGCTTATTCCTGCAAAGAAAAAGATTGAACCAAGGAGGATTAATATCTTATTCATTGTGGAGTTTCCTCCTTTTATAATGTACAAAAGAAAGATAGTCCTTAAATTCTTCTTTCGTTAAACCATCCTGAATCGCTTTTTCCAGAGGTTCTATCCACTCTTCATCTAAAATTACTTTTCTCTTATCAGTTGAGAGAATCTCCTCTAATGAGCTATCCATACTTGTCGCGATCTTCCTTAATACCTTTATAGAAGGATTTTTTTGTATTCCACGTTCTATAGAACTAATATATGATTTTGAGACATTCGAAAGATTAGCCAGTTCATTAATCGTTAACCCCATTTCCTCTCGTAATCCCTTTATCCTGTCACCAACCATTCCACAACTCCCCTTTTAGTGTATTTAATTCATTATATAGAACAAAATGTTTTTTATAAAATACAAAATAATTAGGAAATAGGAGCTATTAAGAGAAAAAGAAAGGGATTTATTCGTTATTGAGAATATTTGCCTGTTTTTGGGGTTTTTCAAATGCGAGTAGGTATTTTATACTGAACTTAGTTGTTCGATATGAAGAACAAAAAGTTCTTCTAAGGAGGCTGACAATAATTGCATCCATTAAGTAGGAAGTATAAGAGCAGAAAGATGAGATTTAAACGAACAAAAAAAATGAAGATTTTATTTCACTTAACGCTTCTCTATTTTATTTTATATTCCTTGAGTTATCAGGTAGGTGATACATACTCATATTTTTCTGATGAATCTATTCAAGGAGGAAGTATTGCCACATCGGATAACTTTTGTAGAGATAGTACAGATTACTTCAATAAACATTTAGATGAAGCTTGCAAGGATGAAGTAGCAAAAATGTGTGAAGATTGGCCTCACTTGGATAATAGCTTGAAAAAATTGATAAAAGAAAAATGTAAAGACAATTCTGGCCTGGGTAACGGCTGTGAGGACGACACGGTAGATGATCCAGAGGATTGCAAAGAACCAGGTACAGACCCTGATAATCCCGCTCATGGCAATAATGATAATCACCCTGACAAGGGCAACGAAAAAAATAAAGATAATGGGCCAAACGATAATGAGAAACAGAATAATAAAGATAATCAAGCTAAGGAAGAATCAAAATCTCAAAATGTAGATGATAAGACTGAAGCGCCAGAAAACGATACAGATAAACCAAAAGAAGAAGAACCTAAAGAAACTCCGAAAAAGTCAGAGGATGAAAGTTTAAATACTGAAAAACCATCTCAATCTATAGATGGGGCAGAAGAAACACAGGACCAACAAGTAGATAAAAATAATGTAACGGAAAAAGTGCCAAATAAAGAAACGATAAAGCCATCAACAGAAGGAGGAGAAGACAGTGAATTGGAAAAAAGCTCTTAAAATAGTAAACCACTTTATTTCCACCTTATTAATTATCATTCTCTTGTGTTCGTTTTACGTAATGATTTCTTCAAAGGTAAGTGGAGGTCAGCCAACCATATTTGGTAATCAATTAATGCTTGTTCTCTCAGGATCCATGGAACCAACAATCGATACCGGATCTGTTGTTGGAGTTAAGGAAGTAAAGGACACTACCAATCTAAAAAAAGGAGATATCGTCACCTTCTATTCTCCTATAAAGAAAAATACGATTGTTACCCATAGAATTATAGACGTCAAAGGCGAAGGTGAATTCACACAATATATAACCAAAGGGGATAACAATGAAACGGATGACCCTCGGCCAGTACCATCATCAAAGATTATAGGAAAGTATTCTGGTATAAACGTTCCTTATGTTGGATATATCCTTCAATTCTTACAATCTAAAAATGGAATTGCCCTTAGTCTCATTTTGCCTGGGATGATCATCATCATATACAACATTATTTCGTTGTGGATGGCATTTAATAGAGAGTATGGAAGTAAAGGTAAAAGTAAAGAAGAAAGAGTTGCTTAAGTTGGTATTCACTACTGGTTTAACTAGTAGAAAAATATAAATCACAAAACATTTGGAGGGAAAAATCAATGAATTTTAAGAGACAGCTATTAACGGGAGCATCATCAATTGCAATGGGAGCTATGGCAGTTATGGGAGGAACCTTTGCATACTTTAGTGACACCATTGAAACAGAAGGAAAGTTTACTAACGGAACGATTAATATTCAACCTGAACAACCTTATCTAGAAGCATTCGAACTAACAGGGTGGAAGCCTGGTGATAAGTTAGTGGCAATGGTAGATAATCAAGAACCTGCAATGGTTGTGAATAATCAAGGAACATTACCGGTAGATGTATTTTTAAAACTAAATTCCTCTTCTGTTAAGGGATCAGACAATGCGATTTTTGTAAAACAACTTAAATTTGGTAGCGACAATATTTTAGATCCGAGTTGGGATTCAAGTGGTGATGGTAAAGTTTCACTTGCAGAACTTTCTACAGCGTTAAAAGGAGATACTCAGTTAAATGGTAAAACAGTGAGCGGCGTAGGAAAGTACATAGGCTCTCTGGATACTAAAAAAGGTTATAATGGTGAGGATATTGCAGGTGCACAAACAATTAAATCTCTTAAGTATGAATTAGAATTTGAAGATACTGGTGTAGAACAAAATAATCTTCAAGGTGATGTTACTAACTTAGGATTTACATTCACTGGATTGCAGTATGAAGGAACGACATATGATAAAAATAACTTAGATAATTATAAAAAATCAGATGGTTCTCCAGCTTCTGGTGGTGGCGGTGTCTACAAGCAAACTGGTGACATCAATGATAAGAGCGGCTCAGCCGGAGGTCAATAATAATAGAGAGTTGATAAAACTATAGGTGGGGGTTTCCCCACCTATTTTGTAGATTAAAGGTGGTGCTTATGAATAAACAGATTGTAAGTGTAGGGATATCCCTACTTTTAATTATGATATTAGGTATAATCAATACACCATTTTTAAGTACAGTTGCCGAAACAGCACCTAAAGTAATAGATATTAGCCTAGATCGTGGAGAGACGTTTATTGAGTTAAACGCCCTGAAGCCAGGGGATCGAATTTTAGATTCCATCAAAGTCAAAAACGACGGAAACGTAAATATAACGTATAACCACTTTGCAGAATTTCGGGGAGGCTCCGAAAAATACTTCAATAAAATCTTATTGAACGTTAAAGATAGCAATAATAACATTTTATATGAAGGGCTCATCAAAGATTTTAATGAAATTGAATCAAGAAAGTTAGCTAAAAGATCAACCGAAGAACTATTCTATGAATATATCATCCCACCGGAATTAGGGAATGAATATCAGGGGCTCTCAACATCAATTCTGTTGAAATATTACGCTGAGGAGTATGGCGGAACTTCTAACGCTGATCATGAAACTCCATCTTCAGGTTCTGAATCCCCAAACAGTCAACATGATGAAGAAATAAAAGGTGTCAAAGATCCAACTCAATCAATACATGTGAATTCACAAGGAACAAAGCTCCCTAATACCGCTACCAACATCTACAAGATACTAGCTCTAGGAATCATTTTAACAACTCTTGGATTAATCTTTGTTTTTATCAATAGACGCTTTACAAAAGAAAGGTAATAAAATAAAAAGATTAAGAGGTGATTCCATGTACAAAAAAACCTGCACCCGCTGTACCAGATCATCCTACAGCAGCACCGAATCGGGTCAATGGATCTGTCCTTCATGCGGATTCGACCTAACCAACCAGGCGTTCTACAGCCCCACGAATTACCAGAATATCAATAAGAAAGTCCTCCCTCTAAGAAGAAAGCTTGAAAGCTATAAAAATAGCCTTTATTCGTAGTGGTTCGACAAATCTCTTCGATTATTTTATTCAACTGGTTTTAATTTCTAACGGATTGTCAGATAAGGGTTTAATATGTAGGAAAAAAGTGTAAAATTAATTATCAGAATAGACAAAAAACAACACGGCGCCAGAAAATATAATAGTATAATCGAATTAGTTCGAAGGGAAGAGTCAGATAAAGGCAAACTCGTCGAAAGATGAGGACGCAAAGTCACAGATCTAAGGTTTGAAAATAGTCATATCCTCCTAAGCATCTTGAATATAATGAACAGATTAAATAATGAAGAAGGTGTGATCATTTGCGAACGATGATGGCTGGATTGCCTGGAATACATACATGTATTTTGGGAGGGTATTTATATTGACAAATCGTGAACTTGATCTCGAATGGATGGAACTCATTAAACAAGCACTGGACGCCGGTATTTCTAAACAAGAAATCAGAGAATTTCTCCACAATCAAACCCAGGAACTAAAAGCCGGGTACAAAGTGATTTAATATAAATAAAGTCTTGCGAATTCTTCGCAAGACTTTATTTATTATCTTATTTTCACTTATGAAAGAGATCATTGATAATAAGTAGAATCCAATTGTAAAAACGAGCGCCATTAGGATGACTGAAATCCCTCGGATATTTTAAAAATTTGAAAACTTACCATATTTTTCTGAAATATTTCACCTGTCTATAAAAAAATCAATATGGTATAGTTATATAAAGAATATACTAACAAATCAGGGGGTACTTTACATAAATGTTAGAAAAATTACCATCGGGAACTAAAATAAGTATTACCCGTTCAATTAAGACCTCATTTGAAAAATATATGGCTTCCATTCAATGGGATGAAAATAAGTATAGTATACAGGATTTTATAACAGTATGGCGTGAATACATAAACAACCATGCATCATGGTATAAGAACCTGGATGAAGAAACTAAGAATGATCCACAGTTTCATCAAGAACTGTCAATCAAGATAAATGAAACAATTGAAAAGATTCTCTCCGAAGAACCGAATGAGGAACAGATTGAGAGTATTCATCACTTACAAGATCAATTAGGAACAAATATTCATTATTCGTGTAAATCAGAAGCAAAATTCTTGGAAGAAAAATTGAATCTGATGTCCAAGAATAAGTAATAATAACATTTATTTATCAGAGTTACCGAGAAAAATGAGACGTTAAAGCCTTATCATAGCAAGGTAAAATAGCCTTGAACAATAAATAAAGTCTTGCGAACCCTTCGCAAGACTTTATTTATTGCCTAATTTCCATTTATTAAATTCAATGAACTCCCGGAACTGTTCCTTGGTGATTCCTGAGTCCATCGCTTCTTCTGCAATCTTCATCCACTCGTGATCAATGTTTTGATCCTCGGGTTGATCATATAGGAGAGCATCCATGGGAATTCCTAAAGCCGCGGATACTTTCTCAAGGAACTGAATAGAAGGGTTTTGTTGAAGGTTCCGTTCAATTGAACTCAAATAGGACTTCGCTACGCCGGCTTTTTCAGCGAGCTCCGTCATGGACATCCTTTTTTCTTGTCTATATTTCTTAACTCTCTCTCCAATCATCAGGGACACCTACCTAATGACTTCATTATTGAAGTCACAATATTAACTACAATTATATCATAAACATTTCGACAAGAAATTACATATTTTCGTATTATTAAACGCTCGGCTTTGCTGTTGCCAGGATCCTTGGCTTAGAAATCATCTTCTTGCGGAACTCACGGACCAGTTCATCCCCTGAGTATCCTTTCTGCACGAGGTCATCAAGCAGAATCTCCGCATATTCATTGCGTTGTTTCTTTAATTTTCCTTCAAACATAATGCTGATATGTTCATCCATCTCCTTGATGCAACGGATGGATGTCATGAAGGCAGCGGGATCATTGGCTGCATGGGAAATCACGACCTGGATTTCCAAATCTTCCTTCCTTTGCTGTGCCTTTTGGAAAAATTCAATGTATTCATTCGACATATATGTTTCGACAAGCCAGGTTTTCTGACCGTCTTCTTTATTGATGATCAGACCGTCCACAAGCTCAAAGTCATGCAGTTCCTCGTCCTCCACTACTTGAAGGGAAATCACTTTAAAGGTTTTCATGAACGAACATCTCCCATTTAAAGGTTTTATCAAATTATATCACAGGCCGAATTGTTTTCCCTAATACATTTACCGATGAAAAAAATGACGAAAGATGCAATTTTGTGTTTTTGACCATGTTTTTAATGAAAAAGTGGAAAATCTCCCTAGGCGAATTTCCGAAATTCAAGCCGTTTTTGCCTCGAATTTCGGAAATTCACGATTTTACAAGAGTTGCAGTTCGAAGGTAAGATGATTACACCTTAACAGAAAGGAGGAAATGAACCCAAGTGATCAACCAAGTGACCCTGGTGGGAAGGCTGACGAAAGATCCGGAAGCGAGAAAAACGATGGAAGGAAAATCAGTACTTAGCGTGACGATTGCCGTGAACCGGCCATATAAAAACCAGCAAGGTCAGATCGATGCAGACTTTGTACTCTGTACGATATGGAACCGTGCAGCGGATAATACGGAGAAATACTGCAGGAAGGGTTCCGTCGTCGGGGTGACGGGGCGCATCCAAACTCGATACTTTGAAAATGATCAAGGAAAGCGCACCTATATCACAGAAGTCGTCGCTGAAAACATCCGGTTCCTGGACAGTAAGCAGGCGTCCCCAGTGACACCTGAACGAAGCAAGAAGGAACCAATCGAGTTGCCGTTCTAATATTTTCGCGAGGGAGATGGAGTTGTGGCCTCACTGCAAGAACTTGAACAAAGAGTCGATCGACTGGAAAAAATGACGGAAGACCTCATTAAAAAAGTAGCAAGAGTCAATGTCGAAAACTTCTACTTATCTCAGCGGGTAACCGCCCTTGAACAAGGGTATGAATATCCGAACCCGGTTTTGAAAACCTCATCTTGATTTTTTTTAACCCTCAACCAGAACTCTTTCCATAAGTAGCAATCCAACCAACCTATAAGTAATGTCTCAAAGTCCAACGGTCACCCGAAAGATTCCCCTGATTTGCCTCATTAGATATAAACATGTGTAGCGGTAAGTGAAAGTGAAATATTCCCCTTTTTGTCTTCATATTGAGCCGGTTTCCTTGAGGGGAGGCTGGTGTTTTTTTGTTTTAATTTTTACAAATATATTTGTAAAATAAAGAAGGATTATATCTTCTTGGGTTAATAGAGGAGGTGGGTTTGTACAGCTTTTGGCGTGAAATGGGACGGATTTGAGAGAAACTAGGAAGCGGGGAGAGGGAATCCCTTATTTGAGCAGGTTTTAGACATTTATTTAATAAGAAAATTGAGCTGCATGAGTGTGGAGAGGTTCGCAATGAAATTAATTGCGTCATTTTCTTGAATGATTGCGTCATTATCAACTTAATTGCGTCATTTCCATGGTAATTGCGTCATTATTTCACTTATTGCGCATTTTTCCATATTAATCCATATCGAGGCGTTAACCAACAAAAAACCCCTTTCCCACAAAAGGAAAGAGGCTCATCAATTCTATTCCAACACCAACAAAGATTCCAAATCCTGATCCGATAATTCCGTCACCCACTGATCGCTGCGGATGATCTCATCGTTCAGAGCCTGCTTCTTCATCAGCATGGCATCGATTTTTTCTTCGAGGGTGCCTGATGACACGAGCTTGTGCACGTGGACGAAACGTTTCTGGCCGATCCGATAGGCACGGTCGGTGGCCTGGTTTTCGACGGCCGGGTTCCACCAGCGATCGTAGTGGACGACGTGGTTGGCAGCGGTCAGGTTCAGACCGGTGCCGCCGGCTTTCAGTGACAGAAGGAAGACAGGGAATTCACCGTTCTGGAATTTCTCCACGAGTTCATCCCGTTTTCCTTTGGCCATGCTTCCGTTCAAGAACGGAACATCCACATCGAATTCTTCTTTCATCACGTCCTGGATCATCTCGCCCATTGAGATATACTGGGTGAAAATCAGGCAGGCTTCGCCGGATTCGAGGGCGGTTTCCACTATGTCCTTCAGCTTTTGCATTTTTTCAGAGCGGGATAGGATGGACTTTGGATCCGGTTCCTTTAAATAAAGAGCCGGGTGGTTGCAAAGCTGCTTCAGCTGGTTAAGCATTTGCAGGATCAACCCTTTGCGCTCAAATCCGCTCAGTGTTTCGATTTTAGCAAGTGTGTCCTTAACGAGCTGCTCATACAGGGCCGCCTGCTCGGCAGTTAGATGGCAATATTCTTTCTGCTCGAGTTTTTCAGGCAGATTCAATTCGACTTCAGGATCTTTCTTCGTACGACGCAGTAAGAATGGCTTGATTTTAGCCTGAAGTTCTTTGACTTTTTCTTCGTTCTCATCTTTTTCAATGGGAGCGATGTAATTTTTCTGGTACTGGGTGAACCCACCGAGATAGCCGTGGTTCAGGAAATCAAAGATCGACCACAGTTCCGACAGACGGTTCTCCATCGGGGTCCCTGTGAGGGCAATATGATGCTTGCCGCTCAGCTTGCGGATTGCACGGGACTGCTTCGTATTGGCGTTCTTGATGTTCTGGGCTTCATCAAGGGAGATCGATGTCCATTCGACGAGTGATAGTTCGTCATAATCAATATGGGACAATCCGTAAGAGGTGAGCACTACATCGACGTCCTTGATGGCAGCCGCAAAACTCTCACCCTTCGCACGGGTCGGGCCGTAATGGAGATGAACCTTCAAGTCCGGAGCGAACTTCTCTAACTCACGCTGCCAGTTTCCGAGAACGGAAGTAGGGGCAACGATAAGGGAAGGAGTTTCCGGTTTCTCTGTTTCCTTCACATGCTGCAGGTAGGTGATCAGTTGCACGGTTTTTCCGAGTCCCATGTCATCGGCAAGACAGGCGCCGAAGCCGAACTTCCGTAAAAAGAGCATCCAGCTCATCCCCAGCTGCTGGTAGGGGCGGAGTTCGCCGATAAAGGTATCAGGTGTTTCCGTCAACGGAATCGACGACACATTCGTCAGCTGATGAACCATTTTTTTCATGGAGCGGTTGAGTTCGAGCTGGATCCTGGCGTATTTGTAAGGGTCATGCTCATCGTCTTCTGGATCCACGTCCGACTCATCGCCGTCACGGGGGACAAGCTCCTGTTCGAGCATATCCTGGATCGAGATTCCTTCCTGCTTGGCTTTCGTCATCATCTGTTGGATCCGACGAATCATGGCAGGATCGAGCTTCATCCACTGACCGCGAATTTTCACCAACCGGCGCTGATCATCGACTAGCTGATTGAAGTCGTCCTCTGAAAGATTGACGCCGTTCATGGAAAGACGCCAGTCGAAATCGAGCATGGCGTTGAGGCCAACGAAGGATTTACGATAGGTCGTATCCGTGTTTTTCAGCTTGGCTTTTACGAGAACCTGAGCATCTTTCATTGCTTCCCACCAGGATGGGAGGAGGATCTCGATGTCGAGATCGATCAGTTTCTCACTGAGCACGGATAAGAAATCCCAGGCATCATGCTCACCGAGAGCCGTCCGGAGTGAGCCATCCGTGTCGCGGAGGATCGGCAGCATCTTCATCCAGCGTTCCTGTTCTTCGGATACATCCGGGAGATGTTTTTTCCAGGAAGGAGGGACCGTGTCTTCAGCAAGGGATATGATCCGATTCTGTTTCTTTCGGTCTCTTAAAATCGTTTCAAGCTCCCAGGATTCATCTTCATCGAGGGGTTCTGTGATCCGGAGCCCGATGGAAAACGGCAGCTCCTCATCGACGCCTGCGATCCATTCACTCCAACGTCTTTCATCAAAGTACGCATCCAGTTCTTCAGACGTCAGCGTACTCTCCTTCAGCTTCTGGATCCGCTTCATCGCACTCGAACCACCCGACGCCATCGCCTCATTCAACGCACCCTGAAACCAGGATTCTGTTAAATGTTTGAGGGACGGACCTCCATGGGGAAGCTCTTCTTCCCAGAATTCGTCGTTGAAGTTCGACCAGACTTCATCCGGGATGTGAAACTGCAGTCCCTTTTCCTGCCACTCTTCAAAGCGCGGCAGCCACCGTCCGGCTTCGACGGCCTCATAGATGACAGGGGCAATCGCGATGCATGCCTGACCGGTTTCATCCCAGTCCCACTGGATCATGCCGCTGAAATGCTCGCCGGCAAGAAGGGTCAGAAACTGCCACTTGGTGACAGTGATGCCGCCCTCGGTTTCTTCAAGCAGAGTACCGTAGTAGCTTTCTTCATGCCAAAGAAACAGCTGCCCCTTCCAGTCTTTCGGGGGAAGGAGTTCGCCTTCGTCGTTTTCCGCAGTAATGAAGAAACGGTCTTCATATTCAGTTGTATGGACATTGATTTTGACCGAAGACAGTTTAAGCATCGATTAACTTACCCTTTCTGCACTCTTCTTGGAACGCGCGCAAACGCTTATATTTCTCCAGAATATAGGTGAGATACACATCCCACTTATCTGTTTTCTTCGTTTTTTTATAGATGGTCCTGATCTTCTTCATATAACGGACCGCAAGCTTGTAGCTGTCGCGGTTCTTCTGGTCGATCGCTGTGATGACACCGGCGTAATAGATGGGCAGGGCAAGCTCGGGTGCTTCCTTCGTGACATCACGGAGACCCATGCCTTCCATTTCCCCGATGCTGTAGTTCATATATTTCTGCAGCTCGACCCATTCACGGTAAGCCTTCGCCGTGATGAGATATTCGTTGTATGAGAAAAAGCTATACGGAAGCATGGAAAGGAGCAGCTCGTTCACTAGCGTGCTGTCCTTTTCCATCAGCCAATCCATCGGCAAAATTCTCACGAACCAGCGGACGAATCGGGTCGCTTCATAATAATCAAGGGTCTCGAGATGATCCGGCATCCTCGAGAGGATATTCCGTACCAGGAAGAAACCGACTTCGTACCGCTTCCCGACGAAAAATTTACGGAGCCAGAACTCACTGTAAGCGACAAGTTCTGTTCCAAGTTCATCGACGATTTCACTTGCTTTATTCAAATCCTCAAGAAGGAGATATTGGTGGATAAGGGCGACGTTGTAGAAGGTCGGATCCTGCTTGTCTTGTTCCTCCAAGCGCGTCACTTCTTCGCGGCGCCACGATTTCTGCTTGAACAAGTAGTACCATAAGAAGCGGTACACTTCAGCTTTCATCATCGTGCTGTTCTCCGTTGAATCACTCATTTCGATCGTCTGCTTTTTCAAAAAAGCAATATACGGATCGAAGCTGAACGGCATGGCATGGATCGACAGCTTCTCCACGGCGTCTTCCATTTCGCCAAGGAGGAAGTCATACATGCTGTACTGCTCACGGCTCAGCTCGACATTCCGTTTTTGTAGAAAAAGGTCGATTTCAATTGAGAGGTAAAAAGTCGCAAACAGCTGATAAAGAGGCTTCCATTCCCGTTCGAACGGAGCTTCCTTCATAAATCGCTTCGTGATATTCTGCACGAGGACGTCCATCAAATAGGGCTGTCTTTCAAGTAACTCCAGATCTTCCTTTTTCAGAAGGGAGTCAAAGAAATGCCACCATTCCAGAGGGGTGTTCCCGCGTGTTTTCCGTTCGTTCAATAGATCGCTCGCCTTCTTTAAGGCACCGTGCTTTTTCATTAAATCATCCAGTGATTGTGCCTCCGGAGTGGCAGGCTGTGACTGACTCCGCCAATTCTGGATCCACTCACTGACCCGTCCCACTTTGTTATAGAGCATAAAAAAGGTCGCCATTTGATGCCGGCACCAACTACCTTTAGGACATGAGCACTTGCTTAAAAGGGGGAACAACAAGTTCAGCTCCAAAGTTACAGGCGTCACATCCTGCACCTCCGCCGACACTTCATCATCCCGGACCTTCACGTTCGAAACCAGATTTTGACGGAACAAAAGAAGGCCCTTCGACACGACATTCTTGCTCTCGTCCTGATTCGGGTCCAGTTCACCCTGTATCGACTGACTCATGGGAAGCAACTTATCCTTCAACTCCTGAATACGAATCGACATCAACAAACCTCTCCAATCTATAAAATCGCATTCTTTTATTATAACGCAAAAGGAGGGGGAAAAGGAACATGGGGTGGGGGAAGTGGTAGGAAGGGGGTGTGGGGTTTGTCGAATTGTGTGGGTGGGAGGTGGTTTGGCGGTTGGCTTCGCAACGGGAGGGGGTGATCGATAATAAATGTTGTTAGGTCGATAATATATTTAGAAAGTCTATAATAAATGGGGGGAAGTCGATAATATATCCAGCTAGGTCGATAATATAATTGACGACTGTAAAAAAATTCCCCTGTGAGGTGCCAGGCACCGGCCGCTGAAAAGGGTTTTGAAAATAAAACCCTGGATTTGATAATAAAACGTCAAGATTGAAAATAAATCCCCTGTTATTGAAAATAAACCCACCGATCCCCTATCAAAACCGTCCCAATCCCCACACTACTCCTCTACATGCACATAAAATGTCTCCCCATCATACACATTCACGCTCTTCAACCCCACTTTTTCATCATTTCTCCAATAAAAATCCTTGTTTTCCGGAAAACGGAGCACCTCGTCACCACGCTCCGCCACCATCACAGGGTTTTTAGAGGTCCGTCCCTCAACCGAGACCTCATACCCCCGATCCCGATAGTATGTCATCCCATCCACATACCAGGTGGCAAACGGACCGGTTCCCAATGAAAATCCCATATAAGCAGAAATCACCCGTGGGATGTCGGTGTTTTCGATCAGTCCGACCGGCTTACCTGGACCATATGAGTATAAAAAGACGTCTTCACCAGTGTGGCCGTGGGTGGTGAAGCCAAGATTTGCCCGCTCCGCCATCAGTTTCACCATCTCATTTTCAAGATCGTCTACGCTCTTTGCGGCTTCCATCGTGTCAAACTCCTTCTTGCTCAATTCACCCAGCCCATAGCTTGAAAGAACCTCTTTTAAATTCGAACGATTCTTCTTCATCTGGGAGGTCGCTCCCTTGACGGTAAGCCTGGCTTTCTTCAAAGGTTTGATGAATCGATCGGCTGGCAGACTTTTATAATCACCGTTCGTCCCGTGATTCCCAAGTGTCAGTCCGCTGTTTCCGTGATCGGTCACGGCCACAACCATGGTGTTCCCATCCTTCCGGGCAAAATCAAGGGCTTCACTGACTGCATCGTCAAAGCTCAATACTTCACTGATCATGCCGACAGGATCGTTCTTGTGAGCGGCCCAGTCCACCTTGCTGCCTTCGACCATGAGGAAGAATCCCTTTTTACTTTGAGAAAGCCTTTCAATGGCTGCACGGGTCATCTCTGCAAGGGAAGGCTCATCGGGATTCAGATGAGGACGGTCCAGTTCATAAGAGATATCCTCATCAGCAAACACCCCCCATAGCTTTGGTGAGATCGCACCCCTTAGAAGTCCGTCCCTCTTCCGAACCAACTCATAGCCTGAAGAATGGATCAATTTAAAGAGGTTTTCTCCGTCTTCACGGCTGACCTGCTTTGTTTTCAGCATGCCGTCATCGTCTTTGGTGGGCTTCTTGGTTTGCGGCTTTAGCCATGCTCCGCCTCCGCCCAGAACGACATCCAGTCCTTGGTACACCTGCTGTTCACCGATATCACCGAATTCATCCCGGTTCAAGACATGGGACGTGAACGCAGCGGGGGTGGCGTGCTGGATGGGGGAGGTGGAGACGATACCGGTCTTGTAGCCGGACAGCTTGGCGCCTTCGAGGACGGTCAGAACGGGCCGTCTTTCGGGATTCATTCCTATATAATCGGCTTTCGTCTTCACCCCTGTCGCCATGGCGGAACCTGCTGCAGCGGAATCGGTGATGGCGGACTGGGCGGAATAGGTCCGGACACCGCCTCTGAGAATGGTATCGAGCTTGAGGTCCGTCCCTCGATACCAGCGGGACAGGGTGAGGATGTCGGAGTTGGTGCCGTCCATGATCATGAGGATGACGTTTTTGTGGGGTGGGGTGGCGGCGGTTGTAGAGGGGGCGGGTATGGTGAGGGTTAGGAGTGATAGGAGGATGGTTAGCTGTTTGATTGTTTTCATGGTGGATTCGGGCTCCTTTTCATTTAATGTGGGTATAGTATTTGTTGGTGGGGGAGGAGTATGTATAGGAAAGGGGGTTTTCGCGATCTTTTTATCTGTTGTACAATGAAAATAAAAAGGTTTGTGGAAAGACGTGTTTAAAAAGAATAGTATCTTAATTTTTACACTGATGGTGGTTGTGACCATTTTGGTAGTTTCGCACACTTCCTTTGAGGCAGTAACATTACTAGGGGTAGTGTTTGTAATCTTTATGTTTCCTGGCATTAGGGGGATAATTTCCAAAGATAACTTCCGTAAAGTCAAAGCAGCCATATATACCTCCATCTGTTTTACCATTGGGTTATTCATTTTTTACTTTGTCGTGTCTCTTTTTAGAGGGAATGCTTATATGGTTGAGGGTGATTATCTCCTATCTATGGTAGTGGTGTTTTTACTTAGTCTGCTCGGAAACTTTGTGTATGGTTTGCCTGCTTCGTTGGTGGCGGAGGGCATTTCCATGAAGGTTTTGAGGAATCGCAGGTGGGTGTCGGGACTTATACATATTGGATTTGGAGCGTTGACCTACTTTATTTATCCTGGAATCTCATTGCCTGCAGTATGCTGTTCGGTCATATTCTTTCTTTGGGATGAAAGAATGAAAATGGATGATGGAAGTTGAAAAAAACCAAGAATGCAGAGGCATTCTTGGTTTTTTGTCATTTTATTTCCGTTCCAAAATCCCCAACAATAAATTCTCGAGGATCGTTGGACGATCGAATTTCTTCAAATCCCTGAGTTTCACTTTATCCCAATCAAGGGCTGTGATGAATGCAGCATCTTTTTGAAGGGCCGGGATCTCGTCAGGATAGACGATATAGTATTCCCCTGCTTTTACTCCGGATTTGATTTGCTGCTGTCCGCCCACTGTAAGTCCGGTTTCGACTTTTCGTTTTTCGACGGTTCCTTTTGGTGTTAAAATCCAAATGTATTTGTATTCCCCATCTTTTTCAACAGCCGTCATTGGGACCACAAATGCGCCCTTTACTTCATCCGTGATGATGGATAGGAAGACATGGTGTCCTGGAAGCAGTTCGTTTTTTGTGTCCTGCAGTTTGATTTCTACAGGGTACAGACTGTCGGTTTGGATGTGAGGATCGTTCTTTGGCAAGGTTGCTACCCGGGTAACGATTCCTTTTTGGGTCTTTTTCTCAACATCCGATTGAACGGTTGCGCTCATGTTTTCATCGACTTTGACGATTTCTTTTTCCGTCAGTTCGGTTGTGACGACGGTGGACTGCGATGCGATCGTGATCAATGGATTGTCGATCGCATGGGAAAGGTCCTTAATGGTTCCGTCCACGCTGCTTTGGACGGTCAGGGTCGTTTCGTATGATTCGATATCCTTGATTTGGCGCTCAAGATTGTCGATTTGGCTTTCAAGGCGATCGATTTCCAATTCTTTTGCGGCAATCTCTTTTTTCAGATCATATTCCGATTGAAGGGCACTGGCGTCGATCGGTATTTCTTTATCATCCGTTGAGCCTGATGGAAGGGATGATTCCAGTCGCTTCAGGTCGGAAATATTATCTTCGATGCTGTCGATCTCGTCTTCGAGCTGATCAGCTTCTGATTCCAGTACGCTCTTTTGCTGAGATTGATCGGTTACTTCGTATTCATAGAGGGGAGTTCCCGATTTGATCTGATCCCCTTCCTTGACGAGGAATTTTTTGAAGGAACCGAATTCATCGTTAAAATAGATGTAGTTTTCTTCTTCGGAAGCGACGACTCCTGCTTTCGGCATTTCTTTGGCGAGAGACCCTTTGTTGACGGGTTCCCATTCGGCGACGCGGACCTCCCGGTCGACTTTACTGTCCGCTTTTTCAATGAGATAGGTATTGGCACCTATAAAAAGGAGCGACACAGTGAGGGTGGTGTATATTATGGTTCGTTTATGCATGATTGTTCACAGCCTTTAAATAGTTAGATTAGAGTGGATAAATCCAGGAATGCCAGAAATGCAGTAGCAGCCCAGAATAGTAGATTTGTTAATAAAATCACGAGCCAGATGAGCCAGTTTTTTTGCTGGGTGAGTCTCTTGACTCCTTTATATTGAATATAGAAAACCCATATCTTAAAGAGGGAGAAACAGCCCAGGAAATAGATGACCCATGGTTTAGCGGTTATGTATTGAGCGATGACTCCGAGTGATAGAGGCGATGAGAACCAATCAAGTGAAAGGAAAATGGATAAAGGAATGTACGTTAGTCTTTCAATTAATAAAATGATAAGAACTAGGCTTTGCGTGATGACGAGCTTGCGATATTCCCCTTCGTCTGAAATCGTCCAGAAAATCAGGGCTGGTACAAACAGGATCACCGCCGCATATAATATTCCAGAAATGATTCTACCTAATAAAAATAAGAACTTTTCCATCTCGAATGTGAAAGGTGAAAGTTTCGTCAGTTCCTTTGATAGAGGATCCATTCCGATTCCAAAGGAAGATATGAGGCCAAAGACAAGGGCAGACAATAGGAAAACAAGGAATATCTTTTGTTTATATCCTCTTAATACTTCCGTTTCTTTCAATTGATAAAAGAAGTAGGATGGTTGTCTTAATCCCCGGATGAGTTTAACTTCTTTATGCATATATGGTTGCCTCCAACTAGTTTAGATTACTTCTCTTATTCTATCGAAAAACCCCGAAACTTTCCATAAATTGTAGAATGAAAGTTTATAAAATTAAAAAAGCGCCTCAGGACGCTTTTACATGTTGTACGTTAAAAATGTTGTGCCCGCTATAAGCGCGACAGTAAAAACAAATAAACCTATGTACATCCACATTTTTCGAGCTTTCTTTTTCACTACTATTTCTTCGGGTGTCAAAAACGACAAAATAATCCCTCCTTGGTTTGGTAGCTGGCTGGCATGTAATAGCCCCTTTAGCTTTGCGTCATCACCTTTCGATGATTTTGCCACTTTTCAAGACCATACCACTATTATATCGACAAGAGGGTAGAGTAGTTGAATAGGTATATAGTCATTTTTTAAGATAATTCTCAATAAATTTTATCTTCCATTTAGTGGTTTTTTCTGGTAATATAGCATAAAATTGATGTTTGAAAAACCGTCTAATAGTGTAATAAAGTGATATAAACTGTTTAATGATGTAGGAGGTTGTCATTTTGAAAGGAAATGTGAACGGCGATCAGCATATTCTGAACGTGATCCAAAAAGCGTTCGACAAAGGTCAACAAGGAAACATGGACACCAACACAATGATTCACTGGCTCAAACAAGAACTCCAATCAGGATACACCATAGATGCAAACCAAAAAGCGCTCTAGACCCCCAACCCGGGAATCTAGGCGCTTTTTTTGGTGGAGGGACCTGTCTCAACATATAGAGGGACGGACCTCGCTTTTATGAGGAGATGGGAGCGGAAATCCCGGTATAACAGGGTTTAAGTTGCGGATAGTGAGGTCCGTCCCTCCCACAGGATTCTACCAGCCCTTCATCGTCTGATAAAAGTGGTTGACGTGTGCGATGAATTTTTCTTTGCGCTTGTCTGTGAAGTAGGAGAGGGATGACAGGGTTCGCTTGAATTTGGGATGCTCCCCGAGGGTTTTCAGGATTTCTTTTGTTTCTTCGTCTTCAAAGGTTTCTCTCAGAATCATGGGATCGTGACTCTGTCCAAGGCTGTCGCTTTCCTCGCCATACATGATCCGGTTCATTTCATGGGTCGGGATTTTATAGACTTCCTTAAAGGTAAGCAGCATCTTGTAAGGGATGTCCCTTGCACCAGTTTCATAGTTTGATAGTGCGCCCTGACTGATATTCAGGCGAAGGGCGGCTTCTCTCTGGGTAAGCTCCAATACATCATTGCCGTAATGCTGTAATTCTACATGTAGCTCCATTGTTTTCACCGACTATCCCTTTTTTCTTCAAGATAAAGCTTTTATGTAGAGGTATTAGGAAATTACACGTTTTGAAATCGTTATTTTGATTACGATTCGAGATAATTTGGAAAAGGTATACAAAATTACAGTAAAACGTATTAAAATGTAAATATAATTGTAATTTTGTCGAATTGGGGGAAAAGGTGGAGATGGAATGGGGGAACAACCAAGAGGGAGAGTGGCCAATCTTTCAACGAGGGGCGAAAAGAGAGTCATCACATGGATCCAGATGAAACCGGAGTCGAATCTGATATTCAGTACGAAACATCTTGGAAAACAGCGAGTCATCTACTACACACATAACAGCATCACCAACCTTGACGGCCACAGAAGAGAGAGATAGAAGGAGGGACGGACCTCTCTACCCATTTCGTTCACAGAGTTTCGTGAATGAATGGAGGTCCGTCCCTCAATAAAAAAGAGGATTTTACGTATTTGTGTCGAATAGGTTTAGTGTAAGAATATGAGATTTAAGAGAAGGAGTGATGATATGGTTCGAACGCCTCGGAATTGGAGTCCGGGAACGACTTATCATGTGACGGCGAGGGGGAACCGTAAGCAGGATCTGTTTCATGATGATGAAGACCGCAGGAAGTATATAACGTATTTGCAGGAAACGAAAGAAAAGTACCCATTCACCACCCACGCCTACTGTTTGATGTCCAACCACATCCATCTGCTGCTTGAAACCCACGAAGTTCCACTTGAGAGATTCATCCGTATCCTCCATACCCGCTACGCCGTTTATTTCAACAAGAAATATGATTATGTCGGTCATGTGTTCCAAGGGCGGTATGGATCGACCAAGATTGATACGCCATCGTATTTCATTAAAGCGAGCAGGTATATCCACCACAATCCTGTTGAAGCGAAACTCACCATCCACCCCGAGACATACCCCTGGAGCAGTTATCCTTTTTACATCCATTCCATTGATAACCCCTTGCTTTCCAAGGAACGCACGCTCAATTATTTTCCCGCACCACAAATAAGTCGATATAAGGAATATGTAGAGAAAGAAGTACAACACGAAGAACCATATGAAAACCCAATTAAAAAATGAAAAAAGTAAAATATTTTTGGAAAAATATAGAGGGTTTTGAATATTGGTGTCGAAATTCATAAACAGTAGGACAAAATTCCTATTCTGAGGAGGAGGAAAGTATGAGTAAAGAATTTCTTTTAATATTGGAGGATTTTCACGTTTCCAAGAGAATCGTCAAGAAAACAAGAAAACATTTAGTCGTTTTTCAAGGGCAGCATTATTACAATAAATTGGTCGTGGTGAATCGTCCGCCGGGATTTTCTCATGCGCTTGAGAGCATCATGTACTCGGATAAGATTCTTGAAACAGTCGGGTTCACGACATTGTTTGCCGTTCCCGTCGACCGGAGCCACTCCATCCCGTTCAAATTCGTCCGGATAGGCGACAACACACCAAAGGATTGCAAGATCGTACTCGAAAAGCGGGAGGGAACAGAGCAACTGAATATCTTGCCCCTATACCCTGTAGACGGCCCGATCACCAGCGAAGACAAGCAGGATATCCTATCCTACTTAAGCCTGAAATCCGATGACGGAACCGTCACCTATCTTATGAACAATCCCCAGGTATTCAAAGGAAAAGGAAAAAAACAAGAAGAGTAAAGGAGGAATGAGGCGAACCTGAACAGGTACGTCTTTTTTTGAGGGACGGACCTCCACTAGCCCTCCTGTCATAATCCTTCAAAAACCCTTTACCACGCTACCAAACTACCTCTCTAAGTTTCTAAAATCACCGTTTTTTTCGTTGACCTCTTATGAATCAGACCATACAATAATAGTAGTTATTAGTATTTTTAGAATTTTCACGTAAGGTGCGAATGCCACTTGAATAAGACAGATCATACTCGTATCGGAAAGAACGCCATGCTCCTTCTCCTGTTAGACAGGGAAGAGGAAGAGTGGAACCGTCATTTCAATGAGCTGAATTGGAGTTACTGCACCGGTAAGATCGGATCGATGGACAGCCAGAAAATCGTGGCCGCGATAGAAACAGCGGCGAAGCGGAGTGACCTGGTCCGGGAAGATCTGTACCGGGAGATGCATGCTTTGTATCACGCGATCATGGAAGCACTGACAGGGGTCACCCGCGGTCAGACCCAATTGGGAGAGATCCTGCGGACGGTGGGCTTGCGCTTCTCCGTTGTGAGAGGGACTCCGTATGAAAGTGAAGAGGAAGGCGAATGGATTGCCGTCGCGTTATATGGAACGATTGGTGCGCCCATTAAGGGGTTGGAGCACGAAACGATCGGACTTGGAATCAATCACATTTAAATAATGAGAGCCTAGAGATATTAGTTGAAAGGAGGCTCGACCAAAGGCAGAAGTCTGTCTTTGGTCGAGCCTCCTTTTTGTGTGGGAACGTGAGCCAAGAGGTCCGTCCCTCATCAAGTTAAAGCGTTAAAGAGAAAATACGAGGAATAACAGCAAATAACAATGGGAATGAACCGAAAATAGCATGTTTTCTGAGGTCCGTCCCTAAATAGAAGGAGTGAACCAACATGGTAGAGTTGACGGGTTGTAGTTTGAGTTTGGATGAGGCGAAGAGGGTCATTTATGGGAAGGAGCCTGTGGAGCTTTCGCCGCTGAGTATGGAGCGGGTGAGGAAGAGTCGCGAGGCAGTTGAGAGGATTGTGAAGGAGAAGCGCGTGGTGTATGGGATCAACACGGGCTTTGGGAAGTTCAGTGATGTGTTGATCGATGCGGATGATGTGGAGGAGCTCCAGTTGAACCTGATTCATTCCCATGCGTGCGGAGTGGGGGATCCGTTTCCGGAGAACGTATCACGGGCGATGCTCCTGTTGAGATGTAACGCTTTGTTAAAAGGGTATTCCGGCGTCAGACCGGTCATCGTAGAGCGTCTTGCTGAGTTCCTGAATAAAGGAATCCACCCGGTGATCCCGCAGCAGGGATCACTTGGAGCAAGCGGAGACTTAGCACCTCTTTCCCACTTAGCGTTGGCGCTGATGGGTGAGGGAGAGGTCCACTATCAAGGTGAAGTCCATCAAACCCTGCCGGTCCTATCAAAAGAAAACATCTTCCCGATCCAGCTTCAAGCGAAAGAAGGATTGGCACTCATCAACGGAACCCAGGCCATGACAGCTATGGGCGTGATCGGATACCTGGAAGCGGAGGAACTCGCTTTCCAAAGTGAGATGATCGCCAGTCTGACCTTGGAAGGACTTAGAGGAATCATGGATGCCTTCGACGAAGATATTCATGTAGTAAGGGGATATCCTCAACAGGTCGCTACGGCTCAAAGAATCCGGGACTACCTCGAAGACAGCAAGCTCACAACGAAGCAGGGGGAGCTGCGGGTGCAGGATGCTTATTCCTTACGATGCATCCCGCAGGTTCATGGAGCCTCCTGGCAGGCACTTGATTATGTAAAAGAAAAACTCGAAATCGAAATGAACGCAGCAACGGATAACCCGCTCATTTTCGACGACGGGGAAAAGATTATCTCAGGCGGGAATTTCCACGGGCAGCCAATCGCATTCGCCATGGACTTCATGAAGATCGCCATAGCAGAGCTTGCGAACATCTCAGAACGACGCATCGAACGACTTGTGAACCCGCAGCTCAATGATCTGCCACCGTTCTTAAGCCCGCAACCTGGTCTGCAGTCAGGCGCCATGATCATGCAATACTGCGCGGCATCACTCGTATCCGAAAACAAAACACTGGCCCATCCGGCAAGCGTAGACTCGATCCCATCATCAGCGAACCAGGAAGACCACGTCAGCATGGGAACCATCGGATCACGTCACGCCTACCAGATCCTGCAGAACACAAGAAGAGTCCTCGCCGTCGAGCTCATCTGTAACCTGCAGGCAGCGGAACATCGAGGGACGGACCTCATGGCAAGCCAGACAAAACAATTTTACGAAGCAGCGAGAAAGGTCATTCCTTCCATCACGAAGGACCGGATCTTCTCGAAAGACATAGAAAAAGCCAACGAATGGCTGCAGCAAACAACACTAAGCACACTGATCAAACCAACCAAAACAAAGGAGGAAACGACAAATGGTTAAGGCAGACAAACGAATCGTACACGTAAAAAGAGGGACGGACCTCGAATGTAAAGGATGGGAGCAGGAAGCGGTTCTTCGCATGCTCTACAATAATCTTGACCCTGAGGTAGCGGAAATTCCTGAAGAGCTTGTCGTCTACGGCGGAATTGGGAAAGCGGCCCGTAACTGGGAATCCTTCGACGCTATCGTCCATACTCTCAGAAACCTGGAAAACGATGAAACCATGCTCGTCCAATCCGGAAAACCGGTTGGTGTGTTCAAAACCCATAAAGCGGCGCCGAGAGTCCTACTTTCCAACTCAGTCCTTGTTCCAAAGTGGGCAAACTGGGAGCATTTCCACGAGCTTGATCAAAAAGGCCTTATGATGTACGGCCAAATGACGGCGGGAAGCTGGATTTATATTGGTACACAAGGAATCCTCCAAGGGACGTACGAAACGTTCGCGGCACTGGCGAAGAAACATTTCAACAACTCCCTTAAAGGGACGATTACCCTTACAGCTGGATTAGGCGGAATGGGTGGGGCGCAGCCACTTGCCGTTACGATGAACGGAGGAGTCGTGATAGCTGTCGACGTGGACGCAGAGCGCATCCAGAAGCGCCTCGACACGAAGTACTGTGATGTGAAAACCGATTCCATCGAAGAAGCATTGATGATGGCGTATGAAGCACGGGACCAGGGCAAGGCACTTTCCATCGCTCTACTTGGAAACGCAGCAGAGGTTCATCATGAGCTGCTCAAGCGTGATGTCAAAATCGATATTGTAACCGACCAAACATCAGCTCACGATCCACTAAACGGCTATGTTCCAGAAGGATACACACTCGAAGCCGCTGCAGAGCTTCGCAAGCAGGACCCGAAAACTTACACAGCACTATCACAAAAAAGTATGGCCAAACACGTGGAAGCGATGCTCGAGTTCCAACACCGTGGCTCCATCGTATTTGACTACGGCAACAACATCCGACAGGTTGCAAAAGACGAAGGGGTCGACAATGCCTTTGATTTCCCTGGATTCGTCCCGGCATATATCCGTCCATTATTCTGTGAAGGAAAAGGACCTTTCCGCTGGGCGGCACTATCAGGTGACCCGGAGGACATCTACAGAACAGATCGTCTGATCAAAGAGCTCTTCCCTGAAAATGAAGCACTGAATCGCTGGATCGATATGGCCCAGGAGCAGGTGGCATTCCAAGGCCTACCTTCCCGCATCTGCTGGCTTGGCTATGGTGAGCGTGTGAAGATGGGTCTTGCCATCAATGAATTAGTGAAAAATGGCGAGCTGAAGGCACCGGTCGTCATCGGACGTGATCACCTGGACTGTGGATCCGTCGCGTCACCGAACCGGGAAACGGAAAGCATGAAGGACGGCAGTGACGCAGTGGGTGACTGGGCGATCCTGAACGCCCTCATCAATACCGCGGCAGGCGGCTCATGGATCTCCTTCCACCACGGCGGCGGAGTAGGAATGGGGTATTCACTGCATGCCGGAATGGTCGTTGTAGCAGACGGGACGGACCTTGCGCAGGAGCGTCTGGAACGCGTCCTGACAACCGATCCTGGAATGGGCGTCATCCGCCACGTCGATGCAGGCTATGATATCGCAGAAAAAACAGCTGAAAAACACAACATTCACATCCCGATGAACAAAGGAGGAGAATAAGATGACCACTACACAATTCGACACCATCATCGACAACATCGGCCAGCTCCTGACCATGGATCATGGGGACGGACCTCTGAAAGGGGAGGCAATGAGTAGTCTCCCTGTTCTGGAAAATGCTGCGCTAGCCATCAAAGACGGTCTTGTCGCCTGGATCGGCACACACGAAGAAGCGCAATCTCTCAAAGCAACGGAACGAATCGACGCAGAAGGAAAGCTCGTCTCACCAGGTCTCGTCGACCCGCACACGCACCTGGTCTTCGGTGGCTCACGTGAACACGAAATGGCTCTCAAGCAGCAAGGTGTTCCATACTTAGAGATCCTGAAGCGGGGAGGCGGTATCCTATCTACAGTAGGTGCCACCCGCGAAGCATCGGAAGAAGAGCTTCTAACGAAGGCACGCTTTCACCTGAACAGGATGATTTCATACGGAGTCACAACAGTAGAAGCGAAAAGCGGTTACGGTCTTGACCGCGCTACAGAACTAAAACAGCTGAAAGTGGCAAAAAAGCTGAACGAAACACACCCGGCAGAAATCGTCTCCACATTCTTGGGAGCACATGCCATCCCACCGGAATTTAAAGGACGCTCCGATGAATTCCTAGAAGAAATGCTGGATCTATTAAACGACATTGAAAAAGAACAACTAGCCGAATTCGTTGACATCTTCTGCGAGACAGGCGTATTCACCGTTGAACAGTCTCGCCAGTTTTTAAAAATGGCAAAAGAAAAAGGCTTCTCCGTCAAAATCCACGCCGACGAAATCGATCCACTAGGCGGAACGGAAATGGCAACGGAAATCGGAGCCACTAGCGGAGACCACTTAGTGGGCGCTTCCGAGAAAGGCATCAAGGCACTCGGAGCAACGGACACAATCGCTGTCCTTCTACCAGGAACGTCCTTCTACCTGAACAAAGGAAAATTCGCCAACGCAAGAGGCATGCTTGAAGCGGGAGCGGCCGTCGCCCTATCAACCGACTTCAACCCGGGCAGCTCACCGACGGAGAACCTGCAGTTCATCATGAATCTGGCATCCCTGCAATTAAAAATGACGCCGGAAGAAATCTGGAACGCCGTCACCGTCAACTCAGCCTATGCTATCAACCGTGGCGACTCGGCAGGAAAGCTAGCAACAGGCCGTAAAGCCGACATCGTCCTATGGGATGTCCCGAACTATCACTACGTCCCGTATCACTACGGAGTCAACCATACCAACACCGTCATGAAAGACGGATGTATCATCTACCGCAAGGAGAAGCTTCATGAGCACATTTCAACACATTAGGCCTGCAGGAAAGGCACAGTTCAAAGACCGCTATACAACGAAAGCAGCAGAACTCCTGACACCTTGGGAAGAGGGAAAGAACGGGGACATCGCCATCATCGGCGCTCCCCTCTCAAAACCATCCATTTCCCACTCAGGAGCAAGCTTCGCACCCGATGCCATCAGACGGTGTCTGAACTCATTCACCACCTATAACATCGAAAGAGGGACGGACCTCACCGAAGACAACAAAACCATCATCGACTTCGGCGACATCACCATGCACCCGACCTCAATCGAAGAATCACATCAACGAATCTTTGAATCAACGAAAGCGGCTACCGAAGCGAACGCAGCCCCCTTTACCATCATCCTGGGAGGCGATCATTCCATCACCACGTCAACGGTCAAAGCCATCAAGGAAACGAAGGGGACGGTCGGCATCATCCAGTTCGATGCCCATCATGACCTCAGGAACACAGAGGACGGAGGACCGACCAATGGTACGCCTTTCAGGAGATTACTAGAAGGTGGCTACATCCAAGGAGAGCATCTCATCCAAATCGGCATCCGCAACTACGCCAATGCGAAAGCCTATCATGATTATGCCATCGATCAGGGTATAGCGATTCATACCATGAAAGACGTCAAGCAACAACACATAACCAAACTCATCCAAGAATCCCTGTCCCAGCTGCAAGACAAAGTCGACACCATCTACCTCTCCGTTGACATGGACGTCCTCGACCAGGCATTTGCCCCGGGCTGCCCGGCAATCGGTCCCGGGGGGATGCACCCGGATACGCTCACGGAGGCGGTCCAGACGGCACTCCAGCATCCTCTAGTCCACACCATGGACATCGTAGAGATCGACCCTACCCTTGATATAAGGGATATGACGAGCAGGGTGGCTTCCCTACTCATCATGGAAACACTGGTCAACTAGTCAAAACCTTAGCAGAGGAAGATCTTTGCTAAGGTTTTTTCTATGTTTCAGTATAGGGAAAAAGGATTATAAAAAGGAGAGGGTTTGATGGGCTTTTTCGATGCAGCCAGATCTGCTTACGACAAATTGGTGGAGCAGGGTGAGAAAAAACAAGTTGAGATGTATAAACGAAAAGATAGAATTGAAAGCAATAAATCACGATATCAGAGATATGATGATGAAACATTAAAGAGAATGTATCGTGAGGCAAATGGAGACAGCAAGTACAGTATTGGACTGGTATTAAAGGATAGGGGGTATTAAAGATGACGATGAAATCAACAGTGATCAAACGTTGTCAAAGGTGCAGGAAGGAAATAAGTTTATCCGACTACCAGCGGAATAAAACAAAAGCAGACGGTCATAATGGCATCTTCGCAAATTGTCAACGTGAAGTGAATCGAACGAATCGATAAGCGTGAATTCCCGGCTGTAAGAAGCCTAATACAATAAAACGGTAAACGCCTGGAGTCTTTTTAACTCCAGGCGTTTAGCTATTTCTTTATAGGTCCTGTTTGATCAGTGACCAACACTCTCTCTATTCAACTCATATCCGCAATGAACTTCCTTCATCCCGATCACCATCAGAAAGTGTCTGAGCTTCTTCATACTGACCTCGCCCAACTCACCCACCACATCAAACCGATCGATCACCGCACACTTTTCAATCGAAGCCTGGGTGCCACCCTGGGACTTTCGGTATGTTACCTTGTTATCCATCGCGTACGTGGAGACCATGGCTTCCCCGACCTTACAATCACCTTTTGAGAATTCGAAGTGGAATTGGATCGACATATCCATATCCGAGTATAGAGGATTTACTTTCATGCTTATGCTTTTCATCATGAAGCCCCCTTTCTGTTATTGTACTTTTATCCTATCAGAATGGAGGAAACAGGGTATTTCGCCTTAAGAACCAATATGGCAGATATTACATTAAGAAAGGAGCATTTGATTCGCTTTTCCATGATTTCTATAACTCTAAGCATATTCCTAAAAGAATATTTTAGTTTTCACCCCAAAGAAAAAAGCGCTCACCTCATTCCGGGAAGCGCTCTCATATGAAAGAAATGGTAGGATTAATAAGCGTTTGGAAGTTCTTTTTGAGGTGTAATATTATCTGCAGCTGCAGCACTTGAAACACCCGCAATGCCTAAAACAAGAACCGAAGCTGTTAGAATTGCAAGAAAACGTCTCTTCATAGGTCTTTCCTCCCTTTCTTATTCAAATGGAAATTCGATAAGATTAGTAATATACGTGTTATAATTATTAAAACATATTTTTCTAATTGGTCAAATGTGAATATAAAGTCTTATTTTATAGTTATGACGGGGGAAAATGGTATTTTCATCTATTTTCTTATAAAAATATAACTCTAAGCATATTTAGGAGAGGGTTTCATGGATTTTGCTGCAGTAGGAAAGAAAATTAAGGAATTACGGAAGAATAGCGGATTATCACAGGAAGAGCTTGCGGAGGGGATCTGTACCCAGGCCCAGATCAGTAAGATTGAAAAGGGCGATGTGTTTCCATATGCCTCTACCCTCTATCAAATATCCCAGAAGCTTGGGGTGGATGTAAACTATTTCTTTGATATTGGAACGACTCCCCGCCTTGATTACGTTCAAGAGGTGTTTCAACAGCTGCAGATCATGAGACGGAACCTTCGCTATGAAGAAATGATGGATATTGTACGGGCGGAAGAGGTAAATCCCTTATTCATGCAGAATAATAAGAATATGCAATTGCTTCTTTGGCATAAGGGGATTTATCTGTATGAAGTGGATAAGAACCTGACGGCGTCCATCGAGACGTTGCAGAAAGCCGTGAATATCACCCATGTGAAAGGGAAAATCCTGCTCGAACGGGAGATTGAAATCCTCCTCACAATCGGAGCCATCTATTTCAAGGAAAATATCGACAAAGCGTTAGAGGTGTTTGAGGAAATCAAGGGCCACCTCCAAGTATTACCCCATTTGAATGATTATACCATCAAGACCCGCTTATTTTATAATATGGCAAGGGCTTTGACGAGGTTGAACCGTATTGAAGATTCCAATAAATATTGTGAGGATGCCATCAAATGGTGTCTGCATAAAGATAGTTTATACCTCCTGGGTGAGTTGCATTACCATATCGGCTACAATTTAGAGCTTCTCAACAAACCCCAAACGGCTAAGACCTATATGGAAAAGGCACTCACAGTGTTTGAGTTGCAGGAAGATGATAAATATATCAAGTTCATATCCAACAAAATAAAAGAGCTGGAGTCCATCGATTAAGCCCCGCATGTCCTGACTATCATAGAGTTTTCACCGAGAATATAAAAAATCATTGATCTGGGTGATGAAACCATGAATGACGGTACGAATAAAAGGCAGCTATATCTGAGCGGAATTCTTACGATAGTGGGCCTGCTCATGATCCTTCTGGCAGCTTATTTCCTGATTCAGTCTATGAGGGAAACCCTCTATCAAAACCACTTCGATAAGCAGTATGAATTCCTTTCATTGAAGGAAGACGGAGTAGTGGATCCCGTGCAGGTGTTTCACGGAGTAAAGCTGAATACGTTTTTGAAAAAAGGAAATATCATCTTCGAAATAAAAGATGAACAGGAAGCCACTTGGAAAGGGGTTAAGGTCAATCCCGACACCGATGGCATGAAAGCATTTAATGAAGTGATACAGTACAAAGTGATGGTCGATAAAGAGACGGGTAAAGAGTCTTTCATCATCGCGATGCAAACCAATCCGGGAGCTAAAGGTTCAGCTCCTGTAAAGTTTAGAACGTACAGCATCAATGAAAATGGTGTGATAAAGAAAAGCGACTTCACCAATGAAACGAAATCCAAACAGGAAACTCAGTGGATCAAAGGGCTTTCCCATGAAACGTATGGGTACTACAGCAATCTGCCGTATCAGACAGGCGGAGCGACTTCATTGGTGGTATTGATCCTCCTCGGAGTGGCTTCCCTCACAGGGGGGATCTTCCTTGGGAGAAAGGTCCTCAAGAAAGAAAAAGGGGAAGCGGCATAGGCATAGGAAAGGGTGTCCCGGTTTAGGGACACCCTTTCCTATGGTATTCATTATCTTCATATGAAAAAAAGACGTGCTGTTTCACACGTCATTTTTTCGTTATAGTTCTAAATGATCTTTAAGGATCCCCTGAATCCGTTCAATCTCTTCATCAGGAATAATATAATAATAGATTCCATCAATCTTCGTCCCGGAACCGTCCTTGATCTGGATCTGCTCCATGTCTTTAGACGCGGATTTATAGTTCTTCTGGATATCCACCATTTGTTCAAACGTTAGGTTTGTCTTCACGTTGTCTCCCAACGCATCGAAGATATTATCGAAATTCCAAAGGCTTGAAACGCTGGCGCCTTCCCGGATGACCGCTTGGATGATTTCGCGTTGACGAAGCTGACGTCCGAAGTCTCCGCGTGGATCTTCATAGCGCATACGCGAAAAGGCAAGGGCTTCTTTCCCGGATAGAGTGACTTTTCCTTCGTTAAAGGTATACCCTCCAGTAGAGAAATTCAGGTCATTCTCCACCGTTACGCCTCCTACGGCATTAACGATGTCTTCGAATCCTTCCATATTGATCTTGACATAGTAATCGATCGGAATATCAAGGAGGTTCTCAACCGTATCCATGGACATCTGGACACCGCCGAATGCGTAGGAATGGTTGATCTTATCCTTTGTTCCGTGACCAATGATGTCAGTCAATGTATCACGGGGAATACTGATCATCTTCACGGATTTCACGTCGGGATTTACGGTCAGGACAATCATGGAATCAGAACGTCCCTTGTCATTTTCCCTTTCGTCTACACCGAGCAACAGAACCGAGAATGGTTCTTTGTCGTTAAATTCGACTTCTTTCGTCCGTTTAGGCGATTTGTCCCTTTCAATCGGGGAATGCATCGTCTCTACTGCCTTGTTAAGAGAATGGTAGATGCTGTAGGCGTAAGCGCCGCCTCCCAATAATAGTAGAACGAGGACAATCCCGACTACACGCAGCCATGTGCGCTTCTTTTTCTTTTTGTGTTTTTCGCTTCTCATACTGTATTTACCCTCATTTTTTTGAAATGTTTAGACTACTGTATAACATATCAAATTATTGAGAAAATGGATAGTGATTATTTACTGCGAATCTTCTTTTCCCTTTGCATCTGAAATGAAGTAGTCCGTTAAATAGTCAGCCCACAGTTCGTGTCCATCTTCATTAGGGCCATCCTGTTTCTCAGCAAGCAATGACTTGAGTTCTTCACTGTCAGGCCAAGCCGTCCAATGATCAAGGTACGTGATATCCTTCTCTTTCGCAAATTCCTTCAACCCTTCAATATCCCTCGGATAATAGGTCGCGCCATCGATCGGATGAGACGGCTGTAAGAGCATGACAACATCTTCATTCGCACCCAGCAATTCCTTAAGGAAAAATTCGATGCTGTATTGGTTATCATCAGCGCTGACCCCGCGACTGTTATCATTTAGGGAGAATGGTTCGAATAATACCATATCCGGGGCATAATCAATCACTTCGTCTGAATCTTCTCCATAGATGAAATCGGTGGAAACCGTATCATATTGAAAAATCGAAACCTCCAAGGATTCTCCGTACTCCTCTTCCAGGGCATCCTTCACTTGAACGCTCCACCCGTTTTCATCCTTCCCGAGTGCCGGAGATCCAACTAAGGCCAGCTTATACGTTTCTCCGTTGTCTACGGCTGCCTGGTAATCAGCTTGTGCCTGTTCTGGCCAGTTAGCAAACGGGACAATTTCTTCAGAAGGTTCAGCTGAAGAGGATGAGGTCACAGCTTCTGAGGATGGATTGTCAGATGTAATATTATAGGAAGAAACAGCTGTTCTTTCCTGCCAGTAGGTATTCCCCAGGTATAGAAAGGCAATACAGCTGAGACTAAGTAAAATTAATAGGAAACTTTTCATGGTTAACCTCCATTTTTATCAAAATAGTAAGAAATTATTACCAACTATGGTATTCCTCTTTAAAAGTGCAAGAATCTGTAGTTTAATAGGATAGTACGCAAAAAATTACAAGTATATTAAAATTATGACAAGGTTTGAAAAGAAATACAACAACATATGCTATAATAATACATATTTTTCGCATTAGGAGGAAGTTATGGAAGAAACCATCAGCTTGCGTGAACTCATGGAGACACTCAAGAAACGTATGAAATTAATCCTATTTATTATGCTTACTGCCATTATTGTCAGTGGAGGGGTAAGCTTTTTCCTGTTAACCCCTGTTTATCAGTCATCTACACAGCTATTAGTCAATCAGTCCAAACCCGATCAGCCTGCCTATAACCCTGGAGAAATCCAAACCAATCTTCAATTAATCAATACGTACAATGTCATCATGAAAAGCCCGGCCATCCTGGAGAAAGTCATTTCTGACCTGGATTTGAAGATGAATGCTTCAGAATTAAACAGTAAATTAACGGTTTCAAGCGAAAATGAGTCACAAGTGATCAATCTGTCAGTTCAGGACACAGATCCTTACAAGGCTGCAGAGATTGCCAACAAGACCGCTGAAGTGTTCCAGAAAGAAATCGTGAAAATCATGAACGTCGATAACGTGAGCGTTCTGGCAAAAGCGGAAGTAGGGGAGAATCAATCCCCAATCAAGCCTAAGCCACTTCTGAATATTGCCATTGCCATGGTGGTAGGTCTGATGGTAGGTGTAGGACTTGCCTTCTTATTGGAATTCCTTGATAACACGATTAAGACCGAGCAGGAAGTCGAGAAGCTATTAGGCGTCCCTGTCCTTGGATCGATTACGAGAATCAGTGATCAGGAAGAAAAGAAGAACAGTCGTACGGAGCGTAAATCACGTGTAAGAGGTGAGACACTTGGCTAAGAATATGAAGAAATTGATGATGAATACAAAACGTAAACTGGTAACGAAGACAGATCCGAAGTCACCGATCTCGGAGCAGTATAAAACGATCCGTACGAATATCAACTTCTCGTCGGTCGATCAAGAAATGCGTTCGATCATGGTGACATCTTCCGGACCCGGAGAAGGGAAATCGACGACGGCTGCCAATCTTTCCGTGGTGTTTGCGCAGCAGGGGAAGAAGGTCCTGCTAGTGGATGCGGATATGAGGAAGCCGACTGCTCATTATACCTTCAATTTAACCAACACATTTGGTTTAACGACGGTGTTAACCAGGCAAAAAGGGTTAACAGAAGTAACCAATTCATCCGATGTTGAAAACCTGGATATTTTAGCTTGCGGTCCGATACCGCCAAACCCGGCAGAACTAATGAGCTCAAGGGCCATGGAACATTTCCTGCTGGAAGCTTATAACGAATACGATGTCTTAATCTTTGACACTCCACCAATCTTAGCGGTCACAGATGCACAAGTACTTGCGAATCAGTGCGACGGAACAGTATTGGTCATCAGCTCCGGAACGACAGAAGTGGAGAGTGCCGTCAAAGCGAAAGAGCTACTGTCTTCTACGAAAGGGAAGCTGCTAGGAGTCGTGTTAAATAACAGAGAAGTGAAGGACACAAGTTACTACTATTATTATGGTAAAAAATAACATTGTTTCGACAAAATTCACCTGTTTACAAATATACCTAGTAGAGTAAAATGGTAGATAGTGTCACAGTAGGTCGAAATAACTAAAAAAAGTGAGGGGGAGTCAACATGATCGATATACACAGCCACATCCTGCCAGGAGTCGACGACGGAGCTAAGACGGTGCAGGACAGTCTGGACATGGCGAAACAAGCCGTTTCAGAAGGCATTGATACCATCATAGCGACTCCTCATCATATGAACGGGAAATATGAAAACAAGAAAATGGACATTCTTCCATTAGTAGATTCCTTAAACAAAGTACTCAAAGAAGAAAAGATTGATCTAGTCGTTCTCCCAGGTCAGGAATGCCGCATCTACGGAGAAATCCTCGAAGACTACCAAAAGGGAGACATCCTTCCTCTTAACCAGTCATCACAGTACCTATTCATCGAGTTCCCATCCAGTTCAGTACCAAGGTATGCAGAGCGTATGCTCTACGATATCCAGGTAAAAGGCCTGATACCCGTCATCGTTCACCCCGAACGCAACGCTGAACTCATCGAAAGACCGGACAAACTATATAAGCTGGTCAAAAACGGAGCAGTTACGCAACTAACCGCGTCCAGCCTAATAGGGTACTTCGGTAAAAACATCCAGAAATTTTCACAGCAGATGATTCAGGCCAATCTGACACACTTCATTGCGTCAGACGCTCACAATATACATAATCGCACCTTCAAAATGGAAGAAGCGATGGACTATGTAGACGAGAATTATGGAACCGATATGGTCTATTATTTTACAGAAAATGCAGAATTAATGATTGATGGAAAGAACATATATAAAGAGATACCTGAATTGATCAAGAAAAAGAAGTTTCTCGGAATTTTCTAATATGATTGATAGACAGGTAATACCCTAAGGTACTGTTGTCGTAGGTAAATGAGAATCAAACTGCATTCTGACAACAGTAGAAGTTTGGGAATGTCTCCTCACCATTATCGATGGAGGCACTCGGTCACGCCGTGGGTGAAGATAGCTTCGCCTTAGACGCTCGTCGTCAGTGGTGGGATGTGAGGAAGGGTTAGATGCCCACATTTACTATTTTATTAAACACAAGTAAAGAGAAGCAATGAAAGCGTTTTATGTAATAGTTGGTTTAGGTTCCAATTGGATACCTAATGAAAGAACATTTGGAAATGTGTTTTTTCATTAGGTATTTATTATGTCGTATACATACAACCTTCAATTAAAAATCAAAGGGGGACATTAAATTGAAAAAAGTAAGAAAAGCCATTATTCCTGCTGCGGGTTTAGGGACAAGATTTTTGCCTGCAACAAAAGCTATGCCGAAAGAAATGTTGCCAATCGTTGATAAACCAACTATTCAATACATAGTAGAAGAGGCGGTTGCTTCCGGAATAGAGGATATTATCATCGTCACTGGTAAAGGAAAAAGAGCTATAGAAGATCATTTTGATAATTCACCAGAATTAGAAAGAACTCTCCTTGAAAAAGGGAAAACCGAATTGTTAGAGAAAGTTCAATACTCTAGTAATCTTGCAAATATTCATTATATCCGCCAAAAAGAACCCAAAGGTCTTGGCCATGCAGTATGGTGTGCTAAAAACTTTATTGGCGACGAACCGTTCGCTGTCCTTTTGGGTGATGACATCGTTCAGAGTGATACACCTTGTTTAAGACAGTTAATGGATCGTTATGATGAGACACAGGCATCGGTAATAGGTGTCCAAATGGTAGAAGAGGAACAAACACATCGTTATGGAATTATTGATCCGTCATCAAAAGAAAATCGTTTGTACCAAGTCAATCAATTTGTTGAAAAACCAAAGCAAGGTACTGCACCATCAAATCTTGCCATCATGGGTCGCTATGTATTGACTCCAGAAATCTTTCATTATTTAGAGAAGCAAGAAACAGGAGCAGGTGGTGAGATTCAGTTGACTGATGCGATTCAAAATTTGAATAGTGCTCAAACAGTTTATGCATATGATTTTGAGGGAGAGAGACATGACGTGGGTGAGAAATTTGGTTTCGTAAAGACAACCATTGATTTTGCTTTGCAGCATGATGAGATTAAAAAGGAAGTTTTAACTTATATGAAAGAGTTACTTGAAAAAGAGTATGTAAAGGGGTAGGAGGATATGAACTTGAACCAATCTCAATTGGAGAATTTTCAAGCTGTTAGAAAAGATTTCGTAAGTCAAGAGGATAAATCTTTAACTTACTCATTTTTCAAGAGAATGATGGATATCGTAGGAGCGATAGTAGGGTTACTAATTCTAATACCATTATTCATATTGATATCTATATTATATTTATCCGGAGAATCAAAGGGACCGGTTATTTTCAAGCAAAGCAGGATTGGCAAAAATGGGAAGGAATTTAAAATATATAAGTTTCGTTCAATGGTCCTTAATGCTGAAGAAAAGTTGAAAAGTAATAAACACTTATATGATAAATATATTCGTAATAACTACAAGTTAGAGCCTAATGAAGACCCACGAATCACTAATTTAGGTAGATTTTTGAGGAAAACTAGTCTTGATGAAATTCCTCAACTTATAAATGTATTAAAAGGCGAAATGAGTTTAGTAGGTCCAAGGCCAGTTGTTACAGAAGAATTAAGTGAGTATGGACAAAGAGTTAATCAGTTTTTAGCAGTTAAACCAGGGCTTACAGGCTTTTGGCAAGTGAGTGGTAGAAGCAATGTAGGTTATCCGGAAAGAGTAGACCTAGAACTTCATTATGTGTATAACCAAACCTTATTTTTTGATATCAAAATAATATTAACGACTGTTTGGAAAGTATTACTAAAAAAAGGTGCTTATTAAAAATAATGTTAATACTATCTACTATAAATATTGCGTTAAGGGGAGTAACAATTGTTAGTAAGTTTTTGATACTATTCTTTCTAGCTAAATTTTTATCTCCAACTGATCTAGGTATTTATGGGTTATTTACGGTTACAATAAATATATTAGTTTTGGTTGTAGGTATAGATTTTTATGTTTTCAATACCCGAGAATTATTATCTACCAACAATAAAAATCAATGGAATTTAATTAAAAATCAATTTTTTTTACATCTAATTACTTATGTTGTGATTTTTCCTTTTGTATCAATACTATTTATAATAGGCATTATTCCACTAGATTTAATTATATATTTTTATATCCTTTTGATATTAGAACACCTTTTACAAGAATCTAGTAGACTATTATTCACTTTATCAAAACCTATATTGTCTAACTTAGTATTATTTTTCCGAAGTGGAATTTGGGTATATTTTTCAATTACTTTAATATATTTGGATGAGGAATTAAAAAATCTAGAATTTATATTTATAATGTGGATATTTGGAGGAATGCTAGGACTGATCTTAGTTATTATCTACTTTAGAAAACACAGAAACCTTTCTGTTAAAGCTAATGTGGATTTCAAATGGATAATTCGTGGCTTACGAACCTCTTCTTCATTCTATTTATCAACTCTAGTCCTTCTTATTATTCAATACATTGATAGGTATATAATAAAATATTATTATGGTGATACATCTGTAGGGGTTTATACTTTTTTCACTAATATATCTAATGTTATACAGACTTTTATAGTAACTGGAGTTTTTTCAATTTTATATCCCAAATTAATCTCATCTTTTAAAAAAGGTAATATGAATGAATATAAAAAAATATTTTCTAGAATGGTCAAGTACACAATTTTGGGCCTGGTGCCTATACTTTTCATTTTGAGTATTGGGATTTTTCCTCTATTAAATTTTATAGATAAAGAGGTTTATACAAATTACATACTTGTTTTTTTTATTCTAATATTTGCGGTTACTTTTAATATACTTAGTCAAATTCCACATTATGGATTGTACTCTAGAGGAAATGACAAAGAGATTTTAATAAGTACATTAGCTTCGGCGATAGTTGCAGTGATTTTAAATCTCTTATTAATCCCTAGGTATGAATTATATGGAGCAGCAATTAGTTCGGCAGTTTCTATGTTATTATTAGCGATATTCAAATTAATAATACTTAAAAGAGTTACTAAGTTAGAGGCGGTATAAAATGATTAAAAATAAAATATTCATATGTTTAACACCCTTTAATACATTGTATGTACAAGAAATAGTTAAGCAACAAAGGGAAGAAGGGATAGAAGGAAAATTTCTTCTTTTCACAAGATCTACTCAAGGAGTAACTGAAGAGCTATGGGATCAAATTAGTTACCTAAATCCATATGAAAAATCAAATAATAATGATTTAAACTATTACAAAAAAATGATTTTGGATGCTAAGAAGTTGTATAGAGTAGTTAGCGAAATAATCAACTTTGGAAGTGAGACAGAGATATATTTTTCCAACTTAGATAGTCTCTATACTAATTATTTGTTTTTCAAGAATAAGAAAGATAAAAAAATATCTTTTCATAGTATTCAAGATGGCACAATGAACATAGTTAGTAGAAAAGTTAATTATGCAATGTTTAAAAGACAGATAATAAAATCTTTTTATGCAATGTTTTTAGGATTTAGGTTTATACCTTTTATTGGATGTCTAAATGGAATTGATAGAAAAGAAATGCAATCACAAATATTATTATTTATACCAAAAACACATAGTTCAAAAACTAACTTAATTCATTTTGAAAAGGTAGAATCTAGTTCCAAGATCAAAGAAATAAGTAGGGAACCTTATTCGTTACTACTCGGTGCAGAACCTTTACTTGAGTTGATAGATCAAAAATCATACTATAGTATTTTAAGAGGGTTAATTACAAGAATCAGAAGGGATTTTCCTTATTTGGAAACCCTATACTATAAGCCCCACCCTTTTCACAACCCACAATCTAAAAATAAGACATTTGAGTATATTAAATCCCATATTCCTAATTTGAAAATTATAGAACTGAATGGACAAGAAACTGTGGAGACATTGGACTTTAGAAAGCTCAATATAAAAGCATTATACAGTATAAATTCTAGTGCTTCGGTAAACTTGAAGTTATTAAATAAAGACTTACTAGAGTTAGTAAGAATAGCGGGGCTTGATATAATCTATAAAAATAAACAAGAATTAAATAATTTTAAAATGTTTTATCGTTCACTCGGGATTAGTGTAATTAACGAGGAAGGTGAGATTGAACAATAAAACTTTAATATCATAGCAAGGGTGAGATTAATTGTACACCTTATATTTTATTTTGAACTTGATTTTTTTAGGTATTTTAGTCCCTTTATATTACAAAGATATTTCAAAAAATAAAGGTTTAAGGATTACTATTTGGTATATTGTCCTAACAGTAATCCCCTGTATTATTTCTTTATTAGTTATTGAAAAAGGAACATATATTTCAGAACAAAAGAAATTTGGTTTCTTAAATGGAGCAACTACTCTCTATATCGTATATATAGTACTATTGTATTTGGGGATAAAGGTTGGATACCACTCTCTTTTTAATAGAATAAAATATTCTTACAGTAATCGACCAATTAATAAAAATCTACTCATGAAAATGGTTATAGTAGGAATTAACAGTGCGCTAGTATTACTTTATATAAATTATCTATTGTCCCCTAAACCATATATAAATTCAGGTATATCAAGATTTAATTATTGGGAAAATTCTACTTTTCCTTTTTTAAATAGTATATTTGGAAGTGTTTCTGGTTTTATGGCTTTCTCCTTTGGATATCTCTTTTTGTTAGATAAGAAGAAAAAACATTTAATTTCTTTCTTTCTATATTTTCTATATTTAATTCTTGCAGGTAATAAATTTAGTGCACTAATAATCGCTTTATTTTTGTTTTCGATTCCGAAACTTATTTTTATTGATTCTCTTTTACTAATTCTAAAAAGAAATTCAATGAAAATTTTTATTATAACCGTAATATTTATTAGTTTAATTTATTATAACTATTCAATCTTTAACCCTTATAGTTATGCAGGTTACAATAGTGTTAGCGATGCTATAATACAAAGAATATCTATTCAAGGACATGTTTTCTGGGGATCTCTAAACAATTTAAACGTTGGGTTAACTAAATTTACATTTGAGGAAATTATTTATGGGATGAGGACTCTAATGGTTATGTTAAGTTTTTACCCGGAAAATCATGTCCTTTATTATTACAACCAAGGAAGTGCTACTTTTACACTTGGTTATCCATCAATTCTAAATGTTGGCGTTCTTTTCCCTTTAGGTTTGATTATAAATTTCTTCGTTGGGATATTTTACGGTATGTTAATAAAGGTAGCAACTTTTACAATATTTCGAGGTAGAATTATTCTTGCCATAATAGCCATTCAACTAATTTCCTGGATGAATTACATGTTGACAATGGCTAAGTTTGAAAAGCTTCTAGGTTTACAATTTTGGACTATAGTTCTTATATTGATGTTTGGTCTACTTCTCTCAGGGAAGAATAAATCTGATTTTAATGAGGTTTGAATATGAAGAAAATTGTACTTATCTCTGAAACTTTAAGTGGAGGTGTTAGAAAACATTTAGTAGATCTCATGGAAAATATTGATAAGGATAAATATGAAGTTTATTTACTGTATAGTGAAAAAAGAGCAGATAAAGTTTTTTGGAATAAGATCGAGCATTTAAATAGTCTTAAAATTAAAATGTATAATATTGAAAATTTCGATAGGGACATTTCTTTGAAGAGTGATATAAAAGGGTTTATTAGGATTTTTAATACAATTAAAAGAATTGATCCGGATGTTGTGCATTGTCATAGCTCAAAAGCTGGTGCACTCGGCAGAGTTGCAGCTAAGATTCTGGGAGTGAAAAAAATAATTTATACTCCTCATGCTTATATGTTTCAGAACCCAAATACGAATAAAGTAAAGAAAACAGCGTTTATGCTTCTTGAGAAATATTTGTCTAAGATTACAAATCTTACACTAAATGTATCAGAAGGAGAAAGGAAGGTTGCACTACAAAAAGGTGTAATTAAAGAGAGTGACTCCAAAGTTATTTTTAACGGTGTAAACCCATTACAGAAAAATAATAACTCTCAAAATAAGCATGATACACTTTGGGTGGGTACTATCGGTAGAATGGATGATCAAAAAGACCCTTTTACATTTTTGGAAATAGCTAAAACTTTAATCCCAAAATATCCTAATCTTAAGTTTGCTTATGTTGGAGATGGGATACATTATGATGAGATGAAAAGACAAATTTCTAAAGACATGCTAGGTGAAAGATTGCTTTTATTTGGTTTCCAGGATAACCCAACTCAATATTTAAACACTTTTGATATATTTATATCAACTTCGCTTTATGAGGGATTTCCTTATTCCTTACTAGAAGCATTATCTGCTAGTCTTCCAATTGTTGCTACGAATGTAACTGGAAATAATGAGATTGTAGTTGATGGAAAAAATGGGTATCTATTTGAACCAAAAAACATTTCAGAAGCAGTTGCTAAAATTGAAAAAATAATTAATTCTCAGGTAAACAGTATAAATGAATTAGGCAAAGAAAGTTTATCAATGTATGAAAAAAGCTTCACAATTAAGAAAATGATCAATCAGATTGAGAGTGTCTATGAATAATAAGCTTATAAATAACTAACTAATTTTATTACAGGAGTGATAATATTGAAAACAATCAATGAAATCGTAAAAGGAAATTCAAATGATATATATTTAATTGCAGAAGCCGGTGTGAATCATGATGGTAGTATTGATAATGCAAAAAAACTAATTGAAGAAGCAGCAAGCGCTGGTGCTGATGCAATTAAGTTTCAGTCATATAAGGCTGGTAAGCTGGCATCAAAAAATTCACCTTCATATTGGGATCTATCTAAACAACCAATCACTTCACAATATGAGTTATTTACAAAATATGATTCATTTGGTGCTCCTGAATATATTGAACTTGCAGAACATGCAAAAAAAGTTGGAATTGACTTTATGTCCACACCATTTGATTTAGATGCGGCTGAATTCTTAAATGATTTAATGCCTGCTTTTAAAATAGCTTCGGCTGATTTAACCAATCATCCATTTTTAAAGAAGTTAGCAAATTATAATAAACCATTAATATTGTCAACAGGTGCATCTACAATTGGTGAAATTGAAAGTGCAGTCAGAGTAATTGAAGAAGCAGGAAATAAAAATATAGCTTTATTACATTGTGTACTAAGTTATCCTACACAACATGAAGATGCTCATTTAAACATGATTAAGCATATCAAAACAGTTTTCCCTCAATATACAGTAGGGTATTCTGATCACACTTTCCCAGATGATTCAATGGTGTCTCTCACAACTGCAGCATTGTTAGGGGCTAAAATAATTGAGAAACATTTCACATTGGATAAGACCTTAAAAGGAAATGATCATTTCCATTCGATGGATCCAAGTGATGTAAGAACATTTATAAATAATATGAACAAAATATTACCTTTATTAGGAAAAAACTACAAAGAACCATTAGAAGCTGAAAAAAATGCCATCAAATTTGCTAGAAGAAGTTTAGTAGCTAATGTTCATATTTCTAAAGGAGAAGAGATTACAGAAGAAATGATTACTTGGAAACGACCAGGCACAGGAATATCGCCAATAGACTATGATAAAGTTATTGGTAGATTAGCTCGAGTAGATATCAAAGAGGATGATATCTTAACTTGGGATATGATTTAGGAGATTGACATTTAATGAATAATATTTTTGAAAATAAAAATGTAATTGTAACAGGTGGAACAGGCTCTATTGGTTCTGAGATTGTATCTCAAGTTCTAAGTTACAACCCAAAAACGCTTCGTGTATATAGCAGAGATGAAAGTAAACAATTCTTTTTGTCACAAAAATACAGAGAATTTAACAATGTTAGGTTCTTAATTGGGGATGTAAGAGATAAGAATCGTTTAGAATATGCCTTTGAAGATATAGATATAGTATTTCATGCGGCAGCATTAAAACATGTACCCGCGTGTGAATATAATCCTTTTGAGGCTGTTAATACTAATGTAGTTGGTACCCAAAATGTAATAGAAGCGGCACTAAAAAATAATGTTGAAAAGGTAGTTGCAATAAGTACAGACAAAGTCGTAAACCCAACGAACACTATGGGAGCAACCAAACTATTAGGGGAGAGATTGATAAGCTCTGCTAACAGATATAAAGGAAACAAAAAAACTATATTTTCTTGTGTAAGATTTGGTAATGTAATGGGTTCTAGAGGTTCGGTAATCCCTCTATTTGTTAACCAAATAATGAGTGCTAAACCAATTACAATTACGGAACCTGAAATGACTCGCTTTTTTATGTCTATTCCTCAAGCAACTAACTTAGTCTTAAGAGCAGCTGAATTAGCACATGGTGGTGAAACGTTCATCTTAAAAATGCCAGTAATGAAAATTGAAGATTTAGCCTACTCAGTAATGGATATAGTAACAAAAAAGCTAAGTATTAACAGAACAAGCATTGAGTATATAGGAAAAAGAGCCGGAGAGAAACTATTTGAAGAACTAATGTCTGAAGATGAGGCTAGGAACGCTTATGAGTCTAAGGAAATGTTTGTAATTAATCCTAAATGTGAAAATAGTAAAGAGTTAACTTATTCAAACATGAATTTCTTACAAACAAATAGGACTAAATACTCTTCTAAAGATGAAGTTATGTATAACAAAAATGAAATTAACGATTTAGTATCACCCGTAATTGATTCAATTATCAAAAGTGGATTCTGAAAACATAAGATATTATCCAAAAAAGCATTTTGATACCAAATATTGTATCAAAATGCTTTTTTGAGAAAATAGGAGATTCTTTATGAACTTTTTAGCTATAGTACAAGCAAGAATGGGATCAACAAGATTACCTGGGAAAGTATTATCTGAAATTAATAAAAAGCCAATGCTAGAGTATTTAATTGAACGCTTATCATTAATCGAAAATCTTAAAAATAGTATACTAATAGCTACTAGTGACCTTTCTGCGGATGACCCAATTGAGTTATTTTGTAAAGAGAAACAAATAAGTTACTATAGAGGAGACGAACAAAATGTTCTCAATAGATTCTACGAAGCTACAAAAAATAGCAAGGCTGACTATATTATTAGACTTACAGGTGATAACCCATTAGTATCACCATGGGAGCTAAAACATTTAATGAAGGAAATAGTAAATGAAAAATATGACTACTTAAGCAATCGTTATTCACTGCCCTTAGGAATGGGGGCGGAAATTTTCACTGTTAGTGCGCTGTCAGAATCAGTTAAGTACGGAAAAAAAGAATCTCATAAAGAGCATGTCACCACGTATATTTTAGAAAACCCTTCAAAATTCAAGATAAAAGAATATAAGAATCCATTAAACGAAAATTATCGATTAACTGTAGATACAGTTGAAGATTTTCAAGTGGTTTCAAAAATCATTAAAAACTTTAATGGGAAATGGCCTTTGCTTTCAACACAGGAAATTACTGAATATCTTCAAAATAACCCAAGCATAATAAGAATAAATGAGGAAGTTCATCAAAAGAAGGTGTAGAAATGATAGAGCAAATGGAAGCAATGCTAAAAGAAGTAAAATCAATCAGTCGGAAAAAGGGATTGAAAACAGGTATAACTATTGCAGAGACTCAGAATCAAAATAACCCAAAAACTTTTTTCCCCCCATTAAGATATGCAGAAGGTATTGCTATAGCAAATGTTATTACCAGCGATAAGTCTGATGTTATAGAAATATGTAAAGTCATAGATGGAAATTTGGATTTCATTTTTGTTGATAATGAAAATAAGAAAATTAACTTATTAGATATTGTGACAACTCATATTAATAAATCAAATATAAATACGTTTCGTCCCAATGATATGACTGTAGATGCAGCAGATGCTCTAATTATAAAAAAATTCTCTTCTTTAGATGGTAAGAATATCTTAATAATGGGTGCTGGTAATATAGGATCCAAGCTAGCTTTAAAATTAGTCGAACGTGGAGCGGATATTTTTATTTATAGAAGAGATTTTTTGAAATGTTCCGTAATAGCGGATGGTCTGAATAATATTAAAAGTTCTGGAGTGAATTCAACTATTACTCCAATAAAAACTATAAGAAATATAGACTTTAGTAAGATCGATATCCTTATTGGCTCAACGTCCGGATATCCAGTAATTAAGAAAAAGCATTTAATGTATATTAAAGATAATGCGTATATCTTAGATGTAGGAATAGGAAATTTAGATTGTGAAGCAATTGAATTCGGGTTAAGTAGAGGAATTGAATTAATAAGACTCGATATGAGAGCTGGTTTCACTTCGCAGATTGCTCTAAATAGGGAAACAGATTTATTAGTTGAGAAGGTAATGGGCGAGAAAGTAAGTAATGGTGGAAAAAGGTTTGTAGCTGGTGGGAAAATTGGGAAGAAAAATGATGTAATAGTAGATAACATTACAAACCCTTCAGAAGAAATTGGAATAGCTGATGGACGTGGAGGATTAATCAGATAAATGTAAAGGTGATACTCTTGAAAAATATTTTAATTAGAGCTGATGGAAATAGGGATAGAGGTATGGGTCACCTCTACAGAATATTAAATATTTCCGACTACTTAGGCAATACTGAACATATAAAAATAACTATTTTAACTAAAGGGCATAAAGAGACAATAGATTTTTTTTCAAAGAAATCTTTAAAAAATTATAACGTTATTTTCTTACCAAACGATGTAGATAAGTTCTCTGAATCAAATTTTATAACAAGTAATTTTGATACTATAATATTTGATACTTTGGATAATGAAATTGAGTATTTAAAAAGTTTCGCAAATAAAACAAATAAAATTATTTCTTTTGACGACTTAGGAACAGGACTATCATTGTGTGATACAGTTATTAATGCGTTAGTTAATACTCCAATTGAAATTATTAATAAATATAAACAGACACAATTTTTAATTGGCCCTTCATATTTGCCAATCCGAAAAGAAATTATGAATTACAGAAAAAGTAAGCTTAGTCCTCTAGTTCAAAATGTTTTAATAACAATGGGTGGCAGCGACCCAAGTGGACTTACTTTTAAAGTTCTAGATTCTTTATCTAGTTTTTTGAATGATTTTTCTGTAAAAGTAATCATTGGTCCTAGTTTTAAAAACCTCCTAATGTTAAAAAAAGAGTATATTGAACGCTTTAACTCGGTTGAGTTTTTACTCTCTGTTAGTAATATTGAAGAATATATGAACTGGGCAGATATTGCTTTTTGTTCGGGTGGTTTAACTGTTTATGAACTTGCAGCAATTGGGACGCCAAGCTTGGTACTTTGTCAAAATCAACATGAAAATACAAATGTTTTTCCGAAATATGGTTTTAATATTAAATTAGGGCTAGGCGAAGAAGTGGGTTCAAGTGAACTAACTAACAAATTTTTCAATTTAGTAAATGGTTATGAACTGAGAAAAGAGTTAGTTCAAAAAGGATATGAATATATTGATGGGTATGCTCTAGAAAGGGTAAGCGGAGTAATATTAAAAGAAGAAATTAGTTAATAAAATGGTGAAGAATATGATTAGACTTTATAAATAAAAAATAATTTAATAAAAACCTTATAGAGGGTGGGGTATATATGATATTAATTGTAGGTGGGGCAGGCTACATAGGAAGTCACCTAGTGAAAGAATTAGTCATTCAACAGGAAATTATCGTTTTAGATAATCTATCGAGTGGACATGAAAATTTGATTGATGAGCGGGTTCGTTTTGTCAAAGGTGATTTAGGCGATAGAGAAACATTAAATCAACTTTTTTCAGAATTTCCAATCGAAGCTGTTATGCATTTTGCCGCAAATAGCTTAGTAGGAGAATCGGTTGGAAATCCTTATAAATATTACTATAATAACGTTTCAAATACACTAACACTATTGGACGTGATGTTAGATCATGAAGTGAAAAACTTCATTTTTTCTTCTACGGCAGCTACTTATGGCATTCCAGAAACAAGCTTAATTACAGAGGCAACAGTGACAAATCCAATTAATCCCTATGGTCGTTCTAAGTTGATGATCGAACATATTTTAGAAGACTTTCATCAAGCATACGGTTTGAATTACATTGTGTTAAGATACTTTAATGCTGCAGGAGCGCATGCTTCTGGAGAAATTGGGGAGAAACATGATCCAGAAACCCACTTGATCCCTATTGTTCTTGAACATCTACTAGGGAAGCGTGAGAGCATTTCTGTATTTGGGACTGATTATGATACTCATGATGGAACATGTATCCGCGATTACATCCATGTAACCGATTTGGCGAATGCTCATATTCTCAGTCTGAATGCTTTGCTTGAAGAAAAACTGCAGACAGCTACCTATAACTTAGGAAATGGTAAAGGATATTCTGTTAAAGAAATTATCGATACCTGTGAGAAAGTAACCGGTGTTGAAGCGAATGTTGTTCTTTCAGATAGACGTCCAGGGGACCCTGCTACGCTTGTGGCTTCTTCAGAGAAGATTTATCATGAATTAGGGTGGAAGGCTGAATATGATTTAGAGGATATTATTGAGAGTGCTTGGACGTGGCATAATAGCATATTAGTAGGCTCTAGTAACTAACAGGAAGTTATAATAAGCCATAACTAGAACTTGGGCATCGTGTCCCAAGTTCTTTACATATTTAACTAATAGCTAAGTTGTCTTTCAACATCTCCGTAACTTTATCCTGCTCATCTTCAGGAACCGTCAAATAATACGTCCCCCCAATTAAACCACCTTGCCCCTTAATTTCATACTGCTCAATCTTATTCCTGGCACTGCGATAATTCTTCTGTATATTCATCATATCATCGAACGTCATATCGGTTTTCACATTACTGCCAAGCACATTCAGAATATCGTCAAACTTTGTTACAGCTGATACATTTGATGCTTTATCGATAATGGCCGTAATGATTTGGCGCTGACGATCATTTCGTCCAAAGTCCCCATTGGGATCCAAGTGTCTCATTCTTACATATCCTAACGCTTTAGGGCCATTCAACTTAATGTCTCCTTCATGGTAATGGTATCCTTTTTTATAGTATCCTTCGTCATACCAATCCAGTTCATTGTGGACCGTCACTCCACCCATGGCATCCACTAGGGAGCTCAGAGCTTCCATGTTTACTCTGATATAGTAATCGACGGGAATATCTGTGAAGTTCTCAACCGTTTCAATGGCCATCTTTGTACCACCAAAGGCATAGGCATGGTTTATTTTATCCGTCGTTCCGTGTCCGATGATCTCTGTTCGGGTATCACGCGGAATGCTGATCATCTGCATCTTTTCTTTTTCTGGATTTAAGGTCATCAAAATAAGGGCGTCCGATCGGCCCCGATCGTTTTCACGCTCATCCACTCCCATCATTAAGATGGAAATCGGCTCAGCGGGTTCATCTTTCTTTTCGGTGATATTCGGTGAATCTTTGGGCTTGGTCCTTTTCACCTCTTCATGCATATCCTCAGCGGTTCCTTTAACGGAATCATACATATAGTAAGCATAACCCCCGACTGCTATGATTAGCAGCACAATGACACTTACAACACTCCATATTATTTTTTTCTTCAATTTAATATCCTCACTTTACAACATAGATATCTCTATTCTATCTAACCTGTACCCTATAGTAAATAATGGGTAGTGGTTTTCAGAGTATAAGAAAAGGGAAATTTAAACATAATTAAATCTAAAACGAGGTTATTAGCTAATAGTTTTAAAGAAATCTGACTGTATTCTGACAAACTTTTTTACAGAAAGCGGTTACAATATTAGGACAATAGTCGAATACTCCGTGAGAACTAATACGATAAGGGGTGCTAGATCCATGAAAGAAGATGGAAATTTTATCAAAGGTATGTACTGGGGAACATTATTAAGTATTCCGCTTTGGATTTCATTTTTTGGATGGGTGAAGGTCATACGGGGGTTATTTGTTTAGAAAAATTATAAATGGTAGAAACCTCTGTCAAAAAGGGCAAGGGTATTATTTGATTATTTTTGAAAGCTTAAATTATGAGACTTTCTTCAGATATAGGAAACCCTCTTTTCTGAGGGTGTTGGAGGAATTAATATGAAAATTTTACAAACTATGTAAAATTTTATCGATTTTATAGTAAATAGATACATATCGAATTTTCATAGGCAAACTTGCTGAAAAGCAAGAGAATATTGGGGTCAGACCCCCACCCAACTAAAGTGCACAGCGTCAGTGTGTTAAAGTGATGGGTGGGGTTGTTTGGCTTTGGTTAGGTAGGATTTGACAGGTGTTTTTTATTATTGTAGAATTAGCTCTATAAGGAACGTATGTTCTGTTTCTGGAAGGAGGAAAGAAATGGCGAGAAAACTCCGAATCTGGTACCCGGGTGCCATGTATCATGTTACGGCAAGGGGGAATAAGCGTGGTGATTTGTTTTATGATAAATGCGATTATCTTACTTACTTGCATATCCTTGAGGATCCCTTCGTATTACACTCCTATTGTCTCATGACCAATCACATTCATCTGCAGATCGAAACCATCGACCATCATATTCAATACATTATGAAAACACTTCACTGCCGATATGCTGTCTATCTGAATCGCCGGATGAGAACGGTGGGAAATCAGTTCCAGGGCAGATATGGGGATGAGCTGATCGAATCCAGTGACTACTCTTTGGAAGTGAGTCGCTATATCCATCGAAATCCGTTAGAAGCCAACATGGTTTCCCGCTGTGAAGACTACCCCTGGAGCAGTTATTCTTCTTATATTAAATCTTCGCATAACCCTCACGTTGATCCTTCCAAAACGTATTCCTTTTTTCTTGAACCGGTTCATATCAGTTACCAATCCTACGTGGAACATAAACTTGAAAAGCGGGGTGAGTCCCTATGACAAGTAAAGTGACAAGCATTGGTCTGAAAGGCTTGGAAGGCTATAAAGTAAGCGTAGAGGTGCGAACCATGCAGGGATCGGAATCCTTCGTCATTGTCGGCTTACCCGATGCCTCAGTGAAAGAGTCGAAAGAAAGGGTTACGGCTGCGCTGCACCGGTTAGGATATACCCTAGTAAATCAGAAAATAATCATTAATCTGTCCCCAGCTAAATGGAAGAAGACAGGGCCGCTATTTGATTTATCTATGGCTCTCGCAGTTTTATTGAGTATGAAGGAGATTACGGTGCGAAGCCCGGAAACCACCGCCTTTCTAGGGGCTTTATCCTTGGATGGTGATGTCAGAGCTGTTGAAGGCATGCTCCCGTGAGTATTGCATTAGAAAAGAGCCGCTTGAGCGGACTTTTGAGCCACCAAGTGCGAAATATTGGGGTCAGACCCCCACCCAACTAAAGTGCACATTCATGTAAATTATTCTGGATTTATGACAAGAATAGAAATAATGACAGGAATATGTAAGGGGAGACGACGCTTTACCCGCAAGCAAAGAGAAGATTGTTATGAAAGGGCTTGGGCTTAATAAAGGTGATAGGATGAAGGCGTGAAATGACTGCAGGGGTAATGAGGCACCTTGCAGAATCCCCCCCCCTAAACTAGGAGGTGTTTTGATGATTCTCATAGATAACGTAGCTACAATTCCTGAAATGGACGGGTGGCTACTGATTGATTTTACAGATGAATCGAAAAGGTTCGTAGACATCAAACCTCATATGAAGGGTATTCTTGAAAAGCTGAAAGACCCTGAATTTTTCAGAAAAGTGTATATGGATGATGAGTTGAGAACCATCACTTGGCCAGGAGAGCTGGATTTGGATCCCGATCAGTTACACAGAGAAGGAATCGATCTAAATGAAATCAAAAAAATAATTGAAGTAGCGAAGAATACAAATTTATTGGAACGAGCCTGATGACAAAGCGAGGGTAGAGTACCCTGGCTTTTTTTGTTTTCATTTTTAAAAATAATTTCCTCTCCAGGGTGCCCTATTTCACTGCTCCTCCCTATATAAACCATGAATAGATCAGAAGGGTGGAAGAGAAGATGAAATCAGGATGTCAGGTAGCGGATCAAATCGGGGAAATGGAAATCGTGGGGAATATCGTTCCTCATCTATGGTACAAAAACATTACCTTTTCAAGCGGGAAAGCCCATTTTGTGGCGATCACGTTACTCGCGGATATCGTGTATTGGTACAGGCCGACAATGATCAGAGATGACAGCGGGATGATCGTTGGAGCCAGGACGAAATTCAAGGGGGATATGCTTCAGAAGAGTTATCAGGCATTCTCGGATACATATGGATTTACAAAGCGTCAGGTAAAGGATGCAATTGATTTTCTGGTCGAGCATCATTTGCTGATTCGGGAGTTCAGGACGATTTCGTCTTCGAGCCTGATTTTAAACAATGTAATGTATGTGCAGCCGGTCGCTGGGAACGTGAAACGGGTGATGGAGGAACGGTGTAACGTGTCAGGCCTCGTTTCCATTTGCCCACCTGATACGCCGGAACGTACCACGTCATCCCATTCGACGGATGGCCTGTCACCTCAAGATGAGGGGGCTCTTCGGGTGGAAGATGGGACGTATACAGAGAGTACTTCAAAGATTTCTTCAGAAAAGAATGAACAACAACAAAGCGCAGCCGAGTGTCCGGTGACCTTTTTCAAAAACAATGGATTCGGCCGGATGGGGACCTATATCCAGGAGAAAATCAAAAGCTGGTGTGACAGTCTTTCCGAAAGCCTTGTCGTTGAAGCGATGAAGCGGGCGGTCGAGCAGGGGAAGCAGTACTGGAGCTATTGTGAAGCAATTCTGGTGAAGTGGGATCAGTTAAAGGTTCGGGATGTGGAGGATGCGAGGACGAAAGAGTTTCAGGGGATGGTTGAGAAGTACTCTAAACGAAACGTGCGCATGGGGACGAGGAAGCCGGTCCGGACGGAAATGCTGCCGGATTGGTTCACCAGTGAATCAGAAGACGTCCAGGAAATTCGCGATGAGGAGTTTGAAGTGGAGAAGGCAAAGTTGATGGAAGAGCTGAAAGCGTATCGTGAGCGTGGGACCGGTGTGGTGATGTGAAGTGAAAATAAATGAAAAAAGTTTTTTTGATGGTGTCCTCCTGAACCGGATTTCTGTATATAAAGGGTGAAGGAGGAGATGAACATGGATCAAACAGTGTGGATCAAGGAAGAAATGGTGGATCATGAGGTGTATCGAAACCCGGCGGACTTGCGGGTATATGTGTGGATTCTGCTTCGTGCAGGACAGGATGGTACGTATATTCACGGGAATAGTAGGATGTTACATGACATGAGTGAGTCGCTATGGTATTACAACGGGAAGAAGTTGGATTGGTATTCGAGGGAATGGATCAGGGATTGTCTTGTAAGGTTGGAGGGGTATGGGTTGATACAGAATATTGAAAATGGGGTTGTGGTGACGTATAGGGATGGGGAAGGACCGCCGGGGAGTTAAACAAACGTTTGGTTGAAGGATGGAAGTGCTGGAATGGAAGGGTGTAGAAAGGTAAACATTTGTTTAGGGTGTGCGGTTCGACAGTTATTAAAGAGGTAGAGAGAAGAGTGGCTTTCATTATCATTCGAAGCAAAAGAACCGTCCCTTCGCATCCGAACAAAACGACTACACACCGGAGGATATGAGAGATGTAGACATCAAGCGTATGACGGGAGATAAGAGTGAAAAGGCATTTACCAAGAGACACCTTTACCAGATGGTTTTCCTGCTTGAATACAAAGGGGTTGAATTTGAACCTAAGATCCGGAACGCTCAACCCAATGGATATACCGGCAAGGGAGAGATATCAGAAGAGCTTCAGTTGAGTGTTTCAGATGAAGAGCTTGGCCAGGCAGTGTTACGGGCGTTTGAGAGGTGCAACTGAAAGGAAGCAAGGGGGACGTTCCTCACTAAACTTGTTAATTTGGATCAGGCTATTTGAATAAAGCCGAGAAATTTTACCATCCTTGTTATCTTTTCCACCAATCTCCGTCAAGGAATTTACCAGGCTACGCCACCACATTACCAATAGATAAAAAAGCCCTACAGATTAACATTCTAGTAATCTGATAGGGCTATTATTGTCTTTAGCTCCTTTACTGAAGTAAACCAAGATTATCTTTCCTTCATAACTGTCTTGACCATACATATTACATTTATAGAACCATCTCTCCCTTTCAGGTGAGAACCTCTCTCTTCTATCAAGGCGGATGTTAGGAAGCAAAAGAACCGTCCCCCTGCTTCAAAGTTTTTTTTGAAAATTCGTTGACTTTGCTTGGTGTGAGGTTTATATTTGTGTTAAGTAAAATTTAGCTAAAATTTTTACTAAGCATCTTTTATTTTTTTAGTTATGTTTGTAAGCGTATTCAATTAAGGTGTAAATGTCTCTTGGGAGGTGAGCGTTTGAGGGGGAAGCGCCGATTGATACTGGTTAGTGCCGTTGTGGTAGTTATGGCTGCTTCGCTGGTGTTTTACTTCTTCATGGATCGTGAGAGTGAAACCGTTACCTACAAGAACCCCGTTGGTGGGATGACCAATATCGGGGATCCTTTCATCTTAGAGTCGAATGATACGTATTATATGTATGCCACTTCGGAAGCATCTTACGGTTTCAGAGTTTGGCAATCTGATAATCTTGTGGATTGGGAAGAAAAGGGTATTGCCTATGATCACTATAAGCAGGAAAACAGGTGGGCAACAGGAGATTTCTGGGCACCTGAGGTCATTTCGTACAAGGGGAAGTACTACATGACGTATAGCGCACGAAATGATGCAGGGTCTCTGCAGATTTCCGTCGCTGTAAGTGACGACCCTTTGGGACCGTTCGAGGATGAGAGCACTGAAATCATTGAACAGAGTGGTTCCTATATCGACGGACATATCTTTATAGAAGATGACGGGACTCCTTATCTTTACTACGTCAAAGATTGCTCGGAGAACATCCAAGACGGGAAACACGTGAGTCAGATCTTTGTTCAGCCGATGGATGAAGGGTTGACCAAAGTGCTGGGAACACCGACTCTCTTACTTCAGCCCGATCAGGATTGGGAAGGCCTTCAGGGGGATTACCAGTGGAATGAAGGACCGTTTGTAGTGAAGAATGATGGGAAGTACTATCTGATGTACTCCGCCAATTACTATGCGAGTGAAGATTATAGTGTGGGGTATGCTGTCTCGGATAAACCGACGGGACCGTTTGTGAAGGCAAGTGAAAATCCGATTTTGTCTAAAGATTTGGATAAGGGTGTCTCGGGACCAGGGCATAACAGTGTCACGACAGGGCTTGACGGAGAAACGCTCTACGCTGTTTATCACATTCACACTCACCCGGAGGTGCCGAGTGGGGACAGGCAAATGAGTATCGATAAGATGGAATTCATCGATGGAAAGCTGAAAGTTCACGGTCCATCCAGGGAAGAGCGGGAGATGACCGTCGAATAAATATCAAGCCTGTATAGGCAATGAATACTTAGGGGGCTTACTCAATGAAAAAGAAGAAATTACTAGGTGTTGTGTTATCGGCAGCACTGGCAATCAGTTCATTAGCAGCATGTTCTAGCGGCGATTCTGCTTCAGGTGATGAAGCGAATGGAGATTCAAAGAAAATAACGTTCTGGACTCCATTCTCAGGGGCGGATGGTCCGCGGATGAAAAACATTGTAAAAAACTACAATGAATCTCAAGATGAATATCAAGTAGACATGCAGATCGTTCCGCAATCCGACTACTATAAAACGGTGGATGTTTCCTTCTCGGGTCAAAAAAATGCTCCAGACTTGATGATCATGCATACTGACCAATTAACGAATTATGTGGACAAGAACCTTTTGAAAGATCTTGGTGAGACCGTTGCTGAAGCAGGCATCAAACCTGAGGAATACTCAGAGACTGCCTGGAAGGCCGGGTCCATTGATGGGAAGCAGTACTCCATTCCTTTGGATATCCACCCGTTAATCATGTATTACAATAAGGACCTTTTCAAGGAAGCGGGACTGGATCCTGAAAAAGCGCCTACTAACCGCGAAGAGTTCCTTGATTATACGAAGAAGTTAACAGATGAGTCGAAAGGTCAATATGGCTATGTCGTACCGACTCTTTGGCCGAACCAGTTCATCTACCCGACGATTTTCTTCCAAAATGGAGGGGAATTGATCGCCGATGGCAAGCCGAACTATAATAGTCCTGCAGGCGTGGAAGCGCTGCAATTCATGACAGACCTGATCCACAAGTACAAGGTATCTCCTCAGAATGTACAACAGGACGGGGAAGTCACCCTCTTCCTTCAAGGAAAAAATGCGATTCAGTTCAACGGTCCTTGGATGATGGAACAGTGGGATAAAGCGGGCATCAATTATGGAGTGGCTGAGGTTCCTCAACTTGGGACAGAACAGCAGGCTGTGTATGCCAATGGACATAATTTTGTCATCCCTGCATCTGTTGATAATAAAGATAAACTTGCTGGAATCAACGACTTTTTAAAGTTCACAGCTGAAAATGCAATGGAGTGGGCGAAGTCGGGCCAAGCTCCGGCATCGAAAGCGATATATGAAGAAAATGAAGAGTTTCAGAAAATGGTACAACAGCCAATTGTTGCGAAATCGTTTGAATATGCAAAGTTTGCTCCGAGGGTGGCAAACTGGGGTCAGGTTTCTGAGCCGCTTTGGGCAGAAGTCAATCTTGCCCTGCTAGGTAAAAAAGATCCTAAGCAAGCATTGGACGATGCCACGAAAAAAGCCGAACAAATTATGAAATAGTCATTCGTTTAGGGGGGAGGCAGGTGAAAGCACTTGCTTCCTCCCATTCTCATTTAGCGAACACGGGTTCATCGATATAAATAAAAGGAGAGAATCTCATGCAGAAAAACTCGTGGAAATCAAAGCTGACATCGAGTCTGTTTGTTTTACCATATCTCATACTGTTTTCGATCTTTCTGGTCGCCCCCATCGTATATGGTGTATGGATCAGTCTACATAATTGGGACCTTCTCAATCCTGTGAAAGAATTTGTCGGGCTGAAGAATTATATGAATATCTTTGATTCGGAATCCTATTTACACACCCTTTTCTTTGAAGGGTTAAAGAACACGTTTATCTTCGTCATTTTCAGTGTTCCTCTATTGGTCATCATCGGCCTTGCTCTGGCTTTGCTGCTCAACAGTCTGCCCGAAAAAATCAAAGGCTTGTTCCGGACCATGTACTTTATCCCTTATTCTGTTTCCGTATCCATTGTTGCGATCATCTGGCTGTGGATTTTCGATACGAATAGCGGTCTGATCAATCAGTATCTTCAGAAGCTTGGGGTGGGTGCGATACCCTGGCTGACGGATTTACCATGGGCCTGGGTGTCGATTATCATTGCCACTCTGTGGTGGACGATCGGCTTCAACATGGTCATCTTCACCAATGCCCTGAATGATGTGCCGGAAGAACTCTATGAAGCAGGATCCCTGGACGGTACGAACAGCTGGCAGCGTCTCATCCATATCACTCTTCCGACGATTAAGCCGACCATGATCTTTGTGATCCTGACATCCACCATCGCTTCGTTCAATGTGTATGGACAACCTTACCTTATGACGCGGGGTGGTCCGGGTACTTCTACACAAGTATTGCTGATGAATATCGTGGAAGAAGGATTTAATCAACGACAACTTGGGAACGCTGCTGCCATGTCGATCATGATGGCATTGATTATGATCGTCATCTCCATCATTCAATTCCGGATAACCAGAGAAAAGAAAGCAGGTGCCAGATAAATGAAAAACAAAGGGTTAAATGTTCTGTTAATTGCTATCGCTGTGGTCATTGCCATTTTCTTCATCGCCCCTTTATTCTGGATGCTCGCTACATCATTCAAAACGGATCAGGAAGCGTTCACGGCTGGAATCAAGTGGCTTCCGGAAGTGTTTACCCTTGAGAATTATACGTATAGTTTAAGCGGGGGCTCGGATACACCGGTATTCGCCTGGATGACCAATTCCCTATTGGTGGGAATCATCGGGACGCTGATTGTGTTATTTGTTGATACTCTCGCTGCGTATGGATTGGCGAGACTGGATATTCCATTTAAAAAGCTGTTATTTGGACTCTTTATCGGTTCATTGACCATTCCGTGGGTCATCACGTTCCTTCCCCTTTACATGGGATTCAATAAGGCTGGCCTCCTGGATACATATGCTGTGTTGATCCTGCCGTATTCTTCGAACGCATTCGGCGTATTCCTGTTGTATCAATTCTTTAAGATGTTTCCGAAAGAACTTGAGGAAGCGGCATATCTCGACGGGGCCAATAAGTGGCAGGTCTTTACCAAGGTGGCCCTTCCTTCAGCGCGACCCGTCATCTGGACATTGGCGATCTTCACCTTCATGATGATTTACAATGACTTCCTATGGCCGTTACTGACAACAAGTTCCCCTGAAATGAGGACGATTACGACCGGTATTGCCATCATGCAACAAGGAAGCTTCGTTTCCTCTCCGGGAAGATTGATGGCATTGACTGCCATCGCCACCATCCCTGTGGTCGTCATCTTCATCATCGGACAACGATCCTTTATCAAAGGTGTCACCCAGACAGGGATCAAGTAATAATGGACAAAAGATATCCTTCCTTTTTAAAGACGGATATGAAAAAATTAATATAAGCAGAAATAAAGGAAGAATGGATTGGTATATATGGCGACTATTAAAGATATCGCGGAGAAAGCAAATGTTTCCATCGCTACGGTTTCCCGGGTGTTGAACTATGACGGTACCCTTTCCGTCACGGATGAAACGCGGAAAAGAATTTTCGAAGTGGCCGAACTGCTCTCATATAAACGTCGTGCCGATCGTAAGGCAGCGCCTTCAAAGTTTGCGATCGTCCATTGGTATACGGAGAAAGAAGAGCTTGAGGACCTGTATTATATGTCTATACGCTTTGGGATCGAAACCCGCTGTCAGCAGCTGGAGACCCAATGGGTCAAGTATCTCTATGATGATCTGGAAGAAGTGAAGCAGGAGAAGATACAGGGGATCATTGCAGTCGGTAAATTCAGTGAAGCGCAGGTTCGGACCATGGCCGGCATCACAGACAATATCGTCATTGTCGATCACAGTTCAGAAGACGAATCCTTCGACTCGGTGACGATCGATTTTGAAAAGGCGATCAAGAAGGTCATGAACTACTTTGTGGAAAAAGGCCATACCTCAATCGGATATATAGGCGGACGGGAATCTTATAAAGATCAATCAGGTGAAATTGAAGATCTCCGGGAGAAATACGTTCTCGCCTTTGGTTTGAGTAGAAACATCGTGGATGAACGCTTTATTTACAGAGGGACATTCACGGTCAATGATGGGTATCAACTCATGAAAAAGGCAATCACAGAGCATGGTGAAGAACTTCCTACAGCATTTTTCATGGGGAATGATCTCATTGCCATCGGTGCGATACGCGCCTTGCATGAAGAAAATATCGCCGTGCCCGAACGGGTGAATGTGATTGGATTGAATGATATCAGTGTGTCCAAGTATATATACCCTACATTATCCACTCTTAAGGTCCATACAGAGATGATGGGAGAAGTTGCCGTCGATTTACTGATGGAGAGAGTGGTTGGCCGGAAAGTAGGAAAGAAAGTATTTATCAGTACGGAGCTGATTAAAAGGGAAAGCAGCTTCTAATACACAAGTAAACCATAGACGGTGGTCTATGGTTTTTTTTATAGTAAAAATACTTCGTTTAATTTTACTAAAACAATTGACGATTTTTTACTAGTTATATAAAATGGGGTTGTACACGCTTTCATATAGAACGAGGAACATATTATATATAGATAAAAGGAGAGAACGTGATGACGACGTATCGCCAAGAGTACCCGCGGCCGCAGTTCGTTCGTGATAACTGGATCAATTTGAATGGGACCTGGTCATTTGCCTTCGATGACGAAGGGGTTGGATCTCAGGAAAGATGGTATGCTCACAAGGCAGACTCATTTGATAAAGAAATCCAGGTGCCGTTTGCTTACCAAACAAAGTTAAGCGGGATAGGAGACCCTGCCTTTCATGACACGGTGTGGTATAAAAGAGAATTCGAAGTCCCGAAAGAGTGGGATGGCCAAAACATCGTATTGCACTTCGGTGCGGTGGATTACCGGGCATGGGTATATGTGAACGGTCAGCTCGTTGGCTCCCATGAAGGAGGGCATATCAACTTTTCATTTGATATTACCGATTCTCTGAAAGGCGGACGGGAGACGATTGTGGTAAAGGTGGAAGACCCTTCAGAAGACGAAACCATTCCACGCGGTAAGCAGTTCTGGTTGGAAGAGTCTGCATCCATCTGGTATACAAGGACGACGGGAATCTGGCAGACCGTCTGGATTGAACCGGTCTCCCGCACTCGGATCGACAAGCTTAAGTGGACCCCTGATGTGGATAATGGCCGTGTGAAATTGGATACCGGGCTTGCAGGGGACTATGAGGGGAAAACATTGGAGGTCGAGATCCGTTATAAAGGCGAGAAGATAGTAGAAGATTCTATCCTCCTGCACGAGTCGTTCACCAGCAGGATCTTCGATTTGTATAATCTAAAGATTTTCCGTACCGGATTTCATCACGACGGCTGGAACTGGACACCGGAGAACCCTAATTTGTTTGACGTGTTGATGACGGTCAAAGATGGCAGCCGCGTCCTTGATCAGGTCAAGACCTATTTCGGGATGAGAAAGGTTCATACTGAAGACGGCATGGTTTATTTGAACAATAAGCCGTACTACCAGAAACTTGTGCTCGATCAAGGATACTGGGCGGACGGGTTATTGACGGCCCCGTCGGATGAAGACTTGAAGAAGGATATTGAACTGGCGAAAGAAATGGGCTTCAATGGTTGCAGAAAGCACCAGAAAACGGAGGATCCCCGTTTCCTTTACTGGGCCGATCAGCTTGGATTCCTGGTATGGGGAGAGTGTGCTGCCGCGGCTTCATTTAATGATCAGGCTGTTGCCCGATTAACGAAGGAATGGATGGAAATCATTGAAAGGGATTATAATCACCCCTCCATCATCGCATGGGTTCCATTGAACGAAAGTTGGGGGATCCCTGGAGTCAGGGACGATCATCATCAACAGCATCATTCCCTGGCAATGTACCATCTCCTTCATTCCCTTGACGGGACAAGGCTCGTCATTTCAAATGACGGTTGGGAACTGACCAGGACGGATATCTGTGCGATTCATAATTATAATCATGGTTCTGAACAGGAACGGGAAAAGTACGAGAACTATAAAGAAGAGTTGAGGACGAAAGACTCGATCCTTGCCTCGATGCCTGCTAAGCGCAAAATTTATGCCAATGGATTTTCCCACCAAGGTGAACCGATCCTGCTTACTGAATACGGAGGGATCGGCTTTAGAATAGGGGATGACGAAGGCTGGGGATATACCTCTGTTGCGAATGAGGAAGAATTCCTAAAGGATTATCAAAGAATCATGGAAGCCGTTTATCAATCAAATGTTCTTCATGGCTATTGCTACACGCAGCTGACGGATGTTGAACAGGAAATCAACGGAATTCTCACTTATGACCGAAAGCCTAAATGTGATCTGAGGAAGATCCGGGCAATAAACGATATGTGGCATTCAGAAACGATTTAAGAAAAATGGGGACCAGTGAAGTTGAACCGGTCCCTTTTTCTTAACAGCGAGAGAGGAAGTATACGATGGAGAAAAACGCTTTAATCGATCATTTTTATCAAATATATCGTAAGAAGGACAAGTTGAGGGTGTTTTTCTCACCTGGGCGGATCAACTTGATTGGGGAACACACAGATTACAATGGAGGCTTCGTATTCCCGGGTGCCATTACATTTGGAACATACGGGGTGGTCCGTGAAAGGTCGGACCGCAACGTGTGTCTATATTCGACGAACTTTCCTGAAGGTGGAATCATCCAGTTCTCGTTGGACTCACTGGAATATGAGGATGAACATGGCTGGGCGAATTATCCCAAAGGTATGATCAACTATATCCAGGATGCATACGGAACGATCCCGAACGGATTCGACATGCTGGTATGTGGGAACATCCCGAACGGAGCTGGCCTATCCTCTTCAGCATCCCTTGAGTTGCTCATGGGGGTGGTGATGGATGAGTTATTCCAATTGAATATGGAACGGATTGAAATGGTGAAGCTTGGTCAAAAGACAGAAAATCAATTTATCGGTGTGAACAGTGGGATCATGGATCAGTTTGCTGTGGGTATGGGCAAGAGGGACTGCGGGATCTTGCTGGACTGCGACACGCTTCAATATGAATATGCCCCCTTAAACCTTACTGATCACAAAATCCTGATTATGAATACAAACAAGAGACGTGAATTGGCCGATTCCAAATATAATGAGCGCAGGGCTGAATGTGAAGAAGCGCTTCTCCGTCTAAAAGGTAAACTGGATATTCAGGCGTTAGGCGATCTAACGGAAAAGCAATTCGATGACCATCTGGAATTGATTGCTGACCCCACTTTGAAAAAGAGGGCTAAGCATGCCGTCTATGAGAATGCGAGGACGATAAAGGCCCTGCATTCTTTACGAAAAGGGGAATTAGGTGAGTTTGGCCGATTGATGAATGAATCCCATATCTCACTCCGGGATGATTATGAGGTAACGGGAGTGGAGCTGGATACGTTGGTGGGAGCAGCCTGGGATCACGCGGGTACCTTGGGGGCCAGGATGACAGGTGCGGGATTTGGCGGATGTGCCATTGCCCTTGTTGAAAATGATCATGTGGAATCCTTCAAGAACGAAGTCGGACGTCAGTATAAATCAAAAATCGGTTATGAAGCCACGTTCTATACAGCGAGTATCGGTGATGGAGCGAAAGAATTGTAAAGGGAGTTGGAGCAGATGAGCATATTAGTATTGGGAGGAGCCGGTTATATCGGTTCGCATGCCGTTTATCAGCTGATTGACGAGGGATATGACGTGGTTGTCATGGATAATCTGCAAACCGGACATGAAGACGCCGTTCACCCTGAGGCCAAACTCTATCAGGGTGATATCAAAGATAAAGAGTTTTTAAGAAATGTTTTCAAAAAAGAAAAGGTAGATGGGGTCCTTCACTTTGCAGCCAATTCATTGGTTGGTGAATCCATGGAGAAACCACTCGAATATTTTGATAACAATGTGTATGGTACACAAGTATTGCTTGAAGTCATGAAGGAGTATGGAGTGAAACATATCGTCTTCTCTTCCACGGCTGCTACTTACGGTGACCAGGATGTCGTTCCGATCACAGAAGGATTGCCAACGATTCCAACCAATGCGTATGGGGAAACCAAACTGACCATGGAGAAAATGATGAAATGGTGCGACCGGGCTTATGGCATGAAGTATGTGGCTCTTCGCTATTTCAATGTAGCGGGTGCCAGGAAATCAGGGGAGATTGGAGAAGATCATACGCCTGAAACCCATCTCATCCCCGTCATTCTCCAGGTTGCCCTTGGAAAGCGTGAGCATATCTCCGTGTTCGGGAATGATTATCCTACAGCAGATGGGACATGCATAAGGGACTATATCCACGTAGAAGACCTGATCGAAGCACATATCCTGGCATTGAAATACTTGCAAAATGGTGGGGAAAGCGATGTCTTTAACCTCGGAAGCAGCCAGGGGTACTCGGTATTCGAAATCATCCATAGTGTACGGGAGGTAACGGGTCATCCGATCCCTCAAGTAATCGATCAAAGGCGCGCGGGAGATCCGGCGACTCTTGTGGCATCCTCGGAAAAAGCGAAACGTGTGCTTGGGTGGAATCCATCAAGAAATGACATCCGCCAGATCGTTGAAGATGCGTGGAAGTGGCATGTGGCCAATCCGGCAGGGTATAAAAAGTAAGGGAGGAGTGGACAAGATGGATATTTATTCAATGATTCAATCTCTCCTGAACCGAGGGATAGATCTTGGTCTAATAGAAGAGTGTGACGAAATGTATGCCCGAAATCAGCTGCTTTCCCTATTGAATCTTGCCGATTTCCCTGAAAAGGTGGAAGGATCGGTGGATGTCCGGATTCCTGATCTGCTTGAAATGATCCTGCAGTATGCTGAGGACCATTACATCGTGGGCGAACTGGATGCAGAAAAAGACATTCTCTCGAGCAAATTGATGAATGTCCTCATTCAACGGCCGTCGGATGTCAACAGGCGTTTCTATGAGCACTATGAAGAGGATCCGAAATGGGCAACCGATTACTTCTACCAGTTGAGTCAGAACAGCAACTATATCCAAACGAAGAATATCGCTAAGAATATCAATTATAAAACGGAAACGATGTATGGAGATTTGGACATTACCATCAATCTCTCAAAACCGGAGAAAGACCCTCGCCAGATCGCTTTGGAAAGGGAAAGAAAACAAGATGTGACCTATCCGAAATGTCTGCTATGTCCAGAAAATGAAGGATATGAGGGGAGGATCGGACACCCGGCACGCTCCAACCACCGGGTGATCGGTATGACACTCGGGCATGAGCCATGGTATCTTCAATACTCGCCCTACGTGTACTACAACGAACACTGTATCGTCCTTTCAAAGGAACATCGGGACATGAAGGTGACACCTGAAGCGTTCCGCCGTTTGCTTGACTTTGTGCATATGTTTCCTCATTACTTCTTGGGCTCGAACGCTGATCTTCCCATTGTCGGTGGATCGATCCTGTCCCATGACCATTACCAGGGAGGAAACTATCAATTTGCAATGGAGAAAGCACAGGGAGAGTTCGCGTTCGAATTTCGTGATCATCCGGACGTCGCTGCGGCCACTGTCAATTGGCCGATGTCAGTGATAAGGCTCCGTTCTGGCAATCCTGACAGCCTGGTGGATGCTGCAAGTCGGATCCTGAACGAGTGGCAAGGCTATTCCGATGAAGAGGTGGATATCCTGGCATTTACAGATGGGACACCACATAATACCATCACGCCGATTGCCAGGAGAAACGGGGAGGATTACGAGCTTGATTTAGTGTTGCGAAATAATCGGACAAGTGAGGAGCACCCAATGGGGATCTTCCATCCCCACAGTGATGTCCATCATCTCAAGAAAGAAAACATTGGGTTGATTGAAGTGATGGGACTCGCCGTGCTGCCTGCAAGACTAAAATCAGAGCTTGAAGAAATGGAAAAGTACTTAATCGGAAAAGAGAATGAACTAAAGGAATATCACCAAGAGTGGGCAGACGACATCAAAGCACGTCATGGAGTGAGTCTTCATGAAGAAAATGTCCGTGCCGTTCTTCGACAAGAATTAGGAAGCAAGTTCCAGCGGATTCTGGAAGATGCCGGTGTATTCAAAAGGAATCAAAAGGGACAGGAAGCCTTTCAGAAATTCTGTCATCTATTCTCATGAACAGTGGAAGTATTGAATGAAGGAGAGACGGCAATGAATCTAACAATCTCGGAATTTGGTAAACGGGAAGGAAAGAAGATCCTCGCCCATACCATTAGCAATTCAACCGGTATGGAAGTAACAAGCATCAATTATGGATGTATTATCACTAAGATCATTGCACCAGATCGTAACGGCAAACGAGAAAATATCGTACTGGGCTTTGATACACTTGAAGAGTATGACCTTCATTCCCCCTATTTTGGAGCGGTCATCGGACGCCATGCCGGCCGGATTGCGGGAGGACGTTTTACGTTGGATGGCATCGCCTATCCGTTGGCCCAGAATGATGATGGGAATCATCTCCACGGAGGCCTTAAAGGATTTGATAAATCAATCTGGGATGTGGAAGTACAAGAAGGGAAGGGGTCACTCAGCCTGATCTACCATCTTCTGAGTAAGGATGGGGAAGAAGGATACCCTGGTAACGTAGAAGTGAAGGTTATGTATACACTGACAGAGAAGAACGAACTATTTTTTTCCTATGAGGCGGTCTCTGATAAGCGGACGATCCTGAACATGACAAACCATACCTATTTCAATTTAAGTGGGAATGCAAAAACGACGATCGAGCAGCATGAACTGACCCTCAAAAGCAATCAATTCCTTGCTTTAGACGAAGCCTTGGTCCCGACCGGGGAAGCAGTCGATGTAGAGGGAACGGTCTTTGATTTCCGCACTGGCCGGAAGATCCAGGATAGCATTGAATCCGCTCATCCTCAAAATCAACTGGCAGGGAACGGGTATGATCATCCCTTTTTATTAGAAAAAGGGGAAGAACAAATCCGCTTGACCGAACATGGAAGCGGCCGGACGTTGCGTATGGAAACAAATCAGCCTGCAGTGGTGCTTTACACAGGAAATCAACTCGAGGAAGATTTTGAAATCAGGGGGACAAAGTCGGAAAGCTATCTGGGATTGTGCCTAGAGACACAAGGAATACCCGATGCCATCCACCATCCCCAGTTCCAAACCACCGTAATCGAAAAAGGGGAACCTTATAAATCCATCACCAAACTGACATTTGGTACGGATTAAGGAAACATGGGACAGGTTCTGACTCTACCTTTTCATGCTCTAGGATAGAGTCAGAACCGTCCCCGTTTTAACTATAGAGCCAACCTTAAAGCCCGGCAAAAGAGTGAGTCATTATCATTTTAATAAATTTATGCTCGTAATGATAATTGGCATGGCAAATACGTCAATAAGAAACGCTCCGACAATCGGTACTATTAAAAAGGCTTTTGGGGAAGGGCCGAAGCGATCCGTAATGGCACCCATATTGGCCATCGCATTCGGAGTGGCTCCGAGGCCATGACCGGTGAAGCCTCCCACCATGACAGCAGCATCATAATCTTTACCCAGTAACCTAAATAGAACGAAGACCCCCATAGCTACAATGAATACAACCTGAACTAAAACAATGATTAACATTGGAAGTGCTAAACCCGCCACTTCCCAGAGCTTAATACTCATTAATGCCATGGAAAGGAATATTCCAAGAGTAACATCACCAATTAAGCCAATGCTCTTCATATCGACAATGCTTTTATTAACACTATCCATGATGTTTCTAACGATAACTGCCACAAACATTGCTCCAACATAGCTAGGGAGTACAAAGCCTGTAACGCTGGAAAATAGCTCTCCAAGATAAGAACCTGCAGCCATACAAAACGTGATGATTAAGAGTTGAACCATAAATCTTTGAGAATTAAATCCAACTTCATTTTTTTCCATTACCTCTTCATTAGCGGCTGCCGCCTCCTGTGATGCATCAGCTTCTGATGGATTTAATTTGTACTTCGTAATAAGGTATTTAACTGTCGGCCCTCCAATCAAGCCTCCAGCAATCAACCCGAAAGTTGCTGCTGCCAATCCAACTGAAAGAGCTGAGTTCACCCCTAATTCCTCAATGGTCCCACCAAATGCAGTGGCAGCTCCGTGTCCTCCTTCCATGGACACAGCCCCAATCATTACTCCTATTAAAGGCTCAAGTCCTAAAACGCTGGCCAGGGAAATCCCTATAATACTCTGGCATAATGCCAATACTCCGCATGCAAGCCAATATATAACTAGAAGCTTCCCACCTAACTTTACTAATTTAAAGCTTGCTCCAAGCCCGACCGTAGTAAAGAATGCCAACATGAATAATCCTTGCAATGAGGTGTCTAATGTAATGGTTAATAGTCCTGTCTGCTTTAATATTGTTACAAGAACAGCAAATAGTAACCCTCCGACCACTGGTGCGGGAATGCAAAAACGTTTTAAGAATGAAACTTTATTAATAAGGAACCCGCCACCTATAAGTAAAGCAACCGCCAAAAAAATAGTAGTAACATTATTTAATGCCAAGTTCATATTGTACCTCCTGAATTATTTATTAAAATGCATAAGTCCTTCCTTTATAAAATGTGCTGCTAATGCAATTGTTTTATTGTCATGATCAAAATCAGGATTCACTTCACATATATCGAAGGAAACCGTTTTTTCTTTTGAAACAACATATCTTATTAACTCTCGCACTTTTTTCGGTTCTAGGCCAAAGGGGGAAGGGGCACTTACTCCGGGAGCAAAAGAAGAATGAATGACGTCTGTACATACTGTGAGAATAATATTATCGTAATTTGCAGTAAAATCCTCCAGCTGCTTGAATGTACCAGAAGAATCTGAGGATGAAAGCTGTTCCTCCATTATGAAACTGACATTATACTTAAGGGCTGTCTCAAATAAGGCTGCTGTGTTTCCCAGTTGCTGAATACCAGCGACTAAATATCCGCAATTTTGATCCTGATCCAAGATCTGCTTAAACATCGTACCCGAGGAAGGTTGTTGCTCATACGGCCTCATATCAAAATGTGCATCGATATTAATGATTCCAATACTTGCATTTGGTCCTAAGCATCCCCTGACCCCTTGATAGTGGCCATAAAAGGTCTCGTGCCCACCACCTATAATGATAGGGGTTACTCCTTTATTCATTAAAACGGTAATGGCTTTTCCCAACTCAGCCTGACCCTTTTCCATATCTCCCCCGACACATTCAATATCACCTGTATCAAACACATTCGTATCCATCGGCAAATGCCAGGGGAATTTAGCAAAAGCACGCTTAACTTCTTCCGGTGCTTTAGCCGCTCCTCTTCTGCCATGGTTTCTTCTAACTCCTTCATCACACTTAAAGCCAATGATCCCAAACGATCTGCCATTTCCGACCGGCTTCTTATCAGCTGTTAGATCCAGTAATTGTACCTGCTGATGAACCCGGTAACTAAAAGGGTCCGTTTCACTATCGACTCTTCCGCACCACTGATTCCTTGACGGCTTAATATACATACTTCCTCCTGATATTTATAAATTCTGAATTTTCTTCCTACGAAAAGTATATTTGAGTTAATATATAATTACCAATACCATTTTTATATATATTAATAGTCTTTAACTATAAAGGAGAGGTGTATTGAATTGGATCTCCGGAAGCTGCGTTATTTCACCACCGTGGTACATGAAAAAAATTTCTCTAAAGCCGCTGGGATACTTCATATTTCCCAGCCTTCTTTAAGCAACAGTATTATGAAATTGGAAAAGGAGGTAGGGTTTCAGCTTTTGGAAAGGAATACAAGGAACCTAACCCTTACCGAATCAGGCGAAATCTTCTACACGCGTGCTAAGGAGCTTATTAAAAGGCATGGATATATGCTAAAGGACCTTGAGGAAATCAGGCAAACAGGAAGCGGCACGGTCTCAATTGGGTTGATTGAGTCTTCGAAATACTGGATACCAAAAGTAATAAAACAATTTAAAGAACGGTATCCTACTATAGAAATTCATTTCAAAGAAATGCTTGGCCACAAAAAGGTTATAGAGTCTCTTACCAATTACGATGTGCATATAACGATCACAAACCAGCTGATTCATGACATTGAAATAGAGGTTATTCCAATTTATATAGAAAAACTGCTCTTGGTCATGCACAAAGAAGACATGCTTAATGACCTGGTTTCCATATCCTTGAACGATCTTACTGAACATGATTTTATCATCAGCACAGATGGCTTCCAGACAAGAGAAGATGTGTTACATGCATTTAATCATGAAAATCTTGCTCCAAACATTAAATATGAAATTGAGCGTTTGGAAACAGCCTGCAGCCTGGTTGAACACAAACTCGGAATTGCTATTCTGCCGGAAAGCTATGTTAAGTATTATTCCAATCCAAATCTCGTGACACGCTCTATCGATTCAGGATTTCTCCAAAGGACTGTGTATATTGCCTATAAGAAGGAGCGTAACCTTACACCGGCAGTATTTCATTTAATAGCGGAAATGAAAGGATTTTTTGTTTGAATGTTTAATGGGGTCGAGGGAGAAGGTAGATGGAGTTAGGTGGAGACGGTTCTCAATTGGTTTTTTTATAAAAATGGAAGGCGTAGAGTCGAATGGGATAGGATCAACGGTTTTCATACCGTTGATTCTGTCCATTTGATTTTATTTTTGATGCTTGAATTTGTGGGAAAACGCGTGAAGATAGAACCGTCCCCGTGCTTCCTGAACTGTATAATAGGCATAAAGAATAATTCAATATGAAAATTATACTTCAGGTGAAAAAATAGAGTGAAGTCAAGGGGAGATATTTTTGGACGGATTAGAGGTAATAATGGCTGCAAAAACTGGAAAGCGAAAAGCCTATGTTGATAATAGTGGGGAAAAATACTTGGATTGTTCTATGTGCAAAGAAATTAAATCACTGGATCAATTTAATAATCAGAAAAAAGGTATTTTAGGCAAAGCCTCCGAGTGTAAACAATGTAGTAAGAAAAGGCGAGGATCAGCTTATAAAGAGGGGAGAGGTAAACAGCGTGAGGAACGGCTTGAAGTGCTGTTAAGTGAGGTTATTGTAGTAGACGGTAGTACTCTATCTGTAGTTGCAGTAAACCAAAGAAGAACACGAAAGGCTTATAAAAGTGAATCTGGCGAAGTATTTTTAACCTGTGGTGATTGTAAGAAAGTAAAATCTATAGTGGACTACAATCATTCTCCTAAAGGGTTCTATGGAAAAGACAGCAAATGTTATGAGTGTAGACGTAAAAAATATTTTAAATATGAAAAATTAATAGGGTCGGTTGTAACGATAAAAAATAATAATTTAAAAGTGGTTGAGGTTACTGAAAGGGGTAGGAGGAAACTTACAGATAATGAGGGGAATGTTTTCTTAGACTGTACGAAGTGCAAAGAAATAAAGCCTAAGGAAGAGTATCGAGACAGGGAAGGGTTTTTAGCTAATAAAGATAGTCATTGTCGAGTCTGTTGTATGGAGAAAGGGAGGAATTTTAGAAAAGAAAATGAAGAACATACAAAGGAGTACTATCGTCAATATCGAGAGGAAAATAAAGAGCAGTTGAATGAAAAGAGTAGAGTTCACTATTCCAAGAACAAGGATCACATTCGAAAACAACAACGCGAGTATCGTAAAAATGATCCGGAAAGATATAGGGAACATAGCCGTAAATGGGCGAGAGAAAACCCTGAGTATCAAGTGAATCTTACTAGTAATAGGCGTGCCAAAATGAGAAGACTACCGTACGATTTTACTATTGAACAAAGTTCGAAAATGCTTACAGGTGGTTGTAGCTTAACGGGAGACAAAAATAATATTCATTTAGACCATGTAATACCTCTAAATGTAGGGCATGGTGGCACGACTTTCAGCAATATGATTGCTTTACGTGCTGACTTGAATAACTCAAAGGTAGATAGCAATATCTTTGAATGGGCCGAGGCGAAGCATAAACAGTTCAATTTTACCCTAGTACGATTTATCGAAGTAATGACTGAGGTAGCTGATAGAAATGGCATGAGCTTTGAAGAGTATAAAGAGTACGTTTATTGGTGCTTTGATAACCCCAGGGACCTGAGTAGTGAACCAACAAATTCTGAACGAAAAGCAAAGGATTTCTATAAAAGGTTAGATGCAGCTATTGGAATGTATATAAAAGGGGAAACCTACGACTCTATCAGGAATGAAACTCGCATAGTAAGCAACACATTACTTCGATACTTACATGAGCGCGAAATACCGACAAGAAAAACGAATACAATTGAACGCCCTATTTCGGAAAGAATAGAGACAGCTGTGAGTATGTATGTGAATGGTGAGACCATACCCACTATTAGAAGAGAAGCTGAAATAGGTCAAGATCGTTTATATAAAGCATTGGATGAGAGAGGTATTCCAAGGCGGTTGTTGAGAAATGAAACTACTAGCTAATGCTAGTAGCTTGTAAAGGTAAAGGGTAAAGTGGGAATGACTCACTCTACCCAATTTATTATACGAACATAACTTCAAAAGGGGATGCTGATTCCTATAAGCTATAAGAATTACTATTAGCCTTATTAAATATGGGATGAATTAAAGTAATAAAATAGTTCAGGACACTGCCATCTCTTTTCTTTATCAATTCGATATCTTGAATCACGTGTTGAATTTGATGACCACTCAAATTTTTTGAAAGCGTTCTGGCCAATTGAGTAGAGGTTTCTCTGATCAAGAATCTTTTTCTTATCTCGGAGTGAAATTCGGCACAATAACAATATAACGTATATTCTTCTGTACTCATTTACTAACACCTTTTTCTTCTTATATTAAACGTTGAATTTGTTGCTGATCTCAGATAATGAGATACTCGCCTCATTTAGACTGGCAGCCGAGTGTGCGATGGAGTTCAATGCTATCAGTTGTTGTTCCGTCGATGCGCTTACCTCTTCACTAGATGCAGCTGATTGCTGTGCCGTTGCCGAAATGCTTTGGATCGCCCCCACGACATCATCTTTATGACTTGTCATGAATTCCACCTTTTGTGAAATTCCTTGGATCGATGAAACCATGTTATTAATCATGGATGAAATGGAGTGGAACGCATCTTCAGTTTCGTTGACGACCAGGGTTTGTTCATCGGCAATTTTTCTTGTGGTGTTCATTTCAATGGTGGCCTGCTTGGATTGAGTTTGGATATCTTGTATGGTCATCCTTACCTGGTCTGTTGCCCTGGCTGATTGCTCGGCCAATTTCCTGACTTCTTCAGCTACTACGGCAAATCCTTTCCCGTGTTCCCCGGCTCTGGCCGCTTCGATACTTGCATTGAGGGCAAGCAGGTTCGTCTGATCAGAGATGGCATTTATGGAATGGATGACTGTATCAATTTCATTTATTTTCTTTGTTAAATTCTGAATAACGGACTCCACGGTATGAAGCACTTCGTTGGATCGACCGGTCATTTCTTTCATGTTTGTCATTTGCTTCAGGCCGTTTTCACTTGTAGTGGAGGCACTTCTTGAATGGGAGAGTAACTCATCCGATGCTGCATCTACTTCTTCGATTTGAGTCGATAAGTCCATCGTTCGTTGGTTCGCGACTTCTGAGTCTGTTGCTGCCTGTGTTGCCCCATGTGCGACTTCGTCCATGGCACGGGCGATTTCTTCACTTGACGCAGTCGTTTCCTCGGAGATGGCACTCAGGCTTTCTGTTGATTCTTTTACCTGAGTAACGGAGGATTGCACCGATTGGATGATCTCTCTCATACTCAACACCATGGAATTGAAGTTCCTGGTCAGTTGCCCCACTTCGTCACCTGATATTGATTGTACCGATGCAGTCAGATCACCTTGGGCTACTTTATTTACTTGCTTATTCAAATGGATCAAAGGCTTGGTAATACTTCTCGCAACGACCGTCGTGATAACAGATATCAGTACGATGATAAGTAGTGTGAGGAGTAAGAGTGTATTTCTTAAATCCGTTGCTTCCGCCAGCATGTTTTTCTTTATGTATACCGTTCCGACCTTCCAGTTTGTTTCCTTGATGGTATTGTAAAATAATACCCGATCCTGTTTGTCAAACACGTAATCGAGTCTTCCGCTTTTCTCACTTGCGTTATACATATCTTTAATAAACCCAAGCTTCATAAGGTTTTTCCCTTTTTCTGTTGGATGGACCATTGCGACGGCATTCTGATCGAAGAGAAAGGAGTATCCCTGGTAATCCACATCAATGGATTTGACCAGCTCATTAAGCTGGTCGATTTTAATATCGAAGGCAATGACCCCCAGCACTTTGCTTGAGTTTTGTTCGGTAATGACTTTCGATAACGTCACAATAAACTCACCGGAAGCCTTATCTTCATAGGGCTCACTCCAAAAGGCTTCTTCCACGTCAGAACTGGCACCCTTGAACCAGGTAGCTTCCAATGGATTGAAATCTTCTGGGAGAGTGACAGACGGTTCAATTAATATTTTTTTATTCATCCCCGTCACGTATACATTCTTCACAGCAGGGTTATGTCTGATGAAAGAAGCAAATTCATTGGACACTCTCGTTTCGAGGACTTTGGTTTCCAGGGAATCCTCTCCTGCTTTATCTTCTGCAGTTTTTAAATAATCTGCGACCAGAGATTGATTACTTAACACGTTAATCGTAGAATCATATTTCTCCAGAAACATATTAATCCCGAAATCAATCTGCTTCACAATGGACTCTGAATTGGTCTGTGCATCTTCTTTAATCTTCTCGCTTTGTTGCACATATAAAAAAACGGCTAACCCAATGAGAATGATGGTAAAGACAGATGAAAAGATGACGATCATTTTCGTTCGCAAGCTATTAAATGAAAAACGTTTTAGCATGGTGGTTCCTCCTGGAGTGATATTCTAAGTATAATAATATTTCTGCAAAGCCTTAAGACTCTAAGTAATTCCATTAAAATGCTATTATGTAAGACTTTTGATTCATGTGCCAAAAATTGATTATAACACCATAATTGAAAGTTATTGTAAAAAGTTGTTGGGAAGTAAGAAGTAGTTTTATTCAGAAAAGTGTAATTAATAGGGAGCCTAGGGGAGAAGCATGGAATACGGTCACATATAAAAAAACTGCAGATCCAGGGGCTCCTTTCTCTGCAGGCATTTAAAAATATTATTTATTCCAGATCAAGCGATGTATCTTTTTTGAATACTTTCAAGAGGATCAGGTAGAGAATTCCAATCCCGAGCCAGATGAATCCCAGCTGTTTGGAAAGGGGATCAAGAGAAAACCATACATAACCGATGATGATAAAACCGATCAGCGGAAGTACCAGATGTTTAAAATACTGCTTGCTCTTTTGCTTTTTAATAAAGTATATGACCACAGATGCGTGAAGGAACAAGAATGCCGATAATGCCCCGAAGTTGACCACTGATGCCAGTGCACCTATTTGTGATGCGAAGAATGCTGTTACAAGCAGTGACACAACGGCAACCAGAAGGGTGCTGACATAAGGTGTCTTGAATTTCGGGTGTACTTTTGACAGGACCTTTGGCAGCTTGCGATCCCGGGCCATGCTGTACAGGATTCGTGATATGGCTGCCTGTGCCACGAGTGCGTCGGCAATTCCCCAGGCAACTGCAGTTGCGATGATTGTCATCCACTTCAACCAAGGACCGCCGGCAATTTCAGCAATCTGATAGAATGCCACATCCGCGTTTTCGAAGCTTGTGTAATCGGGCCAGATCAATGCAGCTACCCAAGTCTGAATGATGAACAGGACTCCAACGACAAGTAAAGAGAAAATGATAGCCCTACCAATGGCTTTACTTCCGCCTTTTGATTCTTCCGCCAATGTTGAAATCGCATCAAATCCTAAAAAGCTAAGGACGGCGATGGATACTGCACCCATAACGGTACCCATGCTGAAATGATCGGCATCATATAAAGGTTTCCAAGTGAACTCAGCTCCGTTCACTCCCTTGATGATGGCAAAAATACCGACAGCTACGAATATCACTAAAACAATGAGTTCCGCGACAACAATGATCTTATTTGCTTTCGCGGTGAACTCGATTCCCAATACGTTGACGAGTGTATTGATTGCGATGAAAATCACCAGCCAAACGAGTAATGGAATCGTTGGAACGATATCATGCAAGGCCGCGGCACTGACCAGATAAAGAAGGGCAGGTACGAAAATGTAATCGAGCAATATAAGCCAGCCGGCAATAAAACCTACAGAATCATTGATGCCCCGCTGTGCATAGGCATAGACGGATCCTGCGATCGGAAAGGCCTCGGACATTCTGGCATAGCTTAGTGCGGTGAAGATCATCCCGACCATCCCGATGAGGTAGGCGAGAGCCACCATCCCGTTGGAACCCTGGGCCACTGCGCCATAAATTCCGAACGGAGCGATCGGCACCATAAATACCAGTCCATAAATCAGTAAATCCCAGAATGTCAGGGATCTTTTTAACTCCTGTTTATAACCCATATTGGACTGGGGTTGATTCGTTTGGAGTTCAGCCATGGATTATACCACCTCTTTCTTGAAGAGTTGGATGTTGTAAGCTTCGAGGATCGACCGTGGCACAAAGAATCGTGCCGTTTTCAGCGGGTCCACGATCTGGCTGATTTGTGCCTGGCCCGCTGCACTCATCAGCATGGTGAACTCACCTAAAGACAAATCTGTCTGGGGCTGCAGCAAATCAATCATTTCCTCAACAGCTACATTAGCGGCTTCGTCTAACAGTTCTTTAGAAACGAGAGTGGCTACACCTTCTTCGTTTTCCAAAATGGGATAATATATGGTGTGACCTTTGATGACTTCAAGCGTAACCTTTACCTTTGCGGGGATTTCAATGCCCGACACGCTGACTTCTCCATCTCCCATTGCCGCATGCAGATCTCCAAGCGCGAAAAGTGCACCAGGATGGAAGACAGGGAAGTAAAGGGTTGCTCCTGTTGTAATCAGCTTTGTATCCATATTTCCGCCATGGGCTCCAGGAGTGCCATTATTGACAGCCTCACCTTCTGGAGCTACTCCAATAACGCCAATCATAGGGTTTAACGGCAGCGCGATTTTGTCATTAAAAATCGCTTTATCATCCTCTACAGGAATGATCTTTACTTCGAACTTCTCCAAGCGATGCCCCATGACACCAAGCTCCGGTCCAACCACCATGACACCCTGGTTACCTAATTCGATATCATCGATCGTCACTTTTAAAATGTCCCCAGGCTGTGCTCCCTCGACATAAACGGGCCCTGTTGCGGGATTGATTTGATTCCAATCGATCGCGTTAAAAGTCGTTCGCTCGGACTGAATTTGATCTTGGAAGCAGTCGAAAGTCTCAATCTCGACCTGTGTTCCGGACTTCACCGTCAGTGCTGGTGTATTGTTTTTATCCATGGCATAAACAAATACTTGCGTCGATAACTGTGCCGTCATGTAAATCCCTCCTGAATTTTATTTTATATATTCTGAATAATTAAAATGTTACACTTTTCCCGCTGTAGTTGTTTGCAAAATTTCAATCAATTTTTGCATAATCTTATTTAAATTTTGTCACCAGCGTATGTAGAACGAATGTGAGAGCGACCGTTACGGGTACGACCATATACACCTCTGTTACCGTCAAATTGATGACAATTCCCGCTACACTCATCAATCCGACTGTAAGTGAAAAGTGCTTCAGGGAGAATGGCCCCTTCATAACAATATAAAAAAATGGGATAGACGCCGAGGCAAAGAAGGACATAAAGTAAGGAAGCCATGTTTCAAAGGAGCCCGCCAAAAGAACACCTGCCAATCCGAGAAGCACGATCATCAACACTCCAAACAAATAGCCTGTTTTTAATTTTCGATACGATGATGCTTGAGTGTGTTGTAGAAACAGACTGACGATTGAATAGAGGGAATGCCCGGTGCCGACTGCGAGCATGGAAATACCCGTATAGATGAAAATAGGAGTTATGATGGTATTGGACTGGATCATCGACTCGAGCAGTTGGACAGAGGTTGATGTTTTAGTTTGAGAAAGCAGGTACACGGTCAAAGCTGTATAGGACAGCAATAAGGCGGTCCAGGAAAAGGAAGAATACCTTAGTGCTGATAAGCGGTGATGGGGTTTGATCGTTTTAATCGATTCCCAGAAATAAACACTTGTGAAGGTTTGGCCCGCCATCACAAATAGGAACGTTAAAAAGTAAGAACCGTTCTCCAATATGCTTCCGCTGAATATTCCTTGGAAGTGTGTCATGAACCGCTGGTAAACAACTTCTGTTCCAGTCCTTAAGTAGAGCGTTAGGACGGTGAAGGACATGGTGAATAACACCCCGATTAAAATCAGGCTGCCGACTCGTGTGATGCCCATTTTTCCGCCTAAGCCAAATAATACATAACTAAAGATCAGAAATAAAAACACACCCAAATAGGAGGGCTGATGAAAAAAATCCCGGAACAGAATGATCATCAACGAAGTCTGAATCAGGATGTTCCCCATACTGGAAAAACCAAATATCAAAAATGTGGCAGCATTTATTTTACCTGGAGAATGAAACGGGTCATGAAGAATGACCTCCATCTTATCCGGGCTGAATACCCATTTCCGTACTAATAAATAGAGGATAAGAGAGGAGCCGGTGAAAATGAAGAAGCTTGACAATCCACCTTTTGCTGTAAGAATCAAAGGGAAAAGAACGGTCGCCCCAGTCATATATTGAATCACCAAAGAGTATGTTCCACCGGCTAAGCCGACTTCTTTTTCGGGATTGGTGAATTCATGGACACTGCGATATCTGCCAACCTTGTCGATGAGAAGGATGATGAGTGTAAAAGCAATGAATAGTAGGACATACCAATCAATCATCAGAGGTCTCCTTAAATTGGCTCGGAGTGATGCCTTCTATTTTCTTGAATGAATTGCTGAAATGATGCTGAGAGGAAAAACCGACCATTTCAGCGATGTTGAACAGACTCCAATCCGGGTTTTCGAGTATCAGCTGCTTCGCTTTCTGAATCCGGAAATGATTGAGGTAATCTGTGAATTTTATGCCAAGGGTCTCAGTGAATTTTTTGCTTAAATAAGTAGGGGACACATACACCTTTGTCGCCAGGTCGGATAGCTGAAGCTTCTGATTGTAATCTTCGCGGACGATCTCCAGTACTTTGTTGATCAGCGCGGATTTCGTCTCTGTGAACGTGTTTTTTTGTAAAAAATCCTCCATCACCTTGAACAGTTCTTTTTCAATCACCGGTTTAACAAGGTAATCCAATACATTCAGGTGGATGGCCTGTTTCGCATAGATGAAGTCTTGATAAGCCGTAATCAGTACGACTTCGATGTCTATACCATGTGCCCTCAAGTATTCACAAAAGTCCAATCCGGAATCCCCGGGCAATTGGATATCGACAAAAGCAAGCGGAAAAGAATACTGTTCCACCAGCTGCTTCGCCTCAACGGCATCCTCTGCCGTGAATATGTTCCAGTTCGGATATTGTTTTTTTACCAAATACGTGAGCTGTTCAAGCTCTAATGGTTCATCATCGATTATTAATAGATTCATTGAGATTCCCCCGGTGAATATGGCCAAATGGCTTTCACTTCTGTCCAGCCTGGCTTTCGTTTTATTGAGACTTCTGTATGGAGTTCAAATAGTAATTCAAGCCTTTTGCGGATATTCTCCAACCCTGTTCCATCCCCGTTCGTTATGAGTGGCTCATTTTCACTGTTTCCGTTGTCTAATACCTTTAAGATGACCCAGTTCCCCTCCCGATGCAATTCAATTTTCAACCGTTTTTCACCGCGTTTATTTTCAATGCCGTGCTTAAAGGCATTTTCAACGAATGTCTGCAGGGTGTAGGGAGGGAGATGTGTTGGCAGTGCCCGTTCATCCATCATGAACTCCACTTCGAGCTTCTTGCCAAAACGCATCTGTTGGATAGCCAAGTAATTCTTTGTATGTTCCAATTCACTTTCAAAAGGAATAAGAGACCCCTTCTCCCGGTTCTGATACCTCAGAAAGAGAGAGAACCTCTCCATTGATTGGATGAGATCTTCATTCCTATTCAGCCTGGCAAGAGACATCATCGCATTCAAACTGTTAAACAGAAAATGCGGGCGGATCTGCTGGCTGAGCTGCAGGTATTCCATTTGATGCAGCTGAGTCTGAAGCTGGATCTGTTTATTCTCCATCTGCAAGTAATCAAACTCTTTTTCAAGCAGCTTAATAATACTGAGAATGACCAGTGCAATGATTGGAATGAGCAGACATAGGAAGATAATGATAGAGAAAAAGGTTGAAGCACTTATCATAATAGATTCATCCTGACTGTCTATTTTTCTATTTATCTTACTCTTTTTTCAGAAAGGAGCCAAGGGGACAGGTCCCTCGGCTTTCCCTAATACGCTAAATATAACCAATAGAATTCCGATATATTTATAGTATGAAAATCAATATAAATAAAGGATTTCGAAATGATGAAAAAATGGATATCTCTATCAGTCATTGCCTTAACAAGTATTATGTGTCTAGCAATATGGTATAAAGTGTTTGAGGTTTTATCAGTTGATAGTGTTGCCCCCCCCATTATCGAGATGGAGAAAGAAATGAAAGGAGCAATTTATAAGGGAGACATAGAGAAGGTCAAAGGTATATTAGCAGATAACTATAATGTGAACCAAAAAAATGATGAAGGAGAAACGGCACTGCATTTTGCTGCTTTGTACGAGAAGCCTGTATTATCAGAGCTATTATTGAGTTCAGGAGCTGATGCCACAATCAAAAATAATTCCGGAGAAACTCCTATACACCTTGCTGTTAGGTATGGTGAGTTTGATACGATTGAGGCAATTTATGACCACAATTTTGATTTAAATATAAAAAATGACGATGGTGAAACGCCTATGCTCCAAATGTTCGATGCAGTCGATACCTCTGATCAAGATTTAATGGATATGTATGACTTTCTTGTTGAGAGAGGAGCAGATCCCACTATTAAAGACCAACTAGGTTTTACGGTCCTGACTCATGCCAATCTTTCGGATAAGTTGAAATTGATCGAGCACTTAAGGAGCCTAAAGCTTCCCGGAGATATTAAGGGACGGACTCAGGCAAGTGAAGTATTAGAAAAATTGGACTTGTTAAATGAGGAAGAATTTCTACATGCTATATACCAAGAAAATTATGGTTTGGTAAATGTCTTTCTGCAGGCTGGCTATAATCCTGATATAAGAGGAACTAATCAATTACCGATACTAATTGAACTTGCCTTTAGTGATGCAAATCAAATGATAGAGTTGCTTCTTGAGAAAGGATTGGACCCTAACACTCCTGATTATGCTGGCAACACAGCCTTGCTAAGAGCTTCAATTAGAAATAACCCGGACTTGGTTGAGAGTTTGTTAAGGCACGGAGCTATAGATAAGGAAAATAATGCAGGCTATACTGCGAGGAAAATAGCAGAAGAAGACGGGTATAAGGAAATTGTGAATATGATCGAGGAAGATACAGCTAAAATCATACCTGCTATTTCTGAGAAAGATATTTCCCCGACCGCAGTTGAACCTTCTCCTCAATCAGAAGGAATCGTTTTACCAGAAGAGATAGAAGCGTTGGGGTACGACAGACCTGAATATCGCGTTTTGTCTAATGACCAGGATGTAGGGTACTTTTATACTGAAGAAGAAGCCATCGCCTATGCCCAAACATTAGAAAACTCTGAAGTGTTCTTTCCAAACATGATTATATGGGATAACATCCCCACCGATTTGTACGTAGACAATCAATTTGTCGCCCATTTTCCAACTGAAAATGAAGCAATTCAAAGGGGAATGACCCATGAAAATGCAAAAGTAATAGCTCAACATAAAAATAAGGTTGTATGGGACAACTACCCAAAAGAATGTGGGACCTGTAACAGTCCGATTAGCGACGAATATTAATAGGGAGCCGCGGGGGAGCCAGGGGGCCTGTGGCTCATCTTTCTAAGAATCATATGAATTTGGGGAAACGAGAGTTAAATGGGGACGGTTCTGCTCTACTTTTTTTACAAGGTAGACCGGGCCCCGTCCCCTTCATACTTTACATACACCCGTTTCATGAAATAAGGAATCAAAGAGGATGATAAATGGGAAGCAACTGAACAGGCCTTTGCTTCTCGTGCAAACATTAACTATACTTATAAAGTTGCTTTATTGAAACCTCAAGGTCCTTTTCACGGTCTTTCAGGATTTTTTCTTCACGTTTTTCTCCATGTAGCCATCAATCTCAAAAGCTTTTTCTTGTCACTTTTTGATTTAATGGTGGTTGGAAGCTCGTGGAACTTAACTGGCATATCGTTGAATTCCTCGTATGTCGCCAGCACGATGTGGTAACGTTGCTGCCCATAAACGCCATTAACTATGGCACCGAATGTCTCCCCCTCATTTACAGATTTAACTTCCTCCTTTACTTTATCAGAATGTGCACTTGCTACGAGGAAGACAATGCCGGCGATTAGCTTGATCTAAATGAGGCAGTGTTGATTCTTTTCCCCTTTCTTAAGTTCGTACAGGAAATTAGACTCATTATTGAAAGAAGCTACATCAGGTTTAGCAGCCACTATTCTTTTTCTAACTACTCCTCCATCTGTGTATTCCATTCTGCTTACAGATAACTGGGACTCAACTCGATTTTTTGAGAATCTTTTTTCTAATCTTCTGATCAATTCTTCTTCAAGTTCTTTCTCACTCGCATAGAAACTTGGTATTGATTGGGACACAGTGTATATCAGACGAATCCCCCCATTAGTTAAATCTACTCAATAAATTCGTTCATTATAAAAAACAAATTAATGTGAAAAAGTGAGATATAAGTAGTTTTCGTATGAATATCGTTCTTTTTAACGGAAAATTAACCGATTTTTAGGTTTTTCAAACTAATTCTAATAGCCTATACTCAGATTATAAGTTCTTAATAAAGAACAAACGAGTTCGAAGTGTATTATTGGTCAATATCTTTGAAAAGTTGTTAATGAGTGAAAACCAAATGTTCTCTTTTAAGAACAGACAAGGGGAGGGAGAACCATAAGATACTCTCGATTAAAAAAATTCGGAAAGAAAAATAGGGGTTTTATAACATGTATTCAGCTTCTTGCACTCTGGTACATGGCTATGTTTGGAGCTATTCACTTTACGAGTTACACCGGTGCCTCCTTCAATGATGTTGAAAATATATCAGGAACGTTATCCGCTGCAGCAGACTTTTGTGAAGGAGCTAAAAATGGAAGTGACTACTGGCATGCACATTGTAAAGATAATGCAGGTGGCGGGAATGGGCCTGAATCAGGAGATGAAGATACGGGTGAAGGGACAGATCCAGATAATCCGGGACATAACAAAGATGATTGTGAAGATCACACGAATGCCGCTTGCTCTGATAAACGAAAAATCACCAACTTAACAAAAACTGCATTAAGTAACAGCATCAGTTTCAATTGGAGTAATCCGACAGATAATAAATTCAGTTCCATCAGGGTTTCTCGAGACGATCACATCATAACGGATTCTATAACGAACGGTCAGTTTGAGGAAAAAGATTTAGTGCCAGCTACAACATACACATACAGAATAGTAGCAATAGATAAATCTGGAAAATCATTATCTGAAGAGATAGTAGAAGTAACTACCTCTGAAGCCCAGGAGGAACAGGAATCACAAAATGAGCCGGTAACGACAGAGGAAGAGCAACCAGCAACACCGCCTGAATCAAATGAAGAGCCAGAACCTGAAAAAGAAGAACAACCGACTGAACAAGTAGTAGACCAACAACCTCCTTCTGAAGTATCTAAAATCGAATGGACCAGAAAGGGTAATAACATCGTTCTCACCTGGATTAAACCACTCGATCAGGATTTCACTCATATAAATATATACGTAGAGGGAAATGCGAAATCAATAAAAGGAAATATAACGGATTCAACAGTCAATCTCTCGCAAAACCCAAATCAATCCATCACCTATAAATTTACAACTGTAGATTCAAGTGGTAATGAGTCCCCTGGTACTTTAATAACGGTAAATGAAAAATAAATTGGGAAGATACAAATGAAAGGTGATTAAAATGACAATAAAAAAAGTAATGAAGATTTGCAGTAACGTGCTCACCGCCCTCCTCTTCATGGTCTTTCTGTTCATGGTCTTTGTGGTGATATCATCAAAATCTTCTGGTGGAGAGCCGCAATTCCTTGGTTATCAATTGAAAACGGTCCTATCAGGATCAATGGAACCGACGTTTAAGACTGGGTCGGTCATTGCAGTAAAACCAGTCGAGGATACTAGCACATTCAAGAAAGGGGAAGTCGTTACCTTCCTACAACAAGACAATACAATTGTTACCCATAGGATTATGGACGTGATCAAAAATGGTGACAATACCATGATTCAGACAAAAGGGGACAACAACGAAGATGTGGATACTCAACCCGTGTTAGCCCAAAACGTCATTGCTAAGTACACAGGATACTCTATTCCTTATTTGGGATATTTCATAGATTTCGCAAAATCAAATAAAGGTACGGCCATTCTGTTAATTGTTCCTGGCATACTATTAATCTTCTATTCTATTTACACCATCATTACGGCCTTACGGGAAATTGATAAAGGCCAAATTGCTTCAGATACAAAGAAAACTGCGTGATTGATCTCCTTATCTAATTAAGGATTCAATATAAAAACTACATACCTCAAAATGAGGGGAAAACAAGGAGGAAATACAAATGACAATCAAAAAGAAATTAGGTTTAGGAGTAGCTTCGGCTGCATTAGGGATATCTTTAGTAGGTGGCGGAACTTGGGCTGCATTTAATGACACGGCTACTATTAATAACCATTTTGCTGCGGGGACTTTGGATTTGGAAGTAGGGAAGAGCTCAAATAAACCAATTAGTTTTGACCTTAGTAATATGAAGCCAGGAGATAATGTACAAAGAATTTTCAAGCTGAATAACAAAGGATCATTAGCAATAAAAGAAGTTCTCCTTGACACAACTGCTACTAATTTTGTGGATGGTACATTGACGTCAACTCAAGCTGAATACTTATCACAATTTGAAATTGATTTCATGCAAGTGGATTCAGAATCTACAAACTGGGAGCCGCGGGCAAAGGTAACTCAAGCAGGACAAAAACTAACTTTAGCAGATTTGGTTGATGGCAATTATGTAAATAAAGTTAAAGCAGATTATTTAGGTGCAGGAAATAAGATTAACTTAGCCCCTCTCACAGTCGCAGATAATCAATATAGAGGTATTCCGGTCAACCCAACAGATAGTGATGAAGTATTTATTCAAATTACATTTAAAGATGACCCGACAAAAACTGATGGAAAGAATTATGATCAAAATAAATTCCAAGGAGATAAGATTGATTTCTTCTTTAACCTTGAAGCAACACAATGGGATGGTGTAAATGTTGATTCTCATAATAAAAATGGAGCAGTCAATAATGATGTTCAAGGATCAGCAGACGGTTCTACTATGCCAAATCCAGTAACTGAAGGTACACCAAAACAAAGTCAGGAAGTAAATGACTAATAGTGAAATAATATAATTATATAATGAATACTTAAAAATTGAAGCGAGTGGGAAGGTTGATCCCTTGCTTCAATTTTTTATTTATGTTGAGAGATAGGTTAATCGGAGGCGGGTCCGATTTTATTTAATGGGAGAAAGGGAAGAGGAGCGGATAGAGGTGTACTGGCAACGCTCTAGCCTCCCAATAGTGTACTACCTCCCAAGCCAACCCCCATCAACAGCCAACAAATGCCCATGAACATATTTCGAAGCTCCCGAAGCTAAATAAACAACGGTCCCCTTAAAGTCATCAGGATTTCCCCATCGATCGGCTGGAATCCGATCAAGGATCTGTTTGCTTCTGATGGGATCGTCGATTAATGCTGTATTCATGTCCGTAGCGATATAACCTGGAACGATCGCGTTAACGTTTACACCCTCTTTTGCCCATTCATTTGAGAGGGCTTTTGTCAGTTGTGCCACACCGCCTTTGGCTGCCGCATACGCTGGAACGGTGAATCCTCCTTGGTAAGAGAGAAGGGAAGCGGTGTTGATGATTTTGCCTCCTCCTTGTGCCACCATGTGACGACCTGCCTCCTGACATAATAGCCAGACCACTTTTAGATTGATATTCAGCACATCATCCCAATCGGATTCAGGGAAATCAACGGAAGGCGACCGGCGTTGAATACCGGCATTGTTTACTAGAATATCAATCTTTCCGAACGTCGAAATCACTCCGGGAATAGCCGATTTCACTTCTTCTATCTTTTGGAGGTCACATGGTATAATTGAGCATTTTCTACCGAACTGTTCAATTTCTTCCTTCACCTCCGTTTGGTCCGGATTTCTTTGAAGCAGGGCAATATCTGCTCCGGCTTCTGCCAGGGCGATTGCCATGGAGCGTCCGATGCCTCGAGTTGCTCCCGTGATGGCGGCTACTTTTCCGGTTAGATCAAATAGATTCTTCATATGTATCCCTCCCTTTCTAATGTCTATTTTTTCATATTGTCATTCTATTGGGAAGCATGGGGGCGGTTCTCATGAATGAAGGCTTGGGCCAAATCCGTATACTACAAATAATATGACCCTGAACGGATCAATTACATACTCAAAGGACTTAACTATAAGAAGACCGAGTGGGATAAGATCAATCATGAAAATTATATGATCATTGAGGATAAGTATCGGAAGAGTTAGGGAAGGAAGCAAGGGGACGGTTCTCTTGCTTCCTTTTTATTTTGGGGGAAGCAGAAGAACCGTCCCCCTGCTTCTTATTTAAACGAAGCATACCCTTCATCCGCCATTACGACGCTGCCGTTAATGGCATCTGCTTCTTCCAATGAGAGAAGATATACGGCATTGGCCAGTTGTTTAGGCTGGGTGAGTTTATTCCCCATGACTTTCGCTTTCATGGAATCGATGATGCCGTGGTCTTTATAGCCCTGGATGATCGGGGTGTCCACGATTCCGGGTGCGATCCCGACGACGCGGATTCCGTATGGTGCCAGTTCGAGTGCCGCTGATTTCGTCATCATGTTGACGGCTCCTTTTGTGGCGTGGTAGGCGAATGTGTTCGGTGATGCGAGGACCCCGAATACGGAGGTGGTGTTGATGATGACCCCTTTGATGTTCAGTTCCTTCATCTTCTTAGCTGCTGCGATAATACCGTATGCCACACCGTGCTGGTTAATATCGATGATTTTATGATAAGCTTCCATGTTCATATCCAGTACAGGTGTAGGTGACCCGATTCCGGCATTGTTGAACATGATATCGATTCTTCCGTATTCTTCAACGGTTTTCTCTACTAAGCTGGTTACGTCTTCGTGGTTGGACACGTCCGTTTTGATGAAGATGGCTTCGGCGCCCGTGGAACGGATCATCTCGACCGTTTCATTCCCCAATTCTTCATTAAAGTCTGCGACGACAACCCGGTCTCCTTTTTTAGCAAACTTCAGAGAGGTTTCTCTACCGATACCGCTTGCTCCGCCCGTAATGACTGCTACTCTTTTCGTCATGTGTAATTCCTCCTTATTTTTACATCTAAATTAATTTTAACATTCACATAAATTTATTATAATTTAATAAAACTAATATTTAATTAAGCATTACTTAAGGAGGGCGGACCTTGAATATTGAACAGTTGGAGCATGTGGCAGAGGTGGCAAGGGCAGGGGCGATTACGAAAGCGGCGGATCATATGCATGTGAGTGCGTCGGCCGTGAGTCAGTCCATCAGCAAGCTGGAACAGGAACTGGGAGTGCAGATTTTCACCCGCAATCGGCAAGGGACTGCGTTGACAGCAGAGGGGAAAAACATCATCGAGAAAGCGGAAAAAGTGCTGGCGGCGATTGGCGAATTGAAGGAAGAAGCGAACCGGTGCTCGGATACCCTGACAGGGGAACTGAAAATCGGCATGATCCCCGGACCCATCAACCTACTGATTGATATGGTATCGGCGTATAAAACCGATTACCCGAATGTGAAGGTGGAAATACATGAAATGGGGCCGGTGAAAATTGTCGATGGCGTGGAGAATAACGAACTGGATATCGGGCTGATTTTGACCGCTGAGACGTTCGCAGTTCAACATCACGAACTGGTGGCTGAAGAGCTCCTGGAGGGAAAGATGGTGGCGGGCGTCCATGAACATTCACCGTTGGCCGCATTCGACCAACTCTCACCACAGCAGCTCGTTGGGGAGACTTTCGTTCTGTATAACGATGACTATATAAAACAATTTGCCCACGATACTTTGTCACCGTTTGGACCCATCGATATTCTTTTTACCACGAATAATACCGAAGCGATTAAGAGGGCGGTGCAAAGCGGGGTGGCCGTGACTCTTGGGATGGATTACTCGTTCCGGACCCGTGCGCCATATACGAATCAACCGATCATTCCGGTGGAGATAGAAGGGACGGAGAGTAAACCACTTCATCTGGCATGGATCAGGCGGAAGGATAAAGTTCCATCGCGGAGGGTGCAGGAGTTTGTGAAGAGGGTGAGGAGGGAGTTGTAGGGGGAAGCAAGGGGACGGTTCTCTTGCTTCTTTTTTGAGGGAATTGCATCGGAGGGGATGGAAGCAGAAGAACCATCCCCTTGCTTCCTGTGGTATGATGAAATTAATACTAGATATTATTTAGGAGTTGATTATATGGCAGAGGTTACGTCAGTGCAATCGGTTGATCGGGCTTTGATGATTCTGGATATTTTACAGGAGAATCCTACAGGCTATGGGGTGACTGAGTTGGCTAATCGTTTGGACGTATCTAAGAGTACGGTTCATCGATTGTTAATGTCTTTATTGAAGAAAGACTTCGTTCAGCAAAATAAGGAAAATGATAAATATTCCTTGGGTTTGAAGTTGATTGAGTATGGACAGGTTGTATCGGAGAATTTAGATGTGCGTCAATTGGCATCCCCTTATTTACATAAGCTGGCTGAAACGATGGAGGAAACTGCTCACTTGGTCATACTCGATCAACAGGAGATTGTGTATATAGATAAGATTGAGAGTTCCCAGACGATACGAATGTTTTCCAAGGTTGGAAAGCGAGCACCTATGCATTGTACGGGAGTAGGGAAGGCGATTCTGGCATTTCTACCAGAGCAGCAGGTAGAGGATATTATCAGTACAAAAGGGTTACACAAATTCACCGAAAAAACGTTATCGAATCGGGATGACTTACTTCAGAATTTAAATTTGATACGGGACCGTGGCTTTTCCATTGATGATGAAGAGCATGAAATGGGAATCAAGTGTGCGGCTGCACCGATTTTTAACCATAATGGAGAAGTAGTGGCAGGGATCAGTGTAGCAGGTCCGATTATGAGAGTAACGGATGATAAGCTTGAGAGAATGGCCGAAGAAGTTCTTCACGCTTCAACGGAAATATCTCGCCTGCTGGGAGCCAGGGTCTGATGTGTTTTTCAATTTTTCAAAAAATTAAATTGACAGCGCTTTCCACCTTTGTTTATAATTTAAACAAATAAATCATTTATGGAATATCGTTCCTTATTGCGGAACGAATATTTTATAAAGTTTAAATGGAATGGTGTTCCTTAATGAGGAACAAGGTGATAAGGAGGTGGAAATGATTGTCCAGTCAAGTAATTCAATGGATAGAGCAACACCAATTAGTGGCTATTATTCGCATAACCTCAACAGATGAAGTTGAATCTGTCGTGAACAGTCTATTTAAAGGCGGGATACGGATAGTGGAAATCACCATGAATTCACCAGGTGCTTTACGAGGGATTGAAAGAGTGAAAGAAGCATTTCCTGATATGGTAGTCGGGGCAGGTACCGTTTTGGATCCAGAGACAGCGAGAAGTGCCATACTGGCAGGAGCCGATTTCCTTCTGACCCCCACCTTAAAGAAAGAGACAATCGAGATGGGGCGTCGTTATGACGTTGACGTGATACCAGGAGTATTAAGCCCAACGGAGGCTCTTACTGCATATGAATACGGTGCAAGCATGGTCAAGATATTCCCGGCCCGGACATTTGGTCCATCCTATATTCGTGATCTGCACGGCCCTCTTCCCCAGTTGAAATGTATGGCAGTCGGCGGGATCGGACTCGATAATGCCCTTTCGTATATTGAGGCGGGAGCCGTTGGCCTGGGTATTGGCAGCTCATTAGTAGATGAACGCCTCATCCTATCCGGTGATTTCGCTGAGATCGAGGAGCGGGCAAGAAGGTTTGTACAAATCCAGCAAGAAGCTACAACGAATAAAGTATGAAAAAAGTGGTGCTGATATGAATGTGATTCTAATTGATTCTGGAACAACTAATTCAAGAATAAGACTGGTTGATGAAAAGGAAAGAACAGTCAAGGCTGTCGTAAAGAAACGAGTAGGTGTCCGTAACACGGCGATCGACGGGAATAATGCTCAGTTGAAAACGGCCATACAGGAAGGGATTCACGAAATTTTACAGCAGAATGATTTATCTGATGGCGATATCCGGTATATCGTGGCATCCGGAATGATTACTTCTAATCTCGGTCTGGCTGAAGTTCCTCATATACCGGGACCTGCAAGTTTGAATGATTTCGTTCAGCATTCGAAGGTGGTAAATGGTGCAGATGAATTTGGAGGGATTCCTTGCATATTGGTTCCGGGGTTAAAAAACACACCGGAAGTTACGGAAGAAGAACCTCACCATCATATTAATGGGTTTGATGTGATGAGAGGGGAAGAAGTAGAAACATTTGGGCTGTTGGAGCAATTTCAGGTTTCAGGAAGAGGTGTGATGGTCCTGCCCGGATCTCACACAAAGTTTGTGGAGGTCTTGGAGGATCGACGGATTGGATCATGCCTCTCTACTTTAGGAGGCGAAGTATTGCACGCCATCCAAAAAGAGACGATTCTATCAAACTCCTTAAGTGAGGTGTTAATCGAATCGCTGGACTATGACTTGCTCCTTCAGGGATACGAGGCAGCAGGCAAAGTGGGGTTAACACGAAGCTTCTATCAAATCCGGTTACTGCAACTGTTTACGAAACTGAATGAGAATGAGAGGGCAAATTATCTTGTGGGAGCCGTCTTGTTTCATGATATAAAAGCTTTAGGCTCTACGCTTGATTCCGTTCCGACAAATTGGATGATTGTGGGAGGTTCGTATCCGCTTAGGAAAGCGTTTACCTTCTTACTACGCCATTCATATCCAGAAAGAGAAATCCTGGAGGCAACGGACGAACAGGTGGAAGGCTCTGTTGTATTGGGAGCACAGGAAATCGCCTCAAGATATTTGGCTATTAATTTATGAATGTTTGAAAGCGCTTATAAAAAAGTATAAGGGGGACATATATATGAATCTGTTCAAACGAATGATAGGGGTATTCATCTTATTAAGTTTAGTGTTGACTGTCGCAGGATGTGGATCTACTTCACAATCATCTTCGAACGAATCGTCTGGAGATGCTTCTGATTTTCCCAAGAAACCGATTACGTTAATCGTTCCTTCTTCTGCCGGTGGTGGTACCGATTCTACTGCACGGGCCTTGGCTTCAGCTACCGAAGAACATTTGGGTCAATCCATTGGAGTGGTCAATAAGCCAGGTGGAAGCGGAGCGGTAGGAATGACAGAAGGAGCGAATGCCAAGCCGGACGGGTATACCGTATCAATGGTATTTGTTGAATTGACGATGCTGGATCATTTAGGACTTTCACCGTTATCTTATGAAGAGTTCAAACCAATCGGGTTAGTTAACCTTGACCCGGCGGCTCTTACTGTACCGGCAGATGCACCGTATGATACGGTCGAAGAATTTGTCGCCTATGCCAAGAAACATCCAGGTAAAGTCAAAGTGGGCAACGCAGGGACAGGCTCCATCTGGCATATTGCTGCCGAAAGCCTGGAGAAAAATGCCGATATTGAGTTAAACCATATTCCTTTTGAGGGAGCGGCTCCAGCCGTGACAGCTCTGGTAGGCGGCCATGTTGATGCTGTTACTGTCAGTCCTGCAGAAGTGAAATCCCAATTGGAAGCAGGTAATGTGAAGACGCTTGCCGTCATGTCCGACGATCGTTCAGACATCGTACCCGATGTCCCAACCTTTAAAGAGGAAGGGTTCGATATGAATACCATTGCAACCTGGAGAGGGTTGACGGTACCGAAGGACACACCTGATGAAGTAGTGAAAGTATTGGAAGAGGCCTTTATGAAAGGTGCAGAAGAGAAGGAGTTCATTGACTTTATGAAATCCAATGGACTTGGAGTTTCAATAAAAAGTTCATCTGAATTCAAAGAATTCATGAAAGAAAATGATACATTCTTTGGAGAGATGATCAAAGAACTTGATCTGAATGGATGATAGATAAAGGTTGGGGTTTTATGCCCCAATCTTTCCTGTTGTTTATCTTGAGGCAAGATTGAAGGAGTGAATATTTTGCGAGTACCTACTGTAATCATGAGCGTCATTATCATTGGAATTTCAGCGTATTTTTATTCGATGTCCCAAGCGTTTCCGCAGAATCAGATGCAGGAAACGGGGCCGGATTTCATGCCGAAAATATATTGTGGGTTTCTTATTTTGCTAAGTTTGATTTTGATAGTGAAAGAAGTCATGTCAAAAGCGAAGGAAGAAAAGAAAGAAGCTGCGATGTTATATGCAGTTGCAGCTATGGCCATGGTGGCCGTTTATTTAATCTTGATTCCATATGTAGGCTTCTATCTTTCAACCGCAGCTGTCATAGTCAGCTTCCTCTTATTCACTAAAGTGAAAAGTCTCTATACTTTAGCAGCTGTTCCTCTAGGTACCATTGCTTTTATATATATATTCTTTGAGAAATTCTTAAGCGTGTCCCTTCCACTCGGGACATTGTTTACATAAGGGAGGGGGATTAGATGAGCTTATTTATGGACGGTTTAGTCAATGTTTTTCAGTGGCAGGTACTTCTTTTCTTAGTGACGGGTACTGTTGTCGGAATCTGTATCGGTTCTCTTCCAGGCTTGACGGCAACCATGGGAGTCGCCCTGATTCTTCCCGTCACGTTTGGAATGGATCCGGTAACCGGGATCCTTCTATTAATAGGAGTGTATTTTGGATCTGTATATGGGGGATCATTAACGGCGATCTTGATCAACACACCTGGCACCCCGGCGTCTGCTGCTACTGCCATTGATGGGTATCCAATGGCCAAGAAGGGGTTGGCGCATAAAGCTTTAACGATCTCAACCCTTGCTTCGACAATCGGTGGGGTTATCAGTGTGATTGTCCTAATTGTGGTGGCTCCGCAGCTGGCGGAATTCGCGTTGAAGTTCAGTGCGCCGGAATCGTTTGCCCTTGCGTTATTCGGGTTATCGATCATTTCCAGTATAGCGGGAAAGTCGTTGATAAAAGGGTTGATTTCTGGGTTTATCGGATTGCTCATCTCAACAATCGGGTTGGATCCGATGGGAGGGTTCCCCCGTTTTACATTCGATAACCTTAACCTGAGCAGTGGGGTCAATTTAATTGCCGTGATGATTGGGTTATTCGCTGCTTCAGAAGCATTTAAGTCAATGGAAACAATATTTTCAACCAACCAGAAGGCCATCATGGTTGAGAAAGTGAAATTGAAGTGGCATGAGTTCAGAACACTCATTGGGACTATCCTTCGATCAGCTGGTATCGGTACGTTCATCGGGATGATCCCGGGAGCGGGGGGAGATATAACTGCTTTTGTTGCTTATAATGAAGCGAAAAGGTTCTCTAAGAATAAAGAAGAGTTCGGAAAAGGATCGATGAAGGGGGTTGCTGCGCCGGAAGCTGCCAACAATAGTGTGACTGGCGGTGCCATGATTCCGTTGTTAACATTGGGTATCCCTGGTGATGCCGTGACGGCAGTCCTCCTCGGGGCTTTGATGGTTCAGGGGCTGCAGCCGGGGCCAATGTTATTTGAAGCAAACGGTCCTTTAGTCTATACACTATTTGTCGGCATGTTACTTGCGAACCTGTTACTCCTTGTATTCGGATTGGCCGGAATCAGACTTTTCACCAAAGTCCTCTTGATCCCTAAAACGATCCTGACTCCGATCATCCTGGTACTGTGCGTGCTGGGTGCCTATTCATTGGGGAACAACTATTTTGATGTTTTAGTCATGTTTATAGCGGGAGTGGCAGGATATTTTCTCCAGAGATATGGGTTCCCAGCCTCTCCTATTATTTTAGGATTAATTCTCGGGCCGATGTTAGAAAGTAATTTAAGGCGTTCGTTGTTAATGTCACAGGGAAATCTTGATATATTTTATACGAGACCGATTACGGCAGTACTAATCGGCTTGGCCATTGCCACTTTATTCTCCCCATTAGTGGGTAAAGTGATGAAGGGCAGAAGGAACGGGAGGATGCATGATGAAAATTACAAGCTTTGAGTTATTTCAAGTGCCCCCACGCTGGCTGTTTCTGAAGATCGAAACAGATGAAGGACTCGTTGGGTGGGGAGAGCCGGTCATTTAAGGCAAGGCACATTCAGTGAAAGCATGCGTGGAAGAAATGATGGAAAACCTGATTGGGAAAGACCCCATGAGAATCGAGGACCATTGGAATATGATGTATCGATCCGGCTTCTATCGAGGGGGCCCCATTCACATGAGTGCCATTGCCGGAATCGATCAGGCACTATGGGACATCAAAGGGAAATTCTATAATGCTCCTGTCTATGATCTGCTTGGCGGTGCCTGTCGTGATTCAATTAAGGTTTATTCCTGGATTGGGGGAGATCGTCCTTCTGACGTAGGGAGTGCGGCCAAACAGGTCGTAAATGCGGGTTTTACTGCCGTGAAGATGAACGGAACGGAAGAGCTGCAGTATATCGACTCCTATGAAAAGATTGATCAAGCCGTTGCCAGGATCGCTGCTGTAAGAGAAGCAGTTGGAGATTATATCGGAATAGGCATTGATTTTCACGGACGGGTTCATAAGCCGATGGCTAAGATTCTGGCCAAAGAACTGGAAGCCTTTCGTCCTATGTTCATAGAAGAACCTGTGTTGCCCGAGAATAATGAGGCCCTGCGTGAAATTGCCGCTCATACGTCGATTCCCATCGCCACAGGTGAAAGAATGTTCTCCAGGTGGGACTTCAAAAAGGTCCTGACGGATGGATATGTCGATATCATTCAACCTGACCTGTCTCATGCCGGGGGAATCACAGAATGTAAAAAGATTGCGTCCATGGCAGAAGCCTTTGATGTGGCCCTTGCCCCTCATTGTCCGCTTGGACCGATCGCTCTGGCTGCCTGCCTGCAGGTTGATGCCACATCCCATAATGCGTTTATACAGGAACAGAGTCTAGGCATTCACTATAATCAGGGAAGCGATTTATTGGATTATGTCATGGATCCCTCCGTTTTTGAATACAAGGATGGGTATGTCAAGATACCAGAAGGCCCAGGCTTGGGAATCGAAGTCAATGAAGAGTTTATCCGGAAACAGGCTGAAATCGGTCATAACTGGAAAAACCCTGTGTGGAGACATAAAGATGGAAGTATCGCAGAATGGTAATGTGGGAGGAGAAGGAATGATGAAACCTAAAGTGTTTATTGCAAAACCTATACCGCAAGAGGTAGAAGACTACCTCAGTTCCTATTGCGATTATAAGGTATGGGAACATGAAGAACCGATACCATATGAGAGATTAATAGAAGAATTGCAGGATGTCGTCGGGTTAATAACGCCTAAAGGAGTCATTACGGAAGACCTCCTGAATCACGCCCCTAAATTGAAATTGGTCAGCAATATAGCTGCAGGCTATGATGCATTTGATCTGAAGTTGATGGAAGAAAGAAGAGTACTGGGTACCCATACCCCTTACGTTCTTGATGAAACGGTTGCTGATCTCGTATTTGGACTGATCCTTTCCTCAGCCCGAAGGATATCTGAGCTGGATTCCTATGTAAAAAAGGGGGATTGGGTGAAAAATGACGATCCTTTCTTTTTCGGTGTGGACGTTCATCATGCCACATTAGGGATCATTGGGTTAGGGAGAATCGGGGAAAAGGTGGTAAGAAGGGCAACGGCTGGATTCGGTATGAATGTTCTTTATCATAATCGTTCAAGAAGACCCGAAATGGAGCAGGAATATGGGATAGAATACAGTGAAATGGATGCTCTTCTTCACAAATCGGATTTTGTCTTGCTAATGGTGCCGTTGTCTGAAGGAACCTATCACCTCATGGATACCGATCAATTCAAAAGGATGAAGTCCTCGGCGATTTTTCTTAATTGTTCACGTGGGAAGACGGTCAATGAACCGGCCTTGATTCAAGCATTGGAAGAAAAGTGGATTAGGGGGGCAGCCCTTGATGTCTATGAACAGGAGCCCGTTGATCGTGAAAACCCTTTGTTAAAGATGAAAAATGTGGTCACTACCCCTCACATCGGATCGGCCACCCAAAAAGCCCGGTTTGATATGGCTTTAAAAGCTGCGGAGAATATGGTGGAGTATCTTAAAGGCAACACGCCACCGAACGTGGTGAAGGAGTTACGTCATTTGACCGAGAAAGTGCTGGAGAAACATACATCCGATTCATGAGAAGGTCACAATAATGGTAGCTGTAAAAAATAATGTATCAGTTAGGAGAGAGCTGAATGAATAGCTTATCGGATACTACAGTATTATCCAACGGTGTACAAATGCCCTGGATGGGGTTGGGTGTATTTAAAGTGGAGGATGGCGCAGAAGTAACGAATGCTGTAAAAGCCGCCATTCATCACGGTTATCGGAGTATCGACACGGCTTCCTTTTATGATAATGAAGATGGGGTGGGCAAAGCAATCCAGGAGACTGCCATCCCACGGGAAGAGTTATTTATCACCACAAAGGTGTGGAACTCAGATCAGGGATATGATTCAACACTGAAAGCATTTGACGTAAGCTTGAGAAAATTAGGGTTGGAGTATCTGGATTTATACTTAATTCATTGGCCGGTTAAGGGGAAATACAAGGATTCTTGGAGAGCGCTGGAAACCTTATATAAACAAGGAAAAGTAAAGGCGATCGGGGTAAGCAACTTTCACATTCACCATCTTAAAGATCTCATTAAAGACGGTGAAATAAAGCCAATGGTCAATCAAGTAGAATATCATCCCAGTTTAACCCAGGAAGAACTCCACGACTATTGCAAACAGCAGGGAATTCAATTAGAAGCATGGTCTCCTCTTAAGAAAGGGAGATTGATGAAAGATGAAACCATTGTAGCCCTATCTGAAAAATATCAAAAAACCCCCGCCCAAATTCTTTTACGCTGGGATCTTCAGAATGGTGTCGTCACGATACCAAAATCGACCAAGGAACATCGGATAAAGGAAAATGCAGACATCTTTGATTTTAATATCGAACAAGAAGACATGAAACGGATCAGCAGTTTGAATCAAAATGAGCGGACAGGTGCCGATCCAGATCATTTTGACTTTTAGGGTGAAGAAGCGTGGGGACGGGAAGCATGGGGACGGTTCTCGTGCTTCTTTTTTGAGGGCATTGTTAGGGAGGGGGGATGGGAGCAGAAGAACCGTCCCTCTGCTCCTACATCGCTTCTTTCAACCCTTTCTTAATCAACCACTGATTCGCCGGATAACTCGTCAGAAACCCTAATATCATCGCGATCTGCATCATAAACCAATAAGAAGGTTCTGTCGGCTTCGGTGGCTCAGCGAATAGTAGATAATGTACGACAGCCATCCATCCGAACATCCCCACTTCAAAGGCAATCAGGGAGAGGGAGTCGGCTTTGATTGCCTGTTTGAAGGCGTTGAGTTTCCCATCATCCTTGTTCATAGGATAAATTGCATAGAATTGAAAAATGATACCAAATAAATAGGCAAGTATGAATTCCACAGTATAATGAGCAAATAAGGTAGAGCCTGCAATTGTGAGACCCGTCATGGCGACAATCGGAACACCGACCGCATCACCGAAGGAGCATCCTGCCGAGCAGTGGCTGGTGGAGACGAATACCTTGGCCCCATGACCTCGGTTGTCTTCCTTCTCTATATCCTTCGCTTTCACCCGCCCCCACTTGAAGTACGTCCACAGAGCGATTGGGCCGAAGAACCATCCGTTGATCGGCCACACTATGTTCATGATCTTCATCTTCTGCGGATGCTTGATGACATCCACTAATATAATGAGGGAAGATAATAATCCTATCCCCAAAAAAATCCACGAAACCGTTGTAAGCACAGAATCATCCTTTCTTAGTTATATAGTCTACAAGACAATATACCCGTTGAAGAATGGTGTTAATCTTATTGGGGATGGTGGAAGCAGGGGGACGGTTCTCGTGCTTCTTTTTGCTTTTTGAAGGAAGCAGTAGAACCGTCCCCCTGCTCCCCCTGCTCCCCCTGCTCCCCCTGCTCCCCCTGCTTCCACATAAAAGAACCCCGTAGAGCAGATTCTACAGGGTCCTTTTGTATTTACTAAAGTTGATTATTCGCCCGGAACCCCAACCGCATCATATGCATCGATGACGGCTTTTGTTTGGGCTGATGGTTGACCATTCTTGTCCGGATACTTGTCACGTGCAGCCTGGATGGCGGCTTCGCGCATTTCTTTGAATCCGGAAGATGGTGTCAGATACTTTGTCAGTGCATCGTAGAAGATGGTGCCTGTCTGGCTCGCGCCGATTCCGGTCACGGTTACGCCGTTGTGTGTACCGCCCTCGGAAATTAAGTAGGCCGCCTTATTGTTGATGCTGCTGTTGATGTGCACGCCGCCTTTATCAAGTTCCCCCGTGTAGCGGTCCTCATAGTGATCCGGATAGCGGTTATCCCTCATTTCGTATGCGGCCGGAAGGGATTTGGCACGTGGGTCTTTCAAGGAACGAAGACCGCCGTCCCCCGCTTTATTCGGTGTATATATATCCTCACCCATTTCCCACTCTGAAGGGTTTGTATAAGAGCCGGAAGAGTACATTTCAGCTAATTCGCCAAAGATATCTGCAAGTGATTCATTGATGGCACCTGATTCGTCTTGATACGTCAGGTTGGCCGTATTGGTAATGACGCCGTGTGTGATTTCATGGCCGGCAACGTCAAGGCCACCCGCTAAGGATCCAAGGGTTACCCCGTCCCCATCACCGTACAGCATTTGCTTGCCGTTCCAGGCAGCGTTATTCCATTTGGATCCGATATGGACCGTGCTGATGAACGGTGTCCCTTTGCCGTCGATGCCATTACGCTTATGGGCTCCTTGATAGTATTTGTTGATTTTGTCAGCATTGGTGTGGGCTGAAACAGCTGCCGGGTCATAGAAGAAATTAGAAGAACTCTTCGTATTGATTTCAAATCCGGTGAATCCAAAAAGGGCAGAAAGCAGGATGAATGGTGTTTCAGCCATACGGCGGGCATCGAATGTTGCGAGTGGAACGATATTCGGCTTGCCGACTGATCCCCCCGCGATGGATCCACCAAATAAATAGCTGGTCCCGGTTGCCGCATCCTTTCCTACAGGGAAATACTGCATTTTACCGAACACGTTCAATCCTCTTCCCTGGGCTACCGTCAGGCTTGTCGGATCCACTTCATGGATGGCGTTGAAGTGGTTGACCACTTCTCCGTTCGTTGCATCCACGAAGTAATGGAAATAGCCTGGTGCCGGGGTGGAAGTGGATACTTTCACCAGATAGGTTAAGTAGTATTTCCCTTTATACGGATAAATCGTTAACTCCGTGTCAAGGCCATCATATGTTTTCAGCTCATCCACGCCAATTTCGGATGCGACTCCTGCTTTGGCGATGTTCTCTGCATCTTCCTTCTTAACTTCAGATTCAGTCGGAATAATGGTACGGGCAAGCTTTTGTGTCACGTTCCCGAATGATGCATAAACGTTATTATTCGCGTCTAACGCAACGGTTTGTCCGGAACCGTAAATCGGAATGCCATTATACTGCTCCACAGTACGTACATGGTATGTACCCGTTTCGCTATCCGCTTCCTCGCTGATGATTTTGAACTGATCTCCTGTAGCGGCTGATTTTGTTTTCTCCATTATTTTAGATTGGAGGAACGCCTTCACAATCTCTTGCTTACTCAGCCCTTCAGCTTGGACAGAAACGACGCTCGCAGGTCCTGCCAATCCTGGAAAAGTCGGTGCCAGTCCTCCTAATGTGACCGATAATGCCAGTACAGCAGGAATGGCTGCTTTTTTACTCATCTTCTTCTGCTTTTTCTTTTTCAAACCCTTTCACCCTCTCGTCGAATTGAGATATCTAACAATTTAAATTATTGGGAAAACAGGTTGTGAAATCAATTGGGTTAATTTTTGTGCGATGACATGCCTTTTTTCCAAATTACGAGTAAATTCGACACATTTCCCTCCAGTTTTTAAACAAAATTAACCCAATTTAAATTATTTGATGATTCTGTATACTTAGAGTCAAATGAGTGGTTCAGCGAAAGGGGAGTGAGGATGTGAGGCGGATTCATCAAAGGATTCTGTTGCCTTCACTATGCTGTATCGCTTTTTATACCGGCACACAGCTGATTGGAGAAACAGAAGCGGCTTTTACAAGTCAGGCTTCACCAGATTCCATCACCATGAATGCGGCATTTGTTTTTCCTGCGACCATTCATGAGCTTGAAGATCGTGCCCAGAAGGTGGCAGAAAGCATGAGGGAAAATGTTAGAATCATCGTTCCTCCTTCACCCGGTGCATCAGGGGAAGAATTACTGAAACAGCTTGATGAAGTGACAGCAATGGAAGAGGAGCTCTCCCGACAAATGGACATTCTCCAGCAACTCTATGAGGAAGTGTCCACGTATTATAGGGAGATTCAGAAACAGACGGAAATCCAACCATATGATTATGTGCGTGAGGGTTTTGAGCATATTGAAGGAATGCTGAAAGGTGTACAGGCAACCGTCGAATTTTCACAGATAGAGGAGATACGTTCTTCTATCCTGATGCAGATTCAGGAACTGGAAGATCAAGAGCAACCTTCTGTAGAAGGGAGTCCGACTGATCCAGCTCCAGAACAACCTCAGACTAATCCGGATCCAGATCACTCTGAATCTCAGAATGAAGGATCTCGGGAGATAACGAATGAAGTTAAAACGGACATAACCGAAGAAGCATCAAAGGACAATCCAAATGATAAGCAGGTGACAGAACATGAAGAAGAAAATGTTGGGGATAGTGAGTAGTGTAGTGGGAACGATCCTTCTGGTGGTGATCTGCTTGGCAGCGTTCATCGTTCTTTCCTCCAGGTTGTCAGGAGGGGAACCAACCTTTATGGGATACCAGGTGAAAGCCGTATTATCAGGGTCCATGGAACCAACATTCCAAACCGGTTCCATTATCTCCATCAAGCGTGGCGATGAGCATACTTTTTATAAAACGGGCGATATCATTACCTTTCGTATGGAAGATAAGCTCATTACACATAGGATCATTGATGTCCTCGAAGAGAATGGACAAGCAGTGTATAAAACCAAAGGGGATCACAATAATGGCCCTGACCTGTGGACGGTCCCTAAGCAAACGATCATCGGAAAGTACACCAACTTTACGATTCCATATATAGGATATGCCCTTGGATTTTTGAATACAAAAGCAGGTTCAGCCCTGTTGTTGATTGTTCCAGGAATCTTGTTGATCATTTCTGCCTTTCGCTCGATCATCGTCGCCAAAAGGGAACTGGAAGGAAGCAAAGCATGATGGCTTCATCTCCTATGTATCACCAAACATACATAAGAGTTTACTATATTTTTTCTATTAAAGAGGAGGAGTTTTAGATGAGTTTTACCAAGAATGTAAGTAAGGGGATTATGAGTGCAGCGTTAGGATTATCGTTGGTTGGGGGAGGGACGTTCGCCTACTTCAGCGATGCACAGGCGACAGAGAATACCTTTGCAGCGGGGACACTGGACCTGTCCATGAACCCAAGTGCCGTTGTCAACATCGACAACATCAAGCCCGGTGACGAAATTTACCGTGAATTCACACTGAAAAACAATGGGACGCTGGATATCCACCAGGTCCTATTGGACACCAAGTATCAAGTGCAGGATGCAAAAGGTGATAACACCGGCGACATGGCGGAGCATATCAAAGTCACCATCATGTACAACACAAGCAGTGCCACCAACGTAGCGGTTGAAACCACCTTGGCTGAGCTGCAAGGGGAAACACCGGACGTTACCGCCATCGGTTCCTTTATCGGAAGCAGCAATGACGGAGCCCTGCCAGTGCCGGATGGGATCTCTGTAGGGCAGGAAGAAAAGATCTTTGTCCTGTTCGAGTTTGTAGACAATGGAGAAGATCAGAATCAGTTCCAGGGGGATACGTTGAAGGTGGACTGGACGTTTAATGCCATGACAGGTGAGTCAACCTACCATGACGATACGGATCCGGAGAATAACTAAACTACGGAAGCACGGGGACGGTTCTCGTGCTTCTTTTTGTTTGTTTAGGGGAAGCAGAAGAACCGTCCCCGTGCTTCCTGGCGCATTATGATAAAAAAATAAGTTCCAGCAACCCTGAAATGAAATAATATAGGATGATTGAGAGAATCACTTGGACAGCGAGTGCGATAAGGAATAAAATCTTTCGCACGAACCAATTGTATTTTCCGATTTTTGTATAGATATAATAGCCCGAGCCCAACAATCTTTTTTGGAATACGTTGATGAATTTTTGAACAATGGTAGTGGGTGGATCGTATATCGAATATTCGTAGAAACCTAACATCGTTTTTTCTAAGAGTGCTATTGTACAGCCGTAAGCAACCCCAGGGTCTTTCATGGAACAAGGAACCAATGCTGACTTATTTCTTATCTTTAAATATACTGTTCTTCAATTCCTCCATCTCTTTATCATATTTCTCCATCTTTTTATCAAAATCCGAATCCCGTTTCTTTAACTCCTCCGAGAGACTTTCCTTACCTTTCTCCATGAGTGTGCCTCCCTTGTGGAAGCACGGGGACGGTTCTCGTGCTTCCCTTTAAAGTAGTTTTATAGATGGTCTTTGGAAGCAGAAGAACCGTCCCCCTGCTTCGAAGAACCGTCCCCTGCTTACTCCGGCACCACAAACTCCCCGTTATGATCAAATACGGTTGTCGTTGTGGTCAAATCCCCTAGGGGCGTGGGAAGTGCCGTATCGATTCCATATACGAGTTGGTCTTCTTCGCCGATCCAATAGACCATGTTCATGTTCTTGACCATGGTCCCTGTAAGGGAGGAAGCGAGAGTACCTGATGAACCTGCAAAGGCTTTGAGGACGGGGGAGACTTCTTTCATCATCTCATCCGCATTGATATCTACTGACAGCCCTATACAGGCGACCCCGTTCCGATCTTCCCTTCCGATGATCTTCACCTTTTTTTCGATTTTTGAATCATAGTATTGGTTCACGGAGTTGGTCGGATCAAAGGAAGATAGAAACAAATTCACGAGGAGCTGATCTTCCGGGTAGAAATCTGTCATTTCCCATTGCTTCAGTTCTTCATTGTAGACACCATACTGTGTTTGGTTGAAATAGAACCGGTCCGTGGACTCGGGGATCCCGCTGCCCTTCATGCTTGTGATCATGTAGGCTTCTATCGTCTGACGATCTTCAATTCGAGTTTGCCCTTCACTCGTCACGGAGTACTTATAAGAAGTACCAAGGACCTTTCCTTGGAAAGTCGTCTCGCCCATAGTTCGAATCGTCTCTAAGGAACTCATATTGTTCATGGCATCATCCAGTATTTCTTCAGGATCGATGAGTTGATTTTGAATGAAAGCAGGCATGGTGCAACCAGAGAGCAGAAGCATCAGCATGGGAAAGAGTAATAGCCGCTTAGCCATTTCTTTCTCCATTTTGAAAAAATGGTATTCGTCTCATCTTATATTCCCCCTTCATAATGGGTCGGAAATCATTAATTCGTTATGCTCTTTCGAATCAACGACCATCCACTCATCTGTATCGGAATCGAACTCACAATAATAAGTGAAATAATAGGTTTTATCTTTAAAGATTGCGGCTTCTTCATCAGTCGGGTCATTCCAGCTGCTTGCATAGTGTTCGGCTACACTGATGGAGGCCTTGGCTCCTTCTTCATCGAAAGTAAAAGACTCCCCATCGAAGATCAATTCCTCGATATATCCTCCATACGTAACGTTTCGCTGTCTTAAATCGTTGATGATTCCGATGGTTTCTTGGAGTTTGGCCCCTTCTACATTCCGCAGGACAGAGCTGTCTAAGTCTGTGATGGATTCGATATAGGACTCGTTGAAATTCTTTACGCTGTTGATGACCTCATCACGTATGGTTTCGACAGGGGGAGGGAAGAGCAGTTCAACTGTTTCTGACGCCCCGACCTCGAATTCTTCGCTTTCCACATCTCCCCAGGGAGAATGATAGACGCCGCTTATGGTGATTGTATCTCCTGGCGCAAAAGGTCCGATCTCCATCCCTGTTTGATCAATGGTTCCGTACATTTCCCCATTCACATACAGATCGACTTCGCTCCTGTCAGAACTCACGGTTACATATTGTTTTTGAAATTGTAGGGGAATGGGGGTTGAGTTGGTCTCCCACAAAGGGAATGTTTCGCTCGTTTCAAAATCATTTCCACTGTCGCTGGCCTTAACGGCTTTCACCGTGATTTCTCCCGGTAAAAGGTCATCCACAAGACGAAGGTCCGTCCCTGACTCAGGTATTTCCACATTGTTTACAAATAGCTGGGCGTCTGGGTCTGTTTGGAGGGTGAGGGTGATTGGGTTGAGAGTAAAGGTGTATTGGTCGATGAGGCCCCATTTTTTGTCGGGTGATTTTTTTAGTTGGAATAGGAATGGAGGTACTGGATCGTTCTTTTCTTTGGCAGCGAAACGTTTTGCCTGATCACTTACGTTTTTATACAATTTGGCTAATGTTGCAGGATCTTTGTGCAGGTCAGTTAAAAGAAGGTTCAGCTTTTTCTCAGGGTCATTCCCTTCTATCAGGGAACCAAGGGTTGCCGCGTCTTTGTTTTTGACCGCTTCTGTTAAAGCTTTGGTCGTATGAACAGGAGAGGAGGCGTCTTTCACATACATGAATCCATATGTACCTGCTCCCAGTAGGATCACGGCTAAAATCATCACGATAATAGAAGATTTCCGCTTGATTCTGTAGGACCTGGATCTGGCCCGTCTGCTTTTTGTTTCGTTGCACTTCTCACATGGAACCTCCGCTGACATGAGGGGGGATCCGCAATTTTTGCACATAATCGGTAATGGAAGGCTACCCTGGCACTGTTGGCACAGTCCTTCATCTGTCAGTTCGCCCCCACACTCCTTACAGAAAGAGCGCTTTTTTTCGTTGAGAGATCGACTGTTTTCAAGACAACCCTGGCACTCTTCTTCATCGCTCTTTAAGAGAGTTCCGCAAATTTTGCAGAACCGTTTTGGTACCTCGGACGTTATCGGATTGCCGCAGTTACGGCAGAATCCGTTTTCATTCGAAAGGGGATGACCGCAATGTTTACAATGTTTCATCTCTTTCCTCCTCGAGAATATCATTAGGGAAATCCCCCTTTGAACGAATCAGGAAGGGGGATTTCAGTTACACTCAAAAGAAAAACAAAGAAGTTAACTTTTCCTCAATGAGTTCCAGTAGAGTGGAGAGGAGATAGGCAGCCATGATACCCATTGTAATAAAAATGGCTAAATACGTTAACAGTGTCCCATATAGAGCATCCAGCCCGGAAGGTTCATCCTTTTTAAAGCTTGAAATCACCAGGGGAGGAACGATAAACACAGAACCGAGGAAACCGATTCCGAGAAAGACCGGATACAGACCCATATCCACTAAAGACATTAAAAAAGCAAGAAGGAAGAGGGCTAAAAATGGAATGAGCATTGAACCGAAACGGGCGATGACATCTGTATATTTTACCGGTACCTTCCCAAGCTTGATCGCTGCAAACGAATAAGAGGCAATCAACAGGATGAAAATGGCATAAGAAAAAGTCGGCTTGATGACCATGGACATGAACTCGCCATCCACGCCGGCCTCTTTAAGTCCTAAATAAATGATCAAAGGAATGATAAGGGCGAAAATCCCAATGGAAATCAGTCCGTTAACAAGCTGTTCCCGATTCGTATTCCTCGTAGCGGCAACCGGCTTCTTAAGTACTTCCAAAAAAAAGCTGAAATACATTTTCGAGACATTCTTCACATTCTCAACATGGGCGTTCGGCTGCTGTACAGCAGTAAAGGTTGAAGTGGCTACGGCAGCTCCTTCTGCACCCGGCTGGCTTGCACGGGGCAACGCCGCTGCAACCTCCCCTGTCACTAACCTTGCACCACAATTCTCACAGAAATTCCCTCCATCATTCACATGCTCACAACTGGGACACTTCATCAGCAAAACTCCTTTCATGGGGTATAACTAATAAATACCAATAAAGTGAGTAAATATGACTATAATTTCTTATGTGGAAAAGATAGCTCTCTAAATAAGTTGTTATAGTTTTGTTAGGGAGAAGAAAGTAAGAAGAAACTGTAAATGCGCATGGAGGACATGGGAAAAAGTATCAGAAATGAAGTGTATTTTGAAATTTTGCTATTTCGATATATGGGGTTATTCTTACGGCGGCAAAGAGAGACCTTGCCGCCGTGAGGTTTATCAACATAAAAGAAGAAGTTGGACAAGTAAATGCAACAAGGTCCAAATTTTTGAGCGTTTCGATATGTATACTAATCTATAAACTCCATATTGGTTTTGTATGTAGCTTCACCTTCAAAGTACCTCGTTTCACTTTGTTTAACCAATCCTGTTCCTTTGGCGAAATAGAATTCACTAGTGGAAGAAATCTGCCCATTTGAACCTATTAACTTCTCTTTAATGAAGAGGCAATTTTTAAAAGTACGTTGCCCGATTTGTATATCTTGCATACCTTCCAGAGTGATATTCAGGACCTCATCACCCTCTTTATGGGAGTACTCTTCGCCGAATTTCAATTTACTTGGTAAGTAAATTGATGCTTCTTCTTCTTCAGTCCAATAAATATTATCTTCGCTTTTGGCTAGCCCCACTTTAAGCATGCCTTTATTGCTGTAGGAATAAAAAAGGATGTACTCAGTTGTATAATCGTATTCTGGATTATAGTTCGTAGTATGTACTTCGTAAACTGACTTTCCATCGATCACCTTTTCCCCTTTATTGGTTATGGTAGAGATCGTATTACTGGTTTCATCGTCCGAAATAAAGGTGTTCTTCATCTTATGCGTTCCTGGTTCTGTCAATCCGCTATAAGGAAGAAGATCTATACCTATATATTTCATCCTCAGTTTTTCACCGCTGGAAGTGAAAAACAAAAAGGTTAGTCCTATTGCGATTACAACAGCGCCAAAGCCGGCATAACGATAGATTTTATTTTTGCCGTTATCCTTCAACTTCCTTTCATGTTGAGAACAATTTGGACAAGATGTCCCCGAAAAGTTTTTCTCTAATTGGAGTCCGCAATTCTTACAGTAAACCATGGTGATTCCCCCTGATGTGAGTTGTCTACTAATCTGGTACAGAAAAAGGGTCTTTATCTTCATCTAAATCTTTCTTTGAGAATAAAAAGACACGTTTTCCATTAAAGCATAATGTTGGATGAAATGGAACCTGTTTAAAGAGATTTTGTAACATAAATGAAATAATGGGTTTGTAGAGTAGGGGTTTAGTTATTTATTGATATATGTAAAGGGTGAATAAATGGCTGAATCTATTAAAAATGTTTACGGAACAGGGGGATTTCTGGTTTTTTTCCAGGGTGCTTTTTGGGGTTACATCCTTCCCTTAGTGCTCAATATCATCCATTTTTCATAAGAAATGAGGTGCATTTATATGAATTTACTCGTAACATTACAGAAACGTTACTTTTTTTATTGAAATATTACAATTTTATATACATATAATAGGAAGTTATGGTAAATTATTTAAGTATAATTTTTGGTAAGCACTGGTAAGCACAGGGACGGTTCTAATTTCTACTTAATTACAATCATTCTAAGGTAATTCTGCAAAAATGGGTATAATATAACTATTTTTATAGTTGATATTATCTAAATTTGAGAGGGTTAAGTGGTGCGGTGGAACCTGCTTCCAAATGATGTGAGTTTCTATCAAGGAGGACGAAATTTGAGTTACTGTACAGAATGTGGAAAAGCACTAAAAAATGACCTGGCTTTTTGTGAAAGCTGTGGAGCGAAGAGGGAGGTGGAAAAGGAGGAACCGATCAAGAAGGTTTCCAAGACTCCAATGTCTAAGAAGAAAAAGGTCTCTCTGTCCATTGCGGGTATTTTAGTCGTAGGTCTGGTTAGCACTCATATGATAGTATCTTCAATTTATGATCCTATGAAAAATATTCAATTGATGGACAATGCCATGACGGGTAATAGTGAAGAAGGTTTCCTTGAATACATAACGTTTGACAAAGATTCACTATTAAATAAGAAACAGTATTTCTCTTATATAAAGACATTGGACTGGGAAGATATGAGGGAACAGTTGGTTTCCATTACAGAGAGTGATCTGAAATTTGATGCTTTTGTGAAGGATCAACGCGGTCATGATGTTTTCAAAGTAGAGAGAGATTCTATCTTGGGACTTTATGAAACGTATGACATTAAAGCAGTTCCCAATCAGGTTTTCATTACGACTAATATGGAGCCCGCCACGTTTAAGATTGGTAATAAAACGGTGAGTGTGAAAGACAGCAGTGAACCTGTTGAGGTGGGTAAAGCCTATCCTGGCACGTATACGGTAAAAGGCGATGCCGCTAATCTCTACGGAGAATTTTCCATAGAAGATGACATTGAAGTGAAACCGACGAAATCCGGTGACTCTAAGCATAGTCTTGAATTTGACGGTGATACATATGCGATTGATACCAATTTCCCTGAAGCAGTCTTATTTATAAATGGGAAAAGCACGAAGAAGACGCTGCAAGAGCTGGAGTATCTTGGGCCATTTCCGGAAGATAAGGAAGTGACCATGTTTGCGGAATTGTCGCAAGCAGATGGGAAGACTTTAAAGAGTGATGAGGTCACACAAGATCAAGGGTCATGGGGAAGTCTTTCTTTCTTATTTGCAGAGGACAACGATAACCTATCTGCGGACTCATCAATTACTATGGAAGAAGCCAATCAATTTGTCCTCGATTTCAGGGATTCATATGAACAGGCTTTGAATACACGGGACTATACGTTGATTTCTTCCTACCTGCTTTCAGGAAGTTTAGCAGAAGAGGAATTGGTTGAGTATATAGGAGATTTGCAGGATAAGGAATATTCCTATGATTTCAAAGACAATACGATTGTCAATTCTCGCGAGGCCGAAGAAGGAACATTTGAAATTACGACAAATGAAAATTTCATTTTCACCAATCATCTCGAAGAACAGACTACATATAATCGTGAGAAAATATATACCATCATAAAAGAAGATTCATCTTTTAAAATTAAGAAAATTGATATTCATGATACAGAACGAAATGAGATTTAATGGAGGTAACGACATGATGAAATGCTCGAAATGTTTCAATGAACAGGACTCTGGTAAGTTCTGTGGAAAATGTGGAGCCAATTTAATGGAGGCTGAAATTACACATCAGCCAACGGCTTATGAAGAAGTTGCTGCTGCCTCAGAGACAGTTGCAAGAGAGCAGGTTCCAGTAAATGAAAGTGTGACGAAGGCTAAGGAAGGTGTTTCTAAGTATTGGAATTACGCATTACAAATACTGAAAAAACCTTCTTTGGCATTAGAGGGTGGAGATCACCAGTTTAAGAATGGACTTATTACAATTGGCCTTTTTGTCATTGCTTTTTCACTGAGCATTTATTTTTTGGTGAACAAATTATTTAAAGCGATGTTCGGTGGACTTGGAAGTATGTTCTCGGAAGATGGGATGGGAGCACAGTCACTGCCCTTTTTCCATATTACATCATCCCTCTTCATGTTTTCACTGATCTTTCTTGTCGGAGCGCTGATTAGTGTATTTCTGGCAGGGAAATTCATGTCTAAGGGTATTACTTTCAAAAAGTTACTGGCTCAATTCGGTGGTGTTCTCGTACCATTTGCTACATTAAATGTAGTAGCGATCCCGACTGGCTTGATGGGTTCCGTTCAATGGACGCTTATTCTGACAGGTGTATCCCTTTTTTATGCGATTGTCATCATGCCGGCCATTGTCGTGTATGACAGAGCGATGAAGTCTCAACAGTCAGTAAACAAAGTATACCTGGCCGCAGGAGCATCTGCATTGTCCATGTTCATTACCTATCTTGTGATTCGCACGAGTGTGATGGAGTTTATGGAAGAGATTGAATCTTTGGTGAATATGGGGTTTTAGGTTTGACTTGGGACTGTTCCCAATCTGCTGACCTCAAATTACTGGAACTTTACTAAGAAATTGCATCCATTGTACAAATTAAGTACCCCCCTACGGATTATCATTCAATATTAATCTTGTAGGGGGGATTTTTACTTAACAAGGGACATGCCCCCGGGCTTTTAAAAATGGATAGACATCAAGATGAAAATAGCAGAAGCACTGGTTGTGATACAAAGTAAATAGATAATCATCACGGCTTGGACCTGCGAGAGTCCGTAGCTCAGCAGTCGATGGTGCAAATGCAGTTTATCCGCATGAAAGATCGATCGGCCCTGCTGGATCCTTTTTAAGAAGACAAATAACGTATCGAAAATCGGGATTGCCAGTATCAACAAAGGAATATTGATGGTGATGACCGTGATCGTCTTCATGGCCCCGATAATGGAAATAGCCCCGATCATGAATCCAAATAGGGTAGACCCCGTATCCCCCATAATGATTTTTGCCGGGAAGAAGTTATGAGGTAAGTACCCGATCGCCACTCCTAACATCAATGCGGAGAGGAGAGCTGAAACCGGTTGATTCATCAGGATCGACGTGATCAGGAACGTGAAGGCGAAGATCCCGGCCATTCCACCCGCCAATCCGTCCAGGCCATCCATGAAATTGATGACATTAATAATGAAGATGATCCACACCATGGTGAACAGCTTACCCAGTACAGGTGAAAGCTCCATATATCCTAAAACAGGAATATCTATCTGTGATACATAATCCCCGAATTGAACGATCAGGAAAGAAGCGATGATCTGAACCAGTAGCCTTGGGAGTGGAGAAAATTCTTTAGATTTTGTTTTATAGTAGTCGTCGATGAAACCGATGGTGCTTAGCATGACAACCGCCAGGAACAAGGCGGTGGTCAGACTTGATGTTAAATAATTGAGCCAGCTTAATATTAGAATGCCAATGAGCGTAACGACCGTAAACACGGCTCCTGCAAGCATTGGCAGAGGTTTTTTGTGTACTTTTCGGTTGTTGGGGTTGTCTACGAAGTTTATTTTGATGGCAAAAGGGATAATGAATTTAACGCCGATGTAAGTAGTAACTGAAGTCAATAGAATGATTATCAGAGATAAAGAAATCATATTTATGAGTGCTCCTTTAAAAGAATAGAATGCCTTTTAGACTATTAATCGGACATTTTCTTACAGTATATTACAACCGCTGATAATTTTCTACATTTTGTAAAAAATAGTGCGAAAGGTAGAGGCAGGGGGGACAGGTCCCTTGGCTCTTTTTTGAGCCGGAGTACCTGTCCCCTTGGCCATCCCCTGGTCTTACATATATTCTTTAGAAGTTTGATCTGTTTTAGCAGCATCGATCATGAGGAAGATGGCCGATACGATATGCATGACCATTCCGACAAACGGAATCCAGCCAATGCAGGATGTGACGATTCCGAGTATACTTCCGGTTGTTGCGCCCTTATCTTTAACTGTAAGAACCAGAGTCGTAATATGTAAAACAAGCATGATGACTAATGGAAACCATAAAAATCCAATGATGATGCCCGCGCCCAGTAAGGGAACCCCTAAAACCGCTTCAAATGCCCCTGTGGTCCACTTTAATATTCTAGAAGTAGATATTGGAACGACCTCCTTTTAATAGTAATATTTTCCTGTTTATTATAACATATAAAGAGCGTCTATTCGTTTAGTTGTTTTTACAGAAGGAGTTTGGATATTGTTTAACAGCAACCGGAATTTGACCGTTAACCAATGGATTATAGTTTTCATCTTACTCTTTATTCCTGTAGTGGATCTTGTGTTCCTGTTGGTCTGGACGTTGAGTAAAGAAGAAGATCCATCAATAACAAATTGATTTTTCTTCATACTCCCTCTATAGTTCCACAAATTAAATCTACTTTTCTTCTATTTCAAGTCCCACTCTTTATTTCTCTACACAATTAATGTTTCTACTCGGAATGTTGGTATTTCACATAATGATTGGGGGGGATGAAGTCAGGAAAGATTTTAATTATTGGTTTGAAAGATTTATGTTTCGAAATGCACATCCTGACGGTAGAAGGGGAATCAAGGGGACGGTTCTCGTGCTTCTCCAATATGATATATTAGTAACAGAACTAACGAAACCAAGGTCAATGAGGTACGCTCCCATGAAGAAACTTATATTAATACTATGTTCCATACTCCTATCCGCTCCATTATCTGCTTTTCTATCAGTGGGGACGGCCTATTTATTAACTGAACCGGTTACCGTTCAAGGTTACCATTTCAATCCCCCTATCTGGGCAACCGCAGTGGTAGTAGCCGTCTATGAAATCCCCTTTTACATTATCGTAGGTATCCCGGTTACATACCTTATCGATTATCTTATTAAGAAGTTTTCGCCAGAGGCAAACCGACTTAAAGAATACTCCTATCTCTTCCTCGGGTACTTTATCGCGGCCTTGCTTCTATCAGTCTCCCTTTTGCAAAGTGATATTGAAGGGTATTTGACGGTTTTTATCCCTGTCTTTGTTTATTTCCATATCTTATGGGGGATGCGGCTTAGATTTGGGTGAGGTCCAGAAAGCAGGGGAGGGAAGCACGAGAACCGTCCCCCTGCTTCCCCCGCTTCATCTCAATCGATTATCTCCACCAACTCAGCAATCACTCTTCCATCCCCCAGGTAAGTAGATTTGACGAGACCGATGTTTGGAACGTAGTACTCTTGGTAGCTATCACCTTTTACTTCAACCGCATTGGTGAATGTTCCTGCAGGAGTTGTGATGGTGCTGTTTACAGATGTGATCGTCATTCTCAGTCCATTTTGATCGAACCATTGGTGACCGACTTTCACAGGGTAGCCAAGGGTGAAACTGAAGGACATTTGGGGCTTTCCGTATACGATGCCATTTTCCTTCTCAACAAAAGGACGAAGAGAAGAACCCGGTCTACCTAGTGTCACATCGAATTCTTCCCACAGGTTATCGTGAGAATAGCTGAACGAAGTCACATAAGGCTCTTGATTATATACATATGTTTTGGAGTGATCAGGTTCGAAGCTTTCTCGCTGTGTCTCCGGTTTGAACTTATCGTCCAGGAGCCTTGCCATGAAGACCGCAAAATGTTGCCTTGATAGGTATTTTTGTGGTCTGTACGTGCTGTCATCGTAACCGGTTGTAATATTGGCAGTGGATAATCGATTTACGAATGGATTCGCCCAATGGTTCATGGGCACATCGATGAAGGATATTCGCTGATCTTCAGTAAGTCTATAAGCCTTAACCATCATCTTGGCCATCTGTGAACGGGTAAGAGACCCCCACGTATCAAAATATTTTGTCCCGTCCGATGCGGTTTTTCCGGAAATGAAACCAAGTTCCACTGCTTTCGCTACTTCCTCATACCCGTAATCGCCTTTCTTGATATCCGTAAACCCCGGATCTGGAGCAGCGAAATCAACTATATTCATTTCTCTTAAAAACATTTGAACGGCCTGAATTCTTCTAAGGTTGGCATCCGGTTTAAAGGTTCCATCATCATATCCTCTGATAATATCCTTCTCTGTTAAATACTCAATCTCATTCTTGTATAATGAAATGTCCGAAAAATCGGCATGTGCAACAGATGCACCTGTAGTCAATATTAATGTAGCCAATAATAGCCATGTTATTTTTTTCATTGGTTCCTCCTAGAGGAAGCAAGGGAAGCGCGGGGACGGTTCTCTTGCTTCTATTTTGTTCGAATTTATGAGGAAGCATGAGAACCGTCCCTATGCTTCCATTTCACTAAACTTTTTCTCAAGAAAGTTTATATAAATTCGGTCTTCACGCAACTCAAACATGTGATATGCCTTTCTCATGTAGGATAGTGCCTTTTCGTAGTTATCCACCAGCTCATAATTGTAGCCGATTTGATAATGCAGTTCACCTAACCCCCAAAGAAGTTCTTCCTCGAAGCACCACTTAATCGCCTTAACACAGTAAGCAGTTGATTCTTCAAGCCTGTCGTCACGAGTCAGGACTCTGGCCGTGTTGTATAGCAATTTGGTTTTTATAGACTTCTCTTGTAGATGTTCAGTGGTTTTCAAAGCAGTTTCCACTCGAAGGTAATACTCGAGAGCTTTCTTATATTCGTTCAGGGAGGCATGAAGCGTGCCTAAGGTTGAAAGGATTTGCATTTCTCTTTCGGACATGGCCTTTTTAGGGTGGGCGGTCAGGTCATAGGCTTTATGTAAAAGGGTAAAAGCAGCTTCGGATTCCTTCTTTTCCTCATGTAGATAGATGGCTTTGTGCCAATAAAGAAGCTGGAGCTTTTCATTATCTTTGTAGAAAAGAGGATTTTTCTCTTCAGCTTTAACGAGTTCGATCATCTCGCTAAAATCTCTTGTGTCTCTTAAGTATTTAAATTGCTTTTCTACCTCACGAATATAATCTATCCTGGGGGTAGTCCCAATCTCAAAGAAATAATTGATGTCTACCCCGAGTTTAACAGATATTTGATATAGGGCCGTTGCGCTTGGGTAGATATCCCCTTTTTCAATCCGGCTGATGAGGGCCTGGGTACAGATACCTTCTGCCAGATCGCCTTGTGTGATGCCGACCACCTTCCGCATTTCCTTTATCTTTGTCCCGATTACAGAGTAATCCATTATCTCACCCCCTGGAAAAGCCTCTAAATAGTTTAACACAAGAAGCATAGTGAAGGTTCTTGAGCTTCCTTTTATGGTTGAGGAAATAGTAGAACCGTCACTGTGCTTCCTACCTTTGCTATCCTTCTGTCCATATTTTAGAAATCGAACCATTTTCATCAAAAATAATAATCCGTATTCCCTATATGAAAGAACATATATTCATCCCAATGACTTATTGAGTAGAATCTAAATTTTCAGTTTAATAAGAGTACGGTAATTTTTTGGTTGGTTAACCAACCGGAGAATGGAAGAGCATCGACCTTGGAAAAGTCGGTGCTTTTTTTATTGAAGCATGTGAGAAGCAAGGGGACGTTTCTCTTTAATCTTCTTTTTCTCGTAGGAAGAAGCAGCTGAGCCTTACCGTTTATGATTAATCATTTCGATCACCCTGATTACCTCTAAAGTTTCTTCTTGGCGAACAGAACTATTCCGGGTTTGGAAGAATAAGAGAATTTCTTCTAATAATGAGGCGTAAAAGGGTTTGGTATCTTTAGAGATATCTATATAATAGAAGCTGTTTGGTGTGTGAAGGGTTGCACCGAAACGGGTATGCCAATTGAATTCCCCCCTGATCAAGGCATATCTGCCGTCCTCCCAGTGTGCGATCACCACTTCGCTCTCACGATTCGACTTCACCGTTACATCTTTTACCCCGGTGCCCAAAGCGGCAATGACCATTTCTATCATATGAATCCCATACCAGAAATAGCCAGGCATTGGTTCCTGCATAGGAAGCGGACCGTGAACATAGATGCTTGTGAAGCTTTCTTTATGCTCTTTCACTATACGTTGATAAGATTCCGCAAACCGCAAAGAGGAGGAGCTCATGACGGGTACACCATACTCGTGAGCCATTTTAAACAGCGCCTTTGCCTCTTTTACAGATAACACAAGTGGTTTATCAATGAAAACGGGCTTTTTATATGGAAGTAATTCTTTAAACAGTTCCATATGTTTTCTGCCATCCACAGCAGTCATTAGGAAGGCATCGCTCCTTGATGCGACTTCTTCTATGGACTCGGTAATCATCACATTAAAATCATTCCGTAGGGTTTCAGTAAAATCGTTAACACGTTTCTTGCTGATTTCTACATCTGCAGAATAGAAGGGGTATCCCGCCACAATGCGACCACCCTTAACGTTGTATGGATGATTTGGAGTATTTAATAGTTTAGCAAATTCTATACAATGAGAGGTATCCAGACCAATCATTCCTATGTTAATAGGTTTCATTCGATTTTCCTCCTGATTGAGATGGAGTGACCAGACTATGATCGGTTAGTTCATAAACCTGTCGAGGCCGCCCTCTGGTCAATATTTTTTCAAATCCGATGATGTTGATGAGTTCCGCATCCAACCATTTTAGGATAATGCGGTGTGCACTTCTGGCGGTTATGCCAAGAGTCTCAGCTAGCTCTTGAGCCGTGAACTGGCTCTGCCGTTTCCTTTTGATCAAAGAAATCAGCTTTTGCTGATATATGGCTGACATTCCTGCCTGTTCAGCCTTCTTTAGTAAAGCATTGTCCGTAATATGTATAGGGTAGGTGATCGGTGCAGATAATTCGACAGGGCCGAATACGCTGCGGTCCTCTTTGACGATGAAACAGCATTCTCCGCCAAATTCCTTTGCCTGCATCAAGGCAATCCGGGCATGGGTGCCTGCTGCATTGGCTGATAGGCCAAATCCGATTCCAATGGATAGCTGTAAATCTAGCTGTTTCTTCGCTTCTTCAATGAGGGGGAGCCACTTGTACCCTTGTGTGACCCGTTCGAAAACACCTCGTGTCGTGATGAACATATATTCATTGCCGCTCAGTGTGGTGAGATGTCCCTCTAATTCCTCCACATAGTCGAGGATCAATCGATTCAATTGCAGATTTTGCCTCTGAATGAGGTGTTCTGAAGATATTTGACTGACGAGTTCATGATACCCATCGATTTGGATCAATCCAAACACAATTTGGGTTTCCCGGTTTTGTCGCTTTTCGGTAGAAAGAAGGGCGCGTTCAAGAGTTACAATGATATCGTCCTCAGTCGGCACTACCCATTGTGCTGGTATGTTCAATCGTTTCAGTTCATCAGCGACGGCTTTCAAACCGGTGATGGCTCCGTTGCTCTGCAATGAATGAAAGTTTTCTATATGGAAGTCAATTAATTCCCGGATATGCTCCACAGAGGTTATTCCATCGAAAGACGTTACTGTTAACTCTTCGTTTACTTCTTCTAAAACCCTTTTGATATCCAGGGATTTTAGGCTGTCGATGGAAATACTTTTAACAGAGGAATGGGACTTTTTCATTTCAAATAACGCCCGGTAAAGTCCAGCTCCTTTTAAAGGTACATAATGAGCCGGGATATGTGCAGGGATGCATTTCCGGGATAAGGAATAGGAGGACCATCCTGTAAAAAGCAGTACATCCACCATATCGGATAATTCCTTTGTGAAGGATGTGGCATCATAAAGATGGTCAGACATACGGTAAACCGGTTGGAAATTAGGGAACATCTTGAGGCAATGTTTCATTTTATAATAAAGGTATTCAGGACCGATGATTCCGATTGTTATTGAGTTGTCCACGTTTTTCCCTCCTTAAAAAGCTGAACACTCCCCGGTATGGAAAGTGCTCGGTTTTCCTTTATACTATTAGATTTTCGATCCTATCAGAAGGTCATGAACAAAATCGTCATCGTTCAAATGCGGATAGTCGCGATAGACCCGGTCGATTTCACTATTTTGCCCGGGACTTAGTTTTTCTTTTTCGAGCAAACACCAATTTCCTTTTAGTAGGCCTTGTCGCCTCAAGACTTCATTAATGCCGGAGATACATCCCCTGAAGTTATTGGCAGAGTCGAAAAAGGCAGCATTGGCATCGGTTACTTCCTGCCCCCTGGTAAGAAGATGGGAAGGGACTTGATCCAGGTCCCTGATTGACTTGATTTCTTCCAAAAGGGATACGGCCTTTCTTGTCCAAACCGCCCAGTGGCCAAGTAAGCCCCCGACGATTTGTTTGTTCACTATATTACCATCAACGTTGAATTGGAATGTGGTTAATAAATCATTGACGATATTATCATCGTTCCCTGTATAAAGAGCCACTTCTTCACACCGGGAAGAATGACAGACAGCCCTTATTACATCAAGAGTCTGATATCTGTTGAAGGGAGCCATTTTAATGGCCCAAACATTCGGGATCTCCGAAAAGGCTTTCCAGAATTCATAGGATAGTACCCTTCCGCCTACAGATGGCTGGAGGTAAAACCCGAACACAGGTATGACTTCAGCCACTTTTCTTGCACGTTCCAACAGTTCTTCTTCTTTCCAATCCTGAAGCCCTCCGTTACTCAATAACCCCAAATCGTAGCCAAGTCCCTTGGCGGTTTTGGCTTCTTTTACAGCTTGATTTGTCGATCCACATATCCCTGCTACTTTAATGAAGGGTCTTGTTAATTTCTTCTTGTTAACTTCTTCTACAGCAAGACTCAAAACCCTTTCATAAAGGTTAAATTCAGGCTCTCTGATTTCGAACTGTGTCGTGTGAACCCCTATAGCGATTCCCCCTGCACCTGATTCGACATAATAATTAGTCAATCTTCTCTGTCCTTTTTCATCAAGACTTCTATCTTCATTTAATGCAAGTGGATGAGCTGGTATCACCGTACCGTCAAATAATAGGCTTTTAATCTCTTCTCTCAACATATTAGTAAGCTCCTTGCCTTTCTTGGAAGTGGGTCGGTTTTTCCAACACATATCCATCATCTTTGACCCATTCTGCCGTCCAATTAATCATTTGATTTAATGAAACTTTCGGATAGCCAAAATGGTGATGGGCTTTGGATGAATTATTAAGTAGTGCAGTAGGCTGCTCTTCATTCACAAACGCCACCTCTTTATTAAACAGCTTCCCGAATTGTTCAGCGAGCCAACGGACGGAAATCGTTTCTGGTCCAGTTGCATTTAGGATGACGGGAGGACTGTCAGCCATTTTCAGTGAGCGGAGAGCGTATTCATTAGCGTCACCCTGCCAAATGACATTTACATGTCCCATCGTTAAATCAATGGGTTTTCCTGTATACACCTGACGGGCAATTTCCATCAGAACTCCGTAGCGCATGTCAATGGCATAATTGAGGCGGAAAATGGTCATGGGAGTATGATGCCGGTAGGAAAAGTTTGTGAAAATCCGTTCTCTCCCAAGGCAAGATTGGGCATATTCACCAATAGGATTGACTGGATGTTCCTCATCACAGCCACCCTGTGTAATAGGAACCAGGGGGTACACGTTTCCCGTTGAAAAGACTACAATTCGGGAATTCTTGAATTTTTCTGCTACGCGTCCGGGCAAATAGGCGTTCATGGACCAAGTGTAATGTTCATTTCCCTTGGTTCCGAATTTATTACCAGCCATATATATAACGTTTTTCACGTTAGGAAGTGCTTGAAGCTGCTGATCGTCCATCAGGTCAGCGGCGATGGTTTCAACCCCGGAAGACTCAAGGTCTGATTTTAATGTCCCTGAAGAAAACCGTGAAACCCCGATCACTTTCTTGGGACAATTCCCTTTCTGAAAGGCTTTGACTGCCATTTTTGCTAGTGTCGGGCCCATTTTCCCTCCAATTCCAAGAATCAATAAATCTCCTTCAAGACTGCAAAGATCCTGGATCAATTCCTGGGATGGAACGGTCATCGTTTCCTCTACTTCTTCAATTGTTTTCATTTCCGGCACCTCCATGATTATTTAATAAAAATGTTGACGATGTTATTGACCGCCAGCAGAATTAGAACAACAAGTCCTGCGAATCCAACGATATTCTTCCAAAGAGTGTTTTTTAAAGATCCCATTATTTTTTCGTCATTGGCCACTACAAGAATGGCTACGGCGATAATAGGAACAATGACGATGGTGATGGCTTGGGCGAAGATAATCAGATTAATGGGAGCAGCACCGAATATCATGGCAATGGATGATCCAAACAGCATCACCAGAAGGATGAACCCTCTTACAGCTTTGGAGGATAATGTGCTCCCTAAGCCAAGGCCATCGGCAATCATCGTCCCCCCAATAGTGGCATTCCCTACTTGAGAGGAGAATGAGGCTCCGAATAGTCCAACCATAAATAATATGGTTGCACCATTACCGTAAAGTGGCTCTAATGCAAGCCCCATTTCAGAAACAGAATTTACGACAATTCCCTTGGGCTTAAGTATAACTGCTGCGCAAATCATGATCATCATTGTAATAAATCCGAGAATAAAGATTCCCAGATAGGTTTCTTTGATGCTTGATTGGTTCTGTTGTTGAAGGTTCCAGCCTTTCTCCTGGACGAGATAGCTTTGATAAACGGCTCCGACAATTGAAAAGCTTGTGGCAGTGAGTGCAATGATCAAAGGGAGGGATCCATCAGGTATCACCGGGACAAAGCCGGAAAGAATAGATGAGATGGATGGTTTTGTTAACACTAAAGTAATGAAAAAGGAGACCAGCATCACTAGTACAAGGCCTAACATTAATTTTTCGAGGATTTTGTAAAAATTCTTTGCAAATACGATCCCCATCCCTAGTATTGTGACCACAGCAATCCATAAAGTTGGTGAATATCCTGTCACAGTAGAAACAGCCAACCCTGAACCCAATGCATTGCCGGCCTGGAAAGCACCTGTGACGAGAAACGCCCCAATTCCTATTAACACTGACGCAAATCTTCCCCATTTCTTCTTCATGATTTGAATGAAGGACTCTTTAGCAGCCAATCCGATTCGTGTGCTCATTTCGGTAAACATCATCATAAAAAAGACAACAATGATAAGAATCCAAATCAATTGCATTCCATAGATGGCTCCAATTTTAGAGGATAAAGTCAAGCTTCCTGGTCCGAGGACCAATGCTGAAGTGATAAGGGCAGGACCTAATTGACTTAGAATACTTCTTTTCTTCTCTACTTCTTGAGGAGTCTCGGCTGCACTGCGGTTTACTTCCGGATCCATCAACATTCCCCCTTACATAATAGGTTATTTAATGCTGAAAATTCAGAATCTTATAGGTTCATCGTATATACTGTGATAAATAAAGACAACGTCTTTAATATGTCTTTAAATCATTTTGATTTTGAAAGATAGAAAAGATGAAGATATATGGGTATGAACAAAACTGAGTCTAATGAACCATCTTCATGTTTTTATTAGAAATATATTGATTTTTCTGAAAATAAATTATATTTTTAGGGTGAATACAAGTTGTATACCTGTATTTCGATAAAGGAGGAGACGATGAAAAAGTTTACCGGTTTTCTGATGTTTTTGTGTGCAGTTTTAATCATCCAATTGGTGCAGCAGGGATTACAGCCACTCAACAAGGTTCAAGCGCAGGGGAATGACTTGCTTTTAAACAATGACGGATTTGAAGAAAATGTAGAAAATGGTCTCATCCCGGGCTGGACACAGATTTTTGGAAGCGGGGGCATTAAAGTTGTCAATTACGAACATGCTTCAGGGGAGAAGAGCATGGAACTCCAGGATGGGGGAAGCGGTAATTACGGGATCATCAGTGACCGTGTCCCGGTACATCCCGGTTGGGATTATGTGGCGTCGGCCAGGATGAAGAGTACTGGGGGAGCCGGGGAAATTTATATCAGATTTTTTGATGGGGATGGAACTTATATTAGCGGATTGAATACGTCCATTCCTGGACCCGTATCTGATTGGACTGAAATCAGTACTACGGCGACTGCGCCTGATCATGCAGCCTTTGCAGCGGTTTTATTTTATTCGGGAAAGGCCAATAAAGGAACGTATTACTTTGATGATGCAGTGATGAAAGAAATAAAACCGGTGGAACCCATTGAACAAGTAGCGGAAGATTTAGGTGTGCAAGCTTCGAAAACAACCGTTATGCTTGGGGACATCGGAAAAGACAAAAATGGGAGGGATGTCCTTTATACCGTAGTAGCCGGTGCACCTGCGAAATTCGCTATGGTGGACGTGGAAACGGAACAATTAATCAAAAGCTTTCCACTTGAAGATACGTCAGGAGCATGGGGTGTCAAAGTAGCAGGAGACGGAACTGTTTATCTTGGAGGTTACAATAAAGGCTTTCTATACCGCTATATTCCTGAAAGCGATGAATTGGTGAATCTTGGCTATCCTGTCTCTTCCTCCGACGCCGTTTTGTATCCTATGGATACTTCGAGTGATGGGAAGATTTTCGGAGGAACGTATAGCTCTGGTTCCGTCTTTCAGTATGATCCATCATCTGATTCTTTCACAAATTTCGGAAGGATGGCAGACGGTCAAAACTGGGTTAGAAGTACGGTTTACGATGAAGAAGACAATAAGATATATGCAGGTGTTGGAAGCAAAGCCCACTTGATTGAATACGACATGGATACAGGGGAAAAACGCAATATCCTGCCTTCCCGATATGAAGATATCATTTCCGTCTATGATATGGATTTAGTGGAAGGTAAATTATTCGCTCAAAAGGAATCAGCTTATGAAATGTTTGTCATGGATACAGAGTCAGGGGAATTGGTAGAAGCGACAAATGGAGATACAGGAGAGAAAACGTTTGATATCCCTGAATCGTCACGTGGAATTTCAGGCAAGTCGCCGATTGCGAACAAAATCTATTTTACACACTATGGTATTCTCTTCGAATATAATCTCGATACCAATACCTTCAAGTCATTGGGGGCAGATATTAAAGGAAGTGCCATCAGTTATAAGTTCCTTCAATTAGATGAGGAAGGGTTCCCGGGATATTCCCTTGTAGGTCTTTCAGGGAACGGAGGGAAAATGTACAAATATAATCTAGAGACCGGCAATGTAAAGCTGATCGACTTGGAACTTCCTTCAGAACCGGTGCAGATACATGATGTGTCAAAGGGTCCGGATGGAAAAATTTACAGCACCGGCTATCTGCCGGGCAACATGGGTGCCTATGTACCGACGACTGGGGAGAATATCAGGTTTGATGGGATTGGACAAAGTGAAGGGATGGCAAACCTGAACGATAAAATGTATCTGGGGCTTTATCCTACAGCGAAGATCTATGAGTTCGATCCGTATCAGGACTGGAATCGTACAGATTCCGACTCCTTAAATCCCAATCTCTTATTCTCGTTAGAAAAGAACGAATCAATACCTGGGTACACTCCTCAAGACCGGCCATTTGCGATGCTTGGGGTAGAGGAGTACAACCAGCTCTTTATAGGAACTGTTCCTAAGAATGGAAACCTGGGTGGTGCTTTCACTATTTACGAACCAGGCACAGAAAAAGAACCGGAAGTTCATTGGAACATCATTCCTGATCAAAGTATTGTTTCTATGATCTATAAGGACGGGAAAGTGTATGGTGGGACAACGATTGCCGGTGGACAGGGATCAGTTCCGACTACCACAGAAGCAAAAATGTTTGTGTGGGATGTGGAGAAAAAAGAAAAAACTGCAGAAATGGTGCCTGTACCAGGGAAAAGAGCTTTGACCGCTTTGACAGTGGGGGCCGACGGAAAAATTTGGGGGATGGCTGATGGAGTCCTATTTTCGCTGAATCCTAAAACCAATGAAGTCATTTCTACCCATGAATTGGATCCGAATGCCTCCAGTAACTGGCGTAATGCTTCCCTTGAAGTCGGGACAGACAATAATCTATATGGAATCATCGGCAGAAAGTTTTTTAAATTTACTCCAAATACCGGTGAATGGGAATTCCTTGCAGGCAATGTTGACCACCTTGCCCAGGACGATTATGGAGCATTCTATTTATCCAGTGGAGTCAAGTTGTATAAGTACACTGATGAATCTCTTCTTTTAACGTTAAAGAGTGGTGAACTGCTGGTGAATGATCACAAACTGACTGTGGGAGAATCTGTCCCTTTCAAAATGAAAGGGATACTGGAAAAAGGGCGGAGTACGTTTGATTTAAGTGGGGCAGAAGTTAAATACACCATAGATAAACCTAAAATGATTTCAGTAGAGGATGGGTTGATCAAAGCAAAGAAGAGCGGTCGAGTTAAAGTATCGGCAGTTATTACGTTAGAAGATGCCACCATTGAGACTGAGCCGGTTTCTATCTGGATTAATCATAAAGGTGGAAAGAAATAAGGAGTGTCATATAGTGGCCCTGGATGATCTAGTTTTGATCCAGGGCCATATGTGTTGACTTCGTCATATGAGTGTCTTAGGAGAACTCGGCGGCATATCTGATTGAATTATCTAAAAAATACAATAATTAATTGAAAACCTAGAGAAACTATAATAATATTAAATAAAAATAGTATACATGTCATATACATGTATACTGAAGGTTGGTGTTGACTAATATGAAAATGGCCAAATTGGGTTTGCTCTTTGATCGGAACGAAGCAGAAAAACGCTGGTCATCAAACCAAAATGTATTTGAGATGTTCTTATTTGAAGTGTTAAACCATCTAAGAATTCCTTATGAAGTCCTTGATGCCGAAGATTCATTCGATAATAATGATGTACTCATATCTGTTTTGACAGGAGATCGACATGAACTTGGTGATAAACTAATTGATTATGTAGGATCTGGAGGAACATTGATATCGTATGGCGGGTTGGATTGTATAAAGGGGATTTTAGGGCTCACTTCAGAAAAGATTGATTCAAAAGGGTATGCATTCATATCAGATATATTATCAAAGAAAATGCCGCCTCTCCGCTTTCTTTCAGCAGATCCATGGAAAGCAGTGGATGAGTCGTTAGCAATAGATCCAAGCGGTTCATTGTGCAGGACGAATAAGAGCATGGATGGAAATTCGGGTAATGCTATACCTGCTTTTCAACAAATTCGATACGGGAACGGGTCCGTTCACAGGTGGGCCATTCACATACCTGAGACGATTGTAGGTATCCAACAGGGAACAAAACCGGTTACAGAGGATGGGCTTCCCGCTCCCGACGGTACAGCCGATCTCGCAGAAAACCTGTTAAAGGCAGATGATGGCTTCGAGCTGGATTGGGAAATGGACCGCTCCTTTACAGAAACGGGGATACCGTATTTTCCTCATCCCTATGCAGATTTATGGAAGGAAGCGCTGGTGGGGCACCTTCTTACTTGTGTTAGAGACATGGGCTTGACTCTGCCTTTCTTAGACTATTGGCCTTCAAACGTAAAGAATATGGCGATGATATCACATGACAGCGATCTGAATGTAGATGAGTCAGCGCTTCTGACGCTGGAGACATTAAAAGAAGAAAATGTTCAGTCCACGTGGTGCATGATTCCGCCTGGATATAGTCCTTCTATATACGAAAAAATTAAAGAAGACGGACATGAAATTGCCTTTCATTACAATGCCCTCCACAAGGATGATGGAGTTTGGTCTGAGGAGGCTTTCTCTGAACAGCTTAAAGCGGTTGAGAAGATGACAAGTACTGAACAGATCTTATCTAATAAAAATCACTATACCCTTTTTGAGGGGTGGGGTGAACTCTTCTCGTGGTGTGAGAAGTATGGGATTGAAGCAGATCAGACAAGGGGGCCGAGTAAGAAAGGGAATGTAGGTTTCTTATTTGGTACTTGTCATCCCTATTTTCCGGCAGCGTGGGCCGATGAGAAAAACCGTTTCTATAATACTTTGGAGATCGGCTTTCTTACCCAGGATTTAAATCATCATTCCCTTGCCGATACAAGTGTGATTCAACCCTTTCTGCACGGAGTCAAGCGGGTGGACGGTGTAGCTCATTTTCTCTTTCATCAATTTCATATTTATGATCAGCCCAAAGTTAGGGAGGCTATCATTCAATTAATCAGAATGGCCAAAAAACAGGGATTTACCTTTTGGACCTGTTCGCAAATCAATCAATGGGAGCGGGACAGAAGGAAGCTGATATTAAAAGATGGAAAAGGACAGGTGGAAATACAAGGTCATTTGAATCATGAAGGGTTCACCGTGCTGATTCCACTGTTAAAGAATGAAAAAGCGGGACATGAAGAGGAAGTGACAGAGAAATTTGGATTGTTATGCAGGAGAGTCGGAGTGGCATCCCCTATCTTAAATGAGGATAGGAGGGTGGGGAATGGATAAGAATAGACTGGCGATAAAAGGTGGCCCAAAGGTCAAGGATGCCCCTTTCTGTACCGGAAAGCGTTTTGGAGTGGAAGAAGCTAAGGAATTGCTTGAAGCTTTGGAGCAGAATACACTGTTTTACCATTTTGGGCAAAAAGTAAAACAATTCCTCAGTGATTTCAATGACCTATATAATACGAAGTATAGTGTTGCTACCTCTTCAGGCACAGCGGCGATTCATGTAGCGCTTGGTGCTGCAGGGGTGACAGCTGGTGATGAGGTCATCACCAGTCCGATAACCGACCAGGGTACGGTTATTGGTATCCTTTATCAGAATGCCATTCCCATCTTTGCAGACCTTGATCCTCATAGCTATAATCTCACGGCTGAATCAATTGAACAAAAGATTACCAATCGAACAAAAGCTATTCTCGTCGTTCACTTGGCTGGAAATCCGTGCGATATGGACTCTATTATGAAGGTGGCGGAGAAATATCAGCTTAAGGTCATTGAGGATTGTGCTCAAAGCTATTTAGCTGAATACAAGGGACAGTTGACTGGAACCATTGGCGACTACGGATGTTTCAGCACGAACGATTTTAAACATATTTCCACCGGGGACGGGGGAATCGTGACGATTAATTCAGAGGATGAGGGCGATTATTTTACCGCTCACGCGTTTGCCGATAAGAATTATCAGCGGCTTGGAGATTCCGTTTCAAAGGACATAGAGTTCCTGGCACCTAATTATCGCATGACGGAGCTTCAGGGAGCGGTAGGAATCGCTCAGTTGAAAAAATTGAGATGGATTTGTTCGAGACGGAATGAGTTGGGAGAGAGATTGCACCGTGCTCTTCATGGAATAAGAGGGATCATACCAATGGATATTCATGAAGATAGTTGGTGCAGTTATTGGTTTTATATGTTCACTTTGAGTCTTGGGGATTTGTGTTGTTCAAGACAAGAATTTTCTGATGCCCTGGCGGCAGAAGGAATCCCGAATCAAGCGGGATACATTCCCAAAGTTCTGTATGCTCAACCATTGTTCCAACATAAACAGGCCTATAGAAACAGTCAATATCCATTTGATCAGGGTTCCTATGATTACATGCAGGGAAGTTGTCCCAATGCAGAGAATATCCTTAAAACGGCCATTCGGTTAAACCTGGACGAATTTTATTCCGATCGGGACGTAGATGATATGATTCGCGCCATAAAAAAAGTCGTATCCTATTATTCATGTTGAGAGGATATTTGAAAGGAGGGACTCCGTGGCTGGAAATAAGGAAGGATTTATAGATCATGGTATTCCCGTCCAGGCAGAAGAAGAACGAACGTCTGCTTTCTGCTTAAGGGGGGAGGAATGCCGCTTTGTTATTGCCGGGAGAGGTTTTCTAATCATACTCAACCCCCATACCGGGAACCACAGACAAATGATGTTCCCTGACGGCTTTAGGGATTACCCCTTCTCTTCATACAGTAGCGATGGTTTGTTTTATACGGGAGCCGGTAATCGATTCATCGTCCTTGATCCATTTTTAGAAGAGTTCGTTCATTGGAGATATATTGAGAATGGTGAGGAAATCGTGGGATTTAGCTTTGCGGAGGATAGGGACGGTCTCATCTACTTTACTACCTATCCTCGCTGCCACTTGCTTCGGTATAACCCTGTAAAGAAAGAAATAACCGACTTTGGATCGATGGAAGAAACGGAGAAATACCCAGGTACCCTGGCGTTGGATCAAGAGGGGTGGGCTTATGTAGGAATCGGGACAGAAAGGAAGAATATCGTTGCTTTTCATCTTGAGGATAGAAGAAGGAAGAGCCTGGTGCCTCAATCAGAGCGTGTAAAAGGTGTTGGTTATGTATATAACGGGATGGACGGAGCTGTATACGGACACTGGGAGGCAGATGATTTCCTTAAAGCTGTGGATTCTTCTTATTGGATGAAGTTTTCAGGTGGTGATATAAAGGAAACAACGAATCTCTCACTATCTCGATATGCAGGGAAGGGATTTCATAAGGTTCATAGAAATGGAGAATCGCCATTTCAGGTAAGGGATTACAGTCTCTCAGAGGGTTATGCCCAGTTCTTTCATAGTAGAACGGGGATAGATAAGCGGATCGAATTTAACTATGAAACAGAAGGGGCAAACCTTTCCACGATTGTCCTGGGACCGGATGAAAGATTATATGGTACTTCCATGCACCCCCTTCAGCTATATCGATATTGCTTCAAGGATGATGCCATTCAGAATTTTGGCGGAGAAGTGGTGGAAGGAGGGGGTGGAGGGAATATTGCTGCCTATGCCTGCCTGGGGAATGTGATGTATGGTGCTGCATATGCAGGAGGAAAACTGTACAGGATCGATACTTCAAAACCTTTTGCCCTTAAAGAAAATCCCAAACTTCTCCTTAAGACTGAAGCTATTCACCGTCCTCGATGTGCGCTGGCGCTAAGGAATGGGGTACATATTATTTGGGGAGGGTTCCCGGGCTACGGAATGATTGGAGGAGGACTTGGAATCTACAATACGATGTCGGGTAAATTCACTCTTCTTGCTCACCACAGAATCGTTCCGAATCAAAGTACTCTATGCTTAGGGGAACTGAGTAACGGATTGATTATCGGTGGAACATCCATTGAAACACCTGGCGGGGCCCAATCAAATGAAGATGAAGCATATCTTTATCTTATGGATTGGGAGCGTGAAGTCGTGAAAGATCGATTTGTACCGATAAAGGGGGCGAAGGAGATTGCCCAGCTTTACGTCGACCAATTTGATCGGGTGCATTGCTTAACGGACTCAAGCATCTACTTCGTTATTAATCCGGTTACTAAAAAGATGTTAATAAGAGAGGACCTTTCGAGATGGGGAAGTATCGTCAGAGAAGGGTTCATATTTGACCAGGAATCACATTCACTAATCATATTATTAAGCAAGGCGTTACTCTGTGTAAAGGTGTTGAAAGAGGTGGATGCACATTCAAAGCCGGAAGTATTGTCCTTCCTGCCTAAAGAAGCTTCAAGTGGCATTGTTCTTCATAAGCGGAGAATTTATTACGGGAGCGGCAGCCATCTATGCAGTGTATGTGTCGATTAGTAAGTGAAGTTTACGCCATTCTTTAGGAGGTGGTAATCCTTGTATTCTTTAATAGAGTTGGCTGGAAAAGGAATCCCTTCTTTATTGGACAATATTGTTGACTTAAAGCGTTGGGAAACGAAAAGGGAAGGTATAGTGAATACGTGGTTGGAAACTTTAGGTGGAATCCCTCCATTAACTGAAACTATGATGGAGGTCGTTGCCCTGGTAGACCAGATTGACCATTATCTTGTAAAGGTGAGATATTCGACTGTTTTCGATGATCGGATTCCCGCCAATCTACTTATTCCTAAATCAGGGAGAACCCCCATATTAAAGACTAAAGAAGAGGCTAAAAGATTTCTTTTCTCAGATTCTTTCCCTCAAACGAGTTCCTTTCCTGCTGTCCTTGCTCTGCATCCGACTGTTGAAATGGGAAAAGACGCTATTTGCTTGGAATCAGGAACGGAAAATCGTCAATATGGACTGGAACTTGTCAAGAAAGGGTACGTTGTACTGGCACCGGATTCTATTACAGCAGGAGAAAGAGTTTCTCATGGGGAACAACCTTTTCATACAGCCTCCTTTTATAAGAAGCACCCTGAATGGTCTGCTGTGGGGAAAATGATAGCTGATCACCGACAGGGAATCAGTCTGCTGGAATCATTCTCATTTGTTGATAGGAGCAGGATTGGCGTGATCGGTCATTCTCTTGGGGGGTATAATGCCTTTTTTTTAGCCGGGGTTGATACAAGAATTAAAGCAGTTGTTTGCAGTTGCGGCTTTTCCACTTTGACAAAGGATCCGGAAAGGCATAGATGGGGGAGGAGGGAATGGTTTACCCATATTCCTTTATTAAGTGATTATATCAAGAGGGGGGTAATCCCTTTTGAATTTCATGAAATACTCGCTTTGACAGCACCTACCCCATTATTTATCTGGATGGGGCAGAATGATCAGATTTTCCCTCATTGGCAGCCCGCAGCTCAAGGATTGGTAGAGGTACATTCCTTATATGACTGGCTGAACGAAAGGGAGAAATATACTTCATTCATTGGTCATTCGGGTCATGACTTCCCTCCTGAAATCAGGGGATTGGCGTACTCTTTTCTTGATCATTGGCTGTATGCGGGAACGGAAAAATAGAAGAAAGATCAACTTTGCAAATCCTTGATCCCTCCAGTAAAATTAGGATTATCAAGCTGTATAGGAGCTGTCTGTTATGTTGAAAAGGAAAACGGATTTTGATGAACGCTTTAATAAGTTCATCCGGGATCTAAAAAATGAAATTATTTCGGGGAAAATTAAGGCGGGCGAATTCATCCTCCCTGAAAATACCCTGAGTTTGGAATATGATTTAAGCCGGGTTTCAATCAGGAAAGCACTCGCACAACTAGTGGATGAGGGATTGATCGAGAAAATTCCGGGGAAGGGGAACAGAGTCACCATTCCAAATGATACTCAGAAGCAGTCGATCACCCTGGGCTGGTTTTCAGACTCCTATGAAATTAAAATTGTCGAGAAAATCATTGAGCGATTCGAGGAACTGAACCCCTATATTCGGGTGAATCTGCGTGTTTTCCCTAATAGTCACTATGTCCACCATTTAAACGAGATCATCGAGCAGGGTAATGGACCGGATGTCTTTATAGTTTCTGATTACCATTTACGTGAACTTGCCGAGTCTGATCGTTTATCGATCATAGAGGGGTACCTTCCGGAACATCTTCAGCCAGAAAAGGATAGTTACGATAAAGTTTTCGAAATGTTCACCTACCATAATGAACTACATGTGACGCCATTTGTCTTTTCCCCGGTCATGATTTGCTACAATCAGAAAATGTTTAAAGAAGCAGGAGTTCCGGAACAATTTAACATGGAGACCTGGAAGGATTTGCTGGAGATTGCAAGACGAAATACCAAAGATTTTGCCGGAAAGCATTTAGTTGACCAATACGGATTTTGTTTCTCTTCTTTGACGAATCGGTGGCCTGTATTCTTATTGCAGAATAATGGAAGCTTTATGACGAAAGACCGTTCCAAGTCACTGATGAATAGCCGTGAAACTATTGATGCCCTGCACTTTTGTGTAGATATGATGTATAAGCATCAAGTCTCCCCCATTTTCTCCCATGGGAGCAATGTCCTTGCCGAAAACCTGTTTATGCGGGAGAGGGCAGCTATGATTCTTACGACATATTACTTTATGAATGAGTTCAGAGATCATGATATTAAGTGGGATGTCCTTCCCCCACCTAAAGAAAAGTCGTCTGCCACTTTACTTATCGGAGGCGCCCTCGGAATAAATGCAGCAAGCAGCAAGAAAGAATCAGCAAAAGCACTGGTCAGTTACATGGTCAGCACCGAAGCCCAAACGATGATTAAGCTGAATGGTTGTACTATACCGGTTCTCCGGTATGTGGCTGAAGATAACTATCTGCTTAAACCCGACATTCATCCCCCTCATTATAATGCGTTCAAGGATGTCATGCCTTATGCAGTCAGCCTGAAGGATCTTAACATTACGAATAAAGAACTGGAATTAATTGAAAATGAATTACATCTTCTCTGGGCTAATATGGAAACACCGGAAGATTCGTGCAGACGAATCGACGGTATGCTAAATGACAGAATGGTCACTTCATAGAAAAAAGAATTTCTAAAAGGGGTGCATGATTAGTATGGATATGGATCGGCTCTTAAATGATATAAAACCTCATCCTAGAATCTTATTCAATGATCTTGAAGTGGATCAAATAAAACGGCGTGTCGCTGATCATGGTTTCTCGCACTCTATTCCTTTCCATGAAATATGGGCAGAAGTGGAGTGTGCAGCAGAAATCTATGCAGCCGAGAAAGATTTCCACGTTCCTTATTCCAGCTGTGATGTGGAGCTGAATATTGAGCTGCCCCTTACTCAGCTTCAACCGGTAGGGGATCCTCCAGGTTATGTGGACTACCCGTTTTGGACGATGTATTCAAGAGCGATTGAAGAGAGAATAAAAGTGCTAGCCTTCTCATATAAAGTGACAGGTAAAGAATGCTTTTCACTGAAAGTGAAGGAGTATCTAATCGCTCTTGCTACCTTTACAAGGTGGTATGAGTTCCCCCACAGAGGAGCCGATGGGAATTTGAGTATTGCCCATTTTATATTGGGCGTGTCCATCGGCTACGATGCCATTTATGACACCCTTTCATCAAAGGAAAAAAGAACGATTGAGTATGCCATTTATGATAAAGGTCTATGCCTCCTTAAAAATGACTTTTTCAATAATGACAGCCATAATATTATTGCTTCCAAGAAAGTGGCTATGTTCATCGGGTCGCTTGCCATTATGGACCCTCAAAACGCAAAGCAAATTTATCCTTACTATCAAAACGCATATGCTTATTTGATGGAATATTTACAGAATAGATTAGCTGACCCCGAAATTGAAGGGTTATTGTATTTGAATGTTGCCGCTCGCCATATCTTAATGGCCGCAGACGTGCTCAAGCGTTCAACGGGAAACGACGAACTGCTGCGGCATGAGTACTTCCGCTTTCTTCCCGATTTATTTGTTTATATGTTAGGGACAGGAACAGAAGCTACCTTCGTAAATTTCTCGGATTCGTTTTATAAACTGGATATCTTTTATTTCATGTCGGTCCTTGCCTCTAATGTGAAAAATCCTATTTGCAGTTGGTACCTCCATCACTTTTTTGAGAAAAAGCTGGATGTATTATTAGATTTCAAAGTAATCCCTGAGCCGGTTCCTCCGGATTCGTATTATAAGGGAAATCCTTCAAGGGTATTTCCTCATATAGGGTGGTGTGTTTTTAGGAACGGCTGGAATGAAGATGACCACCTTCTAGCTTTCAATGCCAGTGAATCAGCGAAAGACCATAACCATTTTGACCAGAATAATTTCATACTCCATGTAGCGGGAGAATGGTTGATCACCAATCCAGGCTATCAGGATTATGTAGAGGGACCGCGTAGGGATTTCACCCTCGGCACCATCGGTCACAACAGCCTACTAGTGAATGGAAAAGGACAGGTGGCAAGAGGAAAGAGCAGGTTTGTCGATTGGCATACTTCGGAAAACTTTTCGTTTGTTGTGGGAGATGCATCAGATGCGTATCATTCATCGGTTTCTAAGTGGGAAAGAGCGGTAGTTCATGTTGATCAACGTTATTTTGTCCTCATAGATAAAGTAATAAAGAAAGACAAGAATAGTAACCTATCGTTCTTATTCCACACATCTGCAGAAATTCAAGTTGGAAGGGAAGTGATTAAGCCCGGATACAAAGTAAGTGATAACAAAATCAGGTTTATGGGAAATCATTCTGCTGCAGATCTTACTATCTGTTACCCCGATGATGTTGATATAGAAGTTAGCCAATTCCCAGGAGCAGAACAGTATGGCGTTTGCCTTGAGGTGAAACCGAAAGCGAAAGACGAAATTCAATACATGGCTGCATTGCTGCGACCTATTCCCCTGGTGGAGAGTGAAAGGGATGATTTCTATTGTACATTCAGGGACTCTGACCCCTATTTCGAGTGGAAAATGGTGGATGAATCTATCGGTATATTAGATTATTTATTCATAATGAAAACAAACGTTTGTGACGCCACACATAGGTCATTTGATGGGAAGGTGAGGATAAAGGGAGAACGTGGATGGGTTTCAATAAAAGATGAAAGCAACGAATTAAACAAATTCACACTAGTCAATGGCAGCGAGTTAATGGTGGGAGACGAGATCATTATCCAGTCCCCTGAGAACATTAATGTTTCAGCATCCTTTCATAAACAAATAGCTAAGTTAAAAATAAAAAAGGGTGCTAGGGAATTCTTTTTACTCATTTCCCCACCTGCAAAAATCATGATTAACGGTGTTCGTGCCGAAGACGATAAGGCAGTCTATCATCATGGTCAGGGGAGGTTGGACCTCATGCTCCCTAAAGGCGTTTATGACATAGTACTTATTTTTCCATCAACTCTAGAAAAATGATCATGCCTATTATAAGATAAAATCAAATGAGTTATTTACATTTTCTAGAAAGGGCGGCATGGATATGGAGTTAACTGGATGGAAGGGCGGATTACAATACTATGGGAACTATGCATTGAAACTGGCTTGCCTTAACCTATTATGGTTAGGGGGAATTGTCATAGGTGCAGGTATTGCAGGTGTTTTCCCATCTACTATCGCTATGTTTTCTGTTGTAAGGAAGTGGAACCAAACAGGGGACATGGACCTGCCCATGGCTACTCACTTTAAAAAGGAGTATCAAAGAGAGTTCTTTAAAGGAAACCTATACGGTTACACATGGGTTATTATAGGTGTCATCTTATATGTTGACCTTCTTTACTTTCGAGGAATTCCTTCATTGCCAGCGCTCCTTTTTTCATATGTACTTTTTATCTTTGGTGTCATTTATCTGGCGGCACTATTATTTGCCTTTCCTGTTTATGCCCATTATGAACTTGGTATTTTTCATTGTATACGGAACGCCGTCTTGATTGCTCTTTCCCATCCACTATATTCAGTGATAATGGCATTAGGGTTTTATTTCCCTTATTACCTGATCGTAAAAATACCTGGACTATTTCCTCTTTTCGGTGGGAGCTTAATAGCGTTGATCTTGATGCAGTTATCTATCCATATATTCAGTGTATTAGAAGAAAAATCAAAAGAGTAAGAAAGAAAATAGTAAAATATATTGAATTTTCTTAAAATTTGTATTATTCTTACCTTATAAATACATGTTGTATACATGTATGGGTTGGCTGAGGAATAGGTATAGAGAAAGGAGTGAAACAGTTGGAACTTAAGACCAGGCCGTCCAATGAATCTTCACCAGGCATCCAAAGCAAGGTCACTGGAGTGACAAGGTGGAGCAAAATCAGAAAAAAACTCTGGAGGGACCGTTTTGTATTATTGCTGCTTATGCCAGGTGTATTATTTTTCTTAATCTATCGATATATTCCTATGGCCGGACTATTGCTGGCTTTCAAGGATTATAGTCCATTTCGTGGGTTTGCAGAGAGCCCATGGGTGGGATTGAAATATTTTAAACTCATTTTTGAAGGCCCTGACGTTATTAGAGTTATTTGGAATACGCTACAAATATCCCTTTTGCAAATTATTTTTGCCTTTCCAATTTCAATTCTACTCGCTTTGATGCTTAATGAATTGCGTAACCAGGTTTATAAGCGTTTCCTTCAGTCCATTGTCTATATGCCGCACTTTCTTTCATGGGTAGTGGTTGTGGGTATAACGGTCATTTTCTTAAGAAGCGAGGGACTGGTTAATAATTTCTTTGTAAGTAAGCTAGGAATGGAGACCATTCCTTTTCTAACTGATCCTGCATGGTTTAAGCCTTTAATTGTCCTTCAGGTCATCTGGAAGGAATCGGGATGGGGGACGATCATCTTTTTGGCAGCGTTATCAGGGATAAGTCCTCATTTATATGAGGCAGCTGTTATGGATGGGGCTAATCGGTGGAGGCAGATATGGCATATTACTCTACCAGCGTTAAAGAGTACGATCATCATCCTGTTGATCCTGCGATTAGGAAACGTAATGGATAGCGGATTTGAACAAATCTTTCTCATGCTGAATCCATTTAATATGGAGACAGGTAATGTACTTGATACATTTGTTTACTTTAAAGGTATTCAGCAAGCAAATTACAGCTTTGCCACTGCGGTTGGATTATTTAAGGGAGTGGTCGGGCTCGTATTGGTGGTAGTTGCTAACCGTCTTGCTAAACGGTTTGGTGAAGACGGATTATTTTAACCTGATTGGGAGGGGATTAAATGTCAAAGACTTCTGTCGGCAATAAATTATTTGATGGGTTTAATGGTATTATCCTTCTGATAATAGCAGCCACCATGATCTTCCCTTTCCTTTACATATTCGCGGTTTCTTTTTCAAGTCTTAGCGATTTCTTGGAAAATGATATCCTCCTATGGCCAAAGGAATGGGTTACAGATGCTTATACGTACCTGCTTGGATCTGATCAGTTCATCCGCTCCATATTTGTCACGGTCTACATTACGGTGGTCGGAACTTTTATCAATTTGGTTTTCACATCCACCATGGCTTATTCATTGACACGGGGAATTTACGGACAGCGGCTCATCCTCTTTTTTGTCCTTTTTACCATGCTGTTCTCAGCCGGGATGATCCCAACCTATATGATCGTGAAGGCAACAGGGCTTTTAAATACTTGGTGGGCTTTGATTATCCCCGTTGCAATAAGTCCATTTAATCTGATTATCATGAGGCAATTTTTCCTTGGAATACCGGAAGAACTGACAGAAGCAGCCGTCATTGATGGAGCCAATGATTTTCAAATATTCACGAAAGTAGTTCTTCCCCTATCCAAGCCAGCCCTTGCTGCATTTGGACTTTTTTACGCAGTGAGTCATTGGAATAGCTATTTTACAGGTGTATTGTACCTGAATGATCCCGCCAAATGGCCTATTCAAGTCATCCTTAGGCAAATCGTGATTGTCAATGAGCCTAATGCGGCGCTCGGATCCCATGAAATGATGGAATCCCTGCCGCCGCCTGAAACAGTGCAAATGGCAGCTATCCTGTTAGCTACCATTCCTATATTAATAGTCTACCCATTTCTGCAGAAACATTTTGCCAAAGGAGTGATGCTGGGTTCAGTTAAAGGATGATGGTACTTGGCCACCCGATTTTCACTTTTGCCTAAAGATAAAAAGAATCTGGAGGGGTTAATTTGAAAAGAAAGTATTTAATGACAGGGTTCCTTAGTCTTTCCCTCAGTTTGTCACTGATTGGATGTTCTTCGGAAGAGACAAAGAGCGACACGGACAAGAAAGATAATCAGAAGACGCAAGATCCGTTTGATCATAGTGAGAAGTATACCATTACCGGGATGACTTTCCGCTATGGTGATCCACCGCCATCCTCAAGTCCTGGATTGGATATGATAAATGACCGCTTTAATATTGATTATAAGCCGGAAATCATTCCTCAAGGGGACTATGCAGAGAAATCCTCCGCTGTTGTCGCTTCAGGAAGCATGCCTGATATGATTGGTTTCACAGCAGATGATAATCGGTTCTATCAATGGGCTAATGAAGGAGCATTCCTGCCGCTGGATGATTATCTGAAAGAATATGACACACTCTCTAAAATCCCTGACCATGTTTATGATTCTTTTAAAGTGAATGGCCATATCTACGGCATTCCAAGATACTCGAACCCATTTCCTCTTACGCCCATCATCCGACAGGATTGGCTGGACAATCTTGGACTAGAAGCACCGACAAGCTATGAGGAACTCGAAAAAGTGGCCATTGCCTTTACGGAAGATGATCCTGACCAAAATGGAAAAGATGATACGTACGGTCTTGCTGTAGGAGAAAACATCAACCCTAACTTTAATATGGGTGCCTATTGGGACCCGAGTGCATGGTACCACCAGAACGATGACGGTGATTTCATCCCGGGTATCATTTCGGAAGGAAGAAAAGAAGTGATTCAATTCTTTGCAGATCTTTACAAGGAAAATGCCATGCCGAAAGATTTCGCTGTGTTGAACTGGGCAGACACGAATAATGAATTTTATTCGGGTAAAGCGGGTATCTTTGTAGGTGGTGTTTCAGGGATGAGTGAAGATTACTTAAGTGGATTGTTAAAAATAGATCCAGAGGCTAAGCTAGTGGCGCTTCCTCCATTTAAGGCTCCAGATGATTCCCAAGGCTTTACCATGGGATCTGGCTTCTCTGGAATTCTTGCTCTTAATGCCAAATTGGCAGACAATGAAGGAAAGATATATAGAACGCTGGAGCTAGTTGATGCAGGCAAGAAATTCTTCCCAACAGATCAAAAAAATCCAGAAAATGAAGACTTTGATTGGATGTGGGGGAAAGAGGGAGAAGGCTATAAGATGGAGAACAACGCCCCGGTCCGTGTACCGACATTCTCATCTGAGGGATTGGCACCATCTACCTATTTCCTTGATAACAGAGAGCATGTACCTTCAGACGCAGATGTTCGCTACTCGAATGATTACAAACTGCCTGAAATGAAGGATTTGGTGAATTCTTTACAGGATATGTTTGAATCTAATCCAATGTATATCAACCCATCTTATGGAATTGTGTCAAAAACTGATCAAGAAAAAGGTGCTGATCTTACACAGTTCTTAATGAATGAACAGGCCAAAATGATTGCTGGTCAAAGACCAGTGTCAGATTGGGATAAACTGGTGGATGAATACCTTAAGCGTGGAGGTTCGGAAATCATTAAAGAAGTAAACAAAGGAATTGAAGAGAAGGGTTATTCAGAGAGAAAATGGGAATAAAGTTAGTTAGAAAGGAAAGGAAGCGGGGGAGCGATTCTCCTGCTTCTTTTTTTATGTATCGAGGAATTAGCAGCATTGTTCCCCAGCTTACAGAAAGGAAAAGAAAGGAACATAATCCAATAAGTAGATCGATTATTAAGGAATGCCTACTTTTGTATTAAAGGTTACTAACATCCCCCATTATTCACCTTTTCCATTGTATGCTTCTAAACGTAATTTATTTTAGAGTAGGATGTGAAAAGATGAGTAAAGCAAGGGGTCACATTTTTGAAATTCACTTCTTGAGAGCTTTTGCTTGTTTATGTGTTCTTCTTGTTCATGTGTCCGCTTCGTACTTTCATCAGAACGGACAGCAATTTACCGAAGTCACATATTTTATAAATCAGATCAGTCGGTTTGGAACATCTTTATTTGCTGTAATCAGCGGATTTCTTCTTGTGTATCAATCAAGGTTTAGGGATTTTAATCTGACAAGATTTATTACGAGCAGATTTACGAAGATCGGTCTGCCGTTTTTGTTTTGGAGCATCTTTTATTTGGCCTTTAATTATGTTCTTCTTGGGACAAACCCATTTGAAAGTGGGTATAAGATGTTTCTTGTGAACTTTGCCTACGGTGGTTCGCATTATCACCTATACTTTATGTCGGTTGTCTTTCAGTTTTATCTGATTTATCCTCTGTTACAGAAGTTTAAGTCAAAGAAGAGCTGGAGTGTACTATTGGTCTTATCGGCTCTGAATATGTATTATCTCTTTAACATCTTTGATTTCGGAGCACTTAGTGGAGTATGGGAGGTATTGATCCGACCTGGCGTCATCTTGCCTTATTGGATTTATTTCTTTGTCCTTGGCGGCTTTATGGCTCATTTCTGGGAACCCATCTTACACTTCTCCAAGCAATTCAAGGGCTTACTTGGGATTGCCTTTGCCATAGTGGTTCTGTTAGCTGTATATGAGTATAAAACAGTCGGTTCGATTGGAGCAAGCAGGTTATCCAATGTCATTAATATTCCGATCATCATTCTTTTTGTTATGGGAATGACCGAAAACATTAAAAAGTGGAGCATTCCTAATCGATTCCTGACTCAAATCGGGACTCTATCCATGGCAATTTATCTTGTGCATCCCTTTGTGTTAACGGGACTGGAAAGACTGATTCCTGATGTATTGTGGAATCATACGATGTTTTTCCCGATTGTGTATTTGGCTTTACTGGGAGGATCAGTGCTGTTGATTAAGTTATTTCAACTGCTTCCGTACAATCAATATATTCTTACCGTCCCCCGGATTAAGAAAGACCGTGTTCAAAAAGAAGATGACAAGTACAGATCGAATCATAGGAAAGTTGGATTTTCGAATTAAAATGAAGTTTATTCAAACGAAAGGGAGCTGCTTAGTGTGCAGCTCCCTTTCGTTTGTTGTTTTGGAAGCAATGGGGACGTTTTCAGAGTTACAGGTGATCACTACTCATATTAGCTGTAATTTTTGAAAGTGTTAACTCTCTGAAAAATACTGACTTTATGATGCAAATGACCCAAATTCAATTACTTTTTGGGATTAAATTACAATTATGTATATGTGTGCTAAGATTGTTATATGAGAGGGGGATAATATGAAGAAAATATTTTTCTTGTCGTTTATATTCATGATTCTAGGTTTTTGTATGGGCTCATCAGCCGGAGCTTCAGGAACCTTTACTGATGTCACGCTTTATGAGAAAGAAATCAATTATCTGGCAAACTCGAAAATTGTGGAGGGGTATGGCGACACCTTTAAGCCAAATGATCCAGTCAGAAGAATTCAAGCAGTTCAAATGATCTTAAGAGATAAAGGGATCAAGGACATGAAAGATGTTAAAGATCCAGGCTTTACAGATTTGAAAAAGGGTGACTATGGATACGAAGAGGTTGCCAAAGCTGTGGAAATGGGATGGGTCAGTGGAAAAACCCGTGAAGATGGAAGTAAATACTTTGATCCTTGGGGTTCTCTAACAAGAGCCCAAATGACAAAGATCATCGTTCAAGCTTATAATCTATCAGGGTATCATTTCTCTGACTTTACAGACGTACCTAAGTCTCATTGGGCCTATAACTATATCAATGTGATGGTGAAAAACCGAATCGTTACAGGTTTTAACGACCACTCCTTTCATCCTCAAGAGGTGATATCCAGACAGCACTTTGCTGTTATGCTTGCCCGAACCATTAAGGATACCTTCAGAATGAATGACGTGGCCATAGATTACAAAGACAATGAAGTATTTTTCAACGGGATCACTTTATTGATGACGAAGGAGGAAGTGATTCAGAAGCTTGGTTTACCAGATGCCAGCAGTCCTTCTCAGTCATCTTCAGGGTTTAGCTATTCTTATAGAACTTCCGATATCTTTAAAGACGATCGTTTAGCAGTTTTCTTTTTTGAATCAGGAGATGTAAGAGCTATCCACTATGAGACTAAAACATTCTATCCTTTGAATCATAGTGTGGATGATGAGTTTGTCCATCACTTTAGTGGTGAAGTATATGGAGAGATTGATGACTATACTGAGCCCGATCAATGGTTACATTATTACATCATGCCAGGCTCAAAGCATGTCCTAATGTCAGAATCGGTCCCTACTTATAGAGGAGATGTTTATAATACTTTTAAACTGGGTCTCCAATATGAAGGTGCACCGATCGAAACGGATGAAACTATGAAGAAGTTAACGAAGGATGAAGTGATTCGGGATTATACAAAATAAATATTTTGAGGGCGATCTTGATTCAATCCTGATTTTCCTTCTAACAGGTAGAAATCAATGAGGAAGCAAGGGGGTGGCTACGCACTCCTTGCTTTTTTACTAGTACACCCATCCAACTATACTTAAAGGGAATTTATTTTCCTTTGAAAGAATAGAGGTGGAATGAGTGCAAGTGTAGAGCGGCGCACAAATTACCACCTCCATAAAAAATCACATAACTACCTGGCCTCTAGTCCCGCAACCGGACCAATATCCCATCCCCCTTATCACTCACCTTCACCACCGCAGTCTTCACCTTTCCTTCCACATCGAGACCGGTTCCTTCAGGAATGAAGAAATGTTCGATTCCATATGAGACCTGGGCACTGTTGTCCCACGAGCTTGTCACTTTTCCATTTAAGAGCACGTCACCGGGTTTGTTTTCATAAGAAACATTCCATTTTCCATTAAACTTATAATCTCCTGTATATTCATGGACGCCCTGTGGGTTTTTACGTAATACAATCGTGACGGGCCCGTTGTCATCGATGGAGGTATCCTCGAGTTGTGTAATACTGTAGTTCAATTCCACATAATCCCCCTGGAGGAGGGACCGCGGATCGACTGGTTGAAGTTCCAGGATGACCGTTTCCCCGTTTTGGAGTAAGGTTTCGTTCGAATACACTTGATACCCGATCCATCCGGCTTGAAGACAAATGATGAAGAGGATACCGAGCCTTTTCCCTGCAAGGATCGAGTGCGATTTTTGTTCAAAGCCACTCTTCCTATCCAGGTAGCCGGCCACAAGTAAGAAGCAAATGCCCAATACGGCAAAGAGCACGGATTTGTGAACGAGTTTCCAGGCCAGATCATAATACAGCTGGACGATCAGCATGAACCAGAATAGTAGGGATGATATCCAATAAACCTGAAGACCCTGCTTTTTGAAAACATACACGCATAAGGTCGCGATCAGAAAAAATAGCGTGCAATAGAAAATATGAAGACTAAACGATAAATCAATCGTCGTTAACAAGAAAAAGGCTATGAATCCACTGAGAAACGCTCCATACTGAAGGACCTGTTTATTTTTCAGCAGGAGATAGGCGATTCCGTTTAAGAGCACCATCACGAGAAGAAGGGCATGAGCACCCAGTTCCATCGTTTGCCCTAAGAAGATCCCTGTATTCAATTGAAACAGAAGGTAAACGATAAATCTCGCAGCAGTCCGTTTTTCAACGTAAAACAGGAAGGCGAAAACAAAGAACATCACAAACGAAAATTCATCAAACACACTTGCTATCATCCCGATCACGATGCCGGTCATCATAAGCGAATATTTTACAGGGGATGGCCAGTTCGTTACTGTACTCGGAATGACGAGGAATACCGTCGCCAATACGAATAGGGTGGTCATGGACACATCCACCATGAACAATGAAAGCAGGCCGAAAACAGACGCCACGATGAAGACAGAAGCGATGGTCGTGACGCTTGCCACGAAGATTGTCTTTGTCCAGTGACGGGAAGCGGAATGGTTTCGTAAGTAGTTCACAAGGAATACACTTCCCGTTAATAACAGAATGGCTGCCAGTAAAAGACCGATGAAGAACAGACTGGACACGTATCTTGCCATCAGCTCGAACATTTTGATGATGATAAACCCCGTTCCGAACATTGATAGAATGATAAAGATGGATGTTTCCTTATGAACATACCGGTAAATCCCGACTCCGAGGATGCCTATATAAAGCAGGGTGAAGAAAGCGGAATACGGGTTATTGAAAGCTGTGACGATAAGGAGAAGGTTGGCAGAGACGAGACTCAAGTAAAGCAATGGTTTTGAATGGATATATCCTTTTTTAATAATCAAAAATAAGAGCATATTCGCGATGCCGACTCCGAATGCGATCCACGTGTGGGCGAGGGTCCAGTGCCCGATTGGAGTGGAAGGGAACAGATAAAAATAGATCGTCAAATGGATGAGGATGTGGGTCAATGCGTAAAATCCGCCGTATCGTGTGAACAAGCTGAACAGCAAGACGGGAATGGACCAGACAAGAAACAATAAATAGCTGTCCGCATGGGAATTGTACAGCTGTCCGAGCAACGCAACGGAAAGACCAAAGGAAATCACCCCGCTGACCAACAGCCAGTTGGACAGGAAATGGGCTCCCTTCAAAACACGGTCCAACAGGAAACTCGCTCCATAGAACAATACAATCAAAGCCCCCGCTAAAGCCACTTTCTCAAGCCGTGAAAACATCTGCCAGTTAGAAGCGAAAAAATAAAGTGCGCTGCTTAAAATAAAGACAACTCCGAATAAGTAGGTAAGTGAAACCTTTTTTTTCATTAAGCTCACCCCTGTCATGAAATTCTTCCTTCTATTATATGATGGCGCTAGGGAAATAGGCTAATATATGGAGGAGCAAGAGGGGAGTATTCAAATCCTTCATTTATAAAACCGTAGACCGTTCCTACTGAACAAGCAAAATAAGTAAAAAATCCCCCAATAGTCATATAGCCACCCTCCACCCACCTATTGTAAAATGAAAAAGACAGACAATTGCAAGCGTTTGCATTAGTTCGAAATTACTACCCCGGGAGTTACCTCACATTTTTTTAACCATTTGCGCAAACGTTTCCACAAGTATCATCACGAGCACTTCTATTATTCTATTTATCCAATTAAGGGGGAAAACATGAATGAGAAATAAGACAAAGCGTCACTTCTCAGTGGTTATGACATTGATAATGCTGATCAGCCTGTGGTCACCATTCGCTCCGGCAGCTTCTGCCGTTGCCGACGGAAATGAGACGGCGACAGCAGCGGATTCAGGTGACCGCACGGTACGCTTCACGTATGACCGTGAAGACGAAACGTACGACGGCTGGAACATATGGGCATGGAATACAGGGGTGAAGGATGATCAAATCAACTTCGACTCCTATGAAAACGGAGTGGCGGTAGCGAACATCTCCGTCGCACCTGAAACGGAGCAGTTCGGATTTGTGCTGCGCAGTACCGAGGATTGGAATACTGCGGAGAAGGAATTCGGGGACCGCTTCATCAAGGTCAATAAGAACGACACTCTCACCAAGGCCTACATAACAAGTGGTGTCGAGAAGATCCGCATCGTACCGGATGGGTCCGCACCGGTTATCGATCAGGGGGATGCGACATTTTTCTATCGTGACAAGGACCTTTTCCAAAACGATCAAATGGATACGATTGAGAAAGTCGAATTAAAGTACAACGGAGAGACGAAGGAAATGACGTATGAGCCGGAGAATGAGCGTTTCGTTCTGCCATACGACAACATTCCTAATGGTAAAAATGAGTACAGTTTTTTAGTCACAAAGGATGGCGTGACGACGGAAGTGAGTGATCCTTACAATACGGTGGACGGCAAATCGGTTCTGGATTTCCAGAAAGCCAATCTGACCGTGACGGGTTCTGTGGCTCCTGCAGCTGTGGACTATAACGAAAACGCCGTCTTGAATGTTGACATCGAAGGAATGACAGATGGTTTAACGATTCAAAAAATCACAGCGGATGTTTCTTCATTAGGCGGATCGGAGAAGCTTGAAATTGATCCTTCGCTGAATGAAGTGACCCTTTCCGTAGATGATGATATTACGGCAGGAACGAAATCAATTCCTCTAACCGCAGTGGACTCCTACGGAAACGTCTATAAAGGAAGCACTGAAATTGAAGTGAAAGCAAGGCAGTCCGTTGGCGATTCCGACCTTGACTGGGATGAATCGATCATTTATTTCATGCTGACGGACCGATTCTTCAACGGGGATACATCGAATGATGATCCATACAATCTGAATTATGATAAAAATAAACGCGGTTCGTATCAAGGTGGAGATTTTAAAGGGATCACGGAAAAACTCGATTACCTTGATAAGCTTGGCGTGAACACGATCTGGATCAGTCCGGTTGTGGAGAATGTGAAGTACGATGTGCGGAAAGGGGAAGAAGGAGAGCCATATTTTGGCTACCACGGCTACTGGGCGAGCAATTTCGGTGAGCTTAATCCTCACTTCGGAAGCATGGACGACTTCCATAACCTGATCGACGAGGCCCATGACCGCGGGATCAAGATCATGGTGGATGTCGTGTTGAACCATACCGGTTACGGATTGAAAGAAATCGACGGTGAGCTGCCGGAAGATCAGCGTCCTGCCGGATATCCGACAGACGCAGAACGTGAAAAGTACAGCGACATCCTGCGTCAGGGCAATGTTGGTAGTGACGAAGTGGTCGGCGAACTGGCCGGGCTTCCTGACGTAATGACGGAAGATCCTGAAGTGCGCCAGCAGATCATCGACTGGCAGACCGACTGGATCGAGAAAGCGAAAACGGATAAGGGCAACACGATCGACTATTTCCGTGTCGATACGGTGAAGCATGTGGAAGACGCCACATGGATGGCGTTCAAGAATGCGATCACTGAAAAAATGCCGAAGCACAAAATGATCGGCGAAGCGTGGGGCGCAAGTGCTGATAATGACTACGGCTACCTTGGTACAGGGATGATGGATTCCCTCCTCGACTTCGGATTCAAGGATATCGCCCGTGAGTTTGTGGACGGCAACCTGAAAGCGGCCAATGATAAACTGACGGCCCGAAACGGGAAGATTGATAACACGGCCACACTGGGACAATTCCTCGGAAGCCATGATGAAGACGGATTCCTGTATTCACTCGGCGGGGACAAAGGAAAGCTGAAACTTGCAGCATCTCTTCAGGCGACGTCAAAAGGGCAGCCGGTCATTTATTATGGTGAAGAGTTAGGTCAGAGCGGAGCGAATAATTACCCTCAGTATGATAACCGCTATGACCTGGACTGGGATGATATAGAGAACAATGATGTGCTGGATCACTACACAAAGATCCTGAACTTCAGGGGGGCCCATTCGGACGTGTTTGCGAAGGGCGAAAGACATACAGTCGGCGGTTCCAACAGCGACAAATTCCTCTTGTTCTCCCGTAACTACCAAGACGACTCCGTATACGTCGGGTTAAACGTGGCGGATGAAGCGAAAGAAGTCACGTTGACGGTTGATTCTCCTGAAGCGGTCGTGACGAATGCGTACTCTGGAGAAACCTATACTACAACTGAATCGGGGAACGTAACACTGTCCCTTCCTTCCAAAACAGACGGAGGTACGGCACTCCTTACTGTTGAAGGCGGCATCATCACGGGTGCAGTGGCTGGAGGGGAAGATCCGGAAGCGGAACCTGTACCTGAAAACAACATCCGCATCCACTATAACCGGACGGATGGCAACTTTGAAAACTTCGGTGCATGGCTGTGGAATGATGTCGCATCACCATCGGCTAATTGGCCGACAGGAGCGACGATGTTCGAGAAAACCGACAGCTACGGGGCATACATTGACGTACCTCTGGCTGAAGGGGCCAAAAACATCGGATTCCTCGTCATGGATATTACGAAAGGCGACGGGGGTAAGGACGGCGGAGACAAAGCCTTCTCGATCACAAACACTGACGTGAATGAAATCTGGATCGAGCAGGGATCGGATAAAGTGTATACGTATGAGCCGGTGGATCTCACTGCGAACACGGTTCGCATCCACTATGACCGTGAAGACGGGAACTATGAAAACTTCGGCCTATGGACGTGGGGAGAGGTGAAATCCCCGACAGAGAACTGGCCGACAGGCGCACTGGATTTTTCAAAAAAGGATCGATATGGCGCTTATGTAGACGTTGAATTGAAGGAAGATGCCAAACAGATCGGCTTCCTTGTGTTGAATGAGCAAACCGGTGAGAAGGATGGCGGAGACAAAACCTTCAACCTCCTCGATAAGTATGATCAACTATGGGTAAAAGAGGGCGAGGATAATGTCTTCATTTCCCCGCATGGAGATGTGGCGACGGGACTTGTTTCATCTGAAGTCATTTCGGATGACACGATCAGATTGAATTTTACGATGACAGATGGTTTGACGGAAGACGTACTGCTTTCAGGATTGGTCATCAAAGACAACGCTGGTTCCGATGTGAAAGTAAACAGAGCCAAGATTACGGGAGACAAAACGGTGGAAGTGAAAGCAGATTTTGACCTGAAAAAGCTCCCTCTTTCCATCACCTACTCGGGCAGGACCGTTGCGGCAGAAGCCGGATGGCGACTGCTTGATAACAAGTATGCTTACGATGGGGATGACCTGGGTGCCACGTATAAAAAAGGAAATGCCACGTTAAAACTGTGGGCACCGAAAGCAAGCAAAGTGGTGGCAAACTTCTATGATAAAAAAGATGCTGCAACGAAAATCGGCAGCGTGGAATTGACTCTAGGTGAAAAAGGAGTCTGGTCGACAGACGCGAAAGCGAAAGAATTAAAAGTGAAGGATCTGAAGGGTTACTACTATCAATACGAGGTGACCAATGATGGTGTAACGAAAAAAGTACTCGATCCGTACGCCAAATCCATGGCAGCCTTCACCGTCAACACAGAGGGTGAAACGGGACCAGACGGCGATAATGTCGGAAAAGCGGCAATCGTCGACTTGAAGGGGACGGATCCTAAGAAATTCACTCATGCCGCCATCGATGGCTATGAAAAACGGGAGGATGCGGTCATCTATGAGATCCATGTCCGTGACTTCACGTCCGACCCGTCCATCGAGAAGGATTTGAAAAAGGAAAGATGGGGCACGTATGACGCCTTCATCAAAAAGCTTGATTATATCAAATCAATGGGCGTGACCCACGTCCAGCTGCTTCCGATCATGGCCTGGTATTACGGTGATGAAACGAAGATGGGTGAACGGGAGCTTGAGTATTCGGCGGGAGGTAACGAGTACAACTGGGGCTATGATCCTCACAGCTACTTCTCCCCGGACGGTGCGTATTCAGAGGATCCCACCGATCCACAGCTGCGCATCGAAGAAACGAAGCGATTGATTGACGCGATTCATGATAAAGGTATGGGAGTCGTCCTCGACGTCGTCTACACCCATATGGCGAAAACAAGCACACTGAACGATATCGTGCCAAACTATTATGCGTTCCAGGATGAGCAGGGGAACTTCCTCGGAGGGTTCGGTAACAACCTGGCGACAAACCACACGATGGCTGAAAAGCTGATGGTGGACTCGGTGAAATACTGGTTCGACGAATACAAGATCGACGGCATGCGCTTCGATATGATGGGAGACGCAAGCTACCCTGCGATCCAGAAAGCCTACGACGCAGCGGCTGAAATCAACCCGGACGCCCTGTTCATCGGGGAAGGCTGGAGAACATTCGCCGGTCACCTATCGGATCCTTCCTTAAAAGGAATGGGAGCCGATCAGGACTGGATGGACAAAACCGACGACGTGGGAGTCTTCTCCGACGAAATCCGGAACGAACTGAAATCCGGTTTCGGTTCAGAAGGTGAGCCACGCTTCCTGACCGGTGGCGCACGGGACATCAACACTATTTTTAATAACATCAAGGGACAGCCGGGTAACACGGCTGACGACGACCCGGGCGATATGGTCCAATACATTGCGGCCCACGATAATCTGCCGCTGTACGATGTGATTGCTCAATCGATCAAGAAAGATCCAGCTATACCGGAAAATAACTTGGAAATCCATAAGCGGATCAGACTCGGAAACTCGATGATCCTCACATCGCAAGGAACAGCCTTCCTTCATGCTGGTCAGGAATACGGCAGGACCAAGCAGTGGCTCGGCGAAGGCGTACCGGAACAGAAATATCATGAGTTAGAGGATGAAAATGGAGACCCATTCGGTTACTTCATCCACGACTCCTACGATTCATCCGACGCCATCAACATGTTTGACTGGGAAAAAGCAACGAACAAGAAGAAATACGAAATCAACACAACCACAAGGGAATACACTGAAGGATTGATCAAGCTGAGAAGATCCACCAATGCGTTCCGACTCGGCGACAAAGAACTGGTCGATCAGAATGTTTCCCTGATGGATATCCCTGAAATCGACGATACGGATTTGCTGCTTGCGTATAAGAACGTATCGACGGATGATACGGGTGAGTATTATGTGTTTGTGAATGCGGATGATAAAGCAAGGACGCTGTCTATCGGAGACTATGACTTCTCGAAAGGAAAAGTGGTCGTGGATAACGATGAAGCGGGGACACATCCTGTTTCTAAGAAATCCGGTTTCACCATGAGCGACGACACATTGACCCTCGATCCTTTGACTACTGTTGTCATCAAGGTGGATGAGAAGGGGGAGAAAGAGAAGAAGAAAAAGAAACATTGATAGAATCATGGAATCTCAACCTTATTCGTAGGGTTGGGATTTTTTTGAGGAAATTTAAACAAACGTTTGAATAGTGTCCCCATCCATATCAATACAAAGAATGGGAGGATCTAAATAAACGTTTGTATAATATTCTTTATTGAGAACAAAATAGGAGTGTTATAATGAAATGTATGGTATGATGGTATAAACCACGATAAATAGCGAATAGGAGAATCGATTAATGAGGTACCTGCTGCTTTATATCTTACTCCTTAACCTCGTAGACGCATTCGTCACAATGTATGGATTGCACTTTCAGTATATATCAGAATCCAATCCCCTCATGCATACCCTTTATCTCACGGACCCTTGGTTGTTTCTACTATTGAAGGTCGGTCTCTCGTTCGTTTTGCTGTGCCTTCTTTTTCATCTTAAAACGGATAAACGGTCTTCAAGGGTGTTGCTCCTCGTGTCAGTCTTTGCGGCAGTATCCTACAGCTGTGTTTTTCTCATGCATGGGTACTGGCTGTTGGAGGTCGCAGGTGAACTGGTTTGAGTATGGACTCAAATAAAGAGGCCGTTTAGCCAGGCCTCTTTTCCATTTACTTCAATTTAATCTGCACCGGTTTGCTTTCCTGAGTATGGATGGTCTTTGGAGTGCGGTTTTGCGAAGCGGCTCTTTTCACCGAGCTTGTCACACTCTGGATCATGTCCCCGACATCATGCGCGGACTCAACCAACGGATCAACGGCTTTCATCTTTCCTTTTACATCAACAGAAATCTGGTTGGCCGTATGGATCAGTTCTTCAGCCTCCTCTGTAATACCATTAACGGCCTTCCTCGTGTCAGACAGCGTCTTCTTCGTTTCGTCCAGCGTGTTCATGACTCTCCTTAATGTCAAAATCAAGTAAGCCACAAGAATCGTAAATGCAACGGCTGCAATAGCAGCGCTCCACTCAAGCATTGAGACCAGCTCCCTTCCTATACATTAAGTCTATGAAAAAGGGAATTCATACATTCCTTTACCAGAGTGAGGTATGATGGAAAGGTAAATAATGAGAAAAAGGGAGCGAAAACAATGCTTTCATCCTTACGTGCAATTGAAGAATTGAGATCAGGAAATACACTCATACTGCGGGAACAAGTGTGGCTAAAATACCTTTCTCTTACGAAAGAAAAAAATGTAAACCTTGAACAAGTCGAATCGCTTGAACAGATGGCACAAAATCCGGTGCTGGAATACGTGGAGAGAACACTCCAAATACTGGACGGGTTGAGTCTGCACCAAGAAGAGAAAGAGTTAGTGGAAGAAGTCCTCATATGGAGTGAAACGGCCAAGTGCGGCCTTCCCCACCAACGGAGAGAGTGGCTTGATAACGGCTTTCACCTCGCCATTCATAATATGGGGTCGGCTCAAATTTACGCCTCGGAAATGGAAAAACGACCTGAAGCAAAACGTAATCGTGAGAAGGAGAAGCTACTGTACGTGCTGATCCTGACACACGGTCTCGCCGGACAATACATACGGGGTGAGGTCAGATATTCATCGATGAAGCCTCTGATCGAAGTGGCGACACAAGAAATGTTTCCTCTTCTGTATGCACTGAATCACTGTATCGTAGCGGGAGTATCCTCCGGGATCTGGAGTTCGGTACAAAAGGAAATGGAAGAGGTGAACCGCTGGATTTGCGATGGAGAAGTGTCCAAAGAGCAAACGTTTCAAGAAAGGCTCCGTAGGTTGCGAAATCTTGCTTCTTTACATGGGGAAAACGTTGACGCCGTATACGATGAGTGGCTGAGTTCCCATCCCGATGCAGAAAAGCTTCTGGAACGTTTTTTTCGAAAAACGGATATGTGGTATGTGGAGGCCTCTCTTACGGATTTTACGTTTGAAGAATTCATCAAGATCTTTCTGCTCATTAAACGAAACACACGGGAGATTACCTTGGAACACCTTTCCTTTGAGCCCTTGATGAAGGAACTGTATTACGACTATAAAGGTAGAAAGACCGTCAATGTTTATAAAAAAAGAATCATAGAATCATATCTTGCCGAGTGCACAATCGAAGAGATCGTCAATGGAAAACACCCTTCAAACGAGCATGTCCGTTTGGTAGCAGCACCCCTTCATGCACAGGAAGAAATGGCGGGGGTCGGGTTTTCTTTTTCACGGGCAGGAGAGAAGCTGATTGAATTCTGCCAGGAAGCTGAAAAATCACCCCTTTATGACCGGGCCATCGTCCTGTTATTTGACCTGTTCAACTTCAGGAAGGATGCCTATGACAGGCTGAACAATGAACAAACCTACCTAAGTGATATGAATAGCTCACGGGACTTCAAGAAAAAGATTTCCGATTACGCTGTAGGAAAGACAATGGTCGATATCGGTCCGGGGGGAGGAGTCATGCTGGACCTGTTGACCCGTCACCACCCCGGGGCCACCGTCATCGGAATCGACATTGCCGTCAATGTGGTGGAGGAGCTGAAGCGGAAAAAGCAAAGGGATAACGCCCCATGGGAAGTCATGCAGGGAGATGCTCTCAAGCTCGAAGACTACATCGGGAAGGGAGGAGCCGACACGATCGTATTCTCATCGATCCTCCATGAAATGTTCTCCTACATCCCGTACGAAGGTGAAAAATTCAATCATGGGGTCATCGCCCAAACCTTAAAGAGTTCCCTTAAAGCTCTCAGACCAAAAGGAAGGATCATCATCCGGGATGGCATCATGACAGAGCCAATGGAAGAGAAACGGATCATTCGCTTTAAAGACCCACAAGGCCTTTCCTTTTTCAAGAGATACGTCGGGGACTTCAAGGGGAGGTCGATCACATATCGTTCAGCAGGAGACGATGCCGTCCTTCTTGATGTAAACGATGCGATGGAATTCCTTTATACGTATACGTGGGGAGAAGAGGCATACCCCCATGAAGTACAAGAGCAATTCGGCTATTTTACTCCATCAAGATTTCGGGAGTTTATTCAGGCGACGCTTGGAAACCAGGCTGAAATCCTGATATTTGAGCATTATTTGCAAGAAGGATATGAAGAACACTTAGAACAGAAAATAGAGCTTACCGATGAAACCGGAAAACCGGTGCGTCTTCCGGATAGTACGTGTTTTATTGTGATTGAGAAGAAATAGTGCAATGCTAAAAGATCTTACTCCTTAAAGAGGGTGAGATCTTTTTATTCGAGGATATTAGTAGCATCAGTACTAAGATAATGTAACAAACGTTTGATTAATTGAAAAACCCTTTAAAGACAGACGGGAGGGGGACTAAATAAACGTTTGTTTAAAATATGAAAAAGATTTCTTCCCGTTTATTTTTTCATTTAGTGGTTCGCAAAAGTATTCTTTTAAGAATATATCGTATATAACGTTAGATAATGTGATATTATCTGAATGGTAAATTTGAATCATTACAAATTGAGTGGTTTTTAACTAGATAATGGTAGGGTGAAGACTGAATCAGTGAAAATTAAAGACGCGACAGAGCTTGCCAGTTTCCGTAGCGGACTCCTGCCACCTTAAGATTTAAGGAGGAATACGATGTTTTTTACAGTGTTAAAATTCAAATGGCATTCCATGAGGATTCACTATCATAAAGCATTACTTGAAGGATGTCTGGATTCCCGCATACAAAGTAAGTTACAGCAAAAAATATCCTATCATCAAATGAAATTGAATGATTTTCTGTAATATAAGATTGGGAGGCACACATCATTAAGAAACTCTCATCATAATTATAGGACTACTCTTCTTTCCTTCTATTGAAACTCTTTCGTTTCTCCATATCCTAGAATAGAAACTTCTACATCGATATTCTTCATCATTTCCCTTAATTCCTCATCCTGTCCCATCATAAACTGAATCACAAGGAGTCCCTTTACAAGTCCAGCCATCAATTCCGGACAGGAGGCGTCTTTAACCTTAGGGAAGGTATGAGAGGAGTAAGTGATATGCTGCTTCTTTGACACCCATTACGAATTGTGTCGAACAGGAAAGAATGGCAATGGTCGGTTGATGGATTTCCTATATGATCTTCATATCGGCCGTCACGTTGGTGTCTCCGAAATATACACTACCTGATCGTTGAAGGCATGTAAGACATACCCACACGGAAGTTCAACCAAGCTGGGTACTCCCTGAGTTTCACTGAAAGAAGGGGTATGAACGGCATTGACCATCGTCACTTTAAAGCTATCCGCATGATAGGTGCCGCCATAGTTTAATGGAAACACTTTGTATCCTTCACCCATTAATTTCAATGCCAGCACATACTGGTCAACGACGAGTACATCAGGATTCGAATTCCTAACCTCCTCCAATCCTTGATATATGATCAAAGTGATTTGTGTGGCAAAACTATATCGATCTTCTTCAAATAATCTTCTTGAACAAACTCCTTTGGACATGCAGGGTTTTGTTGCAAAAAAGCGTCCACTATAATACTCTTTCCAGCAAGCGTGGAAAAGACATAACAAGAATGACCTAAACGTGTTATTTTCATAGGAAACTCCTTTGTTATCATCGTATTTTCAATTTCTATATCTATGCGGGAGAGAGGGGGACAGACCTGATTTTTAAAAGTTTCTCAAAAAGATGCGAATACTAGGAGTAGAATCTAAAGTACAAATGAAGTTGTTTTTTTAAAATCACTATTGATATAAACTTAAATAGTGTGGTATATTCTTTTTCGGCTTACAAAAATGTTATAATGAGTAAGTAGAAAAAAAGTTCTCAGTAATTATGATTTAGAAGTTGACTTCTGCGAAATTAATTGCTATAGTAATACTTGTCCTTAAAGGGCATTTGCACAAACGGCCCATTGGTCAAGCGGTTAAGACACCGCCCTTTCACGGCGGTAACACGGGTTCGAATCCCGTATGGGTCACCATTTTTTAGAATGTAAAAAGAACTTACTTATATATTGTGGAGGATTAGCTCAGCTGGGAGAGCATCTGCCTTACAAGCAGAGGGTCGGCGGTTCGATCCCGTCATCCTCCACCAAAGATTTTTGCGTCAGCAAAATATCCTTCCGTGCATTGCTTTTAATAAGTAGGGAAACACGTGCCGGTGTAGCTCAACTGGTAGAGCAACTGACTTGTAATCAGTAGGTTGGGGGTTCAAGTCCTCTTGCCGGCACCATTTGGTTTTATATGAGATGAGCCATTAGCTCAGTTGGTAGAGCATCTGACTTTTAATCAGAGGGTCGAAGGTTCGAATCCTTCATGGCTCACCAAAGATTTTCGCCTCGGTAAAACATCTTACCATTTGCGGGTGTGGCGGAATTGGCAGACGCACCA
>NZ_CP096886.1:0-195000 GCF_024195245.1 Rossellomorea sp. KS-H15a | reverse complement strand
TTCCAATCGAACTTGGAGATAGCTGGTTCTCTCCGAAATAGCTTTAGGGCTAGCCTCATGTGTAAGAGTCTTGGAGGTAGAGCACTGTTTGGACTAGGGGCCCTCATCGGGTTACCGAATTCAGACAAACTCCGAATGCCAAAGACTTATCCATGGGAGTCAGACTGCGAGTGATAAGATCCGTAGTCGAAAGGGAAACAGCCCAGACCACCAGCTAAGGTCCCAAAGTATACGTTAAGTGGAAAAGGATGTGGAGTTGCTTAGACAACCAGGATGTTGGCTTAGAAGCAGCCACCATTTAAAGAGTGCGTAATAGCTCACTGGTCGAGTGACTCTGCGCCGAAAATGTACCGGGGCTAAACGTATCACCGAAGCTGTGGATTGACACCTCTAGGTGTCAGTGGTAGGAGAGCGTTCTAAGGACTGCGAAGCTAGACCGTAAGGACTGGTGGAGTGCTTAGAAGTGAGAATGCCGGTATGAGTAGCGAAAGATGGGTGAGAATCCCATCCACCGAATGCCTAAGGTTTCCTGAGGAAGGCTCGTCCGCTCAGGGTTAGTCGGGACCTAAGTCGAGGCCGATAGGCGTAGACGATGGACAACAGGTTGATATTCCTGTACCACCTCTTTTCCGTTTGAGCAATGGGGGGACGCAGGAGGATAGGGTAAGCGCACTGCTGGATATGTGCGTCTAAGCAGTTAGGCTGATGATGAGGCAAATCCCATCATCGTGAAGGCTGAGCTGTGATAGCGAGCGAATTATAGTAGCGAAGTTCCTGATTCCACACTGCCAAGAAAAGCCTCTAGCGAGGAAAAAGGTGCCCGTACCGCAAACCGACACAGGTAGGCGAGGAGAGAATCCTAAGGTGAGCGAGAGAACTCTCGTTAAGGAACTCGGCAAAATGACCCCGTAACTTCGGGAGAAGGGGTGCTCTGGTAGGGTGCAAGCCCGAGAGAGCCGCAGTGAATAGGCCCAGGCGACTGTTTAGCAAAAACACAGGTCTCTGCGAAGCCGTAAGGCGAAGTATAGGGGCTGACGCCTGCCCGGTGCTGGAAGGTTAAGAGGAGTGCTTAGCGCAAGCGAAGGTGCGAATCGAAGCCCCAGTAAACGGCGGCCGTAACTATAACGGTCCTAAGGTAGCGAAATTCCTTGTCGGGTAAGTTCCGACCCGCACGAAAGGCGTAACGATCTGGGCACTGTCTCAACGAGAGACTCGGTGAAATTATAGTACCTGTGAAGATGCAGGTTACCCGCGACAGGACGGAAAGACCCCGTGGAGCTTTACTGTAGCCTGATATTGAATTTTGGTACAGCTTGTACAGGATAGGTAGGAGCCTTGGAAACCGGAGCGCCAGCTTCGGTGGAGGCATCGGTGGGATACTACCCTGGCTGTATTGAAATTCTAACCCGCGCCCCTTATCGGGGTGGGAGACAGTGTCAGGTGGGCAGTTTGACTGGGGCGGTCGCCTCCTAAAGAGTAACGGAGGCGCCCAAAGGTTCCCTCAGAATGGTTGGAAATCATTCGCAGAGTGTAAAGGCACAAGGGAGCTTGACTGCGAGACCTACAAGTCGAGCAGGGACGAAAGTCGGGCTTAGTGATCCGGTGGTTCCGCATGGAAGGGCCATCGCTCAACGGATAAAAGCTACCCCGGGGATAACAGGCTTATCTCCCCCAAGAGTCCACATCGACGGGGAGGTTTGGCACCTCGATGTCGGCTCATCGCATCCTGGGGCTGTAGTCGGTCCCAAGGGTTGGGCTGTTCGCCCATTAAAGCGGTACGCGAGCTGGGTTCAGAACGTCGTGAGACAGTTCGGTCCCTATCCGTCGTGGGCGCAGGAAATTTGAGAGGAGCTGTCCTTAGTACGAGAGGACCGGGATGGACGCACCGCTGGTGTACCAGTTGTCTTGCCAAAGGCATCGCTGGGTAGCTATGTGCGGAAGGGATAAGTGCTGAAAGCATCTAAGCATGAAGCCCCCCTCGAGATGAGATTTCCCATCACGTAAGTGAGTAAGATCCCTAGAAGATGACTAGGTAGATAGGTCAGAGATGGAAGCATGGCGACATGTGGAGTTGACTGATACTAATCGATCGAGGACTTAACCACAAAGAGTCATTATTTTAATGAACAACAATTGGTCGATATTCGGCTTTCTTGACATCAATCCTTTATCTAGTTTTGAAGGAACAATCCTTCAATTGAATATTCGTCTGGTGATAATGGCGAAGAGGTCACACCCGTTCCCATGCCGAACACGGAAGTTAAGCTCTTCAGCGCCGATGGTAGTTGGGGGATCTCCCCCTGTGAGAGTAGGACGTCGCCAGGCAAATGTGAAAAGAGTAGCTCTTAGGAGTTACTCTTTTTTTGGTTTTGATTGAGTTTGTTCGAAGAACATAAGTGTTTTATCTGTTCTCTCCTCGATCGCAGTGCGAGGGTGGGGAGGAGCAAGAAGGTCGAGGACGCGAGGGAGAGAAGACCGGAGTGTGGATCCCACACGAGGATCTGAACGAGTGAAGCGGACGAAGAGATTCGCCGCTCATCACTAGCCGTAGCTTTCAGTGCGGATGGTAGTTGAGGGCTCCCCTGGGAGAGTAGGGCGTTTCAAGGCAATTGGGATTATTCTTCTTTTTTTGGTTGTTTAAAAGTAGCAGTGCCAAGGGTTAGCGAAAGGTATAATTTGGATAAAAACGCAATAAGTGAAAAAATGACGTGATTACGATTAATATGACGCAAAAAATTAAATAATGACGCAATTACTGCTAATGGAAGCCTTGCTGCCCTAAAATAGTAGTCGCAGCATATAGTTTTGTTGCCGATTATTATTGATCTTCCTCTAATTGAGGAAGAATCATCGGATTTTACTCATATGCATATTAAAATTAATTTAAAATTATACAGTGGAGCTAAAATTGAAACCCAACTGCTTAATTGTAGTATTTGCCCTTAATCAGAGGTGATGACGTTTGACTGACTCCTGAACTAGTAGTTTACAAATCTCCTTATCTATCTTTTATACTTATTCCAGCCCGAACAAACGAGATACTTTATGCTATCAAAATCAATATATTATGAAATAGGTATTGTAATAATATTAAGGTTTGTGATAATATGGTTTTTCCGCCTTTAAACAGGGTATAGATATTTTATATCTCTATTTTTCAGAGGCAAGAATTATTGTTTGATAACAAGACAATAATAAAGGTTTCAAAAAACATTTAAAAAGAAGTTGACTTCTACGAAGTTAACTGGTAAAGTATTATTTGTTGCCACAAACGAGCAACACAACATGAAAAACTTGATCAAAACTTCTTTTAAAAAGTTGTTGACAACAAGTTAACATTCATGTAACATAGTAAGGGTCGCTTCAAGAGAAGCACTTACACATTGAACCTTGAAAACTGAACAAAACAAGACAATACGTCAACGTTAATTCTAGATTTATTTTTAAAGAGCTATTCAAACTTTTATCGGAGAGTTTGATCCTGGCTCAGGACGAACGCTGGCGGCGTGCCTAATACATGCAAGTCGAGCGGATTGATGGGAGCTTGCTCCCTGATATCAGCGGCGGACGGGTGAGTAACACGTGGGTAACCTGCCTGTAAGACTGGGATAACTCCGGGAAACCGGGGCTAATACCGGATAACTCATTTCCTCGCATGAGGAAATGTTGAAAGGTGGCTTTTAGCTACCACTTACAGATGGACCCGCGGCGCATTAGCTAGTTGGTGAGGTAACGGCTCACCAAGGCAACGATGCGTAGCCGACCTGAGAGGGTGATCGGCCACACTGGGACTGAGACACGGCCCAGACTCCTACGGGAGGCAGCAGTAGGGAATCTTCCGCAATGGACGAAAGTCTGACGGAGCAACGCCGCGTGAGTGATGAAGGTTTTCGGATCGTAAAGCTCTGTTGTTAGGGAAGAACAAGTGCCGTTCGAATAGGGCGGCACCTTGACGGTACCTAACCAGAAAGCCACGGCTAACTACGTGCCAGCAGCCGCGGTAATACGTAGGTGGCAAGCGTTGTCCGGAATTATTGGGCGTAAAGCGCGCGCAGGTGGTTCCTTAAGTCTGATGTGAAAGCCCACGGCTCAACCGTGGAGGGTCATTGGAAACTGGGGAACTTGAGTGCAGAAGAGGAAAGTGGAATTCCAAGTGTAGCGGTGAAATGCGTAGATATTTGGAGGAACACCAGTGGCGAAGGCGACTTTCTGGTCTGTAACTGACACTGAGGCGCGAAAGCGTGGGGAGCAAACAGGATTAGATACCCTGGTAGTCCACGCCGTAAACGATGAGTGCTAAGTGTTAGGGGGTTTCCGCCCCTTAGTGCTGCAGCTAACGCATTAAGCACTCCGCCTGGGGAGTACGGTCGCAAGACTGAAACTCAAAGGAATTGACGGGGGCCCGCACAAGCGGTGGAGCATGTGGTTTAATTCGAAGCAACGCGAAGAACCTTACCAGGTCTTGACATCCTCTGACAACCCTAGAGATAGGGCTTTCCCCTTCGGGGGACAGAGTGACAGGTGGTGCATGGTTGTCGTCAGCTCGTGTCGTGAGATGTTGGGTTAAGTCCCGCAACGAGCGCAACCCTTGATCTTAGTTGCCAGCATTCAGTTGGGCACTCTAAGATGACTGCCGGTGACAAACCGGAGGAAGGTGGGGATGACGTCAAATCATCATGCCCCTTATGACCTGGGCTACACACGTGCTACAATGGACGGTACAAAGGGCAGCGAGACCGCGAGGTTTAGCCAATCCCATAAAACCGTTCTCAGTTCGGATTGTAGGCTGCAACTCGCCTACATGAAGCTGGAATCGCTAGTAATCGCGGATCAGCATGCCGCGGTGAATACGTTCCCGGGCCTTGTACACACCGCCCGTCACACCACGAGAGTTTGTAACACCCGAAGTCGGTGAGGTAACCTTTTGGAGCCAGCCGCCTAAGGTGGGACAGATGATTGGGGTGAAGTCGTAACAAGGTAGCCGTATCGGAAGGTGCGGCTGGATCACCTCCTTTCTAAGGAAGATTTACTAAAACGTTTGACACGTCGAAGTTTTGTTCAGTTTTGATGGTTTAATTACTGTCAGGGATTTTTGCGAAAGCAAAATATCCAACCATACTGTCTCTTTCGAGACAAATGATTGTTCTTTGAAAACTAGATAAAGATAAATTGATAGTCAAGAAATTACCGAGTATCGCCATTTTAGGTTTTAAACCTGATGTAACAACCAATTCGGTTAAGTTATGAAGGGCGCACGGTGGATGCCTTGGCACTAGGAGCCGACGAAGGACGGGACTAACACCGATATGCTTTGGGGAGCTGTAAGTGAGCTTTGATCCAGAGATTTCCGAATGGGGGAACCCATTGTTCGTAATGGAACAATATCCTTACTTGAATACATAGAGTATGGAAGGCAGACCCAGGGAACTGAAACATCTAAGTACCTGGAGGAAGAGAAAGCAATTGCGATTCCCTGAGTAGCGGCGAGCGAAACGGGATATAGCCCAAACCAAGAGGCTTGCCTCTTGGGGTTGTAGGACACTCTATACGGAGTTACAAAGGAATGAAGTAGACGAAGAAGTCTGGAAAGGCTCGTCAAAGAAGGTAACAACCCTGTAGTTGAAACTTCATTCCCTCTTGAGTGGATCCTGAGTACGGCGGGACACGTGAAATCCCGTCGGAAGCTGGGAGGACCATCTCCCAAGGCTAAATACTCCCTAGTGACCGATAGTGAACCAGTACCGTGAGGGAAAGGTGAAAAGCACCCCGGAAGGGGAGTGAAATAGAACCTGAAACCGTGTGCCTACAAGTAGTCAGAGCCCGTTAACGGGTGATGGCGTGCCTTTTGTAGAATGAACCGGCGAGTTACGATCCCATGCAAGGTTAAGTTGATAAGACGGAGCCGCAGCGAAAGCGAGTCTGAATAGGGCGAATTGAGTATGTGGTCGTAGACCCGAAACCAGGTGATCTACCCATGTCCAGGATGAAGTTCAGGTAACACTGAATGGAGGTCCGAACCCACGCACGTTGAAAAGTGCGGGGATGAGGGGTGGGTAGCGGAGAAATTCCAATCGAACTTGGAGATAGCTGGTTCTCTCCGAAATAGCTTTAGGGCTAGCCTCATGTGTAAGAGTCTTGGAGGTAGAGCACTGTTTGGACTAGGGGCCCTCATCGGGTTACCGAATTCAGACAAACTCCGAATGCCAAAGACTTATCCATGGGAGTCAGACTGCGAGTGATAAGATCCGTAGTCGAAAGGGAAACAGCCCAGACCACCAGCTAAGGTCCCAAAGTATACGTTAAGTGGAAAAGGATGTGGAGTTGCTTAGACAACCAGGATGTTGGCTTAGAAGCAGCCACCATTTAAAGAGTGCGTAATAGCTCACTGGTCGAGTGACTCTGCGCCGAAAATGTACCGGGGCTAAACGTATCACCGAAGCTGTGGATTGACACCTCTAGGTGTCAGTGGTAGGAGAGCGTTCTAAGGACTGCGAAGCTAGACCGTAAGGACTGGTGGAGTGCTTAGAAGTGAGAATGCCGGTATGAGTAGCGAAAGATGGGTGAGAATCCCATCCACCGAATGCCTAAGGTTTCCTGAGGAAGGCTCGTCCGCTCAGGGTTAGTCGGGACCTAAGTCGAGGCCGATAGGCGTAGACGATGGACAACAGGTTGATATTCCTGTACCACCTCTTTTCCGTTTGAGCAATGGGGGGACGCAGGAGGATAGGGTAAGCGCACTGCTGGATATGTGCGTCTAAGCAGTTAGGCTGATGATGAGGCAAATCCCATCATCGTGAAGGCTGAGCTGTGATAGCGAGCGAATTATAGTAGCGAAGTTCCTGATTCCACACTGCCAAGAAAAGCCTCTAGCGAGGAAAAAGGTGCCCGTACCGCAAACCGACACAGGTAGGCGAGGAGAGAATCCTAAGGTGAGCGAGAGAACTCTCGTTAAGGAACTCGGCAAAATGACCCCGTAACTTCGGGAGAAGGGGTGCTCTGGTAGGGTGCAAGCCCGAGAGAGCCGCAGTGAATAGGCCCAGGCGACTGTTTAGCAAAAACACAGGTCTCTGCGAAGCCGTAAGGCGAAGTATAGGGGCTGACGCCTGCCCGGTGCTGGAAGGTTAAGAGGAGTGCTTAGCGCAAGCGAAGGTGCGAATCGAAGCCCCAGTAAACGGCGGCCGTAACTATAACGGTCCTAAGGTAGCGAAATTCCTTGTCGGGTAAGTTCCGACCCGCACGAAAGGCGTAACGATCTGGGCACTGTCTCAACGAGAGACTCGGTGAAATTATAGTACCTGTGAAGATGCAGGTTACCCGCGACAGGACGGAAAGACCCCGTGGAGCTTTACTGTAGCCTGATATTGAATTTTGGTACAGCTTGTACAGGATAGGTAGGAGCCTTGGAAACCGGAGCGCCAGCTTCGGTGGAGGCATCGGTGGGATACTACCCTGGCTGTATTGAAATTCTAACCCGCGCCCCTTATCGGGGTGGGAGACAGTGTCAGGTGGGCAGTTTGACTGGGGCGGTCGCCTCCTAAAGAGTAACGGAGGCGCCCAAAGGTTCCCTCAGAATGGTTGGAAATCATTCGCAGAGTGTAAAGGCACAAGGGAGCTTGACTGCGAGACCTACAAGTCGAGCAGGGACGAAAGTCGGGCTTAGTGATCCGGTGGTTCCGCATGGAAGGGCCATCGCTCAACGGATAAAAGCTACCCCGGGGATAACAGGCTTATCTCCCCCAAGAGTCCACATCGACGGGGAGGTTTGGCACCTCGATGTCGGCTCATCGCATCCTGGGGCTGTAGTCGGTCCCAAGGGTTGGGCTGTTCGCCCATTAAAGCGGTACGCGAGCTGGGTTCAGAACGTCGTGAGACAGTTCGGTCCCTATCCGTCGTGGGCGCAGGAAATTTGAGAGGAGCTGTCCTTAGTACGAGAGGACCGGGATGGACGCACCGCTGGTGTACCAGTTGTCTTGCCAAAGGCATCGCTGGGTAGCTATGTGCGGAAGGGATAAGTGCTGAAAGCATCTAAGCATGAAGCCCCCCTCGAGATGAGATTTCCCATCACGTAAGTGAGTAAGATCCCTAGAAGATGACTAGGTAGATAGGTCAGAGATGGAAGCATGGCGACATGTGGAGTTGACTGATACTAATCGATCGAGGACTTAACCACAAAGAGTCATTATTTTAATGAACAACAATTGGTCGATATTCGGCTTTCTTGACATCAATCCTTTATCTAGTTTTGAAGGAACAATCCTTCAATTGAATATTCGTCTGGTGATAATGGCGAAGAGGTCACACCCGTTCCCATGCCGAACACGGAAGTTAAGCTCTTCAGCGCCGATGGTAGTTGGGGGATCTCCCCCTGTGAGAGTAGGACGTCGCCAGGCAAATGTGAAAAGAGTAGCTCTTAGGAGTTACTCTTTTTTGGTTTTGATTTTTGTTGGAAGAACATATTTAAAGAGACGTTGTTTTAGGAACGGAAGGTCTGCCTGTTGACGAAGAAAGGAATTAGATGAGGGATGAGTCTACTGGTAAGGACGATTCAAAGAAAATTCGACACGCTGGCACTATTATTTAGCATCTCGCATGATAAATCACAACGCCGCAGGAAAAACTATTTCCCCGCACGATAATCGTAAAACCAGTATGAATTTCAACTAAGGACGCATGATTCCATAGAGATAAGGTGTTTTAAAGAATCGCCACCTTATCCTTCCACGTCCACATTTGCGTTCATAATTCCCACCAATATAAGGTTTTTATTAAACCTAGAACCACCTTGCATCATAATTTATTAAAAACCCGCTTTGTAGACCATGTAAATCCCATCCCCTAAACGCTAAATCACGAGCTACCGGACGAAGACATGATCCGCACCTCATATCACCAGCCAAGTCCACCATCCCGGTTGGAGGGTAACTGCGAAGTAAGAATAGCTTATTAAGTACTCCATTTAATAAACACGAAAGGTTTTATTAAGTACTAGTCACTCAATTCAACCATCTTATATTCGGAGAAGTTGACTTCTTCTTCCATTCGTTCTACGATATTAAGTAAATAGAGGTTTGATCTGAAAGGGTGGTACTCTTGCAAGGTTCTTCTAGTACTTCAATTGATTCCTTTTTAAAGTGGCTTGAACAGGAAGGAAAATCATTAAATACCATTTCGACTTATCATCAAGAACTTAAGAAATTTGAACATTGGCTTCAGGGAAATCAACAAAAGCTTGGAGATGTGACTCAGAAAGATGTGCAGGACTACATTCTATTTTTAGAAGAAAAGGGAAAGAGCCCAATTACTACAGATAAAATTATGGGAGCAATCAGAACTTTTTCAAAATATTTAAAGAAACCCCATGTCACGTTGGGCATCCAAATTCAAAAGGCTGATAAGAATGATGAAATAGATGTTCTTACGAAGAAAGAATGTGAGATGTTGTTAACTGAAGTACGAGAGCATGAGAATGAAAGAAACATAGCCATTGTATATATGCTCCTCCACACCGGGATAAGAGTCTCTGAGCTTTGTGGACTGGATCAGTCTGATGTTGACTTTCATGAAGGCAATCTGAAGGTGATATCACCTCACGGGGAAGAAAGGGTCATCCCCCTATCCCATGAACTGAAAGATCATCTCATGAAGTATTTACCGATCAATCCTACGGAGAAGGCGTTGTTTGTGTCAAAATCCAACGAGAGATTAACCGAGAGATCTGTGCAGTATATGTTAAAGAAATACGGTGTGAATGCTCAGAAGTTACGCCATACCTTTTGTCAGCAATTAATTGATAAGGGTGTGGGTCTGGAAGTGGTCTCTAAGCTCGCTGGCCATAAGGATATTAACGTTACCAAAAAATATGCCAGATCCAGGGTGCAGCAGTCCGAATACGAAGATGCAATTCGAAAGACTTTTTCTAATGACTGAAGGATGACATATTTTGTGAAATTAGAATAATATCTTCTTTCTGCCCCTTATTTAAGTGAATAAGGGGTTTTTGCAATGTAATTTATATTTGAAAATATGTAAGATACAGAAAGTTTTTTAATGAACTATATTCAGAAGAACGCATGCCTATAAATATGTGACATAAAGTGTGGTTCATTCCCTAACTTTATTCAAAAAATAATATACGGGACTTTTGTCTGAAAATGCTGTCGATAAATATATGTAATAATAAATAGATTATTCAGACTTTTATATACTATAATTGACAATATAAAGAAGATATACAGGAAGGAGGACCTGGATTGCCGGTCTATTATATGAAGGAGATTTGGACGCCGCTCAAGATTATCGGCATTAAATTTTTCAGGAGTGAAGAGAAAACTGTTTATGTAAAAGTGTTCCAAAATCCCCGTAGAAGACTATTCAATTGAACAGAGACGGACATATGTACGATAAAGGCAAAACCATTGAAAGATGGTGACGCAAAACTATAGGGGCTAACGTTCACGGACTACGCCTGCCAGTTGCCGAATACATATCTTAATTATGAAATCATTCCAAACCTTTCAGAAAGGTTTTTTTATTTGTCAAAAAAGACGATAGATGATGGTAATGGCAGATAAAGCCAATGTTTATCTGCCATACATCGAAGTTCTATTTTGTCATTTTAATGGTAAGGTATTCAATCCCATCCATAGTAATAAATGAACATCCCTCAGGAGTAGGCGTCTTCACCACCTCCATGGACAATTTATTCAACAACTTCGTCAATTTCGGCTGCTCTGAAGGGATGAGGATGAATTGTACTCCGTATAAGAAGAAGTCTGCCCCCTGTTCCTTCTTCCACACAATTTTCCCTGGAAGGCTGACTGATTCACCAAGTATATGGGTGTGAAAATCAAAGTTGATTCCCGGTGATACGGGCAGTCGCAAGTGAGTCAAGAAGCGCAATCCGCCGGGCCCGATATTCTCTACCAACACTTCTGTTGTACCCACAAATGCCTGCTTCCCATTTACGCTAGCAATCGTCATGTCCGCGCTTAAAGGATATGTGAAGTCAATTCTGAATACTTCCCGTCTTTCCTCGACGGGGATGAGAGGCTGAGTTTGCTCGGTTGATAAAACCGGCTTTCGTAAATAGGCGAGAAAGTCTTCGGGTGGGACCGGTTTACTGAACAAATACCCTTGTATGATGTCGCAGCCCTGCTTCTCTAGGAAGTTTCGCTGGTCTTCGGTTTCCACGCCTTCAGCCACTACGTTTAAATGCAATCCATGTGCCAGGCGGATGATCGATTTCGTAATTTCGGCATCACTTTCATTCAAATAGTCACGGATGAAACTACGGTCTATTTTAACGGTATCCACGTTAAATTTCTTTAAGTATAAAAGGGAAGAGAATCCGGTTCCAAAGTCATCCAGGGAAAATTGTATGCCGATCTCTTTTAACGTTTCCACTGATGAAATGAAAGAATCTTCATTTTGGATCAGGACGCTTTCTGTAATTTCAAGATCGAGTAGAGAGGGATTCACTCCCGTTTCTTTTATAATATTGAGCATGGTTTGCATCCAGTCATTCCGCAGAAAGCGTTTGGGTGACATATTGATGGATACCGGGACAGCGCGGACATTTGAACGTTCCCATTCTTTTACTTGTTCACATACTGTCTGGATCACCCAATCAGTGATCGGGATGATGAGCCCGTTTTCTTCAGCGATGGGAATGAATTCATGAGGGGAAACGATCCCCCATTCTGGGTGCTGCCATCTGATCAAGGCTTCTGCCCCTAGGAGTCTACCTGTTTTGGTATCCACCTTTGGCTGGTAGTGCAGAAGCAGTTCATTGTTTTTAATCGCTTTTCGAAGATCCTTTTCTAGCTGAAATAGTTTATAAGATTCGATGTTCATTGAAGAAGTATAGATTTGAAAATTATTTTTCCCCATTTCCTTCGCTCGGTAGAGAGCGGTATCTGCCCTGCTTATGAGAGTCTCTGAGTCTTCCCCGTCGATTGGATAGACGGTCATTCCAATGCTTGCTGTAACAAATAACTCATAATCTGAGATGAAGAAGGGTTCTTCCAGTGATGTGATTAGCCTCTGGGCAAACGACACGGCTTCTTCTGTATCCCTGATATGACGAAGGAGGATGGTGAATTCATCGCCTCCCATTCGAGCAACAAGATCAATGTCAGGGGTGTTTTCACGCAGTCGGTTGGAAATCTCTTTTAATAGAAGATCTCCCTTTAGATGACCCAGGGTGTCATTGATCCGTTTAAAGCCATCCATATCTATGTACAAAACGGCAAACGGTTTCTGTAATATGCGCGCGCTCTCAAGGAGGTCACCAAGCTCGTTTTCAAACATCCGTCGATTGGGAAGACCGGTTAAGTAGTCATGATAGGCGAGGTGGGCCATGGCTTCTTCTGATTTAATTTGTTCTGTGACGTCTGTGATGATCCCGTCCAGTCGGATGAGTGCTCCCTCATGATCAAAGACGGGTATCGTATTATCTTCTATCCAGCGTATACTACCGTTCTTATGCGTGATACGGTAGCGCCCTTTCGGTGGCTTGGCCGTTGAGAGGGTTTCCTGCCTTGAATGATAATAGGGAAGATCGTCGGAATAAATGAGGTCAGCCCATACAATCGATCCTTCTACAAACTCCCTGGAGGTGTAGCCGGAAATGCTCTCAATCCCTGTCGAAGTAAACAGTACTTTGTTCTCTCGTACATCCATGGACCAGATCCCTGCGTCCAGGTTATTGTAGATTTTCTTTACATGCTCTTCTTGCTCTTCCATTTTCGTTTGGATCTGAACTTGTTCCGTAATATCATGGGATGTCCCAATCATACGGACCGGGCGCCTGTTCTCATCAAGGAGGACATCGGCATACTGATTCAATACGCGTTCTGAACCGTCTTTCTTCATGATGCGATAGGAAATACTGAAGGTGGACTTCTCTTCAATGGCTTTCTTATAATGTGAATCGAAGTTTTCCCGGTCGTCGGGATGGATTCGCTCATACACTTTCTCATAGGTAGGGACCTCATTTACATCCAAATCAAACAGGGTGTACATGTGATCAGACCACAATGCTTGATTTTCGACAATATCAAAGTCCCACGTACCGATGTCCACCAGCTCTTCTACGTTATGGACGTTCATTTCGAGTTTCGAAAGAATGGCTTTCTGGGCTTCCATTTCGGTGACATCACTAATCAGAAGCACAACCCCAAAGATTTCGTTCTGGTTGAATAGGGGCTGAAGTTGGACACTCGTATCCATGAGCTGTCCGTCCTTGAGAATATGTACACTATGATACTGCTGATATTCGCCGTTTACAGCTTTCGTGTAGTGATCGAGTGTAGTAGGGATATAAGGTTGAGGTACACAGTTCGCAATGAACTGCTGAATATTTCGAACCTTTTTCCCGCACAAAATCTTGGATGCTGAATTTGACGCGATGATATGACCGTCAACGTCCAGAATGTAAACGGGATCAGGATAGTGGTGGAACAACAACTCATACATATTCATCAGATGTTCGTCATCAACTGAATCATTCTGGGATTTTCTTAGAAGATTAATAACATTTAACAAGCCATTTTCCCCTTTCACCATAAAGGAACTTACAAATATACTATGAAAAATATACCATAATAAGGTTGTGAATTGGAATGGACCAAGGAGTGTTTTCGACGAAATCATACTCAATTCTTCAAATTGTGAGATTTTTCTTAAAAACAACAAATATAAATGGAAATATTCTGGGATTGGTATATAATAGTAATAAAGTCTCATATCTAAGAAGATTCTGATAATAGAGGCTTATGATAAAAGGAAAAAGGATGGTGTTTGATTTGAAAGGTTTAAAAGCGATGATTACTCGAAGGACTGTGGCAATTTGTCCGGCGTATGATGAGGTTCATCAGTCGGTTGTCCATGACTTCAGTGGTAGAAAGGCATTCAGCGAAAAATCCTCCATGGACATTCTGGATGAATCCTGTATGGCATACAGGTCCACCTACGACGGAAGGATCAAAGCCGTCCGGCATGCCTTCGACTACCTTAGAAAAACACCTCTCATGATCTGCCCGCAACAATACATCTATGCCATACCCACCAAGGCCCCGACCGATTATGATTGCATATGGCTGTTCTGCCAGCATATAGAATCGACCTCCACCAGAGAAGGAAAAACCTATGTGCATTTCACGAACGGAGAACAGCTTGAAATCAATTGCTCAGAAAGCGTCATCACCAAACAAAGGGAGAGGGCAGCCATCACCATGACCCATTTCTCCACCATCCCGACCATCTCATCCATGAACCGAAGCGAAACCGGACTCCATCTGCCTGGATTCCACTCACCCCACCACAACCTGGACGAACTCGGCCCCCAACTTTGAGGGACGGACCTCTAAGTGAATATCAAATAACAGGAGTAGGGAAATGTGTTCCAACTCCTATTTGTCGTTGGTTTAATAAAAAAGAGGATGTTAACTAATTGAATCTAATAATGATCTGTTAACAAGTTTTGAGTGGATGAACTCTGAAACTCGTAGGTGTTTTTTACTGTTTTTTTATGCTCATGAGTTGATTGGAGCGGAAGGTGCTCGACTCCTGCGGGAAACGCTGGACAGGTGAGACCCCGCAGGCGCAGCCGAGGAGGCTCACCGCCAGCCCCGCGGAAAGCGAGCACCTGCAGCGGAAATCAACCACCACTTTCCTATTCATCCCCAACAGTTACGAAGATAATTATTAAAATAGAAAACTTCCCCACTATTCCCACCAAAAACAATGGTCTATTCTAAAATTTAATTTCATATAATACAAAATGTAATTGAAATATTATTTTAAAAACGAGTATAATGAAGTTAATGAAAACGCATACAGATTTCTGGGAGGAATGACTTGTGAAAGAAGATAATGTTTTTGAATTATCAACAGAGAAGGTGAATCAGAATACGCTCGGGATCGATACAGCGAGTACCGGCGAGATTCTTCACATGATGAATGAGGAAGATCAGAAGGTGGCGGAAGCAGTCCGGCTCGTCATCCCACAAATAGAGGAAGTCGTCGATAAGGTCGTGACATCGATCTCTCAAGGTGGAAGATTGATCTATATGGGGGCCGGCACCAGCGGCAGGCTCGGTGTCCTGGATGCAGTGGAATGCCCACCGACGTTCAGCGTGGATAGTGACGTCGTCGTCGGTTTGATTGCAGGGGGTGAAAAGGCATTCGTGAAAGCGGTGGAAGGAGCCGAGGATGATGAAGGGTTGGGCGTATCGGATCTGAAAGAAATCGGATTGGCTCCTATGGACACGGTTGTCGGGATCGCAGCAAGCGGACGTACCCCTTATGTCATCGGGGGCTTGAAATATGCAAGGGAGTTAGGCGCGACGGCAGTGGCTCTTTCCTGTAATACAGGCTCAAAAATTTCTGCAGAAGCTGAGCTTGCCATCGAAGTGGATGCAGGTCCCGAAGCACTGACGGGGTCCACACGGTTAAAGGCGGGTACGGCTCAGAAAATGGTCCTGAATATGATCTCCACAGCAAGCATGATCAAGCTTGGCAAAGCCTACGGGAATCTGATGGTGGATGTGAATATCAGTAACTACAAGCTTGAGCAGCGGGCGATCGGCATTATCGAGAGCATCACGGGGGCTGATAAAGAAACGGCCGCAGCGACATTGAAGAAGGCGAATAATGAAGTGAAACCTTCAATTGTGATGATTACCATCGGCTGCGGGTACGAAGAAGCGAAGAGCCGCCTGGAAGATGCCAACGGATATGTCCGTCTGGCCATAGAAAAATAGTCTTATCGTATAGGGGTACCTGTCCATATCCGTTCATAGAAATAGAATGGTAAGGGCCATCAATAGAGTGAAAGAACGAAAGGGGAAGGTGAAAGTGACGAATAAAGAACTGGCTGGAGTCCTATTGGAGCGGTTTGGCGGTGCTGATAATATCGCAAGCTATGAACATTGCATGACGAGATTAAGAGTGAAAGTGTATAACGAAGAACTCATCCAGAAAGCAGAAATCAAAAAAACCGAGGGTGTCCTTGGGTTTGTAGAGGATGAAACCTATCAGGTCATCCTGGGGCCTGGAAAGGTCAATAAGGTGACGGAGGAATTCGGGAAGCTCGTTGCCGCCACAAAAGGGGATCTTGACTTGAAGGCGCGCGCAGCAGAGCAAAAGGCTGATCTGAAGAAAAAGAACGCGACACCATTCAAGTTGCTTCTAAGACGCGTGGCGAATATCTTCATTCCCCTGATCCCAGCACTGATTGCATCAGGATTGATCACCGGGTTCACAAAGTTCTTCGTACAGGCAAGCTGGCTGAACGGGGAATCCCAGCTTGTCATGATGCTTTCCATTATCGGAAGTGGATTATTCGGGTACCTCGGTATCCTTGTCGGGATGAATGCGGCGAAGGAATTCGGTGGTTCGGCGGCACTCGGTGGTTTGGCCGGAATCCTGATCATCAACCCTGCGATTGGTGATGTGACGCTGTTTGGGGAAAATCTATTGCCTGGCCGTGGCGGATTGATTGGTGTCTTGATTGCCGCCATCTTCATGGCTTTTGTAGAAAAGAACGTTCGAAAGGTCATCCCGCAGGCAATCGATATCATTGTGACGCCTACGATTGCGTTATTGGTTACAGGCTTATTGACGTACACGGTATTTATGCCGGTTGGCGGATTCATTTCAGACATTATTACTAATGGTCTTCTCTCTCTTATTGACATGGGCGGCCTTGTTGCCGGATTCGTCCTTGGCGCAACCTTCCTGCCACTTGTCGTGACAGGCTTGCATCAAGGGTTGACGCCTGTGCATTTGGAACTGATCAATACGATCGGGGACGACCCATTGCTGCCGATCCTTGCTATGGGTGGAGCCGGTCAAGTTGGAGCGGCATTTGCCATCTTCATGAAAACGAAGAAGAAGAAGCTGAAGAGGGCAATCGGCGGGGCGCTTCCTGCGGGTATGCTTGGAATCGGTGAGCCATTGATTTTCGGTGTCACCCTTCCATTGGGAAGACCGTTCCTGACGGCTTGTTTAGGAGCAGGATTCGGTGGGGCATTTCAAGCGTATTTCGATGTTGCAACGTTTGCCATCGGGGTATCCGGATTGCCGCTGATTTTCTTAGTCAATGCAGGGGAGATTCTCTACTATACTCTTGGACTATTGATTGCTTATGCGGCAGGATTCGCTCTGACGTACATGTTCGGGTTCAAGGATGAAATGGCGAGTGAGTTTGAATGATCGGAATTTCCGTCTATCTGTCTGATGAAGATGCCGAGAAGAGGATCATTCGTGCCTCTTCGTCTGGTGTCAAACTCGCTTTTACCTCTCTTCATATTCCCGAAGAATCAGGTATCAGCCGCAAGCGGGTGAGGGATCTCCTCTCTCTTTTTAATAGGGAAGGGTTCCAGGTATTTGCTGATGTATCGAAGAAAACGCCTGCTATGCTTGGACTTCATCATTTTGAAGAACTGAAGGAATTGGGCGTCACGGCCTTGAGGCTCGATGATGGATTCACGACGGATGAGATGCTTGATTTATCCCTTCAATTCCGGATCGCTATTAATGCGAGTACCGTTGGAAAAAAAGAACTTCAGGGTTGGATTGAAAGTGGGCTAGCAACAGAAAACATGATTGCCTGGCATAACTTTTATCCGAAACCGGAAACGGGATTGGATGAGAAGTATTTTCTGGAGCAGCAAAACCTGTATGATACGTTCGGTATTCCCGTTTATGCGTTTATACCAGGGGATGAAAAGAAGCGAGGGCCGTTACATCTGGGACTGCCTACATTGGAGGACCACCGAAGTCAAATTCCATATGTCAGTGCCGTTCAATTGAAGCGGCGGGGTGTGACGGGTTTATTTGTTGGAGATCCGGGCTTTTCGGAGGAACTGCTGGGGAAACTTGTACGCTTTGATCAGGAAGGTGTGATCGAGCTTTTTTACAATGGAAGCTGGGAAATCGAAGGGGAGTACCAACTCAGGCCGGATCCGGGCCGAGATGTGTTTCGGTTGTTGGACACAAGGACGGAAAGTAAGATTCTTCCACAACATACCGAGGGGCGGCCGTGGGGTGCGATCACACAGGATAATGATCTGTATGGGCGGTACAAGGGTGAAATGCAGATTGTTCGACGTGACCTGGAGAGGAACCCTGCAGTCAATGTTATAGGGAGAGTGTGTGACAAAGATCTTCCTTTACTGGAATGGTTCCAACCGGGTCAAAAGCTCCGATTGGTCAGAGGGATGGACCTTCTAAACTAGTAGTAAAAGAGCGTGGGACCTCCTCATGCTCTTTTTCATTTTCAACGAGGAATCAAAAGCCATGTGCCTCTTTTCATGACATATTTATATATACTCATTAAATTCCCCTATTTTTCTGTTATGATATTATCAACGAATATTTCGACAATAACCGGAATGAAGGGAATGCCACTCAATGACTAGTGCTTCAACCATGCTGATACAATACCTGGAAGATCATTCAGACGAATTTCTACATAATTGGCGCAAAAGTATCGTCATTTCAGATAATGATATATATAAAGAAGAAGTATTGAACAATGGTGTGAAGATGTTTCAATTAGTGAAGCGTGCCATCCTCATGCCCCTGACAGAAGAAGAAATCACCACACTTGCCTATAAGACGGCTCTTGAACGGGTCAATGCCAACGTGAATATCAGCGAATTTGTATATAACGTGAACATTGGAAAAAGCATCATCATCAAATGGGTGAGTAATTCTGGGATCGAACTACGGGAATTACAGCCATTAATTGAAGATATCAATTCGCTTTTTGACCGTTTTTCCTATCTTGCCGTCAGAAAATATACGGAAATCAAAGAGCAGCAGCTTCAGGAAAAGGAACTGTATATCGACCAGACCCACAAGGAACGATTGACGATCCTCGGTCAGATGAGTTCAAGTTTCGTTCACGAGTTCCGGAACCCCCTGACGTCCATCATCGGTTTCACCAAGCTTCTGCAGAACGGCTACCCTGATCTTCCCTACCTGGATATCATGCAGCATGAGCTCGAACAACTAAATTACCGCATCTCTCAATTCCTCCACGTATCGAGAAAAGATTTGATCGATAGTACGAGGGAAGAAATTATCCTGACCGATCATTTGGAAGAGACCATCGAGTTCCTGTATCCGAGTCTTCTGGATGGGGATGTATCAATCGAGTTCAAGTGTGAGTCTGACATCAAGGTACTTGGAAATCGTGATGAGTTAAGGCAGGTATTCCTCAACCTCATTATGAATTCCATCGACGCCCTTCAGGAAGTGGAGGGACACAGGCAAATCAATGTGTGCTGTGATGTGAAAGGTGGCAGGACGAATCTCATGATTTCAAATAATGGGCCCCAAATCAAAGAAGAGACGATCGAAGCGATCTTTGAACCATTTTACACGACGAAGGACCTTGGAACGGGGATCGGCCTTTATATTTGTAAAAAGCTGATTGAAAAGCATGGCGGGGATATCTACTGTCATTCTGATGATCAGTGGACTACGTTTACGATTGGGATCCCGGTGGAGTCTAATTTGATAGTCTAAGAGTTTAAAGATTCCTGGTGCAAATTCCGCGCTGGGGATTTTTTTGTGATTTTTAGAAACACCCTGGATATCCTCATCCAGGGTGTTTGTCACCCGACAGGTGAAGGGGATTCCCGTGCATGGATATAATCCATCAGCTCCTCACCCGGTACGGGCTTGCTGAAGTAATACCCTTGCGCATACTCACATTCCAATTCCTTCAACCACACCAGCTGTGATTCTGTTTCCACCCCTTCTGCCACGATGGTCAAATTTAAATGCTTGGCCATGGCATGAATCGCGGAAACAATCGCTTTATTAGACTCATGATCATCCAGTCCCATGATGAAGCTCCGGTCGATCTTCAACGTTTGAATCGAGAATTTCTGGAGATAGCTTAATGAGCTGTATTCGATGCCGAAATCATCGATGGCGATGGATACACCGATTTCCCGCAAGGCATTCAGTTTTGCCAGGGCTTCCTCGACATGATGCATCGTCGTGCTTTCCGTAACCTCTAGCTCGATAAGGGAAGGGGGCACGTCGTATGTGTTCAGAACATCCCTCACCATGTCGACAAATGTAGCATCGTGGAATTGCCGGGAAGAGACATTGACTGAAATCTTGAACTCATGCCCTTCCTGGATCCAGATCTTCAGCTGCTTGCAGGCTTCAATCAGGATGCGGTGCCCCAATGGAATGATCAGCCCCGTTTCTTCTGCTAAAGGAATGAAGTCCGCTGGTGAAATCAAGCCCTTCACCGGATGACTCCACCTCACCAACGCTTCTACGCCGACGATCCTGTTCGTCGTTAGTGAGAGCTGAGGCTGGTAATAAAGCTCAAACTCTTCGTTGATCAGCGCTTTTCTCAGGTTTTCCTCTAGCTCGATCGGGTTGATTCCTTTCTCCTCAAGCTGATCGGAAAATAAAAGCTGATAGGCGCCTTCACTTTTTTTCATTGTATACATGGCGATGTCGGCTTTTTTCAAAAGGGTGGAAAGATCATGACCGTCTTGAGGATAGAGGGAGATCCCGATAGAAGTGGACGTGATGATGTCATGGCCCCCGATATCGAATGGGGCTTCCAGGCTTTCATGAATAGCTGCCGCTACTTTATGGACATTGTTCCGGCATCCGATGGAAGGGAGCAGAACGATGAACTCGTCACCACTCATTCGTGCAATGAAGCCTTTCGTACCCAACGCCTTTACACATCTTTTCCCTACACGGGAGATGAGCTCATCCCCGTATCCATGGCCCAATGTGTCATTGACGATTTTAAAACGGTTCAAGTCGAGTAGCAGGATGGCCATCTGGTCGTGACCCTCCTGCACTTTTTTCTCGAACTCTTCATTAAAATAGCGCCGGTTCGGTAATCCGGTCAGTTCATCATGATAGGCGAGATATTGGATTTGCTCCTTATCCCGGATCGCTTCCGTAATATCCGTCGCCAGGACATGGGCACCGGTCACTTCCCCGTTGAGATGAATCGGCACCACGATCACCTGAATGGACATGATGTGCCCTTTCCGGTGGGGGAATTTCATTTCGAATTTTGACGCCTTCCCAATCAGGGATTTTTGGAAAGCGGTCTGGATCTGGTCCAGATCCTTTTCCATTACATATGAACGGAACCCTTGTCCGATCATCATGTTGATCGGGTAGCCCGTCATTTCCGCCGCTTTGTTATTGGCCTCTATAATGACGGCCTCTCGATTATACGTAAAAATGGCGGAAAGATTATTCTGATATAAGGACCTGTATTCCTGTTCTTTCTCGTAAATGTCCTTCATCTGTTTTTTATGCAAATCATTGGCCAATTGGTCCGGGATGAACCAGAGTGCCAGTAGGATGCCCATTTCAATGATGAAGGGAAGCATCTGATTGTTTTCCACCCGGGAAAGCTGCAGGCCATACTTCTCCGGTGAAAGAAGGGAATAAGCCGTAAGATAGGTGATTCCTGAGAAACCAAGCCCCATGATAAAGCTCCAGAATGCGTGCGTGTTCCCTCCATAGGAACTGCTTTCCTGATTATTAAGCTGCAAGAGCATCCGGAAAAAAGGAAACGTCACGCCAAGTGTCATCAGAATCGTCAACCCTATGTACATCGGTTTGAGTTCAATATGAGGATAAATCAACCCTGTATACGTGGCAAAATTCCCAGCCATCATGATCAGGGAAAAAATGAATCCTCCCTTGATGAAGTGCACCTTATCCGTATTGACGTCCTGAAATAACCGTAGAGACAGATAAATGCTGAAAAAACAAACCACGATAAAAATCGGAGCGAAATAGACGAACCGCTGGATGAAGATATCATAGGAAACCAACCACATGACAGAAGCGTGAAGCAGGCAGTAAAAAATCGTATATATAAAAGAAGGAAGCCATAATTCCTTTTTGCTCACCATTTGCTTTTGACCATTTTGCTTGAAAGCTTCCTTCAACGCCAGATAGCTGCAGCCGGCCGATAATAAAACACTTAAAGCTATATTGATAAAAGTCATTAGAGTATCAGCCATTTGTACCTCCGTCAAAATACCTATTTCTAACAGTATATCATGTATTTCGACGGAATTTTCTTATTTTTTCATTTTATCGACCAGAGTTCTTCAACGACTTGTTTCCAGCTGCCTGGTCAACAGGATGGCGTTGTTCAGCTGCTCTCTTTCCACATAGTATTCATAAAGCTCCTTTCCATACCGTTCGATCAGCAGCAGGTTATTTGTTTCGATAAAATAGGGCAATGCTTCATGTTCCAAATAGGAGACATATTCATCCCGGCACTGGTTTTTTTTGAGGAAAAACAGTTCGAACAGCTTAAGAAATAAAGAGCTTTTCAAACGTTTGCTCAATTGGAGCCCAAGGTGGATGTGTTTCTCCAACTCTTTATCAGTGCACAGCTCACCTTCTATGCAGGCATCCGTATAATTGCACAGTCTTCTCAAGTAGGTGGCGGAGCCTTTTTCCGCAAGGGAAAGTGCCTCTTTGAAGCAACGGCTTGCCTGAAGGAAATCGCCTCGATTGTAATATTCATAGCCTAAGTTGTTCAACAGCATCCCTTTTTGCTCAAGGAATCCAAGGGAATCACAATTCTCGATCAGATTCTGGTACCTTTCAGTCAAATGGTTTTCACCACTTAATTGCAGCAGCATGAGGGACTCTGCTTTGATGGAACCAAGATAATTATTCGTCTCTTTAAAATAACTGAGTGCTTTCTCCCCATAAAAATACGCCATGACTTTATTCCCGACGCAGTGATAGGCAACGGATAAATGATAATAGCATTCAAGATTCTGGTAGTCATTCATATCGATTTTTTGTAACACTTGGATGGCTTTCTGCTGGTTCTCATCGGAGTTTCGATTGATATAGATGATCCCCTGGACATGATGAAAGAGATTGGTTTCAAAAGGGGGCAGATTCCCAGGTTTGATGGAATCGAGGATGGCAGAAGCGGCCTCCGGTTTTTGATGCAAGATATAGTACCTCGCCCTAAGTAAATGATAATGGGCACTATACTTGGAGGATTCAAGAAATGCTGACTTCTCCAGTTCTGATTTGATACGCTCCACAACATTCATCCTTCTCATAATGATACTGTTATGCCAGAGGTCGAGCTGCTTTTCAAGGTGCTGGAAGGTCTCGATTTCATGATGAATATCAATCCCCAACCGTTCAGAAAAAAGGGAGATGATCTCATCCGAATAAGCCGTTTTCCCCCGTTCGATCTTACTCACATGTGTCGTGGTACATATGCCCTCCCCGAGCTGCGACTGGGTCAGACCTGCTTTCTCCCTGTAAAAACGAATGATTTCCCCCATGTGCATGAGCGATCCCTCCTGTGTGATGTTCCTGAAGAGTAGTATTTGGTGAGGATGCTGGATTTTCCTGCTTAGGGTAGGGGGATGAAAGATAAATGAGAGGGATGGCATAGGTTTTGGGGTTCATTGGGTGGTGAGGGGTGGCTTCAATAAAAAAACCTCCCCGTACCATCCGGAAAGGTCACTTCAATCGCTCAATATCTCCAATCATTTCCTCATAAGGAGGATTCGACACGCCTTCATACTGCTTCAACAATACGCCGTTTTCACTCACCAGATAAAAAGAGGTCCCGTGCACAAACTGATTTGAACCTTCTACCTCCGCAGCGGGAGTTTTAAACGACACATTAGCGAAGTGTTCAATCTCATCCCGGGAGTATCCCGTCAGGAAAACCCAGTTCCCGTCATCAAATTCATACCGGCTGCTGTATTCCTTCAGCACTTCCGGCGTGTCATGCTCGGGATCGACGCTGATTGAAACCAATTGAACCTCATCCTCCAGCCTGGCCTCTGCTACTTTCTTCTGAAGCTTCGACATATTCGCCGTCATCGGCAGACAGACCGTATCACAATTCGTGAAAATAAAATCGGCAACAAGGATCTTCTCTTTATTAAGAGCGGCCAATGACGTCTTCTCCCCATCCTGATTCACCGCGGCCAAATCTCCGACCTCCACCTTCATTGGAAACGACTCCTCCACATCCTGACCCTGACATCCGCCTAACAGCAGAAAACCCAAGGCGACAATCGAAACCATAGATTTTACACCCACTGCACTACCTCCTTCTATAATAGAGGTCCGTCCCTCAATTTGGAGGGACGGACCTTGCTCGTTAGTCGATGAATTGTTTGTCGATTAGATCGGTGAATTCCGGTTTTTCTTTCAGGAATTTGAGTTCGTAGGATGAGTCGGCGAATGCCTGGACGGCGTCTGAATCCACTTTGTAGGTGAATCCGATTCGTTCCCATGCCTGGTCGACGACTTCTTTACTCAGTTCCTGGCCTGTGACTTTTTTTACATCTTTAATCGTAATTTCTTTTGCTTCTTCAGGATTTTCTTCGATAAATGAAGTCGCTTCTTTATGGGCATCGACGATTTTTTGAATCGTGTCCGGATGTTCTTTAACCGATTTTCCTGATGCCACGAGTACGGAAGCAGGAAGTGTTTCCCCGAAGGAAATTTCATCATGATCGATGATGATGTTTGCCCCGGTTTCTTGCTGGATCACGGCTGCCCAAGGTTCAGGGGCGACGGCAATGTCGACTTTACCTGATTTCAGCATATTTGCATACTGGGCAGGGTTCCCCGTTACGTGCTTCATCGTGCCCCCGATGCGTTGGGACTCGATCCCGTGTTCGCCAAGGAACGTTTCCACTTGAACATCATGGGTACAGCCGACAGCCGGAGTGATGAACGATTTGCCTGCAAAATCCTCTGCGGATTTCACGCCGCTTTCTTTACTCGCAAGGACCACGGTCCCTCCCGTCGATCCGCCGCCGATGATTTTCACGTCGGCACCAGTCATATAGTTATTCATAGCTGGACCAGGTCCCACAAGACCCGCATCGATGTCACCGGTTTTCAAGGCAGTCATGAACGAAGAACCATCCGGGAACGTTTTGTATTCCACCTTCGTGCCGTCACCCAGTTCTTTTTCATAAAATCCTTTGTCTTTCGCCACCATGGCCGGTACGTGGTTAATATTCGGGAAGTAGCCGATGACGACTTTTTTGCTGACGTCGCCCGAGCTCTTTTCTGTCCCGCAGCCAGCGAGAACCCCAAGGAATGTGAAGAAAATCGTGAGTAGTAAAAATGTTTTTTTCATTATTCATCCTCCTAAGTGCGGGTGAACCCGCAAATTTGTTTATGATTCCAATCCCCAGCGTTTGATGACGGATTTCTCGATGCGCTGGAAAAGCAATTGATCGACGATGGCCCCGATGACACCGATGATGATCATGACGGCGATCACAAGGCTCATGTCACCGAAATCTGAGGCGTAGCGGAGCGTGTATCCAAGCCCCGGACCGGTACTGAGGAGTTCGCCTGCCATCAGTGCCCGCCAGGCAAATGCCCAGGCAAGGCGCGATCCGGTGACCACATAGGGGATCGACGCCGGGAAGATGACCCGGATGAATAAGTCCAATCCTCTTGAGCCCATCGTTTGTGCGGCTTTCAAAAAGAGCGGGGAGACGTTTTTGATTCCCATCCGGATATTCAGGGCCATGACGAATGTTCCCCCGAGGATGACCACGAATATGACGGCTTTTTCATTTAGTCCGAACCACATGATGGCTAAGGGCAGCCAGACGATGCTCGGCACACTCTGAAATGCGAGGAGCAAAGATCCAAGCGTATCGTCGGCGGTTTTTGATTTTGCTAGGAGTACGCCGATGCTTGTGCCGATGATTAATGAAATTCCAAGACCGATGAAGAGCCGTTTGAAGCTCGCGATCAGGTCGATGATCAAGGTTTGATCGGCAATTCCTGTATATAAGGCATCGAAGACTGAAGTGGGAGAAGGGAGGACAACCTCTGTCCATAATCCAAACCGTGACCCGGATTCCCAAAGACCGATGATGAGGGCAAAGAAGATGGTGCGTTTAAGAGCTGTGTTCATAGGCCAATTCCTCACTTATCACTTTGTCGATTTCCTTCTTTAAATAGCTCATGATATGTTCTTCGATTTTTACCATTTCTTCTTTATGGGCATCTCGTGGACGGGGGAGGTCCACTTTGATATCTGCTAAAATCGTTCCGGGCCGGGTCCCCATGACGATGATCCGGTCTGATAGCTTGATAGACTCCGAGATGCTGTGAGTGACGAACAGGACGGTCTTCTTCGTTTCCATCCAGATTGTTTCAAGCTGATGGTGGAGGCGGGAGCGTGTCTGTTCATCCAGGGCGCCGAATGGTTCATCCATGAGCAGGATCTCCGGATTCATGGAGAGGGCACGGGCGATGGCCACCCGCTGCTGCATTCCTCCAGAAAGCTCATGGGGATAATGATCCTGATAGTTTCCGAGCTGGACCATATGTAAGTATTTGGCTGCCTGGGCTCTTGCCTCTTTCTTGGACATTTCTTTTTTTAAAGGGAAAGTGACGTTGTCCCGGACATTCAGCCACGGAAACAGCGCAGCCTGCTGGAAGACCATGCCCCGGTCTTTTCCGGGTTTCTTTATCGGATTTCCGTCTACAAGGACTTCTCCGGATGTAGAATCGGTCAATCCCGCCACAATCGAAAGAAGGGTGGACTTCCCGCAACCCGATGGTCCCAGGATGGATACGAATTCGCCCTTATCAATCCCGAGATTGATCTCTTTTAACACATCAGTGGGCTTACCCGGCTTATCAAGATATTGCTTATTTAAATGGTTGATCTTGATGAACATCTCATCACCTCTTATCTTATAATTCTTATTAGTTTAGTCGGAATATAAATAATACAATTATAGTATATTGGGGGAGGTTGTCAAGGTTTCCTTTATTTTGGTAAAAGGATAGAAAAAGGAAGGGCTTGTCAATCTAAATGATGAATTTGTAAATAAAATGAAAAAATATCCAAATAAATGAAATATTTGAAGGGTGAGAATCGTCTAATGTATATAAAGGAAAAACGGGGGGAATGGGATGTCTGACAATAGGTTGGTTGCAGATTGGTTTCAACATTACAGTGATTCCATCTATACGTTTCTTGTCTATCGCATGGGTTCTGGAGATGTGGAAGATCTGGTTCAGGAAGTGTTCATTCGGGCACTTAACTCAATAGAAGCATTTGAAGGGAAAGCCAATCCGAAAACGTGGTTATACTCCATTGCAAGAAATCTTGCGCTGGATGAACTTAGAAAAAGGAACAGGTGTAAGTGGTCCTTTACTTCATTTTCACCCATTAGCCATGAAGGCGCCTCATTAGAAACCCCTGAATCTTTATATTTTCTAAACGAAGGTAGTCGGGAGCTTTTGTCATCTATCAATCAACTAAAATCCAATTATCGTGATGTTTTGATTCTAAAAGGAATAAATGGCTTTGACGTAAAGGAGACAGCTTCGATTCTCGGGTGGACGGAAAATAAAGTCCGGATCACGTTTCACCGGGCGTGTAAAAAATTGCAATCCATAACAGGAGGAGAAATAAATGAAGAAAATTAACGAAGAAAATATAAAAAAAGAGCTTCCACCCTTACAAATGAACGAATCAGCGAAAGAACGGATTCATACAACCCTTCTCAATCATCAGCCTACATCACCTTCTAAGAGGGGAATATGGAAAGGGGGTAAATGGGGTGGTCTCGTTGCAGCAGCACTTGGTATTTTCGTATTTTCATTACTTACCGTTTATATCATTTCAGAAACAGAGAAAGAGCGGGAACAAGAACAATATGTTCTGGCAGAGAAGGAAATCCAAGCGGTTTATGAAGAGATGGAAGGGAATCTGCAGAGTACTGAAGAAGGGCAATTGTTGAATCCGATAAAAGAGTCCAAAATGAAGTCGGCTCAATCATCATTGGAAAAGGTGGAAGCATCCTCTGACAAAGAAGAGTTGTCCTCCATGATGAGGGAAATAGATATCTATCATCAAGCCGTACCTCAGGTCAATGAGCTCCAAAACCAAATCAATGATGTGAACAAAGTTCTTTCTCAAAACGTGTTTGAAAAAGATCTAGGTGAGAAAATATCACGGTTGAAAAGTGATCTGACTGGAATTTCAAAGAAATTTAATCAAAGGGGAAATGCTTCCCTTATAGCATTCATATCTAAATATTCCGCCCAGATGAATTCCCTTGAGAAAGAGTTTAAGAACTATACGAGTCTCCAAAAGGATGTTCAAGACCTTAAAAAAATGGCAGTGGAACAATCGGTGGATGCCCAAGAATTTGAACAAAAGTCAGAGGATGTCATGAGCCAGGTTAACCGTCTGGAAAACAAAAAAATGGCTGCCGGGATGGAAAAAGAAATCAACACGGCAAAAGCTGAGTTTCAGCAGCTAGTGGCAAATGCAGAAGCAAAGGCAGAAGCTGAAGAGAATAAGCGTAAGGAAGAAGAGAAAGTGGCCCAAAAGCGCAGAGAAGAACAAGCTTCAAAACCGAAAGAAGTGAACTCAAGCGTTCCTGCGACAAAAGAAAAAGAAGAAAGCGTAGATGAGAGTAATCCGGAAGATGAGCTGTACCCGATGGAATTTACCATGACAGATCCTAACGGCCATACATTTAAACTAAGTCGTGATTTCAGTATCTATAAAATCGGAAAAGGATATGACGACATTGCGAGAAGATATGGAGCGCGGTTTTATTATACTCCAAACTCGGATGTATCGAATGTCATCATCGGAAGGAAAATCATCGCCACCGTTTCCCTCGTATCAGCTGCCAATGTGGAGTATAAAGACCTTTTTATCGACTTGATGTCCTTTCAGTCTAAGCAGTACACAAGGGAAGAGTTCGCTGCGTTGGTTGATACTGTCATCCAGAGCGGAGAACCTTATATTGTCGAGGAAGGGGACTCGGGGGAATTATTAAAAGTAGAAAATGGAACAATCGTTTATCATAGTTGGTAAGAGTAAGGTGAAAAGAGGCATCCTGTTTTTTTCGGGTATGTCTCTTTTTTGCTACTCAAGGAGATGATTCACATTCATAAGTCTCCAAGCGACACATAGCAATGTGTGGCTTTTATCATAGTGAAATTTCCATGCTGCATAAGAAATTAGTCGTTTTTAACCACTCTAAAGAGGGTAACCCTATACTAAATACCAATATTTTCTTAAAACCAATAGGAGGGACCGAATTTGATCAGCCAAACGAGAAATATCGTTCAAAAATCATTGGATGCGTTACTAGAGGACCAGTCATTTTTGCCGGAAGTGAAAGGTGAGAACAGAAAGAAAGCGTTTACGTCATTGACGTCGATCCTGTCGACGCCTAATCACGTACATAAATCGTATTTAAGGATTCCGCTGGATGATGAGAAAGTCGTCCGGATCCCGGCGTTCCGGGTTCAGCATAACAATGCCCTCGGACCTTATAAGGGAGGGATCCGTTTTCATGAGTCAGTGAATGAGGAAGAGGTTGTGAACCTGGCGTCGTTGATGACTTTGAAGAATGCCCTCCATGACGTACCGTTCGGAGGCGGGAAAGGCGGGATCATCCTGAATCCCCGCGAGTATTCCGAGAAGGAGCTTCATTTGATCGCGAGGAAATATGTGCAGTACTTCAGTGATATCCTCGGACCTGATAAGGATATCCCGGCTCCTGATATGGGATCCGGTGAACGGGAAATGGACTGGATGATGGCCGAATACAAGAGCATTCGTCCCGGAATGCCCTATAGAGGAAGCTTTACCGGGAAAAGCGTCGTGAATGGCGGGTCCCTTGGCCGCCGGGAAGCCACGGGGAAAGGCGTGTTCTTTACATTCCGTTATCTCGTCCATAATTTCGTGAAGGAACAGAAGAGCCTGCTGACGAAGACGGATAATGTGTTTGCGAAAACAGCCCTTAATTACGAGGACAGACCCCTGACGATTGCCGTCCAGGGATTCGGGAACGTCGGGTCGGTTGCTGCCCTTGAAGCCCATCAATCCACCCATCTGCAAAATAAAGTGGTAGCGGTGAGCGACAGAAATGTGACATTGTACAATGCAGATGGCCTTGATATTCCGGCTCTGGTCGAGTTCACGATGAAGAATAAGGGTGACCTGCCTACAGAGGATGGGCAGTTGAAGGAAATGGGCGTGAAGGCGGAAATTCAAGAGCGTGATGAGGTCCTTTATTTGGATGTGGACGTCCTGATGCTTGCTGCCCTTGAAGATCAGGTGCATAAGGATAATGTAGGGAAAGTGAAGGCTGGAATCATCGTCGAAGGGGCGAACGCGCCGATCACGACAGAAGCGGATTCGTACTTAAGTGATAAAGGGGTCATCATCATCCCCGATATCCTCGCCAATGCGGGCGGGGTGATCGTCTCCTACTTCGAATGGCTGCAGGGCAGAGAAACCCAGTTCTACACAGAGGAAGAAGTCTTCAACCTCCTTTACGACAAAATGAAATCTACCCTGGACACCGTCCTGCCACTCTTCTTCGGAGACCCATTCCCACTCCGCCAGAACTGCTACATCCACTCCGTCATGAAACTCTCGACGGTCCTATATCGACAGGGAAAACTGTATTAACATTTGAGGGACGGACCTCTATTCCTAGGAGCTGGTGCTAGGAATGGAGGTCCGTCACTCTCATCTTTGAATCTATTCCGGTAAGATGTTATAGTGGGTTTTAGAATGGGTTTGAACGAAACACTGATTTGGTCAGGGGGTTATGAAAAGGGATGTCTATTGATCGAAGAGAGTTGATTGTGGAAGCGGCGACGAAGTCTTTTTCGCTGTTCGGATATAAGGCGACAACGATGGATCAGGTAGCGAAGCTTGCGAATGTCGGGAAAGGGACGATTTACACGTTCTTTAAGAATAAGGATGAACTGTTCCAGGAAATCGTGTATAGCATGGTAAGGGAAATGAAATCGTCAGCAGATCTTGCCATCCAACCTGACAACAGCTTTTATGAAAATGTCCACGAGGCATTGATTACGCTTCTTGAGTACCGGACAGATCATCAGTTGATGCTGAAGCTGATCGAGGAAGAGAAACAGATCGGTACCCGTGCTGTAGAGGAAATGCTTCATCATATTGAAAATGAATTGATCGCCTATGTGAAGAGCAAGATTGATCGGGCTATGGAGAGTGGGCAGATCAAACCTTGTGATACGGAAATCATTTCATTTATTTTGTTGAAGGTATACATTTCCCTTGTGTCCGATTGGGAACGGAATCACCCGCCACTATCGTCTGAAAAAATTGCCGCAATCATGGAGGATTATTTACTGAAAGGATTATCCACGTAAATGGTCCTTTCTTTTTTAGAGTCCTTTTGACCAAATGGTGAAGATAGTCATATATTCGAAAGGGTTGGTAAAATGAAAGGATTGCATTCACTGAAGGGTGAATTTCGTAACATCTTTACGAATAAGACCCTGTTGATTGCCGTCTTAGCCGTATTGTTTATTCCTGTGTTATACAGCGGGACATTCTTATGGGCATTCTGGGATCCGTACGGACAGGTGGATCAGCTCCCTGTTGCCGTCGTCAATAATGATAAGGGTGCCGAGTTTAACGGTGAAGAACTGACAATAGGAAAAGATTTTGTAGAAGATTTGAAAGAAAACGACAAATTCGATTGGAGATTCGTAGATGAAGAGAAAGCAGATAAGGGCCTTGAGAACCGGGAGTATTATTTGAAAATCGAAATTCCGGAAGACTTCTCTGAAAAAGCGACGACCCTCGAGGATGTTCACCCAGAGAAATTGGAATTGGTCTATACGGCTAATCAAGGCTCAAACTATCTTTCTTCTAAAATAGGAGACTCTGCGATTGAGAAAATTAAAGAAGAGGTATCGGGTGAGGTTACTAAAACTTATGCCGAAAAGATGTTTGATCAAATTAAGGAGATCGGTGAAAGACTGACTGAAGCCAGTGATGGCGCTGGAGAGATGAATGATAAGCTTGGCGATGCCACATCGGGTTCCGATGACCTTCATGACGGGATCGATTCGGCCCATGAAGGCGCCAATAAACTGTCGGACGGACTGGGAGATGCCGAATCGGGAGCGAATAAACTCGATGACGGGGTCGGATCCGTTGCGTCGGGTGCGAATAAACTTGAAAATGGCGTCAACTCAGCCCAAAGCGGGGCAGGTGCACTGAAAGAAAATATCGGTAAAGCACAAAGCGGCGCCAAAGACCTGAACGGCGGGATCAACAGCGTGAATAGCGGAGCTCAAACGTTAAATGAAAAGCTTCAGGAACTCGCAGGGAAGTCGACTGCTTTTTCAACAGGTGTCGATTCAGCTTACGCCGGCTCTAAAAAAGTATCGGATGGCCTACAATCCTTTGATGCAGCCCTCTCGCAAATGACAGAAGGGAATCGAGAACTTCTGACCGGGGCGAAGGACTCACAAAAAGGAGCCGGGGATCTTGCAGGTGGCCTTCATCAGTCACTGGCTGGTTTAAATGAAATGAATAGTAATCTACCAGCTTTGGCAGAAGGGTCAAAAAAGGTGGCAGATGGGGCAGACTTATTATCTGGCAAAGCCACTGATTTCAAAAACGGTGCCAGCGAGACAAAAGCAGGATCAGATAAGGTCAGTCAAGGGCTTCAGGAAGCAACGGCCAATGTCGACGCCCTGATTGAACAGGAACAGGATCCTGCTCAGAAGCAAAGGCTGCAAGAACTAAAATCATCTCTTAGTCAATTGACGGGAGGCAGCCAAAAGGTAAGTGGAGGATTGCAGCAGCTGTCAGACAACGCAACGGTGCTGCAGTCTAAATCCGAAGATCTGTCATCGGGTGCTAAAGAGGTGTCTGATGGCCAATCAGGAATCTTGAACGGATTTAATCAAATTACAGACGGTCAGCAAAAGCTTGCAGATGGGGCAGAACGACTGGCTGATGGTCAAAATCAACTCGTTGCCGGTCTTTCCACATTTGGAGAGAAGCTGGCAGATGCACAAAAAGGGGTTCAGCAACTCGTAAACGGAAGCACCGTCTTAACAACCGGCCTCGGAAAACTCGACGATGGAACCGATGCCCTTCAAGAAGGATCCGCGAAACTCGCCAAAGGATCATCTGATCTGGCTGATGGAACGAGTCGCTTATCTACAGGCTCCGATCAGCTCGTCAACGGTCTCGGCGGCTTATATGACGGATCCGGGAAACTGTATAACGGACTTGGAGAGCTCTCAAAAGGATCCAATGACCTGTCGGAAGGACTGGGGATGTTCTCATCCAAATTCAAGGATCTCATGAGCGGACTGGGAGAACTGAGGAACGGATCCACGGACTTATCATCCGGTCTCGGCGAACTTTCAAACGGTTCAACCGATTTGACAGACGGCCTCAATAAACTGACGGATGGATCATCCGAGCTGAAAAACAAGCTTGCAGACGGTGCCGAGGATGCGAATGACGTCAACGCCAATGACGATATCTATGATATGTTCGCAAAACCAGTCACCTTGACAGACAAGCCGATCCACGATGTGCCGAACTATGGAACGGGCTTCACCCCGTACTTCCTGTCACTCAGTTTGTTTGTCGGAGCGCTCGTAATTTCGATCATCTTCCCGATGAGGGAACCGGCTGTCACACCGAGAAGCGGATTCGGATGGTTCATCGGAAAATTCGGTGTACTCATATTCGCCGGGGTGTTCCAGGCACTACTCGCAGATTCTATTCTTTTATGGGGACTCGGCCTTGAAGTGACCAGTATCCCGCTCTTTATCATGATGAGTATCCTTGCGAGTTGGACGTTCTTATCCATCGTCCAATTCCTGGTGACATCCCTTGATAATCCAGGGCGATTCATCGGGATTCTTATCCTGATTTTACAATTGACGAGCAGTGCAGGAACTTATCCAATCGAATTGGTACCTGAATTCCTGCAACATTTTTCAAACTTCTTACCGATGACGTATACGATCAATGCGTTCAGGGCCATCATCTCCACAGGGGATTATGCGTTCATGTGGCATAATGTGATGTTCACCCTCATCTTCTTATTCGTTGCCATGGGAGGGACCATCCTTTATCTCACATTCAGATTTCGCATCCTTCGCAGGAAGCACTATCGGGAAATAGAAGCATAAAATATTTGAGGGACGGACCTTTATTCCTAGGAGCTGGTGCTAGGAGTGAAGGTCCGTCCCTCTGTTATATCGGGAGCGGATTGGTTGGCCGTCCCATGTTCTATAAGAGGATGCTTTCCGCGCGAGTAGTTCCGGTTCTTGGAGCAGGGTCCAGAAGTTTTTGGTGGGGAGTGGGTTCAAGTTATGTTTGGCACAAAGTTTGTCCAGGTAGTGACGCATTTTAGCGGGGGCCGCAGATTTACTCGTGTGGCCGTACGCGTAAAGGACCGTTGCCATGGGCAACCTTCGTATATTGAATGTCTCGTACACCCGCAAAAAGAAGTCCCAATCCCAGTAGTTGTTCATCTCAGGATCTAAATGCCCAATGACTTGATGGATATCTCGTCGATAAATTGTTCCTGAGGGGATGTAGGTCGAGAATTTCTTCATGTCGTCTAACGTATAGTGATAGGCAAAAAGCTTTTGACTCATGGGAACTCTAACGCCATTTTCTACGCTGAAATCAAATATTTCAGCGTCACTATGCACGAAATCCACATTTTCTTCTCTCATTAATTTCATCGATTCTTCAATATGCTGGGGAAGCAGCATGTCGTCATCATCACATAAAAGAATATATGAGCCTCTTGCAGCCTGAATACCCAGGTTTCTGGCCGTTACGTGATGTGGTTTCGGGAATGGATTCAGTATAGTCATCTCTAATTCCGGATAGAGGTGCTTCACAAAATCCACATTCTCACCCCCATCGTTCACTATGATCACTTCCAGCGGCCGATGTGTCTGCCGAATGATACTTTCCAATAGCTCACACAAGAATAATGGTCTGTTGTAAGTGGGAATGACAACGCTTATAGGTTCAATCATCATACCGTTCTCCATTTCTACTGGACATATTTACCTAATCTATTCTAATGGGAACAGTTTCATGACAAAATAACTTTTTTATGCAGGGTGTCTTTCCTCCTCCCCATTCCCTATATAAAGGGTGAAAGGAGGTGAGGCACATGGCAACAGCGGATCTGAAGTCGACGAGAATTCGTCTCGCTTACAATGACGGACTTGATGAGAAAGGGAAACCTAAGTTTGCGTACAAATCCTACAGCTACATCAATGCCCTGGCATCAGCCGATGAGATGAACAGTGCGGCATTATCCATCGCAAGTCTTTCATCCAAAGCGCTTTTCAACATTGAGAAGCTCCAGAGTTTTGACATTAATGAGTAAGAGAAAGTGAGTGATATCACATGGGGAGGAGGTATAAACGATGGCAAAAGTATTGGAACTGGAATTTAAAACGGAAACGGGGAAATCAGCGAAGTTATCCATCAATGACCCGGTCGATCCGATCGATACAGTGGCAGTGAAAGCCGCGATGGACAACCTGATTGCGACCAATGTGTTCGCAAGTGCGACGGGTGCATTTGTGAGTGTGGAAGGTGCCCGGGTGGTGGAACGTAATGTGACGGATTATGATGTGATGTAGTGAGTGGAAGTGTCCTCTTTTATTGGGGGACACTTTTTTCGTGGAAAAAGAGCGACCCATGTTGGGTCGCTCTCACTATGAATGGGTTATTCCCCTAACAATCCCTCTGCCTGCTCCAACACCTTCGCCCCATTCATCATTCCATAATGCATCCCATCGATGACATCGACTTTAATCCCATAGGGCTCAGCTTTTTCAATGATTTTAGAAGATAGATAGCGTACTTGAGGGCCGATCAGGATCACGTCCAGTTTATCTAGATGATTGCTTAAGTCCGCTTCGGATGTGGCATTGATCGTGATCTTAAGTTCCTTTTCTTCAGCGGCTTTCCGCATTTTTTGTACGAGCATACTTGTCGACATTCCTGCTGAACAGACCAGCATGATATTCATATGAAGCACTCCTTACCTGTTCTGATGGATTTCAATGATTTCCTGGGCCAGCTCTTTGACGGTGATGGCGTTCATGAGATGATCCTGAGCGTGAATCAATAGAATCGTAGGATTCTCTCCTTCACCGCTAGCTTCTTTTTGTAGTAATTGAGTTTGATAGTGATGGGCCTTGTGAACTTCATTCGCAGCTTCGGCCATTTTATTCTCTGCTATGTCAAATTGTTTTTTCTTGGCAGACTGCATCGCTTCCATGGCGGAAGAGCGGGCGTTGCCGGCATGCAAGATGATATGAAATGAGATTTCTTCCAACGTTAACGTCATGCGATTTTATCACTCGTTTCATTGGTTTTCTTTAATTGAGCACGTTCAGATGCGAGAAGGAATGGGATGTACATAAGTGTAGCGATGGTCAGATTCACCAGTTGAAGTGCAATTCCCGTCCAGGATCCCCCTGTCACCAGGTATCCACTAATAATTGGCGGTGTCGTCCACGGAACGATCGCCACGGTTTTTGGTACGATCCCCAGGCTTAAAGCCAGATAAGACGTAACCGTCAGGACAACAGGAGCCAGTAAAAATGGAATGAACATAAGTGGGTTCAATACGATTGGTAACCCAAAGATGACCGGTTCGTTGATATTGAAGATCCCGGGTGCGGCAGAAAGTTTTCCGACAGTACGGTAATGTTTCGTTTTCACCACAAGGAAGATGGCGATGATCAGGGCGATGGTCGTTCCTGAACCACCCATGTACACATACGCGTCAAAGAATGGCTTGGTGACGATGTACGGAACGTCGAAGGCACTGGTGCCGGCTGCGAAAAGCTGCTGATTTTTTTCAATTAAAGGCAGGTAGATCGGTTCGATGATCGGACCTAAAATATTTGTGCCGTGTAAGCCGAAGAACCATAAGAAATGATTTAGGAATGCGACGACGATGGCTGATGGCAGTGAGTTCGAAACAGCTTGTAACGGCTCTTGGATCAACGTAAAAACGATTTCAAATAAACTTTTTTCTGCAAAAGAAGTTAAGAGAGCTTGAATGAGACCAATAAGAATCAGGATGATCGTGGCCGGAATCAGGGCTTTGAATGATTTCATGACCCCTTCAGGGACCCCGTCCGGCATACTGATCGTAAACTTCGAACGAATCAACACTTTGAATAATTCTGTGACAAGGATAGACGTGATGACGGCGACGAAGATTCCTTGGGCGCCGGTCCATGCATAGGATATTCCCCAATCCTCTGTGACCGGTGTGAGGATGATGAGTGACGCAATCGACACCAATGCCGCGGCCAGCCCGTCAATATCATAGGATTTCGCTAAGTGATAGCTGATGGAGGCGGCGACGAGCAGTCCGAGGATCGCGAAGGACCCATTCCACATATTCCCGCCGACGGATTTCCAGCTTTCCCCGAATACAGACACCATGAAGTTCTGAAAGGCGTCGATAGGCAGGTTATTCAATAACACGGCAAGGGATCCGACGATAATTAATGGCATGATCGAAACGAATCCATCCCGGATGGCGACCAGGTGCCTTTGTGACCCGATCCGGCCTGCAACAGGCATAAATTTACTTTCCATAAACCCCATTACTTTACTCATTTTTCTTTCCCCCATTTGCTAGATTAATTGAATTGCGGCAGAAACTCTTTGTGAGCTTCCAATAATTCATCGACCAGCTGTCTTGCTACCCCTTCGTTCTGTACTAATGGATTCATCACCATGGCCTGATAGACATGGGTGTACTCTCCGGATCTTGCAGCCCGGATGACGAGCTCTTCGAACGCTTTCATCTGCAGGATGATTCCTTTGATAGATGGAGGAAGCGGTCCGACCGTCAGCGGTTGAGGTCCGTCCCTCGTAATGACGGCGTTCACTTCGATCACGGCGTCGTTTGGAAGGTCCGGGATAGATCCGTTGTTCATCGTGTTAACGGTTTGGATGTCGCCGGTGTTGTTGTGGATGCTCTCCATCAGGCTGCAGGCAGCATCACTGTAATAGGCACCTCCCCGATTTTCCAGTTCTTTTGGCTTTTCGTTCAACTCTTCTTTCCTATATTGTATGAAAAGTTCTTTTTCAACTTTTCGAACAACCTCTGCCCGTGTACCATTTTCGCGATAGGCTTGAAGATCCTTCTCCAATACCTTTGCCCCTTGGAAGTAGTATTGGTGATAAGGATTGGGAAGCATCCCGAGGGCTTGCAGAAATTCCTTTGACCACCCGAGTGAGACGATGTTGGCGGGAGAATAATCTCCTTCTTGATGGATCAGTTTTTGTAAAACCTGACCGGTGACCTCCTTGCCACTCATCCAAACCCTTTTTCCAAACACAAAATGATTCATCCCGACGAATTCGATTTGTATGTCATTAGCCGGGCAATTCATCATTTCAGCCACGCTGTTTTTCATGTTGAAGGGGATATTGCATACCCCGATGACCTTTTTATGAGGGCTGTATTTCAGTAATGCTTCCGTGACGATGCCTGCTGGATTGGTAAAATTAATGAGCCATGCGTTGGGACAAACCTTCTGGATGTCATGACAAATTTCCATCAGGACCGGTATGGTACGGAGGACTTTGAAAATCCCGCCTGCTCCATTGGTTTCCTGACCGATGACTCCGTGGCTTAACGGAATCCGTTCATCCTTTTCCCTGGCAGAGAGGCCTCCCACCCTGATCTGTGTCGTCACAAAGTCAGCATCGATAAGGGCTCCCTGACGGTCAAGAGTCCACTCCAACTCAATGGATACACCTGACTTCCTGATCATTCGACGAGCAAATTGCCCAACGATTTCAAGCTTTTCTTTTCCGGCTTCAATATCCACCAGGGTGATCGCAGAGACTGGGAAATGACGATGTCTCTTGATGAATCCTTCGATGATTTCGGGGGTATAGCTTGAACCGCCTCCGATTATGACAACCTTTAGTGACATTCTGTCGAGCTCCTTTCATCATGAAAGCGATTTCTATTTTTTATAATGTATCATACAAATTTATACTCGTCTATATATTGTAGTAACAAATTTAAAGATTATGACTATTATCTATTTATTTGTAATAACAAATTGGTTATTATGATAAAATGAATAGGAATAGAGAAATGAACGTGAATGTGTTATAACAAATGTAGGAAGAAAGTGGAAGGGAGAAACAGAATGAAAGAGACACAAGAACCGAAAGCCCTGCATTCACATGTGAAGGAAGAAATCATTGAAATGATTAAAAATAAAGAATACGAGCCGAATACAAAATTGCCGACAGAGGCAGAATTTTGTGACAAGTTCAATGTCAGCCGGACGACAATCCGGACGGCTCTCCAGCAGCTGACCCTTGAAGGCTACGTGTATCGGGAACAGGGAAGGGGAACCTTTGTCGCTGAACAAAAAGTCAGTCAAATCCTTTCCTCCACGATCGACAACTATACAGAACAATTGCGATTACAGGGGAAAAGGCCGAAGATCAAAGTGATCAGCCTGAATGTGATTCCAGCCGAATCCACAGTGGAAAAGGCACTGGAGCTGAAAAATGGAGACCCGGTCAATCGATTGGAAAGGATCCGTTATTCCGACGGTCTTCCCCTGCAATATGAGGTGGCGTACCTTCCTTGGTACAAGACACCGGGACTTGATAAAGAAGAGTGTGAGAAATCCCTTTATAAATTACTGGAAACACAGTTTGAGTTGACCATTAAAAAAACCGTCGAAACGATCGAGTTGTTTTTAGCGGATGAACGAGTGGCCGAGAAGCTTGAGGTACCAGAGGGGACACCATGCTTTATGATCGAAACCACTGCTTATGTTGAAGACGGCTCCGTCATTGAATTTTCCAAAGCCGTATTTAGAGGAGATAAAGCGAGTTTTCTTGTCGAAAGAACCTATTAGAGAAAAAGAGAAAAGGGGATGGGGGATTGTGAGAAACGTCATCATCAATGCCGATGATTTTGGGTTATGTCGAGGGGTGAATTACGGGATAATGGATAGTCACCGTTTTGGAATCGTCAACTCTGCGACGATGCTTGTGAACATGCCAGGAACGGAGCATGCCGTGGAATTAGCCCGGCTTTATCCGGAGTTACAGGTGGGCATTCATTTGACGCTGACCTGTGGGAGACCGGCATCCGGTGGTGTTTCTTCGCTGATAGATGAAAGTGGATTTTTTCGGTATACGAGCAGGATTTTCGAAGAAAAAGAAATCGATGTGGATCAGGTTGAACTGGAATGGGAGACCCAGATCGATCGATTTTTATCATTCGGCCTGCCCCTTTCCCATATGGATAGTCATCATCATGTCCATAGCTTTCCTCCTTTGATCCCCGTAGTGAAGAGATTGTCAGAGAGGTATGGAGTGCCGGTAAGGAATGCATTTGGAAATGATATTGAAGGAATGAATCGGTTGACCGATCGGTTTTCCATGGATTTTTATGGCGAAGGGGTGTCTGTGGAAGGATTGAAGCGGATTTTAGGCAGCCGGAGTGAGGGGGAGACGCTTGAGATTATGTGTCATCCGGCATATGTTGATTCATTTTTGAAAGAGAATTCCTCTTATTGTGAGCAGCGGTTGAGGGAGTTGGATGTGTTGACGAGTGACGATTTGTTATAACAAATAAGAAGAGCGAGGGGAGAATCCCCTCGCTCTATTAGTGACTAGATGAATAGCTCAATGATATTGGATTCCTTATGAAGCCATTTTTTAAGCTCCTGCTTTTCCAATTTAACCCCGCCTTGACGATAACGGTTGGTCACTGGTTCAAAAGGAACTTCCTCTCCGTTTACCACAATCCGTTTTGTATCAGATTTCCCAAGGTGATAAACAAACGTAACAGGGTTGTTCATAATCTCGAAGTCCATTCTCAATCCAACTAGATGGTCTGGCAGCACGGGATCGATGATCAAATCTTCCCCTTCCTGACGAACACCCAAACAATTTGAAATCAGCTGGTTCATATAGATTCCCGGTCCGCTGGAGTAGATTCTCCATCCGCCTTTCACGGGTACGCTTCCGTCACGGAGTTCGTTGAAACGTTCCTGTGCTTCATAACGGGTATCGAATTTACCGTCCGAGCTGCTGAAGTATGCATTGCTTTGTCTTCTTTCCGCGTTCGGGACGATGTCTTTCAGACCGATCGGGTTGATGATTTGTAATCCTTGCCACACTTCATCGGTTTTCCCGAGCTTCGCCATGGCTTCTACATACCTGATATGAGCGTGGACGTATTGAAGTCCGATTTCACGGCCGAAATTGGAAGCCTGTTCGGCACGTTTAAAGTGTGTACTTACTCCACCTTCATACTTGGCGGGACGATTCATCAAGCGCACGCCGTCGGGACAGTACAGATGCTCTTTGACCAACTGATAATGAGAGTCTGCCTGCTCAGGTGTGAATAATTCTGAAATGATGCTCCGGTTCATGGGCAGCAGGCGGTAATGAATACCGGTCTTTGTATCTGTTGGGTGGACCATGAACTCTGGGCTACCCGGCTCTTCCATATAAACAAACCCAGGGATGACCTCATCCTTTAGAATGTAGGTGTTGAAATCCTTCTGTATCCCACGTGCCAATGCACCGATTTCCTGTGCTTCCTCCTCGAATGTACCTTCAAGGACCGTTTCCAATTTCACAAGTACCTGATACGTAAGGGCCACGGTCCAGCTGCTTGCCATGTATTTCTTCAATTGAGCGTTGGCAGGCTGCAAGGTATCGTCCCAATCTCCATCACCATAGGAAGATAAGAAGGTGTCGTGGAGGAAATTCTCCTTGATGTAGGAGATTTCTTTTTGAATATGGTGAAGCAGTGTTTCTTTTTCCTCAGTAAAACCAAATCCGTTCCGTTCTGTATATGGGATTCTTTCGTTCAGAATGCTGTAATCGTTCGTAGCTGCAATGTAGTCGCCGACGACTTTCAGCGGCCAGACGATGATATCCCCGTGGCTGTCGTCCTGCTGGAATTTGTAGTACCGGTCAAACATGAACCACTGCGGCCAGTTTCCGTCATCTTCATACTGATGGGAGTAGACGGTTTGAATGATTTCTTTGACCGATTGATAATTTTGAGTCGCCATGAAGTATTCCGTCGGCCCCTGGCATACGTCGCGGGTTCCCCAAGCTGCTCCGCCGTATTGTTCCAGTCCGTGGGGGACGGAATAATGCACGAGCATATTATGGGTGTACCACCATGCGAGTGCATTCACTTTTTCCAATTCCGCGGGTACTTGCTCCCCTAATGAGAGTTTGAATCCGTTCATGACCTGATGATAATAGGCGCGATACGTTTCGATTTCGCCTTGCATATCCCGTTTTGTAAACGATCGTTCTTCCCCGTGGATCAACCCTTGGATCGTCATCTTCCACACGGCTGTTTCACTTACATCCATCACGATCAGTGATGCGGAATTTTGTTCGACATTCTGTGCGATTCTTTCTTCATTTCCGACCTCGATGGAGGCACCATCGACTTTCATTCGATAGCTTAATCCCGGGAAAGTCCCGCTGCTCTCAGATTGACGGTCTGCCGTTATTTTCAACCCATTTTCCTCTTCTTCCACATGAAACCCGACTTCATATTCGTGGTTGTTCATCGTTACCTGGTTCGTGACAAGGTAGCGGTAGTGACGGTTGTTTTTTGATTCCACATGAAGCGTGATTTCCGGTGAATCGACGACGGTGTAGTTAGTGACGATGATCGTATCATCAGCCGTTTTATAGTACCAGCGGGCATAGTTGAATCCAAGTTCAAACATGGACGGCATGGCAAGTAATCGATACGATCCGCCCGACTCGATGTAAATTCGCTGACCGGACGTTTTCATCACGTTCAGATGATTTCGTTGATTCGTCATCATCTTGTTGAAGGACGTGTTGCCGACAACGAGCTGTGAATTGAATAATCCATACATGAATGAAGTGGTGGTGATGGTATCTTCTTTCAGTTGATGGTTCTGGCCTGACATCAGAATATGCCCATGGGGTCTTTCCGTCATCAATTCTTTTTCTTTCAATACGACATGTTCATGGGTTTCTGTGAAGAAGGAGAGGAGTGAATCTCCTTCGCGCTCTTCATTATGTCTGGCAGGGAAATAGGCTCCGACTTCTTCCTCGGTCATGGATAGAGAAGGAAGTGGATCACCGAATTCCGGGTTCAAACGTACTTGCTCTTTTAATGGAGCGAATTCAGAATGAACCTGTTCCGCTTCTTGCCAAGCGGCTTCTATTTCTTCCTGAAACTCCAGTGAAGAAATGGCGGTTTCATGATTTTCTTTGAAGGCGCCGTAGAAAACAATGTGCGTCGACCCGTTCAGTGGTATTTTTTCTGATTGTAGCGCTGAATAAGCAAACTCATATTGATAGACTTCATTTGCAAGGGTTGCACTTTTTAACGCTTCAGGTTCGTTCGTCTCTTTATATGTCAGTCCATAAAATTGAAATCCGTCAGTGGAGTAGCCGATTGTCCTTCCTAGGGATCCCTGTTGAACATATGGGAATCCGTTTGATTGGGGCTGGTTTTGCCGGGAGCAAAGGACGTAGCCTTTCTTTTCATCCTGGAACACTTTATGGTCGATGTACTGTGACATATAGGCTTCGTTGGAACGAACGGCCCCAATGTCTGCAAGACCGAGGTCCTGTCCGTAAATGACGTCCACGTCAGAATCCGTCCCATCCAGCCTCACATCCCAGAACCATATGCCTTTACCTGTTAAGGTGAATGTGACTTCATAGGAAATCGTTTCATATGATCCCGTCCATTTGACCTGTGATTCAGCGAACTGAACGTTGCTTGATGACTTCACCCCGATCAGAGGGATGGAGTGGATTCCTGCAGCCTCATGAATACGCAGATAGAGATTATTGAGTGAGCCGTCGATCGGGTTTGTCATTAACTGATTGATCATATTTTGTTTATGTGTGACGGTGAAAAGGTCACCGGTTTTTAAAAATTCAAATTGAAGATCCCCTGATGTTACTTGAACATGTGAATGCATCGTTTTCGCCTCGATTCTTCTATTTTGTCAGTGTGAATGTTTTCTCCGTGACGTCTTTGCTGTTTCTTCCGATAAAAGCGGTAAACTTACCTGGGTCGCTCGTATATTGAAGGTCAGAATGATGATATCTTAATTGCTCTTCCGAAATCGTAAACGTGACGATTGTCGTTTCTCCCGGCTTCAGGCTGATTTTTTTGAAAGCTTTCAATTCCTTTACTGGGCGAATCACTTCTCCGCTGTGATCGCGGATATAGAGCTGTACGACTTCTTCCCCTGCAACGGACCCATCATTTGTGACCTGAATGGAAACATCCACGGACTGTGTATCACTCATCGTTTCACGGGATAACGTCATGCCGGAATAGGTGAAAGTGGTGTAGCTTAAGCCGAACCCGAATGGCAGCATCGGGTCGTTCGGGATGTCGAGGTATTGCGAGACATACCGTTCCTGTGCATCGGGTGCCCCTTGAGGTCTGCCTGTATTGAAATGGTTATAATAAACAGGCACCTGTCCCACATGATAAGGGAAGGACATGGTTAAACGTCCTGAAGGATTCACGTCTCCATATAACAAATCGGCTATGGCATTTCCTCCTTCCGTACCTGGATACCAGGCTTCCAACACTGCGTCGGTTTCATCCAAAACGCCGTGTAAGTCAAGGGGGCGTCCGTTAAACAGGACAGCGACCATCGGCTTATCCAATGATTTCAGAAGCCCGATAAGTTGTAACTGAGCAGAAGGGAGCTGGATGTTCGCTCTGCATCCGGCTTCACCGCTCATTTCCGAATCTTCTCCTAATGCCAATACGATCACATCCGCGTCACTGGCGGCTTTCATCGCTTCTTCCACTTGCAGGTCAGTGATGCTTTCGATGTCACAGCCTTTGGAGACCGTCAAGGAGCTCGTTTTCGAAAGGAATCCTTCCTTCACAGTGACGGCTTCATCTCTGGATCCAAGCCACGACCATGGTCCCAATATGTCCCCGCTCTCTGCAAACGGGCCGATGAGGGCCACTTTTTGTTCCTTATGAAGAGGGAGGATTTGTTCATTTTTCAATAGGACGGAGGATTTGGCCGCGAGCTCCCGAGCGGCGTTTCGATGTTCTGCGCTCATGACGACTTCCGCTTCACGCTCCACGTTTGCTCCGCGATACGGATTTTCAAACAGTCCCAGTTTTTGTTTCAGTTGTAAGATTCGGAGAACGGCTTCATCAATAAGTGATTCTTCCACCATTTTTTCCTCTACAAGCTCTTTTAAGTGGCTCACATAAGCGGTGGTCATCATTTCAATATCCAGACCGGCCGTAATCGCCTTTAATGCTGCTTCCTTTTCGTTCTCTGCGACACCGTGGGGGATCATTTCCTTCACGGCTCCCCAATCGGAAATAAGCACGCCGTCAAATCCCATCTCTTTCCGGAGAAGATCCCGCATCAACCGTTTGTTTCCGGTTGCCGGGATACCGAAGACGGTGTTAAAGGCGGTCATCACCATTTCACTGCCTTCTTCAAGGGCAGCCTGGTAGGCAGGCAGATAATTCTCACGAAGCTCTCTTTCAGACATATCGACAGTATTATAATCACGTCCGCCTTCAGGTGCGCCGTAAGCAGCAAAGTGCTTCACACACGCCGCCACCCGTTCGACTTCCGTCGTCAATTCCTCCCCTTGGAAACCACGGACGAAGGCACGTGCGAATTGACTATTGAGGAATGGATCTTCCCCCGTCGATTCCATCACTCTTCCCCATCGAGGGTCCCGGACAAGATCGACCATCGGAGCAAACGTGACATGAACACCTGAAACGGAAGCTTCCTTTGCTGCAATCTCCGCGCTCTTTTCGGTTAACTTCAGATCCCAGGAACACCCGATGGCGAGTGGGACAGGAAAAATCGTCTTAAATCCATGGACGATATCGGACATGAATAATAACGGGATTCCCAGCCGGTTTTCTTCCATGTGCGTGCGCTGGATATTGATGATTTCTTTCGCTCCCGATGCTCCGAGGACGGAACCGCTGTTTTGAACAACTTCCCCGGTCACTCCCATTTCAGCCATAGGTCCGGTGATTTGGCCCTGTTCTTTCGCTCCTTTGAAAAAAGGTGTGGCCAACTGCATAAGCTGGGCGATTTTTTCATCCAATGTCATTTGCTTCAATAGTGAAAGCAGCTTGTTTTCCCTCATTGATAGACCCTCCGTATGACGATTCATTCGTTTATTTTTTTACCTTTAGTGAAACGTTTCGATTAACAATTGAGTTGAATTATAAGCGGGTTTCAGTGGATAGTCAACCCGTCGATATTTATCCATAAACTATCTTTTAATGCTACACATCAGTATTTAACTTTAGTTATAAGGGTCTTTATATAGCTGGAATTTGGTTGAAACAAGTAATTTCTAAAAAAGTGTTGAAAGCGTATTCACGTTTGATTATAATATAGTCATCGAAACGTTTCAATAACTTGGATGATTTTTCATAACAGAAGAATTCATTCAATGCGCTTTACCATTTTTAAAGGTGTCAAAACAAATGGAAATGGAGATGGGGAAATGAAAAAGAAGATGTGGTCCTTACTACTAATCGGTATTCTGGCTTTATCCACGATTCTTACAGCCTGCGGAGGCAATGGTGAGTCGAAGGATGGTAAGAAAGAAATCACCGTGTGGGCGATGGGTGAAGAAGGTAAGAAGCTGAAGGAAATGGCTTCGAAGTTTGAAGAGGAAAACAAAGATATTTCTGTCAAGATCCAAGCGATCCCTTGGGGGAATGCTCATGATAAGCTGCTTACGGCAGTCGCTTCAGGAAATGGCCCGGACGTCCTTCAATTAGGGACAACTTGGGTACCGGAATTCGCAGATGCAGGTGCACTGCTTGACCTGACTCCATACTTGGATGACTATCCTGAATTCAAACCTGAAAATTACTTCGAAGGGTCCGTTACTTCTATGAAGTATGACGACAAAGTCATCGGTGTTCCTTGGTATATCGATACACGCGTACTGTACTACCGCACAGATCTATTGAAAGAAGTCGGATACGACAAAGCTCCTGCTACTTGGGATGAACTGAAGGATGCGGCCGGTAAGCTGAACGACCGGGGCGACGATGTGTATGGATTGGATATCGACCGCAATGACCAGATTACACCATTCATCTTTGCATGGCAGAATGGGTACGAATTTGAAGGCAAAGATAAGATGAACTTTGATTCTCCTGAATTCAAGGAAGCAATGGAGTATTACACAGACTTCTTTAAAGAAGGCATCAGTCCTACAACAGAAGGAATCGATATCGTACAGGCATTCAAAGAGGGCGCGAAGCCAATGTTCTTCAGTGGCCCTTGGATGATCAACATCATCAACGACCAGGCACCTGACTTGAAGGACAAATGGGCTGTAGCCGTTATGCCTAAGAAAGAAACGAACACATCAAGCATGGGTGGATCCAATCTATCTGTTTTCCATAATTCTGAGAATGTGGATGAATCACTGAAATTCATCTCTTATATGAATAAAGTGGATACGCAAATGGAATGGTTGGATGTATCTAATACCCTTCCTTCACGCGTCGATGCATGGGAAGAGCCTAAGTTAAAAGAAGATCCAATGCTGTCTGTCTTCGGTAAACAACTGGAAGATACTAAAGCATCTCCGCAAATCAAGGAATTCGAAGTGATTGCACAGGAGTTCCTATCTACCATTGAAAAAGTCACGGTCGGTGGAGCAGATGTGGACAAAGAGCTTGAGAAATTCAACAAAAAAGCCAATGAGATCGTAGAAAAATAAGCAAGACTAATACAAAACGGATGCTTGTATAAGAATAAAATGGAGTTACAGGTCAAACGGCCTTTAGCTCCATTTTTAGAATGATTTCTTATCATGTTGCGTCAGGTTTAGATAGGTGGGATATCATGAGCAATGGATGGAAAAGCAGCATGAGCAAAAATAAACATCCTTATGTGTTTATTGCTCCTGCAGTGATCATTTTAACTGTTTTCAGTATTGTTCCTATTATAGTAGCTTTTTTGATCAGTTTCACAGACCTTGATTTAAAAGGGCTTGCCGACTGGTCGAATGTCAGCTTCATCGGCATGGACAACTACTCTGCGTTACTTTCGGATGAATTGTTCCATAAGTCGATTTTCAACACATTGTTTTATGTGGTCATTGGCGTTCCTCTTGTCATTGTTTTCTCATTAGGGATCGCCCTGCTGCTGAATTATGGGACAAGCAAGCTGTTTACCGTATTCCGCGGGGTATACTACATGCCTTCGATCACGAACATCATTGCCGTTGCCGTGATTTGGGGATTCTTATACAATACCGAATACGGATTGTTTAACTACTTACTGTCTTTACTGGATGTCGAGAAGATTCCTTGGTTAGGAGAGCCAACGATCGCCAAGCTATCGTTGATTGTGTTAGCCGTATGGAAAGGGATCGGGATTAATATGATCATTTTCCTTGCAGCTCTGCAGGGAATTCCAAAGTCTTATTACGAAGCAGCGGAAATGGATGGAGCGAACAGATGGCAGGTATTGAAGAATGTGACGATCCCGTTACTGCGCTACGCCACTTTCTTCGTCACGGTCACAACGCTGATCGGATGGCTGCAATTCTTCGAGGAGCCATTCGTCATGACGAATGGTGGACCACTTGATGGAACGATTTCAATGGCCTTATTCATCTATCAACGAGGATTCCAGTTCAGTGAATTTGGATATGCTGCCGCAGGCTCATTCATCCTGTTTGTCATCATCATTATCATCACGCTTCTTCAATTTAAGTTAAGAAAATCTGATACAGAATATTAAGAACGAAACTATACAGTATCGGGGCTGAATATATGAAAACCAAAACGACGAAAAGTAAAGCAGAAAAGCTGGTTATCATCCTCTTGCTGGCACTCGGCGGAATCATTGTTTCCGTCCCATTCATTTGGATGATCTCAAGCTCGTTCAAGCCTGAAAGTGAAGTGCTTCAAATACCGCCAAGCTTGATACCGGAAAATCCGACGCTTGAAAACTACGTGAATTTATTTGAAAGCATGAATTTCGGAGTTTATTTACGGAACACGCTCATCATTGTGCTATTTTCCTTTGTCGGTCTATTTTTCAATGCCATGGCCGGCTATGGATTTGCGAAATATCAATTTAAAGGCAGGGAGAAAATCTTTTATATCGTGCTTGCCACGATGATGATTCCTGCACAGGTTACGATGATCCCTGTCTATTTGATCCTGAATGAAATGGGACTGACGAATACGATGACGGGGATTGTACTGCCGGGACTGGCCGCTGCCTTCAGTATCTTCCTATTCAGGCAGTTCATGACGACGATCCCGACTGACCTAATCGAAGCAGCAAGACTTGACGGAGCAGGCGAATTCTATATTTTCTTCCGATTGATCGTGCCCATTGCGAAGCCGATCTTCGCCGTGCAGGGGATCCTTACGTTTATCGGTGCGTGGAACAGCTTCCTATGGCCGTTGATCATCGCCAATGATGAAAGCCTCTACACCTTATCGGTCGGGCTTTCACTACTGCAGGGTCAATATGCCAACAACTTCGGCCTGCAGATGGCCGGCGCCGCCTTCATGGTTGTGCCGATCATCATTATCTTCTCCTTCTTCCAGAAATACATCGTGGAAGGATTTACGATGTCAGGCATCAAATGATTGACGTGTACCAGGTACAAAGCGGAATGATTGTACCTGGTACATTTCTTTAGTTATACGTTAAAAAAGAGGTGAAATACGATGGAAAAAGCATGGTGGCATAAGTCCACAATTTATCAAATATACCCCCGAAGCTTCAATGATACCAACGGGGACGGGATCGGGGACATTCCCGGTATCATCGAAAAGCTCGATTATCTCGAACTTCTCGGCATCGACATCATTTGGCTGAGCCCGGTCTATCAATCCCCGAATGACGATAACGGCTACGACATCAGCAATTATTATGAAATCATGCCTGATTTCGGTACCATGGAAGACATGGAGACATTAATCGAGGAAGCAAAGAAACGGGACATCCATATCATGATGGACCTCGTCATCAACCATACATCTGATGAGCACCCGTGGTTCAGGGAGTCCAGGAAATCAAAGGATAACCCTTATCGGGATTACTATATTTGGCGGGAGGGTCAGGACGGACCTCCAAGTGGTATTCAATCCGTCTTCAGCGGATCCGCATGGGAATGGGATGAACAGACTGGCGAGTATTACTTTCATCTATTCAGTAAGAAACAGCCTGATCTCAATCTTCATAACCCTGAAGTGCGGGAACAATTGTACAAGATGATGAACTACTGGCTCGATAAAGGGGTCAGCGGTTTCCGTATGGATGTAATCGATCTGATCGGGAAAGAAGTCGATGAGAACGTACTGACCGACGGGCCGAAGCTCCATGAGTATTTACAGGAAATGCATGAAAAGGTCCTTTCTCAATATCCGACTGTGACGGTCGGTGAGACGCCATCGGCAACCCCGGAAACGGCTCAGTTATATACGGGGAAAGGCAGGAATGAACTTGATATGGTGTTCACCTTCCAGCATATGTCCCTGGACGAGCGGGCAGGGGAAGGGAAGTGGGCACTTAAGGAGCTGGATTTCCCGGAATTGAAAAGAGTATTGAGCAAGTGGCAGACATCCCTGTTTCAGAAGGGGTGGAACAGTTTATACTGGAATAATCACGACCAGCCCCGTATCGTCTCCAGATGGGGGAACGACCAGAAATATCGCATAGAATCCGCCAAGATGCTTGCAACCGTTCTTCACATGATGCAGGGGACGCCTTTCGTCTATCAAGGAGAAGAAATCGGGATGACGAATAGTAACTGGGACGATATCACCCAATACCGTGACATTGAAACGATTAACTATTTTCAAGAAAAGAAAACGGAAGGCGTGCCCGAGCATGAGATCATGAAATCGATCCGGACGAAGGGCAGGGATAATGCCAGGACACCATTTCAATGGAATGACGATATTCATGGAGGTTTTACCGAGGGAAATCCTTGGATTGAAGTGAACTCGAACTTTAGCGAAATTAACGCGGAACAGGCATTGAAGGATCAGGACTCCATCTTTTATCATTATAAAAAACTCATTGCACTCAGAAAACGACTGGATATTCTCGTTTATGGAGAGTATGAGCTTTTATTGGGGGATCATCCTGAAATCATGGCATACTCGAGGAAATGGGACGATCAAACCTTGTTGGTAGTGGCGAACTTCTACGGAGGGAATCCTGAATTCCATTTGCCTGAAGCAGCAGATGATTCTCATACCGAAATCCTCATCAGCAACTATTCGGATTCAAGTGAACGACCGTCAGACATCAACTCCCTTCGTCCCTATGAGGCGATCGTATATTTGTTAGAAAAATAGCCCAATACTTGAAGCGCTTTCATGTATGATGAACAGAAGAAATCAGTCAAGAAGGATGCCTTCATTTATAGAAGCAATAGGATGTGAACTTATGGCAACCATCAAAGATGTGGCTAAACTGTCTGGAGTCGCCGTTTCGACCGCTTCTTATGCATTAAACAACAGTAAGAAAGTCAGTGAAGAAACACGACAGAAAGTTTTAGCGGCAGCCAAACAATTGAATTACCAAAAAAACGGGCTTGCTTCCGATTTGAAGCGGACAAGCACGAATACCATCGCCTTGATCCTGAGCGATCTATCAGGACCTTATTACTCCGAACTGATCAAGGGCGTACAGGATGTGACCTCCACGAACGGATATGATTTGATTGCCTGCAGTTCCATCGGTGGGGCACAGTCCACCGCCGTGAAGTTTTTAAAAGAAAAAAGGGTTGATGGCGTCATCATCCTTGCCCATAATATCAATGATGAGACCATCCTGGAGTCGGCAAGGGAAGGCTTTCCGATCGTGGTCCTCGACAGGAGCATCAAAAGCGATTACGTCACCCAGATCGAAGTCGATAATGTGCACGGAGCGTTCGTGGCAACAGAACATTTGATTGAAAGGGGAAGCCGTGACATCGCGTTTATCAGCGGACCTTACAACTCCCATGACAACGAACTTCGATTCCAGGGCTTCCGGGAGGCACTGGACAAACACGGCATCGACTATAAATCCAAATGGAAAGTCTCCGGGGGCTTCACCCGTGAAGGAGGCTATCAGGCGACGAAAATGCTGATCGCCCAACGGGATGTCCCACAGGCCATTTTCTATGCAAACGATGAAATGGCCATCGGCGGCCTCCAGGCACTGAACGAAAAAAACATTTCCGTTCCAGGGGATATTTCCATCATTGGCTTTGACGATATCCAGCTGTCAGAATACGTGTCCCCGCCCCTGACGACCATGAGGCAGCCGAAATATGAAGCGGGTGCGCTTGCCGTTCACCTGATCTTTCAGATGCTCTTGAAGGAAGAGGTCGATTCGTATTACAAGCTCACAACGGAGCTGATAGAGAGAGATTCGGTGAAAAAACGGTAGATGAGTGGAAGAGCCTGACCTTTCCTGTATGGGAGGGGTCGGTTTTTTTTATATACACAAAAATCTTTCGTTGCCAGGACAACAAAGATAACGCTTACATAAAAATACCACTAAAATCACCTCTTGACTTCCCCTTCGATACCCAGTATTATCCTCTATAAGATAAATATTTGAAAATTACATACATTCAATTATCCAGAGTGACCGAGGGATCAGGCCCTATGACGTCCGGCAACCTCCAGTAATGGAACGGTGCTAATTCCTGCAGAATGATTTCATTCTGAGAGATAAGTCGAGATAAACAGGCGATGCTTCTTTCAGTTGAAAGAGGCATTTTTTATTGGAGAAAAAGGGGTGTGCACATTGATCGAGATTCGGAATCTGGTAAAAACGTACAAAACAAAAAAGCAAACGGTGGTCGGTGTCGACAACGTCTCTGTCACCATCAAAAAAGGGGAGATCTTCGGGATCGTCGGGTACAGCGGAGCGGGGAAGAGCTCACTCATTCGCTGCCTGAATCTATTAGAAACACCGACATCAGGGGAAATCATCATCGATGGACAGGATTTCACGAAGCTCACATCCAAGCAATTAAGACTTGCACGGCAAAAAACGAGCATGATCTTCCAGCATTTTCACCTCATCAAATCGAAGACGGTGTTTGATAATCTCGCCTTTGCTTTGAAAGCGGCACATGTACCGAAAGTGAAAATCAAACCAAGGGTCGTCGAGCTCCTGGAAATGGTCGGCCTTTCAGACAAAGCGGATGCGTATCCGGCCCAGCTCAGCGGGGGACAGAAGCAGAGAGTCGGGATTGCGAGGGCACTTGCCAACAACCCATCGGTATTACTTTGCGACGAAGCGACGTCGGCATTGGATCCAAATACGACGAAATCTATCCTGAGGCTTTTAAAAAAAATCAATAAGGAACTGGGATTGACCATCGTCCTCATCACCCACGAAATGGAAGTGGTGAAGGAAATCTGTGACAGGATGGCCGTGATGCAGGACGGGAAGATCGTGGAGGAAGGTCCCGTGTATGACCTGTTTGCCGAACCGAAACAGCCTTTGACGAAGCAGTTCATCGAAACGATTCTCCAATTCGAACTGCCTCAGCATCTGGTGGAATCGAGAAAAGGGAAGCTCATCAAGATTCAATTCAAGGGGTCCATTGCCGAGGAGAGCGTTGTATCAGAGGTGTTTCAGCGCTACAAGGTGCAGGGGAATATCCTCCACGGGAAGATCGAATATATTCAGGATGTCCCACTCGGGATCTTCATCATGGAGCTGATCGGATCAGCTGACGAAATCGAAGCGGCAATCCGTTATATCACGGCCAAGACGCAAAGCCTGGAGGTGCTGGAGGATGCTGCCTGATTCATTGACTTCTATATTGCCAGAATTGAATAAAGCCTTTTTTGAAACGGTGTATATGGTGGGGATTTCACTGGCCGTAGCGATTGTGGTGGGATTGCCCCTTGGGATTCTGCTCTTTGTGACAGACAAGGGCTTATTTTTACAAAATAGTGTGATTAAAAAAGTGGTTGGATTCATTGTGAACATGGTCCGCTCGGTTCCATTCATTATTCTATTAGTCGCACTCTTACCCTTAACTAAACTATTGACCGGTACGACGATCGGACCGACGGCGGCATCGGTATCACTCTCGGTAGCGGGCATTCCGTTTTTTGCGAGAATGGTAGAAACGTCTCTCAGGGAGATTGATAAAGGGGTCATCGAAGCCTCGGTTTCAGTCGGAGCGAGTCCATGGATGATCATCAAGGACGTGCTGTTACCGGAAGCACGGCCTGCCGTCATTCAGGCGATCACGATTACAACCATCAGTTTAGTCGCCTATTCCGCCATGGCCGGCATCGTCGGCGGCGGGGGAGTCGGTGACCTGGCGATCCGATTCGGATATTACAGATACGATAACACGGTGATGATCACCACCGTTGTCATCCTGATTTGTCTGGTACAGCTCATCCAATATACGGGTGATATATTTGCACGATTAGTCGATAAACGATAACAACAATAGGGGGAACAACAAGTGAAAAAGTGGATATTATGTGTAGCATTAGCGGTAACAGTGAGCTTACTTGCTGCCTGCGGCGGAGAAGAGGCAAGCTCGGAAGATAAAAAAGAAGTAACGATCGGAGCGACATCCGGTCCATACAGTGACATGGTGACCAAAGCGATCAAGCCCGGTCTTGAAGAAAAAGGCTATACGGTTGAAGTGAAGGAATTCAGTGATTACATACAGCCGAACAACGCACTCTCAGAAGGTGACCTGGATGCGAACCTGTTCCAGCACAAAATCTACATGGAAACATTCGCGAAACAGCATAACATGGACCTATCTGAAGTGATTGTCGTACCGACGGCGCCGATGGGGATCTACTCACAGAAGTTTGATTCCATCAAAGATATTAAAGAAGGCAGTGCCATCGCTATCCCGAATGATCCGACCAACGCGGCACGTGCATTTCAAATCCTGGAAGATGCCAAGCTGATCACGTTGAAACCTGACACGGATCCATTGACCGTATCCGAAAAAGACATTGATGAAAACGTGAAAAACCTGCAGTTCAAACCGATCGAAGCGGCCCAGCTTCCAAGGGCTGTCGACAGTGTCGATCTATCAGCAGTACCTGGGAACTATGCATTGGCAGCGGACATGGACCTTCTCGATGCCCTGCAGCTGGAGGACATGCCAGACCAATACCGCAACCGGGTAGTCATGAACACAAAAGACGTTGACTCACAACTCGCCAAAGACATCAAAGCCGTCGTCGAAGCAGACCAATTCGAAAAAACCATCGACCAAGAATTCAAAGGCTTCGGCAAACCGGAGTGGATGGAGTAGAGGGACGGACCTCCAATTTCACCGAAATCGAATAGAAGAACGTGATAGGGACGGGCTTCCGCATGAAAATGCGGAGGTCCGTCCCTCGCTTATAGACAGCACTTCTTATATTTCTTACCGCTTCCGCACGGACAGGGGTCGTTGCGTCCGACTTTATCTCCTGTTTGGACGGGTTGAGTAACGAGGAGTGGTTGTTCATCCAATGAATGCTTTTCCACTTCTTCGATAAGACTCTTCCACTGTGAAAGCTTCGGGTGATCGATTCCGTTCATGACGCAGTTCACGTAAAGGGATTCTTCCAGACAAAGCATGTTTTCATCATAGCCTTCTTCGATGAGTGCTTCGATTTTGGAAATCTCTTCAGCTGATAACTGCTGACATAAATAATCTGCTATAAGTGTTTTAGCCGTAAGGTCATCCGTTTGATCAAATAATCGTAACAGTGCCTGTTCCGCCCCCGCACTCTTTATTCTGCCTAATACATCCAGTGTATAGAAATAGGTGTTCCCATAGAGAGCTACTTTTTCAACCTCAGCGACAACCTGATCTGTCCCTATCTTCACCAGGGCATTGGCCACTTCCTCCAACAGCAAATCTTCTGCTTCCTCGTTTTTGAAAAGGTCCACCAATTGCGGGATCACGCTCTCTTCGCGGATTTCCCCAGCCATATATACTGTGTATACCTCATTGAAGCCGACCAGCCCTTCTTCCTCAATCTGTACCTCCCAGCTTCTAATTTCGCCTTTCTTGACCAGCTCTTGAACAATCCTTTTCCCGTGGTCAAAATACACCTGGTCATACTCATTCGTATCCAGGTAATGCATAACGCCAGCAAGCTCCATGAATAATTCTTCATCTTTTAAAGCAGGAAGCTTGGCAATTTTATTCAGTTGCCCTTCATCTAGAAAAGGTTTTACCTCATCTCTGTATGAAATCAGTAAATCGGTATCGGCATTCGCTATTAATTGGATGTAGAAGAGTACGTCGGCATCTTTTTTACCCAGGCTATTCAACCGATTGACTACCTCCGTCATCCCTTCTTCATTCAATGGCATGTACATTAAATAAGGAAGTATAGGGGAAGAGTATTCTGAAACCTGTCCACGGTCATGGGCCTTTAACCCGGTTAAAAATGTATCACCATCAACCAAATAAGAACCTTCCAACATTTCAATTGCATACCTCTGCACAAACGGATCCTCACTCAAAAAATAAGGCTCTACTCTCTCAACAAAACGACTCATCCAACCATCCTTTATCATCTTATTTCCTTCAGTGTAATGGGTGGAAGGGGAAAAGGGAAGAGGGACGGACCTCAGTTATGTTAACTTCAGAACAGGAAAACCTGATAGATACGGGCTTTCATTGAAATACTGAGAGGTCCGTCCCTTATTATATATCTTCATCATTATGGTAAGGCTTAGAAATGAGGTGAGGGAGTTATGCGAGTGTTAGCGGTTTTTCTTTTTGGGGTTTTAATTTTTATTCTGACGTGTACAAAGAATGTTCAGGACTTGGTTTTGTATCGGCAAGTATATTTTCAATGGAATGATCACCCCGATTTTAGTAAGTTTTTCGATTTCACAGGTTATCCATTTCATTCTTCTCTTTATGTGTTGCAGAAAATAGGACATGGTATTTTCTTTTTTATATTTTCTTTTTTGCTTAACAAGACGACGAAAAAAGTCTACAAGGTTCTATTTATGGCCATAGTATATGCCTTGGTGACAGAGATAGCTCAGGTCTTTTTTATGAGAACGGGATGCTTACTAGACGTGTTGTACGACTCGATTGGAATCTGCTTTTATTGTATTACTATAACGGCTTTTGGGGAGTCCTCATCCCGTTATAGGCTAATGTAATTCGTGTTATCTAACTGATACATGAAGTTCATTTTCTTATGTGAAATGATGAATCATTATAAAAACATTGATTGAAATTAAAAAAAGTTCATGAGAAATTCCCATGAACTTTTTTAATTAGTAGAAACGTTTAAATCCATCAAATTTAGACTTCCAGTACGAATTACTTAAGCTTGTGATTTCCACACCATTATCCCCGGCATGGATAAATTGATTATCCCCCAGATAAATACCTAAGTGAGAGATCCCTTTTTTATATGTATTTTCGAAGAAAACCAGATCACCAGGTTGAGGCTTATTCACATAATATGACCTATTATAGTATCCCTCGCTTGAGTAACGTTGAATCCCTTGCCCGACCTGTTTATATACATAATAAATATATCCACTGCAATCAAATCCATCCGCTGTGGATCCTCCCCATACATAAGGAGTTCCTATGAATGACTTTGCCAGCTTAACTACATCGCCTGACGAAGATGTTATTTGTTCGTTTGGTGATACAGGATTTGCAGGAGGACTGGCGGGGCTTCCAACAACCTTTAATTTTTGCCCCACATATATCATATCGCTCATGAGTCCATTTAGATTTTTAAGTGATTGTACGGAGGTTCCATATGCCAAGCTTATACCGGATAACGTATCCCCCGATTTTACCGTGTAGGCTGAGTCTGTACTATGACTTGGAGAGGTTGATTCTGGTTTTGCCTCAACTACTACTGGTGGATTTGTGGTCTTTGAAATTATCAATTTTTGACCTGGATAAATTAAATGAGATTCAATTCCATTCCAAGACATGAGGTCTGTCAGGGTTATTGAGTGATCATATGCGATTTTGCCAAGAGTGTCTCCAGATTTCACAGTATAGGTTTGATTAGTAATGGTTTTAACCGGTGGGCTAGATTCTTGTTTGCTTGCAGAGGGACTGCTAGTCGAATTTTGTACCTTTAATACCTGGTTGGGGAAAATGACCTCTTTGTTTAAATTATTCAATTTCTTTAAGTCGGTAACAGAAGTATTATATTTTTTGGATATAGACCATAGAGAGTCTCCTGGGGCCACCTTGTGGGTATTGGCAGAAGCATTAGCTACAAAAGATGTTGACAGAATGGCAGTAGCAGTAAAAGTAATAATCGTTTTTTTCACGATACTTCTCCTTTTTTGTCATAGAGTGGTGGATACTAATGTCAGTTATACACTTATTATGGTAGTTTATATAATTATTTACAATAGTATCATAGAAAGCGGAATATAAGTTAGAATTTTTTGAAAATAACCCTTTCGTATAACTACTAGAATAGTATAAAGGTAAATAGTCCTGAGAGGAAAGTATTAACTTTTCAAAAACAGGAAATTTACTCAATATTTACACTTATTCTGACAATTCTTGTTGTAAAATGGAAAGTGTTGGCCATCTGGCCGGTAAACTATTCATGAACAGGAGGAAGATTTATGAATAAAAAGAAAGTAACCAGAAAGACATTAAACATGTTCATTGTCTCAACCATGGCTTTGAGCCTTGTTGCACCTTCCGTTTCTCAGCATGTATCTGCTGCAGACGAGGTTTTTCAGGATCTGATCATTTCTGAATATATTGAAGGTTCAAGTTACAACAAAGCACTCGAATTGTACAACGGAACAGGTGCAAATATCGATCTTTCAAACTACTCCTTGGAATTACATACAAATGGTGCGGAAACAGCAGGAAAATCATTATCTTTGTCTGGAACATTAGGTGCAGGGGAAGTTTTGGTACTGGCAAATGAAGGCGCAGACCCAGCCATTCTTGCACAAGCAGACATTCTGAATAACTTTGTAATAAACTTTAACGGAAATGACCCCATTACATTAAAGAAAGATGGCAATGTAATCGATTCTATCGGACAAGTTGGATCTTCTGCTAACTTCGCAGCGGATGTCACACTTGTTCGTAAAGACACGGTGAATGCAGGTGATGCTGATGTCACGGACGTTTTTGACTCTGCAGGAGAATGGAATTCTTATTCTAAAGACACGTTCGATTACCTTGGAGCCCATCTGTCAGGGGAGACTCCTACTCCAGATCCAACGCCAGTCGAACTTACCAGTATAGCTGAAGCACGGACAGCAGCTACCGGCGCAACCGTAAAAGTGCAAGGTACCGCTACAGCTACCTTTGAAGCAGGCGGACAAACAAATCTGTTCATCCAGGACGGAACGGCAGGTGTTATCATCCGCGGAAACGGCCTAATGGCTCAACCAGGTGACGAAGTGGTTGCTGAAGGAACATTGGCCGACTATTATGGCATGCAGCAAATCGAAGTATCGGCATCAAATGTCGAAATCACAACGGAAGACAAGGGAATACCGGCTCCAGCACCTTTAGTCTCTACAGACCTTTCAGCTGAAAATGGGGAATCACACGAAGGTACCTTTGTCGAATTCACCGATGTAACTGTGGAGTCTAAAGACAGCAACGGCAACTTCACTGCAACGGATAGCTCTGGACAGTTCGTTATCAAACCAAGCGACAGCTCCCTTCTGGAAATTGGTAAAACATACGAAATTCTGCGCGGGGTTGTAGATTATAATTTTGATGAGTACAAATTGGTCCCACGTAATTCATCAGACGTCATTGAAACAGCTTTTTCCGTAACAGCAAGTCCTGGAGCGGGATCTGTCACTGAAGGGACCAAAGTTACCTTACAAACGGCAACGACAGATGGAACCATTCATTTCACAACGGATGGGACCACTCCTACAGCTTCAAGCCCTGAATATACAGCACCAATTGAACTGACTTCGGATACGACTATTAAAGCAGTCGTGACGAAAGACGGGGAAACGAGTGACGTTTCATCTTTCACCTATAAACTTCTTAAATCAGCTGACGGTTTAAGCATTCATGATATTCAGGGAGATTCACACACTTCTCCTTATGAAAGCATGAATGTTTCCAATGTACAAGGTATCGTAACAGCAAAAGCAGGTTCCAATGCGTTTTACCTGCAAGAAGAAAACCCTGATGATAATGTCGCAACTTCTGAAGGAATTTACGTCTATGCAAAAGGAAATAGTGTGAAAGTAGGGGACAAAGTAAATGTGTCCGGGCAAGTGAAAGAATGGAGAGAAGATGGGTATTCCGATGCGAAAGACCTTCTGACAACCCAGATTACAGCTTCATCTGTAAATGTTGTATCTTCAGATAACACTGTGCCAGAGGCTATTGTCATTGGAAAAGACCGTACACCTCCAACAGAAATCATCGAAGACGATGAAATGACTTCATTCGATCCTGAAACAGACGGTCTTGATTTCTATGAAAGCCTTGAGGGAATGTTGATTGAAATTCCTGATGCTACGGTTACAGGTCCTGTCAAATATGATGAGTTGCCTGTTATCGTTAACACAAGTGAAGATCAACTTCGCACAAGAGCAGGGGGAATCTTAATTTCTCCTGAGGATTATAATCCTGAGCGCATGCTGATTGACGTGGATGGAAAAGACATCAATGTGAAAACGGGGGATACCCTCGATGGGTCCATCACCGGAAACGTAAGCTATGATTATAGTAATTTCAAGATCCGACCGGCGGGTGAGCTGCCATCTGTCGTCGATGGAGGAACAGATCGACAAGTGACAACCATCAAGCCTAAGAAAAATGAATTGACGGTCGCTTCCTATAACATTGAAAATTTCTATGCAGGCACAGATGCCGATAAAGTAGCAAAGATCGCGGATTCCATTGTTTCAAATATGAAAAAACCGGACGTTATTGGACTGATCGAAGTGCAGGACAATAATGGCCCGACAGATGATGGAACCACGGATGCAAGTGAGTCGTTCCAAACGGTCATTAAAGCCATTGAAGAAAAAGGTGGCCCGACATACAAATTTACCAATATCGATCCATTAGATAAAACGGACGGCGGGCAGCCGGGTGGAAACATTCGCGTCGGTTTCCTTTACAATCCCGATCGCGTGGAATTAACGGATAAGCAGGCAGGGGATGCCGTTACATCTGTTGGAGTCACTAAAGACGGCCTTACTCATAATCCGGGTCGGATTGATCCAACAAACGAAGCATTTGAAGATTCACGTAAACCATTAGCGGCTGAATTCAAGTTTAATGGAGAAAAAGTAGTCGTTGTAGCGAATCACTTAAATTCCAAGGGTGGAGATGGAGCATTATTTGGTGCTGAGCATCCTGTAGTCCTTGGCAGTGAAGCACAGCGCATCAAACAGGCTACGATCATCAATGATTTTGTGAACGAGTTGGAAAGCAAGATGAAGGGCGCCAACGTAGTGGTTCTTGGAGACATGAACGACTTCGAGTTTTCAGCTCCGATCAAGACTCTTGAAGGTGACGTCTTAACGGATATGATGAATAAGTTACCTGCAGCAGAGCGTTACACGTACAATTACCAGGGGAACGCCCAGGTACTCGATCATATTCTGGTATCAAACAACTTAGCTAAAAAAGCCAAAATCGATACGATTAATATCAATTCAGATTTCAGTGAAGAGGATGGACGTGCAAGTGATCATGACCCAGTGCTCGCGCAACTTAAAATCAAGAAAAGTCATCCTGGGAAAGATAAAGTGTGGGACTACTTGAGTCAGTATGAGTTCTTATTTGGCTGGCTTGAGAAACTATTGAAGTGGAAACATCTTTTACCTTAAATACACATGAAAAAGCACTGACTCAATCGAGCCAGTGCTTTTTGTTAATATTAAATCGTCGCTTTTTCCTTCTCACTCTCAATCACTGCCAAACGCTCTGCCACTTCTTCCTCCGTCAAACCATGCTCCATAACATAGCGGTTCTCAGGACTCGTGCGGCACTCATGTGAGCAGCTTCTCATATATTTATGCTCATTTTCCTCAGAGCAAAGGATCTTTCGGTTACAAGGCGGGTGTGCACAGTTTACGTAGCGTTCACAAGGTTCCCCTGTGTAGAAATCTTTCCCTACCACAACGTGCTCGGTCTGATTCACAGGAACACCGATGCGCTCGTCGAATACATAAAGCTGTCCGTCCCACAGTTGACCTTTTACTTCTGGGTCTTTACCGTAGGTTGCGATTCCACCGTGCAGTTGTGCCACATTCTCAAAACCTTCTTTTACTAACCAGCCTGAGAATTTTTCACAGCGGATACCACCCGTACAATACGTGATGATTTTCTTGCCTTCAAGTTTATCTTTATTGTCGCGGACCCAGTTCGGAAGATCTCGGAAGTTTTTGATATCCGGCTTCACGGCTCCTCTGAAGTGTCCAAGTTCATATTCATAGTCATTACGTGCATCAAGAAGGATTGTATCTTCCTGCTGGATTTGTTCAAAGAAATCCTTTGGCTCAAGGTATTCACCTGTTAGCTCATTCGGATTCACATCATCTTCAAGACGAAGTGTCACAAGCTCTGGACGGTGCTTCACTTTTAATTTCTTGAACGCATGCTCGTCTGCTTCGTCGATCTTGAAAACAGTGTCCTTGAAGTGAGGATCCTGTCTCATCGCTTCCATATAAGCATCCGTCTGCTCGATCGTACCGGAACATGTTCCGTTGATTCCTTCAGACGAAATCAGGATGCGTCCCATAAGGCCGATATCAGCACACATTTGTTTGTGCTGGGCAGTGACTTCCTCCGGGTTCTCGATGTCAACATAGTTGTAATACAGTAGTACTCGATAATCTTTCATGTTTATTTCCACCTATCGATATATATTTGCAAGATATAATCTTAGGATTCAGTTCCTTATTACTCTTACGATGTACTATTATAACAAATTTTTACGAAATTGCATCATCTGTGGATGAGAAATACTGGGGATTGTGAGGAAATGGTGGTGGAAATTGGTTTTAAGACAAAAAATATAAATACATTAAATTTGTAAATCTGGATACGATTTGAAACAATGAATATAAGAATAAATAAGGGGTTGTCACTACATATGATCAAAAAAATCATGCTGCTTTGTACCTTCGTTGCTCTCAGCCTAATGTTTGCAGGGTGTCAGGAAAAGGCCCAGCCGGATGATCGCCTGCAGGAATACGTGGATCTTTGGAATAAAGGGAAGTTTGATAGTATGTTCTCAGACTACGCAAACACTTCAACCAAAGATACATACAAAAAAGAAGATTTCGTTACAAGATATAAAGACATCTATAAAGATCTGGAAGTGAAGGATGTAAAAGTATCCTTCAAAAAGCCTGATAAAGAGGTGGACTGGGATAAAGAAACAAAAGCCAAATTCCCCATGACCATCTCGTTTAAAACTCTCGCCGGTGAGGTCTCGTATAAAAAAGATGTTACGTTGACAAAAGAAAAGAAGGATGACGATGAGAACTGGTACGTAGATTGGGATCCTTCGTTCATCCTGCCGGAAATGGAAGAGGGGGATAAGGTCGGAGTGGAAAGTATTTCTGCCAAACGCGGGGAGATCCTCGACCGGAATCAGCAGCCCCTTGCTGTCAACGGGGAAGCCTTTGAGCTTGGGATTGTCCCGAAAGAGTTCAATGACAATGACTTGAGCAAGCTGTCATCCTTACTGGATATAACACCAGAGCAAATAAAGAGTAAGTTGGACGCAAGCTGGGTGAAGCCTGACTATTTTGTCCCCATTAAAAAAATTGCCTTAAAAGAGCGTCCTCTCGCACTTGAGGTAATTGAACTGGACGGCCTTTATTCCAAGCGGGTGCCTGCAAGGGAATACCCGTACGGAGAGGCCACTGCCCATCTGACCGGTTATATCGGGAAGCTTACAGCAGAGAAATTGGAGAAGCTGAAGGACAAAGGCTATACTGCTCAATCCTTAATGGGTTTAAGCGGAGCAGAGGAAGTCTATGAGGATCAGCTGCGTGGCAAAGACGGACAGCGTATTTATCTGAAGCAACCAGATTCAGAAGACACCTTCACCGTAGCCGAGCAACCGGTTGAAGACGGGAAGAACATCACCTTAACCATTGTTGCCGAGATGCAAAAGAAGATATACGCACAAATGAAGGATGAGGCAGGGACGGCAGCCGCCATCAATCCACAAACGGGAGAAGCGCTCGCCCTTGTGAGCACCCCTGCCTATGATCCGAATGAATTCGTTTTAGGGATGTCTTCAGAACAATATAAGAAGTTGGCGGACGACCCGAAAAAGCCGCTCCGGAACCGATTCCAGCTTGCCTATTCACCGGGATCCACAATGAAGGGCATCACAGCATCCGTCGGTCTGAAATCCGGTAAGCTGGATCCTTCGAAAATCTATGATATCCCGGGGAAGAAGTGGCAAAAGGATAAATCTTGGGGGAATTATAAAGTGGTCCGTGTTTTTGACAATGAGAGCAAAGTGGATCTCGAAAGCGCCCTCAAATTCTCGGATAACATCTATTTTGCACGGGTCGGGCTGGATATGGGTGCTGAGACGTTTATTGCGGGCTTGAAGGATTTCGGCTTTGGCGAAGAGATCCCTATGTCTTACCCGATCTATCAATCACAGGTTTCAAACGACGGGGAAATCTCCAAAGAGGTCCAGCTGGCCGATTCTGCTTTCGGTCAAGGGGAAGTGTTGATGAGTATCGTTCACATAGTAAGTGCCTACGGTGGGATCATCAACGATGGCACCATGATGGAACCAAAACTCCTGAAGGATGAAGAACCAAAAGTGTGGAAGAAAGACCTGCTTTCAAAAGAACAGGCAGACATGATGAAAACGGATTTTCGAAAAGTGGTCACAGAAGGCATCGCCGGAAAAGCGAGTGTTGAAGGTAAAGCGATCGCCGGTAAGACCGGTACGGCAGAAATCAAATCGGAGCAGGGAACGAAAGGGAAGGAAAATGGAGTGTTCGTTTCCTATGATCAAAATGACCCTTCCATGGTTCTCGCCATGCTCCTTGAAGATGTTCAGGATGCCGGGGGAAGTACCCATACCGTTCAAGTGGCAAAGAAGTTTTATGATAGTTGGAAATAGTGAGAGAGGGGCGGATGCCCCTCTCTTTTTTGTCATCATGTTCCATCTTTCATCCCACTGCGATTACGCTTTCAATCTGTGCTATGATAAACGGAATGACCAACGAGGTTGAAAATCAACAGGGGTGATCAATGTGAACGTGTTTTTAACAGGATCGACAGGATTTCTTGGTGGGAAACTGATCAAGAACCTTTTAAAAGATAAACAAAATGAAGTCTATATTTTAGTGAGAAATGTAGAAAAAGCTGAGAGGTTGCGAGATTCTTTGCAAGCCGCCGACCAAGGAAGGATTCATATTTTTCAGGGGGACATCACTTTCCCACATGCCGGTTTGAGTGGGGAAGACCTGGAGTGGTTGACAGGTAAAATATATGCTGTCTATCATCTTGCAGCCCTTGTGAAGTTTGACCTGGATCTGCGAGATGAGCTGTTTGCCGCAAACTACGATGGCACAAAGCATATTCTTGAACTGGCTGAATACCTTGGGGTGAAGAAGTTTTACTACGTGAGTACGGCTTACACAGTTGGAAAGATGACGAAAGGTGTAGAGAAGCTTTACCCGACAGACGGAGAGTTTCATAACCCATATGAAGAAAGTAAAGTGAAGTCTGAACATCTTGTGTATTCATACCGTGACAAAATGGACGTATCCATCTTCCGGCCGGCCATCATTGTGGGCGACTCCAAGACGGGTGAAGCGGATTCACAGTTTACATTGTATGGATTCATGCGTGCTCTCGCAGTATTTAAGCGTAAGACAGAGAGACGAAATGGAGAGCGTACCTACAGACTGGTTGCTGCTAAGAACGGAACATCGAATCTGGTTCCCGTCGATTACGTTGCAGATATTCTAAGTCTTGCTCCTCTTAAAGCCCGACCGGACAAAATCTATCATATTACCAATCCCAATCCACCGGAAAATAATGAACTGCTCAAGAAGCTAAAAGAAGCCCTCCAATTTGAAAACTTATCGGTAGTGGAGAATGCAGATCAATATGAATTGGATGAAGATGAGATGAAGTTAAACAGCTTGATTGAAGTGTTCAAGGTGTACCTGGCAGGGGCATTGACGTTTGAGGACCACAATACTCAAGAGCTGATTGCAGGGACGGATATCGCACACCTGGAAATATCGGACGAGACGATCGAGATGATCATCCGTGCTGGATCTGGGGAGAATAGTGGGAAACTCATCGTATAAATGAAGAAGAGGCTGGGCCAAATGTGTTTTTGTCCCAGCCTCTTCTTACTATAATGCAGTGACCATTCCACCATCCACGACCAATGATTGTCCGGTTAAATAGGTATTGGCATCTGAAACGAGGAAGGCGATCACTTTGGCAAACTCATCCGGCTCACCATACCGTCCTATAGGAATCGCTTTCTCACTCATACTTCTCAGCTCGTCCACGGTCATATTCCGTTTCTCAGCGTTTAGTTGATCCAGCTCCGCCACCCGGTCCGTAGCAATCCTTCCGGGACCGACCGTGTTGATGAGAATATGATCCTGGGCGAGTTCCCTTGATAAGCTTTTGGATAACCCAACCATTCCGGTCCTGAACGTGTTGGAAAGAATCAGGCCGTCGATCGCTTGCTTCGTAGAAGAAGAGGCGATATTCACGATCCGCCCGCCGTTATTCCTTTTCATATGAGGGATGACCTCCCTGATCGTTCGGATATAACTGAGGAGGTTCAATTCAAAGGCATACTGCCAATCCTCATCCTCGAACTTCTGGAATCCTCCCGCCGGCGGGCCGCCAGTATTATTGACGAGAATATCCACCCCACCCAGTTTCGATACCGCTGTTTCAACGAGGGAGCGGATATCTTCAGGCTTCGTCATATCACATTTCGTGTAATGAATGTGCTGATTCCCTGTTAAATCAATGATTTCATTTGCGGTCTTTTGAAGCTCTTCTTTATTTCTGCTGGAAAGAAGGACCCGGGCTCCTTCTTTCGCCAATTCCAGTGCCGTGGCTTTTCCTAAACCTTTACTTGATGCGGTTACAATGACTGCTTTATCTGTTAATCCGAAATCCATTTCCATCCACCTCATTTAATTGGGAATATTGATCTCCATGTTCATCGGTTTACCCTTTCCCTGGTAGTTCCAAAACAGAACAAAGACGAATACGGCAAAACCGATGATGTCTGTCACCCAGCCTGGATAAATCAGGAGAAAGGCTACAACGGCACTGATGAGCCGCAGGTTGATAGGGAACTTCTTTTTTTGTTGAGAAACTGGAACAATTGTATGATGAATATGAAGATGTCTTCGGTGAGGAATTGATGGGGAAAATGGGTGAAATAAACGGCAGACGTCGGTAAGTACAGAATCTGGGAATATTACCTCCACAATCACTGGAAAAAATCTTATCCGGACATACGGTTTTGCTTTTAAATATGGTAATATAAGAAAATGTAAAGAGAGATAACAAACGAATCACATTACATAGAGTTAGGAGAATGATCAATGAGTAAAACACTAATTTTCGGTCACAAAAACCCGGACACAGATACGATCACATCAGCACTTGTTTATGCAGATTTGAAATCAAAAATCGGGATGGACGTGGAGCCGGTCCGTCTAGGTGCAGTAAACGGTGAAACACAGTATGCCCTTGATTACTTTAAAGTCGATGCACCGCGCTTAGTGGAAAAGGTTGCGGCTGAGACGGAGACGGTCATCCTGGTTGACCACAATGAGCGTCAGCAGAGTGCCGAGGACATTGAGGACGTACGGGTTCTTGAAGTCATCGATCACCACCGCATCGCGAACTTCGAAACGGCAGATCCCCTGTACTACCGTGCTGAGCCGGTTGGCTGTACGGCAACGATCTTAAACAAGATCTACAAGGAAAAAGGAGTAGAGGTCACGAAGGAAATGGCTGGACTGATGCTTTCAGCGATCATCTCGGATTCCCTATTATTCAAATCACCAACATGCACGGACGAAGATGTCGCAGCTGCAAACGAACTGGCTGAAATTGCAGGCGTTGACCCGCAAGTATACGGACTGGAAATGCTGAAGGCAGGCGCCAACATGAGCACGAAATCAGTCGCTGAGCTTGTGACACTTGATGCGAAAGAATTCTCCATGGGTAACGCGAAAGTGGAAGTGGCTCAAATCAACGTAGTCGATGTGAATGACGTATTCGGACGCCAGGCAGAAGTCGAAGCGGCCATGGAAACGATGATCAAGGAAAAAGGACTGGATCTATTCCTTCTTGTCGTGACAGACATCCTTGAAAACGACTCTACGGCACTTGCTCTCGGAAGCAAAGCGGCTGAAGTGGAAAAGGCGTTCAACGTCACACTTCAAAACAACACGGCTCTATTAAAAGGCGTGGTCTCCCGTAAGAAGCAAATCGTACCTGTGTTGACGGATGCGATGAAATAAGGAAAAATTGGAAGGGGCAGTCTTATGGCTGCTTCTTTTTTTATACCAACAAAGGAGGAAGTCCAACATGAACTTCAAAAAAATCCACCACATCGCCATCATTTGCTCAGATTACACCAAATCGAAAGACTTTTACGTCAACAAACTGGGGTTGGATATAAAGCAGGAAATTTACAGAAAAGAAAGAGATTCTTATAAGCTCGACCTCGCTTTGAATGGTGAATATATCATTGAACTGTTCTCATTCCCTGAAGCCCCAGCCCGTCCGAGTTATCCCGAAGCACAAGGACTGCGCCATTTAGCCTTTGAAGTGGAGAATATAGAGGGTGCGATAGAGGCGTTGAATCAAAAAGGTGTTAATACAGAGGAAATAAGAATAGATCCTTATACCAATAAAAAATTCACGTTTTTTGAAGATCCGGATGGACTGCCGTTGGAACTCTATGAAATCTGATAGAGGTCCGTCCCTCAAAAAAAGAGCCCACACCAATGTAGGTGAGGGCCGTCTAAAGGTATTGTAACTTGTCGTACTTATATTAAAGCATAAGTGTGAGGGCGCTGCATTTTGATTCTCGTTTCTTGAGATGTGAATAGAGGGTATTTAGAGTCCTTATAGTTGTTTAATCTTACATTATATAAATATATTAATATTTCCATTTTGAAAGGATGGTTAATCCCTGGACTTATTTAATGATTGGAATCTTTTTTTGTTTCACCCAATCTTCAATAAAAGGGGCCTGATGGGGGTTGATATTTACGGGTAAACGGTCCTTTGTAAAAAAGGAGAGCTCCGTACTTTCCTGGTTCATCTTGAGAGTTCCACTATAGGATTTTGTATAGAAGATCAGTTGCACACTGAATACCTTATCTCCATTCTCATATTGAGCGTAGCCTTTTGGACCGGAGTACATTCCAAATAATTCGAGGTTGCTTATATGCAGGTTCGTTTCTTCAGAGACCTCTCTTATTACCGTTTGTTCAAAATACTCTCCCAGTTCCATAAGACCCCCTGGTATCCCCCAAATGTCGCTGCCTGATCTTTGTTGCAACAAGATTCGACCGTGATGGTCCTCTATGATCGCCCCACACCCGACAGTAAGGAGTGTTTCGTTACCAATTAAACTTCTCATGGATGAAATGTAATCATTCATGAACTTTATCCCTCCTAAAATAAAAAAGGAGCACATCTCACAAGGAGATGTGCCATCAAAAGGTATTGTAATTTGTCGTTAATTTTATTTAAACATAGATTTATTATCTATGTATTTGTGATCTGAATCCCTGAGAGGCGGGATATTAAGATTTACCTAAAGAAATTGCTCCTTTTCTGATAGAATATAAATATATTAATATTAATGAGAGGTGGGCTTTTGGACTATTCAGTTATAGGTAAAAAAATTAAAGAACTGAGAAAAGTCGTAGGTTTGACTCAGGGTGAACTGGCAGACGGAATATGTACTCAAGCCTTGATCAGTCGTATAGAAAAGGGAGATATCTATCCCAGCGCTACATCTCTATATCAAATCTCAAAGAAGCTCGGTGTCGATGTGAATTACTTTTTCGAGATTGGGATGACGCCCCGTCTGGATTATGTGAAGGAAGTTGAACGGCAACTAAAAAAGCTGAGAGTGAAATTGAAATATGACGAAATCCTTGAGATTGTGAAAACGGAAGAGAAGAATCCCCTATTCTTAAAGGATGAAACAAATCTCCAACTTCTCTACTGGCATAAAGGGATTTATGTGAATGAAGTCGACCAAAACAAAGAAGAAGCTCTCATTCTATTAGAAAAGGCTCTCTCGTTGACATATAATCAAAAAAAAGCCATGTCAGAACGTGAAATGAACATTATGATCAGTATAGGGATATTGGAATTCAGTCGTGGTCACTATGCTCAGGCATTAGAGACTTACCAGAATGTGAATGATGCTTTGATATATAATGATCAAATGAACGATAAGTCTATTAAAACAAGGCTTCTTTATAATATTGCAAGAGTATTGACTAGGCTTGGAAAGTACCAGGAATCCACAAAGCGTTGTGAAGAAGGCATCCGGTGGCTTATAGAAGAAGAAAATCTTTATGGCTTTGCTCAATTGAATTATCACATTGGGTATAACCTGGAATTAGAAGAGAAATATCAGGAGGCTTTACCTTATTTCGTTAAAGCAGCCATGCTTTTTGACATGCAATTTAATACGAAATTGTCCACTTTTATTGAAGGTAAGATAAAAGAACTTAATGAAAAGATGAGTCGAAAGGAATAGAGTACGTGGATTCTACCATTGGGAGGCTGGTTTTGTGGATTATTCGATCATCGGTAAAAAAATAAAGGAGTTACGGCAGGTAGTGGGAATCACTCAAGGAGAATTGGCAGAGGGCATATGTACTCAGGCACTTATAAGCCGGATCGAAAAAGGAGACATATATCCCAGTGCAACCTCCCTTTACCAAATCTCTAAGAAGCTTGGGGTGGATGTAAACTACTTTTTTGAAATCGGGACGACTCCCCGTCTGGACTACGTGCAGGAAGTAGAAAGGCAGCTCAGGAAATTAAGAGTGAAGCATCACTATCAAGAAATGATGGAGATTGTGAAAGTGGAAGAAAAGAATCCTAACTTTATCCAAAGTGAATCGAATATTCAGCTATTATTATGGCATAGAGCCATTCATACCCAGGAAGTGTTGAATAATAAAACAAGGGCAAGATCCCTTCTGAATGAGGCACTTGAATTAACCTATAATACCAAGAAAGCCTTATCAGAAAGAGAAATGGAAATCCTGTTAAGCATAGGGAATATAGATTTCTCTGAAGAAAATTATGATGGAGCACTTAACTATTATGAAAAAGTGAAAAAAGGACTTACGGGAAGTAATCACCTTCAGGACAAAGCGGTTAAAACGCGATTACTTTATAATCTTGCCCGCCTTCAGACACGCACAGGAGACTATATAGAATCGAATAAAAGTTGCATGGAAGCCATCCGTTGGAGTATCGATGAAGAGAATATGTATGGGCTGGGTCATATTCATTACCATGTTGGGTATAACTTTGAATTAATGAAGCAATATGATAAAGCAATACCGTATTTTGATAAAGCTGTGTTAATTTTTGAACTGCAGGATGAGCATATCTACATAAGTTATATAAAAAAGAGGAAAGAAGAATTAATTCAACGATCAGAGGAACACACTTTATAGTGGTGAACATATTTTAATAAACTTCTCACATACATCAACCTTGGCTATCATATGGTTTAGTATAGACTGGCTAGTGAGAGGTGAAAGGATGAGAAGGAAAAGTCCGGTTCCTCTATTCGTTGGAGCAATCGTCACTATCCTCATCGTGGCGGCTCTTTTCATTGTTATAGGGAAAAGCCAGGAACCTGAAACACCTGAAGAAGTCATTAAGCAGTTCTATGACTATGAAAAAGATGGTGACTTCGGAAACGCATGGGAATTGTTTCATCCTGAAATGAAAAGTTTGTTTCCAAAGTCCACCTATATTCAAACGAAAAATCATGTGTTTATGGGCCATATGGGAGTAGACGAGTTTGAAGTAGAGGTAGGGAAGGTCGAGAAACTGAAAAAGTTCACGTTTAATGAGGACGGCCTTACCTTCAAAAATGTAAGGAAAGCAAAAATTGACATGTATTTTCAAAGTGAATTTGGTGAATTGGTCATCAGTCAAACCTGCTATGTCGCTCTTGAAGAGGGGCAGTGGAGGGTGCTGTGGAATTATAATTATTAGTTAGGCACTCATTCTCCTGTATAGTATTATGGATTTTTATGGTAAAGTGGAGAAAAGACACTGGTGGTGTGCAGGATGAAGAAAATGATTCTGATTCTCATATTGGCTATCATTATGTTCACGGTATACATTAGTGGTGCGTCAAGTGTTCATTACCCCAGTCATATAGGGAAAAAAGGTAATGATGGTTTTGTTCTTTTGAATGTTTCTAAGGAAGCTATGTATGATCACACAGAGTATGTCTACAATCAGGTTAAATACAATCGTTTGGCGACGATTATTCGGGAAACACCAGAGGGGAATGTATCCCCAGGGGAAAATGCATCGATCATCATTCTTGAAAAATTCATTCCGAAAGATTATTCAATCAACGTTCAGTTAGTAGAGAGAGATAAGGGATGGAAAAAGGTAAAAGAGGTTAGTAATGAAAGGTATTCACCTGACGATTCATTTTACCCCGTTGAGGTCCCGAAGAAAGAAGGGGTTCTCTATACCTTGAATATTGAATTGATTACTCCCAGAGGCGAAACGATCGGTCAGACTGTATATCCTTTGTATGCACCTAAACGAGAGATCAATGCAAAACTAAGCACGAATCAACATACAGTAGATTCAACAGAATCACTGCCACTCTTGATTGAAAATTGGGGACCAACACCCCTTATATTTGGAGAAGAGTATGAATTGCAAAAGAAATCGTTTCTAGGCTGGAAAGATATAAATAATGGACAGGCATTTACCTCTATTGGTTATGAAATAGATGAAAATGAGGATTATAAACAAGAAATAAACCTGGAAGCTTTTCGTCTTTCAAAAGGCAAATACAGAGTGGTTAAGGAATTCTCAGCTTCCCACATCGGGATACAGAAAAAGCTGGCAGTAGAGTTCGAAGTAGAATAAACTGAAAAAAGGAGACTCGTGAAAGGTTGAGTCTCCTTTTGATATTCAATCCAAATCCTCACCAATAATCCGCACTTCACGTTCCAACTCGACATCAAATTTCTCTTTCACTGTCTTTTGAACATGTTCGATCAAGGAAATGTAATCCTTGGCGGTGGCGTCGTCCTTATTGACAATGAACCCGGCGTGCTTAGTCGATACTTCAGCACCACCGAAATTGGTTCCTTGAAGCTCGCTGTCCTGAATGAGTTTCCCTGCAAAGTATCCAGGGGGTCTCTTGAACACACTTCCGCAAGAAGGATATTCAAGAGGCTGCTTGGATTCTCTTTTGAATGTTAAGTCATCCATAACATCTTTAATTTCTTCATAATTACCAGGCTTTAAGCTGAAGGTTGCTTCTAATACGATATCGCCGTTTTCTGAGATATTGCTGTGACGGTAATCGAGCTCTAACTCAGCAGCTGTGCGTTTTACTAAATTCCCTTCACGATCGACGACATGACAATAATCCAAAACGTCACTAATTTCACCGCCGTAGGCACCGGCATTCATGAATAACGCTCCGCCGACAGTACCCGGAATACCACAGGCAAATTCCAAACCGGATAGTTTTTCTGCTAGAGCCCTTCTGGATACATCAATGATGGCAGCTCCACTCTGAGCAACAATCAGCTGATCATTCGCTTTAATATCCTTGAAGTTCACTAAATGAAGGACAATCCCTCGAATTCCCCCGTCTTTCACAATCAGGTTGGAACCGTTCCCCAATAAAGTAAAAGGAACATCCACTTCATTGGAGAGCTTAACGATGTTCTGTACCTCTTCATAGGTGGTGGGTGTAAGGAAGAAATCCGCTTTCCCGCCAAGTTTTGTATATAGATGATCTCTCAATAGTTCATCACGCTTAATGTTATCCTCATCCATGACATCCTGTAATTTTTCAAATACCAATTCTTTATTATACATTTCATATCAGTCCTATAAAATATTTTCAGAAAAATATCCAGTTTCCTGTTATTAATAAAGCCTACCCAACCATTATATGACGAAAACCCATGAAAGTTAAATGGTTTAGGATAATTTGATAAAGAAGAAACCATTGTCATCGTACTTAGTGTTTAAGAATAAGAAAACTCCTTCCATAAACGGAAGGAGTTTCATAATAGCCTTATTTATTCAACAACATATAAATCGTCTTAGCTGCTTGTGCTCTGGACGCCTTCTCCAGGGGTCCGAAACGACCGTCATCATGACCGGTCATAAATCCTAATTCATGTGCAGCGTTCACATTTTCTTTAAACACAGGTGCAATATTCTTGCTGTCGCTGTAGTTTTCAGAAGTGGTAGCTTTAAATTCTTTGCCGGTTTTGTAATTGTATGCACGAATGAGCATTGCGGCCATTTGTTGGCGGGTAATGGGTTGATTTGGAGCGAATTTCCCTTTTGATACCCCTGTAGTAATTCCCGCTTCAAAAATGGCATTGATTTCTGGCGTCAGGTCACCAGAGACATCAGAAAAATGATTGGTGTTGCTCGCATGTAAGTCTAATGTTCTAGCGATAAGCGCTGCGAATTGTGCACGGGTAACATTACTTTGAGGTGCAAAGATCGTGTCGGTTTTCCCTTTGATGATATTTTTCTGAGTCAGGTCATAAATATAGTCTCTTGCCCAATGATTCTCATCTACGTCATTGAATTTCTTCTCTTGCCCTGGATTTGTTGCATCACTTTGTTTAAGTTTAATTGAATATTTTCCGAATCCACTATCTTGTTTACCAAGGAATTTATACGTACTTGAATCCTTGATGTAATCCTGAGCCTTCAAGGAGGTTTCGAAAACTACATTCGTGTTCCCTTTCACCGGAGCGAATGCCCAGTTTCCATCAGCCTTAGGATCAATCGTCTTTTTCTCCATAATATAATCAATGATTACGTTACGGTTTTCGTCTGGAGATTTTATGATAATCTCAGAATTTTTCACTCCAGGGAATTTACCGCTGGCTCGGTAGTTATTGGTCGCAACGATAAATGATTGATCCGGGTCGATTGGTTTCCCGTCAAACATTAAGTTCTTAATACGGCTTGAGCTTTCGTTCACAAGCTTACCTTCAGCATCGTATTTCGGTGCTTGAGTAACATCTATTTCATATGTTACACCGTCAATGACATCAAAGTTATAAGAACGGTAGTCACCGTTCACAAGGTTTTGTTCCTCTGATTTAGAAGGATCAATTTGATTGAACTGACCGGCAGACATCTCAAGCCACTCTTTTACGTCAGCACCTGTAAGCAGCACGGCTTGAAGCGTGTTTGGATAGAGGTAAAGGTCAGATACATTTTTAATCGCGATTTCACCCGCAGGAATATCTGTATAATAGTCAGGGTTAGAACGTGTCCCTGCTTTAAACGGAGCACCTGCAGACAATACAGGGATGCCATCATATTCGGTTCCTTTGATATACTTTTCAACATACCACTTCTGGGCGTTCGTTACGATCTGTACGGATGGATCGTCGCTCACTAAAGCAAAGTAACTATTAATTGGAGATGTCGTCTCACCTACTGCACTGCGCACCCATTCAATCGTTGCATCATGCTCTTCCTTCACGGCGTCAAGGATCGCCTGATCAGCTTCAACAGCTGGTGTGCCGTCTGCATTCAGAATGGAGCGAGTGGAAGCCTGTGTATTCGTCACATGCCATTCCCCATCTTTCAATTCCAGTTCAAGGTCAACCAGTCCAAGATGATCTCCCCAAGAACCCGGCATAACCGATCCAACGCCGTTGATGGTTCCTTTCTTCACGTCTACGCCTTCGATTCCCGCATATGATTCAGAAGGGAACACCCCATGAGAATGACCAAATAAAATCGCATTGATTCCTTCTACTTTGGAAAGGTCATAGGTTGCGTTTTCCTCCATGCCTTCCTGGGTCACATTCCCGATACCGGAGTGAGGGATGGCGACGATGACGTCAGCACCTTCCGCCTTCATTTGTGGGACGAATTTGTTCGCTGTTTCAATGATATCTTTTGCGATGACATTGCCTTCAAGGTTCGCTTTATCCCACTGCATGATCTGTGGAGGGACGAATCCGATGACTCCGACTTTAATGGCGTGCTCTTCACCATCTTCATCGACCACAGTCCGATCAAGGATTTCATATGGTTTGAAGTAGTTTTTGTCATTGTCCGGATTTCCATCTTGATCATCCTCATATACATTGGCATTTACATAAGGGAAATTGGAGCCTCCAAGAGAAGTACCCAAGAAATCAAGGCCATAGTTAAATTCATGATTCCCGATGTTTCCGGCATCATAGTTTAATAGATTCATTGCTTTATAAACCGGGTGGATTTCACCATCTTGAAGCGGATCTTCTTTTGCCACATAATCACCTAGGGGATTTCCCTGGATCAGGTCTCCATTATCGAACAATAGGTTGTTCTTGGATTCGGAACGGGCTTGCTTGATCAGGGTAGCCGTTTTGGCAAGGCCATATTTATCGGTCGCTGTATCCTGGTAGTAATCATAGTTTACAAGGTTCACGTGGATGTCGGTTGTTTCGAGTATGCGAAGCTTAACGATGTCTTTGTCCATGACTTCGGCGTAAGTAATGGAAGGTGCAGCCTGAGGGACAATCAAACCTAATGCGAGTGCAGCCCCTGCAAGTGTTTTTTTCTTACCGGTTAATGGTTTCTTCATGGGAATCGCTCCTACTATTTGTTTTTCCAAACAAGTTTATAATGGCATTCAGATATTAATAGGTTAGTGGCGTAATGTCTCGAATTTGTAAAAAAGCTTTTCTATTAATCCAGGAATAAGCAGGGGAAAAGCCCATCGTAAAAAGGAAATCTACGATGGGCTTCTCCTTTTTGACTTTAGTTCATTTCTTGTAAAAATAATGCAATAACCTTTGCACTTTGAGAACGTGTGGCATACGTATAAGGCTTGTACATATCACCGTATCCTTCGACAATGCCTAAATGATAAGCAAGTTCAATGGCTGTTTGAGCTTCTTCTTCTAATGAACCCAGGTCCTTAAACGGAGTTTCACCTGTTGACTCATATGCTTCTTCCATTTTCCACTCATATGCACGTTTCATCATAAGGGCCATTTGGGCACGGGTAATGGCTTTATATGGATCGAATGTTGTAGGGGTTGTCCCTTTGACAAGTTTGGCTTCATAAGCCGCAGCGATTTCTTGTTTTGTTTCATCTTTAACATTTTCAAGATCGGTAAATGGTGTATCACCCGTCGCTTCTAAATCAAATGCGCGTACCAGCATTGAAGCGAATTGCGCACGATTAACGTTTCTGAATGGAGCAAATTCCGTATCCGTGAAGCCCTTGATAATTCCTCTTGCATATAGGTACTCTACATTCTTTTTTGACCAATCAAGATCAGTGAAAGGAGTGTAGATATTAAAACGATTTTCTACCTTGGCATCGACAGGAGTGTTTTCTTTAATATGATTAATCAGGATTTCATCTAAAGCAGAGAATTCATTCACAAGCGGACCATCTGTGAACATTGTATAGTCGTCGCCGCCTACAGCCATAAAGTCATTTGTAGCAACTAAATATTCTTTTTCCATATCAACCGGTTCACCATTGATATGAAGGTTTTTTATACGTTCACCGGCTGGGGCAAATACATCTAACTCATATGTCATACCCGAGACATGAGGGAATGCACCCTTCACATTCGGATAATCGCTTGTCCCGTGCTCAAGAGCGGCTTTAATAGTAGCTCCAGTGAATTTCTTCGTCACAACATAGTTACCAAACGGTAATACATTCACAACATCTTCCTTTGTTATTTCACCTTGATCTATGGAGGCACGGATTCCACCACCATTTGTGATTGCTGCATCGGCATTCGTTGCAGACATCATGGCATCCGTAATCAAGTTTCCAAGGTTCGTCTCACCAGCGCGTACTTGAGCGCGTTCTCCATCAAGTTTCACTTCTGTAGTTCCCACTACTTCGGATAGAACTTCTTTGTTCTTGTCCTCAATACTTGTAATCAATGCGCCTATTTCAGCATCTTCTTTAATACCTTGAGCATTAGCTTCCTCTTTTGTCACAAGGTCTGCCTCTTTGTCTACAAGTTCATTTCCTTCAAAGGTTAATTGAACAACACCAAGATTTTCAGTGTATTCACCGGCACTTACGATCAATGTGTCTACACCGTATTCTTGCATATCTGTTGTGTGGCTGTGACCATCAACAATTAAATCAATTCCCGGAGCATTTTCAGCTACTTTAATAGAAGTTTCAGTGCTTGAAGCATCCGTTCCTAAATGAGTTAGAGCGATGATTGCATCTACATTTTGTGATTGAAGTTCATCAACCATTGATTTAGCTTCTGTAACAGGGTCGGTGAATTTCAACCCCTCTACGTTCTTAGGATTTGTTTTATATGTTGTTTCAGGAGTAGATAAACCAAATATTCCAAGTTTCACTCCATCTACTTCTTTGATGATATAAGGGTTTAATAATAGTTTATCATCAGCTTTGTAACGTACATTTGCTGACATAATAGGGAAGTTTACCATTTCAGCCAGTTCCAGTAGTCTGGCATATCCATAGTTAAAGTCGTGGTTTCCTGCAGCGAGAGCATCATAACCGAGTGCGTTGAATAGTTCTGCTATGCTCTCACCTTTTGAAAGTGTTGCGAAAGGTGTACCGTGGAATGTATCTCCAGCATCCAATAACAGTGTATTCTCATTTTCAGCTTCATACTGCTTAATGAGAGTAGCCATTTTAGCAAATCCCATCCCTTCATAAGTGCCTTCTTTCACCTTTGAATGTGAATCATTGGTATGAAGGATGGTAATGGTCTTGGTCGTCGGTTCTTCAGCTGAAGCGCTTCCATAAAATAGCCCGCCAAACCCACTTAACACAAGCAAAGTAGATAAGATGACGAATAAACTTTTCTTCATCATGCAAAAATCCCCCTAAAATAGTATTTTATAACCACTTTTTATTCTATATAACACTTTGACATATATCTAGTAGAATTTTGTAAAATGATTTAATAATTTGTAAATTCAGGAGATAAGTCGCAGGTGGAAAGACGTACATATCTGGTGCACGCTCACACTTAATAAAATGGCAGTAAAGAACACCAGAGATTTCACAAAATAATTACAAATTCATTATTATATGAAGTCATTAGTTTCATAAATTTATAAGTTGTTATACAATTGGTTTTTGGGTGTACACTAGATTTGTTGTTCATGTCCCTTTATAGAGGGTACCCATTATGTACCAAGGCAATGAAATGCTCATTATGGGATTATAGGTTTGTATAAATGTAAAACATATAGAACCTTATTCCATCCATATATTAATAAAATTTTTATGCTTTTCTTTAAATAGATCTAAAGTGCCTTTGATATTCTACTATTAAGAAAAGGCAAAGAGGGGATTTAAAAATGAAGATTTTAGTCGTTGGAACAGGTTATGTTGGACTAGTGACGGGTGTTTGTTTGTCTGATATTGGACATGAAGTCACTTGTTTCGATATTTCAAGTGAAAAAATTGATTTATTGAAAAGTGGAAGGTCCCCAATTTATGAACCTGGGTTAGAACAATTAATGGAGAAAAATGTTAAAGCGAACAAACTATTTTTCACCTCAAACGTTCAAGAGGCATATCAATCTGTGGATTGTATATTCATAGCGGTGGGAACACCAGAAACGAGAGATGGTTCTGCTGATTTAACCTATGTAGAAGAAGTGGCCTTGACCATTGCAGAATCAATTAAACAAGATACGATCGTTGTGATAAAGAGCACGGTCCCGGTTGGAACGAACGATTATATTGAGCGTCTAATTAATGAAAGAACGGGAGAAGGGATCAAGGTCCATTTGGTTTCGAACCCTGAGTTTCTCCGTGAAGGGTCAGCTATTAAAGATACCTTTGAAGGGAGCCGGATTGTCATTGGTTCGAATTCTCAAGAGGCCGGGGATTTCATTGAAGAAATTTATAGCCCGCTCTCGATCCCTATAGTCCGAACGGATATCAGAAGTGCTGAAATGATCAAATATGCCTCCAATGCTTTTCTTGCAACAAAGATCAGCTTTATCAATGAAGTAGCTAACCTATGTGAAAAGACCGGGGCAAACGTGGAAGAGGTAGCAGTCGGCATGGGATTCGACAAGAGAATAGGGAATCAGTTTCTTAAAGCAGGTATTGGCTTTGGGGGATCTTGCTTCCCTAAAGACACGAAAGCATTAATAAGTCTGGCAAATGAGTATGATTCTTCCAGCTACATTCTTGATGCAGTGTTAAAAGTCAATGATATTCAGAAGAAGAGGCTTGTTGAAAAAGTGAAGGATTATTTTATAGATATCCAAGGTAAGAAGGCAGCTATTCTTGGATTGGCTTTTAAACCAAATACAAATGATATAAGAGAAGCACCTTCTTTGGAATTAATTGATGAGTTATTGTCATTAGGAACAGAAGTGCATGTATATGATCCGATTGCTCTAGAGAATGTAAAAGAAATTTACGGCGACCGGGTATATTTTCACCATTCCATAGATGAAGCAATTGAAAATGCAGATATGGCCTTATTGGTTACTGAATGGAGAGAGGTTAAAGGATTTCCATTAAAGAAATACAAGGAATTGATGAAAAGGCCAGTCGTCTTTGATGGAAGAAATGTTCTTTCCCCCTTTGATGCAAAAAAAGAAGAAATTACTTATTTTTCGATCGGTCGTTAATAGGGTATACTAATTTAGATTATTAATTCTTTTTTAAAATAGTGTCACTAAAGACTAATTTAGATATAATTACAATTAGGTTTAATAAAGGACCACTGAAAGGAAGTTTTGTGAGATGTTTAACAAAATTTGTGTCGTCGGCTTAGGTTATATTGGTTTACCTACAGCTGTTATGTTTGCCAATCACGGCATAAAAGTTCACGGGGTAGATGTGAATGAAAAAGCGATTAATTTAATTCAAAATAAACAGCTGCATATTGAAGAAAATGGACTTCAAGAAAAACTTGAAACAGCTATTGATAGTGGGAATTTGACAGCAGCAACCACTCCTGAAGAGGCGGATGTATTTATTATTGCTGTACCATCCCCGATCCGCGAAGATAAGACGGCAGACTTGGAATACGTCAGGAAAGCCACAGAAGCAATTACTCCTTATGTAAAAGCAGGAAATCTTGTTATTCTGGAGTCGACCGTTCCACCAAGAACAGTGGAAGATGTGATGATGCCTGTATTAGAGAAAACAGGATTGGAATTTGGTACTGAGTTATACGTTTCTCACTCTCCAGAACGCGTCATCCCTGGTAAAGTATTTGAAGAACTGGTTAACAATGATCGTATTGTCGGGGGAATCAACGAAAAGTCCTCTCAATTAACAAAGGAACTATATGAAGTATTCGTAAAAGGTACCATTCATCTTACAGATGCAACAACAGCTGAGATGGTAAAGGTTATTGAGAACACGTATCGCGATGTTAACATAGCTTTCGCTAATGAACTTGCAAAAATTAGTGATAAAATCGGCGTTAATGCATGGGAAGCAATCAAGCTAGCCAATTTCCATCCACGCGTTAATATCCACTTACCAGGTCCTGGGGTTGGCGGTCATTGCATCGCAGTTGACCCATGGTTCATTGTTGAACAACAACCTGACTTAGCAAAGATCATTCATCTAGCCAGAACGACAAACGACGGTATGCCGAAGTATACGGCAGAAAAGGTACAGTCTCTACTTCAAGACAAAGGAATTCAACATGGAAGAGTAGCTGTATTTGGTCTCGCATTCAAAGGGAACATCGATGACATGCGTGAAAGTCCGTCCCTTCATGTGCTTCAACACCTTGAAGAGCTGGGGATTGACTATACTGCTTACGATCCTCATATTAAAGAGAATCAATTGGCAAAACAAACACAAGATATTCATGAAGCAACCAACCACGCAGACATTATTTTAGTATTGACGGATCATAACGAGTTTAAGGAATTTACACCTTCTAAGATTTCAGGCGAAATGCGTACGAAGATGATCTTCGATACTAAAAACTGTATCAATCGAGCTGTATGGGAAAAAGAAGGATTTGAAGTGAAGGTTATTGGTGATTCAAAGAACTAATCAGTCATCCGGCACCGAACACTTTGACATTATTCTCACAGAATAGGTGATGAGATGAAGGAAAACTTTTTAGGGGTAGATGTTTGTACATTAAACTATAAGCAAATAACCTCTGCGATTATTGAAGATATCGAACAAAGAAAGAAATCATTTATCGTAGCGATCAACCCTGAGAAAATCATGAAGGCAAAACAGGATGAGTCACTCAGGACGTTACTGAACAAGGCGGACTATCAAATTCCTGATGGGATTGGTGTCATTTTAGCCTCTAGACTAAAAGGTGGAGAAATCCGTGAAAGGGTAACGGGGATCGACCTGATGCTTGCGATTTGTAAAGAAGCCGAGCTGAATGGAAAGAGTATCTTTTTATATGGAGCAAAGCCTGGAATAGCAGATGCAGCAAGAGTGGAGCTAGAGAAACAATATCCATCATTGCGCATTGCCGGAACGTTAAACGGGTATGAAAAAGATGAAGAAGTGATTAAAAATACCATCAATAACGCAAATCCTGATATTATATTTGTAGCTTTGGGAAGCCCTGCACAGGAAAACTGGATTCTTTCTCACATGCATGAGTTGGCACCGAGTATTTACCAAGGTGTGGGTGGTTCATTCGATGTCATTTCCGGCCGGATAAAGCGGGCTCCTGAATTTTATCAAAAAATGGGAGCGGAGTGGTTATACCGTCTTTTAAAGGAACCTTGGAGATGGAAAAGGCAGTTGTTATTACCCAAATTTTTATTAGAAGTGATGAAGAAATAGCGTCATTCTAAAATTTGGATAACTAAAAGGGAATTTGGCATATAACCATTGAAGGCAGGGGGAATATTTGCCTATGATTTCACAAATAATAATTGTGATAATGGTCTCTAAGTGGTAAAATATGAGTTAGAGAGAAAATATTTCCTTTTTATTAATAGTATGTCTAGGTTGGTAGCCGCTTGGAAAGATACTACTTAGTACTATCTTTTCTCTCTTTTCCGAAATAAAGAAAACCCCTCTTTAAAAAGAGGGGTTTTCTTTATTTATTTTTGAATGACGTACGCTTTCCATTTGGAAAGATCGGGGCTTTTTTCAAGGATTAAAGATTCAGGGAAGATAAATGTCCAAGGTTTACTAGTATTTTCTTTAACCTGCATATTGTTTAGGTTGAATGCTCCTTTTGCTATTAAAGACCCGGATGCATCTTCTACTGCTATAGGCAGTTGTTGGATCTTAATGGATTTTTCACTGCCATTTCGAATCAAAATAGTCGTGTGAAGTTGCCCTTCCTGACTAAATTCTATATTTATACCTACACATTCAATCTCACCGCGTTTGGGGATATCCAAAGCCTGAACCATTTTCTCGAGCTTAGTGATTTTATCCGCCGTCAAGCCGTTTTTCCAGGACTCTTCAAGGTCTAGTAGGTGAGGGGTTCGTGGAGAAAGTTCAAACGAAAGCTTCCATCCAGAATGGGGGAATTCTTCCATTTCTAAATCTTTCAAAGGAAACTTAAATTGCCATGGTCGGCTAGATCTTGGCGGAATTTCCCCTAATAACGATAAATTAAATTCTTTCCTTATTATTCGGTTGCCTTCTGGATCAAGTAATAATAAGGGTGCTGTAGGAAGTTTCACCTTTTTATTCAGACTGTTTCTAACAAAAGCTGTAATAAGCAGGTGATCTTCAGTCTTTGTTAAATCAACACCAGCAATGGAAATTTGATTTTCTTTCATATCTGAAAGAGAATTATGAAGAAATTGAAAGAAATATCTCTCCTCAGAGTTAATGTCAGCATGGGGAGGAAAGGATAAACTTGTATTAATCCACTGATTTGTTTCTTCTTCCTTAATATCCAGTAAATCTTCTGAGGGAATAACGCTTTCTCTACCACTTGTTTTGCCATATCCCTTTTTTAATCTATCTAGTAATTTAAACAATTGTTTCAACTCCTTTGAAGTTCCAGTATTATTTTTCTGATTTTCCCAATTTCGAAATTAATTCTGCCAGCTGCCGGCTGACATCTCGACTAAGTTCGAAGTGCATATTTGAGAACATTTCCAAACCTTCTCGTGCGTATTGCCTCATAGGGTCTTCTTGACTGAAGCTCCTAAGCCCGATTCCTTCTTTCAGTCGCTCCATAGCATCAATATGCTCCAACCAGTGAGCGTCAGTAAGAGACAGAAGGAACCCCTTGACGCTGTTTATGAAAGTCTCGGTATGCAAGTGTTCTGTAACTGTTTTCAGATAATGATCAAGTTCAATTTCAATATTTGTATTTAACTCTTTTTTATTTACATCTTCTGCTCCGGATAGAGATAGCGTGCTGAACGGCAAGACGTTAAGTAATTGTTTTTCAAGTGTGTGTAAATCCCATTTGTCTTCCTTTTGATCATCTGGACAACAACGTTCGATTTCTTCTTGGATATAAGAAGAGAGCATATTTTTAATGATTTCAGTGATATTACTAGCGTGTACCAAGTTATTCCTCAACTCGTAGATCGTATTTCGTTGGATATTCAATACATCATCAAGTTTTAAATTATATTCCCTTACAGAAAAATTTGAGCCTTCGCAAATACGTTGAACCCGATCAGCAAACTCGTGAACCTTCTTACTTGTCACCTGTTGGAGGTCATTTGCTTTAATGGTCTTCAGAATTTTTTCTAAATCATCTTTTGCAAAACGGTGAAACATTTCATCTTCCAATGAAATAAAGAATTCAGATGTGCCTGGGTCACCTTGTCTACCGGATCTTCCTTTTAATTGATTATCAATCCTTCTGGATTCATGCAGCTCTGTTCCAATCACGTATAAGCCGCCTAGTTCTTTCACACCATCTCCAAGCATGATATCCGTTCCGCGACCGGCCATATTCGTAGCGACAGTAATCATGCCTCTTTGACCAGCAAGAGAGATAAGGGTGACTTCTTGTTCAACACTTTTAGCGTTTAAAACATTGTGTTTCAGGTTAGCCCCTTTTAGATACTCAGATACCGCTTCCGATTGGAGAATGGATGTTGTTCCAATTAGAACAGGCTGCCCTTTTTGGTGTAATTCTATTACTTTCTTGGCTACAGCATTGTATTTCGCTTCTGTAGTCAAGAAGATCCGATTGGCTAAGTCTTCACGAATTATTGGATTATTGGTAGGGATTTGTACGACATTCATACCATACAATTGCTCAAACTCTTTTTCCTCTGTTTTAGCTGTTCCGGTCATGCCGCAGAGGATAGGGTACATTCTAAAGAAATTTTGGATTGTGATCGAGGCTTGTGTTTTGTTTTCTTCCGTTACTTCTAACCCTTCTTTGGCTTCGATTGCCTGGTGAAGACCGTTTCCCAAGGTCCGTCCTTCCATCGGCCTTCCTGTGAACATGTCGACAAGCAACACTTTCCCTTCATGTACGATATAGTCTATGTCCCTTTGAAACATCACTCTGGCTCTGAGTGCTTGAATGACATAGTGATAGAGAGTTTGATGTTCAATATCATACAGGTTTTCTATATTAAATCCTTGTTCTATAAATGAAATACCTTCTTCGGTCATGTTAGTTGATTTGGTTTCTATATCGAATAGGTAGTGAACGTCTTCTTTGAAACCTTTGATGATTTGAGCGCACAGGCGGCTTAAATTAGCACTGACCCCATCTTTGCCGGCGATGATCAATGGTGTCTTCGCTTCATCGATCAACACGCTGTCCACTTCATCGATTATTGCGTAGTGATAAGGCTTTTGGACTTTTTGTTCCAGACTATAAGCCATGTTATCCCGGAGGTAATCAAAACCAAATTCACTGCCAATCCCATATGTAATGTCCGCTTCATAAGCTTTTTTCTTTTGTTCCGGGTCCAAGCCGGGAAGGTTTATTCCTACACGCAAACCGAGATATTCATGAATTTGTCCAATTAAATTCTTATCCCGATCGGCTAAGTATTCATTTACAGTAATAACATGAACACCTTTCCCTTCAAGAGCCCGTAAATAACTTGCTAAGGAAGCAACAAGAGTTTTGCCTTCACCGGTTGGCATTTCAGCAATGTTCCCTTCGGATAGGACCAAACCTCCCGCAAGCTGTACATCAAAATGCCTCATACCTAATAATCTTTTTGAAGCTTCTCTAACAACGGCAAATGCCTCTACTCGTATTTCAAATACAGTCGCCCCTTCTTGTAGACGTCGTTTGAACTCCGCTGTCTTTGCTTGGAGTTGAGTATCCGATAAAGATGCGTATTCACTTTCGAGTTGGTTAATTTGCTCTACTTCTTTTTGGTATTTTTTTATTAATTTCTGATTGGAATTTCCTATTATTTGTTTCATATATGTAAGCATATGGGCCTCTCCTTGTCGATAAAATGAATCATTGAACATTATAGCACTCTTTCAATTTTCTATCATTAATTCCTAGTAAAGTATATAAAGCCATTTTTAACCATTAGATTCGAGTGGTGCAATTGAAATAAATGTAATTAATGGTAGTATAGTAGAGAATAGGAAATAATGAGGGGGAGAAGAATGAAAAAGTTAATGATGATCATGTTGATGGGGGTTATGGCTGTTTCTACTCTGTTTGTGGAGCACACTAATGCCAGCACATGGGAAGATCATGCAGAATTTTACTCTAAGGCGGATATGAAAAAGATGCTATTGGAGATTGGAAACGATAATGGTATTCCACCAGAAATTATGAAAGCTATTGCGTACAGAGAGACTGGCGGTATACACCAATTCACTTCCGAAGGTAAGCCGTATATATCAGAGGATGGTGGTATAGGAGTAATGCAGATTACCATGTCTCCTGAAGAAATGGATATGTGGAATGTGGATGTAGAACGTTTGAAGTGGGACACGAGATACAATATGGAAATCGGAGCTAGGAAGTTACTTCAAAAATGGGATTTAGACATTCCAAAAATAAATGACCATAACAAAAAGTATCTGGAAGATTGGTATTTTGCTGTCATGGCCTATAATGGTCTGTCTAAACGAAATGATCCTACACTGGAACTTCCTGGTGAACCATATCAAGAAAGTGTATATAAATATATTAGAAATCTAGCCAAGAAAGATGTAGGCCAAACGCCAGATGATATAGAAATTAATTATCCAATTGAGGACCAACCTGATATAATGGTTTTTTCAGATCGTGATCATTATGATTGGCCGACAAAAACCAGAACAAGCCAAGATCTTCAGAGTGGCGATATGGTTTACACTTACAATACTGAAGAAAATTACTCTAATCTATGGTCCCAAGTAACGGGGGGCACAGAAACAGAAATTCTTCATAATACCCCCCTTGAAATTGTAGGTGGTCCCTTTGAAACTACTAATGATAATAATTTATACGTAAGGTACAAGGTGAAAGGTAACGGCATTGAAGGATATATAGCATCAGCGAATATCGTGTATTCTGATAACATCAAGCTTTTTCCTGATATAAACAGAGGGGAAGTAGCGAGAGCGGTAAGCTATCTCCAGCAAAGAGGAATTGTCAATGGCCATGATGACGGAACCTATAAACCTGATAATGAGTTGTTAAGAAGGCATGCTGCTAAGTTATTAGTGAAGGCGTTGGATCTCAAGCTTCCAGAAGGGTATACGATGAAAGCGACGGATATGAAGCCTGGTCAACTTGGATATGAGGAAATGATGATCATGGAGGCAAATGGGTTGATGGGAGTGGATAGTGACCTGAATCCAAACAAGACACTAACCCGATCACAGATGGCAGCTATTCTCACCCGTGCTTTTAAAGATTACTATAAAGTACCGACCAAGAATTTCACATTTACAGATCAAGATGAGTTTTGGAACTATGATGATATTAATTTATTAGCGAACAACGGAATTACAGTGGTTGATACATTCAACTGGGATGCTCCAACTACAAGAGCCCACTTTGCTCTTTTCCTAGAAAGAACCATCAAATTAATGGAAGTACAACAATAAAAAACATCCGGGCCAATAATTTATTAGGTCCGGATGTTTTTTTATTAGTACATAGCTCTATATAAAAATGCTGTGAATTGCGCTCTGGTAACATGATTTTCAGGTTTATAGGTCCCATCATCATAGCCGGTCGTTAACCCTGAAGCTGCAAGTTTATTAATATATGAATTCGCCCAATGAGTAGGAGGTACATCTTTAAATTGCTTTGAACTTGATCCGTTTAAGTCAAATGCACGAACAAGGATTTTTGCCATTTGGCCCCTAGTTAGATATTCATCAGGTCTGAATGATCCGTTGCTTCCTTCAAAGATCTTTTCATCATACATGGCATTGGTTACGCCCACCGCCCAATGAGAAGAAGGGATATCTCTAAAGGAAGTTGATCGATCATTCATTTTAAGATCAATGGCCTGCGCCATCAAGCCAGCCACTTCAGAACGCTTAATGAATGTGTTGGGCTTATAGTAGCTATTCTCATAGCCAATCGCGACATTATCTTCCGAAAGCTTATGAATTGCTGAATAAGCCCACAGCGTTGATCCAACATCCCGGAACTCACCACTTTCTCCTTTATATGAAAGAACGCGTTTTGCTCCTACATATCGGCTTGCCCAATAATAAGGGTCATTCACATTTGAGATGGTGACTCCTTTATTCGAAGACGCATGAATGAATTCGTTTTCTCCTATGTATATACCTACATGACTTACTCCGCTTCCATATGTATTAAAGAATACCAGATCTCCGACTCGCAGATCCTTCTTGCTTACAGAATTACCAGTATTATATATGGATGAAGATGTTCTGGGTAACGCTATTCCAATCTCTTTATATACGGTAGTGATATAACCAGAGCAATCAAATCCTTTGGCAGAAGTTCCTCCCCAGGCATAAGGTACTCCAAGATATTTCTTTGCAACGGGGATCAGTTTTTCATAGTTTTCCTCAGCTGATACGGTTGAATAGCCAGTAAGGATGAACATCAGTGACATTACGACAAGAAATAAGAACTTTTTCAAAAAAATAGTGCCCCTTTCCAATACTAGTCAATATTTTTTCTATTCTGATATTCATCCTAACATACTACGCGGAATTTGTAGTTTACAAAAATGTAACAAAGATAGTCCTTATAGATCAGTGTTTTGAAACCATTCAGTAACATTCCATCAAACGTTAAAATTGGTTAATTAATCTAATAAAATAAGAATAAGGTAAAAAAATGTTAAAATATAGTTGAAAAATATGAAAAAAGATGTAGAATAAGTTAAGAGCGGATACATTATTTCATATATTTGGGTATTCAGGAAAAAAGTTTAGGTAAAATTATTGACTTCTTTTCTAATATTTTCATATAATGGGAAATGTATTTGTTAAGGGTTAAGAGTATTTTTTCCTATTACATATCTCTTAGTCTAGAACATTAAACAAACATTCCGAGGGAGGAAATATTTTAAAATGGCTAACCAACCAAATAATTACCGTAAATTTTTAGTGGGATCAGTAACTGCTGCATTAGTAGCATCAGCAGTAGCTCCTGCTAGTGCTGCAGCTGGATTCTCAGATGTAGTGGAAGATCAACACTCAGATAACATTGCAAAGGCAGTAGATCTTGGCCTTATCAATGGGTACGATGATGGAACTTTCAAACCTTACAACAATATCTCACGTGGTCAAGTAGCGAAGATCATCGCTCGTTACCTTGGTGATGTTGATACGACTGGTGTAGATCAGTTCGAAGATGTGAAAACAACTGGCGACATAGAGCTTAAAGACGCTGCATTAACAGTTAGAGCAGCTAACATCTTCACTGGACGTAACGACATGCTTGATTTCACAAAAGAAATCACTCGTGAAGAAATGGCAAGCGTAATCGTTCGCCTATTCAATCACTTAGAAGATATCGATGGTGTTGAGTCTTCTGTAACGGATATTGAAGCAGCTTACCCTGTTCACCAAGATAATATCAACGTATTATCTGAGTGGAAAATCACAGACCAAGAAGTTTTCAACCCTAAAGGTTCATTAAAGCGTGCTCAATTCGTTTCATTCATGATTCGCGCAATCGAGTCAAAAGATGTCGAACAACCAACACCTGGTAAAGAATTAATGATCGATAGCGTAACGGCTACGGCTAACGCTGATCACTCAGTAACTGTTTCTGGTAAAGCGTACAACGCTGACCGCGTTACAGTAACAATCGACGGTGTAGAAAAGTCTGCAACATTAGAAGAAGATGGATCTTACACTTTCACTTCTAAAGAGCTTGAAGTAGGCGCTTATGAAGTCACTGTCAAAGCATTTGACGGAGATAAATCTGTTTCTGAAATGACTCAGGTAGCTGTTGTTGATGAACAAACTTCAATCGCTGGTTTCGTATTAGATAAGCAAATTGTTAAGGGTGAAGAAGTATCCTATCCTGTTGCAGGTGCAACCGTAACAGTAGATGGTATGGAATACACTACAAATGCTGCTGGTTTTTACCAAATTCCAGAACTTGCTACTGATCGATACTATGACATCAAAATCACTAAGCCAGAACATGAAACTACGATGGAAAGAGTACGTGTTCAAAAGGATCGAGTTTCTTCTGTAATTACTGAAGACTTTAATGCAATTAGTAAAGCAAACATTAAAGTTGAAGGTTCATTAGTTGATAAGGTAACAGGTGCTGAGATTGATGGTAAAGTTCATTTCCAAGCATATAGTGAAGATCTTGGTGAATGGATTACAATTCATACTGAAGATACTGTAGATGGTGCTTTCTCAATTACTCAAGATAGTGAAGGAATCACACCAACTGACTTCATTGAATTCGGTGGAGAATACCGCTTAGTTCTTGATTCAGCTAATTACCATGATGAGGTAGTTGACTTTACAGTAAATGACGAAAAACAAATCACTAACCTGTCTGCCGTTGAATTAGCTCCTGTAGCACAAACTACAATCACTGGTAAAGTTACTCGTGATGGAAGTGCTGTAGAAGGTGCAGAAGTTAATTTAGCTGGGTTAAATACAGTAACTGATGCTAACGGTGTTTATAAATTTGACAAGAAAAAGATTCCTTCTGGAGACTACGATTTAGTAGTAAATTATGATGGCACGGCAGCTGGAGAAAATAATGCTGTTACGACTAAAGCTATCAGCATCGAAGAAGGTAAAAATCTTTCTGGTCAAGACGTAACTCTAGCATTGGGTGCAGATGTAGACTTCACTGTTGCAGCTCCTGCGGCTAAAGAGTTCAAAGCACAAGATCTTACTGCTGTAGTTTACAACGCAGACGGTGTAGCAGTCTCTTGGGAAACTAAAGAAGCAGCAGCTGTTGCTGGTACATCTAAAGTTGAATTTAAAGGTCTTAGCAACCATCTACCGACTGGAAAATATACTGTAGAAGTGCACGGGGACTACATTGTTCCTCAAGAATACAACATTGAAGTCACAGCTGCCGATGTAGCTGGATTTGTAGACGAAGGGAAAACTAAGTCTTTCTCTGGTGAAAACTATGTAGCTGCATTTGGTGGAGTTGTAACAGCTCTTGAGAATACTATTCATATTACGAATCCTGATCAGCTTGATGCTGATGATAAATGGACAGTTGAAAATACAGTAGTAGTTCTTAAAGATTCAAAAGGTGAAATTGCCTATAGTACTTCGGCTGCTCCAGGATTTGGATTTACAAGCGTAGCGCCTGGTAAATATAGTGTTGAACTTTATAAACCTGGTTATGAATTTGATAAAGCTAACTCTAACAAGACTTCAATTACTGTTAATGCTAATGGCGATGTAGCATACGCTGCTGGAGATTTAGATTTAGTAGTTCCAACTCTATCTGCTTCTGTTCAAGGTTTAGTACGTGATGCGGATACTCTAAAAGAGATCAGTGGTGCTACAGTTTCATTCTACCAAGAAGGATCATTAGTTAGTGCGATTACTAGCGATGACTATGCGGACGGTGCAGCAGATGATTTATTACCAGGAATCTATACTGTAGTTGTTCGTGACAATTCTTTAACTTCCAATGATGGTGGAACTTTAGAGTATAAAACGTATGTTGAACAATTAACATTGAACAATAAAGACGATATCAAAAATCACCACTTTAACTTAGATAAGGAAGCAGCACAAATCGATCTTTCAGTTGTAGATGGTGCTAATAAGGCATTAGCAGCAGATACGATTACAGTATTCGATGCATGGGCTGATAGAAGTAAAGCAGCTTCAGAAGAAGCTGGTACGTACACAGTTACTGGAACTCCAACTGAAGTATTCAAAAACCTTTCAGTAGGTGAATTTGATGTTGTAGTTAGTGAAGCTGGATACGATACACAAACAGTCGGAGTATCTTTAGAAGATAACGAAGACTTCAGATCTACCGTTGTACTAAACGAATCTGCAGCGACTTACGAGGTAAATGTTAATGTCGTTCAGAAAGATACAACAACTCCTGTTGATTCTAAGCTGGTAGTATTCAATGAATCCGGAGATATCGTTCGCACAGTAGGTTCTTCTTTCGACCTACCAAACGGTACTTACACAGTAGCCAGCTATGTTGACGGTTTCTATGTAAGCTCAAAAGAATTCAAAATCGACCGTAAAGATGTTACTCTTCTTCTTGAAGTAGAAAAAGGGGATTGGGAAGCTAAGAAGTAATTAGGTACCCTTTACAGAGGTCAATGTATTAATAAAAAGGGTTCCGTTGATGTTGTTTACATCACCGGGACCCTTTTCATTTTTTTGTATGGACGACACATTGAAAACCCCTCATTCACCAGGAATGAGGGGTTCTTAAATTTACTCCGCAGAACGATAATTATATATCTTCCACTCTCCGGAGTCATCCAACTTCAATGAGTAGAAACCAGAGTAATCCATCACATCCGAGTACTCCTCAGACCCTGCGGAATAGTAGCTTTCTTTATATTCCAGTCCTTCGACATAAACTTCTGCATAACGGTTATTGATCGTTTCAATTGAAACCGTGAAGTTGCCAACTGGTTCAATCTCGATTGCGTCACCATAAGATTCAGCTTCTTCCATATATTGAACGTTCTCTAATGAAATGGCTTTGTAGTACCCAGTTCCATTCTGATTATATAGAGAGCTTAAGGCATCAAAGTTTTTCGCTGAGAAAAGCTGTCTCTCTTGGTCAAAATGGTCATTCACAACACTTAGCATGTCATTTTCATTAGGCATGTGGGTTGTTTCCTGACGAAGGGCTCGATGGATCATCACGATTCCCTGGGCGCGAGTGGCTAAGTTTCTTGGTTTGAAAATATCACCATAACCTTTAATGATTCCACTAGCAGCAGCCTCATTAATTTCTTTTTCAGCCCAATAGCCTGCAGGTACATCTGTAAATGTTTTTTCAGATGCTTCAAAAGAAACTGTAGATTTGAAGGCGCGATGAATCATAACTGCCATTTGTTCACGATTGATCTTTTGGTTTGGATCAAACCGTCCATCTCTTCCTTTAATGATTCCATGACTGCTGGCAATTTGGATGTAAGGATAAAGTGGATCGGTTGACTTCACATCCGAAAATGTCTGGCCGGATCCGTTCAGCTTTAAGTTCATTGCATTTACAATGATTTTTGTGAATTGAGCACGTGTAATGTTAGATTCAGGATTTACATTCACTATTGGGTACCCCTCTGAATCGTATTTTACATAGCCGTCAATGATGTTAGCTGATAAAAAATCATCGATTTCATCATAAGCCCAGCTATCCCAAATGTCTTCAGCATAATAATACTCTGACCCTTTCTCCTCAGATGCATTTGCCGATAATGGAAGCAATGAAAAAACCAACGATAAACCCAATAATAAGCGTACAATTTTCACTTATTTTTTTCTCCTCTCAATATGTAAAATATAAAACTAAATAGATTTTAATCTATTTGTATAAAAAAAGATAGATAGGTAAATATGGTATTTAATTACATATTGTTGAAAAAAACACATACTTTTATAACTGGAAATTTATATATGTATAAGAATAAATTGACTATTATACTATATTCAATTAAAATTTATAATAGTCAGAAAAGTATTTTTCTGAGAAATTTTACATATTTTAAGGGGGTAAAGGAATGAATTTAAAGAGATTAGTAAGTTCTCTACTAATCATCTTACTTGTTTTTTCCAGCTTAGGAATGGCTTCAGCACAAACTGTAAGCAATAAAATGCTGGATAGTAAAGTGAAACAAGAAAGAAAACTAGTCAAAAAGCTAAAAAAGTCGGGTCAAGATGAAAAGCTTGATCCAAATGAAGAGGTACGGGTAATCGTTGAACTTGAAGATGGTTCAGCCCTATTCTCAGCACAAAGTTCTGGGAAGAATTATAAGGATCTCTCAGAATCAACTAAGAAGAAACTCCGCAATGATGCTTTAGATACACAGAACAAAGTAAAGAGTGATATCAAGAAGAAAGCTGTACCCATGAAGTATAAGGAAAGCTTCACTACCGTTGTAAATGGTTTTAGTGGAGATGTCCCTTATAAATCGGTAAAAGTACTAGAAGACCTGCCTAATGTAAAGAACGTATATGTTGCCAACAAATATGAGCGGCCAACGGAAGAACCTGAGATGCTTTACAGTAAAGAGTTAGTGAAGGCTCAACAAACTTGGCAGGATTATGGCTATAAAGGGGAAGGGATGACGGTAGCGGTCATTGACACCGGTATCGACCCTTCACATAGAGATATGATCCTGAGTGATGAGACGACTCCTGAACTTTCTAAAGAAGCTGTAGACCAAATTACGAAGGAAAAAGGTTTACCAGGAAAGTATTATACTGAAAAAGTTCCATATGCGTATAATTATGCTGATCGAAACAATCAGATCCTTGATTTGGGTCCTGATGCAAGTATGCACGGGATGCACGTAGCTGGAACAGTTGGAGCAAATGGAGATGAAGAGAATGGGGGCATTAAAGGTGTAGCTCCTGAGGCTCAGATTCTAGGTATGAAAGTTTTTGGAAATGATCCGGAAATGCCTTCTACGTGGGGAGATATTTACATCAAGGCGATTGATGACGCCATCATCCTTGGAGCAGATGTCATCAATATGAGTCTTGGTTCTACTGCTGGATACGTATCGCCGGATGATCCGGAACAAAAGGCAGTGGCCAGAGCTGTTGAAAATGGCGTCATGATGGCCATTTCAGCCGGAAACTCTGCACGTTTTGGAGAAGGACACGATAATCCTTTTGCTTCTAACCCGGACATTGGACTTGTCGGTTCACCTGGTATCGCTGGTGAGTCCTTACAGGTTGCATCGTTTGAGAATCAATATCTTGACTTAGAAGGATTTAACGTGATGATTGATGGAGAAGAAGGAGATGTATTTTCTTTTGTTTCATCAGGAAATGTAGAGCCTACTTCCCTTGGTGACGAGTATATCGAAGTCGTGGATGCAGGATTGGGCAGAATGCCAGGTGATTCCACAGAATCTCCTGATGCAAATGACTTTGAAGGCATTGATCTTGATGGGAAAATCGCACTCATCAAACGTGGTGAAAGTCCTTTTGTATCCAAGGCATTAAATGCCCAGGCTCAGGGAGCTGTAGGGGTCATTATTTATAATAATGCTTCTGGATACGTGAATATGGTGAATGATCCAGAAATTAAGATTCCATATATCTTTACGTTAAAAGAATATGGAGATCAGTTGCAAACTGCTTTAAACGATGGAAAAGAAGTAAAGATTGCCTTTAAGGGGAATAAGGTAAAAGCACTTAACCCTGAAAATAATAAACTATCAGAATTCACCTCATGGGGAGTGACACCAAACCTGGATTTCAAACCTGAAATCACGGCGCCGGGTGGTAATATTCTCTCTACTTTAAATGGTGATCAATATGGTTTGATGAGTGGTACATCCATGGCAGCACCACATGTAGCTGGTGGATCGGCACTTGTATTACAAAGAATAGAGGATGACTTCCAACTTACTGGTGCAAATCGAGTGATGATGGCAAAGAATATCCTTATGAATACTTCCAGACCTCAGACGGATATGGGTCTGTATAACAACTACTATAAAACGGGTCTTAAGTACTCTCCGCGTCGTCAAGGTACTGGACTGATGGATCTCCATGCTGCAATGGCGACACCAGTAGTAGTGACGGAAGCAACTTCAGGAATCAGTAAAGTAGCATTGAAAGAAATGAAAGATAAAGAGTCATTTACGCTAAAACTAACGAATCATTCGGATGACAGTGTCGTATATAAGACAAATGGTACTGTTCAAACTGATTTGGTTTTAGACAACTACAATATGGTTGAAACGCAAGGGATATTTAAAGAAGGAACTCTTGATGAGTCTGGAATGGGTGAGTTCCCAATTAAGATTACTTCCGTAAACGGCAGTGATGTCAATGGTGAATATCATGTACTCGTTCCTGCTAATAAAACGGTAGAGGTAAAGGTGGAACTTGACCTAACTAATACGATTGACTGGGCAAGTAATGTTCCTTTAGAAGAAATCTTTGAAAATGGTTACTTTGTCGAAGGATTCGTATCCTTTACAGACGTAAATGATACACATCCAGAATTAACCGTTCCATATGTAGGATTCAAAGGGGATTGGGATCAAGCGCCAATTGTTGATCAAACAATCTACGAAGAGAATTCATTCTATGGAATGTCAGGACTCATTAGTGAAGATTACGAGTTCTTAGGAACCAATCCTGTATCAGAAGAAGCATTTGGTGATAAAGTAGCGTTTTCACCAAATAGTGATGGGAATAAAGATACGGTTATCCCTGCACTATCCTTCCTGAGGAATGCGAAAAATGTGAAATTTTCAGTAGAAAATGAAAATAACGAGAAAATCCAAACCATAAGAACCGAAAATGAAGTGTTGAAACATTATTACGATGGAGGCAGTGGAGAAATGTTTACCGCCTTCGATCAAGCTGCCTGGGATGGGAAATCCAAAGGTAAGGTATTGCCTGATGGACTATATCACTATGTAGTGGAATCTGTCATTGACTTCCCTGGGGCAGAATGGCAGAAAAAAGAAATCCCTGTATACATTGATACTAAGAAACCGACTGTTGAAGCAACTATCGATAATGAAACGGGTGTTATCTCTTGGACGTCTAAAGACCAGGGAGTGGGAGTTTCTCATATTGATATCTTAGTAAATGGACAAAGTGTATTAGAAACACCACTTGCAGCTGATCAAACGGAATACACGCTAGAAAAAGGTAAAGAGGCTAAACATATTAAAGTGGTTGCATATGATTGGGCTGGGAATGTTGGATCAGATTCAATCGGAGAAGACGATACGATTCCATTTATTACGGTTTATTCCCCGGAGGCATTGGGTGTAAACAGTGAGCGAGTCGTTCAAGTCGAAGGATTCATCAATGATGATTCTGACGTGAAAAAATTATTCATCAACGGTAAAGAGGTTCCATTGACATGGAATTCCTATGAGAATAATTACATGTTTTCTAAGGAGATCGAATTTAAATCTGATGGAGTTCACGATCTTGAATTCAAAGGAGTAGACTCTAAAGGAAACGAAATCAGCTTCCTTAGAAAAGTGATCATTGATTCAGAAAAGCCTTCAATGAAAGTCAATGGACCACACTTCACAAATGAGAGCAAAGTGGATCTAAGTTTCGAACTGGAGGATAACTTCAGTGAGATGAGATTCTACATGGATGATAGTGAAGAATTCTATCATCAGTTCAAAGAACCATATGTAATGGAAACATACAAAAAAACCATCAATAAAGAAGTGACGCTGAAAGATGGCGCAAATCACTTTGAGTTTAGATTAGTGGACTTAGCAGGCCACACAACAATCAAGAACATCACAATCTACAAAACAACGAAACAAGCAAAACAGTTTAAGGATGTCTATTCCGGATTCTGGGCTAAAGAGGAGATTGAAACTCTTAATGTACAGGGAGTCATTAATGGATACGATAATGGAAAATTTGGCGTAGCTGATAATATCAAACGTATTCAAGCTGCACAAATGATTGTTCGAGCGCTAAACTTGGATACAGCTAATCGACCAAATCCTAACCTTAAAGACGTACAGCCGGGAAGCTACGGATACGATGTGATCGCAACAGTTGCTGATGAAGGCATTATGACAGGTAACAATGGAGTGTTTAACACCCAAGGAACCCTTACCAGGGCTCAAATGGCAAAAATTTTGGTTGAAGCATACAACCTAACCGGTACTACTAATCAAACATTCAAGGATGTTACTACTGGTTACTGGGCTTCAGGTTATATTAACACGCTTGCAGCAAATGGTATTACGACTGGATACGATAATAATACCTTCAAACCTCAAGATAATCTGACCCGTTCACAGTTTGCTGTGTTCTTAGCAAGAATTCAAGACGATCGATTTAAGTAAAGATAAAAGCACTGCTCCTCATGAAGGAGCAGTGCTTTTATCACTTTTAAGGAACAAGTTTCTTGATAAAAGGTATTTTTCGCATTACCCAAATAGAAATAAAGCTGAGTATCAGAACGACCAAGATTGTAATGGGAGTCCCAATAAATGGATGGGATAGGTTGTAATTTATTTTTATACCGATAAGTTTGTACATCGTATGGGAAGAAATAATATCCATAACGAGCGGATGGATCAAGTAAATACCAAAACTGGCATTTGAAATACTAGTGGTAACTTTCATGAAAGGCCCATTTTTTTCAAAAATGTTGTCCCAATTTATACTTTTAAAAAGGATAAAAATAGCTATACTTGCAAATACGTTATTAGGAGAAAGGTATTCATAATAATAACCATCAAATGTACCGAGTGTCTTTGTCCCCAAATACGTACCTGTAATCGTGATAAGAACGCTCAAGATTCCAACTGAATAGATAACGTTTTTTATTTTTGTAGATAATTGTATATGATGCAGATAATAACCCAGAATGAAGTATCCTAGATAGCCGGTGAAATATGGCATTTGTAAGCCAACACGAATATCTAGTATATACTTTACAAGTGGAAACAAAGAACTCGTAATGAACCATATAACTAAATAATACTCTACAATGCTTCTGTTCCCGTACCTGATCACAATTTGAATCAAGGGAGTGATAAGGTAGATACCAACAATCATATAAAGAAACCATAGATGAAAATAGACCGTCCCGTTGATCATTTCATTTATTGCGGCAGGGATACTCACCGTACCCAGTTCGCTCTTGTATTTCCAAAAACTGTAGAATACAATCCAGGCAATAAAAGGTAATACAATCTTTGACGCTCTTTTCTTAAGGAAGACTTGTAATGAGTCTTCCCTTTTTGGATTTAATAATAGCGTACCACTTATCATGACAAATAAAGGGACACACCATCTTACTAAACCATCATATACATTCCCGACCCACCAATAAGTTGGATTATCAATAAAAGAAAGCAATGGACCAGAGGAATGTATGATTATGACCCCTATTATGGCTAAACTTCTTAATATATTTATGTAGCTGATCATCTTATTCTCCTCATCATTGGTATATTAATATTAATTGATATTAACATACCATAATTTCTGTATTTTTAGTAAATAAAAAAGAAGCAGGCCCTACTATGCCTACTTCTTTTTACGTCAAGGGTTATGAATGATGATTATTATTTCTGCAAGTATTGATGAGTACGATTGATCATTGCCGCAAACTGTGCACGATTGATTGGATCAGAAGGCTTAAAGTAATCTTGCTTTGTCACAATACCGAGTTCCGCTAAATTAATGACTGAAAGGTAAATTTCACTTCCTTCTGAAACGTCAAGAAAAGGATTGGAAGCCGTTTTTAAAGGGGATTTATCGACTCCTAATGCTCTTGAGAGTATAAGAGCCATTTGACCTCTTGATAGTGATCTTTTTGGATAAAATGAGCCATTTGAATATCCATTGATTACCCCGGCGGTGTTGGCTGACATAATTGCTAGTGAGTGTGCGTTTATTTGTTGCTGAACATCATTAAAAGGTGATTGAATCGACTCAAGATTATCCCACCTGAACAATCGGTTAAGCATAACGGTTGCATGTCTTCTGGAAATGTTTTCTCTCGGCTTAAAGAAACCGTCATCATACCCATGTATATATCCGTTCTTCAAAACGTTCATGATATCTGAATAAGCCCAATAGCTTTGTTCTACATCCGGAAATGGTTGAATCTTATAAGATGGATTATTCAAATAAATAGAATCCATACTCACTACCTTATTACCCTCCAGAACTAAAGATACTAATTTCGTTTTTGATTTAGTATCTGAATAGTCGATTGGTGTCTCAAAAAGCTTGGAATCAATGATTTTTTTATTAACCAATTCTTCATTATTAAAGAGATAGAGCGTATCTCCATTTAGATTAGGGGAGAGAGCAAGTATCAGGTTTCCGTCAATTTGTGGTTGTCCTTCTTTAGCATTCAGCCATTCAACGGGAATGGGAGCAGTTTCAATGAAAAGCTTTGAATAATCAATGATCCCAGAGCCGCTTAAGGGATCATACCCTTGTCCCAATATATCTCTGGTAGAAGTAACTAATTTGTTATGCAGCTCTGTAATATCCAAGTCCGGGTATTTATGCTTCAATATCGCCACAGCTCCGGTAATGATTGGAGTGGCCATTGATGTCCCTGACATGCTGCTATACCCATTATTAAGATACGTGCTTAAAATGTTTTCTCCGGGAGCACTAATGTCAACTGCCCAACCATAGTTGGATGAATCTACTTTGTTCAATTGTTCATTCAGGGCAGAAACTGTAATCACTTCAGGATAGGAGGCAGGATATACACCTTCTGTAGATGAACGGTAATTTCCGGCAGCCACCACTACGGGAATGTCAGCCAAATAAGCATCTTTCAAAGCACTTTCCAACATGTTTGTTTTTCCTTTTCCGCTTAAACTTAAATTTAGAACATCCATATTCATTGAAATTGCTTCTTCTACTGCCTGGCTTATTTCAAAGTCTCCCCCAATTCCATCATCATTCAATATTTTAAAAGGAATAATATCAATAGGGGCGTTCCCTATAACACCCGTCACTCCAATAAAGTTATTGCTGCACGCAGCGATGGTGCCCGTTACATGGGTCCCGTGTCCATACCCGTCAATGGGTAGAGCTTCTCTATTAATATAGTTTTCTCCCAGGCTAAGTAAAATGTTGCCACAGAGGTCCTCGTGCATGCTGACTCCTGAATCCAATATTCCAACCCGAACGTGATTCACACCCTCAGCAGAGCTGATGGTGGGGGGGACATCCCAAGGATTAGCTGTGGATATTTCTATTGAAAGTGATCCATAAGATTTCTTTTTGACTAACACATCCAGTTGAGAAAGGCTACCAGAGTTAGAGGCAATCGTCTTCATATTGGAATCTCTAATTGTTAACGTCCATGGACCTTCCACATGGTCTAACTTTACAGAAACTCTGTTTAGTGTTTCTTCATTCAAATCAATCGTAAAAGAGGGGGCATTGATAACCTGACCTGAATATTTTATTGTGCCTTCTTCAGTGGTGATGAATTTATCAGAGAAAAGATTTTTACTGCTTTCCGGGTACTGTTCTAAAACGGACTGAAAGTGAACAGGATTCAGATACCACTGTTTAGAAAAAAGTCCATCGTTCAATGAAGAAGCTGATGTTTTTGTGTAATTTGGTTCTACCAATTGAACACCTGGGGCATTTTCTAATTCCACTTTTTCTTCACCACGTATACTCAAAGTATCCTTGTAGGCAGATTGAACGATCTCGGGGTGAAGCTTTTTAAATTCCTGAGCAGCACCAGTTGAATGAAAATGAACAATCCATCCCTGTTCGGCAGCTGCCGATGACTGTGTGATGAAACTAAACAGTCCTAGGCTGAGTAAAATACTACAAAAAAGTCTATTCAATTAACTCCACATCCCATCTGGTTTGTATGCTTTATATCGACTAATACCAAAGTACGTAAATCTTATTTTTCCCTTTTATGTTTCCTACTCTATTAAACCATAGGATGAAATTGTTTCAAAAAACATATTTTACCATTATCTACCGTTTAATATTACACGAAATACATAAATAATTGAGAGAATTTGTCGATATAACTACTGATACATAATCCTTGATATTAGGATGATTACATTTTGGGGGGAGCTTCATAGAATGAGAGTTTCAAGAGTCAAAGGAAAGTTGACTTTGTTGTTAGTTGTTGTCTTGTTTGTTTTTGGAATGAATCAAAAGGTATTGGCAGGCGGGATGTTCCTAGATGTGGATTCTGATTATTGGGCAAAGTCAGAGATTGAATATTTACATTCATTAGAAATCATAAATGGATATGATTCTGATAAGGGCACATACTTTAATCCGGACCATAATGTTACGAGAGCCCAGGCTGCTAAAATGCTTGTCATGGCAAAAGGACAAAAGGAAACAAGTCCATCAGCACAAAGGTACAAAGACGTACCATTAAACTATTGGGCAGCAGGATGGATCGAGAAGGCTGCACAATTAGGTTACTTTGATGGGAAAGATGATGGTACCTTTGATCCCAATGGGATTCTGACCCGAGCACAGATGAGTAAAATCCTGGCTAATGCTTTCGGACTGAATATAGAGGCTTCTTCTGATCGTCCTATTGTTTTTTCTGATATCAAACCAGATTTCTGGGCTTCAACCTTTATCAATTCTCTTTACTATAATGGTATAACGGATGGAACGGTTAAAGAGTATAGACCTCAAAATTATACAACGCGCGCGCAATTCTCTGTATTTCTTAGCAGGGCAAAGAGTGAACGTTTTAAGTTGGCTGTAGAGAAGAATGTTCTAGCAAAAGCAAAGGTAACTGCTAGCACATTAAATGTACGATCTGCAGCAACTTCCAGTGCATCTCAGCTGGGCAGGTTAAATTTAGGGGATATTGTAAAGGTATATTCCATCAATGGATATTGGGCTGAGATTGAATACAATAGTAAAAAAGCATATGTTCATAAAACGTATTTAAAATTAATGAATACTAGTGGGAGTCCTCTAAAGAATCGCATTATTGTGGTGGATGCTGGTCATGGCGGCCGTGATTCTGGAGCCACAAATGGTGGTATATACGAAAAGTCCATTGTAATGGATGTGACCAACCTACTTGTGAAAAAGCTTGAGGCAGCCGGAGCTAAGGTGTTGAAAACAAGGGAGAATGATGGAGAATATCCAACCCTGGAAGAAAGGGTTGAATTCGCAGAAGATCATTATGCAGAACTTTTTCTAAGCATCCATGTGAATGCATCTTATTCTCCTGCGGCTAAAGGGACCGAAACATATTATAATTCAACAAGTAATGATAATGGTACGGAAAGCTTTTACCTTGCGAGAGAAATCCAGGAACAAATGATAAACGATTTAAACACCCAGGATAGAGGAGTGAAAGACGCAGAATGGTATGTAATAAAATATCAAGAAATACCTGCCGTTTTACTTGAGTTAGGATTTATCTCTAATATCGAAGATCTATCCAAATTGACCTCCTCCACTAGTAAAGAAAAATATGCAGAAGCTATTTATAAAGGTATTGTAAGCTACTATAATAAGTATTAAATAATAAAAGCTGAGCCTGAAAAAGGTTCAGCTTTTATCTTTGTGAAATTGTTATTTTTTGTTATTAAGAAGGATGTTCATTCCAGTAAATAAATTGTTATAATATACTATTGAGTATAAATTTATGAAATGTAAGGTGAAGTAATGAAAATTGGCATAGTAGGGAATTATGGTCATGACAATAACGGAGATGAGGCCATTTTACAAGGGATCCTCCTTCAATTAAAAAATGAATATCAAATTAAATCCAATGATCTATTGATCTTTAGTAACAATCCTGAAAATACAAAGAAACGTTACAATATTGCCTCTGTACCCTTGATAAAAAAACAGGGTTCCTTTCTTGCCTCTGTGGTGACCACTTTGATCCAACATATTAATCTAGTAAGGAAATTGGATGTGTTAATCCTTGGTGGAGGCGGGGTTTTAATGGACATGTTCAAAAGAGATGCTCCTTTATATAGCTCGTTAGTATTTATCGCAAAGCTTTTCAAGTGCAAGATTATTATTTATGGAGTGGGGGCAGGTCCGATCAATACGAAGCTGGGCAGATTTCTCATTAAGGGAATGGTTCACGCTTCCTCCCTGACAGCTGTAAGAGATTTAGAGTCTAAGCAGCTCTTAGAAGAAAAAGGAGTTAGAAAGCCGATACATGTTATCCCCGACCCGGCTCTCTCATTAGGAAATAGCGCAAGCAGGGAAGAGACTAATGAGTTAAAAAGAATAGGGGTTACAGCTGTTCCTTATTATAGTTCAGCTTACTGGCCGAAAAGTGATGAAGCGGTTTATCAGAGCTATATACAAGCTATGGCTGCCAGTCTGGATCGAATAGTAAAGGAATGCGATGTAGAAATAACTTTTTTCTCCACAAAATATCCTCAAGACGTTCAAGTCACAAAGGACATTTATGAAAGAATGACGTGTAAGGACTCTGCAACTATTGTAGATAAGAATCTAAAACCTGATGAGTTAATTCAATTGGCCGGAAGCCTGGACTTAATTATTGGAACAAGGCTTCACTCGTTAATACTAGCTGTTGCTGCAGGCGTGCCCATCGTCGGAATCGGCTATCACCCTAAGGTATACTCCTTTTTAAAGAAGTTAAATTATTTAAGTGGATACGTTTCATTAGAAAATCTGGAAGATCCAAACGAAATGTTAAAGAGAATTAAATATAATAGGGAAAACTGGATGACTGTGCAAAGTGAGATGAAGAGAATTTCTGAGCAAGCTAAGCAAGAAACAGTACGATCCAGTCAGCTTATGCAACAAATCATTCAACGATAGCCCCCTTTTTCAAAAAAAAAGCTAGGGTATATCACCAATATCACCATTCTGAGAGATCTTTCCTATTTATTAGGATGGTAGAAACAAATGTGGTAAAATAACGGAGTGCCTTTTATAAATGGCGCTAATATTATTTTCCTACTGGAGGGTAGGATGTTTATGAAAAAGAAAGTACTGTTTATCTCTTCTCTTGGAGGCCACTTAACACAATTATTGCAGTTAAGCCCTCTGTTTGAGCAATATGATTACCATATTATTACAGAGAAATCGATTATTACAAAAGAGTTAAGCAATAAATACCCGATATCTTTCCTGGTGTACGGGGCCAGAAACTATCCTTTTAAATACTTTTTCAAGTTTTCCTATAACATTTTAAAGTCCCTTTATTTATTTTTAAAGATCAGGCCTAATGTTATTGTTACTACTGGGGCTCATACCGCAGTACCTATGTGTTATTTGGCAAAATTATTTGGTAAAAAAGTTATTTTCATAGAAAGCTTTGCCAAGACTTCCACGCCTACATTATCGGGGAAAATGGTTTACCCTATCGCTGATTTATTCATCGTACAGTGGGAAGGTATGAAAAAACATTACCCTAATGCCGTGTTGGGAGGGTCAATCTATTGATTTTTGTTGTATTAGGAACACATGAGCTTCCTTTTTCGAGACTACTTCAAGAAGTGGACCAGCTCATTGAAAGTGGAAACATTACTGAAGAAGTAATTGTACAGGTTGGACACACACCTTATCGAAGTCCGAATATGACGTTCATACCCTTTATGACTTATTCTGAGATGGAAGAATATTATAAACAAGCTCGTGTCATCATTACTCATGGGGGTACTGGATCGATTACAACTGGAGTGAAGATGAATAAGAAAGTCATTGCTTCTCCCAGATGGAGACATCATGGTGAACATAATGATGATCATCAATTAGAGATTGTTCGTCAATTCTATAATGCAGGGTATATACTCTATTGGGATGAAGGGATGGAGCTAAAAGACATAATAGTACAAATAAAGGATTTTGAGCCGAAGCAATTTGTAAGCGGCAGAGAAAAAATTCTTCGTATTATTGAAGATTTCATCCAGAAAGAAGCTTAACTGGTAAAAGGTCGGTGTTAAATTGAAGGGGAAATCCATTCTAAAAATTGTTGGTGCTGTGGCGGTAATCAATTTACTTTCAAGACTGGTCGGCTTCTTTCGGGAAGTTCTGATAGGCTATCATTTTGGTACGTCCCTTGAAGCTGATAGTGTTGTTGCGGCTTATACGATACCTAATTTTCTATATATTGCTGCAGGAGGTGCAATTTCTACAGCTTTTATCAGTGTGTATTCCAAAACGGAGGAGCGCCTGCAGCCTGCTTTTCGTCAAGTGGTTTTTACCTATTCAGCTGTCGTTTTTTTGATTGTCAGCTTCATCTTTTTTTTATTACCTCAATGGTGGATTGACCTTGTATTCTGGGGAATGCCCAATCAAGGGAAAGTGGTAACAGCTGACTTATTCAGGGTCATGGGTTTTTCAACCATTTTCCTTGTACTATCCATGCTCTTTACAGGTATTCTTAATACCCATAACCAATTTAAAACTTCTGCTATCGGCCCACTTATTAATAATGTTTTATTTGTCGTGTTTGCAGGAGTCTTTTATTACAGTATAGGTATCGAGTCCTATTCGTATGGGGCGTTGATAGGGTCTATTTTGATGTTTGGAATCCTGGCGGCATCTACATATAAAGGGAAATTGATACTGCCCAAGTTTCAGTGGAGTATGCCTGAAAAAGGATACATAAGACGATTCATCCTGATCGCCCTCCCAATTTTGTTTGGAGGCGCGACTCTGCAGTTTTATTTTCTTATCCACAGGATTTTTGCTGCTCAGTTAGAAGATGGCGCCATAGCAGCTTTAAATTATTCCTCAAAATTCGTTCAGTTACCTCAAACCATTCTGATGACCGCCGTGACGACAGTTATTTACCCATATATCGCAAAAACAATTGCATTAAAACGATATGAACAGTTAAATAGTATCTTAAACCGAGGAATTTCCATGCTTGTTCTAATCATGGTGCCTTCAACCATTTTTGTATACTTTTATTCTGAAGAATTGATTGGAATACTGTTTGAGTACGGCCAATTTGATAGCCGTTCAACAATAATGACAGCAAAGTTATTGAAAATATTAGTGATCGGCATGCTTGCCCACGCAATGAACGTCTATTTGACCCGTTTTTTTTACGCCATGGAGAGACCAACTTCTTCTATTCTGACGGGTCTCTTATCTGTGTTCGGGGTTAACGTGGTAATCACAGTATTGTTTATTGATAAGTTTGGTGCATCTGCCATTGCATGGGCAACGACAATAAGTGCTTATGTGCAGACAATCTTACTAATTATCTTAATTATGAGTCGACTGAATCTGAAAATAAGCAATTACTTTGAGTATATTAAGGTTGTTTTGATGGCACTTGTATTAGTAATGTTTACAGTGCTTATGAAAGATATAATGGAAAAAATAGATGTTCTATTTATAGAGGTAATCGCTGCAGGAGTCCTCTTCACAGGATTTACCATTTTCCTGGCTGCTTTTCTGAAAATCTCTGAAGTACAGACTATTATAAATAAAAAAAGAAGAACTAGACGATAAGTCTAGTTTTTTTGTTGAATACCCTTGAATAGCGGTAACATCAATTATAAGATTGATAAGGATAACAATAAACTCTTACATAGGAGGGAAACATGGTAGTTCGCAACGCAAAAATCGTTCTTTCATTTATTACATTTCTATTTCTATTTTTCTTGCTTGATCATCATTCTTCTGCCCTTTATCCAGAAGTTTTGAAAGCGGTTCATCAAATTGAAGTGGATAGTGACAGTGGTGCAGAAATTCTTATCAGCGAGGGAGCTGAATTCTTTGCCCACAAAACAGATACCAATACATATAGTCTGACAATCTACAATGATACTTTCCAAATAAACGCTGAAGATATTCAAGTTTTGGATATGACGGAAGAGGAGAAATCAAAGAGATTTGTAGATGGGAAGGATCAGACTCCCTCTACGTTACCTGCAGAGTCTATTCTGGAAAGCATGGATGGAGCAGGATCCATTACGCTTAAAACGGGCATGGATGCTTACATGAACAGTGAAGATCATAGTGTCATAGTAGGAAATCAACCCTATATTCTGAAAGAGGATACAATCAACTCTCCATCAAAAGAGGCTTCTGGTACTGAACAGAATAGTTTAGCTGAGCAAAGTACATATTCGTATGATGAAGAAAAAACGTTTCAATCTTTGATTCCAAATGTTACTGTGCTTTTGCGAAATTCTACTGGTGAGCTTGTTGAAAGTGGTCAATTAGTTAATCAGGAGAGTTACCGGTTAATAAGAGAGGTTGGAAATTGGCTCGAAATCCAGTTTGGAGATAGAGTTGGTTATGTATGGAAAGAAGCTACTAAACCAGTAAGTAGAAATGTAATAGAGGAATCGACTGGCCAATACTCACATCAACATAAATTTAAAGCTGATAGTGAAGTGGTTGTATATGATAACTCGACCGGAGAACTTATTCCATTTGGCAAAATGAAAGAGGGGATAGAATATCCCTATATCTCTCAATCTGGTAATTGGTTAAAATTAGAGTTTGCAGGCCGTATAGGTTATGTCCATACAAATTCTGCAAAACCTATACTTGCCCCATCTGCGTATCATTACATTTCCATTACGAAAGAGAATACCTCTGTTTATTCCAATGAAAATGGAGAACTAGTTTCCCTTGCTCAAGTAAATAAGGGTGAAACGTTTGAAAAATTAAGAGATGTAGGCAACTGGTATGAAGTTAATCTGGCAGGGAAAAGGGCATATGTGTGGAAAGAAGCCACCAGCCTCATCATGGATTCTTCTGATACATTTATCGATGACAGTGGAAGCAATGTGATAAAAATCGGGAAGAAGGCAGGCCTTTATGATAGTTCTTCCGGCTCCCTCAAGAATATCGGCTATTTAGAAGAGAATCAAACGATAGACTATGTTCAGGCAACTGGAGATTGGTATATGGTGAATATCCTGGGCAGAAAAGCGTTCCTTCACAAGTCAGCGATAGATACTGAATTTAAAAAGTCGGATCTTTATTATGAAGTAACCCAATCAAATGTACCTTTTGTTATGAATGTTAATGGTAAGCTTGTAGAATTAGGGGAATTACAAGCAGGTCAAAGATATAAACGTGTAGGCGAAAGTGGGAACTGGCACATTATAGATGTAATGGGAACAAAGGCTTTTGTATGGAAAGAAGCAACTATTCCTTCATCTTCACCGCCAAAATCAACTTCCCGTAAAGGTACTTATAAATTAGTTCAAATACAGGATACTACGATTTTCGACAATTCTAGTGGCTCTCTTGTCCCCATCGCTAAATTGAAGAAAGGCTCTTCATTCTACTATATCGGTCAAATGGGAAATTGGTATAAAGTGAGTTTTTCAGGCCGGGAAGGTTACATACACAAAAATTCTGTTGCACTTGAATTCGTGGAATCAGATCAGTATTTTCAAGCATCTCAAGATTCTTTACCTATCATGAGAAATGAAAATGGAACATTAATTGAAGTGGGGAAATTGAACAAAGGAGAAGTATACAAACGGACAAATAACTATGGGAATTGGCATCAGATTGAATATGGTAACGAAGTAGGGTTTGTATGGAAAGCAGCTACTGAGCCCTATCGTTCCAGTGGATTACCCAGTTTCTCAACAGGTTCTCCAACTTTTGATGTCACAGCTCAGAATACGGTGAGCGTCTATGATAATTCATCAGGTCAGCTTGATCCCATCGGGCAAATAAATCATGGTGCTTCATTTAGTATTATCGAAAAGATGGGAAATTGGTACAGAATAGACTTTGCTGGGAGAAAAGCGTTTATTTATGGCCCCGCCACTAAGGTAAATGCACGATTAATTGTAAATCCCAGACAGGTTTATACTTACGAGCAAATGATAAATGATCTTCAGGCTATTGCAGAAATGTATCCCGATATCACTGAGCTCACAACTATAGGAAGCTCGGTCGATGGTAGAAAGCTATATGCATTGAAATTAGGGAAAGGTTCCAAAGAGATCTTAATCGATGGCTCTACCCATGCAAGAGAGCATATGACTACCAACGTGGTGATGAGTATGCTTGATCATTATGCCTATTCATATAAAACAAATCAGTCATTTCAAGGAATGAATACGCGAAAGATACTCGATGAAACAAGCATTTGGTTCGTGCCAATGGTGAATCCCGATGGAGTCACTTTAGTTCAAAAAGGGTATAAAAGTGCAAAGAATCCGGCGGAAGTATTAAGCATCAACAAGTTTAGTACGGACTTCTCTTCCTGGAAAGCCAATATTAGAGGGGTGGATATAAACCGTCAGTTTCCTGCTGACTGGGAAAATGTTTTGTTTAATACAGGAAAGCCATCTCCCAAGAACTATAAAGGGACAGCGCCTTTCACTGAACCTGAAGCCGTTGCTATGGCTAACTTTGTAAACAAGCATCAATTTAAAGCGACGGCCACTTATCACTCATCGGGACAAATCCTTTATTGGTACTTTAACCAAACCGTCCATTATTCGAGAGATTTTGCTCTTGCTACGAAAATTGGTCAAATTACGGGATATACATTGGTGAAACCAGTGTATCAACCGAGTGCTGCCTTCCAGGACTGGTTTATCAGACAGACAGGCTTCCCGAGCTTTACAGTGGAAATCAGCCCTTATATTGTAGAAGGTGAAGTACCTGTATCTTATTTTGATCAAATCTGGAAAAAAAATAAAACAATTGGTTTGGTTATTGCTGATTCCGCTAAAAACTATTAAATTATTGAAAAAAATGCAAACCATATTTTGTACCTTATCGGTTATGTTTAATATAACTTTATATTGAGGTATAATGAACACTATACACACTGTCTTTAGGAGTGAATGATGTTGAATAAAAAAATTAAAAAAGCGATTATCCCAGCTGCCGGTCTTGGAACAAGGTTTTTACCGGCAACGAAAGCAATGCCTAAGGAAATGCTTCCAATAGTAGACAAGCCTACTATTCAATATATTGTTGAAGAGGCAATTGAGGCGGGAATTGAAGATATTATCATTGTAACTGGTAAAGGGAAAAGAGCGATTGAAGATCACTTTGATAGCGCTCCAGAGCTTGAACAAAACTTATTAGAAAAAGAAAAATTTGCCCTTCTTGAAGAAGTTCAAAAAGCGACGAACCTGGTCGATATTCATTATATCCGTCAGAAATCACCTCAAGGTTTAGGTCATGCTGTTTTATGTGCTAAGAAGTTTATCGGGGATGAGCCTTTTGCTGTGCTATTGGGTGATGATATTGTTCAATCTGATAGACCATGCTTAAAACAGCTCATGGAACAATATGAAAAACTTGAGAGCTCTGTTATTGGAGTGATGTCTGTGCCGGAATCAGAAACACATCGATACGGTGTTATTAATCCATTAGAACAGATCGATCGACTTTATCAAGTGAAGGAATTTGTAGAAAAACCGAAACAAGGTACCGCACCATCGAATAAAGCGATTATCGGAAGATATGTCTTCACTCCTCAAATCTTTAAATTTTTAGAGGAAAAGGAAGTTGGTGCAGGGGGAGAAATTCAGTTAACCGATGCCATCGAGAAGCTTAATCAAATTCAGCGAGTATTTGCTTACGAATTTGAAGGCAACCGTTATGATGTTGGTGAGAAACTTGGATTCGTACAAACAACCTTGGAATTTGCATTGCAGAAAGAAGAACTTAGAGAAGATTTAATCGAGTCGATGAAAGATCTTTTAAACCGATACGAGTTTAGAGATTAAAGGCAGACCAAAAAAAGACCTCACTTCTGAGGTCTTTTTTGTTTGAAGTTATCTGGTTAATAACAGACATCCTCCGGCAATGAGAACAATGCCGATTATTTTCTTCAAAGTGATTTTTTCCCCTAAAAAGAAATACGATATCAACAATGTCCAAATATATGTGACAGAGGTCAATGGGAATACGATGGAGTAAGGAAGCTTTTTGAGTAATAAGATATTCAATAAAGCACCAATAAAATATAAAAGGCCCCCAGTGCCTAGAAACACTAGCATGATAAATATTTTCTTATCCTCTACACCGGAAGCTTTTTTGAAGAAAAAACCACCGAATGCCCCGAATAAGGTCATTGTAATGAGCAGTAGGATACTATTCATCTCCGCCTCCAATCAAGGAAACGCCAATGATAATCAGAGTGATTCCCATGAAAGTATAGTAAGAGAGGTGCTCATGCAGGATGAATCCTCCCAATAAGGTACTGATTACGTATCCAACACTTAAGAAAGGATGTAATACGGATAGGCTGCCAAATCGAAAGGCGACAATCATCATGACGGCACCTAACCCATATAGCAGGAACCCAACGATCAAATTCATATTGAGTTGGGAGAGGGAGAGTTTCCAGAATAGCTGCCCGGTAGATGTGAATAGAGCGGCTATAATCATTAATCCAATCCCAGTCCCATTCTTTTTAAAAGAATTGATGAATTTATTCATGTTTAAGCTCACCCTGGTCCGCTTTCTTAGAGACAAACATCATAAGGAATAATAGAAACACTACAAGAGTATTAGCATATAGGTATCTAAAGTCCTGTGCAGGTAAGGCAGCCATTACGGATAGGATATTCAGAATGATCGGCATCGAAACTAAACCGTATTTCCAACCATTCCTGGCAATAGATACTACGCTAAACAATAAAATTAAGCTCAAATAAATAGCTGGTCTCCATATGACAAACCCAAGCAACTCTTTTGTTTTCTCTAAATAAGAGGCAACCTGCTCAGTTACTGATGGTATGATCACTTTATCGACTAATCCAAATTCATTTCCATAATAAATATTCGTTACATAGGTATCCGTATAGCCGTCTTCCGGCTGGTTTATTTGCCATACTAACGACGTCTGGTCAAAGAATGCTTCAAAGGCAATAGCAGGATTTTTCCACCATAAAGATAACCATGTTTTTACGTATTTACCAAAGTCCTCAAAGATGATGTCCCGATCATATTCTTCCCAAGAGAATTTGATTGGGTTTGTATTGTAAGGGTTATATCGCTCTTTCCATAATTCAAGAGGAAAGATGTCATTGATATATTCTTTCTCTTCCAGCGTCATTTCCCCATTATTGATAACAATTAACGCAATCTGTTGAGTCGGTATACTTAAAGCCTCGTTTGGATCGGAAGGAGTAACATCCAATGCTTTAAAAATGGGTCCAGTCAGAATGAAATATGCTCCCACAATTGCAATAAATAAAGGAGCTAATACCTTCAGTTTCTTTCTATAAATGACTAGTAGGAATAGCATTACAACGATAAATACAGGTAAGCCATTATGTCTAAAGAAAACTAGTCCGAACGAAGAGCTCAACATCCCTATTATACTGGACGTATTGTTTAACCAATGGCCTCTTGTATATACAATGTTAAAAACATGAATGCTAAATAGTAATAAGAATGCAGAATATAGAACATCTTTCCAAATGATGATCGGAAAGATACCGCTGACAGGAAGGATGAGAAACCCGGCCGTCACCGTATATAAAAATTTCTTAGAAACCCCGATTCTCTCAAATTGAAGCATACAATAAGACACAATCGAAGAGATAACGATGATTTGTAATAAACTGATTATAGCCGGTGAATCCCATATCCCGGTTAATAGCATAATAATCCAGGTGAAAATAATAGGATGCCAATCGTTAAAATCCTTTGTATGTGCCTGATCCCATTGAGCTAATGAATCCGGGGTCATACCAGCTGGGAAAAAGGCAACCCAATAAGTGAGTAAGACAAGAAGAATTGGAATGAAGTACACCATAAATCTTCCCATGGATGTCTTTTTTTGTTCTCGTGTTGAAAATTCAAAGCGTAATAAAAGAGATAGAGTGATACTTATAGTGAAATAAATAAACAATAAGGTGAATATATGAGTTAATCCATTTACGAAAACAGAATTATCTTCCAAGTGAATTTGTTCACCTTTTATACTTACCAAGAAGTAGGAAGAAAGCAAAACACTTGTCAGTGACAGCCAAAATCCTTTTTTGTTTTTTTCTTCAAGTGGCGTTGTTAAGAAAGGTTTCCATTTGAAGAAAAGGTACGTAATAAAAGAAATGACGATAAAGGCTGTAATGAATACAAGTAAAGATATATTTCGTATTGGATAAAAGAAAAAGGTCGTACAAACCGTTAACATACTTGAAAGTACAAAAACAGCCATAAGTTTCAGAACGTTATTCATATTTCTTCTCACCAAATGTTTGGGTTAAACGATTCAGTTCAAGTTCATACTGCTTCTTATTCAATGAAGCGATGGTGTCTAAGATAAGACCAACTGCAAAGGATATCACGGCCAATAAGACTAAACCAACTGCGAGTATGGCTGAAGGAACCTTAGTAATGAATTGATCTGTAATAAATTCATAAATGACCGGTCCACCGGATAACAATCCCAATACAAAGAAGATCCCCGCCCAAATGCTAAAGAACTGGAATGGTTTAAATTCTTTGAACAATGTAAAGATCATGTTCAACACTTTGAATCCGTCTGAGAACGTATTAAGTTTTGATTCGCTGCCTTCGGGACGATCACGATAATCAATAGGAACTTCAATGATCTTAAACCGTTTATCCAAAGCGTGTAAGCTCATTTCCGTCTCAATTTCAAATCCAGGGCTCATAACAGGCATTGATTTAACAAATAGTTTATCAAACGCCCTGTAACCCGTCATGATATCTTTGATATCACTCTTATATAGTGTGTTGATTAATCCTTTTACAAGATTGTTTCCGAGATTATGAAAGGCCCGCTTATTCTCGTTGAAATAGGTCCCGTTAGAGAGACGATCTCCGATGACCATGTTTGCTTCATTATTCATGACAGGTTTTAACACATCATGTACAAATTCAGCAGGGTACGTATCATCACCGTCTACCATGACGTAGTAATCAGCATCAATGTCCTGAAACATGGATCGAACCACATTCCCTTTCCCTTGCTTCATTTCTTTTTTGACAATCGCTCCATGCGCTAAAGCGACTTCACTTGTTTTATCAGAAGAATTATTATCATAAACGTATATTTTTGCGTTAGGCAGTTGCTTTTTAAAATCGTCAATAACCTGCCCGACCGTCTGCTCCTCATTGTAACAAGGTACTAAAATTGCAATTTCCATTTATACAGCTCCTGTTCTTTAATTTCACACTACACCACTTGATAGAATAACACGAAAAGAGTGGTTATTCTACAAATTTTTGATAGATTCGACACCAATTATTAGGATATAAAATTAAATTCCCCATTGATTCACAAATTTATCCACAATATACTATATTATGTACCACATACAATATTATCAATAGGAGGATACAACTTTGTGTAACAGGCTCAAAATGTTTAAAGCGGGTATGAAGCAATGTTTCATTGGACTTATGATTTTTCTTTTGGTTTTCCCGGTGACGGTGAACGGGGCAGGATTCGACAATAGTGTCGAATCGAATGTATCTCAAGAAGCCGAAGAGAATGTTGTTGAAATGACACTTAAGCAAGAAATAATGCTGGAAAATGGCATTTCCATTAAGGAAGGTCAGAAAATCTTTGTCCATCTTCTAAACAAAGAAGAGGGAACCGTCCAAGTGGGGTTAGAAGAAAACACAATTTCTTTAGAGAATTTAGAATTATCAAGTGATTCTGAAGTTGACCGGTCAGCCATTAGTAATTATAAAGAGGATGAAGAAACTACAATAGAGTCAATAACCTTAGAGCCTAAGACAAATCTAATTGAAGTCGATTCAGAAAGTGTCCTTGGGACAGTGACTGATAAGATTAGCCTTCCTATATTTGAGGAAAAAGAGGATAAGTATATCCTTATAATAGGTAATAAGAAGATTTATGTTCAGAAAGATGAGGTTAAAACGGGTACAGAGGGTGGAGACGCTGGCACCCTTGAAGAAAGTACGACGGAAGAACCTATAAAAGAAAACGTTGAAACAGATTCCTCGTCCATAACCACGGATGATAGTCCATCTTTAGATGAAGAAGAGAAAGAGGCAGATTCTGAAGAAAAAGTAACTGAAGAAGAAAAAATGGAAATTCAAAAAGAAGAGGAAAAAGAGAATACTCTTTTATCGGCAGCTTCTGATACTGCAAGTCAGTTAACGTTTAAAGAAGCAGGCTTCTTAAAACCAAATACTGAAACTCTATCAATCTATGATAATAGCTCAGGCAGTCTTGTAAAAGTCGGAGATTTGGTTGATGAACAATCATATAAAATTATTGAAACAATGGGCAATTGGCATAAAATTAAATTCGGAAACGGATATGGTTTCGTATGGAAGGATTCTACAACACCTTCATTAGGAACCGATATCAAAAACCCTAATAACAGCGGAGCATCTTCATTATATGAAGTACATAGTGATAAGACGTTATCCGTCTATGACAACACTTCCGGAAGTTTGGTGCAGATGGGGAATATTGCGATAGATGTAAAATATCCCGTAATCGCTGAAGTGGGAAACTGGTTAAAGATCGATTTTGCCGGAAGAATAGGGTATATATACAAACCTGCCACTAAGAAGGTTTTTACAAGTGAGCATAAATATTTCACAGTAAGCACTGAATTCTTATCAGTTTATGATAATAGTTCAGGTGCACTCGTTAAAGTGGGTGCTTTAGAACATAATCAGCAGTATCCGATCGTCGCTTTAAGTGGCCATTGGATAAAAATCAAATTTGGTAATGGATATGGATTTGTGTGGAAAGACTCCACTGAACCTGTTTCGACGCCAGCTATCAACAACCTGAACAAAGGACTTAATAACAATGGTAGACCTGTCGCCTCTAATGTGTATCTATCAGTCTATGATAATACATCGGGTTCATTAGTAAAATTCGGAGCGATAGATCCTTCCGTCAGCTACCCTGTAATAGACCGCGTGGGTAATTGGTATAGAATTGATTTCTCGGGAAGAATAGGGTTTATTTATGCACCATCCACCTATACTGATTTTTACTCTACAGATCACTACTTTGAGGTAAATAAATCTGCTACTGCCATTTATGCTGATACAACCAGTACTTCTAAAGTGGTTGGTGCTTTACTAGAGGGCAAAACAATTAAACGAGTAGGAGATACAGGAAAATGGCATAAAGTTCAATTTGGAAATTCCTATGGGTATGTACTAAAAACCGATACGACTTTAGGATACGAAAGAAACTTTAAACCTAAACAGGGAAATCCTACAGATGAGACTTTTACAACTATACAAGATGTTCCTGTCATGGATAACAGTACAGGGAAACTGATTCCTTTTGCTGAAATCAAAAAAGGAGTAACGTATCCTATAGTAAGCCGAAGCGGGAACTGGATTGAAATCAATCTTGGTGATCGTACAGGCTGGGTTTATAAAACAGGAGTACAAATTGGACCACTTTTTATTAATAGCTATTCAGATTATACATTCCAACAGGCTTTGGATATTCAATTAAGTAAAGCACCTCAAAGTGATACAACCAGTTATGATGCATATGTAAGATGGGATGCATTTGATAAGATTGAAGGAGACTATGGATTTGTTAATGACGTTTGGAACGTTAGAGGAGGTCCTGGAACTAGCTATTGGATGCTTAATTCACCAACAGTTGTTGCTGCAAATGGACCACTGATCAAAGGAGAAAAGGTTCAAATTTTAGGCGAACAAACTGTAGAGGTAGCTCCTGGTCAATTCGAAAAGTGGTACCAGATCAATTTTTATAGAACGTATAGAGAAGATGGCAATGGTGGGTACAAGGCTCATTACCGTTCATTTGTTAATGCCGATCCTACGGAAACGGCATACTTCATGAACCCTGAAAGTTTTGTGACGGACGATAAAGCCAGATTCCAATTCTTGCTATTATCGGAGTCTGCCGATGCAGACGCTGATAGAATCAACTCTGAAATGCTTACCAATAGAGGTAATCTATCAGGAAAAGGTGCAGCCTTTGTAGAGGCGGGGAAACTTCACAGTATTAATGAAATCTACTTAGTTTCTCATTCCATCCTTGAAACAGGAGCAGGTTCTTCAAGGGAGTCTTCCTTACTTAAAGGATATAAAATCAGTTCTGTAAAGGGACAGTCTGTTCCTGAGAAAACAGTCTATAACGTTTATGGGATTGCCGCATTTGATAGTTGTCCTCAATCTCCGTCCATTTGTGCCGCGGAGTTTGCCTATGAACAGGAATGGTTCTCAGTTGATGCTGCCATCATTGGGGGTGCTAAGTTCATCGGTGAGAAATATATCTATAGAGCTGGGAATAATCAGAACACTCTATATGAAATGAGATGGAATCCGGACGTTCCTGGAACTCACCAATACGCGACTGACATCGGATGGGCATATAAACAGGCAGTAAACTATTTTTCTAGTTATTACTCCATTCTTGGCCTTAAACCGAAGACATTTGAAATTCCTGTTTATCAACCTTCAGGAGGTAAGTAAATGAAAAGCCCCGGTTCATTTTGAACCGGGGCTTTTATCTTTTTACCGTCTTTCATACAATTGTTACTATGTCTCTTCACCTTAGTTTATGATAAGATAAACATGTTTTCATTAAATCTAACAGAGGTATGATTATGTCAAAATTGAAGATCGCCAGTATTATCTTTTTAATTTCAACATTATTTTTGAAGTTCTCCAGTATGCTTAGAGATCTGGTCATCGCCCATTATTTTGGAGCTACTTATATTGTGGATGCTTATAACGCTGCTATGATCATCCCTAATGCCTTTATATTATTTATGTTGACCGGGATGAAAGATGCTTTTGTACCAAGCTTCATTAAGTATGAAAAAGTGAATAAAGGAAAAGAGCATTTAACGAACATCGTTAAAGGGACGTTTATCATAGGGATTGTTATTTCCTTAATCGGAGCCGTTTTTGCCCCTGTATACTTCCCGTTGATGTATCCGGAATTCAATGATGCAGCTATTCAATTAGGTATTTGGACAGCCACAATCTACTTCGCTACCGTTTTCCTGGTGGGAATCAACGCGATATACGAAGGGTATTTCGATGCAAAAGGGAAATACTCGTTTGCTACCTTTTCTCAAACGATTGTTGTGTTATGTACAATAGGGAGTATGGTCTTCCTCCATAAATGGCTGGGTGGTTATTCACTGGCCCTAGGTTATTTAGTAGGGACTGTCATCTCATTTCTAATCAAATTTATATACTTAAAACCTAAGAATTTTATTAATTGGAAACAAAAATTAGATAAAAAAGAAACAATAAATTATTATAAAATATTTCTCCCTGTTGGTCTCACTATCATGGTAGGGCAGATCAATTTAACTGTTAACTTCTTGTTTGCAGGACAATTTGGTGAAGGTGTCATATCCTATTTGAATTATGCTTTCCGCTTAGTCAGCATTCCGCAGGCGATATTCGGAGTGACGACTGCTACTATCATTTATCCAATTCTTGCAAAAGCAATGGCAGATCGAAATGAGGATATGTTTAAAAGAGGGATTGAAAAAGGGTTGAATATGATGATCCTTTTACTTGCTCCAACCTTAACCATCATGATGATTCTTATGCAGGAAGTCATTCAGATTGTGTATGAAAGAGGAGCCTTCAGCAATCAGGCTACAATGGCGACAAGTGAAGTGGCCCTTTACTATATTGGGTCTGTGCTTTTTTATTCGATGCAAGTTATTATAGCCAAGGGGTTCTATACCTTGGAAAAAGGCCATTTGATATTGAGAATCGGTTTATTGTCGGTCGTTATGAATGTGGTCTTTAACATAGTGTTTTCCAACCTAATCGGGTATAAGGGGTTAGCGCTGTCCTCATCTGTAGTAGGATTTATATACACATTATTGTGCTTCATCATCCTTTACCGTATTGCTAATGGATTCGATCTAAGGTTTATGGGAAAAGAATATTCTAAGATTCTTATCACCATGATACCTGTTGGACTGACAGTTTATATTCTAAAAGGGATCCCTGCATTTGAATCCCTTAGTGTATATGTGGAGGTACCAGTGTTAAGCATCATTGGAGTATTGATTTATCTTCCATTACTGTATCTGTTGAAATCTGATCCTCTTAAAATGATTTTAAACAGAAAGCGAAAAAAATAAGGTATCTTTGAAAAGAGAGGATAAAATAAATGAAAATTCATCTCATTGCTAATATGTATCCAAGTAAAGAAGCACCGAGTTATGGAGTCTTTGTGAAAAACACTGAAAAAATACTGGAGTCTGCCGGTTTTGAAATTGACAAAACCGTATTAACGAAATCAAATTCCAAAATAAACAAATTAGTTGGCTATGGTGTTTATTTTTCTAAAATTGTATTAAAGGGACTATTTAACCGATATGACTATACGTATGTGCATTATGCAGCTCATAACTCCTTGCCGCTACTTGTATTAAAGAAACTCAAAAAAAACGTGAAGATCGTCACAAATGTTCATGGATCAGATGTTGTGCCAGAAGTCCCGTCACAAGAGAAATTTCAGCCTTATGTTAAACAACTTCTTGAGAAGTCGAGTAAAATTATTACCCCGTCCCAATACTACAAGGACCTTGTAATTGAGAAATATAAAGTGAATACTCCTATCGAGATTTTTCCCTCAGGCGGGGTGAATAAATCTGTTTTTCATAAAAAAGAAAATAAAAGAGAATTGTTTAAAGAATATGGATTGGTTGACGATGTGCGCTATATTGGATTTGTTAGTAGAATCGATGTGGGCAAAGGGTGGGATATCCTCCTTGATGCAATTTCTTTATTAAAGAAAGAAAACTCGCTGCACAATGTAAAGTTCGTCATCGTGGGGGACGGGAAGCAGCGTGACGAATTCGACAAGAAGATGAAGGATCTCGGTATAGAAGAGGATATTAAACGCTTCTCATTATTGCCTCAGCCGGCCCTTTCGGATATTTATAACTGTATTGAAGCTTTTGCTTTTCCTACTGTTCGCAAAGGTGAAAGCTTGGGGTTGGTTGGTCTTGAAGCAATGGCGTGTGGTGCTCCCGTAATTGGCAGTGCGATGGGGGGCATTCTTGACTATGTGGAAGATGGACGTAATGGCCTACTATTCTCTCCTGGCAGCAGTGAAGAGCTAGCCATGAAAATCAAAGAATACTTTCTATTAGATGAAGCGGATCAGGAAAAGATGAAGAAAGAAGCGGTTAGCAAGGCGAATGAGTATGAAGTTGAAAATATTAAACCGATGCTTATTAGCGTCTTTAAGTAAAACAAGAGCCCCCCATCCGGCCTATCGGGTGGGGGGCTCTTGTTTTACTGATTTATTTATTTGTTTCTTTTTGAGGTTTACCCGTTTCTACCACGAATAAAGCAAAAATTAATGCAAAGTAAATGCTCACAGACGGAGCGGTGAAAACATGACCAGCAAAATACGCTATTCCTAATGTCAATATAATACTGGTCGCCAATAGTACATAACTTGGCTCAAGGAAGCGTGAAAAGTTTTTGAAGATTATTTTTGCTGTTTTAACCAGGAAAAATATGATTGGTGCGATAAAGATAATGAATCCGATAATACCAAATGAGAAGAATAAATCAAAGAAATCCATCTCAATCATTTTCGGCTCTGGTTCATCATAATTACCGGCAAAGCCAAGGCCAAATATTTTCTGTAACATAGGAGAATCCATATAGTCCTCTGTGTGATGGGCCAAGAATTCTTCTCTACTGCTTAGAATAAGGTTTTGCATTTGTTTTGAGTTTAATTTCTTTTCTTCCTTAGATTCACTGTCATCATCCGCTTGGGAGCCGTCATCTACTTGTTCATTGGTATCAAATCCAAGGAAGCCTAAGTGTACATTTATATTATTAAACACTGGTGTAAACGGCGTTGAAAGTAAAAACATAACAAGCAATGCCAATGAAATAACCAAATTACTCTTAGAGTCCTTATTACTCCTTGTTTTCCAATAAACGATAGCAGATACAAATGAAGAAGCAAGTAACACAATTAGTATAGCTCCGTACCCTACTTTCGTTCCAAGCATCAGCAATGATAAGGAGGCAAGAATAACGGGAATCCAGTAGTACACATCCTTGAGAGTCTTTGTCTTTCTAATTGCATATAAACAGATAATAGGAAGAATAATCGCAATGATCGCTCCTATTTCATTACCCGCAAAGAACCAACCAGTGTATCCTATTTTCGCTGATTCATAACTCTCCAGGCTGGTGTTCGTTAACAATGAGATAATCATTGTCACAGAAATGATCAGTGAGGAGATGAGAACGTATTTTAAAGATTTAGAGACATGATTCATTCCTTTTTCCTTCATTAATTTCAGGACAAGGATGAAATTAAGAAACACAATATTGACATATACCACTTTTATAAAGAACTTTATTTCCTGTCCAATATAATAAGGAGATTTTATGAAATAGTTAAGGCCGATATTCAGTACGACAAAAGCACCAAGTATAAGTAAATAAATAAAAGAATTTTTAGCTAATTTACTTCTAGGTACATTAATGAGTATAAAGAATACTCCAATAAACATATATAGAATCCTGATTAATACCCCGAAGGTTGTGTTGCTTTCCAATTGAACCAAGCTATAGGTCGTTAATATGTCGATTACTGGCTGTATTAAGATGAAAAGTAAAAAGAGATTCAAGAACCTCTTACTGTTCAATAATCCATTCATTATGTCAAATTCCTCCAAACGTTTTCGATTCATCTTAAACTAGGATACAATATTTTTGGTATGGGGTAAACGTAAAAATAATTAGATACTAAGGAAGTTTCTTCTTACTATTTTATGGATATATAATAAGAGTGGGTTATTCCTCCTATTTCGCTAAAATTCTTTGAAAATATTAAAATATGTTCCCCATCACAAATTTGTTATGATATAATTCATCAGGGTATAACATTTACATTTTCCAAAAAATACACTAGGTTTCACAGTAGTGAAAATGGGTAAAATATAGTCAAGGAGGATCCATATGCTTTACTTCACATTAATCATCTGTTTTATCCTCTCAATTGTACTAACACCTTTAGTAAAGAAATTCGCATTTAAAATAGGTGCAACTGATAAACCAAACCAACGTAAAGTTCATCAAAAAATCATGCCTCGTCTTGGAGGATTAGCGATATTTTTAAGTTTCATCATTGGAGTAGCCATACTCAGACCGGATAGCCCTTACGCGCTGGGAATTGTTCTTGGAGCATTCGTCATCATCATCACTGGTGTTTTGGATGATATGATGGAGTTATCGGCTAAGGTTAAATTGCTCGGTCAGATTGCAGCAGCACTCCTGGTTGTTTTAGTAGGTGGTGCTGAAATTGAATTCATCAAGCTTCCTTTCGGGGGACAACTTGAATTCGGCTTTATGAGCATGCCACTTACCATTCTCTGGATTGTGGGTGTTACGAACGCCATAAACCTGATTGACGGTTTAGACGGTCTGGCAGCAGGCGTGTCTTCCATTGCTCTGATTACAATATCCGTGATGGCCATTATTATGGGAGATATGTTTGTTTTAACACTTGGATCACTTCTCTTAGTGAGTACTTTAGGTTTCTTATTTTACAACTTCCATCCAGCAAAGATCTTTATGGGAGATACTGGTGCCCTGTTCTTAGGGTATATGATCTCTGTACTGGCCCTTCTTGGATTTAAGAATATTACAGTGATTTCGTTGATTATCCCTGTTATTATTCTCGGTGTACCAATTTCTGATACATTCTTTGCAATTATTAGAAGGTTTGTGAATAAACAGCCATTATCAGCTCCGGATAAATCTCACTTGCATCACTGCTTATTGAGATTAGGATACTCACACAGACAAACGGTTCTGATTATCTATGCAATCGCTGCTATGTTTGGTCTTGCGGCTGTCATTTTCTCTCAAGCAACTTTCTGGGGAGCACTTACTTTAATCGCTGTTTTACTGGTGGCAATTGAAATATTTGTTGAAAGCATTGGTCTGGTTGGGAAGAACTATCAACCACTCCTTAAGATGGTAAAACCACGAAGAGATAATTAAATACTTTATAAGCTCACTGTATATTTTGCAGTGAGCTTTTTTTACCGGTTCAATACTTGTTGTTTAATGCTCGTTACATTGCAATGGGTGATTCTCAAGAGGATATTCCTTTTTGACCGCCCAACTGAATTCCTTTAAAAAGCATGGCACGCCATAATAAAAAGGAAGAACCCACTCTCAGTCAGATTACTAAGTGTGGGTTCTTCCTTTTTATTAAGAATTCTATTCGTTCGCCATATCTTCATCATCATTTTTTTCGCTATTTGTTGAGCTCACTTCAAGGTGTTGTTTTAAATCATAAATCACTTCGTCCAGTGAATCAGGGTCTAACTCCCAGTAATACGTTCCGTCAATATACATATCTTGTCCGGCCAGTGAGAGGGGTTCAATGTCTAAACTCCCTTTCGTTCCATAACTAACAAGTGATTTCATTTCATCAAACGTCATATTTGTTTCCATGTTATTTCCAATGGCTTCAATAATATCATCATACTTAGAAATGGAATTTGCTGATACAGCTCTTTTTACTACCGCTTTTATAATTTCCTGTTGACGCTTTCCACGTTCAACGTCATTATCTTGCTTTCGTGTCCGGGCCAGAGCTAATGCTTCTTCACCATTCAACTTTTGTTTACCTGGTAATAGGTGGATCGCATCGTGGTTGTCTTCAGCATCTTTTTCATACAGCTCATAAGGGACTTCTACATTGATTCCGTTTAAAGCATCAATGACATCCATGAATGCGTAGAAGTTCATTTTAACATAATAATCAACGGGAACATCCATTGTTTCCTCTACCGTTTCAATCGTTGCCTTAGGTCCCCCGAAGAAATGAGCATGATTAATTTTGGTTTTATAATCTACTTCTGGGACATAAACGTATGAATCACGGGGAATACTGACGAGCTTTACGGTTTTATCTTTTTCATTCAAAGTTGCAAGCATAAGTGCGTCCGATCTGGTTTTTTCACCGAAGTCTCGACTATCGCTTCCGTCAACTCCAATAAAAAGTACCGAAACATTATCTTTTTCCGGGTTCACAACCGTTTCCCTCTTATCAGATTTTTCTCTCCCATTTAAGTCTTTATATGAGTTAGAAAACACCGTTTCTGCTTTCTTGTACAGGTATGCACCATATCCAGCAGCAGAGAATGTGACGAGCAGCATAGGAATGATAAGAAAAAATATAATCCGCCTTCTTCGTTTTCTTCTTTTTAAAATTCTCCTGTAATCTCGATCAATGGACATAATAATAAAAAACTCCTTTTGCGGGTGGGATCATTAAAGTGATAAGAATGTTACGATTTTAGGAGGTGTAAATCTCTAATGAGGACTAAACGACATATTTCTTTAACATATTCCCTTAATTCGACTAATTACACCAAAATCAATTTTACTATGTATCACGAGCAGGGTAAAATGAAATTTTCATTACAAAGAAGGGACGGACCTATACATTAGAGGTCCGTCCCTCAAGGTTTTACGATACATCTGCCTCCAGGTACTCCACATCCCCCTCAGAAATCTCAGCCTGCCCATTCGTAAGCTCCGTCATCCAATCAACGAAATGATCCTTTGACGCTTCCTCCACATACACTTCAACCTCAACAGCATCCAAATAATGAATGTCTTTCAATTGATAGTGAGACGACCGGACTTCATTCTCAACCTTACCGAGCCACGTATAATCGATTTTCATCTTCATGACACGCATCAGACGTCTTTCGACAATACCAGTGGCGTTGAGACCTTCTGAGGTAGCCCGCCCATACGCGCGAATCAGGCCGCCTGCCCCGAGCTTGATCCCGCCGAAATAACGTGTCACGACGACGACGGTGTCTTTCAAATCCCGCTTCTTCAACACTTCGAGCATGGGAACGCCGGCTGTCCCACTTGGTTCTCCGTCATCATTCGCTTTCTGGATCATATTCTGCTCGCCGATCATATAGGCAGAGCAGTTATGATTGGCATCATGGTGCTTCTTTTTGATCGATGCGATGAATTCCTGAGCTTCTTCTTCGGTCTCCACCCGATTTACATAGGTGATGAATCTCGAACGTTCGATATTGATTTCATTTTCTCCAAAACCCTTGACGGTATTATACTGATGTAGCAAAATCATTTCTCCTTTCATGATTGCCGCAGCTTGCGACAAAGTCCGCGCTTATATCCTAATTCTACTATATAGAAAAATGGTGAAGAATGCACAATTCGAGTACCTTTTCGAGGCAAAAACTGGTTCTACATGAAATAATGGTAATACAATGTAATCAAACTTTAATCTCCGACAATATGTGACATGGTATAATGGACGCTGATAGTAATACTTCAGTTGTTCCAACGCTTCTTTAGGGAAGCCGAATGGTCTAGATAATTGCCATTGTTTCTCTATTATTCCTGGAGCGAATAATCCCTTGGTAGAAGTATTACATAGGAATATGCCTAGATGAATAAAGGAGTTTCGTGACTTTCCATTGAATTGATAATAGGTACGATCTAGTATAGATGAACAGTAGGTCTATGGGCATGTTGCCCTGTACGAATAAAACCGATTATTACTATGCAAGGATAGTTTTCTTGAAGCTAGGCGGACGACTATTGTGGAACAAAAGAGGGGTGTACCGTGTCACTTAAAAAAATAGACACCAAGATGTTGGATAGCATCCTGAAAAAGATGGTCGATACGGTTGACGAAAGTAAGGATGAGATCTTTCAGATTGGCGAGCAATGTCGAACTGATTATGAAGAATTGATGAGAGAATTACTGGAAGTGAAAGAAATGGTCCTGAGGGTGATTGATGAAGGAGATGACCTCCAACAGAATTCGAAGTTTGCCCGGCTCAGACTTTCTGAAGTCAGCAAGCATTTCCAAACCTATTCAGAAGACCAAGTAAGAGAAGCGTACGAGAAGGCTCATGACCTGCAGATGAAGCTATCCATGAACCGACAGCAGGAAAAGCAGCTTCGGGACCGCAGGGATGAACTGGAAAGACGCTTGCAGGCACTTGGGGACACGATTGAAAAGGCAGAGAATCTCTGCTCGCAGATTTCCGTCGTTCTCAATTATTTGAATAGTGACTTAAGGCAAGTGGGTGAAGCGCTTGAGGACGCGAAGCAGCGCCAGGATTTCGGTCTCAGGATCATCGAGGCCCAGGAGGACGAGCGGAAGCGCTTATCCCGGGAAATCCATGACGGCCCTGCACAAATGATGGCCAATGTGATGATTCGCTCGGATCTGATTGAACGAGTATTCAGGGAAAAGAGTACAGAACATGCCATCACGGAAATCCGCGATCTTAAACGGATGGTCCGCTCAGCCCTTTATGAGGTCCGCCGCATCATCTATGATCTCAGACCAATGGCGCTTGATGACCTCGGGTTGATACCGACCCTCAAAAAATACTTGAGTACAATCGAAGAGTATAACCAGGAGACCTCCATACAGTTTGTGAATATGGGGCTCGATATCAGACTTCCTTCCAAATTCGAAGTCGCTCTGTTCCGATTGGTACAAGAAAGTGTCCAGAATGCCCTTAAGCACGCAGAAGCCACGCATATCCAAGTTAAAGTAGAAGTAAAGAAAGACCAAATAACAGTTGTCATCAAAGACAACGGCAAAGGATTCGATAAAGACAAACAAAAAACAGGATCCTTTGGAATCATGGGGATGAAAGAACGTGTCGACCTTCTCGAAGGAGACATCACGATCGACTCAAAAGTAGGAGCAGGGACGGTCATACTGATCCAGGTTCCGCTTAATATGTAAATTTTCGAAGGTTTAGGGAGGCGAAAGACATGGCAACAAATATTGTTATCATTGACGATCATCAGCTTTTCAGGGAAGGGGTTAAACGAATCCTCGAATTCGAACCTTCTTTCAACGTAGTAGCAGAAGGTGATGACGGTTCAGAAGCAATGAACCTCGTCGAAACACACGAACCAGACGTAGTCCTCATGGATATCAACATGCCTGAGATAAACGGCGTCGAAGCGACTCGTGAGCTAATGGACAAGTATCCTGATACCAAAGTCATCATCCTGTCCATCCACGATGACGAGAACTATGTGAACCATGCGCTAAAAACAGGGGCTCTAGGTTACCTATTAAAAGAAATGGACTCAGACGCACTTGTGGACGCTGTGAAAATCGTCGCTGAAGGCGGTTCATACGTCCATCCTAAAGTGACGCATAATCTGGTTGCAGAATACAAGCGCCTGGCAAACGCCCAGAACTCAGGCGGGTTCCAGCAATCCGAAGTTCGCCGCCCGCTTCACCTGCTAACGCGCCGCGAATGTGAAGTCCTGCAAATGCTTGCAGACGGTAAAAGCAACCGCGGTATTGGTGAAGGATTGTATATCAGCGAAAAGACTGTTAAAAATCATGTAAGTAATATACTTCAAAAAATGAACGTGAACGACCGTACCCAGGCAGTCGTGACTGCAATCAAGAACGGTTGGGTGGAAGTACGATAAGTACCGGTTGATAGATAAAGTATTGTTAATTTGTTGTTGAGAGAGCGACCCTTCCTGGTGGAGGGTCGTTTTTGATTTGTTTGAATGGGTATGGGGGGGGGTTGGTGGTTCATCTGGTGAAGAAAGGGTTAAATTCAGTTGTTGAATATAGGCTGTAATTCAGCAGGTGAAATCAACAGACAGTCAAAAAAATCCACTCCCCAAACAGGAAGTGGACCCTACCTAATGCTTTCTCCGCGCAAAATCCACAAACCGGAACATGTCCAGTCTGTGCCGCGATTCTGTATACTCGAACAACGTTGCATCTTTTAGATGGACAAAGTTCTTCACGACCACCACATGATCATATTCATTCAGGTCCATGTACTCCCGGTCCTCATCCGTACATTCTTCCACGACAATTTCTTTTTTGGCAAAATCGATGGGCAGTCCTAGTTCTCCTTCGAGATATTCGTAGATGGAGTTCTCACATATTTCTTTTGTCAGGAGAGGGACTTTGTCTTTGAGAAAATAGGACTTGTCCAGGATGATCCTCTCGCCGCCGATCTTGCGGGAGCGGACGACTTTCCATATTTCAGCGTCACGGGACGTCTCGAGCTGAGTAGCGATTTCATCATCGGCTGAGATCAACCCGAAGTTGTGGACGAACGTTTCGATCTGATCGCGACCCATGGAGGTCTGGAGCTCCTTGAAGCTTACAAGCCCTGAAATCGGAAAACTCATACGGGACACGTCGAGCACGAGGGAGCCTTTTCCACGCAGTTTCTGTATCAACCCTTTTTGAGCCAATAATGTAAGCGCTTTACGAATAGTCTCACGTGAAGTGGCGTAGATCACCGAGAGCTCGTTTTCCGATGGCAGTATCGAGTTCGCTGTGTACGTGCCATTTTGTATTTTTTCAGAGAGATCCTCGAAGATTTGTTGGTATTTATTGCTTTTCGTCATAATATCACCTGCTATTATTTTACCATAATTATTAGGAAGAAATGAGATTCAACTTGAGTGTTGTGAATATTTTCAATAGAATGGAGATAGTGCAAATTTTAGAAAAGGGTGAAGAGCATTGTCGAAACAGCATTGGAAGAAAATCATGTTGGGAATTGGCATGAGTACACTACTATTGGGTGCTTGTGGGGCAGACGAAGAGAAGAAGGAAGACAAGGATACGGCAAAGAAAACGGAAGAGGTCAGCCCGAAAGATGATCCTGCGACTGATGAAGCGGCATCCCTGACCCAAATGACGCAGATCGTGGAGGACGCAAGTGAACTGAAGGAAGCAGAAGGGATCCCTGCAGAGGAAAAAACGGCGATCGACGCTGCCTTTAATCAATATATCAATGCCTTTAACGAAGAAGATTTCGATTCATACATGAGTGTCATCTCGAAGACACCGGTAAACTTTAAGTATGAAGATGAAGAGCGCTATGTGAAGCAGATCTTTGATTCCGTCGATTCGAAGCGTACAGTGGATAATGTGAAGATCATCAATTATGCCGGCAAGAAAGCGGATGTCTATGCAGAAATCAAAGCAACGACGAAGGACCCGAACAGTGATAAGGAAGTGACCCGTTCAGGAAAGCAGGTAACCGTCTTCCATAAGAAAGAGGATGGATGGAAGGTTGCAGCGATTTTCTTCTTGGCCAGTGAGGGAGAAGAGGAAGCGACGGAATAAGATAAAAGGCTGCGTTGGTGCGCAGCCTTTTATTTATTTCAACCGTTGATAACGGTTGAATAGTTCATCAAGTTCCTGACTGAGTTTTACGGTTTCAGGATGTGAGAAACCATGGTAAAGCGCAAAATATTTAAGTTCGACACGCTTTGTTTCTATTTCTTGCAAGAGAGTTTGAACTTTGGTTGTTGCGTTCATTGCAGGAACTCCTTTTAGCTTTATTATCCCATAATAGAGAATAAATGTTAACTGTGAAATCCAACTAGTTTACTAATTTGTGTTTTTCTTGAAAAACTTTGTACGCACCACTAAGAATATAGTGGCAAAGCTATAGTTGAGGATACTTGAAGCAACTAATGCCATAAACGGCTGGTCGGGTAAGTCTCCTTGTGTGAAAAAGTTCAAAACAATGATGAATAGAGAGAACGTCCCGCTGAGCATCGTAAGGATGGCAAAAAGCATCAGCACCGTACGGGAAATCTGTTTCATCGGTCGTTTTTCCTGAATAAACGACTCAATTTTACTGCTGACCTTATTTCGTAAAAAATGTCGAATGATAAGAGGCACTGCACAGACCCCATACACCACCCCGGCAAAAAGGAGAATTGCAGGTAGCTGTGAACGGAGGTCCTCCTTCGGTATCCCCCAAAATAGTAAAACGAGCAATGAGATTGTTCCCATCAAACCGATGAATATAGAAAAAAATAATAATGAGAATCGAATGGTTTTTACAGATATATTCACTGGATTTCTCCTTTAAAGAATTTCTCTCTTACAATTAATGAGATTGCACAAGTTCCGTATATGTAGATCGCCAGCATGGAAAGAGGGAGGGCGACGCTTGGGATTTCGTCTTTAGGGATAACCCGTAACAAAAGTACACCCAGCATAATAGTCCCACCTGTACCCATTAATATGGGGTACAATAATAACGCGGTTTTTACCGCTTTTTTCTTTTGATTGTTCATAAGCATCCTTTCATTAGAAATTTGTAGTACACAATACCCATAATTTTACTAATGTAACCATAAAAAAATAACGTTCAGGGCCAAAACCCCAAACGTTATTTTACCTTATTTCGTCAATCGAAACACAACAGATTCATATGGACGAAGCGAGATTTGAGTATACACATTCTTCGCATCCTCATAATTCGAAATCAGAACCTCACTAGACCAGCCTTCCACATTCACCTCGTCAGGAAGCGTGAACTGTGTCTCGCGGGCATAGAAGTTATTCACCACAAACAGCTTCTCTCCGTCACCATTCCGTACATAGGCAAAAATGTCAGGGTGATCTTCCAGGATCAGCTGGTAGTCACCGTCGACGATGATGTCGTATTCCTTACGGAGTCGGTTCAGCTTCTGGTAGTGATAGAAGACAGAGTTTCCGTCTTCCAGCGCTTGTTCCGCATTGATTTCCTGATAGTTCTTCGCAACAGGGATCCAAGGGGTTCCGCTTGTGAACCCGGCATTCTCGTCACTGTTCCACTGCACAGGTGTCCGTGAGTTGTCACGGGACTTGTGGCGGAGGATCTCCAGGATCTCTTCTTCCGTTCTTCCTTGTTCCTTCAATATATTGAACGTATTGAGGGACTCTACATCACGATACTCCTCGATGCTCGTGAACTTCGGATTCGTCATCCCGAACTCTTCCCCCTGATAGATATAAGGGGTACCCTGCATCATATGAATCGTCGTCGCGAGCATCTTCGCCGATTCGTTCCGGTACTCACCGTCATCACCGTAGCGGGAGACGATCCGCGGCTGATCATGGTTGCACCAGAAGAGGGCGTTCCAGCCGCCGCCTTTGTTCATTTCATGCTGCCAGGTAGACAGGATCTCCTTCAATTTCAGGAAGTCGAAGTCAGCAACCGACCATTTCTCCCCGTTAGGATAATCCACTTTCAAGTGATGGAAATTGAACGTCATGCTGAGCTCGTTGCGTTCCGGGTTTGAATACTTGATACAGTTGTCGATCGTGGTGGAAGACATTTCCCCAACGGTCATGATGTCGTATTGAGAAAAGACTTCCTTGTTCATTTCCTGCATATACTCATGGACCTTTGGCCCGTCCGTGTAAAACTTGCGTCCGTCCCCGGGAGCGACCGAGCCGTCATCGTCAGGGAAAGCCTGATCTTTGGAAATGAGGTTGATCACGTCCAGGCGGAAGCCATCGACACCTTTCTTCAGCCAGAAGTGCATCATGTCATAAAGCTTCTCGCGGACCTTATCGTTCTCCCAGTTCAAATCAGCCTGGGTGACGTCAAAGAGGTGAAGGTAATATTGACCTGTTTCTTCATCATACTGCCATGCGTTCCCCCCGAACTTCGACTGCCAGTTGGTCGGCTCGGAGCCGTCCTCCTTGCCGTCCCTCCAAATATAGAAGTCACGGTACTCATTGTCCTTCGACTTCCGGGACTCGATGAACCATTGGTTCTCTGTCGATGTATGGTTGATCACGATGTCCATGATGATCTTGATGCCGCGGGAGTGGGCTTCCTCCAGAAGCTCATCGAAATCTTCCATCGTTCCGTATTCTTCGTGAATATTGAAATAGTCGCTAATATCATAGCCGTTATCATTCTGAGGAGACTTATAAATCGGCGTGATCCACACCACATCAATCCCAAGCTCCTTCAAATAATCCAGCTTCGCCGTAATCCCCTTAATATCCCCAACGCCATTCCCCGACGTATCATAAAAACTCTTCGGATAAATCTGATACACAACCGACCTCTTCCACCAAGCTTGCTTCATACCACATGCACCATCCTTCACATATTTTTGAGGGACGGACCTCAACTTTTTAGCTCATCCGCCTCATTTATTTAATGTCATCATTGTTCTTAAGTCTATATAGAGGGACGGACCTTCCATTCTCCGCCCCAAACCCTTATTTCATAGGAAAAGACGCTCCAAAACAAGCAGATTTGAAGGTCCGTCCCTCCAATTGAAAAGGGAGACAAACATCCCCATCACTATCCCTTACAGGTGAGTGCTAAGAATTGATTTGTCCCCCTTAGTTTAACTTGTATATACAAGTTGGTGTAACTGTTTTCTCTCTATTGTTTATGCTGGTTCGTTTTTGCTGAATTTGGACCAGACGATGGTCAGTACGAACGGTACGACGATACAGATGGCCATTCCGATGAAGAACGGAAGCCAGTATTCAGGTATGATCGATAGGAATCCAGGCAATCCACCTACACCGATGGAGAATGCTTTCGTTCCTGTCATCGCTAAGAGTACACCACCAATGGCAGAACCGATCAAGGCACTGATGAACGGGTAGCGGTAGCGCAGGTTGACCCCGAACATTGCCGGTTCTGTAATTCCAAGATAAGCTGAGATGGCAGACGTACCAGCCAGGCCGCGAAGCTTTTCGTTTTCTTTCTTGGCCACAACCATCATGGCAAGTGCTGCTGAACCTTGTGCAATATTCGATAGGGCAAGGATCGGCCATAGGAAGGTTCCACCTTCACTACCGACGAGCTGCAAGTCTACTGCAAGGAAGGTATGGTGCATACCTGTGATAACCATGACGGCGTATAATCCACCATACAGGAGACCACCTAACCATGATACGTGATCGAACACCCACACGACGCTGTCTGTCAGCATGTTACCTATGAAGAAGGTCACAGGTCCGATCAGGATGAATGCAGCGAATCCGGTAATCAGAAGGGCCACAGGAGCCACGACCAATAGCTTGATGGAGTCATGAACTCTCTTATCCAGGAACATTTCAATTTTCGCTAATAAATAGGAAGCGAATAGAATTGGCAATACCTGTCCTTGATAACCAATCTTGTCGACCTCAAATCCGAATAGGTTCCATGTAGGAATCTTTTCAGCACTTGCATACGACCAGGCGTTCAGTAAGTCCGGATGTACAAGCATAAGACCTAATACGATACCGAGTAATGGACTTCCGCCGAAACGCTTGACCGCTGACCAACCGATCAACCCTGGCAGGAACACAAAGGCGGTGTTGGCAATCAAGTTAATGATCGAGGCAAAATCAGCCCACTGCTTATGCACATCGATGACAGATTTCTCATCATAGAAAATCCCCGGTCCGGTCAGAATATTATTCAGACCCATCAACAAACCGGCCGTTACGATTGCCGGCAGGATCGGAATGAAGATATCCGCCAGTACCTTGATCGCGCGCTGCAGGGGATTCAGGTTCTGGGTAGCCGCATCCTTGACATCCTGCTTCGATGCATGCTCGATCCCTGTTTCCTCAGCTAGTATTTGATACGCTTTATTCACAAGACCTTGTCCAATGACAACCTGGAACTGACCGTTGGAGGAAAAGGAACCCTTCACCAGATCAATTGCCTCTAATCTTTCTTTATCCACTTTCTTCTCATCATTCAGCACAAGCCTCAGACGAGTCACACAGTGCGTGGCCGTGCGGATATTATCCTTGCCGCCAATCGCTTCAATGATTTCGAGAACGTCTTCACGTTTCACGCTCATGAAATTCCCTCCCTTGGAATGGTGAAAGCTGCCGGGCGCCTAACTTGTACCCGCTTTCATTTCTATTAATGGAATTCCCCTAAATAGTATGAGAAAAACGCTTTACATCATGCTTTTGTCAAAACGCTTTCATTTTACGGGGAGTGTTGTATATACAAGATATACTTTTATTGTATTCATGTATATACAAGTTGTCAACGAAAAAGTGTATCCGTTTACATTTAAGTTGGTAGTGATCATAAAAAAACCTTGAGGCAACTGAATGCCTCAAGGTTTAATAGAGTCCTTAAAAGGTTCTCCCGTTAGTAAGGATCCCAGTCCTCACACCAACAAAGAACTTAACCATTTCATTATTGTCCCACTTCACAACGAATTTGATCGCTTGTTCAGGAATATCATTTGAGATGTTTATTTTGTTGCCTGCTTCTTCTATTTCTTTGAAATCCTTCCCATCATGGTAGTAAGCATAAATAGTGGGCTCACCCTCACTATTCTCAAATGAAAAATCGAGTGTAGCGGGTGAAGTCATCGTTATTTCCTTCACATTCTTCACTTTTTCCTCAGGAAGGGGAAAAGGGTCTGTGCCATAGACACAACCTTCACCGTCTGGAGTCCAGCAATAGCTGCTTTTGATGGGAATCTCTTCTCCATCGAATGTCAGAGAAACTTTAGGTGAGCCTTTTTCATTAATCTGTGTTGAAGATTGACTGGCCAAGAAGCCTGTATAAAGAGAAGGGCCAACGTACAGTAAATAGACTGCTGCCGGAATCAGAAAAATTCCTTTTACAAACCTGCCCCTAAGGTCAATTTTTTGATAAATCACTTCATCTACCACATAGAAAATAGTAGAAGCGAAGATCGGTACACCTGCATAGGGCATAGATAAGAGAGGTAAGGCATGGCCAAACATAATCACGCTGACAAGAAAGGCAGGAAGAATATGAATAATGAAGTTTATTATATGAATATACTGCTTCATTTTCCTTGTGACCACTCCCGCAAGAATCGTCACAGGAATACCAACCACAATCATTAACACTCCGCCGACTATAGAAAAAATGCCTACCGACTGAAGGTGAGATTCGAGAGGGAAAAGAATAGGTGTGAGCAATAGTACCAGAACAATTGAGAGAAAGACTGCTTTTAGTTTACTTTTTATCATGGAATCACCTGCAAGTTTGTTACTAAAAGTATATCAATAGAAAGAAATGGATTCACTACTTTCATTTAATACTTTTCGTATATGTTCCTCCAAATGATAGTCATGACTGGTAAAAAGGTGATGCCAAAGCTAACGAAGTGGTCATAAATTAGGAAATTCACTTTGTTCGTGGAATTTCCACACTTTAATGTTAATTGGAATTAGAACCATAAAGTACCAAGTGTGATTATACTGGGGTTTCTTCCTGATATTTCTTCATATAAGAAAATAAGCCTATTAAAATATCTGTCTATTTCATAGATAATGGACAAGCACTAAAATTCGACACTATCTATGAAGAGGAGACATTTTTTTGAAGAAAACAATCATTGCCTTTACAACTGCTGCACTAGTCTCGACAATGGCTGCCAATTCAACGGAAGCGGCTTCTTACCGCGTACAATCAGGTGATTCCCTTTCCGTGATTGCATATAAATATGATACATCCGTTTCAAACCTGAAAAACTGGAACAACCTGAGCTCCGACTTGATCTATGTGAATCAAGTACTGGAAGTATCGGCTCCAAGCAGTTCTTCTGCCAAAACCTATACCGTCCAATCAGGGGACTATCTATCAAAAATCGGTGCCAAATACGATGTATATGTGGCCGAATTAAAATCATGGAACAACCTGAGTAGTGATGTCATCTACCCTGGTCAAACCTTGATCGTTTCTTCCGGCGGAACAACCACGCCACCACCATCAACAGCATCAAGTATATACACAGTACAATCAGGAGACACCCTGTCACATATCGCCGTTCGTTATGACGTGAGCGTATCATCCATCAAGTCTTGGAACGGGTTAAGCTCAGACACCATTTACGTCGGGCAAAAGCTTTCCATTAACGGTACCTCTGACGGAGGAGGAACAGAGACCCCATCATCAAACGTCGTCGACATCGCCAAGAAATATGTAGGAACTCCGTACGCATGGGGAGGCACATCACCATCTGGCTTCGACTGCAGCGGATTCATCTACTACGTCTTCAACCAGGCAGGACAATCGATTGCACGTACGAACACAGAAGGCTACTACAGCAAATCAACCTTCGTATCCAGCCCGAAACCAGGCGACCTCGTATTCTTCGAAAATACGTATAAAGCCGGCATCAGCCACATGGGTATCTACGTTGGAAACGGGGAATTCATCCACGCATCTGACAGTGGGGTAGTGGTATCGAAATTGAGTAATACGTATTGGAATCCTAAGTTTGTTGGGTATAAGAGATTTTAAGTTTGATTGGAGCGTCCTGCCTTTGATGGGTGGGGCGCTTTTTATAGTTTCACACCAAAAAAAAACCGCCCGGAATCCCATCCCGAACGGCCCAACATTATTTATAACTAAACACACCTTCAACCCCGCGATCATACTTCCAATACATCCAACCACCAAGCACCACGCATGGAGCCACAACAACGGCCATTCCCATAAACGCCGCACCAGGTGAGATATCATACAGGAAGCCACCGATAAACGTCAGCACCGCTGTACTCAATCCCATACCAAGGGACGTATATACACCCTGGGCAGCCGGGATGTCCTTACTCTCCAATTCTTCATAAATCAACCGCATAAATGCATAATGGGTCAATCCGAAGGTTAGTGAGTGGAAAAGTTGGGTAAAGATGAAGACAGGGGTGCTGGGGAATAGGAACAACAAAGTCCAACGCGTCACAGCAGCCCCTGCTGCTATTATGAACATGACGGAAATACTTTTACCTTTTAGCAGCCGGTCTGAAAAAGCAAAGAACAAGATTTCCGACAACACGGCAACGTTCAAGATCACACCGATATAAACGGCGCTCACATCTAATTCCTTCAAATAAAGGACGCCATAATTATAATAAGAGGCATGTGCTCCCTGGATTAAGACAACGATCACCATCGCCCAGACAAACTTACGGGATTTCAGAAGTCTCCTGTAAGAAAGCTTCTCCTGACCACGTGTTCCGCTCATGGACTGTGGCAATTTCGCGAGGGAAGAAAGCAAGATCACGACAATCCCGCCAAACAGAAGATAAATCACGGCCCCCTCTGTAAAAATCGATGTCAAAAATCCAACCGCAAGCAATGCAGTCGTATACCCGATTGATCCCCAGGAACGGCTCCGGCCATAATCAATCCCATCTTCCTTCATCATCACAGCCGCCATGCTCTCTACCATCGGAAGCAGCATCGGATACACAAGGCTGAATAACACCATACACCCGAGCACCATCCCAAATGAATCCATCGGCAGGAACAACAGCAACGCTACCCCTGAAACCAATACAATCCATCTTGATAACCGTCCCAATGAAACCGTCTGGCTCAACTTCGGAAATACGAAGAAGCTCGAAAACGAACGGGCAATCATCCCGACGGCAATCACAGTACTTGCAGCCGAAATGGAGAAATCCTTACTCTCCACTAACCACGCTGTCCAGTAAGGTATGAAAATCCCCCAGGTGAAAAATATCGCAAAGAACTGAAGTGACAACCACGACTGATTCTTCAAATCTATCAGATCTCCCTTTATGTAGAGTTGGAAATGAATTTACAAACATTGAGTATTATATAGCAGTCATGCATGATATACAACCACAGTAAAGACTATGTCTTTCGAAATATATCTATCTAAGCAGGACAATTCTCATACCAACTAGAAGAAGTAACAACATAATAGAATGGAACAGGGGGCTTTCCGTGAAAAAGAAACATGTCGGGATCATATTATTCAGTGTATTGCTTTTAACGGGTATCGGAGTATATATTGCACTCGGAACGTTAGAAACCAATCCTTTTACAAAGATAGAGGGGAGCAATGTTTCGACTGAAGGTGTAGAAACAAATTTAACCGGAAATGTAAGCAAGGATGAAAATCCGTTTGGTGAAAAAGTAAAAACACCACTGAGTGAAAAGCTCATCCTGCAGTATATTCATGCGATGAGTCATCAGAAAGTGAAAGCAGAAGAGAAGTGGTCCTTTTTTGAGATTTCGGACGAACGAATCGACTACTTATTAGCCCAATTAGAGGTGAACAAATACAATCATGAATCAACCTACAACGAAATCCTATCCAGATGGAAAGATGGGAACTTTTCAGAAGCTGTCAGTGACCACAATGCCATCTGGAGGATTCAGGACGGTAATGTCGGAATTGCAACAGACTTACTCTCATCCAAAGAAGAAAAGGCCTATCTGGAAAGTAGAAAAAAAGAATCCAGATAATTTTAAGAAATTTGGTTTTAAACACATAAAATGGGGAAAAGTCTACTACATTTTACAAAAAGGAGGGTAAGCACCATGTCCATGATTTATTCAAAAGCGCGTGAATTGTTTGAAAGAGATGCCAAGGAAAATAATGAACTGGAAGCTGCAAGAGTAAGAAAGTATCGGAGATTGAAGCCTGTCCCAAGCGCAAAAAAATAAATAATATGAAATTGAAATAATATATTTAAACCAGACTATGGGACAAAGTAGGCTGGTTTTTTTGTGTTGAGAAAACATTTCCTTTTGTCGGGGTTTACGTTAGAATAACGGAATATGCTATAACATCTATTCATCTACTAAAATATACATTTTGGGAACAAAAGAGAGGAGGGAACCAAGTGGCACGACTTTACACCGCTCTAATCGGGTTAAGCCTGATCTGGGGTATGTCTTTCGTCTTCATCAAATGGCTTGTGGAACCGGCAGGGGTGTGGGGGACGGTGTTCTTACGGTGCCTGGCAGGGGCACTCGTTCTTCTTCCGATCTTTTTCATACAGAGGAAAAGAGAAGGGAAGAAACCACTTCCTTTATGGAAACTCCTGGTTGTGGGGATTGGCAATGCGGCCCTTCCGTGGACCCTGATCGCCTTAAGTGAAACGCAGATCAACAGCAATACCGCTTCGATCCTGAATGCGACCACGCCGATTTGGACGGGGCTGGTTGGGTTTTTATTCTTCTCTGTTGTGTTGACGGGATTTCAATGGATCGGGATCCTGGTCGGTTTCATCGGTATCCTCGTGCTGATGAACTTTGAAGTGAGCGGCATCTTCTCGTCTGATTTTGTCGGGGTGGGAACGATGATTTTGGCCACGATGAGCTATGCGTTTGCTTCCCAGTTTACGAAAAAATACCTGGCCGGAACCAGTGTAGTCGTCATCTCCACGTTTCAGCTGTTGATCGGGGCAGCGTTCGGGTTTGTCGGCATGATGATGACGGATCCCATCGCTGTCGGTGATTTAGCGTCAGGAGAGGTCATCCTCGGCATTTTAGGACTGGGCTGCCTCGGATCTGGTGTGGCGACGCTTCTGTATTTCTATATCATGACCAATGGAAGCCCCGAATTTGCCTCGACTGTGACGTACCTGATTCCGGGTACGGCGATGATCTGGGGATTCGTGCTTCTAAGGGAACCCGTGACCCACAATCTCATCTTAGGATTGCTGATCATATTCGCCGGGGTATTCCTATCGTCCAGAAAATCAAAGAAAATCATCACATCCCTCTCGGCAGGGACGAGGTAAGACCTTTAAACAAACGTTTGATTAGTATGTTGAATCCCTTGTCCCATAAGGGGTGAGAGTACTAGTCAAACGTTTGTTTAGTTTCCGGGCATCGAAACTCCCCGGAAATTAATGCAAACCAACTTATTTTCATATAAAATGAGTAAGATACATAAGGTAGACTAACGCATAGCTCATGCGATTAAAAATAAAACATAAGGATGGTAATTCTATATGAAAACGGCAATTGTAACGGATAGTACCGCCTACATCCCGAAAGAATTGCGTGATCGACTCAACATACATATGATCCCTCTAAGCGTCATTTTCGGAGGAGAAACCTATCAAGAAGAAGTTGATATTACGGCAAGTGAATTTTACGAAGAAGTCAGCATCCAGGAAAAGCTTCCAACCACTTCACAGCCCCCGGTCGGAAAATTCGTCGAGCTGTTCGAGAAACTTTCCAAAGACTACGATGCCGTCATCTCCATTCACCTATCCAGCGGAATCAGCGGGACCTACCAAGGTGCCGTGCAAGCAGGTGAAATGGTCCAGAGCATTAAAGTATACCCATACGACTCAGAAATCAGCTGCATGATCCAAGGTTTTTATGCCATCGAAGGGGCCAAACTTGCCCGTGAAGGAAAAACGGCAGAAGAAATCGTTGGCTTATTGGATGAAATGAAAGAATCCGTACAGGCCTACTTCATGGTCGATGACCTCGCCCACCTGCAACGCGGCGGCAGGTTATCTCAAGCACAGGCGATCATCGGGAGCCTGCTGCAGGTAAAACCACTGTTGCACTTCGTGGACAAAGTCATTGTACCGTTTGAAAAAATCCGCACGAAAAAGAAAGCGTTGAAGCGGGTGGAAGGCATTCTTGAAGAAGCCGTGAAATCCGGAGAAGCGTATCAGGCATCCATCATTCATGCCAATCGCGAAGAAGAAGCGATCGAGTGGAAGAATGAGCTACAGGAGAAGTATCCGAACGTGGAATTTAATGTGAGCTATTTCGGTCCGGTCATCGGGACTCATTTAGGTGAGGGTTCGATGGGGATGGGCTGGGCTCGGAAGATGAGTAGGTAGATTTCTGATTTGTACCAGGTACAAACTTTGATTAATGTACCAGGTGCAAACAAAGCTTAATGTACCAGGTACACACTACACGCCCACACTCTCTAACGGTGCCAGGCACGAAACGATCGTTTCGTGCCTGGCACCGTTTTTTTAGGAGGCAGGATTTTTAACCTCCAATGTAGAAAACAATACTATCCAACATAAGGAGTGATGTATTTGCGTTTTGCTTTAATAGATCACAGGTTAATCCCTGAGCCCCTCGTAAAAGAACCTCACTACAATCTCCAAAAAATCTCAGAATTCGCCACCATTCCTCCTCAATCAATTAATCCATCCTTTCGATTTTCATCAGAGCTACAATCTTTTCTAAGTGGAAGATCTTTATTAGCAGACGAGATCCCATTTTCAATCCATACCCTACACGAGCACTATTTGAATGGATATGTTTCCTATGAAAAGGGTGTGGACGAAGGTCGATGTCTTCGTTGTGGAAATAAGAAACCTCATCTATTTGCCAGTTTCCATTGTTCCAGATGCCATACCGAATGCACCTATTGCCGGAACTGCATCATGATGGGAAGGGTGTCTGAATGCGCACCGCTCATAAGGTGGAATGGTCCTGGGCCTCAGGCTTCATCAGTAACGTTCGACTGGTCCGGTACCCTTTCAGAAGCGCAAAAGGGAGCCTCGGAACAAATGATATCTGCCATTCATACAAATACCAGTCTCCTCGTCTGGGCCGTATGTGGAGCCGGCAAGACCGAGGTGCTTTTTGAAGGCATATACGAAGCCCTTCAGCAAAACAAGCGAGTCTGCATTGCCGCACCCCGTACCGATGTCATCCTGGAACTGTCTCCCCGCCTCCAAAAAGTCTTTCCTCAAACGGGGGTCACCACCCTGTACGGGGGTTCCGAGGAACGGCACAGCTATGGTCAACTTGTTCTCTCTACCACCCATCAACTCTACAGGTACAAAGAAGCCTTCGATGTCATGATCATAGACGAGGTCGACGCGTTCCCCTATTCCTACGATTCCTCCCTGCAATGGGCAGTAGAAAAAGCCAGGAAGCCCCAATCGTCCATCATTTACCTGACAGCAACCCCGGATCAGAAAACGCAACAGGAATGTACCCGGGGAAAAAGATACTTTATCCAAATCCCGGCCCGTTTTCACCGGCATCCGATTCCCCTTCCCAAGTTTGTCTGGTGCGGACTCTGGAAGAAATCCTTGAAGAAAAATCGAATTCCCCCTGCACTGAAAAAATGGACCTCATTAAGACTCAAACAATCCAAACAAGCCCTGATTTTCTTCCCCTCCGTCGACCTTATGGAAATGGCCCTGCCTCTATTTCAAGACATGCATCCCCTCATCGAATCGGTTCATGCCGAAGATCCACAACGAAAAGAAAAAGTCATGAAGATGAGAAAAGAGGAGATTCCGATTTTACTCACGACCACCATTCTAGAACGGGGAGTGACGATCCCGAACATCGATGTGGCAGTCCTTGGAGCAGAAGAAAAGATTTTCACCGAAAGTGCTCTCGTTCAGATCGCCGGCAGGGTGGGGAGGAGCGCTGACTATCCATCGGGGGATATCGTGTATTTTCATTATGGCCGTACAAGGGACATGATCAAGGCCCTGCTTCATATCGACCAAATGAATAAGGAAGCGGGGAAAAGGGGGTTGCTTCATGGTCAATAACTGCTTGAATTGTAGTACCCGAGTCGAAGAGGTGTGGTCGTGGAGAGGGTTATTTTACAGAGAGACTCAATTTCTGTGTCAGGAATGTGAGAAAAGGTTGGAAAAGATAGAAGGAGAGCGATGCAGGGGGTGCTCCCGTTCGCTTGAGGCATTACCTTCCAATCTTGTTAAAGAAGAGCTTTGCCTGGACTGCCATCGGTGGGACCAGGATCCTGAGTGGAAGGGGATTCTCCATAAAAATGATTCGTTTTATCACTATAATGATTTTCTAAAAGAATACTTGGCCAGATTCAAATACCGAGGGGATTATGCATTGGCGAAAGCCTTCGCTCATACGATTAAATCCTATCTTACAAAAATAGAATATGACCATATCATCCCCATCCCCCTCAGTGATGAACGGTTCTATGAAAGAGGATTCAATCAATCTACCGCACTACTGGAAGAATCAGAGGTCCGTCCCTCACATATCCTCACGCGTTTGCATTCTGAGAAACAGTCGAAGAAGACGCGTGCGGAGCGTCTTCGGCAGGTGCAGGTTTTTCGGTTGGGAGAGTGTGATGTGAGGGGCAAGTCGATTCTGCTGTTTGATGATATTTATACGACCGGGACGACATTGAGGCAGGCGGCGAAGTTACTGAAGGAAGCTGGTGCAGATGAGGTTTCTTCACTGACTCTCGCGAGGGGTTAAAGCAATCTCCACTTCTGCCGATATAAAGTGTAAGAGAAGCTTCAACGGGAGGAAACAGATATGTCAGAAATCATCAACTGTCCACGCTGTAACGCCATTTTTATGCAAAATAAATTCCGTGATGTGTGTGACAAGTGTTATAGAGAAGAAGAGAACATGTATGAGACCGTTTACCAATTTTTGAAGAAGCGGGAGAATCGAGCTGCGACGATGGACCGTGTCATTGAAGTGAGCGGGGTGGACGAGGAGCTTCTATATAAATGGGTGAAAAAGGGACGCATCCAGACGAGGCAATTTCCGAATATGGGTTATCCTTGTGATAAATGTGGGAAGATTATTGGGACGGGGCGGATCTGCGATGATTGTTCTTCTGAACTTGCCAGTGATCTGAAAAAGTTCGAAACCGAACAGGAATGGAAGAAAAAATCCCAGGAATCGGGTCAGAGAACGTATTACACTATGAGAGAAAAGAACTAGTATAGAGTAAAATAAATGAGGAAGAACTAACCAGGCTCTATTACTAAACAAATCTTCTATATATCCGATATACTAGGTAGAAACCATGGACGTGATGAAAGCGAGGGAAAATGATGAAGATTAACAATATCGGAAATCAAAACATCAATCCTTATAAGCGTAATCTTAGCAAAATGGACCAGGTCGGGAAAGCGGGCAAGCCGGCATCCGACAAAATTGAAATTTCGTCTGCCGCCAAAGAGATGCAGGAGGTTTCCAAACTCGGCAAAGAGCGCCAAGCTAGAGTGGAAGCTTTGAAAGATCAGGTTCAGACTGGTAACTATACCATCGATCCGAAAGCCATTGCTAAAGGGTTAAAGAATTTTTATAACGGACAATAAAGAGGGAGCGAACAAACATGTCAGCAACCAATCTCATTACAACTCTTGAAAAACTATATAAGCTGCACAAAAGTTTGTTCGATCTTTCAGTGAATAAAACGGACGTCATCAAAAAAGGTGATATGAGTGAACTTGATCATGTATTGAAGGGTGAACAGAAGCACTTGGCCGCCATCAATACGGTGGAAGCAGAGCGGCAGCGGGAATCCAGTCACTATCTTCAAGTAAGGGGAGTGCCTTTTAACGAAGATCCAACGATCTCTCAGTGCATCGAGCACAGTCCACCTCAGGAACAAGAAACGCTCGCCCATTGGCAGCAAAAACTGGTGGGTATCATCGGAGAATTGAAAGGTCAAAACGAGCTGAATCAAAAGCTTGTCTATCAATCTCTTCAATTCGTAAATATGAACCTATCCATGACGCAACCGCAGCCGGAATCATCCACCTATACACGACCGAACGGTGAAAAGAAAGCACCGGCAAGTAGATCCATCTTTGATTCGAAAGCTTAGCACTTACTAATTGAAACGGAGGCAACACCATGCGATCCACTTTTATGGGCCTGGAAACGGCAAAACGAGGCATGTACACCCAGCAGGGCGCCCTTTATACAACCGGCCACAATATCTCCAACGCCAATACTCCTGGATATACCCGTCAACGAGTCAACTTTGAACAAACGACACCTTATCCTTCCCCAGCCATGAACCGTCCACAAATCCCTGGCCAAATCGGAACAGGAGTCGAAGCCGGTTCGATTCAACGCGTGCGTGATTCATTCCTGGACATGCAGTACAGGGGCGAAAACCAAAAGCTAGGCTATTGGGAAACAAAAATGGAAGCGATGAAGAAGATGGAAGAGGTCATGAACGAGCCATCCGATTCTGGATTATCGAAAACGATGGATATGTTCTGGCAGTCCCTTCAGGATTTAGCGGTTAACCCGTCCAATTCAGGTGCCCGCTCTGTTGTCCGTCAACGTGGAATCGCCGTTGCTGAAACTTTTAATTATTTGTCTTCGTCCTTAACAAGTGTGAGGAACGACTTGAAAAATGAATTGTCTGTTAGTGAGAAGCAAATCAATTCCCTTTCCAGACAAATTGATAACATTAATAAACAAATAGCTGATGTTGAGCCTCATGGTTATCTTCCGAATGACTTATACGATGAACGGGATCGCTTAATCGATGAACTTTCACAGCATGTTTCCATCCAAACAAGCTACCAGTCCAATGGGGGAGCGTCGTCACCAATCGCAGAAGGTGCCGTCACGGTCACGTTGGTTGGGAAAGACGGAAACCTTGCCGTCAATCTCGTCGGAAAAAAAGGCGTAAATGAAGTTAAGCTTACCTATGATGGACCGCAAAATACGGTGGACTCCGTCACGATTGGTCAGCAAACACTCGATATCAAAGATTTCCTATCACAAGGCGAAGGAAAACTCAGAGCCCTTGTTGATACTTACGGGTTTAAAAATAAAGACGGTGAAGCAGAAGGCTCCTACATCAGTATGCTCGATGAACTGGACAGCATGGCGTACGAATTCGCCAAAGCATTCAATGACCAGCATCAACAAGGATTCACGCCAGAACAGATGAACGATCCAAACTTTGATCCTGACACCGATGCTCCGGATACACCGAAGTTCTTCCAGGATGCAAAGAATGCTGCAGTAGATCTGGATAGTGTTTCAAAAGAAGGCTTCGCTCAAAGAATGCAGGTGGCCGATGAAATGAGCAACCTTGATAACATCGCGACAGCAGGGGCAGGTAATCCGACCCTCGGAGACGCATCAAACGTTCTGAAACTTGCCGACATCATCACTACGACTAAACTGCCTTACGGTGAAAAAGAAGCCTCATTCCAAGGGCACTTTGAATCCGTGATCGGGAAGATGGCCGTAGAATCACAAGAATCCGTTCGACTTGCCAGCAACTCGGGAGTGCTCAGAGGAGCAGTGGATGAACGCCGCATGTCCGTTAGCGGTGTGTCCCTTGACGAAGAAATGACCGACATGATCAAATTCCAGCATGCCTACAACGCCTCTGCCAGAATGATCACACTGCAGGACGAAATGCTCGACAAAATCATCAACGGCATGGGGACCGTTGGAAGATAGGTAGGTGAAATAATATGCGCGTAACACAAAGTATGCTGACAGCCAACTCGATGAGAAACCTTAGTTCTTCTTATGGAAGAATGGGGCAGCTGCAGGATCAGCTGGCGACAGGGAAGAAGATTACAAAGCCTTCAGATGACCCGGTTGTAGCGATGAAAGGGATGTTTTATCGTTCAAACCTGACTGGGATTGAGCAGTATAAGCGGAATCTTTCGGAGCTTTATTTATGGATGGAGAACTCAGAGTCTGGAATTGAACAGGCGAATCAGGGGTTGCAGCGTGTGCGGGAATTGACGCTTCAAGGGAAAAATGGAACGTTGAGTCCTGAAGACCGGAAAGCCGTTGCTACTGAAATCGAACAGATCAAAAATGACTTGGTTAGTGTTGCTGAAACGAAAGTAGCTGGAAGATATATTTTTCATGGGACTGATGTAGGGAATTCTCCGATTAAGGATGGAAATCCTGCTGACGGGAGTGCTCCTCAGGTCGCTGACAATTTAGGCAGCAGTGCCATCGATGCTTACCCGGTTGAAGTTTCTCAGGGTGTGTCTTTAAAAGCCAATGTGAATCCGAATAATGTATTTAATCAGAAGCTGTTTGATACAGTGCACAACATTCAAAAGGCATTGGAATCTGGAGATGATTCTTCTCTCGATACAGAGCTCGAGAATCTGGACAGCGTCATGAACACATTATCAGCAGAACGTTCTGAACTTGGTGCAAGGTACAATCGACTTGAAATGGTAGACGACCGCCTGGGTCAACAGGAAGTAACAGCGAATCGAATTCTATCTGATAACGAGGATGCTGATATCGAACGTGTTATTACGGATTTGAAAACTCAGGAAAGTGTCCATCGGGCTGCACTCAGCGTTGGTGCCAGAATCATTCAACCGACATTGATGGATTTTCTACGATAAAAGCAGGGGGACTGACCCTTTAAGGTGTTTTGTCACCTTAGGTCAGTCCCTTTTTATATGGAGGTGAGTATGTGTGAACGTCCCACAAATAAGATTGCAGTCCACGTCAGCAGCCATTAGCATCCGAACGACTCCAGGACGCATGGACATTGAACAGCCACCGGCAGAATTAGACATCCAGCAGCCTCAGGCAAAAATGGAGATTGAGCGTACACCTTCCAAGCTGACCATTGACCAAACCGAGGCACGTGCCGATATGGATTTGAAGTCGGTGCGCCGCAGGATTGAAGAATATTCCCAGCAGGGATATGAAGACTGGCTGGCGGGACTTGCCCGTGTCGCACAGGACGGGGATGAACTGATGATGATCGAGAATGGTGGAGGGGCTATTCCCGCCCAGGCTAAACGGAACGGTGAGGCTCCGATGTATGAGTTTAATATTGGTTGGATTCCCTCAACAGGCAGCGTAAAGATCAGCTACGATCCTGGTAGTGTGAAGGTGAACGTTGAACCACAAAAAGTGATAAATAACTCTCGTCCTCAGATGCCAAACATACATTATACACCTGCACAAGTAGATGTCAGTTTGAAACGATATGCCAATTTACAAATTGATTTTGCTAATTTGAAGCATGTGGGTATTAAATATGAGCAAGAAATCTAGAATGAAGGATTGTGACTTATGAAAATCAATACGAAATATCATGGAGATATAGATGTGAAGTCAGAAGATGTCTTAACATTTGAACACGGAATCCCCGGGTTCGGGGACGAGAAGCAGTTTGTATTGTTGCCACTTCCGGAGAATGAGTGGTTTCATATAATGCAATCTGTAGAGACTTCTCAGCTTGGGTTTGTGGTGACAGATCCGTTTGTGTTTTTTAAGGAGTATGACTTTGAGTTAGATCAGGCTAGTGTGGAGTCGCTAGGGAATCCTTCTGAAAAAGAAGTGCAGGTGCTTTCGATTCTGACTGTTAGAGAGACACTTAAGGAATCCACTGCCAATCTACAGGCCCCTATTATAATCAATCTAGCAAATAGAAGAGGAAAACAAGTCATACTAAATAATAGTGATTATCAAACCAAGCACCTGGTCTTTGCTCAGCCTGCAGGAAAGAAGGGGTGAGGGGATGTTAGTACTGACAAGAAAAACGGGAGAAAGCATACAAATTGGGGATGACATTGAGCTAACGGTCATATCGGTAAAAGGAGATCAAGTAAAACTCGGGATCAACGCCCCAAAGAGTGTGGACATCCATCGAAAAGAAGTCTACCTTTCTATCCAAGAAGAAAACACCGAAGCTTCGAAAGGTATCGACAATCTGTTTAACCTTTTGCCAAAAAATGATTAATTATTTTTAGGAAACTATTAAATACCAGTCGAAACGACCGATAATAGAATTGTAAGCAATGAGGAGAAGGGCGGCCGACCTTTGTGACTTGTTGCAAACTAAAAAATATAGTTCACAAGGATGTGGACTTAATTTCAAGGAGGAAATTTTGGTATGAGAATTAATCATAATATTGCGGCTTTGAATACTTATCGTCAGTTAAGTACTGCATCTAGTGCACAATCAAAATCTATGGAAAAGTTATCTTCAGGTCTTCGTATTAATAAAGCAGGAGATGATGCAGCTGGTTTAGCAATCTCTGAAAAAATGCGTGGACAAATTCGTGGGTTAGAAATGTCATCTAAAAACTCTCAAGATGGTATTTCATTACTTCAAACTGCAGAAGGAGCATTAAATGAAACGCATTCTATTCTACAACGTATGCGTGAATTAACTGTTCAAGCTCATAATGGTACAAATACCGGAGAAGATACTAGTAAAATACAAGAAGAGATTAACCAACTAGTAAGCGAAATCGATGGTATAGGGGATAGAACACAATTTAATAAGCAGAATTTGATTGATGGAACTCTTGGAGCTAAAACTGCTAACGTTGGAACTGGTCTTGCAGATGGAACTGGGAAATTTAAAATTGCGGATGTAACAGGAGCTGCAGTTGGAGCGGATTATAAAGTCACAACTGCTGCAACCGGAACTGATATTAAAATTGAAAGTGCAGATGGTAAACTTTCACAAACTGTAAAAGTTGCTGATATTACAGGTGTTAATGTTGGAGATAAATTTCACTTTGATAAACTTGGTATTACTTTGGAAGCTCAAGCAACAGATGTATCTTCTGTAGACGGTACTGGCGCTGCTGGACAATTTGATGTTGCTACTAGTGGAATAAAATTTCAAATTGGTGCAAATGGTGACCAAACATTAGCTATCTCTATTAACGATATGAGAGCTGACCAGCTTGGTTCTGGAACTATTAAAATGGATGATATTGATGTAACAGATTTTGCTACAAGTAGTTTTGATGACCAACTAGCAGCAATCGATGATGCAATTTCAAGTGTATCTTCAGAACGGTCAAAATTGGGTGCATGGCAAAATCGTTTAGAGCATACGATTGCAAACTTAGATACATCAGGTGAAAACCTAACAGCTGCGGAATCCCGAATCCGTGATGTTGATATGGCGAAAGAAATGATGAACCAAACGAAGAATTCTATTCTTTCTCAAGCAGCACAAGCAATGTTGGCTCAATCCAATCAAATGCCTCAAGGAGTATTACAACTTCTGAGATAATAGATTCGAGGGCGTCCAGTTTGGTAACGAGCTGGAGTATAACTGGGTGAATTGCTGGAACTTCCTAAAGCTCTATCAACCACAACGTAACTGGAAACGGTAGGCGAAACGGTTTGAAAATGATAGAGATGAAACAATGGATAATCAGCATCCAAGCTCCTGTGAGGAAACTCTGGAGAAGGTTCAACGACTAGAGAATACGGTCTAAGGCAACTGCTATGACGATGAATCTCGTAGGGCAGTAAACACTGTTCGAAGTGCCCAGCCCCTTACATAAAAGGGTGAAGATATAGTCTATTCTATGATCGAAAGACATAGTCGCAAAGCAAGCGAATCAACAACCACAAGGAGTTTTACAACTTCTTCGTTAATATTAAACTGTTTACGAGAGACTCTAGGCTTCCTAGGGTCTCTTTTTATCCTTGTCGTCAATTATTACAATATGCCAACATTCCTTAATTCGCGCAATTTATACACTACAGACCAATAGCTTCTAGCTAAAGTATTCGCAATCTCTTGATCTTTAAAACCCTTCTTCTTGAGGGATATCATCTCATCTATCTCTTTATCAGAGTAATTTTTATTTCTGCTCGAGGAAGAAGCAATAATTTGATAATTTGGGTATTGAACTAAATATTTTTGCTCTTCTTTTTTGAGCCTCCATCCCCAATTAGACTTATAGTACATACTTTCGCAGGTCAAAGTTATGGGAGAAAGTAAATTTAAGAAATTGTATGTTAGGTCTGTTGATGTTCCTCTCAAAATATAACCGTGGCCATCTCTTCTCTTATTCAGTTTAAAGTCAATTTGAAATGAATCTAATATGTGTTGCTGTAACACTTCCAGTTCCTCTTTTGGGTAATTTTGAAGGTATAAGAATATATGAGGTGTTAAGTAAATCTTCTTATTTCTGTGATTAATACTTTTAGAGATTGATAGAGAACCGTCGTCAAGATAAAGTGCTGTCAAGAAATAGGGAGAAGTACAATATTTCAAAAGCTTAATTGGGATTTGCTTAGAGTGATTTGTGTAGAAGTATGGAAATAACTCGGTGAAAAGGGGGTCAGATTTTGAACGCATAGTTTGGCTTTTCTTTGTAAGGTAGAATAACTCTGGAAAGAAGGAAGCTTTCCAGATTCGGTAGTTTTCTTGTTCCACACCATAATGTTCACGATAACTATGGTTTTTACGTCGTGAATTAGGGTATATTTTTGTGATTTCACCATCTCCCATAATGCTACCTACAAGTAAATTCCTTTGTAAAGAAGAAAGATTTAGGAACTTCTCCATCTAATACAACTCCCTTTTGGTGAGAACGTGCGTTCTGCATTTATTTTACTACTTACCCATATGGAAACAAAATAAAGCCTATTCTCCCTAAACTTTCCCCATCAAACTCCGATATAACCCATATAACCCACAGGAGGATCAAAAGATGATTGATAAAGTGACAGGCGGAGTTTCAGGAGTACAATCATTTACTAGATTAGAAAACCAAACAAGTGAAGAAGTGAAACAAATTCAGGCGCAGGAACGACACCATGAAGAAACCACCACGAAAGAACCTGTCACGAAAGAAAAAATAGAAGATGTCGTTCATGGGATGAATGAGTTTATGGCCACTTCGAATACACACCTCAAATTTGAATTTCATGATAAATTGAAAGAATACTATGTGACGATTGTGGATGATCGGACGCAGGAAATAGTGAGAGAGATACCGGCAAAGAAAATGCTTGATATGCATGCCGCGATGACGGAATTTGTTGGTTTACTGGTCGATAAGAAGGTTTAACGGAAGGAGATACATATGGCTGATATGCGAATTGGTGGACTTGCCAGTGGTATGGACACGGATCAGATTATTAAAGACTTAATGAAGGCTGAAAGAATCCCTTTAGATAAATTAGGACAGAAAAAGCAGTACCTAGAATGGCAACGCGACGACTACCGAGATATGAATAAAATGATGTTTGATTTTAGTAATCTTATTTTTGACGGGGTGATGAAGCAGGGGACGTATACGCAGAAGACCGTTTCCATTTCTGATCCCAATGCCCTATCTATTAAAAATATCAATTCTACTTCAGATTTTAATGGAACACTCAAAGTTGAGAGACTGGCTGAAGCGGCAACAATGTTCAGTGCGGGTTCTGTTTTTTCCGGGTATGCTGATTTTGACCCAAGTAAGAAGCTTAGTGAGTATGGCGTGACGGGTACTCAATCAATAACGATTAAAGGTATCACGAAAAATGGTGAACTTGAAAGCGGAGATGGTTTTAAATTATCCTTCGATCCGACCAAGGAATCCTTGAACAGTGTGATAGCTAAAATTAATGCAGAGTCTAATGTCACGATGTTTTATGATTCTTTTACTAAGAAAATATCTGTGACAGCTAAGAATAGCGGAAATGCCGCAAGTACAGAAGAAATTAATTTATCGGGAAGCTTTTTAACCTCTACACTGGGGATGGATACGACAAATGTCATAGCTGCCGATCCTGCTAACAATAGGGGATCAGAGGGTGTGAATGCACAATTTACGTATAACGGCCTTTTAACTGAACGTTCTTCGAATACGTTTCAATTAAATGGATTCGAAGTATCTTTAAAGGAAGCGGATCCTACAAAAACTATTACATTTTCTTCACAACCCGACACGGACAAAATCCTAGAAAAAATCGTCAAGTTCGTCGATGAATACAACAAACTCATCGAAAAAGTAAACGGCGAAGTAAACGAAAAGAAATACCGTGACTTTCAACCGTTGACTGCCGAACAAAAAGAGTCAATGGAAGAAAAGGAAATTGAACTGTGGGAAGAAAAGTCACGAAGTGGTACTCTGAGAAACGATTCCGTTCTGACATCTGGTCTTAACAAAATGAGGACAGATCTATACTCACCAATTTCTGGTGGAACATCGGGAGTTGGTCAGTTAGCTCAAATCGGTATCGAAACGTCTAGTAACTACCTGGACCGTGGAAAGCTGATTATTGACGAAAATAAACTGAAAGAAGCGATTTCTAAAGATCCAAATGCAATCTATGAGATTTTTGCTAAAGATGGTGCGACGTCAAGTGAGCAAGGAATTGCCCGTCGTTTACGTGATACGTTGAAAGATACAATGGACAGCATTGAACAAAAAGCAGGAAAAGCTTCCAGCACCAATAATACATTTACCCTTGGTCGTTTATTAAACAACATGGACAGCCAAATGGACCGTTTCGAGAACCGGCTTATTCAAGTCGAAGACCGCTACTGGCGACAATTCACCGCCATGGAAAAAGCCATCCAGCGTTCCAACGAACAATCCATGTTCCTCATGAACCAATTCGGCGGCTAATCATACCTAAAGGAGTGTCACTATGGCCATCAACAACCCGTATGCAGCATACCAGAACAACTCGGTCAACACCGCATCACCAGGTGAACTCACCCTTATGCTCTATAACGGAAGCCTGAAGTTTATACATATCGCGAAAAAAGCGATTGAAGAAAAGAATATTGAATTGAAAAATACTAATATCCAAAAGACCCAAGCCATTGTGAATGAGCTGATGGTCACATTGAACACGGATCTTGAAGTTTCTCAAAACCTTATGTCACTATACGACTACATCAATCGCCGCTTAACAGAAGCCAACATCAAGAATGACAAGGCGATTTTAGATGAAGTAGAGGGTCTTATCACTGACTTCCGCGATACGTGGAAAGAAGTCATTCAATTGAACCGCCAGAAGCAGCATGCCGGTCAAGGTGGACAGGCGTAATGAGCTCGGTCCTTCTATGCTATACCATCACGAAGCAATTGAAAGAAGCGTTGGAACAGGTAAATGATGAAAACAGGGAAGCTACGATTGAGGAAGTGGAATCTCTTTTAGAAAAAAGGCAGAGCGTACTTGGCACCATTAAGCCTCCGTTTAATTTGGAGGAACAGGAGCTTGGCAAGCAAATGATCGCTTGGAACGGGCAGATTGATCGGCAACTTGCTCAATTGCGTCTTCAAATCAAGCGGGACATGAACGGCTTGACCAGGAAAAAAACATCGGTTCAAAAATACTCAAATCCATACGAATCCTTACAATACGATGGGATGTTCTACGATAAAAAGAAATAGGTGATTCTTTGACAACGAAACTAGACGAAAAACAGTACGAATTGGTCAGCCAATACGTCGGGATGCTCGACACAATCGAAGAAGCACTGAACTATGTGGAAGCAAGCTTCACGGATTTAAGTAAAACAGAAGGGGACCAGGTCCTATCCGATGTCTTCATGGCCATTGGTCAGATTTCAGAAAGCAATCCCTTGTTAAAAGAACTATTTGATGAGGAACGCATTCAGAAAGCTTTAACTGGATTTGATACGGTGACGGATCAGGCTTGGAAACTGGATGGACAGCTAGACAACAATGAGGTAAAGCAAAGTGTTGTAAAAGAAAATCTCTCCCCATCCTTTTCTACCTGGAAAGCGTCGATTGATATAGAACTAAAACCCTTTCTAACACACTAAGTCTCGAATCTCCGAGGCTTTTTTCTTTTTCCAAAAACTCTCATGCTATAATAATAGAAAAATGCTGGAGGACGCCGGTATGAAAACTAGTGAAATAGAAGAGATTAGAAGACTATGCCTTCTCTATCCCGAAGTTCATGAACACATAGATGGGTTCAGACACATATCTTTCCGTGTGGAGGACAAGCCATTCGTTATTATCGGGGAGACCTTATCGATTAAAACACTCCCTGCCACTCAGGAAATCCTCCTTGAACAGCCAGGCTACACCAAGGCGCCTTACATAGGGAGACATGGCTGGGTGCTGGTTGAGGTAGAGGAAGCGGGCTGGCAAGCCATTGAAGGATTGATTCGTGAGGGTTATTTGATTGCTGCACCCAAGAGACTGACTAATCAAGTTCAGAATGGATGAAGAAACATGACGAATTTAATCACCAATGAACTCATAAAACAAATCTCCCGACCACGTATGTGGATTTCACTGGGGTTCATCGTTTTCATCGATTCCATCGCGTCCCTATTTGTCTATCTGCTGTTCGACGGCATCCAATTTTCATTTTGGGAGTACATGCGGATCAGTTCTAACCTCCTTATGATTATTCAACTCTTCAGTCTGATCATAGCTGGGGACATCGTTTCAAGTGAATTCTCGTCGGGCACCATTAAGCTATTGCTTATCAGACCTATTAACCGCGTGAAAATTTTACTTTCTAAATACATAACCGTGCTAGTCATCGCCACTGTCTTAACAGCCTCTCATTTCTTATTTTCCGCCGTTCTCGGTTCTCTGTGGTTTTATGATAGTTTCTTTGATTTGAACGAGAACTTTTTCATTGTGGCAGGAGCTTACGTACTGAGATTCATAGAAATGATGGTGATTTGTTCCTTCGCTTTTACCTTCTCGGTCGTGACGAGAAGCAGTTCGTTTGCGATTGGTTCTACTATTTTTCTGACCTTTTCTGCCGGGACATTTTTGGTTTTGATGAACGAGCTTGGTATGGAGTGGGGGAGGTATCTGCTGTTTGCGAATACTGATTTGCAGCAATACTTCTTCGGGACGCCGCCGTTTGAGGGGATGACGTTTGGGTTTTCGGTTGGGGTGATCGTCGTGTATTTGGTTGGGTTTGGTGGAATGGCTTGGTGGAGTTTTGGGAAGAGGGATGTGGATGTTTAGGTTGGTGGAGGGACTTTTTGGGTTCAGCTGCTTAATAAACGGATTTAATCACCTGCTGATATTTGAGTGAATATCAGCAGGTGAATATCTTAATTATTTCAGCAGCCGATCTATAGCAATTAATCAAAAAGATATTTCTTTTCGAAATTGAAGGTTAGAGGTGATAGATTGAAAACGTACAAGGAGTTAACCTACATACAAAGAGTGAAAAGACAAATCATCTTTACCTGCCTGTTAGCAAGCCTCATTTTCATACCTCACTATCCAATTTGGATATATCTTATTGTCATGTCATATAATGTTGGAAACATAGTTTACAATCTGAAAAAACATAGAGAAAGCAAAAAAGATACCGGCCTCTGAGTACCTTCAAGATTGGTGTTAGCAGGAATTTTAAAAAGAATGTCGAATAACAAAGATACATCAACCAATAGAAAGGAAGTTGCTATGTACAAGAAAAGAGAGTGGTCGCCAGGCTTTATCTATCATATCACTGCAAGGGGAAACCGGAAGTATACCATTTTTCGCAATAAAGACGATCGCTTGAAATATTTAGAAATAGTAGAAGCCGCAAAAGAAAAATACCCCTTTATCCTACACTCCTATTGCCTCATGACGAATCATGTTCACCTCTTGATTGAGACTCAGAATCATCCTCCAGGAAAAATCATTCACTACATCCATTACCGGTATGCCAGATACTTCAACAAGAAAAACGGTTTTAATGGGCATCTTTTTGAGGGTCGGTTTAAGTCAGTTCTAATTACCAATAACAAACAACTGATCGACACCAGTTGTTATATCCATCTTAATCCAGTAAGAGCGGGTATCTGTCCCGCACCTGAAGGTTATCAATGGTCCAGTTACCGATCTTTTATAACCAGCCGCCCCAACAAGCATGTAGAAACAGAAAAAATTTTGTCTTATATGGACGACGGTTCGAAAAGTCATTATAAGTTTTATGTGGAGGTTAAATTACATCAGTTTTTGTGAGAGTTAATGAGTTCAGCTGCTGAATATATGTTATTATTCAGCAGCTGATTTTCTTTTGGAATTTGACTGCTGAATTTCACCTATTATTCTCCTGCTGAAAAAACAGCCAAAATCAGAAGCTGAACCCATATTTCCCCCCTCCAAACCCCCCTTCACAATTCCGCCCCAAACTCTCCACAAAACCTCCATATCCCCACGTCTAATCCCCCAAAAAAAGTGAGATAATAATACCATAAAGAGTGCAAGGTGAACCCAAAACACTCGCAACCTTCACCCCACTCTTAAAACTCTCCAGACCCTGATACATCAACACTTTCGACACCACCTAACAATCTTCACGAAAAATTGACAAAAAATTAAGAAAGTTTAAGAAGGAGAATTGTAGGGAATGGAGAATATATAAACATAGCTTTATTTTTAAAAGGAGGAGTTTACATGTTGAACTACAACATTCGAGGCGAGAACATTGAGGTAACTCCAGCGATTCGCGAACACGTGGAGAAAAAGATTGGTAAGTTAGACCGTTACTTTAATGAAACTCCTGATGCAAATGTACATGTTAATTTGAAAGTGTATCCTGATAAAAATACGAAAACTGAAGTGACTATTCCAATGCCGCAATTAGTTCTACGTGCAGAGGAACGCAACGCAGATATGTATGCGGCCATTGATCTGATAGTAGATAAATTGGAGCGTCAAATTCGCAAACATAAAACCAGAGTGAACCGTAAGATGCGTGAAAAGGGCAGCCCGAAGGAATTCTTCGCGGCTCAGGAAGATCTGAATCATGTTTCTCCTAACGGTGCAGCTGCCGTTGAATTGGAGGAAGAGGACGATGCGGAAGTAGTAAGAACAAAACAGTTCAATCTGAAGCCGATGGACAGCGAAGAAGCGATCCTGCAGATGAATATGCTGGGTCACACATTCTTCATCTTCACTGACGCAGAGACGAACGCTACGAACATTGTGTACAAGCGTCGTGACGGCAAGTATGGCTTAATTGAAACAAACTAATCTGAATAACCTTAAATCCTGTAGTCTCCTGGACTACAGGATTTTTTCATAAAAAGAAGGATTTATTTTCCTTTTGTCGAATTTTGAAAGTATAAAATAAGGGTTTTTTTGTTTGCGGAAGAATGATTAATTCCTGAAGCATTAATCTAAAGGAGGACTTCACCATGACATATTCCATTGTAGGTTATGACCCGGAAGAAAAGGAATGGGGGATTGCGGTCCAATCCAAGTTCCTCGGTGTTGGTTCGGTTGTGCCGTTTGCAAAAGCGGGAGTAGGGGCTGTGGCGACTCAGTCTTATGCCAATACTTCTTACGGCCCACATGCGCTTCAACTGATGGAGGAAGGCAAGACGGCGGAAGAGGCACTTGATATCATCACAAGGGATGACCCGGAGCGTCCATTGCGCCAGGTGGGATTGATCGATGCGTGTGGCAACCCGGCCACTTTTACCGGTGAAGGGTGCTATGACTGGGCAGGTGGACAGACTGGAATGCATTTTGCCGCTCAGGGAAATATTTTAGTAGATGATCAAACCGTGAAGGCGATGGCGGATACCTTTGAGTCCACCACCGGGTCTTTGGCTGAAAGGCTGCTCCACGCCCTCGATGCCGGCCAGGAAGCAGGCGGTGATTCCCGTGGCATGCAGTCGGCTGCTCTTTTAGTCGTAAAGGAGAACGGTGGATATGGCGGGTTCAATGATCGGTATATTGATCTGAGGGTCGACGATCACGCCTCACCCATTAAGGAATTGAAACGGATCTTTCATTTGCACCAGCTCTATTTTAAAGAGTCGGATGCCGGCAGGGTGGTCCTCCTCGAAGGTGAGATTCACGATGAAGTGGAACGTGAACTCACCCGTCTTGGCTATGCGAAAGAAAAGCAGTCCCTCTATCAAAATTTGAAAGACTACCTGCACACGGAAAACTTTGAAATGCGTGAGCAGGAAGAGAATTATATCGATTTGGATGTCTTGGATTATATGAAAAATCAAGGAAGATAATTGTAAAAAGAACCAGTCGGAAAGTGATTGGTTCTTTTTTCTTGTTTCAAAACAGTTTAATGCTTGCCTGAAATGTTATATAATGAACCTTTGTGTACGGGACTCAGAGAAGTTGGAGGTAAATACAAACATGAGTACAGTCGGAAGAAATGAACCATGCCCTTGTGGCAGTGGAAAGAAATATAAGAAATGCTGTGAAAACGTTGTGAATATAGATACGCTGGTGAGTCAGGAACTGGATGTGCTGCAGGCACAGCTGTATGACTTCATCGCTACGGCCCAGTCTGCCGAGATGGAAGAATCCTACCATCACTATCTGTCCAAGATGGATTTGATGCAGGCAGATCCCGATATATATGAAATGGCATTTGTCAGCTGGTACGGAGCCACTCAGAAAGATGCTGACGGTGTTCGTTTGATTGAACGATTTGTAGATAAGCAGCTGAGCACGGTGACTCGACCACAGACAGCTGAGGTATTGGAGTCATGGAAAAATGTAAGGGTGACAGCGGGTACGGTAGAAAAGCTTGATGACAACACGCTGCGTGTCGGGGAAGCGATCACGGGAGATACGCTTATCGTGACGGAAAAATTCGGTAAGCTTGAAGAGAACAGCTTCTTCCTGGGGTTACTATTGCCGAACGGGGAGAAATATCTTCCGTTTGCTCAATACTTCATTTATCCGGCGATTGAAACAGCGGCGATGGAGTTAGTGAAGATCCGTTTCGAACAGGGAGGGTTTGAAACTCTTCATGGTTACTTATCAGGTCAGTACCTGGAAATCGCGGATGTCGGATTCGTCCTTTATAGTGCGGAGAAGAAGAAGGCTGGAAAAGCAGCGGCAACGGATAAAGCGTCTGCTGAATCAGATCCAGCGCATGATTCTGATGAGGGTTCTGCAGACTCCATTGAAGGCGTCGAAATCTGGAAGACGCCGGAATACAACGAAGCGATCACCTCACTTCAAACCTTCCTGACTGAAAAAGGGGAAGATAAGAAAGAGAGTGAACTGCTCGTAGCCGTATTGGAAAAATACTTCTACACAGAACGCCCTACGATCCGCAACCCGAAAATCTACTCGGGGGCTATGGTCGACATGGCGAAAAACATCGACGAAATCAGTATCCGCCACGTTCAAAAGGAACTCGCCGAATACTTCGATGTTTCTGCCAACAGCATCTCAAGACGAAGCAAGCAAATCTGGGAAAGCTACCAGGACACCGTCTACGAACTGCTGAAAGCAACGAACGCCTAAACCAAACTCAATACACATCCTACAAAAGTCGTCTGATAAAGGCGGCTTTTTTTGAGGGACGGACCTCCCAAATCACGACCAATCTGGAAAGAAAGCTTGATATGAAAGCTTTCAACCTTCCAAAGGATAGCAATAGGGAGGTCCGTCCCTCAAAGGCTTAAGTTGTAACCGATATGGGATAGTGGTAAGATTGATAGGGAAAATATCGTGTTTGTGTGGGAGGATAATTGGGTTTTGTAGCGAATTTTAAGTAGAGTGATGCGGAAGAGGTCCTGGGAATTTACAGGGATTTCACATTATTCTCATCCAAATCTCATTTTCTTTCGTTATACTTGTGACGTTTGGCTCTCATTCCAACACAGATAAAGGAGCGTTTATACATGCTTGGTCTATTGAATAAAGTGTTCGATGCGAATAAAAGAGAATTAAAGAGGCTGGAGAAACTGGCCGATCAAATAGAAGAATTAGGACCCGATATGGAGCGTTTGACGGATGATGAAATCCGTGAAAGAACGGAGCGTTTCAAAGAACGCTATCAAAAGGGTGAAGATTTAGAGGACATGCTCGTTGAAGCATTTGCTGTCGTACGTGAAGCGGCACGCCGCGTATTGGGCCTATACCCGTACCGCGTTCAGCTCATGGGTGGTATCTCCCTTCATGGCGGGAACATCTCCGAGATGAAAACCGGTGAAGGTAAAACCCTGACGGCGACGATGCCTGTTTACTTGAATGCCATCACAGGAAAAGGCGTTCACGTTATCACGGTCAATGATTATCTGGCGAGCCGTGATGCGGAGGAAATGGGTAAACTGTACAATTTCCTTGGACTGACTGTTGGGCTCAATCTCAACTCAATGTCTAAAGATGAAAAACGCGAAGCATATAGCGCGGATATCACTTATGGTACGAATAACGAATTCGGATTCGATTACCTACGTGACAACATGGTCCTCTATAAAGACCAAATGGTTCAGCGCAGTCTTCATTTTGCCGTTATCGATGAGGTCGACTCCATCTTGATCGATGAAGCACGTACACCATTGATCATTTCAGGTAACGCCCAGCGCACGCCTCAGCTTTATATCCAGGCGAATGCCGTTGTCCGTACTCTGAAAAAAGAAGAAGATTACACATATGATGAAAAAACAAAGGGTGTTCAATTAACGGAAGACGGAATCAGCAAGGTGGAAAGAGCCTTCCATATTGATAACCTGTTTGATATTTCACACGTAACCCTGAACCACCACATCAACCAGGCGTTGAAAGCTCATGTAAGTATGCACCGTGATGTGGATTATGTTGTCCAGGAAGGCGAAATCGTCATCGTTGACTCCTTCACGGGACGTCTAATGAAAGGCCGCCGTTACAGTGACGGTCTTCACCAATCGATTGAAGCCAAAGAAGGTCTTGAAATTCAGAATGAAAGCATGACGATGGCAACGATCACGTTCCAGAACTACTTCCGTATGTATGAAAAGCTGTCTGGTATGACGGGTACAGCGAAGACAGAAGAAGAAGAGTTCCGTAATATTTACAATATGAACGTTATTGTCATCCCTACGAATAGACCAATCGTTCGTGATGACCGCGCCGATTTAATTTACGCGTCCATCGAAGGAAAGTTCAACGCCGTAGTGGAAGACATAAAAGAACGTAACGATAAAGGACAGCCTGTACTGGTCGGTACGGTTGCCGTTGAAACGTCAGAATTGATTTCTAAGCTCCTCACGAAAAAAGGCGTACGCCATAACGTGTTGAATGCGAAAAACCATGGCCGTGAAGCGGAAATTATTTTAGAAGCGGGTCAGCCTGGTGCTGTTACGATCGCCACGAATATGGCCGGTCGTGGTACAGATATCAAGCTTGGCGAAGGCGTCATCGATCTTGGCGGTCTTGCCGTCATCGGTACGGAACGTCACGAATCAAGACGTATCGATAATCAGCTTCGTGGACGTTCCGGACGTCAGGGAGATCCAGGGGTGACTCAATTCTATCTTTCAATGGAAGATGAATTGATGAGAAGATTCGGATCTGACAACATGAAGAGCATGATGGAACGCCTTGGAATGGACGATTCCCAGCCGATCCAGAGTAAAATGGTCAGCCGTGCTGTAGAATCAGCTCAAAAACGAGTAGAAGGAAACAACTTCGACGCTCGTAAACAGCTTCTTCAATATGATGATGTCCTGCGTCAACAGCGTGAAATCATCTACAAGCAGCGTAATGAAGTCATCGACTCCGAAAACCTTCGTGACATCGTTGAAGGCATGATCAAATCAGTCATCGAACGTCAAGTGGCGGCTCATACGGCAGAAGAAGAGATGGAAAATTGGAATCTTCAAGGTATTGTTGATTACGTCAATGCCAATCTTCTACCGGAAAATGACGTGACAGTCGACGACCTTCGTGGAAAAGAAGCCGATGAAATGATGGCTCTCATCTTTGAAGACGTACAACATCGTTACAATGAAAAAGAAGAGCAGCTGACGCCGGAACAGATGCGTGAGTTTGAAAAGGTCATCCTGCTTCGCGCCGTTGATACGAAATGGATCGATCACATCGATGCCATGGATCAACTTCGCCAGGGTATCCACCTTCGTGCATACGGACAAAACGATCCACTGCGTGAATATCAGCATGAAGGATTCGCCATGTTCGAAAGCATGGTACTCGCCATTGAAGAAGACGTGGCAAAATACGTCATGAAAGCGGAAATCCGCAACAACCTGGAACGCCAGGAAGTGGCCAAAGGCCAAGCGGTCAATCCGAAAGAAGACGGTGCAAAAGCCAAAAAACAACCAGTCCGCAAACAAGCAGACGTCGGACGCAACGACCCATGCCCATGCGGAAGCGGCAAAAAATACAAACACTGCCACGGCATAACCGGATAACGAAAAGAAATGAGATGATACCTGGGACTTAATTTGCTAAAATGAGTTCCAGGTACTTTTCCGTTTTTTATGGGTAGCTGAAGTAGAGGGTATTAATAGTGGATGATTTTGTAAGCAGGTTTTTTTAAAAGCACTGTTGATTGGAGCGGAAGGTGCTCGACTCCTGCGGGAAAAGCGGGACAGGTGAGACCCCGCAGGCGAAGCCGAGGAGGCTCACCGCCCGCCCCGCGGAAAGCGAGCACCTGCAGCGGAAATCAACCACTACTATCTAATGGAAAATCCAGCCACTCTACTTCTGGTATATTCCCAATAAAATAATCTCAACAACCCAAATAACTATAGAGGTGACCACACATGGAACTATCAGAAATCAGAGCAGAGTTAGAAAAATCAGCTAAGACATTAGCGGACTTCAGGGGGTCTCTTTGACTTAGAAAACAAAGAGGCACGAATCCAGGAACTGGACGAAATCATGGTCCAACCCGACTTCTGGGATGACCAGCAAACAGCACAGGGACTGATCAATGAAGGTAACGGCTTGAAGGAACTTGTCAATGAATACAAATCATTGCTTGAATCCCAGGAGAACCTTGAACTGACCCTTGAACTGGTCAAAGAAGAACCGGACGAAGAACTTCAGAAAGACCTGGAAGAAGAGCTTGCTGACCTGGTTAAACGTCTAAACGACTACGAGCTTCAGCTTCTTCTAAGTGAAGAGCATGATAAAAACAACGCCATCCTGGAACTGCATCCCGGTGCAGGCGGAACCGAGTCCCAGGATTGGGGTTCCATGCTTCTCCGCATGTACACACGCTGGGGTGAAAAACGCGGATTCAAGGTGGAAACACTGGATTATCTTCCAGGGGATGAAGCGGGGATCAAGAGTGTAACGTTAGCGATAAAGGGTCACAACGCATACGGCTACTTAAAAGCTGAAAAAGGCGTGCACCGTCTTGTTCGTATTTCTCCGTTCGATTCGTCAGGGCGTCGTCACACATCCTTCGTGTCCTGTGAAGTCATGCCTGAATTCAATGAAGAAATTGAAATCGACATCCGTACGGAAGATCTGAAAATCGATACGTACCGTGCAAGCGGAGCCGGTGGACAGCATATCAATACGACCGACTCAGCTGTCCGTATCACCCACTTACCGACCAACGTGGTGGTAACGTGTCAATCGGAACGTTCCCAAATCAAGAACCGTGAGTCAGCGATGAAAATGCTGAAAGCGAAGCTCTATCAGAAGCGGATCGAAGAGCAGGAGCAGGAACTTGCTGAAATCCGCGGGGAGCAAAAGGAAATCGGATGGGGCAGTCAAATCCGTTCATACGTCTTCCACCCTTACTCTATGGTCAAAGACCACAGAACCAACACAGAATCAGGGAACGTACAAGGCGTCATGGACGGCGACATCGATCCATTCATCAACGCCTACCTGCGATCCAAAATAAAGTAATATTAGATAATAAGCTGACCTCGTCAACCACTGGCGGGGTCTGTTTTTTTGAGGGACGGACCTCTAAACAGCACAATAAAGCAGCTGTTTCGCCCCCCGTGAAGGTCCGTCCCTCAAACCTCACCTCATTAATGCTTTAACACGTTATTGAACTGTTATTTACACCTTTATGCGCCCATGCTATACTCTCAAAGGTTGATACAGAAGGGTCTGATGAAGATATCACCCTCTATATCATCTTCTTCATCACAGGTTTATGAAAACAGAAGTGCTGCTTTTTTTTGGATGTATATGTATACTTCTTCACAATCAAGGGGTGCCCTTACGGAGGTCCGTCCCTCGAGGAGTGGTGCATCAAAGAAAGCGTTTGTACTCATACTATTAATACATAGGTTAAAGGAGTCGTACTGGATGGGTTTGAAGGAAAGGCGTCGTGAGCAGGTAGTTAATCCACGGAAAGAGAAGTTGTTAGAGTATTTGTTTGTAGTGTTCGGTTCAACGATTGTAGCCATAGCGTTTAATGTATTCTTACTACCGAATGAGGTCGCTTCAGGAGGAGTAAGTGGGATATCTACGATTTTGAATGGATTGTTTGACTGGAAGCCCGCATACGTTCAGTGGGCATTCAATATACCATTATTCATAGCAGGACTGATCTTCCTGGGTCTTCAATTCGGAGTCAAGACAGCCATTGGTACGGTGTTTTTACCACTAGTCGTATTCTTGACCGAAGACTGGAAACCATGGACGGAGGATCCCCTGCTTGGAGCCCTTTTCGGAGGTATCGGGGTAGGACTTGGGTTAGGGATCGTATTTCGTGGAAGGGCTTCTACGGGAGGGACGGACCTTGCCGCCCAGATCGTCAATAAGTTCACAGGTCTGTCCTTGGGAACCTGTGTTGCCCTAATAGACGGGATGATCGTCCTTTCTGCAGCCATCGTCTACGATATCGAACGTGGATTATATGCTTTGATCGGTTTATATGTAACAAGTAAAACCATCGATCTCGTCCAGGTAGGAATAAGCAGATCGAAAATGGCGCTGATCATTACCAATCGCCAGGAAGAAGTTCGTGAAGGAATTCTGAATAAAATCGACCGTGGAGTGACAAAACTATCAGCATACGGGGGTTATACGGATGACGAGCGCCCGATCCTCATGTGTGTCGTGGACCAGACAGAATTCACAAAACTGAAACAACTGGTCAAAACCATTGACCCTTCAGCATTCGTCGTAACTATGGACGCTTCAGAAGTATTGGGGGAAGGTTTCAAACGGGTTTAAACCTGGTATAATTATGTAAGAGAGGGACGGACCTGACAACTGATCCGTGACTCTGAAATATGTTTTCCTTAGGGGGATAAAAATGAAGAAAAAGCTGCTAGGTGTTCTTTTTGGCGCTTCATTGGTACTTGCAGCCTGCGGTGGTAACGACGGCGACAGTACAGAAACAAGCTCCGGCGGAATGGATCCTGAAAAAATCGTAAATAATAAGTGCTCCAGCTGTCATGGTGGGAACCTTGAAGGCGGAATGGGGCCGGCCCTTAAAAATATCGGGGCAGAACTAAGCAAAGATCAAATCCTTGAAACCATTAAGAATGGTAAAGGACAAATGCCTCCTGGACTCATCAAAGGTGATGAAGCAGAAGCGGTTGCAGAATGGTTATCGAATAAGAAGTAAAATCGGGAGAAGAATCCAATGGGTTCTTCTTTTATTTTTGCCGAGATTTGCTTAAAGTTACCCAATCGAGGCGGTTGTTTTATAGACAAGCCTTCCTCTAAATAGATATCCACAGTTTTTTCCCAATTCTTCTTTAAGTCTTTGTTACAGAACCTTTTCTCATGAAATCACGCAAATGTTATTCTCTCTAATAGCTAGAATTATAACCTAGTAACTTAATCTGATTACCATCATCTTAGCGTTTATCATGATGGTATCCTTTTATGTAAGTATGTAGTATTAGGACCAGTTAATAGGTATAAATAACTATAAAATGGTCTGAACATAGGTAAAATCGACAATAAAACAGGTAATAAATTCACATTTTTTCAGGTTCTGAAATGTAAATGTAATAATTTTTTTCCTTAACTTACTATAAAGAGATGTTATAATAATTTTCGGAAGCGTAATTCGAGGTTTTTCACCATTTTTTGTCTAACGGTGATAAAGACGACTTTGGTTACGTGCCGTGTACATATGTCGATAACAGCCAAGAGGGTAACTACATAATACAAATTAGGTGATTTGAAAATGATAGAAATGAAAGACGTCTACAAGCAGTACAGCAACGGTGTCATGGCTGCTAATGGCTTTAACGTCCACATTAAGCAAGGTGAGTTTGTGTATGTGGTTGGGCCTAGTGGTGCCGGGAAGTCTACTTTTATTAAAATGATGTACCGCGAAGAACGTCCTTCCAAAGGAGATATCGTTGTAAATGGTATCAATCTCGCAAAACTGAAAAATAGTAGAGTTCCATACTTAAGAAGAAACGTGGGGGTTGTATTCCAGGATTTCAAGCTGCTACCATCGCTGACAATCTATGAAAACATTGCCTTCGCACTTGAAGTGATAGAAGAACATCCAAAGCAGATTAAGAAAAGAGTCATGGAAGTACTGGACCTGGTAGGGTTAAAGCATAAAGCAAGAATGCTGCCGAATGAGCTTTCCGGTGGGGAACAACAACGTGTATCGATTGCTCGATCCATCGTGAATACCCCGAAGTTGGTAATCGCCGACGAACCTACAGGAAACCTTGATCCCGAAACATCATGGGATATCATGAACATATTTGAAGAAATCAGCAACCGTGGAACCACGGTGATCATGGCTACGCATAACCGGGAAATCGTGAATACAATCAAGCATCGGGTAATCGCCATTGAAAATGGCCGGATTGTCCGGGACGAACAGCGAGGTGATTACGGTTATGAAAGCTAGAACGTATGGCCGCCACCTTAGAGAAAGCTTCAAAAGCATTGGTCGTAACGGCTGGATGACATTTGCATCAGTGAGTGCCGTTACCGTGACACTACTACTTGTTGGTGTGTTCATCGTCTTAATGCTAAACATGAATAAGGTAGCAACCGATATTGAGAAAGACGTTGAAGTACGGGTCTTACTCGAAATTGGGACTGAAAAATCCCAAACCGAACAAATAGAAAAGAAGATACAAAACATAAGTGGTGTGGAATCGGTTGAGTATTCTTCCAAAGAAGAAGAACTTCAAAACCTCGTCAAGGATCTGGGAGACGATTTCAGATTGTTTGAACAAGATAACCCATTATATGATGTGTTTATCGTAAAAGCAGACAATCCAAGGGACACCGGGAAAATCGCAGGTCAAATCAGCAAATTTGATGGTGTCAATGAAGCCCTTTACGGGGAAGCGAAGATTGAAAAACTATTCAATGTACTGGAAATGAGTCGGAATGTTGGACTTGTATTGATCATCGGTCTGTTGTTCACGGCAATGTTCCTCATTTCAAATACAATCAAAATTACCATTGTCGCCCGAAGAAGGGAAATCGAGATAATGAAACTCGTGGGTGCAACCAACTGGTTTGTACGCTGGCCATTCATATTAGAAGGTTTATGGCTTGGAATTTTAGGTTCTATTATCCCGATCGCTCTTGTCTCAACAGGTTACTACTATGCCTATGGATTTATTAAACCAAAACTACAAAACAATTTTATTCAGATATTAGATTTTACCCCCTTTATCTATCAAGTAAACGGATTAATTCTATTAATGGGTTGCCTGATCGGGGCTTGGGGAAGCTTTATGTCTGTGCGTAAATTCTTAAAAGTGTAAAATTTGATAGGTTGATAGAAGCTGAAAGGAGCATGCCGCTTGAACAAGAAGTATTTCATATCATTATCTATTGCAGCAGCATTAACAATCGGAAGTCTACCAACGTTAGCAACCACTGCTAGCGCTAACTCCTCCGTGGAGGACTTGAAGAAACAGCAGGACGACGTTTCATCTAAAAAAGAAGAGATCAATGGCAAGATTAGTGAAAAAAATTCTCAAATCGACCAAACGATCAATAAACAAAAAGACCTTGAATCACAGATTGCCGAAATCAGTACGAAATTAAAAGATACAGAAACAAAGATTGCAGAAAAAACAAAAGAAATTGATGAAACAACAGCAAAGATCAATAAACTTAAAGCGGATATTGAAGAGTTAAAGAAGAAGATTGAAGAGCGAAATGAACTTCTGAAGGAACGTGCTCGTGCCATTCAGGAAAAAGGCGGCTCTGCCAATTATCTAGACGTATTACTAGGAGCGGAAAGCTTCGGAGACTTCATCAACCGTGTCACAGCAGTGAATACCATTGTAAGTGCAGACAAAAAGATCATGGACGAACAGAAACGTGATCAAGAGGAATTAGAGAAGAAGCAAGCGGAAGTGGAAAAGGAGCTTGCTGATCTAGAATCGTCTAAAGCAAACTTGGAATCGTTGAAGAAAGACCTTGATAGTCAAAAGGCTAAAAAAGCTGAATTATTTAAGCAGCTGGAAGCTCAACAGGCTTCATTAAAAGTAGAAAAAGCCGATCTTGAGAAAGAGTCCGATGAACTTTCAAAAATGGAACATCAGCTTGAAGGTGAAATCCAGGCTGAGCAAGCACGTCTGGCAGAATTAGCCCGTCAGCGTGAAATCGAACGTAAGCGCCAGGCAGAAGCGGAAGCGGCGAAGCGTGCAGCAGCACAACAGCAGGCGACAGCAAGCAGCAGCGGCGGGTCTTCATCAGCATCAGTAGCTCCTGAAGAAACAGCTCCAAGTGCCCCTGTAAGTGCAGGAGCATGGACAGCACCAGCACGTGGAACAATCACAACCAACTTTGGTTGGGATGTCTTAAATGGTGAGCGACGTTTCCACTACGGTACAGACATTGCGGCACGTGGAAGTGTTCCAATCTCTGCAGCAGCAGATGGTTATGTCATCAAGAGCCATTACAGCTCAAGCTACGGTAACGTAGTGTACATCACTCACTCTATTAACGGTCAAATGTTTACCACTGTGTATGCCCACATGTCTTCTTCATTAGTGAGCACTGGACAAGCAGTAAATAAAGGTGACAAAATCGGTTACATGGGTAACACAGGTTACTCTTTCGGACAGCATTTACACTTTGAACTATACAGAGGTTCATGGAGTGCGTCACACGCTAATGCTGTTAACCCACGTCAATATATTAACTTTTAAGTTTTAAAAGTCCCTCTTCTATTTTGAAGGGGGACTTTTTTGAGTGAAGGCGGAGGAACTCTTTCTTCCAACTACTTGTAAAGATTGTTAACTGGTAAATCAACAACTTGTTTACGAAAGACTGTTTTCATATCCTTATTTTTCTAGTATAATGGCAATATTCAAGTGATTTTTCGAAAAAGGCAAACTAATTGAAAGATTAGGACGCAAAACCACGGGTCTACCATTTTTATTAAAATAATGATCGCCGGGTTACCGAAAACAATGGAGCAATGAATACTAATTCGAATCTTTTTCTAGTATCATTCAGCCTGCCTTTTTGGTGGGCTTTTTCTCTGGGAATGTTCGTTTTTGTTGGATTTGAATCTGTACGAAGGATGATGATGTTGGAGTTAGCAGATATAAAAAGACAATTAAGAAGTTTCTGCAGAAGAAATCGCACAGCATTGAAGTACACTCATATTGGTGAGTACTCTGCGGAAGAAGTGTGTGAGATGTTTATTGAATGTGTCGGAATCGAAGAGATACAAAAGATTCTACATGACATTGACATTATCAATCAACGCGGTGGAGATACCGTCAAATACTTCATGCTCATCCTCGAAGGATTGAGAGCTGCTTAAGATTTAGATTCCTTCACAGGGTAGCATATTTTCACGTCGTATACGAAAGGATCCTTCAGAGAGGGATCCTTTTTTGCCGGGAAAAGAGCACTATCACCGTCTGTAATCATGACGGTAAGGGATACACTATGAGTAAATCACTTGCCTGAATGATGGAAATTTAAGATACTAATACATAATAGGGTATATATTTCGAACGGAGGAAACGTCATGACCGGACACTTATTCGAACATCACAAAGCTTCAAAGCTCCTTGACCCGGAACGACAAGAGCTCCTACCAGTGGATAATGTATTAAAGTTGCTTCAATTGAGGAAGGAGGATATCGTTGCCGATCTAGGCTGCGGGAATGGCTATCTAACCCTTCCGATTGCCAAAGAGGTGGAGACGAAGGTCCAGGCGGTAGACCTGCAGCAGGAGATGCTTGAGTACCTTAAACATCGTGCTGGGGAAGAAAACATAGATAATATCGTGTATGTAAAGTCGTCTCTTGAATACCTTAGCTTTAACAAAAGTACATTGGATAGGGCCGTTTCTGCCTTCGTCTTACATGAAGTGCCGGACCTGATCAAAGTCTTTCAGGATCTTCACGATATGCTGAAGGACGATGGAATCTGGTTGATTCTTGATTGGGAAGCGGTGGAATCGGAAATGGGACCTCCTTTAGAAGAACGTATACCATCTGAGGAACTTGAACGTCAGCTCAATTCAGCAGGATTCAAGACAACAGTGGGGCATCTGCATCCTTCTGTCTACTATATCGTCGTGAAAAAAAACACTTCTCTATGAAAGGTGTAGAACTGAATGGATGAAAGATGGTACACCATAGGCACCTTTACATTCCCATCTACCTGGGGAGCAATCATCGCCTCGTTCATTTTGACCTTTCTTTTCCTCTACTTCTGGAATCGAAAGGCTAGCGACTGGTATTCAAATGGAGTTTTTTACTTTTTGGTCATCTGGAAGCTGAGTGTCATTCTCGTTGATTTTCAAAATGTCATTGAACATCCCATTACGATCCTTTATTTCAATGGTGGAAGGTGGGGGTATTGGTTAGGCTTGCTGACAGTGCTTTTATTCATTTTCGTTAAAAGGGTGGGTAGGACGTCTCACCTGGTCATTGCCTGGATGAGCACAGTCGTTTTCTTTGAACTTATCTTTCATTTGCTCCAATTTGATATTCTTGCAGGGGTATCTCAATTCATCATCAACGGTGCACTGATCTTATTTTTACTGAAAAAAGAAAATGATAGCGATACTTGGGCCATCCAATTGGTGATCGTTTTCACCCTTATTCAGCTGCTATTCCAATCCATTTATGGAGGCTTTGTGTTTACCACTGTCACCTGGACGTATCTCATTGTGATGGTTTATCTTATCTTTTTCAACGGAAGGTGGAAAACGAACATTGAATAAACGAAATTTTGCTCTGGCGATCGTTGCCCTGCTGATCGGGATCTTCCTGGTGAATTTGTTTCAGGATCAACAGGAAAAAAAGGCAAAAGAAGAGGCTGACCAGTTGGCCAAAGAGTCCATGGATCTGACTGATGCCAAGCAGGGGCTCACCCAAGGGGATCGTGCACCGGACTTTACCTTGACCACTTTAGATGGTGAAGAAGTCAAGCTTTCCGACTATCAGGGAAAGAAAGTGATCCTGAATTTCTGGGCCACCTGGTGCCCGCCATGTAAAGCGGAAATGCCCCATATGGAACAGTATTACGAAAAAAACGCGAAAAAAGAAAGTGTCGAAATCCTTGCTGTCAACTTGACCTCACAGGATGATGGGGAGAAGGCAGTCCAGCAATTTGTCGACGGCTATGAACTCACTTTCCCCATTCTCATGGATGAAAAAGGGGATATCGGAGACGAGTACCGGGCATTCACGATCCCGACCACTTACATGATCGACACAAACGGCCTCATCCAGCACAAAATCGTCGGCCCCATGAACGAAGAAATGATGGGTAAAATGGTCGGAGGCATGGAATAATGGGAGGGACGGACCTTTAAGAAGACGTTTCGTTTTATACGCTATGAGGTATAAGTAACCATGACTCAAAAAGGAGGATCAAAATGTTCCACTACACAAAAGAAGTTTCAATGAATGTGAAGGATGCCGTATCAGCAGTAGAGGCAGCCTTGAAAGAAGAAAGCTTCGGGGTTCTGTGGAATCTTGACCTGGCCGCAAAGCTTCAGGATAAAGGGCTGGATTTTAACGAAGAAGTCGTTGTCCTGGAAGTATGTAATCCCCACGAAGCGAAAAAGGTGCTGGAAGAAAGCATGCTCGTCAGCTATTTCCTGCCTTGTAAAGTGACGGTATACACCGAAAAGGGAACGACTAAGATCGGGATGGCAAAGCCAAGCAAGCTGATTGAAATGGTAGATAACGATGAATTGAAGCGATTGGCGTTGGATATCGAAAATCGCCTGATCGGGTGTTTAGAAAACGTCTGACGATGAGAACCTGTTGCCCTAAAGCGATGGGTTCTTTTTCTTTATCCAGAACCTCATACTCCTCACAATCTTCTGAATATGGTACACTTTTAAAAATACATAGCTTGAGGAAGGATGAATGTGAAATGAAATTCACCACCAAGGTCGTACATAGTCAGCTGAAAGGAACAGAGGAAATCCGTAGTAAGACAACACCGATCTACCAGACGTCAGCTTTTTCTTTTACGTCTCTGGAGGAGCTTGAGGGTTTCTATGAGGGGAAGTCTCCCTATCTTTATTCAAGAACGGGTAATCCCAACACGGATGAGCTTGGGAAGATGGTAGCAGATCTTGAAGGAGCGCCTGCGGGTGTTGCCACGTCTTCCGGCTTGTCGGCAATCCTCGTGGGAATCCTTGCCGTTGTCCAGGCGGGGGATCACATCATCGCAGCGGAGGATTTATACGGAGGTACCTTCCACATGCTGAAAGAAGAGCTGAAATCATTCGGCATTTCCACCTCCTTCGTTGATTTTACGAGTGAGGAAGAAATCGAAGGAGCCCTCACTCCCGATACAAAACTTCTCTACAGTGAGACGGTGACCAATCCGTTTATGCGGGTAGAGGATATTTCAAGAATGGTAGCTCTTGCCGAAAAACACAACCTGAAAACGATGATCGACAATACATTCGCCACACCATTTCTGCGTCAACCCTTCCTTGAAGGGGTCGATTTGGTCGCTCACAGCGCTACGAAGTATATTGGCGGGCATAGCGATATCACAGCGGGAGTCGTAGTCGGAAAAGAAGAGCTTGTGAATAAAGCAAGGGAAAGGGTCGTCAACATCGGTTCCAACTTAAGTCCATTTGAAGCCTGGCTCACATGCCGGGGGGCGAAAACATTGGCACTCCGCGTCGGGACCCAGGCTCAGAACGCAGGAATCCTTGCAGAGGAACTACGCACTAATGAGCAGGTGAAGAGGGTCTATTACCCAACTGATTTATCCGAAAAAGGAAATGGCGCAATTGTCACCATTGAACTCGATGCCAGCTGCGATATCAGCACATTCTTCAAGTCCCTTGGATGGATCAAAATCATCCCGTCCCTGGCAGGAGTGGAAACAACGGTTTCCTATCCAATTGGAACCTCTCATCGTGCCCTTCCGAAAGAAGCTCAGGAAAAATTAGGCATCAACACCCATGTGGTACGCATATCGTTAGGTATCGAGGATGGGGAAGATATCGTTTCTCAATTTAACGAGGCGATTGCAGCTTCTGTTAAAAAATAAAAAGATTCTGAAAATGGTCTTGACGTTGAGGCTGGTTACCCTTTATAATTCATCTCAACGCATGAATTTTCACATTGACAATTAAATGCTCTTATCCAGAGAGGTGGAGGGACTAGGCCCGATGAAACCCGGCAACCTTCATGTACGCACTACGCGTCGCATGAAAAGGTGCTAATTCCTGCAGGCGATCTGCCTGAAAGATAAGAGGAGGACCCTATTCAATTAGACCCTCTTCTTAGGAAGAGGGTTTTTTATTTTATCCTCTTCTAGCTTCTTAGGCTTTTGCATGGGGGTTCAGCAGGAGTATGTTTGGATCTATTCAGCAGCTGATATTCTATGAAAAATCAGCAGGTGAAATCATCCTGTAAATCAGCTGCTGAAATTCTTCACAAATTCAACTGCTGAAAAAACCATCCAATTCAGCAGCTGAACTCAACCAACCAACCATCCACACCAATCCAAAAACCAAAAAACTCTAGGAGGAATTCCAAATGACCAAATCATTCGATTTCGACACACTGCTTCTTCACGGCGGCCAGGAGCCGGACCCAACTACAGGCTCAAGAGCGGTACCCATCTACCAAACGACATCCTACGTGTTCGACAACAGCGATCACGCCGCAAAGCTATTCGCCCTTGAAGAACCGGGGAACATCTACACCCGTATCATGAACCCGACCGTTGACGTGCTCGAGAAGCGCCTCGCCCTTTTAGAAGGGGGAATCGGAGCCCTGGGTGTATCATCCGGGATGGCCGCCATTTCTCTTTCCATCTTGAATATAGCCGGTGCAGGGGATGAGATCGTGGCAGCCACCAATCTGTACGGTGGAACGTACAATTTATTCTCTACGACTCTTCCGAAATACGGAATCAAGGTTCATTTCGTCGATCCGACTGATCCGGAGAACTTCCGAAAGGCGATTACGCAGAAAACAAAAGCGGTATTCGCAGAGACGATCGGAAACCCGAGTCTCCATGTCCTCGACATCGAGTCGGTGGCGAAAGTGGCCCATGACCATCATATCCCACTCATCATCGATAACACATTTGCCACACCATATGTGTGCAAGCCGATTGAGTGGGGAGCGGACATTGTCATCCACTCTGCAACGAAGTGGATCGGCGGCCACGGTACGGCCATCGGTGGAGTGGTCATCGACGGTGGGAAGTTTGATTGGAATCATGAAAAGTTCCCAGGATTCACAGAAGAAGACAGAAGCTATAATGGACTTCGCTACGCACAGGATGTAGGAGCGGCCGCTTTCATCACAAAGTTAAGGGTGCAGCTGCTTCGGGATCTCGGGGCGTGCTTAAGTCCACAGAACGCATTTCTGCTATTGCAGGGACTGGAAACCCTCCATCTCCGAATCGAACGTCACACGGAGAATGCCTTGAAGATTGCAGAACACTTAGATCAGCACAGTGGAGTTGCCTGGGTTTCTTATCCGGGTCTGCCGCAGCATCCGTCCTACGCTCTTGCTCAAAAATATTTGAAAAATGGAGCGGGTTCCATCGTCGTCTTTGGAATCAAAGGGGGCAGGGATTCAGGACGTAAAGTCGTCGACAACATTTCCCTCTGGTCCCATGTTGCCAATGTAGGGGATGCGAAGTCATTGATCATCCATCCAGCGTCCACGACGCATCAGCAATTGAACGATGAGGAAATCCGGGCCACAGGCGTAACCGAGGACCTTGTAAGACTTTCCGTAGGATTGGAATCTGCGAAGGATTTGATCGAGGATCTGGATCATGCGATTGAGGTGGCGTTGGAAACGTCCCGGGTGTAATAGTAAGAAGTTTTTTGGAAAATCTCACGTGAAAACAGGTATTAGAAGCTGGTGAGGGGGCAGCCAAAGTGTATGAAAGTGGGATATCAGAGAAAATCTGATTTTATCAGCGGTATTTGGGATATATCAGCGAAATATCGAATATATCAGCGAACGGGCTACCCGCAGTCCACTTAAAAGGAACCTGAACCGTGAACCCGAATTACCGGGGTGCCCCAACGCCCCGAACAACATAAAAAAAGGAGGTGGAGGAATGGAGAATTCATACTCATACGAAGTAAGCTCCATTACCATCCCATCCCTCACATTAGAGTCAGGCACCACATTGCACAATGTAAATCTGGCCTATGAACGGACCGGCAATAAAGAAGGCCCTGTCATCCTCGTTTGCCATGCCCTAACCGGAACCCATATTGTGAAGGGAACGAGTGAGGATCGGGGCTGGTGGGATGGACTGATCGGACCAGGATCCTACATTGATACCGATCTATACAATGTGATTGCTTTCAATGTGTTAGGGGGATGTGAAGGGAGTACGGGACCGACGTCCACGGATCCTGAAACAGGAGAACGATACGGTCCGGACTTCCCGCACATTACCATACGGGACATGGTCCATGCCCAATATGAAGCACTCCAACAGCTCTCCGTCGAAAGGATCGAAGCGGTGATCGGCGGCTCGCTGGGTGGAATGCAGGCATTGGAATGGGGAGCCTTGTATCCGACATATATCAACAAGGTATTCGCCCTCGCCGTTTCACCGGCCTTAAATGATTACGGTCTCGCCTTCAATCATATCGGGATCACAGCAATTGAAGGGGATCCCGAATTTCAAAATGGCCACTATCCTCACGGTTCCATATTAAAAGGGCTTGAGATTGCCAGGATGGTCGGGATGGTGACCTATCGTACACAGGAGTTGTTTGACAGGCGCTTCCAGCGGGAGAGGACCAATGAGCAATACAATGTGGAAAGCTATCTTGATTATCAAGGAAAGAAACTCGGAAAGAGATTTGATCCGAACAGCTATCTCACCCTCCTGAAAGCGATGAACACCCATGATATCGGGAGGGGAAGGGGAGGCACGGAAGTGGTCGCCGATTCCTATCCGTGCGAGCTGGTCTCGGTCAGCTATGAGGGTGATTTGATCTATTCTCCACAGTATTTAAAGGAATTCACCATGCAAGTGCCTAAGGGTGAACATTACTTTATCCCGACAGCATTCGGTCATGACGGGTTCCTTGTGGAATTCGAGAAATGGGGAGGGATCATCTCTTCTCATCTTAAAAATCACCAAGATCAAAAAATCGTGACGGGTATGAAATAATCCGCTGCTAATCATAACTCGTCCCCCTCCGGCATATAGTTAGATAAGCAAAGACATCGCACCGCCTAAGCGCGTTTTTGTGTGGTGTCTTTTTTCGTTGGATGGGAAAGCATACGCTGCTCTCATCCATACCATAAACAAACGACAAGCTGGAGGGGAATATATGGAGTGGACGGGCAGAAAGCTCATCATCACCATCATCATCAGTATGCTGATCGGTGCAGGAGGAATGTATGGCGGCTTGGAGTGGACTGGCAGTTCCGGGTCCGGGGACGAGCTTGCCCAGTTTAACGGCAAAGAGGAGCTGAATGATAAGCTTCACAAGGTGGAAGTCGCGTATGATTTGATCAGTGATAAGTTCTTTCAGGATGTGGACAAGGGGCAACTCGTGGAAGGGGCGATTCAGGGGATGCTGAAGACCTTGGATGATCCGTATTCTGTGTACATGAATGCGGAGACTGCGTCTCAATTCAATGACGCGTTGGATTCTTCCTTTGAAGGAATCGGGGCAGAGGTCACAATCATGGACGGGAAACTGGTCATCGTGGCTCCTTTTAAAAATTCACCTGCTGAGAAAGCCGGTCTGAAACCGAATGACCGCATTATTAAAGTGGATGGGAATAGCATCGACGGGCTTGACCTGTATGAAGCCACGTTGAAAATCAGAGGTAAGAAGGGTACGGAGGTGAAATTGGAGATTACGAGAGAGGGTCTTTCAGATCCGATTGAAGTGTCTGTGAAGAGGGACGATATCCCTGTTGAAACGGTGATCTCCGATGTGAAGGAAGTCGATGGGAAGAAGACGGGCTATATCCAAATTACAACCTTCTCGGAAAATACCGCCGTCGATTTTAAAAAGCAGCTGACAGAACTCGAGAAGAAAAAGGTAGAAGGACTGGTTCTTGACGTGAGGGGTAATCCCGGTGGTCTCCTTTCCAGTGTGGAAGACATCCTCAAACAGTTCGTCACCGAGAAAAAACCGTATGTACAAATTCAGGAACGAAGCGGAGAGGTGCTGAAATCCTTCTCCAACAGTAAGGAAAGAAAAGCGTACCCGGTGGTGGTCCTCATCGATGAGGGCAGTGCGTCGGCATCTGAAATCCTTGCTGGGGCCCTTAGTGAGGCGGAAGGATATCCACTGATCGGGACGAAGAGCTTCGGAAAAGGAACCGTTCAGCAGGCAGTGCCGATGGGAGATGGAAGCAATATCAAGCTCACCATGTTCAAATGGCTGACGCCGAACGGAAATTGGATTCATAAGAAGGGAATCAAACCGGATATCCCGGTCAGACAGCCATCCTACTTCTATGCCCATCCTCTTCAGGTGGAAAAACCAATGGAAGAAGGCACGAACAATGAGCAGGTGAAAAACGCCCAGGAAATGCTTCAAGGATTAGGTTTTACCCTTGATCGGGTCGATGGTTATTTCAGTAAGAAAACCGCTAAAGCCGTCAAGGATTTTCAGATCCAGGAAAGCCTGGACGTCACGGGAGTCATTGATGCCAAGACCGGCGAAAGACTGCAGGAAGAAATATTTGAAGCGGTGCAGAATGAAAAGAACGATTTGCAGCTGCAGGCAGCCTTGGAGTATATAAACCGTACAGCAAATAAGGGTCAGTAAAGATCAGAGATCTCTCTTCGTGAGAGGTCTCTTTTTTTGTAAGGGCATTTGATTCAATTTCGACTGGTTGGAGCGGAGAATCCGCACTTATTCTCTCAATCTATCTATTATAATAATGACCTTCCATTTAGTAGAAAGGAGATTGATAGAATGTTCTCAGTTAAAGACAAAGTCGCCATCGTCACAGGCGGTGGACGGGGCCTCGGGAAAGAGATGGCCCTGGCATTGGGAAGGGCTGGTGCTCATGTTGTGGTCTGCTCGAGAAACCAGTCGGCGTGTGAAGAAGTGAAGGAAACGTTGATTGGTTCAGGTGTACGGTCACTCGCCATTCCTTGCGATGTTACGCGGAAAGCGGATGTACTACATGTAGTGGAAACGGTGATGAAAGAGTTTGGAAGAATCGATATATTGATCAATAACAGCGGGACGTCCTGGGCCGGTCCATTTTCTGACATCCCTGAAGATAAGTGGGACAAGGTGATGGATGTCAATGTAAAGGGTGCTTTTTTATTTTCCCAGGAAGTGTCCCGGATCATGGTCAGGCAAAAAGCCGGGAAGATCATTAACATCGCTTCCGTTACGGGGTTTGGCGGGACGAACCCCATGCTCATGGATACGGTACCCTATAATACGAGCAAGGGTGCGGTCATGACGTTGACTAAAGATCTTGCCGTGAAACTTGCACCGCATAATATCCAGGTGAATGCCATCGCTCCCGGTTTCTTTCCAACCAAGATCACGAAGGAACTTTTTGCTAGTCAGGGAAATATGATCAAGCAGCATATACCAGCAAGACGATTTGGACAGGGAGAGGATCTGAATGGAGTCGCCATCTTCCTTTCCTCTGCTGCTTCTGACTATATAAACGGTCACATCTTAGTCGTGGATGGCGGCATCCGTGCGCAGGTATAAGGAGGGGAAACATGGATCTATTTTATGAGGAATTGAAAAAAATCGGAATGAGCGTGGAGTATGAATTGAATCAGTGGATTGTAGGGGTGCTGGATGACCCGGAAGTGGTTGCGGTCGTCAAACAATGGCTTGAATTAGTCCAAACAGTACTGGAGTTCATTCAACTTCTATCACTCTTACAAGCGCTGAATGAATAAAGAATGGAAGTGAATACATGAAAAAAGAGATTGAACAAAAAGAACGAGCCCGTTGGAAGGGTTTCGTCGAAACGTTGCAAGATGAAAGTGAGTGGCAGCCGAATTTTCCAAGGAAAGAGATTTGGACGAACCATAATAGTAGATTGTGGCACTATGCCCCTGAAAATGAAAACGGGCATATTCCTGTGTTCTTACTATACTCACATATTAACAAGTCATCCATCCTTGATTTGACAAAGGAACATAGTCTGATAGGGACATTTCTTCAAGAAGGATACGATGTTTATCTTCTGGAATTTGGTGAACCTGTAGTGGAAGAGAAGGGAACAGGAGTGGCGGAGTATCTGGCTCACTATGTGGATCCGTGCATAAAGAAGGCTCTTCAACATAGTGGGAAAGACGAGCTGTCCCTTTCCGGGTTTTGCTTAGGTGGGACACTGGCTGTCATTTATGCTGCTTTAAACCCCTGCCTGATCAGAAATCTGCTTCTTTTTGTCACGCCGATTGACTTTGGTCAGGTCCCTGCCTATCACAATTGGGTGCAGGCGTTGAAGGAAGACGAAATCGATCTCCCGGGTCTCATGGAAAGAACCAATCTCATACCGGCTCCCATGATCCGTTACGGGATGAGGGCTTTAACTTCCCCCATTTACTTTTCTCCCTATTTGTCGCTGTTAAATAAAGCCTATGATCCCGACTATGCCTATTATTGGCTCCGATTCAATCAATGGACAAATGATCACATTTCCCTGACCGGAGCCATGGGCCGTGACATTATCACTTATTTTGTAAAAGAGAATGTGCTGATGGCAGGAGAATTTGAACTCGCCGGCGTAGAAGTGGATTTGAAAAAAATCGATTCGAACCTTTACCTGATTTCTTCCCAATACGATCACTTGGTTCCTTCCTCAATCAGCACGCCTCTCTTGGACCTGGTGTCTAGCACGAATAAGGTAGCAGCAGAAGTAAGGGGAGGCCACGCAAGTCTGATTAAATACGGGATATCAAACGAATTGAAAGAGTGGCTGAATCAATACTCACAATAAAAGGAGGGGAAACATGATGCTGGAGTGGGAAATCGACACCCCTTTTGATTATATGGGTTTTGCCTTTATCGTTTTTAAAGAGTATATCAAATCTTATTTTCAATAAGGAATAGGGGCGGATGGGGTGAATCTCAACCGTCTCTTTTTCTTCAAATGGAGATATCATTCTCATCCAATCGACATCATTTCCCGGGAAAATATGAGGAATGCTGTCGGAAATGAAATCGAATCGTAAAAGTATTGAATAAAATTGCAATAGGTTTTAACAGCTTCTTTTGATAAAATAGTAGATAATGCAAATTTTCTTGCAAAAGGTGGTGACGGATATTGATTGAGCTTTGGTTACTGGAGATTTTAAAGGGATTCGGGAAACTATTTCTGCATCCTGTACTATATCTGTCCGTATTTTTCGCTATCATGGCGGGCTATTATCGTGTGAAGAGGGAACGGAGAGATTTCAATACGAGATTGCTGGACGGATACCATGATATGCGGGTTTTATTTTCATACGGAATCGTCCTTGGACTGCTGTTTTCTATTGTGACAGTCGGAGCGGGAGTGGTCATTCCTTTCGCCGGTCTCATCGTTATGGGAGCCGTGTCGATCCTGTTTGCGTTAACGGGTCGTTTTCAACTCATGTCAGCCACCATGACAGTAGGATTTTCCTACTTTATCTTAGTCGCGGTGGATTATTTTCAGTGGGACATCCCTTACGTGGATACATATGTGGAAAGCTTAAATCTGGGTCTGCTCAGTTCCACCGTCGTCCTTCTCGGAATATTGACGATGATCGAAGGCATCCTGATTGTATTGAATGGCTGGAAGCACACATCACCCCGCCTGCTTAAAAGTGCACGTGGCTTGAAGGTGGGAGCCCATCTCGGTAAGAAATTATGGCTCGTCCCCATGTTTGTACTGGTACCCACGGGGTCATTGACCCTTCCATTTGAATGGTGGCCGGTGTTTACCTTGGGCACTGAAACATATTCATTACTGTGTATACCGTTTCTCCTCGGTTTTCAACAGCTGGTGAAAAGTACACTGCCTGAAATCGCGATCAAGCATACGGGATCCCGCGTGTTCTGGCTGGGTGCGTTCGTATTGACCTTGGCTGTAACAGGTTTCTGGGCACCGCTGTTTTCGGTCGGTGCAGCAGCTATAGCCATCCTTGGCCGGATCTGGATCGCGTACCGTACCCGCAGTGCGGATGATTCAAAACCTTATTTCTTTAAGCGCCAGCCAAATGGCGTCATGATCCTTGGTATCCTCCCAGGATCTCCTGCCAGGAAGCTGACCCTTCAAGTCGGGGAAATCGTCCTGAAGGTGAACGGTGTCGAAGTGAATACGGAACGGGCTTTTTATGAAGCGCTGCAAAAGAACGGAGCTTATTGTAAGCTGGAGGTTCTGGGGACGAATGGTGAAAACCGTTTTACCCAGGGAGCCCTGTATGAAGGGGATCATCATGAACTGGGGATACTTTTTGCCGATGAAGCTTCAGGGTGGGAGCATCATCAGGTTTCGTAATAGGAAAAAGGATAGCTGGGGCTATCCTTTTTTTCTTGGCATTTATGAAAGGGAAGGAGCTTGTTTGTCATCCTTCTCCGTTTTATCAATAATCGACGTACCAACCAGATCCCCCGTCACATTCAGGGCCGTACATCCCATGCCGACAAGGGCATCAATCGCCGTCAGGAGGGCAACGGTTTCCATCGGCAGGCCAAGCTGAGCAAAAACGGTGGCAATCATTATAATTCCAGCTCCAGGAACGCCTGCTGTTCCAATGGAAGCCAATGTTCCTACGAGGACAACGACCATCATATCTGTCAGACTCAATGGATTACCGACGACATTGGCAGCAAACACTGCAGATACTGCAATCCGAATCGCAGCCCCATCCATATTAATTGTGGCTCCGAGGGGCAGGCTGAAGCCGTATAAACTTTTTGGCAAGCCTAGATTTTTTGCTGCATTCAATGTTAATGGCAGGGTGCCGGAGCTGCTTTGGGTTACAAAGGCTGTAACCATTGGTGTACGTGCTTGAGCAAAGAACTTGCCGGGACTGATTTTGAATCCAACCAGAGCAATCATATAGATAGCCAATTGGACGAACAAAGCAATATAAAGAACGAGAATCATATTCCCTAAGGAGACTAATGTGTTGAGTCCCTGATTCCCGACCGTATTTGCCATGATCGCAAAGATTCCGATGGGAACGTATTGAAGGACCACCTTCATAATCGACAGGGTGGCTTCATTCAAGCCATTCACGACTTTGTATACATGTTCACCGAGTTCGTGGTATTCCGCTGAAGACCGTAAATATGAAATCGCAATGCCAAATACAATCGCTGTAAAGATGATCCCCAGGAGATTCATATCTGTGAATGCCGTGACGATATTATCAGGGATGATATTCAGAAGGACACTGGTGACCCCCGGATTTTCCGGTACCTTGAATTTTTCCGTCGTATCAAGGGTCATCCCTGTGCCGGGATTAAAGATACTGGCAACGGCAATTCCGACGACGATGGCCAAAGCTGATGAGAATAAGTAGTATAAAAACGTTTTTCCTCCCATTCTTCCAAGTTTGTTAACACTGGTCTGGTTCACACCGACCATCAAGGTAAATAAAATGAGGGGAATGATCAGGAACTTAAGCAGGCGAATTAAAATATCGCCAAGGGGTGAAAGGACAGATGCATCCTTACCGAATATCACACCGACGGCAATTCCAAGTACGAGAGCCACGGTTATTTTCATGATAAGGGATGTATTGAGATAACCTCTCCAAAGAGATTTCATTGGTTGACGCCTCCTTATAGTAATAGTAGATTTCCCCAAAAGTATTAAATGTAAAATACATATATATCTGATTGGTTTAATGAGGATTCAGTCTCATAAGATACAACAGATGATTTGAACTGTCAAAATTCGTGCCTGCAGTGGGAAGCATCAGTAGAGAGGTGGCTTCTGATACATGGAGAAAGAACGAACAGAAAAAGGAGCTGCCAAACCGGCAGCTCCTTTTAGATCTTAATAAATCGTCATATGACGGTTCTTTCCTTTTAAAATCTGGAAGACACCATATAAAAACAATCCTACTGCAACAATTCCGAGCAGCCATTGTCCGAATGGCTGCTGAGCGAGTTTAGATAACGCCCCGTCAAGTCCCTTCGTCTTATCCGGATCCGCCGTGATGGCCGTCTGAATGAAGAAGTATCCGATCAGCAGAAAGACGATCCCGCGTGAATATAATCCAAGTTTTCCTGTTTTTCGTCCAAGTTCCCATTCTTTTTTCGACATTTCATGGCGTTTGAATTTGTCGGTGTATTTTTCCGTATAAGCTTTATGAATTTCATATAGTGCGAATCCAATGATGATGAGTCCGACAATCCCGACGATCCATTGTCCGAAAGGCTGTGCCAATAATTTGGCTGACAGGGTCTGCTTTGAACCCGAACCGGATCCGGAGCTTTTGGCGTGCATGGCAATGGCAAAGGCGTTATATGTCAAGGAACCATAAGCAATCCCGCTGATCAGATTGCCCAGTCTTCTGAACATGGACTTACCGCCGTTTTTTACGTGTTCAGGATCTTTGATCACTTGAATGAGACGCCAAAGGACGATTCCGATCAAGCCCACTCCGAGGATCCAAAGAAGGACTTCCCCGAACGGCTTGCTGGCAACAGCCGTAAAAGCTCCGCTCGAGTCCGATGTGCTTCCTCCTATCCCGAGTGCCGCCATCACAGCTAATGCCCCGATGAGCATATAGACGAGCCCTCTTGAGATGTAACCGATTCGTGCAAATCCCTTGATCCAGGGCTTTATATCATTAGATGAAACGGATGAACTTTCATTGCTTTCCGTTGATGAAGTAATGGATGAGATTCCTGCCATAAACGCTTCTTCCTTTCTGATTCGAATTTCGTATGACTAATGTATGCTATTCCCTGAAAAACGACGACACAAACCTTTTTAACGAACAGTAAATCTTGGGGGTGATTGAGATAATTTTGCCTTTTTTTCTTTAGGTTTTTTTTACAAAAAACCTATTTACAACCCCTGTGGAGAGGAGTAATATATCTATCATCAAATGAATATTCTTTATCGCTTAATTCAATTATTGAAGCGGGGGACCCACTAGTTTCAGGGGTGAATCCTTTCAATCGAAAGGTAGGGCCACTTCCATGACCCGAATCCGTCAGCTAACTCCGTAAGCGTATTGGGAGAGGATGATACTTGTGATCTGTAATGAATGACCACAGGCTTAGTTCCTGGTGGTTTTTTTGCGTTGTTTAACATGGTAGTAAAGTCAGGCAGTAATTGGTTAAGCTATAAAAAAGGTTTTGGAGGATTTCATCATGAAAAAGCAGTTTGCCGTTATTGGATTAGGGAGATTTGGAGGGAATTTGGTTCAGGAACTGGCTGATCTGGATGTGGAAGTGCTCGCCATCGATATTCATCATGATGTGGTACAGCACTACATCGACATCGCCACCCACGCGGTGCAGGCCAATGCCATGGATGAGTCGGTTTTGAAATCACTTGGTTTAAGGAACTTCGATCACGTGATCGTATCCTTCGGCGATAATATCGAAGCAAGTATCCTCACCACGCTCCTTCTCAAGGAATTGGGGGTCAAGGAAGTGTGGGTGAAAGCATCGAATTCCTACCACCAGAAAGTACTGGACCGGATCGGTGCGGATAAGGTCATTCATCCGGAGCGTGACATGGCAAGAAGGATCGCCCACCATATCACGTCTGAAAAGATTATCGATTATATCGAGCTGTCGAAAGAGCACAGCATCGTAGAGGTCTATGCTTCCAAGAAGGTAGCCAATAAAACGTTGAATGAGCTCGACGTCCGTGCGAAATTCGGCTGTAATATCATCGCCATCCATCGGGGGGAAGAAGTCATTGTCTCTCCTTCTGCCGACGAGGTGGTTGAAATAGAGGATCTTCTGATCGTTATAGGACACAACCGGGATATCAATCGATTTGAAAAAGAAGGTGTATAAAGATGAAGCAAAAGGTCATCCGGTTAAGTCCGCCGCAACTTCTTGTTGTGACCTTTCTATTTTTCATCATACTGGGAATGGGGCTCTTAAAGCTTCCTTTTGCCACCACTGAACAGATCTCATGGCTCGACGCATTGTTCACGACCACGTCCGCCATGACGGTGACAGGGCTTGCCGTGGTTGATACGGGAGGGGCCTTCACTCTGTTCGGGGAAGTGGTCGTCATGAGCCTGATCCAGATCGGAGGGCTCGGGATCATGTCCTTCGCGGTCTTGATCTTCATGATGCTTGGTAAGAAAATCGGATTCAAAGAACGGTTACTCCTTCAACAGGCACTGAATCAGACTTCCGTAGGCGGCGTCATCAAGCTTGTGAAATATTTATTTATTTTTTCCTTTATCGTTGAGGGGTTTGCCGTTCTCTTATTAGCGACGGAATGGGTACCGGAGTTTGGATGGAAACGGGGCTTGTATGTCAGTATCTTTCATTCTATATCTGCGTTTAACAATGCCGGTTTTTCCTTGTTTTCCGACAGTTTGATGGGATATGTGGGAAGTCCGATCATTAATTTGACCATTTCATTTCTATTTATACTGGGGGGGATCGGGTTCACGGTTCTGGTTGATCTGTGGAAATCCAAAACGATCCGTCAATTATCCCTCCACACAAAAATCATGGTCATTGGAACCTTTCTGATCAATGTCATCGCCTTCATGATGATATTCGTGCTGGAATTCAATAACCCGAACACCCTGGCTCAGCTGCCGCTTTCCGATAAGATATTCGCTTCCTACTTTCAAGCGGTCACCCCCCGTACAGCGGGATTCAACTCCCTTGATTACGGAAGCATGGAGCGATCCACGCTGCTCTTTACGATTTTATTAATGTTTATTGGAGCTGGCAGTGCCTCCACAGGCGGTGGGATCAAGCTCACAACCTTTGTGGTCATTTCATTGAGTATGATTGCCTTTTTAAAAGAAAAAAAAGAAATCCGGATTTTCAGGCGTACAATTGATCAAGCGCATATTTTCAAAGCTTTGGCTCTATCCATGATCAGCGTGCTGCTGGTGTTCACCGCGCTTTTCTTCCTGGAAATGACAGAGCATGATGTTTCGTTCCTGTCCATAGTGTTTGAAGTGGTGTCTGCCTTCGGTACGGTGGGCTTGTCCATGGGGATTACGGGTTCCCTTTCTGCTATTGGAAAGTGTATCATCATCGTTGTGATGTTCGCAGGTAAACTCGGACCCCTTACACTTGCGTTCTCCCTGTCACGACCTGATAAAGAAAAAATCCGCTATCCGAAAGAAGATATCTTAACAGGTTAAAATGAATAAAATCGGCTTGTCCGTTTTACCATTATTGGGTGAAGCGGGGAAGGCGATTTTTTTTATAAAACCAGCAAGAATTCATCCATGACCACGCATGAGGCTAAAAACCATCTTATTAAGCGTTTTCATCATGGGTTACTGATATTGACGAAAGCGCTGCACGGGATTATACTGTTGAAAAATTCTGAACTTTTGGTGGTGCTGTTGTTGAAGCATGTGTATAACTTTTCTGCTGGTCCTGCTGTGTTGCCTGAGCCCGTGTTGAAGAAGGTTCAAAATGAGTTATTGAATTATCGTGAAACGGGCATGTCTGTGATGGAATTGAGTCATCGGTCTGCCCCTTTCCAAAATATAATAGAAGAAGCACAAGGCTTACTCCGTGAACTGCTTGCGATTCCTGATGATTATAGAGTGGTCTTCATGCAGGGGGGAGCGTCCCTTCAGTTTTCCATGATCCCTCTTAATCTTCTCGGTGAAGGACAGGGAGCGGATTACATCGTGACAGGAAGCTGGTCGAAGAAAGCCGTTAAAGAGGCGGAGAAAGTCGGGGATATCCGAACGCTGTCTCTCAAAGAACCCTTTGAGATCCCGGCCTATACACCAGAAGATTTCTCTCCAGATTCAAGTTACGTACATATCACATCTAATAATACAATCGAGGGAACCCGGTTCGACCAGTATCCCGATACAGGAGGCATTCCCCTTGTGGCCGATATGTCATCCCACATCCTGTCTGAAAAAATAGACGTTTCCTCTTTCGGGCTCATTTATGCCGGGGCCCAGAAGAACCTTGGCCCATCCGGTGTGACCGTGGCCATCATTCATGACAGTCTGATCGGGAAGGCACCCGATACTTGTCCGACCATGCTGAACTACGAAACGTATGTGAAGCATGATTCTCTCTTCAATACGCCACCGACCTTTTCCATCTACGTTCTGAAACTAGTACTGGAATGGGTGAAAGAGAACGGGGGAGTGGAAGGGATGCAGGAGCATAATGAAAGGAAAGCCGCCCTTCTTTACAACTGTATTGATGAATCATCATTATTTCACAATCCCGTACCGGAGAAAAATCGTTCCTTGATGAACATTCCTTTTTCGACGGGCAATGATGAACTGGATGCGGATTTTTTAAAGGGAGCCAAAGCGAAGGGGTTTGAATTTTTAAAGGGTCACCGATCCGTCGGTGGAATGAGGGCGAGTCTTTACAATGCCATGCCACTTGAAGGAGTGAAATCGCTAGTCGATTTCATGAAAAAATTTGAATCTGATCGAGGAGGATGTTGAGAATGATTTCAATCAATACGTACAACGCCATCAGTCAAAGCGGATTATCACTGATCGAGGACGACCTGAACTATCATCTGAATGGAAACGGGGACCCGGATGGAATCCTCGTCAGATCAAAAAACCTTCATGACTACGATTTCCCTGCTTCCGTTAAGGCCATCGCCCGTGCAGGAGCGGGAGTCAATAATATCCCCATCGATCTCTGCACGGAAAAGGGGATTGTCGTTTTTAATACACCGGGGGCCAATGCCAATGCCGTCAAGGAGCTTGTCCTCGCCAATTTGATTGCTTCCTCCCGTAACCTGTATTCTGCCGTCGGCTGGACAAACTCGTTAAAGGAGACGGAAGAAGATGTCCCAGGTGTCGTGGAAGCAAGGAAAAAGGAATTCGTCGGAAGTGAAATCAAAGGGAAGAAGCTCGGGGTCGTGGGCTTGGGGGCAATCGGTGTCCTCGTCGCAAACGATGCCCTTGCCCTCGGGATGGACGTAGTCGCCTACGATCCATTTATCTCCGTCGATGCTGCATGGCGTTTATCGCAGGATGTGAAGCGGGCCCATCAGATTGAAGAGGTGTGGGCAGAGTGTGATTTTGTCACATTGCACATCCCTCTGACAGACAAAACCGCAAGCTTTGTAAGCGAAGAAGCATTTGGGAAAATGAAAAAAGGAATGACGATCCTGAACTTTTCAAGGGGTGAGCTGGTGGAAGAGGATGCCATGGCCGCTGCACTGGAATCAGGAATCGTCCGGAAATACGTGACGGATTTTCCGAATGAAAAGGTCCTTGCCATGAAAAATGTCGTGCCGGTCCCTCATCTCGGTGCGTCTACCGTCGAATCGGAAGAAAACTGTGCCATCATGGCCACCAAACAGCTGAAAACCTATCTTGAAACCGGGAATATCAAGCATGCCGTCAACCTGCCGGACGTTGAGCTTCCGTACAGCGGGAAGATGAGAGTGACGGTCATGCATCAGAACATCCCGAACATGGTGGGACAAATCGCCACGGTCCTCTCAGGTTACGCCGTCAACATCGCCGATATGATCAACCGCAGTAAGAACACGTGGGCGTATACCATGATCGACCTTGACCAGAAACTGGCGGAAGATGAACAGGCCGAAGTGAAACAAAAAATGAAGAACATCACCGGCGTCGTTTCCGTGCGTCTCATATAAAGTCAAAAACACTCCTTCATGTGATGAAGGGGTGTTTTTATCAACCCATACTATCCTGAAAAAATATGGACAGGCAATCAAGCACGTATCATTCCACCGTAAAATACCATATTAGTAAGAGAAGTAGAAAAGGATAAGCCACCAATCGTTGCATCGGCCGACTCTCCTTGATACTATTTTCATAAAGTAAACATAATCAGAGAGAGGAGAATACCATGGGAATTCATCATTATTTTAAAAGCTTATCAGACCTCGAGACCCTCATCCGCTGTCCGGGTCGCTTCAAATACCACGAGCATAATGTGGCCAGCCATTCCTTTAAAGTAACGAAAATCGCCCAGTTTCTCGGGACGGTGGAGGAACAGAACGGAAAAGAATTGGATTGGAAAGCCCTCTATGAAAAAGCATTGAACCATGACTACGCAGAACTGTTCACCGGTGATATCAAAACACCTGTGAAATATGCTTCGGGAAAATTACGGGAGCTCTTCAGCCAGGTGGAAGATCAGATGGTGAATAAATTCATCACCACGGAGTTTCCACCGCAATTTCAGGAAGTGTACCGGGAACGGTTTAAAGAGGGGAAGGATGAGACACTGGAAGGAAGGATTTTATCCGTCGCAGATAAAATCGACCTTTTATACGAGTCCTTCGGTGAAATCCAAAAAGGAAATCCTGAACCATTGTTTATTGAAATTTATCAGGAGGCTTTGACCACGATCGTCAAATATAAGGACATGGATTGCGTCCAATACTTCCTCGAATATATCCTTCCTGATATGCTGTCCGAGAAATTCATTCCCCATCATGAGCTGAAAGAACGGACACAGAAACTGATCCGGGAGGCTGAAGAATAAGAACCCCCTTTCCAGATAGGGGAAACTTCGGTAGAATATGTGTTATTCCCTTATTTACAAGGAGAGTTGAACGTGTCCAAAATTATTTTAGGCTTATTTTTACCGGGATTGCTTGTCGTTCTGTTCACACGGGTGACGTATAATCATTATGTCGGCTTGATCCTGACCGTTGCCCTCATAGCGGCTTCGGTGTCAAAAGGATATACGGATTCCTGGTTGCTCATAGTCATAGACGCGGCATCGCTCACCGCCGGATTCTGGTATAGTGACCGGATGATGAAAAAAGCAAAGAGAAGTGCATAAACGATAAAAACAAGGCCATCCATTGGGACGGCCTTGTTTTTTTATCGGTTATGGTTTGAATCATCCACAACATCCACATCTTCAGCTCTTACAAAGGCAAGACGGTGATTCAGGTGAATCAGATAAAATTCGTCATCTCCCCAAACAATCTTATGGGTCGTATCCGGATTGTACGTATATACAGGTGCGCTATAGTAGCTTCCTTTCACTCTCTCGGTGGCGACATACTTCTGTCCCGGGGTGAGTGTATATTGAAGCACATCCATCCCTCTAACCGGAATGCCTTCAGGAAATGCTTCTGCTTCGGGGTAAGCCAACCCGTAAGTTGGGATTTCCGTTTTCCCTTCTTTCGGGGTAATGACGATCCCTGAACCTTTTGTCGTGTTTTTTCCTTTTGGATTGTAGAACCACGCTTTTTGGGCTCCATACCAGATTGCTGTCCAGTCCCCTTGGTCTTCTATTTTATAGAACGTTTGACCTGTCACTGCTTTATTTCCCCAATTCGACGCATCTAAAGGATGGGCATTTGGCAGTGCCGCGTCTTTGATAAGAGGAGCATCAAAGCTTGGTGCACTATACAGGTAGACGAAGTTTGCCGGTTGCTTTGGAACGGGTTCACCGGTCGGTGTCTGCAGATCCGGCATGTTCTTCTTGAAATTTGGATTGATCTGGACTACATCTTTTTGCTTCTTCCCCGACTCAAGGGGTGCCCCCAAAATCTTCATATAATGTGCCCAATCCCAGAATGGGCCCGGATCCCAGTGCATGGTGGACTGTCTGGCTGCGGATGTACCCGGCACTTCATCATGGGCGATGATATGATCTCGGTCCAACGGGATATTGTACTCCCTGGCCAGATGCTTTACTAAACGTGCGGAGGCATGATACAGTTGCTCGTTGTACCAGTCTGCCCCTTCAATGGCGATTCCTTCATGTTCGATCCCGATACTCTTCGAATTGAAATACCAGTTGCCCGCATGCCATGCTACATCTTTATTATCAATCATTTGAGTGATATCGCCATCTGAAGAGCGGATCACATAGTGGGCGGAAGCCTGGGTCGTTTCCCGCTGAAACACGGTTTTGGTTAGATCATAGCTGATTTCCGTATCGTGGAGGACGATGTACTTGATCTCCTGGTTATCATGTGGACGGTTGGCTTTGTCGTAGTTGCCGTAGGATCCTTCATAATACGTCCCGTCATGATTGATCTTCTTGTAGGCTGCCGGGACAAAGTGGCAGGCGAGGCCTTTCGGACAATCGGCCATATCTTCGCCCTCATCTGATTTTAAGTGTAAAGGCTTGATGGTTTCTTTATTCGGAGTGGTGTGTTTTGGAGCAAGCTGGATGGAAGAGCCATCTTCTGTCTGTTTCGCCGCTCCATTGTTGATCGTTTCATACACTCGATCGGCAAAATCCCTTGCTCCCGCCTCGTCGGAAGAACCACTGTATTTCGCAACGGCCCCGTACCAATCGTCAAGGCCATTCGGCTTTTTACCGACCGTCTGATCCGCATATTTTGCAAGTAAGGCCGCAGCTCCGCGGATGTTTTGTTTTTGATCTTTTTTTAGATCCTCGGATGGGAGGGAGAGCAGGTCCGCCGCTGCGGTTAATGTGTGAAGGGAAGGATCTGAAAGAGAAATATCTGCTTGCTCCCCAGTTGGCACAACACCCTGCATGGGAGCGTCTTCTTTTCCTGATAGAAACATATGAAGCGGATTGTCCGATGTGTCAGGACCTTCCAAGTTGTCCACATTGACATCCGTCAGATGCATCAACCCGTAGCCGCCGGAAGCGCTTGGCTTACCGCCGTGATGCTCCCATAACGACATGTTATACCCCACTGCAAGGAGTATTTCAACGGGTACGTCAAATTCTTGAGCGGCTTGTCGGAATGCCTTCTGTAATTCGGAAGAATCCACCGTGGCAGCGTGTGCAATTTCTTGTGAAGAAAGGGATGGGGACAAGGGTGTCACGGCGGAACCCAGTAAGAAACCCGTTAAACTGAGACTGCCTGCAACTTTCAACCATTTTGATTTTTTCATACATTCCTCCTGTGCTTATGTATTTTTGCTGAATCTATTAAAAAGCTTATAGAATAATAGACTGAATAGTCAATCAATTATTGAATATATGCCTAGATGAATAATTCATGGAAAAGGAAGTGGGGAGAAATGATTGAATTGTGGATAAAGAGTGAATTATGTGAATAACAAGGCATCTCCAATGGTTATTCACAGTTTGAAATCGAATACAGGGGATTTGTTCACAAGAATTTTGACGAATTGTGTATAAGTTTACGTATTTTCCACAAGTGTTGCTGACTTATACACATGGTTATACACAGATTGTGCATAGAAATGTTCGAATGATGTCGAATAAAGACGGTCAAATCCCTTGGCTCTGTCGAAGGTAAAATTCTCAGCGGTTCCTTTCTCAAAATGGAAAGTTATCCACAGTGTTGATAGATTTGAAGGTCCGTCCCTCAAAAAAGAAAACGAACTTTTGTTCGCTTATTGTTGGTTAATAAGGGAGGAAATGTGGTAGAATGTGTATAAATGAATGTGCAGTGTTTAAGATGGGTATAAGTAGGTAAATACAAGGTAGCAGTCCTTTATTATAGGAGGTTTCACGGTGAAAGATCAATTCGAGCTCAAATCCAAATATAAACCAGAGGGGGACCAGCCCCTTGCCATAGAGAAGCTGGTACAGGGAATCAATGAAGGGAAACGGCATCAAACGTTACTTGGGGCGACAGGGACAGGAAAGACCTTCACCGTCTCCAATGTGATCAAGCAGGTTGAAAAGCCGACCCTCATCATAGCCCATAATAAGACATTGGCGGGACAGCTCTACAGTGAGTTCAAAGAGTTTTTCCCTGATAATGCCGTTGAATATTTTGTGAGTTACTATGATTATTATCAGCCGGAAGCATATGTTCCGCAAACGGATACCTTCATTGAAAAGGATGCCAGCATCAATGATGAAATCGATAAATTGAGACACTCTGCCACATCTTCCCTGTTTGAACGGAAAGATGTCATCATCATTGCCAGCGTGTCCTGTATTTACGGTTTAGGTAATCCGGAAGAGTATCGTGAGCTCGTCCTATCCCTCAGGACCGGGATGGAAATTGAACGGAACCAATTGCTTCGCAAGCTTGTGGATATCCAATATGAACGAAATGACATCGACTTTCAGCGCGGGACTTTCCGTGTGCGCGGAGACGTGGTTGAAATATTCCCGGCTTCCCGTGATGAACACTGTATGCGTGTGGAATTTTTCGGGGATGAAATCGACAGGATCCGTGAAGTGGATGCCCTCACCGGCGAAATCATGGGTGACCGTGATCATATCGCGATTTTCCCGGCTTCCCACTTCGTAACCCGTGAAGAGAAATTACAGGTTGCCATCAAGAATATTGAAAAAGAGCTGGAAGAACAGCTGGCGATCATGAAGGAAGAGAACAAGCTACTGGAAGCTCAGCGGCTGGAACAGCGAACCCGGTATGACCTGGAAATGATGAGGGAAATGGGGTTCTGTTCTGGGATCGAGAACTATTCCCGCCATCTGACATTGCGACCGGCAGGATCGACACCATATACGCTTCTGGACTATTTCCCGGATGACTTCCTGATCGTGGTGGATGAGTCCCATGTGACGCTTCCTCAGATCCGGGGGATGTTCAATGGGGACCAGGCCCGTAAAAAAGTGCTCGTGGACCATGGATTCCGTCTGCCTTCAGCCATGGACAATCGTCCCCTTCGCTTTGAAGAGTTCGAGAAGAAAACCCAGCAGCTCCTCTATGTTTCAGCAACTCCTGGACCATACGAGTTGGAGCATAGTCCTGAAATGGTCGAACAGATCATCCGGCCGACGGGACTTCT